>UBYX01000046.1 GCA_900469955.1 Hyphomicrobiales bacterium | reverse complement strand
CCAACCCCTCCCCACAAGGGGGAGGGGCTTCCCGCGTCGCTCTCCTGCCTCCTCGTCTGTGAAATGAATTCACAAATGATTATCCACCTCCCCCGCTACACAGGCAAGTCCGGCGCAACGATATTGCCGCGCATCAATCCTCCCAAGGATCACTTCCCCAACAAAGGGTTTCTACCGATGCCACTCGCACTTTATGCCCTGACGGCGGGCGCCTTCGGGATCGGCGTCACGGAATTCGTCATCATGGGTCTGCTGATCGATGTCAGCGCCGATCTCGGCGTGTCGATCTCGGCCGCGGGCCTGCTGATCTCCGGCTATGCGCTCGGCGTCGTCGTCGGCGCGCCTCTTCTCGGCGCGATCACCGGCAAATGGTCGCGCAAGACCCTGCTGATGAGCCTGATGGTGGTCTTCACCATCGGCAACCTCGCCTGTGCACTCGCACCCGACTACTGGTCGCTGATGGCCGCGCGCGTGCTGACCGCATTCGCGCATGCCTCCTTCTTCGGCGTCGGCTCCGTGGTCGCCACCGGCCTTGTCGCCTCCAACAAAAAGGCCTCCGCCATCGCCGTCATGTTCACGGGCCTCACCGTCGCAAACATCCTCGGCGTGCCCTTCGGCACCTGGCTCGGCCAGGCCTATGGCTGGCGCGCCACCTTCTGGGCGGTCACCGCGATCGGCATCCTCGCGCTCGCCGTCATCGCGCTCCTCGTTCCGAGGGACAAGGCATCCGACGACAACGAGGAGGCTTCGCAAGGGGTACTTGCCGTGCTCGGCCGCCGCTCCGTCATCCTCGGCCTTCTGACCACCGTGCTTTCCTGGGTCGGGGTCTTTGCGGGCTTTACCTATATCGCGCCCATCCTGACGGAGATCACCGGCTTCTCGGAAGCCGCCGTCTCGCCGATCCTGCTCGTGTTCGGCGGCGGCCTGGTGGTCGGCAATCTCCTCGGCGGCTGGCTCGCCGACCGGCATCTGATGCCGACCGTGATCGCCAGCCTCGTCGCGCTTTCCGCTGTGCTGCTTGCCATGACCGCCGCGATCCATCAGCCGGTGCTCGCCGTCATTGCCATCGGCCTCTTCGGTGCCGCGGCTTTCGCCACCGTCTCGCCCCTGCAGATCTGGGTTCTTCAGAAGGCGGAAGGCGCCGGCCAGGGACTTGCCTCCTCCTTCAACATCGCCGCCTTCAATCTGGGCAATGCGATCGGCGCCTGGCTCGGAGGCGCAGTCATCGACCATGGTCCGGGTCTCGGCTCCGTCACCCTCGTTGCCGGTCTGGTGCCGCTCGCAGCGCTTGCCGTGGCAGTGATCGCCATCCGCTTGGACAGGAAAAAGACCGATCTTCCCTCCGCCGCGCTTGCCAGCCCGGCCGAATAACGCGTGAAAGGACAAAGCCATGGAATATCGCAATCTCGGCGCATCCGGCCTCAGAGTTCCGGTCTTGAGTTTTGGAACCGGTACGTTCGGCGGCTCCGGCCCGCTCTTCAGCCATTGGGGCACGACCGATGTGGAAGACGCCCGCCGGCTCGTCGCCATCTGCCTCGAAGCCGGCGTCAACCTGTTCGACACGGCGGACGTCTATTCGAACGGCGCTTCGGAAGAGGTGCTCGGGCAAGCGATCAAGGGTCGCCGGAACGAGGTGCTGATCTCCACAAAGGCCAGCCTGCCGACCGGCGACGGGCCGAACGACTGGGGCTCCTCCCGCTCCCGCCTGATCGCTTCCGTGGAAGCTGCGCTGAAGCGGCTCGGCACCGACCATATCGACATCTTCCAATTGCATGCCTTTGACGCCTCGACGCCGGTGGAGGAAGTGGTCTCGACGCTCGACCGGCTCGTGGCCGACGGCAAGCTGCGCTATATCGGCGTCTCCAACTTCTCCGGTTGGCAGATCATGAAGTCGCTCGCGGCGGCCGAAAAACATGGGCAGACGCGCTATGTGGCGAACCAGGTCTATTATTCGCTGGTCGGCCGCGACTACGAATGGGACCTGATGCCTTTGGGCCAGGACCAGGGCCTCGGCGCGCTCGTCTGGAGTCCGCTCGGCTGGGGCCGCCTCACCGGAAAGATCAGAAGAAGCAAGCCGATCCCGGCCGACAGCCGCCTCCATGAGTCCGCTGACTTCGGCCCGCCGGTGGACGACGAACTCCTCTACAAGGTCGTCGATGTCCTGGAGGAGGTCGCCGGCGAAACGGGCAAATCGGTGCCTCAGGTGGCAATCAACTGGCTCGTCGGCCGGCCGACCGTCTCCTCGGTCATCATCGGCGCCCGCAACGAGGAACAGCTTCGCCAGAACCTCGGCGCGGTCGGCTGGACGCTGACGAAGGAGCAGGTCGGCAGGCTCGACGCTGCGAGCGCGGTCACGGCCCCCTATCCGCATTTCCCCTATCGCCGGCAGGAGGGTTTTGCCCGTCTGAACCCATCCATCGCGGGGTGACGGGCGCTCAAGATCGCGGTGGTTGATCCGTCGCAGAATCGGTCCATGTATTACGGGCCATCTTTCAGGCCCGGCCGCTATTCAAATATTCCAGGCCGGGCTTCCCACAGGAGTTCCATATGTTCACAGTCAGCGCCAATGGCGCCAATATTCCAGCCCTCGGCTTCGGCACCTTCCGCATGCCGGATGAAGACGTGGCCCGCGTGCTGCCGGAAGCCCTGAAACTCGGCTTCCGCCACGTCGATACCGCGCAGATCTACAAAAACGAGGCTGCCGTCGGCGACGTCCTCGCGAAATCCGGCATTCCGCGCGCCGATATCTTTCTCACCACCAAGGTCTGGGTCGATCGCGTCGGCCACAGCGCCTTCATCGCCTCGGTCGACGAAAGCCTTCAGAAGCTGAAGACTGACCATGTCGATCTGCTGCTTCTCCACTGGCCGCAAAGCGAGATGCCGCTTGCCGACCGCGTCGGCGCGCTGAACGAACTCGTCAAGGCCGGCAAGGTGAAGAATATCGGCGTTTCGAACTTCTCGACCGCGCTAATGGCGGAAGCGGTGAAGCTGTCGGATGCGCCGATCGCCACCAATCAGGTGGAGTATCATCCGTACTTGAGCCAGACGAAGGTGCTGAACGAGGCCCGCAAGCACGGCATGTCGCTGACCGCCTATTACCTGATGGCGGACGGCAAGGTCCCGAACGACCCGCTGCTCAAGGACATCGGCGCCAGACACGGCAAGACGGCCGCGCAGGTGGTGCTGCGCTGGGCGATCCAGCAGAAGGACGTGATCGCTCTTTCAAAGACCGCCACCGTTTCCCGCCTGCCGGAAAACTTCGACGTCTTCGATTTCGCCCTGTCGCTGGACGAGATGGAAGCGATCCACGGCCTCGCAAAGCCGGAGGGCCGCATCGTCAATCCCGGCCATCTGGCGCCGGAATGGGATAACTAAAGCAATGGTACCGTCTCCCTCGGGCCGAGGGAGACGGTGATGCACTCTCAAACGAAATAGAAGTCGTCCGCGGCAAGCACTGTGCCGCGGTTGACGGTCGCAAAGGTCACCGCCGTCCCGGCGCCGGAGCCGTCCGCATCGAACAGGAGGCGGCCGGAGCATGCGTCGTAGATGATCCGGTCGCCCTCGCCCAAAGCGCGCCTACCCTCCACGAAGGCATCGGCATCGAGTGCGCCCGGCGCGGCTCCGCCAAAAATGGAACCGGTCAGCCGGAACACGTCGTCGGCAGAGCGGAAGTCTTCTATCCGGTCGCCATTTTCCGACGTCAGCGCGACATCGAAGAAGAAGGTGTCGTGGCCCTCCCCGCCAACGAGAATGTCACGGCCGGCACCGCCAGCGATCACGTCATTGCCGGCGTCACCGTAGAGGTGATCCCGGCCCGCGCCTCCGACAACCTCGTCATTGCCCGCGCCGCCACGAAGCCGGTCGTTGCCCGCTCCGCCATCGATCAGGTCTCCGAACCGGCTGCCGGTGATCCGGTCGTCGCCACCGAGTGCCGCAAGCAGTACCGGATGATCGCTGGCGTCATAGCTGAAGATATTTCTCGCATCGGTCAGCGTGATCTCTTCGGCGGGCGGTTCAATCGTGATCGTAATGGTCGCCAGATTGCTGTTGCCCTGGCCATCGGTGGCATAGACCGTGAACGTGTCGGTGCCGATGAAGCCGGCGGCCGGGGTATAGTCGAAGACATTGCCGTTCAGATAGGTCGAATGATGGTGCAGGCTGCCGCCATAACTGCCCTGCGGGAAGGGATAATACCCTTCGTCGAATTGCGTCTCCTGCTCCAGCGTACCGTGGTCCGGACCATCGACAACGACAAAACTCAGGAGGTCATAGTCGATATCGGCGGCGCTGAAGCGGATGTCGATCAGGGTTTCGCCGGGTGAAAGCTGAAAATCCATGTCGGCGACGGTCGGCGCATGGTTGACGAAGGTGTCGGGCTCGATCGCGCCGCCTTCCAGAATGATCTGGTGCTCGCCATACTGGGTGTTCTGGCCACCGTAATATTCGTTGGCACCTAGCCACGTCACCGTGATGTCGTCCGGGCTGGCCGCGGTGACCGAAATGACCTCGGTCGAAAGATAGGCGGCCTGAGCGGACAGGGAGCGGATGAAATTGCCTTCGTTGTCGAAGACGAAGGTTTCGAGCGTCGTGAAAAGCTCCGTCCTGCCGTCATTGGTGAAGGTCGTGACGGTAAAGAAGCCGTCGAACACGTCAACGGAGGCGAGATCGACCCAGCCGTAGGGAAAATCCGTGTGTGCACCGACCGGCCCGAGCACGTCGCCATCGGTTTCAGTGATGTTGAAGAGGATCGCGTCCGGGCTCTGGTTGTCGGTGTCTTCCCATATCTCAAGCTCACTGCCGTTGCTCAATGTGGGCATGGTATCGTCCTTCGCTGTCGGGGAAACGGATCTGCAGATGTCCCAGCCAGAAGCGACATAGGCCGGCGGATGGGGAGATCAAGCTCTGCCGATCACGGCCGGACGTTTGTTTCGTCCGACCGCGTAGTTGCGGCCTTCCCCGCGTCCCGGTCTGTCAGAGCCACCCTTTCCGCCTGAAATAGAGGTACGGCAGTGCCATCGAGACCACCATGGCGACGATTGCCAGATGGTAGCCGTAGTGCCATTGCAGTTCCGGCTGATAGGCGAAGTTCATGCCGTAGATCGAGGCGACCAGCGTCGGCGGCAGGAAGACCACCGAGGCGACCGAGAAGATCTTGATGATCTGGTTCTGCTCGAGATTGATCAGCCCGAGCGTAGCATCAAGCAGGAAGTTGATCTTGCCCGACAGGAAGGCGGAGTGATCACCGAGCGACGTCGCGTCCCGCTGCAGGAGCTTCAGCCGCTGGCGAAGTTCCTTGGTGAGCTTGCGGTCGACGCCATCAAGCGCTGCGTAGTAGGCCACGGCGCGCGAGACGCTGACGAGGCTTTCCCGTACGACGGTGATGAACTCGCCCTTCTGCCCGACCTCGCGCATCAGATCCTGCAGGTCGCGGGTCTTCTTGTTGGCCTTGGCTGCCTTGGCGCTGAAGACCTCCTGCGAAATCTGGTCGATCTCGGTGCCCAGCCGCTCCAGCGTATCGGCCATGCGGTCGATGATCGCCTCGATCAGCCCGGTCATGATGAGTTCGCCGTTGTTGCAGTGCAGCCCGGTACCGTTCGGCTTGCGGGCACGCGCCATGAACGCGTCGAACGGACGCGGTTCGGAATGGCGGACCGTGATGAGAGCCTGGCCCTTGACGATGAAGGTGACGGGCACCTTTCGCGGCGTGCCGGCATCGGGCCTGATCAGCACCGTCATGGTCATGAACTCGGCACCGTCCTCCTGGTAGAGACGGGCGGAAAGCTCGATATCCTCCATCTCGTCCATGGTCGGCACGGCAATACCGAGGGTTTCGCCGACGGTCCGCTCTTCTTCTTTCGTGGGATTGACGAGATCGTACCAGACGAGGGCCGGTGGGGCTTCCGCAGGCAGATCGGATGCGAGCGCATCGACGGCCACCGGCGTACGGGCGGCAACGAGCACATCGGAAGCGACCGGAACAAGGCGATCAAGGTCGTAGGCATGGATACGCAGCATGACGGCTCCTTTTTGGACCATCGGTCCCTCCGGAGCGCGTATCCTTTTTGAGAAGGATCAGAGCCCCGAAGAAACAGGTCGGTATGTTGACGTCGAACTTCGACTGTCGGGGTTCATCTCTATTTGTCCTTTGAAAGAGCGAGGCCCGGACGGGTATCGCTTTGCGCCTGAAATGGGCCCTAAACCGTCAAAAGTCAATGGCTTGTTCGCCGAGGTTCCAACGGGGATGAGTGACGGATCGGAAAGGCTCAATTTCCGTCGTTCGAACCCGGATGGTGAGGCGGGAGATCGGCCCATTGGCGCAACGAAAGATCCGCCGTCGGGTCTTCGTCGATCGCCTCCACGGCCGACAGCGCGGCGCCGATACGACGCATTCGTCGGCCAAGATCGGCGAGGATCGGGGCCAGCCACAAAGGCAGGATGCGCTCTTTGCGGGGCGATAGGAAACTAGGTTAAATGGCGTTCTCCCGTCGTCTGTTTGTCGACGAAAGATCCTGCAGCGGGACGGCGTTTTGTGTCTCAAAACCAACCCAAAATTCGGCAAACACGCTTCTCTCAGTCGGGCAGGCCCGCCTTTCTCACGCCCTCGATCACCAGGCCGAAGCGGGAGGCGTAACGGCCGCCGATCCGCCGCAGATCGCAACCCGCAGGTCGGGAGCCTTCTGGCGCAACGTGCCAATGACCGCAGCCGCTTCCGTCATACGGTCGAGGTGAGCAAGGCCCGCAGCCAGCGCCCAATAGGCAGAGGATCGCCGGCGTTTCACGATCCGCCGGCGATCGAAGGTTTGTCAGACGAACTGGGAAAGACCAGGAACGGAGGCGACGACGGTATCGACCACCTCATCGCCGGCGTGCTCGCGGGCGACTGCCATGGTTTCCTTCGCAAGCCCCGTAATCTCGCCCATGCCGAGACCCTGGCTCATCAATTGCTGGCCGAGCGCCATGACGCCGCCGCCGAAGCTCGCCATCAGGCCGCCGAGCAAACCACCGCCGCCGGCACCTTCGCCGTTGAACTTGGCGACGAGTTCCGGCGCGCCCGGGATCGCTTCGATCATCTTCGCAACCGCGCCGTCATCCGCCTCGCGCTGCAGGAAACCCAGCATCATGCCAATCGCCTTCTCGGCGACATCAGGGGCAATGCCGACATTTTCGGCAACGCGGGAAACCAGTTCGTTCATCAATCTCTCCTCGGGTTTTGACGTTCACGTCAAGGTAATACACGCAGTCGGTGCCGAAGCCAACAGCGGGCTTGCCAATCTCACTCCTCGCTGGCCGGCTTGCCCACGGTATCCGCCATATAGGCACCACGTGCGCCCATGGGCTGCGGCGGGCCGGTGGTGGAATCGCGCGCGGTCTGGTGCTCCAGCTCCGCGTTGATCTCGGCCCCGACGATGACGATGATGACCGATATCCATGTCCAGACCATGAAGCCGATCAGGGCGCCAAGCGTACCGTAAGTCGCGTTGTAATCGGCAATATTGGCCAGATAATAGGAAACCGCAACCGAGGCGAGGAGCCAGGCAACGGTCGCAAATGTCGCACCCCAGGTCAGCCATCTCAGTTTGGCGGGTTCCCGGCTCGGGCCGAACCGGTAAAGAATCATGATCCCGGCGGTGACGAACAGCATCATGATCGGCCAGCGGGCCAGGCGGATGATGATCTCGGTCCATTGATCGAGCCAGAGATAACGCAGAACTGCGGGTACGCCCCCCATGGCGCTCAGCACGATGATCGCGAGAACCAGCGCGCCGAGGGTGAAGAGGAGCGAGACGAGGTTCAGCCGGACGAGGCTGCGCTTTTCCTGTTCCGCATAGGCGACATTCATCGCCTCGAACAGCGCCTTCATGCCGGCATTGGCGCTCCAGAGCGCCAGCGCCAGGCCGCCGATGAGGGCGATCGACAACGTCGTGTTGCGCTCCGAGGTCAGGGCACGGAGCTGGTCGAGGAAGATATTAAGCGCGTCGGCGGGCATGACCGAACTGAGGAATGTGATCCGGTCGGCAATCGCCGCCGGATCGGACACGAAACCGTAGATGGATACGAGTGCGCTGAACGCCGGAAAGAGCGCCAGCAGGAGATAATAGGTGACGCCGGCGGCAACCAGCATCACGCGGTCCTCGCTGATCGCCGCATAGAGCCGCCAGAAGACGTCCTTCAGGCCGCGGGCAGGAATTTCGCCGGGGCTTTCGGCCTCCCTGCCTCTCTCTTCCGCAGGTCGGGAAGAGCTTCCCGACCGCAGGGCCTTTTCGGTCGAAGCCATGGATTCGCTGATGCTCATTTCTGCCACCTCCCGTGCCGTGGCTTCGGCGGATTCGTTCCCGTTGCCCGCCGCGTCGGCACATCCTATAAACAGCTGGCGAACAACGCGGCGAGGGAGCGCATAGTTGCATGGACGAGACGGGAAAGCTCTTCATCGGCGGCAGCCGCAATCCGGACGATTCGCTCAACAAGGCGGAACATCTGGAATTGAAATTCGGCAACCGCCACGGGCTCGTGACCGGCGCCACCGGCACCGGCAAGACCGTGACCCTGCAGGTGCTGGCCGAGGGTTTTTCGAAGGCCGGCGTGCCGGTTTTCGCAGCCGACATCAAGGGCGACCTTTCCGGTATCGCCGCAAAGGGTGAGGCCAAGGATTTCCTCCTAAAGCGGGCCGAGCAGATCGGCTTTGCCGACTATGACTTCGAACAGTTCCCGGTGATCTTCTGGGATCTCTTCGGCGAGAAAGGCCACCGGGTACGCACCACGATCGCGGAAATGGGCCCCCTTCTCCTCTCCCGGCTGATGGACGCCTCCGAACCGCAGGAAGGCGTCATCAACATCGCCTTCAAGATCGCCGACAAGGCCGGCCTGCCGCTGCTCGATCTCAAGGACTTCTCGTCGCTCCTGAACTACATGGCCGAAAACGCTTCGGAGCTTTCGGGTCAGTTCGGCCTCATCTCTAAGGCTTCCGTCGCATCGATTCAGAGAGGCCTGCTGGTCCTCGAACAGCAGGGCGCCGAGCACTTCTTCGGCGAGCCGGCGCTGAAGATCACCGACGTGATGCGGGTCAACCCGAACAACGGCTATGGCCAGATTTCGGTGCTTGCCGCCGACAAGCTGATGATGAACCCGAGGCTTTACGCGACGTTCCTGCTGTGGCTGCTCTCCGAGCTTTTCGAAGAACTGCCGGAAGTGGGCGATCCGGAAAAGCCGAAGCTGGTCTTTTTCTTCGACGAGGCGCATCTGCTCTTCAACGACGCGCCGAAGGTCCTGACCGAGCGTGTCGAACAGGTCGTGCGCCTGATCCGCTCGAAGGGCGTCGGCGTCTATTTCGTCACCCAGAACCCGCTGGACGTCCCGGAGACGGTGCTCGCCCAGCTCGGCAACCGGGTGCAGCATGCACTGCGTGCCTATACGCCGCGCGAACAGAAGGCGGTGAAGACGGCGGCCGATACCTTCCGTCCCAACCCGGCCTTCGACTGCGCCACCGCGATCACCAACCTCGTCACCGGCGAAGCGCTTGTCTCGACGCTCGAGGGCAAGGGTGCCCCCTCCATGGTGGAACGGACGCTCGTCCGCCCGCCCTCCGGCCGGATCGGCCCGATCACGGATCAGGAGAGACAGACGGTGATGGACAAGAGCCCCGTGCTCGGCCTCTATGATGAAGACCTGGATCGCGAATCCGCCTTCGAAATGCTCGCCACCCGCGCCAAGGCAGCGGCCGACGCGGCGGCCGCGAAAAAGGCACAGGACGAACTCGCTCCCTCCCCGCCCGCCGGCTCCGGCGAAACGACCGGCTGGACGCTACCGGGCTTCGGCACCGACAAAGACGACGACCAGAGCCGCGCCCAGCCGCGCCGCACGGGCTACCAGCGCGAGACGCTGGTCGAAGCCGCGATGAAAAGCGTCACCCGCACCGTCGCGACCCAGATCGGTCGGGCCTTGGTGCGCGGCATTCTGGGGAGCTTGAAGCGGTAGGACCGAGGACACAACCGGGGATCGAAGCTGGTTGTATTTTTATACGAAAGCAACTTAAGGAGTTAGTTTGCTGAAGTAATAGCTAATATACCTTAGGTAACCAGATAGAGAAGCGCGTAGAAGCTGAAGCCGACGATGATCTCGCCGGTGGTGCGCAGGTTCCGGACCTCGACCTCCTTGAGGATCGGATGCAGATCGAACGGGTGGCGCGCGCTGGTGGAGTTGAAGTTGCGATAAGCTTTGATGACGAGCGTCACCGCGCCGGCGGCAACGAAGCCGGCGTAGAGCAGAGTGCTCATGGAGCAACACGTCCGCCGTGCGCTCAGAAACAGGTCTGAGCCGAAGGGTTACACAATGGACCAGCAGCAAAACTGGCCTGCTGCCCTGCAGCTACGACCATGGCTATAAATGCGACCAGTGAAGCAACACGATATGCCGATTTCGACACGACAATACTCCCAACTCACCTAGTACTATGTCGGCGACCTGGAGACCATCCGCTCCTATGTGGAGGCAATCCCGGGATGTAAATTCGACAACGGCACGAACGACCGATACGCGATCTTCGGGAGGGCCATCGGGCAAGGTTCCACGGCATCCTCAGAAAGTCCAGGGAGCGATGAGCGAAAACTTCTCGTCGCGCGGTTCTTCGAGAATCTCGCGCAGAAGGTGGTGTTCCATACTTCCGTTCTCGACAAGGCCTATGACGACACCTTCCCGAACCAGCCGAAGAGCCGCAAGCTCAAACTGTTCTACTGGTCAATCCGGGGCGAGCCGCAGCCGGAGGTGTGGCGGCCGCTGAAGGATCCAAAAGAAGCTGCCGCCAATTCGGCGCCGGTCAACAAGGAGCCAGCTAAGCCTTAAAGCCTCCGGAACATGGTGCGCCGCCTATCGCTTGCGGACGAATTCCGTGCGCAGGACGAGGCCCTTGATCGTGTCGTACCGGCAGTCGATTTCTTCCGGGTTGTCGGTCAGCCGGATCGACCTGATCACCGTGCCCTGCTTTAGGGTCTGCCCGGCGCCCTTGACCTTCAGGTCCTTGATGAGCGTAACGGAATCGCCGTCCTTCAGGACGGTTCCCGAAGCGTCGCGAACGTCCGCAGACGCCTGCGCAGCCGCGGCGATTTCCGAGGCCGGACGCCATTCGCCCGTCGCCTCATCATAGACATATTCGTCGTCATCCCCTGCCATAGGGCACCTTTTCCTCAACCGAATTGCGCTGGGTGCCCGCCGCTTACAGCAGCCGGATCACCTGCGCAAGGTTGCGGCGGGACAGGCATTCCCCCAGCCACCAGCCGGGGAACCCCGGCCGGCAAAGAGGCTGGAGCCCTGCCTGACGACAGGGGCCCGGCGATAGACAGCCTGATATCAGCGCTTCGGCGCCACGAGGCAGAAGAACGCGCCCTGCGGATCGGTGCACTGGATGATCCAGCTGCCGCCGGGAACCTCCATGGGGCCGTTCACGACCTGTCCGCCACCGCCGGTGACCCGCGATGCCGCGGCATCGATCGCTTCCACATTGAAGTAGTAGCACCAGCAAGGCATCGGAACGCTTTCCGGCCTTGTCATCATGCCGCCGATGGCGGTGCCGTTGTGGGCGAAGATCTTGTAGACGCCCATCGAGCCCATATCCATGTCGTGGTCGAGCGTCCAGCCGAAGACTTTCGAGTAGAAGTCGAAGGCTTGCTGGCCGTCGCCCGCATAGAGTTCCCGCCAGCCGAGATTTCCAACGGCGTCCGCAGCCAGTTCCGGCGGCGGGTTTTCCATGGGCAGCGGCGTCATGATGCAGATAACGGCGCCATGCGGATCCGCGACGACCGCGAAGCGGCCGATACCGGGAATATCTTCCGGCTCGCGCTGCACCCGGCCGCCACTCTCGACAAAATCCTTGGCGGTCTGGTCGCAATCGTCGACCGCGACATAGCCCGTCCAGTTGGGCGGGATCTTGCCTTCGAGTTCCGGCGGAAAATTCATCATGCCGCCGATGCCCGGGCAGTTGTCCCCCTCACCCATCTCGAACAGGAAATAGGGGAAGTCGAGGTCCGGCATTTCGACCGGCTTGACCTTCCAGCCGATCACCGACGAATAGAATTTGCCGGCGGCATCGGTGTCCGGCGTCATGAGCTCGCACCAAATGAATTTGCCATGGGTCTGCGAACGCGACCCGGAAACGGTCTGCAACATGGTTGTCTCCTCAGATGGTTATTGCGTCGACCGACGCGGTGTCGTTCACGCCGGGATCAGCTCTTGCGCGTGTATTGCACGTCCATGAACTGCTTCCAGGTGCCGTCCGGCTGTTTGGCGCTGGAATTGAAGCTGCGGTGGTCGCTGTCCTGGAAGATGATCTGCTCGCGATATTCGCCGGTCTTGCCGGGCTCTGCGAAATCAGGACCGGTCGTATAGAGGTTGAGGGTCGTGCCGTCGTCCGAGACTTCGCCTTCATAGACCCACATGTAGTTCATCATGCTGCCGATCCAGCTCCCGACATACTTGCCGCGATCGGGATCGTAGCCCAATGTCAGCATCGTCGTTGCAGGTTCTCCGCCGGGCATGTTGCCGTTGCCTTCGGCAACGAACCAGATACCGCTCAGCGACCGGACGACCTCGGTCCATTTCTCGTCGCCCCCCATGGTCGAGGACGTAACGTCCCAGGTGCCGACGAGTTTTTCGAGAAAACCGTGCTCGGCCTGGGGTTTAGCCAGTTCCATACCCATGATCTTTCCTCCCTGTGATCACTCATGATGACGCCATTTAATGGCAACAGGATGAAGCCTCCGCCGTCGGCGCGGGTTCGTATTCGTCATGGCGCTTGACGAAATCCATGGTGGAGCCCTCGTTGCGGCCGAAGGGCGCCCGGTCGAGGATCATCAGCGTGCCGATCAGCTCTTCGGCACCGCGAGCGTAGCTCGAATAGGTATGAAAGACCTCGCCCGCTTCGTTCTTGTAGAATGCCGAAAGACCTGGCAGTTCGTCATGCGCCTCTTCTGGCGGGATTGCCGAGAAATTGTAAAAGACCTTGTCCTTTGCCAGGTCTTCCTTGGTGAAGGAGACGTGGAAGTCGAAGTTGAAGTCGTTGCCGAAGGACGAGACCCAGGGAAATTTCCAACCCATCCGCTGCTTGTAGGCCTCGATCTTGGGGAGTGGAGCCCGCGAGACAGCGACAAGGGTCACGTCGTGATTGTTCAGATGCGGCAGGGCGCCGTCGATGTGGTCCGACAGGAAGGAGCAGCCGGGGCAGCCGGCATCCCATTCGGGTCCGAGCATGAAATGATAGATCATCAGTTGGCTGCGCCCATCAAAAAGATCGGCAAGCGGCTTCCTGCCCGTTGGGGTATCGAAGATATAGTCCTTGTCCATCTTGACCCACGGCAGTGCACGGCGCGCCGCACGCACCCGGTCGCGCAGATGCGTCTCCTCCTTTTCCAGGGAAAGCAGTTTTCGACGTGCATCCAGCCACTCTTCGCGGGACACGACGGGGTTCGTCGACGATGCGGTGACATCCATCTCGGCCTCCTCTTCCTTGACAAGATGAGTTGATATCAACATAATAATCTCATGCTGTCAAACATCCCCATCGATTCGATTCCCTTTTCTACGACCCTCCTGGTGCGCGACACCTGCCTGTGCCTTCATGTGCAGCGGGCGGCACGGGCGCTGGCGCGCCGTTTCGACATGGCAATGAAGCCGATCGGACTCACAAACGGCCAGTTTTCGCTGATGATGGCGCTCAACCGGCCGCAGCCCGCCACCATGGGTCAGGTGGCGAACGTGCTTGCCATGGATCGCACGACGCTGACGGCGGCTTTGAAGGTGCTGGAGCGGCGCGGGCTGGTGAACACCGAAAGCGATCCGAAGGACCGGCGCGGGAAACTCCTCAAACTTACCGATGACGGGATGACCATGCTTTCCGCCGCCCTGCCGATCTGGAAGAGGGTGCATGCGGAAATCGATGCCGAGCTCGGTGACGGCGGCTCAGAGGGACTGCGCAAGACGCTGGTGACCGTCAAATAACGAAAAAGCCGGCCCCAGGGCTGGCTCTTCCATCGAAAACTGGCGGATCAGGCGACGGAGACCGGAACTTCGGTCGAAGTGCGCATCGCGTGGCTGTAGGGGCAGACGATATGCGCCTTGGCAACCAAATCTTCCGCCTGCGCCTTGTCCATTCCGGGAATATCCACGACCAGCGAAACCTCGATGCCGAAGCCGGTGCCGTCCTCACGCGGACCGATGCCGACGGTTGCCGTCACTTTGGCATCGTCCGGAATCTTCACCTTTTCCTTGCCGGCGACGGCCTTCAACGCCCCGAGGAAGCAGGCGGAGTAACCGACCGCGAAGAGCTGTTCCGGATTGGTACCGGTGGCGCCATCGCCGCCAAGCTCCTTGGGAACCGTCAATGTCACATCGAGGACCCCGTTTTCGGAAGCGCCGTGGCCTGCTCGGCCACCGGTGGCGGAGCCCTTGGTCGTGTAAAGAATAGGCATGCTACATACTCCCTTCAAGATAATTCGTTGGCAATTCAATTGCGCACAATCTAGTTACGCGCATTGCATTTTCCCGTCAAGCCTGCGATTATGCGGTCGAGAAAAACATAGAGCACGAAAGCGTGAAGTCAGGACTGATGAAGGAGAAAGTGCAAGCCACCGATTCTCGGGAATTCGAGATCAAGCTCGACACGCAGCTGTGTTTTGCGATCTATGGTGCCGCGCATGCGTTCACGCGCACCTACAAGCCGCTGCTCGAGCCGCTCGGCCTTACCTATCCGCAATATCTGGTCATGGTCACGCTGTGGGAAGAAGACGATCTCCCGGTGAAGGCGATCGGCGATCGCCTCGGGCTCGATTCCGGCACGCTTTCGCCGCTCCTCAAGCGGCTCGAGCAGAGCGGCCTTGTGCTGCGAAAGCGGGATCGGGAAGACGAACGCCTGGTGAAGATTTCCCTTACCGAAAAGGGTTCCGACCTCAGACAGAAGGCCGTGGGGGTAACCAAGGCGATCGGCCAGACGATCGGCTGCGGTATGGAGGAGGCCGCAGCCCTGCGGGATGCGCTGATTACGCTGCGCAAGCGGATGAACGAGACGGACTGACTTTTTCCCACGCGAAGCGAACGGCTGACCCGCGACCCCTCAATATCCATGTATTGATCTCAATTGACTCCGCCTTTAGCTCGTCATCCTGATTTCCAAGACAGGACCGCCGGCGAGATCGGAGGCAGCTTCAAGAGATTTGACGATGACAGCCAACACGGCGCCTCCCCGACAACCCATCGCCATACCACGCACGGTCTGGCTGCTCGGCGTGGTCAGTCTGCTGATGGATATTTCGTCGGAGATGATCCAGACGCTGCTGCCGCTTTATCTCGTCGCAGGCCTCGGCGCGTCTGCCGTCGCGATCGGGTTCATCGAAGGGCTGTCGGTTGCGATCGCGACCGTCACCAAGCTTTTTTCCGGCGTGATCTCCGACTGGACCGGTAAGAGAAAACCGCTTGCCGTTCTCGGCTATGGGCTCGGCGCGCTTTCCAAGCCGATCTTTCCGCTCGCAACCTCGATCGGCTGGGTGGTCGTGGCCAAAGCCGTCGATCGCGTCGGCAAAGGGATCCGCGGTACGCCGCGTGATGCGCTGATTGCAGACGTGACGCCGCCGGAGATTCGTGGCGCGAGCTTCGGCCTGCGCAAGTCGCTCGATACGGTGGGCGGCTTCGTCGGCCCGCTTGCCGCAATCGGGTTAATGCTCGCGACGGATGGCAACATGATCGCCATCTTCTGGATCGCCGCGATCCCGGCCTTCCTGGCGGTCGCCCTGCTGATCGTTGGCGTCAAGGAGCCAGAACAGCCGCCCTCCCCCTCCAAGGGCATGCCCCGCTTCAGGGATGCCGGGCGCCTCAACCGCGCCGTCTGGGTGGTCATCGGTGTGTCGAGCCTTTTGACGCTCTCCCGTTTCAGCGAGGCCTTCCTTCTTCTGAAATCGCAGGAGGCCGGCCTCTCGCTCGCCTGGATCCCGATCACCATGGTGGTCATGCACGCGGTATACGGACTGACGGCCTATCCGGTCGGATATCTTTCGGACCGCATCGGACGCCGAAGCCTGATCGCGCTCAGCCTACTGTTCCTAATCGCCGCAGACCTTGCGCTGGCGACGGCGCAGACGCTGCCGATGCTTTTCGCGGGTATCGTCCTCTGGGGGCTGCATATGGGCTTTTCGCAAGGCATTTTATCGACGCTGATTGCCGACAGCGCGCCGCAGAACCTGAAGGGCACGGCGTTCGGCTTGTTCAATCTTGCGACCGGCCTGACCGTGATCCTCGGCAACGTCTCCGCCGGCCTGCTCTGGGAAACCTACGGCTCGAGTTCGACCTTCCTCGCCGGCGCTGTGATGGCGTTCGCCTCGCTTGCCACGGTGCCCCTGCTATCTGCTGCACGCCATCGGGCGCGGTAGATCCGGATCAGATCCCGTCGAGACGATCGGCGACGATACGGTCGATCCAGCGGCGGTGAATATCAGCCTTTTCGCGGTCTCCACGCCGGTGCTCGGCGATGGTGATGAGCGCCTTCCAAAGGCACCAGCCGCGCGCCCTCTCCCAAGTCTGCTGATCAAGGCCGACGCGAGCGCGAAAGGCATCGCGGGCCGGTTCGTCAAACAGCGTCCAGGCAATCACGAGATCCGAAGACGGGTCGCCGACGCCGGAACTGCCGAAATCGATGACCGCCGACAGGCGGCCATTGCGGACGAGCAGATTGCCCTCCGCGATATCGCCATGGAGCCAGACCGGCCTGCCTTGCCAGCTCGAAGCCAATGCCCTCTCCCAGATTTCGGTCAGTCTGCCGACATTGAGCTCATCCGCCAATGCGGCAAGCGCCTGCCGGGCCTCGTCGTCATAAACGGTAAGCGATCCGCCGCGATGGAAATTGTGCGTTCCGGCGGCCGGGCCGTCGGAAGCGTCGACCTTCCGGAGGGCAATCAGGAAATCCGCGAGATCTTCGGCAAACGCCGTGAGATCGGAAATCGTATCGCGACTGGCGCGGTCGCCTTCGATCCATCCATAGATGGACCACGGCCACGGGTAATCCGCGTCCGGCCTGCCCAGGGCAAGCGGTGCCGGGATCGGCAGCGGCAGGTGCGAGGCGAGGATCGGAAGCCAGCGATGCTCCTTTTCCACCTGGGCGACATAGCGCTCGGCGCTCGGCAGGCGAACGGACATGGCATCGCCGAGATGGAAGGTACGGTTGTCCCAGCCGCCATTGGCTACGGCCCGCACAGGCAGTTCGGCCCATCGGGGGAACTGCCTGGCTACGAGGGTGCTGACGAGGGCGGCGTCTATTTCCAGCATCCCACGGAATCCCAATCAGCCGGTCATTCCGCCACGATGCATCGTGACGCCAAGCCTACTGCCAAACCACGATGCGGGCCTTGTTCGGCACGCGATCGTAGAGGTCGATGATGTCCTGGTTCATCAGGCGCACGCAGCCGGAAGAGACTGCCCGGCCGATTGAGTTCCATTCTGGCGAGCCGTGCAGACGGTAGAGCGTGTCCTGCCCGTTCTGGAAGATGTAGAGCGCACGGGCACCGAGCGGATTGCTGAGGCCGGGCGGCATGCCGCCATTGTCTGCCGAATATTTCGCAAGCTCCGGCTGGCGGGCGATCATCTCGTTCGGCGGGGTCCATTTCGGCCATTTCTGCCGCCATTGGATCACGCCGTCGCCCGACCAGGAAAAGCCCTCGCGGCCGATGCCGACACCATAACGCATGGCGGAGCCGCCGGGTTCGACGAGATAGAGGAAGCGGGACGGAGTATCGACCACCACGGTACCGGGCCGTTCGCCGGTCGGATCCACGACCCGCTGGCGATAATAGCGCGGATTGATCTGCTGATAGGGAACGGCCGGAATGACGAAGTCGCCATCGATCACGGTGCCGTACATCTGATCCAGTTCGGGCGAGCCGCCCGGCAGGATTTCCGGCCGGCGCACGCTGCCGCCGTCGCGATAGGTAACGATCGTATCACCTCGCCCGGGCGCAGTGGAAGCGCAGCCGGCCAAGGTCGAGGCTGTGCCGGCGCCCAGGAGAGACAGGAAGCCCCGACGGGAATAGAAATTGTTCAGGATCATGTGCGGCAGGACCGTTCGATAAACACGCTACAGACAGCAAAGCATAATTCAATGGCAGGATGACCGAAAGGTTCCGAATCCCCTGCCGTGGCCGCAACCATAGGCCTGCTGCATTTAAGCAACTATTCACGACCGCCACACAAGATTTCACACCCGCGGCACCAGAAAGCAAAAAGAGCGGCACAAGGCCGCTCCTTCAAATCAAAGATCTGGCCGATCTCAGAGGACGACAATCGGCGTGCCGGAGGGAACCCGGTCGAAAAGATCGATGACGTCCTGATTGAGCATGCGAACGCAGCCTGAAGACGTCGCCTTGCCGACCGACTGCCAGTCAGGCGTGCCATGCACGCGATAGAGCGTATCCTTGCCGTCCTTGAAGATGTAGAGCGCCCGCGCCCCGAGCGGATTGTTGAGGCCGGGATCGGCACCGCCTTCGGCGGCGGCGAACTGGCGCAGGTCCGGCTGACGCGCAACCATGTCTTCCGGCGGCGTCCAGCGCGGCCATTTGGCCTTGCGCTCGATCACGCCGCGGCCCTGCCAGCCAAAACCCGCCTTTCCAAGACCGACGCCGTAACGGATCGCCTTGCCGCCCGGCTGGACGAAATAGAGAAAACGCTGGCGGGTATCGACGACGATGGTGCCGGGCACCTCGTTGCTGCGGTAGTCGACCTCCTGACGGAGATATCGGGCGTCGACGCGCGAATAGGGAATGGCCGGAAGCGTATGCCCTTCGTCGCGGATCACGCCATACATGGTCCGATGCACCGGGTTCGACACCGGCAGGCCATAGGTCTGATGGAAGGTCGACGGATAGAGCTGACGCTTGTGCGGGATTGCCCCCGGCATCGGAGGGGGCTGGTTCGTCGGGGGATCCTCATAGGGAGGAATGTAAAAGACCGGCGCCGTCTCCTGGACGAAGACATCCGGATTCATGCGGCTCGTGTCGGTCACGAAAGGCACCTGGCAACCCGTCAGGGCGGCAGTCGCGGCAAGCACGAAAGAGAGGCCGGGGATTCGGCGGAAAGACTGAGGAAAGATTGGCATGGGACCCGCTTCCGGCAGATGACGTCGAAACCAGGATGGCAGGTTCGGCTGGCGCGAAGCTGGTGAGAGATTCAGGACGCGCAGCCTGAACCGGCATGGCCGACCAATGCGGGATGCCGCGCCATGCGGTTATCGAAGTCGGCGGCAATATCCGCCAGCGTCACATGAGCGAAGCGCTCCAGAAGCAGTTTTTCCGCCTCGGCAAAGGCATCGGCAAGAGCGCTGTTCACGGCCTGCTCCACCAGGCATTCAGGCCTGTCGCAGGCAGGGCCGACGGCAAAGACCGGCGGCTCTCCGACCGCCCGATAGATATCGAGAAGCGTCATTTCCTCCAGCCGGCGTCCCAGCGTCCAGCCGCCGCCATGGCCTTTTTCGGAGTGGACATAGCCCTGCTCCCTCAAGCCCGCCATCGTCCGGCGAACGACGACCGGGTTGGTGTTGAGCATCTGCGCGATCAGATCGGACGTGGCAGCCCCTTCATGCCGAGCCATATGAATCAGCACATGCAGCATGCGTGAAAGGCGACCGTCATATCGCATCCGCCTCTCTCCTTCTTTCAAATTGGCACACCCCACCCTAGCGGATGGAACCTTATGCAACAAGCAAAGTTACAAACTCTTGACGCAGGCGCATCATGTAACTTACGATGTGACAAGAAACGCGAGGAGTTCAAACGATGTCCTACGATGCCATCATTGTCGGCGGCAGCTATGCCGGCCTTTCGGCGGCGCTCCAGCTCGCCCGCGCGCGCAGAAAAATCCTGGTGATCGACGACGGCATGCGCCGGAACCGGTTCGCAGCGACATCGCACGGATTTCTCGGCCAGGACGGGCGTGCGCCGGGCGCAATCGCCGCCGATGCCCGCGAACAGCTGCTGCGTTATCCGACGGTCGAATGGCTCGATGCGCGCGTAGAACAGGCGGAAAGGCAGGGCGAAGGTTTTTCGATCCGAAGCAGCGACGGACAGCAGCTTTCCGCCCGGAGACTGGTGCTGGCAATCGGAGTGGCCGACGATCTGCCCGATATTCCCGGGCTTGCCGAGCGCTGGGGACGCTCCGCCTTCCACTGCCCCTATTGCCATGGATATGAACTCAACCAGGGCGAAATCGGCGTGATCGCCAGTTCGGAAGCCTCCATGCACCACGCGCTGATGCTGCCGGATTGGGGACGGACCACCTTGATGCTCGACGGCTGCTTTTCGCCGGACGCCGAACAGCGGGCAAAACTCGACGAACGAGGCGTCACGATCGAGACAGCAAAGGTCAAGGAGATCGACGGCCATGCGGACGTCATCTTCGAGGATGACCGCACCCTGAGCTTTGCCGGGCTTTTCGTCCTGCCGAAACCCCGGCTCTCCAGCGCGGTCGCCGAACAGCTCGGCTGCGATTTCGAGGAGGACGGCCTCTACCCGTTCATCAAGACCGATCTTACCAAGGAAACGAGCGTGCCTGGCGTCTTCGCCTGCGGGGACGCTGCGAGAGCTGCGGGATCGGTCGCGCTCGCGGTTGGAGACGGCAATATCGCCGGAGCGGCAGCCCACCAGTCGCTGATCTTCAGATAGGGCCGGCACGGATCGTAAGGAAACCGGGCATCCTCCTCGGCGGATGCAACCTCTTGCGGCATTCTCCTGTTCATGCCGCAGAGCAGCGGATCACCCAAAGAACAGGAGAAGGAACATGAGCAGCACAGAGACCACCACCTGGTTCATCACCGGCGCCTCTTCGGGCTTCGGCATGGCCTTCGCCCGTTACGCGATCAAGCAGGGTTACAACGTGGTGGCGACCGCCCGCACGCCTGCGAAACTCGATGCGCTGGCCGCTGCCGCGCCGGAACGGGTTCTGGTGCAACAGCTCGATGTTACGGCTGCGGGGGAAGCGGAGGCGGCGGTCGAGGCTGCGATGGCGCGCTTCGGTCGCATCGACGTGCTGATCAACAACGCCGGCTACGGCATCGTGGGTGCGGTCGAAGAAACTCCGGAATCAGAGCTGCGCGCCCAGATGGAAACCAATTTCTTCGGCGCCGTGGCCGTGACGAAAGCGGTTCTGCCGCAGATGCGGGCTCAGAAGAGCGGTGCGATCGTCAACATTTCGAGCCTCGGCGGCCAGCTTTCATTCGGTGGATTCAGCGCATATTCGGCATCGAAATTCGCTCTCGAAGGCATGACCGAGGCACTCGCGCAGGAAGTCGCGCCGTTCGGCATCAAGGGGCTGATCGTAGAACCCGGCGCGTTCCGCACCGGTTTTGCAGCGGACGCGCTCAAACATATGCCGGTCATGGACGCCTATCGCGATATCGTCGGCGGCACACGCGATTTCGCCCATGGCTTGGACGGCACGCAGGAAGGTGATCCGGCCAAGGCGGCACGAGCCATAGACCTCGCCCTCAAGGCCGAGCGGACACCACTTCGCTTGCAACTCGGCGAGGATTCAGTCGCCGCCATCCGCGACCACGCACAACAGCTCCTTCAGGACCTGGCCACCTGGGAGACGGTGGCGCTCGATACGCGGATCGACTAAGCCGCGACCGCGTTGAAAAAGCGGATGCTTTCGAGGACTGCGCCGGGAGATGACGCTATTGTGGTTGCCGGGTGCGAACCGCCCGCCGCCGCTCGTGCAACGGTTTTCTTCAAGAGTGGATTTCAGGCTTTAGTGAAAGTCTGGCGATCTCGCGACGAAGGGCCGAGACGGCCAAGGAGGCGGTGGCGTCCTCCATTTCCAATGCATCCGCCGCAGCTCGACGTTCGGCGTCGTCCTCGAGCCGGTCAGTTATCCAACCCAATTTCTGCTCCACGTCCGAGCCATAATCTGCTTTTGCCTTTTCGATCAATTCGGAAGGCAGCGCGCAGAAATGCTCGATCATCATGCCCAAGTCGAAAGCATCTCGATAGGCAACCGAGCGGTCCTGGCAGCGATCCGCATTGGCGAGCAATTTTTCGGTGACCATGTCTTCGAACTCCAGCGTCGGGACACCCAATTCGGCATCCATCACGCCGCCAAGAGCGACTAGACCTTTCCGAATGATCTCGAACTTGATCTGCAGCCCTTCGAATTCGAGGATTGTCCTCAGCCCGTATGGGTCGATACGCAAATCGCGCAGAGCTTTCATGGAACCGAAAAAAGCACTTAGTCCCCGCTCCGTCGCGGCGCAGTGCAGCTCGCGATAGCCATCCACCGATGCGCATAGAAAATCGACATCCAGAGAACGCCGGTATTCGTCCAACTTCAGAACAATTGCCATTCCACCGCCGACCAGCATTATTTGGAAAACAGATACTCCTGATCCATCAGCGACAAGGCTTCGGCGATGATCCGGTGCTCTGAGCATCGAAACGTCTTCATCAGGATTTAAGCAGGACGCCCGCGCCGTAAACCTGAGCCAAATCGCGAATGAGCTCGGCCTCCCGCTTTGTCAAATGGCGTTCATCGATGAAGCGCCAGTTGCGTTCATAGATGGTAAGAACTTTTCTGGCGGGGATGGGGCGCGAGGCATCACGGCTCCAGACGAGCCGTTTCAGCTCCGGATAGTCGGCGGGAATGATGTTGCGGTCCTGAGCAGTCTCCGTCTGCGGAATATAGAGTGGAAAGCGCAGAAAAGACAGCCGCGCGCCTCCTTAGGCGGCGACCGCGTTGAAAAAGCGGATGCTTTCGAGAACTGCGCCGGGGACGACGCCGTTGTGGTTGCCGGGCAGGAGTTTTGCCTCGATGGAGACGCCCGCAGAGCGGGCTCGGTCGATCAGGAGCTGGTGATCCTTGTCGAAGGGCCGCTCCTCCGTACCGCGCAGCAGAAGGGTCGGGCATTTGAGGCTCGGGCCAAAGCAGACGGAAGAGCGCATGATGAACTCCATCGGATCATTCGCGTCGAACCGGATTTCGCGATCGTAGCGGCCGAAGAAACGCCATGAATTGACGCCGGCCGAAATCGGCGCGGCGGCGCGGAATTTCCTTGTCATGGAGGCGAGGAGCGCCAGCGTGCCGCCATTGCTGTGGCCCGCGAGGAAGAGGCGGTCCTTGTCGATGCCCGGCAGAGATTCCAGATAGTTCGCGGCCGCGAGCGCATCGGCGGTCTCGTCGTAAAAGCCGGAAAAATTGCCCGCCTGGCCGTTTTCGCCCCGGAAGGACGGATGGAGGACGACGAAACCCGCTTCCCAATAGGATTTCATCAGCTCCCAATGCCCGTCGCCGGTCGCATTGCCACCGTGCAGGAAGAGAACCGCGGGCGTCAATTTCGCCGACGGCTCGTAGTGGGAAAGCCAGGCGATCAGCTCAATAGAGCCTTCCGGGCCACCATGATAGTAGACGCGCCTTGCGCCGGGCGGCGTGCCCAGCGGTTCCGATTTTTCCGGAGCCGGGCCTTTTTTGATGAGATTTGTCCGGAAGCGCCCACGGGCCTCGGCATAGTCTTCCTTTTCAAGCGGCAGTATCTCCGGAACGGGAAAAGCGGCCGCGTCTGCCGATGCCGGCAGGAGCGCTGCCACCGACAGGCCCGCCGTTGCAGCAAGAAGTGCGCGGCGGGTCATGCCGTCCGGGGGAAAGCGTGTGGAGGAAGTCACCCGATCGTCTGCCATGCCTTCTGATTCCTGAACTGTTTGCCTCATGCGATCTCAGCATTCAGTCATGGCGCTGTCCATTCAATGATTTGAGATCAGGCGATCAGCCTTGTCCCGTTTTCACATCCAACATCGCCGTCAGCGTCGAAAGCCGGTCGGCATCGCGTGGCAGCTTGTCCTGCCTCAGCCGGGCGATGCGCGGGAAGCGCATGGCGACACCGGATTTGTGGCGGGTCGAGCGGTTGATGCCTTCGAAGGCGACCTCCAGCACGAAGCCGAAACCGGGTTCGGCCCGCACCGCCCTGACAGGCCCGAACCGATCGATCGTGTTGTCGCGCACGAATTTGTCGAGCACTTCGAGTTCCGCATCGGTGAAGCCGAAATAGGCCTTTCCGACCGGCACCAGTTCCTCACCGTCAGGCGTCTCGGCCCAGACGCCGAAGGTGAAATCGGAATAATAGCTCGAGCGCTTGCCATGGCCGCGCTGGGCGTAAAGCATCACCGCGTCGATATTGTAGGGATCGCGCTTCCACTTGAACCACGGCCCCTTAAGGCGTCCGGCCTGATATGGACTACCCTTCTTCTTGATCATCACGCCTTCGATGACCGGATCGGGCGGAGCTACCCGCAGGCTGTCCAGCTCCTCCCAGTTGGTGAAGGGCACGAGCTGGGAGAGGTCGAACCGGTCGTGTGGAGCGTGCTCGATGACGTCGGCGAGCCTATCGCGGCGTTCGAAAAAGGATCTTGCGCGAATATCCATGTCGCCCTCAAAGAGCACATCGTAAGCGCGCACGAAGGCCGGGTATTCGTCCAGCATCCTGCCCGTGACCGTTTTGCGGTTCAGCCGCTGCTGCAGGTCGGAAAAGGTTCGCGTCGGGCTGTTGGAGCGGAAGGTGCCGCCGACCAGCAGTTCGCCGTCAATGACGCCTTCGAAATTGATCGCCTCGACGATATCGGGAAAGGCGCCGGTGATGTCATCGCCGGAGCGGGAATAGAGCTTCTTCGTGCCGCCGTAACTCGACATCTGGACGCGGATGCCATCCCATTTCCACTCAGCGGCATAATCCAGCGGGTCGAGCTTTTCGAGATCGCCCGCTTCGACGGGATTGGCCAGCATGACCGAATGGAAGATGGCGGGCGTTGCCAGCACCGGCTTCTCGGCCCTCCCCTCCAGCCAGGCGAAGAGCGGCTCGTAAGGTGGCGCCAATCCATGCCAGAGGGTTTCGATCTCGGTCACGTCCTTGCCACTCATGTCCGACAGCGCCTGCTTGGCGAGCCGGGCCGATACGCCGATGCGAAGCGACCCGGTCGCGAGTTTCAGGAACGCAAAGCGGCTCGATGTATCGAGCCTGTCAAGCAGGTCGCGGACGGCTGAGCGGACTTCGGTGCGGCCGAGCGAATTCATGCGGACGACCACTTCGCCGAGACGCGGTTGGTGGTCATCGTCGATAGTATCCTTGGCGGTGCCGTCCCAGACAAGCGAGATGGTCTCGGCGAGATCGCCGACGTAGTCGTAGGAATACTGGAAAAGAACGGGGTCCATACGCTCCAATACCAGCTCGCGCAGCATGGCCGGTTTGACGCTTTTCAAATCCAGCGCGCCGGCGAGTGCGGCAAGTCCATACCCCCGATCGGGATCGGGCGTATCGCGAAAATAGTCGGCAAGGAGGGTCAGCTTACCATTTCGCGAGGGGGTGAACACCAGCCGGTCGAGCAGGGTCGCAAAGGCTTTCATGAATTTGGCCCTCGCAGGAAATAACCCGTGTGCCGTGCCCGCCCCGCCTTGCCCTGCCGGGCATCTCCCCCACGGGTAGGGAGATCGACTCGCGGTATCGCCATTGCCCTATTGAAGCTTGTTACCCTTGCAGCAAGCGAGACAGCAGTTGTTACGGGCAGGTCGTGCCAGATCCGATCTCCCCCCTTGTGGGGGAGATGCCCGGCAGGGCAGAGGGGGGTGTCGGCGGTATCGGCAGAAAAGACCATCGCCATCAATCCCCCTCGTCCTCGTAGCCGACGAGATGCAGCGGCCGGGCCGGGATGTTCTTCAACTCGCACCAGCGCACCAGGGCTTCCTCCCGGCCATGGGTCACCCACACCTCGGACGGACCGATTTCCCCGATGGTCGAAAGCAATTCCGGCCAATCGCAATGATCGGAAATAACGAGCGGCAGCTCGACCCCGCCCTGTTTCGCCCGCTGGCGCACCATCATCCAGCCGGAGGCGAAAGCGATCAGCGGTTCGTTGAAGCGCCGCGCCCAGCGATCCTGGAACGCGGACGGAGGGCCGACGACGACGGCGCCCCTGAAGGCTGCGGGGCTGCTCTTTTCGATCGTTGCCGGGCGGATGTCGCCGAGGTTGATCCCTTGGCCGACATAATACTCGCAAAGTCTGGCAAGCGCGCCGTGGATGAAGATCGGTTCGGAATAGCCGCAATCGCGGATCAGCCTGATGACGCGCTGCGCCTTGCCAAGCGCATAGGCGCCGATCAGATGGCTGCGCTCGGGAAACTGCTTCAGCGAAGTGAGAAGCTTGGCGATCTCCTCCTTGGGGTTGGGGTGATGGAAGACCGGCAGGCCGAAGGTCGCCTCGGTGATGAAGACATCGCAGGCAACCGGCACGAAAGGGTCGCAGGTGGGGTCGGTGCCGCGCTTATAGTCCCCGGAGACGACGATGCGTAGGCCGTCCTTCTCGATAACGATCTGCGCCGAGCCAAGCACGTGTCCGGCCGGATGAAAGCTCACCCTAACGCCTTCGATGTCGATTTCCTCTCCGAATGCGGCGGCCTGTTCCGATCCGGCGAAACCCTCGCCGTAACGTATTCGCATGATATCGAGGGTCTGACGCGTCCCCAGAACCTTCGCGTGGCCGGCTCGGGCATGATCGGAATGGCCATGCGTGATCAAGGCCCGCTCGACGGGACGTACGGGATCGACATGAAAGCGGCCGATGGGGCAGAAGAGCCCGGCCGGAGTGGGATGAAGCAGGGCCTCTGGTTTCATGTCCTTGAAGATAGGGCAAAAATGGCGCGCCGCCAGATGAGTGTCACCTGACGTCGGGCTTGTCGGCCGGCTTCGCCGGAGGGAGACGAACGGGCTTCAGGAAAAGGCCCGCCAACAGACCCGTCACGGCAATTATCGTCGCCGTCATGAACACGGATGTGAAGGTCCCCGCATAAAGATTCTGCACGGCAAGGCGGGCAGCGTCCGGAAGATCCATGAGCATTTGCGGCGTCAGCGACCCTATGTCGGTAACGCCCGGGATGTGGGTTTCCACCCCGCGCAGCCCCGCCGCGACGATGGCGCCATAGAGCGAAATCGCAATCGAAGCGCCAGCCATGCGCATCAGGGTCACCGCACCGGTCGCCGCACCGACATCGTCACGCGGAGCCGAATTCTGCACGCCGATGATCGGCGCCTGCTGGCCAAAGCCGATCGCCAGGCCCTGCAGGAACATCAGGGCAAAAATCACCGGCAGAGGCGGCCCGGCCGTCAGCTGGGAAAAGAGGAAGAGTGCGACAATATTCAGCGTCAACCCCGCGACCGTGAACGGCTTGTAGCGGCCGGTAATCGAGATCAGCCGGCCCGCCGATATGGAGCCGATGACGATGCCGGAGGTCGTCCCGATGAAGAACAGTCCCGCGCTCGATGGGGAAAGCCCGGTCGTCGTCTGCAGGAAGAGCGCAAAATAGTTGACCATGCCGATCGCGATGCCACCGGAACAGAAAGAGATGATCAGGAACAGGGAAAAGGTCGAATCGCGGAAAAGCTTCAACGGCACGATCGGCTCGGGCACGCGGGACTCGACGAAGATCCAGAGAGCGGCGCAAAGCACGCCGAACGCCACGATAACCAAGGACTGCCAGGTAAGCAGCGAGCCGAACAGCGTGACGCTGTCTGCCCATGCCACGAAGCTGGTGACGGTCACGGCCAGCAGGATCGCGCCTATGTAATCGATCTTCGGCCGACGGACGGGACGACGGTAGGGCAGAAGCAGCATGATGCCGGTCAAGGCGATAATGCCGATCGGCAGGTTGATCAGGAAGATCGAGCGCCAGCCGAAGAGTTCGCTCATCCTGCCGCCGAGCAACGGCCCCACGCTTCCCGAGGCCATGATCACCAGACTGGAATAGCTCTGGTATTTCGCCCGTTCGCGCGGCTCGAAAAGATCGGCATTGATAGAGAAGATCGAGACCATGATGCCGCCCCCGCCCATGCCCTGCAGCACCCGTGAGGCGATCAGCGAATCCATCGACCACGCAAGACCGCAGGTCAGCGAGCCGATGGTGAAGATCACGATCGCGGCGATCATCACGTATTTTCGCCCGAACAGATCCCCGAGCTTGCCGTAGACGGGCATGGTCGCGCTGGCGGCGAGAAGATAGGCAGATCCGACCCAGCCAAAACGCTCCAGCTGGCCGAATTCAGCGGCGATGGTCGGCAGGGCCGTCGAAACGATCTGATTGTCCAACGTCGCCATGAAGAGCGCCGTCAGGAGAAAGCAGAAGATCGCCAGCCGCTGTCTGTGGCTGGCAACGAGTGGCGCACTGGCCGGTCGGGTCATATCCATGAGGCAATCCAGATTACAAAAATTTATCTGCCTTCAGCATATAATTGTCAACGGCACTCTGATGTGAATAGCAAAGAACTCTTGGACCGACGAAAGCGCTCTGATATGTTCGGGCCATGACGACTGAAAGCGCCCAAAAACAGGACATTGCGGCCTCTCCCTCGCCGGAGGACGTGACGCGCATTGGCGAAACGCTTGCGCGCATGCGTCTTCTGATCGGCAGGCGGATCATCGGACGCACGGCTGTCGCCAGGATCGTTCCCGGCCTGGAAATCTCGCATCTCGACGTGCTGGAAGTAATCCGCCGCATCGAAGGCGAAGCGACCGTGGGAGCGATCGCCGAAGCCATGCGCATCGACCCCTCCCGCGGCAGCCGGCTGGTCGCGGACCTCGTCGCCCGCGGCATCCTGCGCCGTGATGCCTCCCAGGCGGACGGGCGGCGTTCGCTGCTGGTGGCAACGGAACTGGGGGAAAGCCTTTTTGCGGAAATCCGGGCGGTCAAGCGCTCGCTTCTTGCCCATGTACTCGAAGGCTGGCCGGAAGACGAGATCAACGCATTTTCCGTTCTCTTCGATAAGTTCGTGTCCGGCTTCGAAGCGATCTATGTGATGCCGGACAAAGCTCGCGACCCAACGGAACCAGCGGGTACGGAGTAATCGACGCGACGTTGGCGGCGGGGCGCTAAATCCCCTCGCCGCCTGATACGCGCAGCTTGTCGCGGCCCATGTCCTTGGCCTCGTACATGGCGCGGTCAGCGCGGGCGAGCAAGGCTTCCGGCGTATCGCCGTCCTGGGGAAAGAAAGCGACGCCCATGCTGCAGGTCGCTACCACCGAGTGATTTTCGATCATGAATGGCCGGGAAATCCCGATGCGCAGTTCCTGCAGGCGACGCAGCACGCCGAGGTCGTCGTGATTCGGATTGCTGAAGACGATCGCAAATTCATCGCCGCCGAGACGGACCAGGAGATCGCTCGCCCGGATGCAGCGGGCCATGCGGGACGACAGGGTCTTCAACACCTCGTCGCCGGCGGCATGGCCGAGCGTATCGTTGATCTGCTTGAAATTGTCGAGGTCGATGTAGGCGACGGTGACCTTGCGGTTTTCCCGACGCGCCTCAAGCAAGGCACGGCTGAACTGCGTCCAGAACAGTGTCCGGTTCGGAAGTCCGGTCAGCGGATCGTGGTGCGCCATGTGCCGGATGCGCTCCTCGTTGCGGGCGCGCTCGATGGCGATGCCGGCGATATCGGTCGCCATGGCTGTCAGTTCCCACTCCAGTTCGGTCGGCTCGCGGCCAGCCTTGGAGTAAAGTCCAAACGTACCAAGGACGACCCCATCGGGGGCCATGATCGGCGTCGACCAGCAGGAGCCGAGGGAAAATGCCTTTGCAAGTTCGCGATAATCCTCCCACAGCGGATCGGTCATGACGTCCTTGACCACCACCGGGGCGCGCCTCCAGGCGGCAGTGCCGCAGGAGCCGACCTTCGGTCCGATCTGAATGCCGTCGATGAGTTTCGTGTAGGCCGGAGGCAGGTTTGTCGCCGCGCCATGCCGCAACCGGTCCGTTCCTTCCTCCAGGAGGAGAACAGAGGCCGTGACGTCGTCAAGTTCCTCCTCGACGGTGCGGACCAACGCGTCCAGCACCGCCCGTAGCGGCTGGCCGCGGGCGATCATTTCCAGGAGGCGTGCATGGCCATGCCGGCGGTCGTCCTGGCGCTTGCGCTCGGTGATGTCCCTGGAGATGCCGACAAGACCAACCACATATCCCTCGGCGTTGCGCAGCGGCATCTTGGAGGTGGTAAGCCACAATATCCGCCCGTCGGGCAAAGTGATCCGCTCCTCCCGCCCCTCCACTGCCTGGCCGGTCGACATGACCTCCTGCTCGATCACAAAGAGTTCGCGGGCGGTGGCATGGTCCAGGATGTCGAAATCGGTCTTGCCGATCAGGTCGGAACCGTCGTGAAACCTGCTGTTGCGACCGGCGGCGGCATTGGCGAAGACGAAGCGGCCGCGCCGGTCTTTCACATAGATGAATTCGGGCAGTTGATCGAGCAGGGTTCGCGTCTCGATCTCGCGCGTCACCAGCGCCACATCCAAATCGATATCACTGTCTGTAGAAATACGCAGAAGGCGACTGCAGAGTTCATCAAGCGGATCAGCGACGGCGGCCCGAGCCGGGCCATATGACAGGGTTTCCACCATCCCCGCGTCTCCTTTCAATCCGCTTTAGAAAGCGTGAGCCCCCATAACCACGCTGCGGCACAGAATGGCGGAAAAATCCTTAGCGGTGCTTAAGAACATTATGAAATTGCCATCCTTGAAGCCTCTAAAAAAGCCCTTTAGCACCGTTCTTCCAAGTCTATTTCGTAGTACACCTATGCAAAGAACGGGCATGGCAAACGCTTTGCTAACGACGGGGAGCATACCGGATGATTTCGAGACGCGCCGCATTGACGGCGATAGCCGGCGCGGCCGCCGCCGGAGTTGCACCGCGCGCCTTTGCCAGTTCCCCCGGCCTGGCGCCCATGGACCTGCGTGGTTCCATCGATGTCAGCAAGCATGGCGTCACGCCCGGCGGGGGCGACAGACAGAGCCGCAAGCTCAATGAGATCATCGCAACGGCGGCCCGCCAGAACATGGCGGTCTTCCTGCCGCCCGGAAACTACCAGGTCTCCAATCTCGACCTCCCCGACGGCGCCCGCATCACCGGCATGGCCGGAGCGTCCAGGCTCGTCTATTCGGGCGGCGGCCACCTCATCAGGGGCGACGGAGCGCGGCGAATCGAGCTTTCCAACATCGTCATAGACGGAGCAAACGGCCGGCTCGACGACCGGAGCCAGGCGCTCGTCCACCTCAGGGGTGTCGAGAATGCAGTCATCGACAATTGCGAAATCGTCGGATCGCAAAAGACCGCACTCCATCTCGAACGCTCCGGCGGCCGGATCGAACGAAATCGGGTCTCCGGCGCTACCGAATACGGTCTTTTCGCGGTGGAAAGCAGCGGCCTTTCGGTTATCGGCAATACGATCTTCGACTGCGGCAATGGCGGCATCCTGATCCATCGCTGGAACAAGGGCACCGACGGAACCCTGGTCATGGGCAACCGCCTCTACCGGATCGGCGCCACGAACGGCGGCACCGGGCAATACGGCAATGCCATCAACCTGTTCCGCGCCGACAACGTGATGGTTGCGGGCAACCACATCTCCGACTCTGCCTTCTCCGCCATACGCGCCAACAGCGCTTCGAATGCGCAGATCGTCAACAACCAGTGCTTCGGCTCCGGAGAGACGGCGATCTACGCCGAATTTGCCTTCGAAGGCGCGATGGTTTCGGGCAATATCGTCGATGGCGCCGCAAACGGCATTTCCGTCGTGAATTTCAACGAAGGCGGCCGGCTGGCGACAGTCGCCGGCAACATCGTCCGCAATCTCAAGCCGACCGGACCCTATATCCTGGACGGGGCAATCTTCGGCGTCGGCATCAGCGTCGAAGCGGATACGGCGGTCACCGGCAATGTCATCGAGAACGTGCCGCTCTGGGGATTGGCGCTCGGCTTCGGCCCTTATCTGCGCAACGTGCTCGCCAGCGGCAACATCGTGCGGCAGGCCAAGGTCGGCTGCGCCGTGACCGTGGTCGAGGGCGCGGGCAATGCCCTGATTGCCGGCAACCTTTTCGACAAGGTCAGGGACGGGGCGGTGATCGGCCATCGCTGGAAGCAGGCCGTCACCGCCGAACTCGGCCGTGGCGATGGCGAAGGTTTCCCGCATCTGACGATCGAAGGAAACAGGATCGTCTGAGGCTTCATCGATCTAAAACTTTCATGGCTGTTCAACGCGGACTGATCTTTTGTTTTGCGCAAGCGCGCCATAGCTTGCGCCAGCATTTCAAAAAGGAACGATCATGCTGAAAATTTACGGGGTTTATCGCTCGCGGGCCACGCGGCCACTCTGGCTCATCGAAGAACTGGGTATTCCGTTCGAGCTTGTGCCGATCATCCAGGCTTATCGCCTGCCCGAGCCGATGGCCGCGGAGGCGCCGATCAATACGCTCTCGGCCGACTTTCTGGGTCTCAATCCGATGGGTTCCATTCCATCGATGGACGACGATGGCTTCGTGCTGCACGAATCGCTCGCAATTTCGCTCTATCTCGCCCGCAAATACGGTGGAGAGGTCGGCCCTAGGGACATCAACGAAGAGGCGCTGATGATCCAGTGGTCGCTCTTCGCTGCCACCAGCATCGAGGCATCGGCGCTCAAGATCCAGCAGACCAAGGCGGACACGGACGACGGCAAAGCGGAGATCGAGGTCGCGGCCCGCCTGCTGAAGCGGCCATTCGATGTGCTGGAAAAGCATTTTTCCAGGAATAGTCACATGGTCGGCGGCCGCTTCACCGTGGCCGACATCAATGTCGCGGAAATCGTTCGTTACGCGCAGGGACACGAAGCACTCTTCGAAAACCGGCCGGCGCTGAAGGCGTGGCTGGAAACATGCCAAGCCCGCCCTGCCTTCAAGGCGATGTGGGAGAAGCGCCTAGCCGAACCGGCGTAAGGCCAATTATCCCTCGTGTTTCCAAGGGCGGCGGGAGTTCACTCTTCAGCCACTCCCTGAACGCCTTCACCTTCGCCGGCAATCGTGCGCCGGCGCGGGTGACCAGATAGTGCCCCATGCCGGTGCGGGCTCGTACCGAAAACGGTTCGACCAGCCGGCCCTGCTCCAGCGCGAAAGTTGCCAGCGTATGCCAGGCGAGCATCACGCCCTGCCCGGCAATAGTGGCGTCGAGGCAAAGCGAGGCATCGTTGAAAACGTGGCGGGTGGCGATGCTCGATCCATCAAGCCCGGCCTCCTTCAGCCATATGTCCCAGGAGAACATCGAGGGGCCGTCAATGATTGCCGGCAACTGCAGGATATCGCGCGGCTCTTTCAACTTCTCGGCCAATGCCGGAGCGCAGACCGGAAACACGGTCTGCTCGATCAGAAGTTCGGCATCGACACCGGGCCATGTGCCGGGCCCGACACGAATGGCGAGATCAATGTCGTCGGTTCCGAGATCTGCAAGTCTTGTCGTGGCGTCGATCCTGAGGCGTATATCCGGATGAAGCGTCGAGAACCGGTCGAGCCGATGGACCAGGAAACGGGCCGCGAAGACCGGGGCGACCGAGATCGTCAACAGCGTATCGTCCCGCCGTTTCCCGAGCCCGACCGCCTCCGACAGGAAGTGAAAGCCTTCCGTCAGGCGCGCCAGCATGGGCCGCGCCCCGTCCACCGCCACCATGCCTCTCGGCAGGCGCTGAAACACCGGTTGACCAAGCTGCGCTTCCGCCTTGATGACCTGCTGGCTGACGGCGCCGATCGAAACCCCGAGCTCTTCGGCTGCGGCCTGCAACGAGCCGAGGCGGCCGACCGCTTCCAGCGCCCTCAGTCCATTCAGATGCACGAGGTTCAGGTTCTTCATATAGATTTTCTATACAACTCGCTTCAAGAACTCAATTGCAACGACTCCTTCCGGAGAGGATACTTCACCTGCAAATGATCACAAATTTGCGAAAGGTGACGATCATGACACCGCTTAAGATTTTCTTGAAGCTTAAAGCCTGGCTGGAGACCGCCGAAGCGATTGCGGAGACGTACGACGACCCGCTCCGCCATCCGGACATCCACGCCATGGATCTCAGGCAACTCGCCGACCTGCCCTTCCCCGGCGCCTATCGCGCGGAAGCGGCAACGGAGAGCGCGCAACTGGCGAAATGCGCCTGACTCAGGCCGGACTTTCCTCCGCCAACGCCTTTTGAACTGCCGGCCGCGCCTTCATCCGTTCGTAATGCGCTTGGACGCGGGGGAATTCGGCGATATCGACCTTATCGCCTTCGAGCCAGCCCGCTATCGTGAAAAGATAGGGATCGGCCACCGAATACTGCTCGCCCAGCACATAGGGACCGGCAAGAAAATCGTTCTCGATCAGGCGGAAGCACTCACCCATGGTTTGCGGAACCTTGCGAAGCATGTCGGCATGCGAGGAGGGTTCATCGGCCCAGCGGGCGCCGCGCCGGCCATGCGCATGGGCAACGTGGACGGTTGAAGCAAGATAGGCGTTGAACGCCTGCATCCGGGCAAACAGGAACGGATCGGCGAGCGGAGCCAATTTCGCCTGCGGCACAGCCTGCGCGATGAAGGCGAGGATCGCGACGGTTTCGCTTAGCACGCCCTTGTCCGTCACCAGCGCCGGCACCCGCCCCTTTGGATTGATCTTCAGATAGGCCTCGGAGCGCTGCTCGTTCTCGGCAAATCTTATCCGCTTGATCTCATAGGGCAGGCCGGACTCGGCAAGCGCGATATGGCTGGCGAGCGCACAGGTGCCGGGAGCGAAATAGAGCGTGTACATGACATCCTCCGTTGGGGGCATCCTACGTTTGAGGATGCCCTTGTAGCACGGCTTGGCCTCACGGAAAGGTCAGACGACGCCTGGAACGTCCTCCAGCCGGTACCAGACGGGAATGCCCCGCTCGGTCGCAATCCGGACGTCGTTGTCGGCCCCCTTGGATTCGCCCGGCAGACGAAGAACGCCCTCGCAAAGCTGAAGCAGACGCCCCGCAGTCGGGTGGAAAATCTCCTCGTAAAGATCGTCGCCTATCCGATTGCCGCCCGCCGCATGCCAGACCGGCAACGCGACCCATTCACCGATTATCGGCAAGTGTCCCGCCTTGAACAGCGTATAAGACGGCGCTTCGAGCCGCTTCAGGTTATCTGCCATCTTCGCCGGATCATCCCCCGTTCCGGAACGATAGGGACCGGCAATCAAAATCAGCATGTTCATTTCTCCAAACTCATCCGCATTCATCGCGGCACTACACGAAACTGCCTGAGCGGTTTACTTATTCCAATAACGCAGGCATATTCATTCTTATTCGTGCAATTTCGTGCAGAGTCAAGAACCATGCTGACCAGCCAGCGCAAGAGCCTCATCCTCGACATGCTGCGTCGGGAGGGGCAGGTCGTCGCCAAACGGGTAGCGGAAGAGTTTTCGCTGTCTGAGGACACGATCCGTCGGGATCTCAGGGAAATGGCGGCCGAAGGTCTGCTCCGGCGCGTGCATGGCGGCGCCATGCCGGTATCCCCGGACCTGCCGGATTTTTCGGCCCGGCGATCGGTCTCATCCGACGTGAAGCAAAGGCTCGGCGCCCGGGCTGCGGGATTGGTGCGGCAAGGCCAGATGATCTTTCTCGATGGCGGCACATCGACCGCGGAAATCGCGCGGGCTCTTCCCCGCGACATTGCCTTCACGGCCGCCACGCACAGCCCGACGATCGCGGCCGAACTCGAACATCATCCGACAGCGGAGGTGATCCTGATCGGAGGCCGGCTCTACAAGCATTCCATGGTGGCGGTGGGCGCTGCGGCGATGGCGCAGATTTCGCTGCTCCGGCCGGACATCTTCTTCCTGGGAGCTACCGCGGTGCATCCGGCGCGCGGCCTTTCGACGGGCGATTTCGAAGAGGCCGCTATCAAGCGGCACATCGCCGCCTCATCCGGGGAAACCTATGTCCTCATCACCGCAGAAAAGCTCGACGCTTCCTCACCCTGCACGATCATGCCGGTTTCCGATATCGCGGGCATGATTGTGGAAAAGGGGATCGACGAGGAGCGCCTGGCGCCCTATCGGTCGCAGGGCGTCAACATTGTCGAAACTTAAGCGAACAGCGCGTCCGTCACCCGCACATCCCCCACATGCATGCCGTTCCAGTTTTTCATCGAACGGTTGGCCATCGCCATCAGCTTGGTCTCGACCTCGCCGCCCTTTTCGAAATAGCGGGCAACCAAAGCAAAGATCATGGCCTCGGCGGCGCGCGTCGTGCCGTCCTCGCATTTGACCGCCATGGCGATCCCCTGCTCCGGCAGGGCGGCGACGAAGACGCCTTCCGCGCCGGTCTTAGCGAAGATCTTGCCGGGAGCCACCTGCATCAGCTTCGTGCAGGCGCGGCCGGTGCCGGCGACATAGAAGGGTTCGGCCATGCAGGCTTCAATCAGGCGGCGCGAGGCCTTGGCTCGTTCGGCCGAAAGGGCGGCGCCCGTCGTCATCTTTGCAAAACCGTGGGCGAGCCCCTTCAGCGGCACCGCATAGCTCGGGATCGAACAGCCGTCGGTGCCGCAATTGTCATGACCGAGCACGGCGCCGGTCAGGCTTTCCATGACGCTGCGAATTTCCTGCTGCAGCGGATGATCGTAGCCGACATAGCCCTTTACGTCCGTGCCGGTGTGGACGCAGGTGCAGACGAAACCGGAATGCTTTCCGGAACAGTTGTTGTGGAGCGCGTTCGGTTTGTCGAGCGTGCGCGCCTGATGGATCAGCACATTCTGGTCGAAAGCCCAATGGGCGCCGCATTCCAGCGCGGCGTGATCGCGGCCGGCTTTCGCGAGCATGGCTGCAGCGGTCGCCACATGGGCGTCTTCGCCGGAATGGGAGGAACAGGCAAGCGCCAGCTCGGCATTGCCGAAACCGCAGGCATCGGCCGCGCCGCTTTCGATGAGAGGCAGAGCCTGCATCGCCTTGCAGGCCGAGCGCGGGAAGACACCCGCCTCGGCATCCCCGAAGGAAAAGAGGGTTTTGCCTTCTCCGTCCACGACGACACCGAGGCCACGGTGGCGGCTTTCGACCAGGTTGCCTCTGGTAACTTCGACGGTAACGGGGTTTTGCATGGCCTGTCCTGAAATTGCTGTTTTCATTGATCCATATCACCGGCTTAACTCAGTCCGGCGGGACTTGCACGGGGCGCTTAGCATGAAATCCGTTAAACGGTTGTTTCTGATCATCTTCATCGTCTACCTGCTGCCGACCTTCGCTTCGGCGGGCTTGTGGGCGATCAAGGAAAGGCCGGCACGGTGGAGCGAGGCGAGATGGTCTTCGGCTGGCATATTGCCGGAAGCGGGCGGCAGCGGGGACGCGGCGATCTACGTGTTTTCCGCCATGACCGGCGGGTTGAAGGGTGCGGTCGCAAGCCATGCCTGGATCGTTACCAAGGCAAAAGGTGCGAAAAGCTACACGCGCTACGACAAGGTGGGCTGGGGGGCGCCGATCCGGAAAAACCACCGGCCGCCGGACGCCTACTGGTATTCGAACGCTCCAGAACTCGTGGCGTCTGTAAAAGGCGCGGAAGCCGAACTGCTGATCCCGAAGATCGAGGGCGCGATTGCCGCCTACCCCTACGCGGAGCCGGGGGGCTATACGATCTGGCCGGGGCCGAATTCCAACACCTTCGTCGCCTATGTGCTGCGCACGGTGCCGGAAATCGGCGCGGTATTGCCGCCGCATGCGGTCGGCCGCGACTATCTTCCGGACGGAGAATTCTTCCACCTCGACGACGACTGGCGCGACCTGCATGTCACGTTGCGCGGCCTCGTCGGCTTTTCCGCCGGTATGCGCAGCGGTTTCGAGGTGCACTTTCTGGGATTGGTGGCGGGGCTGGATTTCTCGCGCCCGGGCATCAAGGTGCCGGCCGTCGGGCGTATCGGAATTTGACGGTCAGCTATGCGCAAAATGCAAAACGCCCGCGGTCTAGCGGGCGTTTACATACATGCAGTCAGATGGCGATCAGAAGCCGACGGCTTGGCGAGCAACGCGGCGGATATCGCTTTGTGCGATGCCGAGGTCGTTGAGTTCGCGCGGGGTCATACGGCCCAGTTCGGCAACCGTCTGACGGTACTTGCGCCAATTGTTGAGAGTGCGTGCGACGTTCATGATGGTTCCCCTTTCCTGGGATTTTCGAAGCCTGGCTGCCAGTCCTTGGCGCCCTCTGTTTGCTTCGATGGCTGTTATATAGGCCCGCCCCGGCTGTTCTAAAAGCGCGCACTTAGCAGGCCACCCATGCGTCTAGCGCATGGGCTCGGTTCGAGGCGGGCAGCAGATCGGGATGAAGGAGCGCCCGCCCCGCATTGGCCGGGCGCTGCTTTTCCGTCAGGTTGCTTCGAGAACCATGTTGAGCGGGGTCTGCGCCGCCCGCCGGACATGCGTGAAGCCACCGGACCGGATCACCTCGGTCAACCGGCGCTCTCCCGCTTGCGCGCCAAGCGCGAGGCCGGTCTCCTGCGCCAGCGAGGTGGGGACGCAGATCATCGTCGACGCCGAGTAGTAGAGCCGGCCCACCGGATTAAGATTTTCCTCCAGCGTGTCTCCCGCCGCAGGTTCAACGACCATCCAGGTGCCGCCGTCCTTCAACGCCTTGCGGATATGAGCCGCCGCAGCCTCCGGGTCGCCCATGTCGTGCAGGCAATCGAAGCAGGTGATCAGGTCGAAGTCGCGACCTTCGAAGTCCTGAGCCCGGCCGACCTCGAAATGCAGGTTCGTCAATTCGTGCGCCCGGGCATGGGCGGTTGCGGCGGCGATCGAGCCCGGATGGAAGTCGTAGCCCGTGAACCGGGAGCGGGGGAAAGCCTGCGCCATCAGGATCGTCGACAACCCATGGCCGCATCCGACGTCGGCGACAGTCGCGCCCGCCTCCAGCTTGGCGATGACGCCATCGAGCGCCGGCAGCCAATCCTGGACCAGGGCGTTGACATATCCCGGCCGGAAGAGGCGCGCCACGGCACAGAACATGCAGCCTGCCTGATCGCCCCAGGCCACCCCTCGGCCGGTCTTGAAGGCGGCCTGTACCTTCGGCTGGTTCTCGACCATGGCGGCGGCGGTATCGAAAGCGCCGATCAGGTTGACCGGGCTGTCCGGCTCCGCGAAAATGAAAGACTGCTCGGGGGTCAGCGAAAACCGCCCGCGCTCATGGTGCACATAGCCCGAAGCCGTTTGCGCCGACAGCCATTCGCGCACGTAGCGGGGCGCGCAGCCGGCAGCCTCGGCAAGCTCGTCGGGTTTCGCCGGGCCGATCTCCTTGAGGGTCTGGTAGAGACCGAGCGCATCGCCGATCCGCACCAGCGGCACGCTGACTGCTCCGCCAAGGTCGCCGAGGACGCGACCCACGAGTTCATTCAGCGTGGTTTCGTTGAGTTCCGTCATGTCGAATTCCCTCCCGGTTTTCGGGCGGCGCCTCGCCGCCCATGAACTGGAGGATGAGACCTGTCGCTACGAAAGGCATGATGCGCCCGTCCCGCGCAGCAGGAAAAACCGGGGTCATGGAGGGGACAGATGTCCCATCGGCACGGCAAGGGGGCGATAATCCCTCGCCGTCGGGACTCTAGCCCGACAATGCGATGACGATGGCCTGCGAGCGGTTGTGCACCCCAAGTTTGCTAAAGATCACCGATAATTGGTTGCGTATGGTCTTTTCGCTCTTGCCGAGGCGTTCCGCGATGGCATGGTTGTCTAGCCCTTCGGCGACGAAATCGAGAAGCGTCGCCTCCGCAGGGGTCAGACCGGCTTCACGAACTGCGCGCGGCCGTACTGGCCGATCCTGCCCGAGGAAGGTCGCAAGTTCGGCCTGGAATACGGTCCAGGCCGGCTCGTCCGGCAACAACACATGGTTCTTGCTCTCAAGCGGGACAAACCGAGCGCCGGGAATTGCGGCTGCAAGCTTGCAGCCCTGGTCGAACGGAACGCGCAAGTCACCGCGGCTATGGGCGATCAGCGTCGGGACGCGAAGCTTCGCGGCAAGGTCCAGCACATCGATCCCCTGCATTTGCCGAAGCAATTCCGCAGCGACGTCGGCCGTTGCCGTCACGCGCTCGAGATCGCCCCACCAGCGATGCTGTTCGGGTGTTCCGTCGGGGATGAAGAGATTTGTGAAGAACTGGCAGAATGCCGGATTGTCGCGTCCCCAGCCGATGCGGATGAAATTGACGAGGGTTTCTGCCTCCAGAAGCTCATCGTCGGTCTTCGCTCTCGTCCGGGCGCCCTGAGCGTAGGCGTTCAGCAGCACCAGATGCGACACCCGTTCGGGATGCCGCAGGGCATAGGCGACCGCGAGAGCGCCACCCTGCGAAAGACCGAGGAGGACAAAACGCTGGTCTTCGATCGAGGCCGCCACCGCATCCAGATCCGCATGCCACGCCGCAATCGAGAGATCGGCGACATGCCGGTCCGAGAGGCCGCAGCCGCGGGGATCGTAGCGCACAAACCGGTTTGTTGCCGATAGCGCCTGGACCCATGGCCGCCACACGGGGCTTTCGAGATCGTAGTCGACATGGCTCAGCCAGTGCGCGGCGCGCAGGATCACCTGGCCCTTCCCGCACGACGCGACAGCGATCCGTGTGCCATCCGCCGAGGTACAGAACCTTATGGTCTGGCTGAGTTTCATCTGCCAAGAATATCTCAGCGGCAGGGCTCGTAACAGGCCTACGGAAAATCCATCGCTTTTCGCAATGCGCCGGTAGTCGTCATGTTCTTGTTACGAAGCTGCAACATTTCTCCGCGTGAAGCAGGCGAAGGCTCCCATGGCACAGATCATCTTTCTCCACGGCGCATCCAGCAGCGGAAAATCGACCATTGCCAAAAAGCTCCAGGCCCGGATTGAGAAGCCATTCTGGCACATCTCCATAGATCACCTCCGCGACTCGGGAGTGCTCCCTTCAAGCCGTTTTCGCGCCGGCGAATTCAACTGGGCAGATGCTCGAAAAGCCTTTTTCGATGGTTTTCATGCATCGCTTGCGGCTTATGCCGATGCCGGCAATGATTTGATCCTGGAACACATTCTGGATACCGAGGGCTGGCTGGAGACGCTCGACAATCTCCTGCGCGATCATGACGTGTTTTTCGTCGCCGTACATTGTCCGCTCGAGATGCTGATCGAGCGGGAAAAAGCGCGAGGTGACCGGCCCATGGGCAGCGCCAGGCGCGACTATGAAACCATTCACGTCGGCAAGACCTACGACATCGAACTGAACTCGGCCGATGGTGCGGATGCCAATGTCGAGAGGCTTCTCGCAGCGTGGCGGAGCGCTCCCCGCTCTTCAAGTTTCACCTGTCGGAAGGGTTGATGCAAAGGCGGTCAGGGATGAGACGGTCGGTTCGATAAGACACCAGCTGAGCGTGGACTACAGCGGGACTGCGGTTTCATTCTTTGCAGTACGAATGATCATCATCGTGAAGAACCGTGCCACATTCGTCTCGTCCCGAAAGAGACGATCACAAAGCGCATCGTATTCTTCCATGTCGCGAAGATGCAGCATCAGGACGACGTCAACTTCCCCCGTTACGGCATAAGCCTGCGCTACCGCATCCTCTCTGGTTGCGCGATCGAAAAACTGGCGCATCTGTTGCTCGCCGTGCAGCTTCAATTCGACCGTCACCATTGCTTTCAACGCACGCCCGGTGCGGGCAGGATTGAGAATTGCGACAATCCTGTCGATGACGCCCGTCTGGCGCAGCCGCCGAATGCGGCGCAGGCAGCTCGAAGGAGACAGTCCGACCTCATCGGCCACGTCGACATTGGTTCGAGATGCATCACGCTGCAGAAGATTCAGGAGTTTTCTGTCGATCCGGTCCATACGCCCCTCCAAAGCCGGGGATAAGAATGCAATAAAATTGCACTCTGATGCAATATTTGACCGCAAATGCGAAGGAGGTCGGGTTACACGACGGAGACAACAGGATTTGGGAAACAGTGATGTCAGCGCTCGAATTTGCCGTTCAAAAGACCAGGGAAACACTGCAAATCTACTGGGAGCTCGTTCGCATCATCGTTCCGGTTACGATCGTGACCGAAGTGATGTCTCGGATTGGCCTGATCGAGGCCATTTCCCCTGCCCTTGCTCCGGTCATGGAGCTTTTCGGCTTGCCCCCGGAACTAGGGTTAGCCTGGCTGACCGGGATGCTCGTAGGTTTATGGGGGGCGATTCCGATGATCTTCACGCTGGTGCCAGCGTCATCGATGACGGTCGCGGACATCACCGTTTTCTCGGCGCTTTTGCTTTTTGCTCATGGTCTGCCGATCGAGCAGAAGATCATTCAAAAGGCCGGTCCGGGATTTGCCATCACCACGCTGATCCGCGTCGCCGGCAGCATCCTTTACGCCATCATGCTCCATCACCTTCTTACGGCAACCGGTTGGCTCTCCGACACGCTGGACCCGGCCTGGATCCCGAAAACCGCCTCGGCCGATTGGATGGGGTTCCTCGCAGGGCTGATGGAAGCGCTTGTCTTCATGCTCATCATTTTGACGGCGCTTGCCTGGGGACTGGAGATTCTGAAATTGTCCGGGCTCATGGCTCTGTTGATGAAGATCCTCGCGCCCCTGCTGCGTCTTGCTGGAATAGATGCCGAGACCGGACAATTCACCGCCGTCGGCCTGTTTCTGGGCATTTCCTATGGCGGAGGATTGCTCATCCGCGAAGCGCGGTCGGGCAAGGTGTCACCCCGCCAAGTCTTCATTTCGTGCGTCTTCATGGGATTTGCGCACAGTATTATCGAGGACACGCTGATTGTGATGGCATTGGGCGCGGACGCCGTCGGCGTGCTCGTCGGCAGGATTTTGTTCGCGATTGCGGCGACGGCTCTGATTGCGCATCTCGTTCGGTCACTTCCAGACGAGAGTTTTTTCGGATGGGCTTTTCGGCAAGCGGATGGCCATCCGGCGGTGGGCCGTTAGAAGCGAAGTGGGGCATATCGAACGGCCGTGAAGGATGATCTGCGCCGCTGACATCGAAGGGTTTGCCAGAACCGTCCAGCATGGACATTTCTCGGCGCCCAAAAATGGAAAAGGGCCGCTGCTGGCGACCCTTCCATGAGTTTTGGTCCGGTTGAACGAACCCGGGCGCTTTGTAAGCCGCCCGAAGGAAGATGAAGTTCAGGCCGAGGGCTGCCCCGTCAAGACCGTCACCTTTCCATTGCCCGTTACGCAGACCGAAATCTCATTAGACATTGGATCACCTTCCTTTCATTACGTTGATGATGAGATGAAGGTAGGGGCCAAAGCCCTGTTCTGCAAGGCAAGTTATGTGAACGATTGCGTATATAATTGAGTTGCCAATCAATTTTCTGGCGCTATCATTCGCGAGCTTTCAGTCGAAAGCCTCCTTCAGCAGTCCAGTCTCAACACGATCTTGCCGATATGGCCGCTGCTTTCCATCAGCCTGTGCGCCTCCGCAACTTCTGCGAACGGCAGGACGGAGTGGATCACCGGGGCCACCTTTCCCTCCTCCAGCAACGGCCAGACCTGTCCTGAGAGATCGTCGCGGATCGCCCGCTTTTCGTCCGCCGTGCGCGGCCGCATCGTGGAGCCGGTGACCGTCAGCCGCTTCACCATGATCGGGCTCAGATTGACCTTTTCCGCCATATTGCCGCCGAGGAAAGCGATGATCGACAGGCAGCCGTCCTTGGCGAGCACTGACAGGTTCTTCTCGAAATAGGCCGCACCGATCATGTCCAGCACGACGTCGACACCCTTACCGCCGGTTTCCGCCTTGATGACCTCGGCAAAATCTTCGCTCTTGTAATCGATGCCCCTGACGGCGCCGAGCTTTTCGCAGGCCTCGCATTTTTCCTTCGAACCCGCGGTGGCGTAAACGGTCGCGCCGAAAGCGCGGGCGAGCTGGATCGCCGTGGTGCCGATGCCGCTCGTACCGCCGTGGACCAATACACTTTCACCTTCGGTGAGACCGGCCATCTGGAAAAGGTTGGCCCAGACGGTGAAGAAGGTCTCGCAGAGGGCTGCGGCCTTGACCGCGTCATATCCCTTCGGCCAGCGCAATGCCTGGCCGGCCGGCACAGCGCAGAATTCCGCATACCCGCCGCCGTTTGCGAGCGCGCAGACCTTGTCGCCGATCCCGAACTCGCTCACGCCCTCGCCCATCGCGACCACTTCGCCGGCAATCTCCAATCCAAGAATGGGGCTGGCGTCCTTCGGCGGTGGATAATTGCCGTTACGCTGTGCCACGTCCGGCCGGTTGACGCCGGCCGCCTCGACCTTCACCAGGATCTCTCCGGGCCGCACGCCAGGCAGCGGCCCGTTCGCCAGAACCATTACCTCCGGCGCGCCAAAGGACGGAAGATCGACGAAACGCATTTGGGCGGGAAGCGACATGGCAGGACTCCTCTCAGTGGTTTGCCACTGACTTAGGACAGTCGACCGCCGACGGGAAGGCGACGTTCCGCCGCGCGGTTACTTTGCCTCGCCGAAGCTGGCGAAGACGAGGCCGCCTTCATTGTCCTTGGATTCGGCCTTGACGGCGGCAATCTCGGCGCCGATGCGGCTGACATCGTCGAGCAGCAGGCCCTGCGGCAGCTCAAGCACGCCGATCGAGCAGCGAAGCAGGGGAAAGTCGCGTTCCTCGCCAAAGCGGTCGTGCCCGCGGATTTTTCCCGCAGCCCGCTCTTCCGGCGAATAAAGCTCGATCACGTCGTCATGAAAATCCGAAAGAAGCCGCTCGAGGATTTCCGTCAGTTCGTCGCGCGTCCAGTCCCGTACGCCGATGAAGAAATCGTCGCCGCCCACATGGCCGAGGAAATCGTCGTCGGAAAAGAAGTAGCGTCTCACCAGGGCCGCAAACAGCGAGATCGCGTGGTCACCCATATGGAAGCCGTAATGGTCGTTGAACGGCTTGAAGTGGTCGAAGTCGCAATAGCAGAAGAAGCGGGTCTGCTCGTCGTCGCGCCCGGCCTCCTGCATGAAGTCGCGGATGGCCCGGTTACCAGGCAGGCTCGTCAGCGGGTTCTGATCCTGCGCGATCTTCAGCTGCTTCTCGTTGACGACCTTGATCAGCGAGGCGGCCGAGACGACGCCTGCGTAACGCATGTTCTCCGTCAGGATGACGCAGGCGCTGTTGTCCATATTGGCAAACAGGCTCATCAGTTCCTCAGCCTCCGCGTCGAGCCCGATGATCGGGGCGCGATCGACGAAATGGGCGATGGTGCGCTCGTAGACCTTGTTCTTCAAAAGGTCGCGGCCGAACGGCTGATAGATATATTCCTTGAGGTGATATTCGTTGATGACGCCGCGCGGCTCGCCATTGGCGTTGAGGACGGGGAAAAAGGCCTGGCGCGGATTGCGCCGGAAGAGTTCGAAGACGCTGTCGATGCTTTCGTTTTCGTAGACCGTCGGCAGGTGTTCGATCTGCTTGCGGATGAGGATCTCGTCGAGCGACTGGCTGGAGCGGCGGGAACGGCCGATATCGGCAAGATAGGGAAACGAGGGCTGCAGCTCGCTGACGAAGGTGGTTGGCCGGGCGATGAACCAGCCCTGGACGAGATCGACGCCGTATTCGCGGCAGGCGAGGAATTCCGCTTCCGTCTCGATGCCCTCGGCAATCACCCGGATGCCAAGCACGTGCGCGATGTTGACGATGTTCTTCACCAGGTGCCGCTTGCGCGGATTTCGGTCGATGCCGGCGATAAAATGGCGATCGATCTTGAGATAGTCGACCGGATAGTCGCACAGCAGCTTCATCTCGCCGTGACCAACGCCGAAATCATCGATGGCGAGCTTGAAACCCTCCTTGCGCATCTGGGTCACCAGATCGGCAAATTCCGGCACGCTGGTATTGTCGAAACGTTCGGAAAACTCGAAGCAGACCGAAGACGGCGCGATATTGGCCATCCGCAGATGCTGGACGACCTTTTCGATGAAAAGCCGGCCATGCGGGATCAGGCGGACATCGAGATTGAGGAAAAGCGTGGCGGAGGAGTAATCCGGAACGCTTGCGAATTTCGCAAGCGCCCGCGTCGCCATCATCTGTTCAAGCGCCAAAAGCTGGCCGATTTCCTGTGCCTGGTCGAGGAGTTCGGGCGGAGAGGAAAAGCCGATCCGTTCCTGGCCTCGCAGAAGGGATTCATACCCAAAGACGGAGCCGGTACCGATCTCGACGATCGGCTGGAAAGCGTTTTCGAGAACCAGCTTCCCCAGCGCGACCAGCTGATCGCTTGCATATCGACGGAAAACGCCCGGTTCCAAAATGGCCGCAGACGACATTACTCATTACCCCACGCGCAATGGCCTAAAATTGCGGTGAAGCTCCCATCAATTCCTCAAGAATCCCTTTCCCGGGGATGAAAGTTTTGTGACGGTGAAAGATGTTTTTATTCAATATTATAACGAGTTAGGCGAAGCGTCGCACCCGCTATAGGCCCTTGAAACCGCCAACCGCAATAACCTAACCCACATCGTCAGATTGGAGGCGGCCCCTTCGTCGGTTCCCACAGCTCGACCGGATTGCCTTCGGGGTCGTGAATTCGAGCAAAGCGGCCAACTTCAGAATCCCACTCGGCACGTGTCTCCACCGTGATCCCGCTTGCCGTCAGCTTTGCTATGAACCCATCGAGGTCATCGACCCGAAAATTGATCATCCACTGCTGTTCTGCTCGTCCGAAATAGTCGGTGTCCTCAGAGAACGGACCAAAGATTGTTGTCCCTGCATGTTGTTGCCATACGGATTTGTGCAGGTCGTCAATTCCGAGATGTTTCTCGTACCATTCGGCAAGCCCAACCGGGTCGGCTGCTCTGAAGAACACGCCACCAATTCCAACAACTTTCGGCACGAGTTTCTCCCCTGACGTTGAAAGACAATGCCGCCGATAGCATTCACATGCAACTCCAGATGGGTAGGGCGGCCTTTCGAGGCGGGTGGAGCGAACTTCTTCCTCGGCCATTTCGCTTTCAGCAACTTCCCAATCACCCCCTTCCGCGCTTTTGGAACAGGATGGTTCGCAATCCCTTCTTGATTGGCGGCGGGATCAAAAATAACTCAATCTGGTGAGAAGACCGTCGCCTAGAGAGTCGATTCCGCCAATGACCAAACCCAATATCCTGATCATCATGGTCGACCAGCTGAACGGGACGCTGTTTCCGGATGGCCCGGCGGAATGGCTGCATGCGCCGCATCTCAAAAGTCTGGCGGCACGTTCGGCGCGGTTTGCCAACAACTACACCTCATCGCCGCTCTGCGCGCCCGCCCGCGCCTCCTTCATGGCCGGACAGTTGCCGAGCCGCACCCGCGTCTACGACAACGCGGCGGAATACGTTTCCTCGATCCCGACCTATGCGCATCACCTGCGCCGCGCCGGTTATTATACGGCGCTATCCGGCAAGATGCATTTCGTCGGGCCGGACCAGCTGCACGGTTTCGAGGAGCGGCTGACGACGGATATTTATCCAGCCGATTTCGGCTGGACCCCGGACTATCGAAAGCCCGGCGAGAGGATCGACTGGTGGTATCACAATCTCGGTTCCGTCACCGGCGCAGGCGTCGCCGAAATCACCAACCAGATGGAATATGACGACGAAGTCGCATTTCTCGCCAACCAGAAGCTTTATCACCTCGCCCGCGAGCGGGACGATACCCAACGCCGGCCCTGGGCCTTAACCGTCTCCTTCACCCATCCGCACGACCCTTACGTGGCGCGGAAAAAATTCTGGGATCTCTACGAGGATTGCGAGCACCTGCTGCCGGAGGTGGGCGCGATTCCGCTCGAAGAACAGGACCCGCATTCGAAGCGGATCATCTTTTCCTGCGACTACAAGAATTTCGACGTAACGGTAGATAATGTCCGCCGGTCGCGAAGAGCCTATTTCGCCAACATCTCCTATATCGACGAGAAGGTCGGCGAGCTGATCGATACGCTGACGCGGACAAGGATGCTGGAGGACACGATGATCCTGTTCTGCTCCGACCATGGCGACATGCTGGGCGAACGGGGCTTGTGGTTCAAGATGAACTTTTTCGAAGGCTCGGCGCGCGTGCCGCTGATGATCGCCGGCCCGGGCATTCCAACCGCCCTGCACCTGGCGCCGGTTTCCAACCTCGACGTCACGCCGACGCTTTGCGAACTGGCCGGCATTTCGATGGAGGAGGTCAAGCCCTGGACGGATGGCGAAAGCCTGAAGCCGATGATCGACGGACGGCCTCGCACCAGCCCGGTACTGATGGAATATGCCGCCGAAGGCTCCTATTCTCCGCTGGTGGCCATTCGCGAAGACAAATGGAAATATGTCCATTGCCTGCTCGACCCGGATCAGCTCTTCGATCTCGAAACCGATCCCAAGGAGCTGAAGAACCTTGCCGACGACCCTGACTTTGCCGAGGTCCTGGCAGCGTTCCGCAAGAAACGCGAGGAACGCTGGGACATGGGCGTCTTTGATGCAGCGGTTCGCGAAAGCCAGGCGCGTCGCTGGGTGGTCTATGAGGCGCTGCGCAACGGAGCCTACTATCCGTGGGATCACCAGCCATTGCAAAAGGCATCCGAGCGCTACATGCGCAATCACATGAACCTCGACAATCTCGAGGAGTCCAAACGCTACCCGCGCGGAGAATGAGATGAAAGCCCAACCGATCGCCAGCCATTTCATCGACGGCGAATATGTAGAGGACACTGAAGGCGCTCTCATCGAAAGCCTCTATCCGGCGACCGGCGAGGTGATCGCCAGACTGCATGCGGCAACGCCTCATATCGTCGAACGCGCGGTCGCCGCGGCAAAGCGCGCCCAGCCGGAATGGGCCGCGATGAGCCCGACGGCGCGCGGGCGTATCCTGAAGCGAGCCGCAGAGATCATGCGCGAGAGAAACCGGGAGCTTTCCGAACTCGAGACGCTCGATACGGGCAAGCCGATCCAGGAAACCATCGTCGCCGATCCGACCTCTGGCGCCGACAGTTTTGAGTTCTTCGGTGGAGTGATAGCCGCCGGATTGAACGGCAGCTATATCCCGCTCGGCGGCGATTTTGCCTATACCAAGCGCGTGCCGCTCGGCGTCTGCGTCGGCATCGGCGCCTGGAACTATCCGCAGCAGATCGCCTGCTGGAAGGGCGCTCCGGCGCTTGCGGCCGGCAATGCCATGGTGTTCAAACCTTCCGAAAACACGCCGCTCGGCGCGCTGAAGATTGCGGAAATCCTCATCGAAGCCGGCTTGCCGAAGGGGCTTTACAACGTCATCCAGGGCGACCGGAATACCGGGCCGCTTTTGGTCAACCATCCTGATGTGGCCAAGGTCTCGCTCACCGGCTCGGTGCCGACCGGACGCAAGGTAGCGGCGGACGCTGCCGGCAGCTTGAAGCACGTGACGATGGAACTCGGTGGCAAGTCGCCGCTGATCGTTTTCGACGACGCCGATATCGAGAGCGCGATCGGCGGCGCCATGCTCGGCAACTTCTATTCGACGGGTCAGGTCTGCTCCAACGGCACCCGCGTCTTCGTGCAGAGGAATGTGAAGGATGCCTTCCTGTCGCGGTTGAAGGAGCGGACAGAAAAGATCGTCATCGGCGACCCGATGGACGAGGCGACGCAACTCGGACCAATGGTCTCTTTCGATCAGCGTCAGAAGGTCCTGAGCTATATCGACAAGGGCAAGGCCGGGGGCGCGACGCTTCTGACCGGCGGCGGCATTCCGAACCACGTCACCGGCGAAGGTTATTACGTGCAGCCGACCGTATTCGCGGACGTGACCGACGATATGACCATCGCGCGGGAAGAGATTTTCGGGCCCGTCATGTGCGTGCTCGATTTCGACGACGAGGACGAGGTGATCGCCCGCGCCAACGCGACCGAATTCGGCCTTTCGGCCGGCGTTTTCACCGCCGACCTTTCGCGCGGCCACCGCGTCGTAGACCAGCTTGAGGCTGGTACGCTGTGGATCAACACCTACAATCTTTGCCCGGTGGAAATCCCTTTCGGCGGATCCAAGCAATCCGGCTTCGGACGTGAGAATTCGCTGGCCGCGCTGGAGCATTATTCCGAACTGAAGACGGTCTATGTGGGAATGGGCAAGGTCGAGGCGCCGTATTGATGCTTTCGTTGGCTATCGGGCGAGATCACCCCTCTCTGGCCTCGCGCAACTTCACGAAAACGCCTGGAGAAAACTGACATGCTTCAGGCAGATTTCGTCATTATCGGTTCCGGTTCGGCGGGCTCAGCGCTGGCCTATCGTCTGTCGGAGGACGGCAAAAACTCGGTGATCGTCATCGAAGCGGGCGGATCGGATTTCGGGCCGTTCATCCAGATGCCGGCAGCGCTTGCTTGGCCGATGAGCATGAAGCGCTACAACTGGGGCTATCTTTCCGAGCCTGAACCGAACCTCAACAACCGCCGCATCACCGCACCGCGGGGCAAGGTGATCGGCGGGTCATCTTCCATCAACGGGCTCGTTTACGTTCGCGGCCATGCGGAAGACTACAATCGCTGGGAAGAGCTCGGGGCGACCGGCTGGGCCTATGTGGATGTGCTTCCCTATTTCAAGCGCATGGAGAATTCCAAAGGCGGAGAGGACGGCTGGCGCGGCACCGACGGGCCGCTGCATGTCAGGCGCGGGCCTCTGAAGAACCCTCTGTTCCATGCCTTCATCGAGGCGGGAAAACAGGCCGGCTTCGAACTCACCGACGACTATAACGGCTCGAAGCAGGAAGGCTTCGGGCTGATGGAGCAGACGATCCATCGCGGCCGGCGCTGGTCGACAGCGAACGCCTATCTGCGCCCTGCGCTGAAACGGCCGAATGTCGAGATCGTCTATGGCTTCGCCAATAGGGTGGTAATCGAGAATGGCCGGGCGGTGGGTGTGGAGATCCAACGCCGCGGGGGGACGGAGACGATCCGCGCCAATCGCGAGGTCATTGTGTCGGCCTCATCCTTCAATTCGCCGAAATTGCTGATGCTTTCCGGCATCGGTCCGGGGGAGCATTTGAAGGCAATGGGTATCGAGGTGAAGGTGGATCGGCCCGGCGTCGGCGCCAACCTGCAGGACCATATGGAATTCTATTTCCAACAGGTCTCGACGAAGCCGGTATCGCTCTATTCCTGGCTTCCCTGGTTCTGGCAAGGGGTGGCGGGTGCGCAATGGCTGCTTTCCAAAGGAGGACTCGGCGCCTCAAACCAGTTCGAGGCCTGCGCCTTCCTGCGCTCCGCGCCCGGCCTGAAGCAGCCGGACATCCAGTACCATTTTCTGCCTGTCGCGATCTCCTACGACGGCAAGGCCGCAGCGAAAAGCCACGGTTTTCAGGTGCATGTGGGCTACAATCTTTCGAAGTCGCGCGGAAACGTGACGCTTCGTTCGCCGGATCCTAAGGCGGATCCGATAATCCGGTTCAATTATATGAGCCACGCGGAAGATTGGGAAAAGTTCCGCCACTGCGTGCGGCTGACCCGGGAAATCTTCGGCCAGAAGGCCTTCGACCAATACCGCGGTCCGGAGATCCAGCCCGGTGAGAAGGTGCAGACGGACGAGCAGATCGATGCTTTCCTGCGCGAACATCTGGAAAGTGCCTACCACCCTTGCGGCACCTGCCGCATGGGCCGCTCCGACGACCCCGTCGCCGTGGTCGATCCGGAATGCCGGGTGATCGGCGTGGATGGATTGCGCGTTGCGGACTCGTCGATCTTCCCGCATGTCACCTACGGCAACCTCAACGGTCCTTCGATCATGACCGGCGAAAAGGCCGCCGACCACATTCTGGGCAAGCAGCCCCTGCCCCGCAGCAATCAGGAGCCGTGGGTCAATCCCAGGGCCGCGATCAGCGATCGCTAAAAAAAATCTACTTTTGTCTCTCCCCGACCAATTCGGGCTTTTGAACCGGCGGCGCCAGGTCCGATCTGGAAATCAAATGCTATGAAGAGCCCTTGTCCGCAAGTTTCTCTTTGGAAATTTCCTCCACGAGCCGCTGAAGCATCTGAATGCGTTCGATCAGCCAGCGCAGTTCTTCCTCGGTGATTTCATAATGCGCAGAATATCTCGCATCCACATAGGCGCGATCGAGCCGCTCAAAGCAACGGCGGGCGAACTTCGTGTCCCGCGGCCACACCTCGATCAGTCTCGGCTCAATTCTCTCCGCTGATGAGCGAAGCGATTTCAGCCGATGCGATTTCGGGCTGTATAGAGTGAGGACGAGGAGTACGCAGTGGTAGAGCTTTTCGACACTTTGATGAAGATCAAACACCCCATTTTTTAAATAACCGCGGCGAATGGTCTCTTGTGCCATTTCGAACCGTTCCCGAGCACTCGTGAACCAGTTTGCAAAATGCCCTTCGGCCTCTGCCCTGACCTCATCGTCCTCGAGAGGTTTCGGTGCAGTGAACGGATGGCCTTCCTTTTCATAAAGCATGATGCCGTCGCGGATGATGTCGATAAAGAACGGCCTTCCCCGGGCCAGCTGGTCATTCACGTCCTGCAGCGTGTGAACGATGACATTGACGGGCGTCTCGATGGTCTTCGTCACCAGAAACTCGCGCAGGAAGTGATCGGAAACGTCGTGCCAGAGCTCGTTTTCTTCCCCAACGCTATGCATGTTGACGACAACCAGAATATCGTAGTCGGAACGGTAGCCGCTTTTATGGTCTTCCACCCAGCCGCCGCGGCTATATGAACCGAACAAAATGACCTTTAAGATCCGCCCGGCCTTCTGTTTTTCCGAAAGCTTTGACTGCTGAGCGGCATCGAATTCCTCAAAGATGATTTTCAAAGCGCGCGAAAGCTCGCGCCGCTTGCGCTCCGGAAGATGGCCGAAGGCCTCGTTGTCTGTCACGCCAACACCTGTGTCCATAGTCGTACAGCCGCCTCGTAAATTTAATAACGCAAGCCGCGCTTGAATCGTGATTATTACTTAGTCATCGTAGCCAGCTCACCCGTCAAAATATACAACCCAAAGGCTTAGCACGCCACTAGTTGCACATATCAGCAATGTCGGTGCTGATTTTTTGGAGCCGCGGACTCGTCGATTTCGGTAGGTGACCTTCGTCAAGCGAAGCGGCTCTTCAAGCGTAAGCGTGTCCGTTTCGGCATCCCCGATACCAGCCGAAGACAGTGTCGCGTAAAAGGTAGCCCTTTCCGCTGGCGATGCCCGCCTACAAGAACCCGATCCAGCGGCCCGCAACCACCGCCCCGGCCCAGAAGAATATCGAGAGCGTGGCGCCAACGCGCACGGCGGTACTCGGCCCCTCCCCGGTAAGCACCGCCCGCCACCCGCTTCCGAAGTGGACGGTCGCGACGTTGACGAGGGCCAGCGCGACCAAACCAAGCTTGGCCAGGAAAGCGAAGTTTCGCGCATATTCGGTCGGGCGCACGGAAAACAGGCAGAGGCCCGTGAGGATGGCAAGAACAACGCCCCCGGCGGCGATCCGAGAAAGGTAGGGGGCGAGCGCGGCCAAGGGGACAGCCGGCGCAAAGCCCAGCAGCCGCAGGTCGAGTGCAAGGATTGCCCCGAAAACCACGCCGATACCGAGGATATGTGCGGCGTTGACCAAGAGATAGAGCGTCGAAGAGGTAATCAGCGCCCTTGCGAGCGGCGTCTCGGCAAGCGGCGCAAGCCACTCCATGAACACCGCCTCAGTTGGTTTTAATCCGCTCGGGATAAATGTCGAACGTCTTGCCGGCGACGACGATCCGGACCGCCTTCATCCGTTTCTCGTTACGGTCCTCGGAACGGTTGCCGGTGGCGACGATCTCGTCGCCGACCTTGGCCTGCCCCTCCACGAAGCCGGAGCGCTGCGTCTGGTTCGGGTTTCCGAGTTCTACGCGCCAGATGCCATCCTCGGCCTTGACCTCCAGCACCGGATGCGGTGGTGCGAAGGAAATCGACTGGATCGTGCCCTTGAGGTCGATCTGGTCGGCTTCTGCCCAGGACCAGCCATGGTGGGCGGCAGCGGTGCCTGCCAAGGCGGCAGCAAGGGCAACTCCAGCAAAAATGCGGATGGTTAAATATCGGATCATGACGACTCTCCCCGGGTCTTGCAATTCATCCTGGAAGATGTGGAGACGCCCGCGATTGACCAGAGGTTTTCACCTCTTCTTGAATGACCGGTGAGACGATGGTCAGTTTGCCGCCGTTACCGCAATCGCACGGTCCACGATCAGCCGGCTGAGTCCGCGGTAGTCGCCGTCGAAGTGATGACCGCCCTCTCGCGCCAGAACCTCAGCACCCGGCATTTCCGCGACCGCCGAACAGGCGCTGTCCTCTTCCGCGAGGCCATAGATGCATTGGATCTTGAAGGGCTCGACTGCCCGCAGATCATCGACGGGATCACCATATTTGCCGGCGCCGGCAAAGCCTAGCCATCCGGTAACGTCGATCTCGAAATCGGCCTGATGGGACGGGGCCAGCAGTGAAACGAGCGATACGGCCTGCTTGTCCGCCTCGGGCAGAAGCCGGTAGGTGGCAGGCAAGATGTTGGCCCCGAAGGAATACCCGATCAGCAGCACGTCCTCGACCTGCCAGCGGGCGCGATAGGCCGCGATAATGCGGGAAAGATCGGCAGCAGTTTGTTCCGGCGTCTTTTCACTCCAGAAATAACGTAGCGCATCCACCCCGACGACCGGAATGCCGTCTTCCTTGAGATAGGCGCCAAGCTGCTGGTCGATATCTCGCCAGCCGCCATCACCGGAATAGATGATCGCCATCGCGCCGCGTCTGGCCGCGGTCTCGATCGGCACGATCGGCAGGTTGAGCGGGGAAGCGGAGCGGGCCAGGCCCTGCATGACAGAGCCGGTATTGATCAGCAGTGCCGCCGCGGCACTGTCCGCCGTCTCGTGCAGTTCGACATTCGGATGGGTTTCCTTCAGATCTTCCGCATGCACACGTCCGGCCGCGTCCGCGGTGCTTGTGAAGACGACGCGCACCGGATTGGGAAGATCGCCCGGTGTCAGTCCATAAACCATACCGTCCGGGACAGGCGTCTTCGGCGCCGGGGTACAGAGCACCGTCGAAAGCGGTATCGTGGTCTTCGGATCCACTGCCACGGTTTCCTCAATGGTGGAATCGGGGGTCTGCGCTGCGATGGCGAGCGCGAGCGTCGCCCCGTCGCCAATGCCGGCAACCATTGGCGGGCGATAATCGGAAATTTCGGCCGATCGATGCAGCTGGCGGCTCAGATCCTCGATATCGGCGACGAGATAGAGGCAGTCATCCTGCTCCGCCTCCAACGCCGCGTAATATTCCTGAAGATCGACGCCCACCACCAGCGCACCCTCCCTGACGAGAGCGGCGGCGGTATTCGTTTCCTTCTCCGACCAGCCTTCCCCATCCGAGAGCAACACCACGACGCCTGCGACCTTGCCGTCGGGATAGGAAATCCGGTTGGTCGGCAGACTTTTCGTGTCAAGTTCGGGGCCGGATACCAATTGAACGACTGCCGCAACAGCCGTGATGTTTGCCACGATGATCGGCAGAAGCCTCATCGGCGCAACAGTCCCTTGAGGCCGCCGCCAATGAGCATGGTGATGTCGAATACCGAAAGGACCGGCATACCGCTGCCGGAAACGGCGAGATAGCGCGGATGCCAGTCCGGATCGAACTTCGACTTGAAAGCCTGCACCCCGCGGAAATTATAAAAGCGTTCGCAGTTGCGGAAGATGCGCTCGCCGACGTGGTTCCAGAAGGGAGCCTTGCTGTGGGTCGAAAGGCCGGCAAGCGGCGCCATGCCGAGGTTCAGCGTCTTGTATCCTTCAGCCTTCATGTGCTCCATGATGCGGACGAAGAGAAGATCCATCATGCCGCGATGGGTGTCGGGGAGGTGCCGCATCAGGTCGATGAAGGCGTCCCCGCCTGATGCAGTCGAGAGAATGCTGGCAAAGGCGACGATGCGGCCTTCCAGGCGGATGACGGCCACCGGTCCTGCCGCCACGTATTGCGACTGGAATGTCCCCAGCGAAAACCCTTTTTCCGCTGCGTTCTGAGCGGCAAGCCAGGTACGGGAAACGGAAAGCAGTTCGTCGAGAACGGCCGGCACGTCGTCGGCGTTCAGCATCGAGAACTCCAGCCCGTCGCGGACCGCACGGTTGATGGAGCGGCGAAGCTTCAGCCAGGCGCCACCCTTGAGATCGAACCTCGTAAGATCGACGATCGCCTGTTCGCCGAGCTTATAGGGCTTCAGCCCCGCTTCGACGGTCAGCGGCAGGAATTCCGGTGAGACCTGATAGAAAACCGCGCGACAACCAGCCTTGCGGGCCGTCTCCATGAATTTCAGCACCAGACCGGGCCAAGCCTTGCGGCAGCCGACGGGGTCGAACAGTGCCACCCATGAGCGGCCCTGCTGGGCATACATGATGAAGGCCTTGCCGCAATTGGAGAAGAGGACCTTCTTGTCGCCGAGGCGCACCAGGCCGGCGCTTGCATTCGGCTGCGTTGAGAGGATCTCCACGGCACGGCTCATCTCCTCGTCGGACGGGGGCTTGCGGCACGGCGCCGGGCGCCGCAACCGATTGGTGGCGACCGTGCCGATCAGCAGCGTCAACGCAAGGCCGGACGGCGCGTGCATCGGATCACCCGAAAGGAATAGCGTCCAACCCAGTCTCGCCAGGCTCTCCTCAAGGAAGAGGTTGGCGGCGAACGCAATCGTAAAGAGGATGAGGCTGAAAAAGAGGATGACACCTTTGCCGGGAGTAAGCCGGCTGATCAACACCTTTGCCAGGGATACGGCAAGATGAGCAGGCTGGCTTTCCGGCGAGCCTTTATGCGGCTCGGACGTGTCGTCGATTTGGGCAGTCTCTGCCATGGAATACCTGTCGGGATTAAAAGATTGCGCGGGCACATTAGACGTCGCGCATGGACCGAAGCTTGCGACGACCGCTATTTACCCGCACTCCGTGAAGGAAAAAATGACATGTATCAACTTTTGGTGCTTTTACTCACTTGAGAACGAGGCGTAGATGCCGGGCGCAACGGGGCGACCGGCACCTCATCCAGCCATTTATGATCTTTAGTTATTCGTAAAAACCTTCCACCGCGTCGGGCGAAAGCGTACCACGCTGCCAAGGGCCACCGGTGCATGCAGGGACACCTCGACCTCAACGTGATAAGGCGCATAACCATCATTGGCGATGTCGATCTCAGCGATGCGCGTGCCTGCTAACCGACGGCAGGCGGTGACCTTGCCGAACAGCGCATCCGGAGCGTCGACAAGCGACACATCCTCGGGGCGGAAGAAGAGCTCCCCGCCTCCGTCAACTGATTCTGAAATGCCGATAGGTTGTCCCTGAAAGAGAACGGTTCTCTCTTTCACTTCCACCGGCAAATGCGACGATTCCCCGATGAAGGAAAAGACAAACGGCGAGCCGGGGCGGTCGTAGACATCGTCGGCGGACCCCACCTGCTCAATCTTGCCCTGGCTCATGACCACGACCCGATCGGCAAGCTCGAGGGCCTCTTCCTGGTCATGAGTCACGAAAACTGTGGTATGGCCAGTCCTGTCGTGAAATTCCCGCAGCCAGCGCCTCAGCTCCTTGCGAACCTTGGCGTCGAGGGCGCCGAAGGGTTCGTCGAGCAGCAGAATGCGAGGCTCGATTGCCATGGCGCGGGCAAGGGCCACCCGCTGGCGCTGACCACCTGAAAGTTGGTTTGGGTAACGCTTCTCAAGCCCTCCGAGCTGGACCATGTCCAGTAAGTCGGAGACGCGGCGGCGTATCTCGGATTTCGGAGGACGGGATGACGACGGGCGGACCTTCAGGCCGAAACCTATGTTCTCGGCGACGGTCATGTGGCGGAACAGCGCATAGTGCTGAAAGACGAAGCCGACATTGCGCTCCTGTACTGAATGGTTAGACGCGTCCTCGTCGCCGAAGAAGATCTTGCCCGCTGTCGGAAAATCCAAACCAGCAATCAGGCGCAGGAGCGTTGTCTTACCCGAACCGGAGGGCCCAAGAAGCGCGATCAGTTCGCCGGAGGCGATCTTCAACGAAACGTCGTTAAGCGCCGGGAAGCGCTCGAATTCTTTGCGGATATTGTTGATGGTGACTTCCATCGAAGCGTAACCTTTCAATGCCTGCCGCCGGCATTGCCGGCGCCGAACTGAAGTTCGAGAAGTGTCTTGAGTGCAAGCGTGACGAGCGCGAGCAGCGCAAGCAGCGATGCGACCGCGAAGGCTGCTACCATGTTGTATTCATTATAAAGTATCTCGACATGCAGTGGCATGGTGTTGGTCAGCCCGCGGATGCGGCCTGAAACTACCGACACGGCGCCGAACTCGCCCATGGCGCGGGCATTGCAGAGCAGCACGCCATAGAGCAGGCCCCATTTGATGTTGGGTAGCGTGACATAGCGGAAGGTCTGCCAGCCCGATGCTCCGAGCGAAAGCGCAGCCTCCTCGTCGCCGCTTCCCTGGTCCTGCATCAGCGGGATCAGCTCCCGCGCGACGAAGGGAAATGTCACGAACACCGTGGCCAACACGATACCCGGTACCGCAAAGAGTATCTCAACGCCCCAGCTTTTTAGAAGCGGGCCGAGCAGGCTGCCGGAGCCGAAAAGCAGAACATAAACGAGGCCTGATATCACCGGGGAGATCGAGAACGGCAAGTCGATGAGTGTGATCAGGAAAGCCTTGCCCTTGAATTCGAACTTCGCGATTGCCCAGGAAGCGCAGAGCCCGAAGACGAGATTGAGTGGCACGGCGATCGCGGCAACCAGAAGTGTCAGCCGGATCGCAGCCCAGGCATCGGGTTCGGCCAAGGCCTCGAAATAGGTTTCCCAGCCCTCGCGAAGGGCTTCAACGAAAACCGAGAGGAGCGGCAGGAAAAGGAAGAAAACGAGAAAGGCCAGAGACAAGAGGAGCAGCACGATCTTCGTCGTGCGCCCCTCATCGGCTGGATTGCGGAAGGCCACTTTTGGAGTGCGGGCAAGGTCAGACATTGCCGTACCTCCTGCGGCTCCACGCCTGAATGAGATTTATGACGAGCAGCATCATGAAGGAGATCAGCAGCATGATCGTGGCAATCGCGGTCGCGCCCGCGTAGTTAAACTCCTCCAGCCGGATGACGATCAGCAGCGGCGCAATTTCTGAAACGTAGGGAATGTTGCCGGCGATGAAGATAACCGAGCCGTATTCACCCACGCCTCTGGCAAAGGCGAGCGCGAAACCGGTCAGGATCGCTGGCGTCAGGCCGGGAAGTATGACTTTGGAGATTGCCTGGAATCGATTGGCGCCGAGTGTCGCGGCAGCCTCCTCCACCTCGCGGTCGATCTCCTCCATGATCGGCTGAACGGTCCGCACCACGAAGGGTAGCCCGATGAAGATGAGTGCGATGACAATCCCGAGGGGCGTGAAGGCGATGCGGAACGGCATAAAAAGCGACCCGATCCAGCCGTTCGGAGCATAAAGGGAAGCAAGCGCTATACCAGCTACTGCAGTTGGCAGAGCGAACGGCAGATCGACCATGGCATCGATAAGGCGTCTGCCGCGGAAGTTGTATCGAGTGAGCACCCAAGCGAGGATCGTGCCGAAGACAACATTGACCAATGCGGCAAGGAAGGCGGTACCGAAGGATATATAAAGAGCATCAAGTGTCCGCCGATCGGTCAAAACAGCAAAGAACCCGCTCCAGCCAAGCTCAGCGGTACGCCAGAGCAAACCGGCAACGGGAATAAGAATGATCAGCGACAGGTAAGCGAGCGAAAAGCCGAGCGTCAACCCGAAACCCGGGATGATGCTCGGCTGTTTCAGTCGCCACTTCGCCGATGAGGCAGTGGCGTTATGAGTCATAGAGGATTCCGAATTACTTACCGGGCTTGTAGATCTGGTCGAATATGCCGCCGTCACCGAAGTGTTCGGGCTGCGCCTTCTTCCAGCCGCCGAAGATCGGATCGTCGATCGTGACAAGCTTGATGTCCGGCAAAGCCTTCAGCAGTTCCGGTTTTACCACATCACGTTTCGAAGGACGATAGAAGTGCTTGGCTGCGAAGTTTTGGCCCTCATCGGAATAGAGATATTGTAAATAGGCCTCAGCCTGCTTGCGGGTACCCTTGGCGTCGACATTGGCATCAACGACGGCGACAGGGGGCTCGGCAAGAATAGAAATCGGCGGCACGACGATATCGAAAGCGTCCTTGCCGAATTCTTCCCCAGCCAGATAGGCCTCGTTTTCCCAGGCAAGAAGCACATCGCCGATCTGGCGCTGCGCAAAGGTGACCGTCGAACCACGTGCACCGGTGTCAAGAACGGGCGCACGCTTATAGAGATCGGCGATATAGCTCTTAATCTTCGCCTGGTCGCCCTTGAACTCTTCGTTGGCCCAGGCCCAGGCGGCGAGATAGTTCCAACGCGCGCCGCCCGATGTCTTCGGGTTCGGCGTGACGATCTGGACGTCGCCCTTCACCAGGTCGCCCCAATTCTTGATGCCCTTCGGATTGCCCTTGCGGACAAGGAAGACGATCGTCGAGGTATAGGGCGCAGAATTGTTGGGAAGACGTGCCCGCCAGCCAGCCTTGATCTTGCCGGTCTTTTCGATCGCGTTGATATCGCTTTCGAGCGCGAGGGTGACGACATCTGCTTCCAGACCATCGATGACCGAGCGGGCCTGTGCACCGGAGCCGCCATGCGACTGGCGGATCGACACGTCTTCTCCCGTTTGAGCCTTCCAAGACTTTGCGAACGCGGCGTTGACGTCCTTATAGAGTTCGCGGGTCGGATCGTAGGAAACGTTGAGCAGCTGGGTATCGGCAAAGGCGGGTGTAAACACTCCCACGGTCAAGGAGAGACCGAGAGCAACCGCTCCCAATCCCTTGGCAAATCCCCGGGCAAAACTGAACATGAAGGTCCCTCCTGTGGTTTGGCCAAACTCTATCGATCAAGTCGTCTTAGTCAATCGAAGGCAAAACGAAGGCAAAACTGTTTCTCTGACCGTGTTCGGCAGGCAATGAATGGGTTAAGCTTACACCCAGCGGCAGAACGTGCGCGTCGGAAAACCCGCATCCGGCAAAATCGTAATCCGGCCACAATCGAGATTTTGGGGCATTCGGGAACGATTTTTCGTCTATTGTGCAATGTGACCGCTGGAGCACCCATGCTCCCACGACTGGGGAACAACCGCTACCTCCCCAAGTCATACCACGCTGAACGGAGTTCCAGATTGAGCGTAGCCTTCACCAAGGAAGATAGTGCCGAAACCGCTGCGGAAACCCTGCTGCCCGACCGACCGATCTCGCCACACTTGAATCTTGTGACCGAGGCAGGCTTGAAAGCGCTCAAATTGCAATTGGCTCAGGCTCGGGAGGCTTATGAAGCTGCCGGCATGATCGAAGACGTGAACGAACGCCGGCGGCAGGCGGCAGGCCCGCTGCGCGATCTGCGTTACTTCGCGACTAGAGTTCGCACCGCCCAAATCGTCCCGAACCCCATATCGACGGATGTCGTCGCCTTCGGCAACACGGTCACCTTCAGCCGCGAGGACGGGCGGGTGCAGACGTATCGGATCGTCGGCGAAGATGAGGCCAACCCGACAACAGGATCGATTTCCTACGTGTCGCCGGTGGCAAGGGCTCTCACGGGCAAAGCCGTCGGGGATGTGGTGAACGTCGGGGACCAGGAACTGGAAATAACTGCGATTTCGTAATCACGATCCTGCAGGCGGCATCATGCTCGCAGCAGCGATCTGCTGCCCGCCCTTACCGATGCTGCCTGCGCTAAAGATAGCGGCTTGCGTCCATGCGCTGGTGGAGAATTCGGATGACCTCGATACCGCCCGTGCCGAGCCGATAGAATACGAAGTGAGAGCCGACCGGATATTTCAGATATCCCTCTCGGACGTCAATTCGGCGCCCGCTCAGTTGGCGGGCCGCAAGGCGAGCGAAAATATCGAGCATCTCGGCGTGATAGCGCTCTGCTTGCTCCCAGGACCAAGCTTCCACTGTGTAAGACCAGATCTTCTCCAGGTCGGCTTCCGCCAAAGGTGAGAGCCTGTAGTGCCCGGGACTACCGGCCATGGCGCTCGTGCATCCGCTTCAGGAAGGCATCGTTGTCGAAAGGTTGCGGAGCACCGGACTCCTCACCCGCAATCAACGCACTCCGTAAGGTCTCGACGCGCGCCTCATGCTCTTCAAGCAGGCGCAGGCCGGCCCGGACCACGTCACTGGCGGACCCGTATCGGCCGCTTTCGACTTGGTCGTCAATGAAGTCGGCGAAATGGTCGCCAAGGGAAACCGATGTATTGCGAGCCATGGCATATCTCCTACCCGGCATTATACCAAAAATTGGTACACCGCCAAGAGGCAGCCTTCAAGCCGTCAGAAGCTCGCGGACGGGAGCCTGTGTTTCTCCGGCACCCCCGATCGCATCGGCAATCGTCGTGTTGAACAGCACTTCGCGGGTGGCATCGGCGACGCGGGCGAAGACATGGCGGATCTCGCATAGATGCTCGCCGTCGCAATCCTCGCATCTGCGGTAGGCGGTCTGGGACAGGCAAGGAAGCGGCGCTATCGGTCCGTCCACCAGGCGCAGCACTTCGCCGAAGGTGATCGCGTCGGCGGGCTTCAGGAGCAGGTATCCGCCCTGCTTGCCTCGGCGGCTGACAACGATGCCCGAACGCTTGAGGTCGAGCAGGATCTGCTCCAGGAACTTCTTCGGGATGCTCTGCTGGACGGCGATCTCGGAGATCAGCATCGGCACATCAGGATCGCCCTGCGCCAGGGCGGCAAGCGCCCGCAACGCGTATTTCGCTTTCTGAGATATCATCACGCAACCATCAAACGATACCGTCGCCGGGAGGCGAAAGCCTCACAGCGCCGCTCAAGTCAGCTTTCAGGGGCATCCACGGGCTCGCCGGACCGGCGATCAGGGGCTGCATGCCGCAAGAGGCAGTTTTGCCTTGCGGGCATGTATCTGGATTAGCTTAAATCCCGAGAAATTACAAACCAATGCGGGTAGCACGAGCAGCAAGAAATGGTCACTTTTGGTTAAGGCGGCAGGTTTTCTGTGTGTTTGCCGCTTTGGAGAGATATTTGCTCATCATCTCGTCGTCATAGGACGGGTTTTTCTGTCCTTTCGCGCGCGATATCCCGATAATCCAGCAAATGCTCACGGAATGATATCCCATGACCCTTCATGATGTTGCCGGCCGGGGCCGCTCGACCCAAGGTCATCCAATGGCGGCCACGCTCGACGCACAACTGCAGGATCTCGATCTTGCGGGCCGCCTGGCGTTTGCAACCGAGCTCGGCCATGCGGTATTCACGACGAGCCTCGGCATCGAGGACCAGGTCATTACCGCAGCGATCGGGACGCACCGCCTGCCCATCGAAATCTCAACCCTAGAAACGGGCCGCCTCTTCAAGGAAACGCTGGATCTGATCGGCAAGACGGAGGAGCGGTATGGAATTTCGATCCGTCGCTTCACGCCTGAGCGGGAGGACGTCGACGCCTATTCTGCGGAATATGGCATGAACGGCTTCTACGACAGCGTCGAGGCGCGCCACGGCTGCTGTCACGTGCGCAAACTGAAGCCTCTTGCGAGAGCTTTGGCAGGCGCAGAAGTCTGGATCACCGGGCTTCGCCGCGGCCAGTCCGGCAGTCGCGCCACGACGCCGTTTGCCGAATATGATGCCGAGCGCAACCTCATCAAGATTAACCCGCTCGCCGACTGGGATATCGAAGCCATCCGCGCCCATGTGAGGGCGGAGGCGATCCCTGTCAATCCGCTGCATGCGCGCGGCTATCCCTCGATCGGCTGCGAACCCTGTACCCGCGCCATCAAGCCGGGCGAGCCAGAACGCGCCGGCCGCTGGTGGTGGGAAAACGACGAGAAGCGCGAATGCGGACTGCATGTGCCTGAGAATTCCGCACAACCGATCCCGCAAGCTGCCTCGATTGTCCGCTAAGCCGCATCAACCTTTGTGTTTGTTCCGATAGACTGCCCGGAGACCGAAATGCCCTTGTCAGTACAGGAAACGGAAATAAAGAACCCGCCCGTTTCCAGACCACCGCTTGATCCGCATCTCAAAGCCCTCGAAAACGAAGCGATCCACATCTTCCGCGAAGTGGCAGCAGAATTCGAAAAGCCGGTGATGCTCTATTCCATCGGCAAGGACAGTTCCGTCCTCCTGCATCTCGCCCGCAAGGCCTTTCATCCGGGCCGGGTGCCGTTCCCGCTTCTGCACGTGGACACGACCTGGAAGTTCCGCGAGATGATCGAGTTCCGCGATGAGATTGCGCGGAAATACGATCTGGACCTCGTCGTCCACACCAATCCGCGCGGCGCGGAAGAAGGCATCACGCCCTTCTCCCACGGTTCGGCGCTCTACACCGACATCATGAAGACCGAGGCGCTGCGCCAGGCGCTCGATGCCGGCGGTTACGATGCCGCCTTTGGCGGCGCGCGCCGCGACGAGGAAGCCTCCCGCGCCAAGGAAAGGATCTACTCCTTCCGCACGCCCGATCACAAATGGGACCCGCGCAACCAGCGGCCGGAGCTCTGGAACATCTATAACGGCATGATCAAGAAGGGTGAGAGCGTACGCGCCTTCCCGCTCTCCAACTGGACCGAAGTGGACATCTGGCGCTACATCCAGGCCGAAGACATTCCGCTCGTGCCGCTCTATTACGCCGCCGAACGTCCCTATGTGGAACGCGACGGGATGATGATCCTCGCCGAGGACCCGCGGCTCGAGCTTCTGCCCGGCGAGACCGTGCAGCAGGGCATGATCCGCTTCCGCACGCTCGGCTGCTTCCCGCTGACCGGCGCCATACGCTCGACGGCTTCCAACCTCGAAGAGGTGATCGCCGAGCTTGAAATCGCTACCGTTTCCGAACGCCAGGGCCGCGCGATCGATCGCGACCAGTCCGGGTCCATGGAAAAGAAGAAGCGCGAAGGATATTTCTGAGATGACCGCTCCAGCCCAAACCGCTTCGGCGACCATCCTGCCCTTTGCCGAACCCGTAAAGGCCGTGCGAGACACGCGCCCGCTGCGCCTCATCACCTGCGGTTCGGTGGACGACGGCAAATCGACGCTGATCGGCCGCCTGCTCTGGGATACCAAGGCGGTCAAGGAAGACCAAGCGGCAACGCTTGCCCGTGATAGCGGCAAGCAGAACGACCTCGGCCTGCCGGACTTCGCCCTGCTGCTGGACGGCCTGCAGGCCGAACGCGAACAGGGCATCACCATCGACGTCGCCTACCGCTATTTCTCGACCGACCGGCGCTCCTTCATCGTCGCCGACACACCCGGCCATGAGCAATATACCCGCAATATGGCGACCGGCGCATCGACCGCTGATCTCGCCATACTCCTAACCGACGCCCGCTCCGGCATACTGGAACAGACCCGCCGGCACGCGACGATCGCCGCACTGATGGGTATCCGCCAGTTCGTGCTGGCGGTCAACAAGTTCGACCTCGTCAACTACGACAAGGCGATCTTCGAGAAGATTTCCCACGAATTCCGTGAATTCGCGCTCTCGCTGGGCGTGCGCCAGATCACCGCTATTCCGATGTCCGCCCTGAAGGGCGAGAACGTCGTCTATTCCTCCGACAGCGCGATGCCATGGTATGAAGGCCCGACGCTGGTCGAGACGCTGGAGCTTGCAACGGTACGGACCGCTCAGGCGGGCGGTTTCCGGCTGCCGGTGCAGCGCGTCGCCCGCCCCGGCGAGAGCTTCCGCGGCTACCAGGGTACCGTTGCCGGCGGCTCGATCAAGCCGGGCGACCCGGTCGTCATCCTGCCTTCCGGCGTGGTCGCCAACGTCAAGCAGATCGTCACCTTTGATCTCGTGCGCAATGCCGCCGTGGCAGGCGATGCGATTACCCTCGTGCTCGACCGGCAGGTAGACGTAGCCCGTGGCGACGTGATCGTTTCGCTTGAAGGGCAGCCGATGACGGGTCTCTCCTTCGACGCGCAGCTCGTCTCGCTGCAGCCCGGCGGTATCGAGCCCGGCAGGCGCTACTGGCTGAAAAGCGGTTCGCGGCGTCAGCGCGTGACGGTCGAACCGGTTTCGCAGCTGGAGCTCTCGAGCGGCAAATGGCAGCCGCATGCCTCTACGCTCGCGATGAACGCGATCGGCAAAGTGCGGCTTTCCTTCGAGGAACAGGCCGTCTTCGATGCTTACGAACAGAACCGCTCGACCGGCGCCTTCATCCTGATCGATCCCGACACCCTCAACACGGTGGCGGGCGGCATGATAACGGCCAAACGCGCCGAACTCGGCAGCATCCACACGGAAGGCCAGCGCGTGCTGCTCTCCCTGCCGGCCGACCTGGCGGAACAGCTGATGGCCAGCGAACTCTTCGCCAGTCGCCGCGACGAGACGGAGATCCGCCGGCTCACCGCCAAGCAGGCGGCAGAGATATTCGCCAACGCGGCAAGCGATATTTGAGAAGCGAATGCTTTTGGGGACTCTGTAACCTCTGCCAATCGCCCTTTCAGCTGGAGCGAGCTTGGGTAAGAGCTCGCTGCCATAGGATAAGGGTGCCGGTGGCGTCTGCCTTGAATTGCAACAGCCGATTTACGGCATCACGCCAGGCAATTGGATCAAGCCGATCAAAAGCGTTGGCATCTGCCAGTTGGTCATTCACATCCGGAAGCGGAGGTATGTCCGGAGGCTCTCGTCCCAGAAAGCTGATTTCATCAGCGATTTCGCCTATACGAGCATCGATCCACAAAATCTGCTGACGGAGTTCATAATAGTCGTTCTTTGCCGCCGTCATTTCATGAGCATCCTGAACGCCAAGTTGTCGGCGCCACTCCGCATAACCTGACGGTTTTCTCGACAAAACGACTGTTCCAGTAGCCATGCCACGCATGTGGTACGGACTGAAGAGAGCATTCAAGGATCGATCCCGCCGATTTTCACGCAGAAGCTCAATGAATTGCTCCACGGAAATCGCTTTGAGTTCTTTTGCTTTTTCCCACCCCACCGCCAGCATCAGACGCTCCAAGGTCAATAATGTTGCGGTGCCAGGATTCGCACCCGGGCCGATCCAACTTGATATCAGTTCGAAATCATCAGCGAAATATCGTTCAGCAGCGACAGGTGTCATGTTGAAATAATGGGCTGGGAACCCGTGATAAGGCTGCATGAACGCCGTATCCGTCAGAAAATATCCCCCCTCCCGGATCACTCTTTTGCATTCGCCAATAACGGCAAAAGGATCATAAACGTGCTCGAATACGGCCCCGCTTTCAACCGCGCCCAAACTGTTATCGGCAAAAGGAAGAGCCTCGCCCTCGGCGACGAGATCAGCCGCAGTTGTCGGCAATATATCGATGGATACTACTCTAGGATCATCGCTGGGAACCTCGCCACAACCGAGGTGCATGACCCAGTCACCACATCCCACAGATGACGACGGTCTGTAGGAGGCGCTGTTCTTGGAGATTAGGTTTCCTTTTGGGGGCCTGAGGTGTATCTCCCGTACAGCACGCACAAGAATGGGCTTCCCGTCAACTATGGGATATCTGTGTCTGCCGTCGTCGCTAACAATTTCATCATTGTGTTCTCTCAGCGCTTGCCCGCTTCTCGGGCACCGCAGGATGTCGAGTACCGCGGTCGCTTTCTCGTTCAGGGCCATTTTCTCACCTCTATGGGAAGCTGCCAGAAGCAGCATCATCAGACGGGTTAAGCCGACGCAGAGCGAACTATAGCCCTACCATAAGCGGTTGGCGATTTGCAGCTCCCCTGCGACACGAAAGCTGACCGCGAGGCACGCATTTCAAACTTCCCCGAAAAATCTATCGCAAATCGATACGCATCCCGTACCGCCGCCACGAGGGCAGACGTACTGCATTATGTAAAATTGCGATCTTGATAACATAAAATAGAAAATTTCCGAAAACTCTCGAAGCCATCTAAATTTTACTAAAGAATATATTTAAGTTTTTTCTAAACTATTCTCATGTCTTTGACAAGTCATTCAAATTTTAAACTTAAAATCTTCTAAAAATATATTTTACCGTTCATCCTTGAATCTTAGATGCAGCAAAATTAAATTATTATCTGTTGACGCGATCGGTCGCCGCCACATGCAAATGCTCGAGAAGCAGTCATGAGGCGGGACAAGGGGCCCAGAATGTCCTTGCCTTTGCCGTCAACTCTGCGGCAACCGGATGAAAGTCCATGCCGCAGACAAGAATTCCATGGCGGGAAGGAGCCCGTTCAGATGCGAACCGATATTAAAGTACAGGAGCGGCTGGGAATGTTGCGGTGCGTAGCATCCGGCCAGTCCTTGATCGGTCGAGGATCTGACAGAACTGCCTCTTCCTCAATGGTCGACGCCAGGCTGGGTTGGCAGTTGTGGCAGAAACGACAGCGGCCTCAATAGCCTTAATCGTCGTCTTCTGAGGCCAGGTTATCTGGCCCTCCGCTCAGCAGAACTTCCTAAGACACCCTGACTGTGAGTTTCGGGCACTCCTGTGTCCCGATCTCTGTTTCGCCGTTGTTTCCCTAATGGCCAACGGGCGACAGGAGTGAGCCTGCGTCATTCAAGAAGGCGGCCGCATCAACGGATGCGTACGTCAATTATATCAACCTTAAGCAGAAGAGAGAACCGATGGCAACGCGCTACGGAACAGATGCATCTGAAACCATTAACGGCGACAGCACCCAGGATATGATCTTTTCACTCGGTGGTGACGACAAGGTATTTGGAAAATTCGGCAGTGATATCCTCTACGGCGGGGAAGGCAATGATGTACTCGACGGAGGCTTCCAGAACGACACATTGTCCGGAGACGAAGGAAACGACACCCTCTTTGGCCGCTCCGGCGACGATATGTTTTCTGGCGGAGAAGGCGCGGACACCATGTCCGGCGACCTCGGTGAAGACAGGTTTACCGAATGGTCACTCGAGAACTGGCAAGGGGACAAGATCGACGGAGGCATAGGGCTCGACACACTGAGTCTGGCGCTGGGCGAGCTCCAGGCCGGTGTGACCTTTACGGCTGCTGACCCTACCAAGATCACTTCAATCTATGGCGCCACCGTAACGGGCGTCGAGCAATACGCCATTACCGCTACGGACTTTGCTGACCACCTGACGGGAGGGCACTGGAACGATCAATTCATCGGCGAAGCAGGTAATGACCGCCTCGACGGCGCGGGTGGCAACGATACTCTCATGGGTGATGAGGGTAACGACATCATTTCCGCTGGTCAGGGCGACGACATGGTGATGGGCGGCGATGGCGATGATTGGCTCAGCGGCAGCTTTGGCGATGATGCATTGATGGGAGGAGCAGGGAATGACACCCTTCATGCCGGAAACGGCAATGACTCTCTGTTCGGCGACGAGGGCAACGATATCCTCAATGGTGGATCCGGAGCGAATTTCATCGACGGAGGCGTTGGCAACGATACCATCGATGGAGGCAGTAACAACGACTACATCTCGGCTGGGGCGGGTACTGACAAGGTAGTTGGCGGCAGCGGCAACGATACAATCGTGATGTCAGTCAATAACGGCAAGGACACCGTAGACGGAGGCATTGGAATCGATCGCCTGGAGCTTTCCGGTCTTGCAGGAACCTTCACTGCCAAGGCCTCCAATCTTGTCAATACGCTTTCCGACAGTTCCACAATCATCAACATCGAAGAGTACACGTTGAAGGGTTCCAGCGGTGCCGACAGGTTCACTACGCTTGGCGGCAATGATGCGCTCTTTGGCTATGGCGGCGACGATGTATTGAAAGCGGGCGCCGGCAGTGACTCCGTATACGGCGGAACGGGCAATGATTCGCTTTACGGCGAGGATGGAAACGACCTGCTGGACGGCGGCGTGGGCAGAGACGCCATCTTCGGGGGTGCTGGCGCCGACACCGCTATCATCGATGCCTCCAACATGGGATCTACGGCGGTCACGTTCAGCGTCGCCGGCAACAAGGGTACGGTTTCCAACGGAACGACCACGACTGACGTGGAAGCTTTCCAGATAACCACGGCCAATGGCAACGATGTTCTAAGAGCCGGCACGGCCCAGCAGGTGATCTTTTCTGCAGGCAGAGGTAACGACCAGCTTTTTGGCGGGGCCGGAAACGATCGGCTCGATGGCGGCGAAGGCAATGACAGGATTGACGGTGGCACCGGCAATGACTGGGTAAACGATGTTGGCGGCAACAACAATATCACCACCGGCGATGGCAGTGACGATGTCAATATCAACATCCTTACAAGCTCTGCTGGAGGCGATAGCAGCACGGCCGATTTGGGATCCGGAAACGATGCGGTAGAGTTCAATACCGATAACGGCTCCGTTGCCGGCGCATTGACCGCCAATGGCGGCTCTGGCATCGACACCGCGACGATAGATCGCTCCAGGGCTACCGCCAATCTTACTTTCGCACTGAGCACGCATGCCGTGCTGACAAACGGCAATGTAACGCTCGATAACTTTGAGCAGATCACCATAAGAGCGGGGTCAGGAAATGATCTTCTCCGGGGTGGCAATCTTGCCGATACCTTCGTCGGGAATGCAGGAAACGACACGCTCAACGGGTTAGGCGGCAACGATTTTCTCTATGGAGGCACCGGGAGGGATGTCCTTCTGGGAGGGGACGGAGACGATATCCTGAAAGCAAGCGATACAACAGACGACAGGTCAATCGATAACCTCTCCGGCGGGAACGGCAACGATATCCTGTACATCAATAACGGTGACACGGCGAGCGGCGGAGCCAATGTCGATACTGTAGTTCTGGACCTTTCGACCGCCACCAGCGGAGTACAATTCAACTTCAGTACCGGAACGGTAAAGGTCAACAGTACGACGAGATTTTCCGAGATGGAAATACTGGACTTCACCGGTACGGCTTCTGCTGATGGCGTCACAGGTGGAAACGGCAACGATACGCTGCGTGGTATGGCCGGAAACGACGTGCTTGATGGCAGCCTCGGCAACGACACCCTCTACGATGGCAGAGGCAACGACACGCTGAGAGGAGGAGCTGGAAACGACCACCTGATCCGTGATGACTTCACCGGCACGGATACGTTTAACGGAGGGGACGGGTCAGATACCCTTTCCTTCGCGACTGCCGATGATCTCTCGGTAAAGCTCGATCTTCTTGACAGCTCGCAGAATGACGGCATGGCTCTTGGATTGACAGTGACGTCGGTCGAGAAGGTCATTGGCTCCGAAAATGACGACTACATTGCAGGCGCCAATGCCGCTGAGCAACTCTTAGGCGGTGATGGTGGGGATGCCCTAAATGGCCGGGGCGGTAACGACATGCTCGTTGGGGGCTCGGGCGCGGACAGACTAACCGGCGGCTTGGGTAGTGACACCTTCGTCTTCGATGACCTCACATCGGGCGGCGACGTCATTACCGACTTCAAAAGAGGGGAAGACAGGCTAGCAATCGATCGTGCTGAATTTGGACTTTCGTCTGGATATCAACTTATCCTGATTCAAGGAACCGACCCAGTTCCAACAACCACCGGAGCGACTTTCTTGTTTGACACCGACACGAAAAGTCTCTGGTTCGATGCCGATGGCAAAGGGGGCGACGAAGAAATGCACTTGCTCGCGACGCTGGACAACGTCACCTCCCTCAGCGCAAGCGACCTCCTCTTAGTCTAAAGCCGATTGCCTAGAATTCCCGAAGTGGAGTTCATTTGAATATGGCCCCGGGCAGCAACCCTGCCCGGGGCCATCTCCTGAAGTAATCCCCCTTGCATCAGCCACGAAACCGACCAATCGGCTGCACCTAGCGCTAGCACATATGGCTATGCGAAACCCTCAGATGGAAGTGCCAAGCGCTCACAACTGGTTCTCACGCCACGTAGAAGTCATTCGCCGTGAGAGTGAGGCTGGCTGC
>UBYX01000034.1 GCA_900469955.1 Hyphomicrobiales bacterium | reverse complement strand
GAGGGACAGTCACACTTCCAGCCTTTCGGCTTACCTTATTGGGGTTTCACATATCTCAAGAAGGGAGTTAGAAGCATGACTGCCTCTTATGATTACCACATCGGGGTCGACTACCACAAATCCTATAGCCACCTGGTGGTTCAGGACAGCAGCGGCAAGACGCTGCGCTCTGGCCGGGTTAAGAACGACCGCCAGTCGCTTGGCGGCTTCCTAGAGCGCTACCGGGAGAATAGCCACGCGGTTGTCGAGGCGACCCGCAACTGGATGGTGATGTACGACTGGCTCGACGACATTTGTGATGATGTCGTTCTCGCTCATCCCTTGAAGGTCAAGGCGATCGCTGACGCCAAGATCAAGACCGACAAGATCGATGCGACGGTGTTGGCGCATCTGCTGCGCGCCGACCTGGTGCCAGAAGCCTGGGCACCGAGCGACAAGGCCCGCGAGCTGCGTGTCGCGTTGCGAGAACGGATGTTTTACGTGCGGCTGCGGACGATGACCAAGAACCGGATCGTGACGGTGTTTGATCGTTATCCGGAGCAGACGGCGCAGCTGAAGAAGCTCGGCGATTTGTTCGGCAAGGCCGGCCGCGTCCAATTGGCTCAAGTGAAGGTGTCAGAGATCGACCGCATCCAGATCGATCGTGGTCTCGACTTCATCGGCGACATCGATGGGCGGATCAAACAGTCGGAAACGACGATCCGGGCGATGACCAAGGCCAATGGCAATGTGAAGCTGTTGAAGACGATCCCCGGCATTGGCGAGTTTTTCGCCCGGCTGATCGATGCGGAGATCGACGATGTCAGCCGCTTCCGCAATGCCAAAAAGCTTGCCGCCTATGCCGGGCTGGTGCCGTCGACCTATTCCTCCGGCGGCAAGACCTTCCAGGGCAAGATCATCAAGCAGGGCAATAAATGGCTGCGCTGGGCTTTTGTTGAAGCCGTCACCCCTGCGATCGCCAGCGACGCGCAGCTTCGAGCCCAATATGAACATCTGAAGTTCAGAGGAGTGAACAAGGCGCGGGTGGCCATCGCGCGCAAGCTTTTGACGATCGCCTTCCAGATCCTGCGTGACCAGCGCGCTTATGAGCCGCGCGGCGAAAGCAACATGGAGAGCACGTCGACAATATCCCGGTTGTCCTGATGAGTGGCTAGCGAGCCCGGTAGAACTGGGCTGCGCTCTACAAGGAGAATGGGAAACCGGGAGCCAAACGCCATTCTGTGACCGAAGCCGCAGGCATCAGGGTCACGTATTGGAGCATGGTTCAACACCGAAGGACGGGAACA
>UBYX01000014.1 GCA_900469955.1 Hyphomicrobiales bacterium | reverse complement strand
GACATTGGGGCGAAACAACGTGGTCCTCAACGAGGAGCCACCAATGAGCGTAACTCACCTCAACCGCGTCCAAGAAGCAACAAAAAGCCGGAGCTCTCAGTGGGCTCTGTTGCATTCAAGAGGCCAGCGCCGACGAGCGCGGGCAAACCAGGCCTCCCAACTCAATATCGCTCGCCGTTAATTTTCATCCCTGTCCAGATTGAGCAATCCGTGTCGCAAACGCTCAGGTCCTCCCTTGTACCGATGCCGAAGTTCGGGATCTCGCCTCTTTGGTGCTCGTAGGTATCGGTCTGATTGCGCGGGTTCGTATTTGGTTTACCCGGCCAACGGCGCTGGCGCAGCTAGCCGAGAATGCTTGCACAGTACCTTGCCTAAAGAAGAATGCCTGAAATGATGCAGCATGCACGTTTATCGGAACAACCGGTTCAACCGTCGTTTGAGCCAGGGCACCGTTCGCCTGAACTTTCCGTCATCGTACCGACGTTTAACGAAGCACCCAACGTAGAATTGGTCGTCGGCGCTCTCGTCGCTGCATTACGCGGCATCGACTGGGAAGTCATATTCGTCGATGATGACAGTTCCGATGGCACCGCAAATGTTGTGCGGCTCATAGCTCGCCATGACGGGCGTGTGCGCTGCATTCGCCGGATTGGGAGGCGCGGTCTTGCCGGGGCAACGATTGAGGGCATGCTTTCGTCATCTGCGCCGGTCATCGCTATCATGGACGGAGACATGCAGCATGACGTGTCACTGCTGCCGGAGATGCTTCGCCGTATTCGGGCAGGCGACGATCTGGTGATCGCGAGCCGTTTCTGCCATGCCGGCAGCGCTGTCGGCGGCCTCTCTCGCACGCGTCTTGGTGGTAGCCGGGTCGCGATACGACTTACCCGAACGTTTCTGCACATCAATGTCAGCGATCCCATGAGCGGGTTCTTCGCCATACGCCGCCCGGCTTTCGAAGCGCTCGCGCCCCGTCTTTCCACCCAGGGCTTCAAGATCCTTATGGATATTCTCGCTTCGACACCGCGACCGCTGCGGACGAGCGAAATGCCTTTGCACTTTCGCGCGCGCCAGCATGGGGTCTCGAAGCTCGACAATCTCGTAGCGGCGGAATATCTCAGCCTCCTGCTCGCCAAATTGACGGGCGATGTGCTCTCGCTCCGCTTCGTGCTGTTCGCGCTCATCGGCGGATCTGGTGTTGTCGTGCATCTTGCAACGCTCAAGATGGCGCTGGCACTTGGCTGGACGTTCTCGCTGGCACAGATGGCGTCCGCCTACGTGGCGATGACCGGCAACTTCTTTCTCAACAATATTCTGACTTACCGCGACCGCAGGCTTAAGGGCTGGCAGCTGATATCTGGTTTGACCTCGTTCTGGATCGTCTGCAGCATAGGCGTCATCGCCAATGTGGGCGCTGCGCAACTCGTCCACGAACAGGCCTCCAGATGGTGGCTAGCTGGGCTGGCAGGTGCGAGTTTGGGGGCCGTCTTCAATTACGTTGCAACATCCATGTTCACATGGCGCGCGCGTTAGCGCTGAATTGACGATCGCGAGGCGCTCGGTGTCGCAAGAGCTGATGCCATTGCTCTCTCTGGTCCCTTGAAAATTTCGGCGTAGATCACATTCATGGAGTTGCAGTCCGATGACAATGCACGCGCCACACGTTCCTGCATCTCCTAGAAAACAGTATTCCGGCTCGAAGTTGCAACGGGCAGGCTACAGCGCTGCTGCATTGGTTATCATGGCCGGGACACTCATCCGCCTTGGTCTGGCGGCGCTCCTCGACCCCGGCATCGACGAAGCCTATGCGGTGGCGGTGACGACGCAATGGCAGCTTTCGTGGTTCGATCACCCGCCGATGGCCTTTTGGTGGGTGAAGGCGATGAGGGAGATCGCCGAGCCGTTTTTCGGCGAGGACGTGCCGATGCTGGTGCTGCGTCTACCTTTCGTATTCGCGTTCTCCATAACCAGTGTGGTGATGTTTGATCTCACCAATCACCGTTGGGGGCCGAGAGCGGGATTGTGGATGGTGCTAGCGCTGAGCCTGGCGCCGTTCTTCATGGTCTCCGCCGGGTCGTGGCTGGTGCCGGACGGCCCCCTCGTTCTGTTTCTTTCCCTGACAGCCCGGCTGCTCGACAGGATCCTGTTTTCTGTACGCACCCCGGCGAGCGAAAGCCGTCTTTGGCTTGCCGCCGGATTGACGCTCGGGCTTGCCGGGCTTTCGAAATACCATGCTTTGCTTTTCGTGGTTGGCGCAGCGGCGTTCATCCTCGCGACACCCCACCGCCGTCGTCTCATGATGCCTGCGCCATGGATGGCGGCTGCAATCGCCGGGCTTGTGACATCGCCGGTCCTCATTTGGAACGTGCAGCATGATTGGGTCTCATTTCTTTTCCAGTCATCGCGAGGTGTCGGCTCGGGGGGGCCGAATTGGTCCGGGCTTGCTCGCTCGGTCGTCGGGCAGGCTGTCTATCTCGGCCCATGGACGTTGATCGCTGCGCTAGCAGCGACGATTTCAGTGCTTGGAGTGAGCAGTGCTCGCGCTGGTCCGGCCGCATTCCTGGCAGCACTTGGCCTGCCTTCGGTCATCCTCTTCACTGCGGTGCCGCTCTGGGGTGGTGATGCCCTGCCGCATTGGCAGATGCCAGGGTGGCTGTTTTTGCTGCCGATACTCGGCCATGCCGTCGCCTTAGTGGAGACTCGTCGTCACCAACCTCATCGCGCCGCCAAGGGCTTTACTGTCGCAGCCGCCGCAGTCCTTGCGCTCGCGATCTGTGCGGTAGCCTTGATCCGATACATGCCACCGTCATCATCCCTCATCGCCCGCCTGGGTCTAGAGACGTTTCTGGTGGAATCATTGACCTGGCGCGGCCTTGCTGACAACCTCGCTGAGCGCGGTCTGTTGCCGACGCCGACGCCTGTGACAACGCCACCAGACCGCCCTTTGGTCCTCGCCTTCAGTTGGGTGGAAGCTTCACGTCTCGCCGAGGCGCTTGGGCCACGCGCGACAGTCCTGGTGTTTGGCGATGGCCCTCGCGGCTTCGCCTTCCTCGCAGACCCAGCAGCCTGGACCGGCCGTGATGTGTTGTTCATCGGCCGCCCCAATGCTTTTGCCCGTGCCCTGGGAATGGCCCGTCCGCATTTCAACCGTATTGATCGCCAGGCCCCCGTTGCAGTCGAGATCGGCAATCAAATCCTCTTCGAAGCGGAAGTCGCAATTGGACGCAATCTCAAATCTCGCTATCCGCTGCCATACCCGCGGCGTTAGAGGCAATTCCAGAACTGGTTTGCTGCAATTGCGTGTCGGTGATTGCAACAGAGCAGAGTGATAGAAAGTCCTCGGTCTCGGCCGTCTGGCTGTTCCTCGACCGGTTCAGTCTCTTCGGGGGCTGGCAACACGGCATTCTCCCTTAAAAGGTAGTTTTCTGATGCAGCTTTCCGTCTTCACCATATCACTTGCGTTTCTTGCCGTTCACCTCGCCGTCGCCGCATCGGTCCCCCTTTTCGATGATGAAGCCTACTATGCACTGTGGGCCCGCGATCTGGCGCTTGGGTATTACGATCATCCGCCGATGATCGCCTACATGATCCGCATGGGAACAACCTTCTTCGGTGAAATCCCGCTCGGCATTCGCCTGTTTTCGGTGATTGGTTTTGTTGCCTCAGGTTATTTTGTTGGCGATATCGCGCGACGCATCTCCAGGGGCGCTGTGGGTCTGCCAGTGCTCGCCACAACGCTCTATAACCTTAGCCTGCTTGTCTTCGCTCTGGGAAACTTTGCTACCCCTGATGCACCGTCCACCTTGTTCTGGGTCGCCGCACTTTGGGCCGCGACCCGGGCGATCAACACACCCTCAGATACACGTTCCGCAACGCTATGGTGGGTTTGCACAGGTCTACTCATCGGGCTCGGCGACGTGTCGAAATTCACCAATGGCTTTCTGGCCGTCGGATTGCTGGCTTACCTGTTTGCCACGCAAAAACGTCGCGGGTACCTGCTCACACGTCTGCCTTATATGACGATGGTAGCGGCGATTCTGCCGCATCTGCCCTATCTTTTCTGGAATCTGCAAAACGATTGGCTCGGCTTGGAACGCCAAGCGGCGCGGCTCGTCGCCTCAGGCTTCTCGACCCGATATCTCGGGGAATATGTGGCGCTCTTGCTCCTGGCGCCGACACCATTGGTCACCTGGTTTGCCTTCCAAGCTCTCAAGGCCCCACCAAAAGACAGCGCGCTGCTAATCTGGAGCTCCGCCCCGCTCGTGCTCTACTTCTCCTATCACGCGACACATGCGCCGGTTCAAGCCAATTGGATCGTGCCGCTTCAGGCGATCTTCGCCATTACTGCGGCCTCTGGCCTCGCTCAAGCGCAGTCGCCGCGACGTTGGATCAGGGCCACCGTCGTTACAGCATTGTTGGTGAGCGTTGGTTCTATCACGGCCGCCTTCAATCCGGTCACCCCGATTGGCACGACCGACAATCCACCAAACCAAACACGTGGATGGTCAGCGACCCAAGATGGCATCGCTGGACTGCTGGAGGAAACCGGCGCGATTTGGATCGCTACGACCGATTTCGCTCGAACCGGATCACTCGCGCTTCGTTTTCCGCAAGTGCGCGTCTGGTCCGTGGCTGAACTGCAGCGCTACCGCTTCCGTGGCGCCTTCCCTAGAGAATTGTGCACGGCCCCCGGCCTCTTAATCGAGCGGGCAAGACGGTCGGAAACGACCTCCGAGAAAGCCACAAGCCTCTTTGAAACAGTCGAAGCCACGCATCCAGCCATCCGGGCGCAAGACGGGGTTACACTGATGCGGTATCATCTGACACCAGTGTCCCGGGTCAAATCCACCAGTTTGTGCCCAAACTAACGTACCTTCAAAGCTACGTCGCCGCCATATCCAGCCTAGCGTGAAACGCTTGCGATATGCGGCTGTTTAGCTTTGATCCTCCCTTAGCCGGGGTGCGATAAGATATCTTTCAAACTGGGAGCCTGCTCCCTGGTCGTCCTCGACGACCAGCACGAGGAAGAGGGCGGCTAACGGGCTAGCCTGTTCCGCCTTACGATTTACTCTACGCCTACGCGGACGGAGCGTAGCGACTTACGACCATGCCGCATTCATAAGCCTTGGAGCCAAGCAGGCAGAGCTTGCGGAAGCCTGCCTTGTCGAAGATGCGAGTTCCACTGCCAAGGGCTGCCGGGTTGATGTAGAACTGGAATTCATCCACGAGCTCGGCGCCAATTAATGCGGAGGCAAAGCCCGCACCCCCGAAGACAGCGATGTCGCCACCGTCCTCGGCCTTCAACGCGCTAATCTCATGCGGAAGGTCTCCGCCTCTGATTACCGTACGCTCCCATCGGGACTTTTCAAGCCTGTCGCTCGGCACCACCTTTTGCACGTCGATGATGCGCTTCGCGAAGGCGTAAAACGGATCTTGCGGGTATCTCTCCGCCGCTTTGGCCCAATGGGATAGATAGCCTTCCTCCGCCATCTTTCGGCTCAGCAATATGGTATCGACTGACTGGAAGTGGGCATTGAATTCCCGTTTCAGTTCGTCGTCCCAGCGGTTGTCGTCGCCCCAGCCCCAAATCTGCCAGTCGTGGTCGCCGTCGGAACCAACAAAGCCGTCGACCGACATCTGCATCTGAAGAATGAGCTTTCTCATTTGGAATCCTTCCGACTCTATTATGGTGTTTGTTCAGGCGACGTGACGTAATGCACCCAAGACATCTTCGGCCCAGTGATCCAGCGTGATCGAGGTGGTCTCCGCGGCCGGCCTCGAGCGCGCAGCGTTTGCCATTGTTGGAACTCGTCGCCGTCTCGATCGGGGCACCCGCGAAACTCGTCGACATGCCGTTTTCGATCATGCTTGCACGGGCATCCGAGTATGGCACGGTCTGGTAGGCGCCGCCCGTCCGATGGCCCTGCTGAGGATCTCGGTTGCCTCAAAGAGCGTGTTGCGCGCGGCCATGCAGTTCGATCACCGCGTCCCGCGGCCAGTCCTGGGTATTCTCAACAATGAACCCGACACCAGGATGCGCCAGTTCGTTCAGGCAATGCGCATCCAGTCGGTGTTGCTTTTCGGCTGCGCCCAGCGACGTCGGGCGGTTCAGAGCGCTACGATTGGAAAGCGCAATACCCAGGCTGCGGGCCACGCGACTGACTATATGGCCTTGTTGTCGCCTTGCCGAGGCTACGGCGCCGACCACCACGCTGTTGCCCGTCTTCGATTGATTCACTTGCTTCACTACGTTCTCCGTCAGCGGAGGAAGTCAATGCGGCTCCCGGATATGATGTACATTTGGAACCATTGACATGAGCGAAGACGATGTCAATAGTAAAGCGATTTAAAAATGGAACTAAAAATGTCAGGCAAGGAAAAGTCGTACTGCCCGATCAACCTGTCGCTCGAGGTGATAGGGGATCGATGGACGCTGCTGATCATTCGCGACATGGTGTTCGGGGGCAAAAAGCACTTCCGCGAGTTCCTGCAATCGGGTGAAGGCATCTCGTCGCGAACGCTCGCCGACCGGCTCCAGATTCTCCAGAAGGAGGGGATTTTGACGCGTCATGACGATCCCACTCACAGGCTCAAAACAATCTACCGCTTGACGCAAGCGGGGATCGATCTCCTCCCGGTGCTGGTGAGTCTAGGTGCCTGGGGAAACCTTTATCGTGCGGCTGACCCCGAATTGGGTGCTGTCGCCGAAGAGCTTGCAGCCGGTGGGGCCGAGGCGATTCTGCGGATGAAACGGCAACTTGTGTCGGATCAAGCCGGCGTCGAATAAGCTCGACGGCATCTTCTTCTGAGGATCCACCAGTTTTTCTTCATCAATGAGTGCCTGCGCAACAATACCTATTGAGCCTTTGTTGACGGTCAGAACTTGACTTGAACCACGTCCGGGGACGGCTGCAGCAGGATCATCATAAAGGAAGGCCTCGGCTTAAGGAATGGATGCAAAATCCCACGGCAGTCGACCCACCTATTGTTGGTCCGCGAGAGCAGTTAGGCCTGAGGATTCAATTGAAAATGCCCTTGTAAAGAGGAAGCGGAGAAACATCACGAATTCGCCCTGAACCGCCATCTTAAGCATGGTTCCGAAAGAGCGATTTCGGCGTCGGTCGAGCCGGGCCGTGCGCGCTTGGTTGATGGGAGTGCCGATCCCGACAGATCAAGGATGCGGCGATTGGGCCGGCGAGCCATGGAAGTTCCTTTCGCTGTGGGTGAAGCGTGCCGACGGTGCGGACGGAGGCTACCGCTTGCACCGTCGGCAAGGAACAAGGCGTCAGCCACAAGGTCGCCGCCCAAGGCATGACAGTGGCTGGTCTTAGCGGCCTTTTGCCTCGGCGAGGTGCCTGCGGTAATCTAACACAGGCATGCCGCCCCAGCCCCAGTTCTCAAGGTCGATTTCCTCGATCACCACGAAGGTCGCTTCAAGTGGCTTGTTGAGGACATCGAGAAGCACCTGGCTGACGCCCTCGATGATAGCTGCTTTCTCCCCAGCCGTTACGGCGATGCGGTCCGGCGAGCTTCCTTCACGGGTGACCTGGACAGTTACGATCGGCATTGTCATTTCCCTCTTGGTTGAATGGTGAGTTGACGTCGAAGTCGAAACGGCCGCGGCCTTACCAACGTCCTGCATTCTGGCCGCCGTCGACATGCAAGATCTCGCCGGTGACGAAAGCAGCATGCTCCAGATAAAGGACGGCATCGACGATATCGTGAATTTCGCCCATGCGGCCGACCGGATGCAGCGCCGAGAGTGCAGCATGGGTTTCCGGCGGATGCATCGGCGTCTTGATGATGCCGGGCGACACCGCGTTAACGCGGATGCCGCTCGTGGCAAATTCGATGGCCAGTTCCTGCGTCACCGATGCGAGCCCGCCCTTGGTCAGCGAGGCAAGGGCGGCTGGAACGCCGGCGATTGGCTGATTGACGATGCTGGTGGTGACGCTGACGATATGGCCGGAACCCTGTTTCAGCATCTCGCGCGCTACGCGCTGGGTGATATGGAAGAAGCCGGCGACATTGACGCTCATGTTGAGCTCATAGTCGTCCTTCGTGAAATCGATGAAGGGCTTGGCGGTGAAGACGCCAGCATTGTTGATCAGCGAGTCTATCCGGCCAAACCGTTCGAGCGCACCGTGTAAGACCCGGTCGGCGGTTCGCGGATCGCCGATATCGCCGGCAATGGCGAGGATATCCGGGTCGGCACTGGGCTTGATTGAGCGCGATGTGGCGACGACGTGGAAATTGCGGTCGCGATAGGCTTTAACGAGGGCCGCGCCGATGCCCTGCGAGGCGCCGGTGATGATGACGACTTTATGTTTTGAACTCATGGTGGTGATCCTTGGTCAGATGCAGCGATCCCTTTCGATCGCCCTACGCCATCGCGTTGGTGCTTCTGTTTTAGATCATTCCGAAAATGAGCAGAATTCACGCAAACAGGGCGACAGTCTACCGATAACCGGTAGAATCACTCGACTCTAACTGCCTCTGCCGCAAGGCGCGTAAACTGTGCCCGCAGACGCGGGGCCGCGAAATCGACGAAGGCGCGCACCTTCGGAACCGACATACGGCCCTGCGGTGCAACGAGGTGCGCCGGCAACGGCGGGTGTTCGGCATCGGCGAGCACGATCTGCAGCCGCCCGTCCCGAACATGCTCGGCAACATGGTAGGAATATAGCCGGGTCAACCCGGTGCCGGCACTGGCGGACGCCACGGCCGCGCGCACGCTGTTGACGGTGAGGCGTGGCGAAAATTGCACCGTCCGTGGAATGGTTGAGCCGGAAGCTGGGGTGAAGCTCCAGGAATTAAACCCGAAATTGGTAAAGGCGATGATCTGGTGTTTGGCCAGATCGCCAGGTTCATCGATGCGCGGATAACTTGAAAGATAGGCCGGGGATGCCACGACCACCCGTCTGATATCGCCCCCGAGCCGTGTTGTGACCAACGAGGAATCCGCCAGATTGCCGATGCGCAGGGCCAGATCGACGCCTTCGTCGATCAGATTGACGAAACGATCGAGCAGCAGCAGTCTAACCGAGACGGCTGGATACTTCTCCAGGAACTCATCGACGATCCGCCGCAGCACGTCTTCGCCGAGGATCGGCGGCGTCGAGATCGTCACGACTCCACGTGGCGCCGATCGCTCGGTGCCCGCCAGCATGTCGGCCTCCTCGAGATCCATCAGGATCCGCTTGCATGCCGTGGCATAGCGCTGACCCGCTTCGCTCAGCCGCAACGTTCGAGTGGTCCGATGCAGAAGCTGCACCCCGACATGCGCCTCCAGAAGATTAAGCGCCCGGCTGACCGCCGTCGGTGACCGCTTCAACACCCGAGCCGCCGCCGCAAGACTGCCTTCATCGATCGCCGTGACAAACACCTTCATTGCATCAATGCGATCCATGGTTCTGCCGATTCAAGGGAAATTGTGCCAAGTGAGGGAATAGTCGTCCGGTTTGTGATGGAAGTAAACAACAGGGGGCAGTTGCAAACCTCCGGCACACCTTTCTTACGACCGTCGATGCCCAACGTGATCTTGATGTGTTCGGTCTCAGTGCCGCCGGGTGATGCCATCAATGCGACGCCTTCCGAAGCTCGCCCAAGCTCAGAGCACCATTAAACACCAACTCATCCATTCATGGGGGTTGCACTCCGGAAAGGATTTGCTCGAAGGAATGAAGTTGCTCGTCGCCAGATTGGCTCGACGCTTGGAATATAAGCCGGCCTTCGCGTTGGACCGCGCCAGTCTTCCCTATGAGCGCAGATATGACCTTTGCCGGTGTCTTTACGGTCACAGTCATCGCGAGCGCTTTTGGCCCGGCCTCTAGTTTGGCAATACCTATGCGTCCCGCGATGAGCTGCAGTCGTGTTGTTCGCAACAAAAGCAGCACATCGTGCGGCAGCTCGCCGAATCTGTCCTCGAATTCCTCCTCCAAATCGTCCACATCACTCAGTGTGGATGCGCGCAACAGCCTTGCGTAAAGATTGAGCCTCACGGCGGGATCGGACACATAATCTGCCGGTATTGTACCCGCCACACCGAGGTTCAGAATGGCACGTTGCTGAGTAGCCAGCGGCTGTTTGCGCAATTTGGCGACCGCGCCTGCAAGGAGCTCCTGGTACAGACCGATCCCTATCGTCTTCATGTGTCCCGCCTGGTCCTCGCCGGCGATGTCTCCCCCGCCGCGCAGGTCGAGGTCTCTGAGGCTGATTGCAAGACCAGCGCCCAAACGGTCATTTTCCACGAGTGTTGAAAGCCGCAAGTGTGTTTCCTCGGCCAGGTCGACGCCTTCTTCCGTCAGAAGATTGGCAAAGCCCTGGACTGCTCCGCGTCCGACACGCCCGCGCAACTGATGGAGCTGTGCCAGCCCAAACCGCTCAGGGTGCCATATGAAGATGCTGTTGGCGCGCGGCACGTCGAGCCCGTTTTCGATGATGTTGGTGGCAAGCAGGACGTCGCCATCGCCTTCCGCGAAGCCGACAATCGCTTCATCGATCGTTGCGGCCGGCATCTTCCCATGAGCGACCCTGATAGAAAGTTCCGGAACGACCTTCCGCAGTATGGCCTCGACGTTTTCTATGTCCTCGATACGGGGCACTACAACAAAGCTCTGTCCTCCGCGTCGAAATTCACGCATCAAGCCGGTCCGCAGAGAGGCGTTGTCGTAGGGTGCAAGCGAGGTGCGAACAGGTCGGCGTCTGGAGGGCGGCGTTGTCAGGAGACTCACCTCCTGAACCCCTACCATTGCCGACTGCAAGGTTCGCGGTATCGGCGTCGCCGACATCAAGAGCGTGTGAAGCGACGGCGCGAGGCTGTTCATTGCCCGCTTCTCATTCAGCCCAAAGCGGTGCTCCTCGTCTACAATCAGCAGTGCGAGATGAGTAAATCGGACATCCCTCGAAAGGATCGCTTGGGTTGCGACGATGACATCAAGTTCACCTTCGGCGAGCGCTGCCTTCACTTTTTTCGATGCGCTCGGCTTGAGCAGGCGAGACAACATTCCGACCGAGATGCCGGTCCCGGCAAAGCGACGTTCGAAGGCGAGAAAGTGCTGGCGGACCAGCACAGTGGTCGGGGCGATTATGACGACCTGCCCCCCTGAGAGCGCTACCGCTGCTGCGGCGCGTAAAGCTATCTCGGTCTTGCCGAAGCCGACGTCTCCGCAGACGAGGCGGTTCATCGTGCGTCCAGACGCAAGATCCGAGAGAACAGCGTTGATCGCTTCGGCCTGATCATGAGTTTCGGCGAACGGGAAGCGTCGCACAAAAGAAGCAAACTCGGCGCGCGGCGGGATGAATTTTTCTGCCCGCGACGCGTGTCTTTGCTTCGCGACCTTCAAAAGATGACGCGCGGTGGATTGAATATCTGCTGCAATCTTTTCGCGCTTCTTCTGCCAAGAGTCAGTGTGAAGGCGGTCGAGCGTAACGACATCGGGTTCGGAGCCATAGCGCCACAGCTTTCCGAACTCCTCCATGGGCACGAGAACGGAACCACCATCTCCATATTCCAAGCGGGCAGCATCGCGAGAGACGTCATCAACAACGATGGTTTCCAAATCTTTCATGACGCCGACACCGTAGTCTTCGTGGACAACGACATCCCCTATCCGCAGCTCTGGCTCGGCCAGAAGTGAGCGGGAGTTTGTCACGCTGTGATGATCGTCGCCCGCCGCGAGCAGGACGACCTTCTGTTTTGCGTCGATGAATCCTTGCTCGAGATCACAGGGCATTTTCAGAAGTGATCCGGGCTCAGCCTCCAACACTCCCTGCCAGCGATCGGTAGAGCGAGCTTGTGCCGGGGTCGACTTCGCAAGGCGGCGATAGAGCGCCTCGGAACCTTTGCCCCTCCCAGCAACAACGACAGTCCAACCATGATGCAAGCTGCCTTGTGCGAATTCGAATAGCGCCTTGCGCGGATCGACGTCAGACGAACTTCCCGGTAGGGCGCCCCCTTGCTCCAGATCGATTGCATCCATTGACATGCTCGTGATGTGCTGACGCCACTCCCATCGGTCTAGGTAGATCGAACGAGAGCAGGAGATGTCCGTCTCCCCAAACCCTTCGCGGGACTGCCGCGCGTCTTCAATAATCTCAAAGTAGCGCTCCACCCGGCCAGCCGCACCTGGTGCGAGGACCATGGAGACATCGCCCAGGACATCGAATATGGTTGGCATGTAACCATAGAGGCTTAGCAGCAATCGCTCCATGACCCCTTTGGGAGCGACGTCATCTGTGACCCCTTCGGGCAGAATGGCTTCAGATGCCGGGCCGACAGTCACACGTTCGAGGTAACTTTCGGTCCGTTGTGATGATCGGTCGAATCCTCTCAATTCTTTTACTCCGTCGTCTTCAGAAAAAACAATCCGCATCGGACCAGGTGCTCCGCCAGGGTAGATGTCAATCACGCCTTCGCGAATTGCCACCTCGCCGGGATCGTCGGCAACGCCTTCTTCCACATATCCGGTCCGCTGGATGAAGGCGGAGAATGCACCGCGATCAAATGGCTGCCCCACCACGAGTTCGAACTGGCCCTCAGCAATGGCAGTTTCTGGGGGCATGCGTTGAAGCGCTGCGTCGAGTGAGGTCAACAATAGTCGCGGCGCGTCGCTGGCCGTGCTCCAGATCCGTAATGCGTCCATCCGTAAGCCCATGCAGTGCCGTGACGGTGGCACGCGATCATATGGAAGGCAGTCCCAAGGCGGTAAAACAATTAGCTCGATCTCGGGGAAAAGGGCGCTCATGGCCGCAGCGAGCCTTGCCGCCGCGCCTTCGCTCAAGGCCACATAGCATAGCGATCGTTCCGACTCTCGAAGCACGGCAGCAAGTCTGGTTGCTATGAAAGCCGGCGGGAGCTTGAAATTATGCGTTTGTGCAACTGCGGCAGGAGGTGAGGAGGCTTTCTCGTATTTGGGCTCGACGACGCTCACATGAACCTGCCATTCTCTCGCCAGCGACATTGCTGGCCTGCAAGAACGAAGTTCGTATCAGCCTGTTCCTTCGACCGTCGCACTCAGTTAGAATCACCTGCACAGCAGGGAGTGCGCCCAGCGGTACGTTGCGCGTCTTTGCTCTCAGTGCCATTTTGACACTTCGTAGTTTTTGCAGCCGAAAAACTCGACAATACAAGATACCTCGGTTTGAGGTATGACGAACGAGCCGGTCGCAGATTCATATCGGTCAAAGACCTTCGTCGGTTTTGCTCAGCCGGGCGAAATTCTGGCCCGTTCGCCCTTCTCAAGTTTGGATCGTTCCCTTGTAACCTGAGCGTGGGCGGATGGCTGGCCGCTTTCCACCTGCTCAAGCAAAATGGGCACGCCAGCCGACGGTTCGAGCCAAGGCGAATATCATACATGAGCGTCGTCACGAAGCACCCGAACCCGGCGGAAAGAGCGCTGAGCGCGCGATACTGCTACTTCGAAAGCACCAGGGCCGCCTCATCGATGACGTCGGCGACTTTCTCCGGTTGAGACGCGAAGACGGCGTGGCTGGCTTCGATTTCGATGATTTGGCTTCCGGCCCGCTTGGCCATATCCCGCTCGAGTTCAGGATTGATCGAACGGTCGCGGATCGCAACCACTGACCAGCTCTTTTTGACTTTCCAGGCCGGATCGCTGGCCTGGGCCGTGAAGGCCTTCTTCGCCGCGAAGACCTGGCTACGGGCGAGGAAGGCGGCTTCCTCTCTTGGCAGGTCCGCTGCGAAGTCGTTGGGGAAGGCGGCCGGGTCGATATAGAGATATTGGCCGTCCTTGGTCTCGCGGATATTCATGCCGCCGGCAGGCTTGGAGCTAGCGAGCCCGATGAGGCTCTCGCCCTTGTCCGGCTGGAAGGCCGCCACATAGACCAGGCCCGCAACATCGGGCCGGTTGCCGGCCTCGCTGATCACCATGCCGCCATAGCTGTGACCGACCAACAGGGTCGGACCCGTCTGCAGGTCGAGCACTCGCTTGGTCGCGGCGACATCGTCGGCCAGCGACGTGATCGGCTGCTGGACGATGGTGACATTGTAGCCGCGATCCTCAAGGATCTCGGTGGCCCTGCGCCAGCCGGAGCCATCGGCGAGGGCGCCGTGCACTATGACAATATTGCGGACCTCGGCGGCCTGGGCTGCTAAGGCGATGGCGCTGGTGAAGAAGACGACGGCGAAGGTGGAAATGCGAACCATGTTGTTCTCTCCTTTGGTTGCGTGGTGGTCGTTAGGGAAGTGAGCGCCTAGCCGAAGGTAAAGGCATAGGCTTCGACGCCGTGGTCGAGAAAGCGGATCTCGAAATTGCGAGCCTTGATTTCGCCCTCCTGGCGGACGAGCTGGTAGAGGCGGGTCTTGTCGATCTTGCCGTTGCCGTCGACGTCGGTGTCGGCGCCGTGGCTTGCGCCCGGCGCTTTGCCGTCAATGGTCACCTTGAAGCGGACCGGCTTGCCGTCGGCGCGGGGGCCGAGCACCAGGTGCAGATCGCGGGCGCTGAAGCGGTAGGCGATGCTGCCATAGGCCTTGTCGAGCACGGCCTTCTCGGCGCCGACGGTCCAGCTTCCGGACAGGCCCCATTCGTTGAGGCCGGGTTTGGTGACGGTGTAATCCCGGGAGGTGTCTGATAGGATGCCTTCAGGCGAAACGAAGCCGGCGGCGCGTTGGTAACCGAGATAGGTCTCACCGGAGCCGAGATTGGTTAGGTCCGGAGCCATCTCCGCACCCTTGGCGTCGGGGGCGACGGTCGCTTCCGCGGCTATCTTGTCTCCGGCCTCACGCAGCAGGTCCTGTATCGCCTGCTCTGTCTGGGCATAGTTGCCCTCGCCGAAATGGCGGTAGCGCAGCTGCCCCTTAGCATCGATCAGGTAATGGGCTGGCCAGTAGCTGTTCTCAAAGGCGCGCCAGATGCGGTAGTCATTGTCGACGGCGACGGGGTAGCGGATGCCGAAATCGGCGACCGCCTTGCGGACATTGTCGACCTGCTTCTCGAAAGCAAATTCCGGGGCGTGCACGCCAATGACGACCAAACCCTGGTCCTTGTATTTCTCCGCCCAGGCGCGAACATAGGGGACGGTGCGTATGCAGTTGATGCAGGAATACGTCCAGAAATCGACGAGGACGACCTTGCCACGAAGGTCGGCAGCGGTGAGCGGCTGGGAGTTCAGCCATTCAATAGCGCCGTCCAGGCCCGGGGCGCGCCCTTCGATCGGCAAGTCGCTGACGAAGGGTTGCTTGCCGGATGCCTCGGTCATGACCACAGAATTGCTGGCGACGAGCGAGGATTGTCGGGGGTGGAACCGGTCGAGCACCGCCTGCTCGAACACCGAGGTACTTGCATAGGACAGGCGGGCCAGCGAGCCGGTGTCGGCACCTAGCGCGATGACGGCTACGCCGGCGAGGACGGCGACGCCAAGGCCCTGCCGCAGCCGTTCGCTCAGATGCAGAGACCGCTTCATCCGGGCATACACTCTCCCGCCGGCGAAGAGGGCGATAGAGAGTGAGGTCGCGGCACCCGCGGCATAGGCGAGCAGCAGAAATGTCGTCTGGAGATTGGCGCCCTGAAGCGCTGCACCCGTGAGCACGAGACCAAGGATCGGACCGGCGCAGGGTGCCCAAAGCAGACCGGTCGCAATGCCGAGCAGTGCGGAGCCCGCGACGGTCGGCGCGGCTGGATCGCCGGCCATGGAGGTCAGCCGCGCACCGAGATCGACCACAGGTCTCGTGATGATTGTTGCGATGTGAGGCGAGAGCAGGCTGAGGCCGAAAATCGCGAGCAGGGCCAGTGCGCCGAGCCGGCCATATTCATTGGCATGGACCGCCCAGTCGCCGCCGACCGCAGCCAGGGTAGCTATGCCTGCAAAAGTCACGGCCATGCCTGCCAGCATCGGCAGCGTGCTCTTAAAGAAGGGTTGCCCGGCGCGCGCGAAGACGAAGGGCAGGATGGGGAGGATGCAGGGGCTGAGGATCGTCAGCACACCTCCGAGATAGGCTATGACCAGGAGCGTCATCGTCGTTTCCTTTGAATGCCTTGCCGATAGGGCAGGTGCGACCGGCCCAGGTAACGAGATGCATTTGCCTGGGGCGAGGTATCCGGGATGTGTCTAACGACCGGTCGAAATGTATCGTTGTGTAGCCGCCGATCCTGACCGCTACACAGCGATACAAATCGGGCGGCGGCGGACATAAGAAGGATACATGCGACCGGCTATTTCCTCATCGTGTTCCAACCTGTGGAGAGACCGATGATCGCTGAAATCAATCTCGAACGCCGCCGCCTGTTCGGCGTGGCCGCCCTGGGCGTTGCCGCCGTGAGGCTCGGCCTTCCGACCCCCGCCCACACCGCTCCGAGCAAGACCATCATCGCGGCGACCGCAGCTGGCGGCCATAACGGCTTCGAGGCCCTGAAGAGCGTGAAGGCCGGCGATCTCGAAGTCGGTTATGTCGAGGCTGGTGCGCAGGATGGTCCGGCCGTGCTGCTGCTGCACGGCTGGCCTTACGACATCCACAGCTATGTCGATGTCGTGCCTGTTCTCGCGGCCGAAGGTTATCGTGTGATCGTGCCGCATCTGCGCGGCTATGGCACCACGCGCTTCCTTTCGGAAGCGACGCCACGTAACGGCCAGCAATCGGCGCTCGCCGTCGACATGATCGCGCTCATGGACGCGCTCGACATTTCTTCGGCGATCATCGCCGGCTACGATTGGGGTGCACGCACGGCCGACATCATTGCCGCACTTTGGCCCGAACGCTGCCGTGCCCTCGTCTCCGTAAGCGGTTACCTGATCGGCAGCCAGACGATCAATGCCAGGCCGCTGCCGCCCAAGGCGGAGCTTGCCTGGTGGTACCAGTTCTATTTCGCCACCGAGCGCGGCCGGCTGGGTTATGAAGCCAACACCCGCGAATTTGCCCGCCTTATCTGGCAAACGGCATCGCCGAGCTGGCAGTTTGATGATGCGACTTTCGAACGTTCGGCCAAGTCGCTCGATAATCCTGACCACGTGGCGATCACCATCCATAACTATCGCTGGCGCCTCGGCCTGGTCGAGGGCGAGGCGCGCTTCGATACCTGTGAGGAAAAGCTTGCAATGGGCCCTAAGATTTCCGTGCCCACAATCACCATGGAGGGTGACGCCAACGCCGCGCCGCATCCGGATCCGGCAGTCTATGCCACAAAGTTCACCGGCAAGTATCAGCACCGGCCGATCACCGGCGGCATCGGCCATAATCTGCCGCAGGAGGCGCCGCGCGAATTTGCTCAGGCCGTGCTCGATGTGGCGCGTTTGTGACGCGCTTGCCTCTTCGCGCGGCGCGCGGGAAAGTCTAAGGAGAGGCGGGCCCTGAGGCCTGCCAGAAATCATAAGCAGTCCGGAATATCCTGATGGAACATGTCGACCACGTCCTGATCGTCGATGACGACGGCGAGATCCGCGAACTGGTCTCGGCATACCTGACCAAGAACGGGTTGCGCGCCACCGTCGCCGCAGACGGCCGGCAGATGCGCAAGTTACTTGAGGCCAATACGGTCGATATCATCGTGCTCGACGTGATGATGCCCGGCGATGACGGCCTCGTGCTGACCCGCGAGCTGCGGGCCGGCAAGCACAAGACGACGCCGATCCTGATGCTGACGGCGCGCAGCGACGAGACGGACCGGATCATCGGCCTAGAAATGGGCGCGGACGACTATTTGCCGAAGCCTTTCGTCGCCCGCGAGCTGCTTGCCCGCATAAAGGCTGTACTACGGCGCACACGCATGCTGCCGCCGAACCTGCAGATTTCGGAGGCTGGCCAGTTGCTGACTTTCGGTGACTGGCAGCTCGATACCATCGGCCGTCACCTGATCGACAAGCAAGGCACCGAGGTGGCGCTGAGTGGCGCGGAATATCGCATGCTCCGCGTCTTCATCGATCATCCGCAGCGCGTGCTCAACCGCGACCAGCTCCTGAACCTGACGCAGGGCCGCGAGTCCGAAATCTTCGACCGCTCGATCGATCTGATGGTCAGCCGGCTCCGCCAGCGGCTCGGCGACGATGCGCGAGAGCCCACCTATATCAAGACGGTGCGCAGCGAAGGCTATGTCTTCTCCGTTCCGGTCGAGATTTCGGAGCCGCGGCAATGACGGCTTTCCGTCTCTGGCCGGGATCGCTCCGGTCGCGACTCTTCCTCATTCTGTTCGCCGGCCTTCTGGTCGCCTACGGGCTTTCTTTCAGCATCCTGTTTCTGGAGCGCTACATGTCCGCCAAGGCGGTCATGCTCGGTACGCTGGAGACTGATGTCGCGACCTCCATCGCCATCCTCGACCGTCTGCCGGCCAATGAGAGGCCGGACTGGCTGGACCGACTGAGCCGGGGCAGCTACCGTGTCGTGCTGGGTCCGGGTGATCCGGGCGTGCCCGATCTCTCTGCCAGGGCGAAGGAGATTGCGGGCCGGATCGAGGAAGCGGCCGGGCACAAATTCGCGATAAGGGTCGAGTCAATTCCCGGGCAAGGCCCCCGTCTTCAGGCCCATCTCACGCTGAGCGATGGTTCGCCGTTGACACTCGACGTGACGCCGCGTGGTGTGATGCCGATCGCCGAATGGCTGCCCTATGTGCTTGCAGTCCAGATGGCGCTGATCATCCTCTGCGTCTGGCTTGCCGTGCGGCTCGCGACGCGCCCCCTCGCTCTACTTGCCTCGGCGGCCGACGCGCTCGATCCAAACCGCAACGGCGTGCCGATGAATGAGGAGGGGCCGAGCGAAGTGGCGCATGCGGCGCGCGCGTTCAATGCCATGCGCGAGCGCATCGCTCATTATCTCCAAGAGCGGGTGCAGATTCTCGCTGCAATCTCGCATGACCTCCAGACGCCGATCACCCGTATGAAGCTGCGCGCTGAAATGGCCGATGAATCGACCGAGAAAGGCAAGCTGGTCCGCGATCTCGGCGAGATCGAGCGGCTGGTGCAGGACGGCATCGCCTATGCACGCAGCGCGCATGGCAATGTCGAAAAGGTCTCCCGCATCGAAATCGCCTCTTTTGTGGAAAGCATGGTCTACGATTACCAGGATATCGGCAAGGCGGTTACCGTCACCGGTTCGGCCGAAGGTCCGGTCCAGACCAAGCCGCATGCGCTGCGCCGTATCCTAACCAACTTCATCGACAACGCTCTGAAATTTGCCGGCTCGGCGGAGGTCGGCCTCGAAAGACGTGGTGATGCAATCGCTATTACGGTGATGGATCGCGGCCCGGGTATCCCCGAGGATCAGCTTGAGGCCGCGATGCAGCCTTTCTACCGACTCGAACAATCCCGCAACAGGGAAACCGGCGGCACCGGTCTCGGTCTCGCCATCGCCCAGCAGCTGGCGACCGCGCTTGGCGGATCAATCCGCCTCTACAACAGAGAGGGCGGCGGCCTGGCGGCCGAAGTCGTTATCCGCTGATCAAGCCAAAGCCCTCAGGGGCTTTTCGGTGTTGGAACGTATCGGTGCGAGCGGGCGCTACATTCCGACACAATTCGAGCCCTTTTTGAAACATCGGCGATACGCTGTGGCGCCAAATCACTGCCTGTCAACACGTCGCACAATGCGAACCAGCAAGGAGTGATCCCATGACCCAGATCGACCAAGTTCTCTATACCGGCAAAACCCATACGATCGGCGGCCGCGACGGCTTCTCGAAGAGCAGCGACGGCGAACTCGACATCAAGCTCTCGCCTCCCGGCAGCACCAAGCCCGGCACTAATCCAGAACAGCTTTTCGCCGCCGGCTGGTCGGCCTGCTTTCTTGGCGCCATCGGCATCGCGGCTGGCAAGCGCAAGATTAGGTTACCCGAAGGCGCGGCCGTCGACGCCGAGGTCGATCTCGGAACGGCTGAGGGTGGCTATTGCCTGCAGGCGCGGTTGAATGTAAGCCTGCCGGGCATCGAGCGCGACGTCGCCCAGTCGCTGGTCGAGGAAGCTCATCATACCTGCCCCTATTCCAAAGCGATCCGCGGCAACATCAATGTGGCGCTGACGGTCGCCTGATCGATCGGCAATCGGCTCCTCGATCCGAGCTCCTGATCACCTGATATTCCTCGAGGGGATCCCTGCATCTTTGAATAAGCTGCCGGGCGGACCACCGTCGGGCAGGGTGGCCAGCGTGGCGACAAAGGCAGCGCCCCAGTAGCCGGCTCGTCTGCCGCCGCGCCTGCGATCGAAGCCCTGGCTTCCTAAATGAAACCTTCCCAAACCGCCCCAGTCGGCCGGCGGCCCCTGCCAAGTCCGTTGTTGGCGCCGGTGACCAATGCGATTTTGGCCATGTCAGATGTCGTCAGGCCAGCACGGCTCGGGGTTCGAGAAATGCCTCGAGACCGAAGATGCCGAATTCCCGGCCGAAGCCGGATTGCTTGAAGCCGCCGAAAGGGGCCAGTGGTTCGTGTGGTGCGCCGTTGATGATGACACGGCCGGCCACGATCTGCTCGGCGGCCTTCTTCGCATGGCCGATGTCGGACGAAAACATGGGCCTGGAGGCCGTAGTCGGTATCATTTGCGATCACGATGGCATCGTCCTCGTCGCGATATGGAATGACAACGAGGACCGGCCCGAAAATCTCCTCGCGCGCGATCCTCATGTCGTTGCGCACACCTGTGAAGATCGTCGGGCGGATGAACCAGCCCCGGGCGAGATCATCGGGCCGTCCATCGCCACCAGACAGGAGCGTGGCGCCTTCTTCCAACCCGAGCCGGATATAGCTCTGCACGCGATCCCACTGCTTCCGGCTCACCATAGGCCCGATCCTCACGTCGCGGTCGGCGGGATCGCCGACCCGGAAGGCCGCAGCGGCCTGCTTCAACCACACTTCGATTTCTTCCAGCCTGCTTTCGGGGGCGAGGATGCGGGTTCCGGCAATGCAGGCCTGGCCGCTGTCCGGGAAGTTAATCTCAATCCGGATGATCGCCGTCTGGTGTTGACCCTGAAACTGGCGCAGCAGTTGATGGGTGCGCCCCGTCACCTAGGTCAGCACCCCGGTGGTTTCGTCCTCACGCATGATCGGCTCGATGATCTGGTGCCGATCGAGCCGGCGACGATGAAGGACCGGCAGATCATCGAATGGGACAAGGACGATGTTGAAGCACTGAAGTTCATGAAGGTCGATGTGCTGGCGCTCGGCATGCTGACTTGCATGGCAAAAACCTTCGATCTGATCCGCGATCATAAGAACGATGATCTCGATCTGGCGAAAGTCCCGCAGGAGGATCCCGCTACCTATGCGATGATCCGCAGGGCAGACACGCTCGGCACCTTCCAGATCGAAAGCCGGGCGCAGATGGCAATGCTCCCGCGTCTAAAACCGCGTACCTTCTACGATCTCGTTGTACAGGTCGCGATCGTCCGGCCCGGGCCGATCCAAGGCGACATGGTGCATCCCTATCTGCGAAGGCGTGAGGGTAGGGAACCGGTCGAATACCCGACACGAGAACTTGAGGCGGTGCTTGGCAAGACGCTCGGCGTGCCATTGTTCCAGGAGAGCGCTATGCGGTTGGCGATGGTCTGCGCCGGTTTTACCGGCGGGGAGGCCGACCAGCTCCGCAAGTCGATGGCGACCTTCAAGTTCACCGGTGGCGTTTCGCGGTTCAAGGAAAAGCTGGTTTCGGGAATGGTGAGGAACGGCTACTCACCCGAATCCGCCGAAAAGACGTTCTTCCAGCTCGAAGGATTCGGCAGCTACGGGTTCCCGGAATCCCATGCGGCGTCGTTCGCGCTCATCGCTTATGCCTCCAATTATGTGAAGTGCCACTACCCGGATGTCTTCTGTACGGCGCTGCTGAATTCGCAACCAATGGGGTTGTCTAATCGCAGCCCATTCGTCAAGACGGCACTGGCCATTCGGCATCCGTGCCGGGTTGCGGAACAGGCAGCTCGGTGCAAATGATTGTTTGGATCGCCCTCCTCAGCGGCGATGTCGTCTTCAGAGCGATCCTGTGCCGGGAGCAGGGTTGTCTCCGCGGTCGACACGTGGCCGCCGCATGATGGGTTTCGCAGGCAGATCTTCCTATGTTTTATGCGCAGTCTCGAATGAGCTGCAGCCCCCAGAACGGAATGATCTAACCCACGTCCGCAGCAGGGACGCTCAGTGCCTCAAATCAAATTTGATGCGCTGAGGAAGAAGGCTGGCGCTTTGTTTATGCTGTGGCGCCAGCCAATGGGTTGAACACTTCTCCGGTCTTGAGCATGCTGTGCATGATGACCGCAAGCTTTCGGGCAACCGCCACCGCGGCGCGCTTGAAGCCCAACCGCTCACGCAGTTTAAGCCCCCAGCTTTTGAGTCTGCTCTCGCTCTTGGAATTCGTTCTCGTGAGGACCACGGTCGCTGCTTCGTACAACAGTCCACGCAGGTGATTGTCGCCTCGTCGCGAGATGTGACCGTCATAGTCGACCTCACCTGACTGGTAGCGCCGCCTTGTCAGCCCGAGCCGGGCACCAACTGAGCGCGACGTTTTGAAGTTTTCTGGATCTTCAATCGCTGCGACGTAGGAGACGGCGGTGACGGCGCCGATGCCCGGAATCGTCATCAACAGCTGCGTAGTCTGGCTCTCGCGGGCCACGGCGAGCAGCCGGCGATCAAGTTCGGCCGCGCGCTTGCGTATGTCGCGCCACGCATCAAGCAGAGGCAATATGATCTTGGCCAGACCCTCATTTCCGTCCAGGAGTTCCCTCACATTGCCATCGAACACCCGACCTCTTCCGTTGGAGATGATAAGACCGAAGGTCTTCATCAGGCCGCGGATCTGGTTGCTAAGTTGAGTCGAGATGCTCAGGAGCTGATTGCGAGCCGCAACCAGCGTGCGTGTCAGCATGCTGTCGAACGCCTTTACCCGGACGGCCTTGTAGAAGCCGGTTTCGGCCAGTTGCGCCAAGCCATCCGTATCATTGGCATCTGTCTTGTTGAGCGTCTCGTCCAATACCTTTTGCGCGTGCCGCGCTTCAATGCAGATCGCTGGCATCCCCTCGGCCGTCAGGGCGTGATAGAACCAGGTCGACAGCGGTCCCGTCTCGAATACGACGCGTCTGGCGTTCGGGGCGTGCTTGCGGATCAGCTGCGCCAAAAGCTTGGGATCCGAGGGGGATTTTCCACGCCAGATCCGCTTCCCATCCTGTCGGATCGAGATCGCAGTATCTTTCAATGAAACGTCCAGGCCGATATACTGATACATGGTTGCTCTCCGTTCGATGTTTGGGCCCGGTTCCAATCGAGAGCCCGTTTTTCCATCTTATCGGGGGCAACCACCCTCGCCAGCAGTCATTTTATAAAATGGCCAGGGACGATCGCGCCGCGATTACCCCATGTTTTATGCGCCGCTTGTCCAGCTTGCCAAGGCCGCCGCCTTTCTACCGTCGCTGAAACTTGAGCGCCGCGATGCGCTCTGGGCGAGGTCGTCCATCTTATCGCCCAGCAGCTGTTCCACCTGTCTGGCGACCTGTTGGGCCTTGCAGATCGCGATCAAGAGTTCAAACTGCCGACGGGTCGGGGTGATGAGTTTGCCCGTGGTGGTGGTCCAGATCCACGCGCTAAGCCGAAGCCGGTTGTAAGCCCGCGGGACCTATTCGTGCCTGACCTTCATTTTGATACGCTGAAGGTGAAGAGCAGGAATTTTCATTGATATTCAACCAAAAACGCGCGCAGCTGGTTTATGCGCGTTCAAGGCGAGGGCACTGAAATTCAGTGCAAGAGCGCAAGATCAAAGATGTGAAGTTCGAACGCGAAGAGAGGCACTATGGCCTATGACGAACGAGCCATCATGGCTGCAAACAACAATGCCGACATCTATGAGGCGATGTTCCGATCGCGGGGTCTGCACTATGAAAGGTTGCCCTACGCCTTCGTCGGAAAAGACACGCCGCCGCCCTACTACTCCAACTTAACGGTGCTGTCTGAAAATCACCTGAGCGAGATCCTATTGCTACTCCGCAGCATCGCTGGGACATTCGAGGGAAAAGTTGGTTTCAAAGACAGCTTCCGCGAGTTCGATGTGGGCGACAACGGGTTCGAGGTATTGTTCGAGGCCTCATGGATATGGAAGCCTGCTGCGGCCAATCCTCCCGCAACAAATTGGGTTAGAATTGAAAGTCCGCTGGACCTAGAGCAGTGGGAAGATGCATGGAAACGGTCTGGGTCACCCACACAGATCCGCATGTTCAGCGAAACGATGATGCAGCGTCCGGATATCGTTTTTTTCGGGAAAAGGGTAGCAAGCTCGTTCGTCGCCGGATGCATCGCCAATACCTCAAGCGATTGCGTCGGTATCTCCAATGTGTTCTCTCTGCCTGGCGCGCCTGATACATTTCACGAGGCGACCGCGGCGGTTTCGTCGATAAGCCACGGCCTCCCCATTGTTGGGTATGCGTCGGGACGTGCCTTGGACTCTGCCCGGCGGGTCGGCTTTGAAGCGACCGGCGGCCTTCGCATTCTTGTCGCAAGAGATGCCCAATTCTAGGGATCCGTCCGAGCTTGAAGGACATTCCCAGCGCCCGCATCAGCGACCTCTGACCCATCGCACGCAGTGCCCGCTTTTTCGGGAAGCGGGCAGTCGCTTTAGACGAGCAGAATGGCGATCGGCGTTTTCGAACTCGTTGGATAATCGAGCATGTCATCCGAGGGGCTGGAGGCGGCGATCACCTCGCGAACGCTCTCGAGATCTCGGGAGCCGGATCCCTTTGACGCCCCGCAGGTTGAAGAACTTTCAGCCGAGGGCTGGCCACAGTGGCGTTCGAACTCGGTGCAGGTTGCCCGAGGCGGAGGAAATTTTCAAACCTCAAGGACCTCTATCGCTCACCTCCTTGAGTTGGATCGACGCTAAGGATTGTTCAACCTCTTGTGGGCGTCGAATGGATCCAGCAGGGAATATCGGGTGCTTTGCTAGGGTTTCGGGTGGAAGAACGTCTGCGGACGCGAAGGGGCCTGTCCAAAATCACCAAACGCTTGGATGACCATGCCAGCCGCAATTTCGAGATGGCGGGCTACTCCGCATCCCTTCAACACTCCGCCCCGTTTATCAGGGTCAGGTTCTCGGTAAGAACCTCCGCCTCCGAGCTTGCAGTGCTGGACGTTAATCGGGCCTAACACCTGCGCCCCATTGCCAATCGCAGCCTTGAAGGCAATCGATCCGCCGCCATTCAGGCGAACCTCGTCACCGATGGTAATAAGATCTGCAACCCCTGGGGCCAGAATGGTAAACCCTCCCAATTGCCCCAGTTCAGCCCGGCATCCAATTTCAACCGATCCATTATCCGCGTCAACACGTACTCCGCTGTAAAGAACGGTCTTGGAGCCAATGCTAAGGCTGCCTCCCGAGCCCACCGAAATGGTTACATTGGGCCAAATCAAGACGCCCTCCGAAAGCTGAGCACGTTTGGAGACCAAGGTGGAGAAAGGATCCATGATGGTGATGCCCTGCTGCGACAGTAGGACTGTCTCCTCCACCGACCAGAAGCCTTGCCCGACGCGCATCTCGTTTATGAGAGGCAGGTATTCAAACATCTCATGACTCCCGTTGCGATGCCAGGCCGAGGATCTGATCGGCAACCAGATCACCATCGTGCTGCCCCCAGGCCCATGCATCCTCAAACTCACCATTGATGAGGATATAGCCGCTCCCCTGAGGCGGAGAGTGTGCCACAAGGTACGGATATCCGCCGACAACTTTATCAAAAGGGTGCAAAATCCGATTGGCGAGAACCCGCAGGGAAGGAGCGGTTTTTGACAAGCTGACACGCTGCCACCGGCCGATAAACTGAGTGATCATTTCGTTCAGCGTCATGCCCATTGTTTCTCGACACTGCAAGATGTTGCCTATCATCAGCACCGGACGTTGAGCACGCTCCGCCGCATCGACAACATCGCTAACAAGAAGGTGAGGCAGGATACTGGTGTAGAAGCTGCCGGGACCAAAAGCGATCAGGTCGGCGCTCTCGATGGCTTCAATAACAGCATTGTTGGCTGATGGCGGATTTCCATTTTCGTCCGTTAGTTGGATATCATCGATGCCAATCATTGCATCAGGTTCGGACAGTTTGGTGACGGCGTCCTGTGGCGAACGCTGTTCACCGTTCTGAAGGGTGCAGGACAATACGAGATCATTATCAAGCGAAGATGGCCAGACATTCCCATCAATGCCGCAAAGCTTACGGAACACGAAAATTGCGGTGTTGATGTCGCCGTTATGAGCAATGCTCGCCCCGGTGAGAATAAAGTTGCCTATGCTGCCGCTTCTGTAATCGAACTCATTGCCCACCGCCGAAGCAAACGTCCGCAGATAGTTTAGGATCGCGCCGCGTAGGCCCGGCTCCATCCGCTCCAATAGAAGATGACGTCCTTCGGCATAGAACTGAAATTCTTGTCTGGCTTCGTTGAGCGTACAGGAAGCTGAAATGCGGGTGTTGCAAATCCTGACCACGTCACCCGAGCAGTGCTCACCGTGAGCCATGGTCATCAGAGCCTGCCGGACGTCCCCCACAGACAGGACGCCGAGCTTTTCCCGGATCAGTTTTGAGCTGCCACCGCTGTCCCAGGCAGGGACGATCCGGGTCAGGTGGACCTTTCTATGGGAAAGCGCGATGTTGATTGCGCGGCACGCGGTGCCACCGGAAAACAAGACAATGCGCTGCATAGGTCCCAAGCCCCTTGTTTGTTACGAGACACTCATAGCCTAGCCGACGGCACGTACCAACGATCCGACGCAGAATCTACATCGGCGCAGCGGCCGAAGGGGAGCCAGCCGCGAACCGAACCTGTTCCTCGTGACTCCCGTTTGAAGAGAGCGCAGATTCCTCTCCAATAGGCAATTCAGTGATGGTTGCGAGGTGATACAGACAGCAACATCCGAGGAGCGGCGATTGCTACTAGCTTTCGGGTTAGCCAAACAATGCCCAATATAACGATTGTCCGTTGCCCGGCGGAGCCGTAGGACCTTTTGCAGGAGTGGCCTCGGTGAGGCAACACCTAATGGCCTTTCAGCCGGGATCGGAAGCGTTTGATGCGAGCGTGGCTGCCGCACGTCGCGTCTGAACACCACATTCTTCTTCCGCTCTTGGAATGATCGATAAAAAGCCATCCACAATTGCTGCCCTTGCATTCTCGCACTGCTCGTCTCCGATCCCGCTCAATCAACAGATCTACAGCCTTGATAGCAAAGAGCTGAGCCAGTTGGGGGAGGTCGTCAAGAAGTAAGGTCCATGCATAACCGGCTCCCTTTTCCGCAAGTACCTGATGGGCTCGACCGCGTCGTGCGTGATCCTCTACCAAACGCAGATCATCGATCGGGTAGGACGTCGCGACGTCCTCAGACAGAAAGAGCCGATGTATTGATTCACGCAATGCAAGAGCGTCTGCATGCGCTGCAGCCGCCTTCGTCAGATCGTTCTCCGCCTGCTTGCGAAGACGCAACGCCGCTTTTCGATCGATCAGGTCGAGCCGCTCTGCCAGAACAAGCAGATCCTCGAATGACCGCAGAAGATCTGGCCCCCAGCGGCCACGCCTGCTGTCAACGGTATTGGCGAGCTCAAGTGCCGGATGACCGCCGCTCAGGCGCATGTCAGCTGTCGAATTGGCCATCCCTGGAACAACTCCCGAAGAAGAAGGTTGTAACGGTATATATGTATTTTAACCGTTACCAAGGCAAGGCTGGACCATGTCGTCGACGCGCAATCTCCTGAAATTCGGCGTTTTATGCTTCGTATGGGGGCTGACCTGGATTGCGGTCAAGCTCGGTGTTGAAACTGTTCCCCCGATGATGTTTGCCGCAACGCGATTCATGGTGGCGGGCGCTGTTCTCATCGCACTGGCATGGTCAAGAGGACAAAGAAGTGCCTTCGCTAGGGCAGACAAGACACGCCTCCTCTTCGTCAGCCTTCTGATGATCACGCTTTGCTACGGGCCCCTGTTCTGGGGTATGCAGTTCGTGCCTTCAGGCACCGCAGCGGTTCTGGAAATGTCGCTGACGCCGCTTGCCCTGCTTGCATTCGGCATCGCTCTGGGAGAGGAGCATTGGAATGGCGTTCGCGCTTTCGCGATGCTGCTTGGAGGTGGCGGCCTTGGCCTTCTTTTTGCGCCCTCTGTAGATCTGGCTGGGATTGAGACAGGTTTGCCATTGCTCGGGCTGGTGGCCATCGCCTGGGCGGCCATTTCCTCGGCGTGGGGATCTGTGCTGTCAAAACCTTTGATATCGAACTACGGCAGCGCGCGCCTTTCCGGATTGACGACGCTGATCGGCGGGAGCGTGTTGCTGTTTATCTCCTTGGCAATAGAACCTCGGTCGGCCGAAAGCCTGGTCACACCTTGGGAATGGCAAGCGGTGGGGGGGTGGCTTTTTCTCGTCATCTTCGGCTCGCTCCTCGGCTACAGTATTTATATGCAGCTCCTGCGGGACATCGGTCCTGCGAGGGCAGGCAGCTTCGCTTTCGTGTCTCCTGCGATTGCGGTCTTAGTCGGCGTGGTCTTCGCTAACGAACCCGCTGAACCGCTAAGATTTATCGGCATGGCCCTGATGGTCCTCGCCGCGGCGGTCTGCCTGTCCGCCGACCGCCTGCCGCGCATGTCTGCCAAGCCTGGGAAATGCCTTGTGCGCAACAAATGATTGCCGCTGCTTCCCCACCGTTGCTGGCGGGTAATGAGATCCCGTCGGTCTGCCATCACCGCCAGTCCCCCTCTGCGAGGCTCAAGGCTTGGTGAGCTCTGTTTAGCAGATCCGCATTGCTCGCTTGCGGAGTGATCCACTTCCCCCAAGCGGGATCGCTGCGCCGGAAAGTTGGGTGCAGCCGCGATGGCGGGGCCCAAGAGGGTATGAGTAGGGCCTGGGGCGCGGTCTCGATGGAGCTTCACGTGGTTAGTTTGCTTGGATGCTGGTCTAAAGCGGGGGCGGTCATTGGGCGCCCCCGGGATCTTCAGCGGCCTCCGGCGCCTTATTTACAGCATCGGCAAACCGACGCATGAGCCGGATGAGTTCATTGACGTCGTGCTGGTCCCAATTTCTGAAGATTGAACGAGCGAGCTCTTCTCGAGCTGCATCGATCTTGTCGGTCATCGCCTTGCCTTTCGTTGTGACAACGACCTCGCTGACGCGCTTGTCGGTGGCGCTCTGCCTGCGTTCGACGAGGTCAAGGCTTTCAAGCTTGGTCACTTGGCGGCTGACGGTGCTGTAGTCGCGTCCGGTTCCGTCGGCAAGTTCCACTATGCCGATCGGTCCCCGCCGCTCGATGCCGACAAGCAGCGGAAAGAGCGCCCGGTCGAGCGCGATACCCGCCTCCCGCACCATCTGCTCGTCACGCTGAGGGCGGTTCATGAGGGTGATGATATCGATCATCGCTTCGTGGAGTTCGCGTATCTGGCGCCTCCCGATATGTGTATTTTTCACATTATTCATTGACGAATTCCCAAATCTGATTTATGTGAATAATACACATAAGGAGATCGACATGGCAAATCATTTTGCCGCAGATGTGCTCATCTGCGGCGCGGGAGCGGCTGGCCTTACGTTAGCAATTGACCTTGCGCGAAGGGGTATATCCTTTCGGCTGATCGAGAAGATGGAGGGGCCGTTTCCAGGCTCCCGGGGCAAGGGGGTTCAGCCGAGGACACAGGAGATTTTCGAGGACCTTGGAATACTCGACAAGGTCGTTGCAGCCGGCGGCGTTTATCCCCCGCTGCGGCAATACCACGAGAACGGCTCTTATTCCGAGAAGAACCCGATCGAAGGGGCTGATCCGACACCTGCAGAACCCTACCACATTCCGCTGATGATCCCGCAGTTTGTCACCGAAAGGATTATGCGAGAGCGATTGTGTGAGTTTGGGCATCAGGTCGAATTTGGATTCCAGCTTCGCAAGTTTGAACAAAACGAACACAGCGTTGTCGCGTGGATTTCGGGGCCGGACGGCGAGAAGAAAGTTCGTATCCGCTATCTCGTCGGAGCGGATGGCGGTCGAAGCTTTGTTCGTGGCGCTCTGGGGGTCAATTTCGCGGGCAAGACGCTTGGCGCACGTGCGGTAGTAGCAGACGTCGTGCTGACAGGATTGAGCCGCAACGCCTGGCACCAGTTCAATCAGGGCGACATGGCAAAAATGGTTCATATCTGCCCGCTTGCCGGAACATCTCTTTTCCAGATTCAGGCACCTATTCCACTTGAGGGGGATTTCGATCTTTCAGCAGACGGCCTCCAAGGAATGATTGGCGAGCGAACGGGATGTCTCAATGTTCAAGTGCGTTCCGTAAATTGGGCATCAGCATATATGATGAACGCCCGGCTTGCGGACCGGTACCGGGTTGGTTGCGCTCTCTTGGTGGGCGACGCCGCTCACATCCATCCGCCGACGGGGGGGCAGGGTCTGAATACTAGCGTCCAGGATGCCTATAACCTCGGTTGGAAGTTAGCCGCAGTGCTCAAGGGTGCGCCGGGTCGCCTCCTCGACAGCTACGAGGAGGAGCGCCGCCCTGTTGCAGAAGCGGTTCTCGGACTTTCCAGCCGTCTGCTCGATGCTCAAAAAAAAGGTGAGATGCGCCGCGGCCGCGAAGTGCACCAGCTCGACATTGGTTATCCAGGATCCCTTCTTTTCCGCGAGATTGGCAAGCGGCGTGGACGTCTGCAGCCGGGAGATCGCGCCCCGGACGCGCCGTTCAAAGGTGCGGGCGGTCAGCGGACACGACTGTTTCAACTCTTCCAGGGACCTCATTGGACCCTTCTTGTCCACGGTGCCATGCTCGAAGGGGTAACCTCACGTCCCGGTCTTCATATCCACCGGGTCGGCCCTGAAGACGAGGTTATCGATCAATGGGGGCACATAGGCGATGCCTATGCGATGGAAGCCGGGGAGTGCGTTCTGGTCCGACCTGACGGTTATATCGGGGCCTTCTTTGATGCCACCCAGAGCACGAAGTTGGAGAGGTACCTAGTTCGCCTTGGTCTTGCTCGCCTTGAGGCGCCGCTTTGATGAACGCCGAGACGGATCTTCCGAAGAAGGATGGCGCGTGCGAACGGCTGGATTGGCGGTTGATGCTGCCGCTGTCTGCAATCGTAACCCTTTATGCTGGAGGCGTCGGGGCGGTTCTGCCCGTTCTGCCGTTCTACTTGCGCGAGATGGGCGCAAGCCCGTTCGTTTTTGGTCTGGTGCTTTCCACTGAAGCACTTAGCCAGTCGGCTGCGTCGCCTCTGCTCGGCCAGCTTTCCGATCGGTTTGGCCGTAAGCGGGTTCTTCTGGCGAGCCAGACGATAGCGATTGTCAGCCTGCTGCTGCTCGCTCTGGCGCAGAGCGTTTGCACGGTCGTTCTAGCACGCTTTCTGTTTGGTTTCGCCTCTGGCAACTTCTCGGCCGCGGCGGCCTATGCGGCGGATAACAGCTCGGTGGCGACGCGCCGGCAGGCGATCGGTATCGTGAGCGCCAGCCTCGGTCTCGGTGCGATCGTCGGTGCGGGCGCTTCGAGTGTTTTGACGGAAATCTCGTTGCTTGCTCCGATCTATCTAGCTCTGTTACTCGCAGCGGGCGGGCTCCTCGTGACGACCATCTGCCTTCAGCAAGCAAAAGCGGCGTCACCGCACACCGCAAAAGCTGACCAGGAGACGATTTCGCTGCGCGCAATGACCAGCTCACCGGTGATGCGCGTGCTCATTATTGTTATGTTGTGTCACTTCTTCGCTTACGGGATGTATGTTTCGCAACTCCCCAATTTTCTCGCAGATAGGTTTGTTTGGGATGGCCATCCCCTTGGGGCGCGGGAGTTCAGCTATCTCGTCGCCGCGGACGGCGCGATCAACATCCTCGTCCAGCTTTTTCTGCTCGGTTGGCTCGGACGCTCGCTATCGGAACACCAACTGATCATCCTGATTTTCGTGCTCATCGGTACAGGTGTCGTCACCGCTGGGTTGGCCAGCACAATTCCCGCTCTTGCCTTCGCCGTCCTGTGCATCAGCATAGCCGACGCTCTTGCGAAACCTACCTACCTTGGTGCCCTGTCTGTCCACGTCCCCCCTGAACGACAAGGGATTGTCATGGGTACAGGTCAAGCACTGGTGGCGGTAACGGATGTGATCTCGCCCGCCTTCGCCGGGCTGATTCTCGGTTGGGGCTTCTACGGTGCATGGATTGGAGCCGTGGTCGCGGTCGCGGCAATTGGAGCCATGGTCGCCGCGACCCGCCTTCCTCGCCGAGTGTAGAGTGTAGCCCGCAAGGATAAGGACCGCCCATGGATTACCTGGTGATGGGTGGGTCGCAATCACAGCCGTCTTCCTCATGGCTTCGTCAAAAACGGCCTGTCCCTCTTCATGCAGTTTCATGGGATAATCGACCCTGAGCTTGACGCCAGACTTGCCTATACCATTCCCAAAGAATGCTCTGGATGCCACGAAACCATTGGCCAGATCGAGACAACGCTCTCTGCGAACCTGTTGCCCGCCATGGCTCAATGGTCCAGCCCAGCTCTGGGACTCAGCGTGGCATGTCGTTGTAAGGGCACACATCGTCTTCGAAGGGCACGTGTCTTCGACGAAATTGTGGGCCCTCCACGATCTCAGGCTTGCGGATCCTGTCCATGCGGAAGTGGCGGAAATCGCCGCGGGCGGGATCCCAGCCCACGAGATACCAAAGCGGCGGAAGGATAAGCATGGCCTGTGGTTCGATTTCACGGGTAGTCTCTGCTCCCTTGGCGTCACAGTAGCGGAGCCGAAGATGTAGCCGTTGGAGAAACGCCGTTTCGAAAGAGGGCAGCAGCGTGGAATCGACCAGACCAATATCCGAAATTTCCTGCTTTGACGATAACTGTCCGACGTAAAGGCAGTCGAGAAGGCGCCGCAGATCTCGAACTTTATTTGCCGGCAATGTCCTCTCAATCTTGGCAAGCCCCGCATCGGCGAGATCGGAGAAGGGAAGGGTACGGGCAGCGCGCATCGCTGCAACGCTGATGAGGAGCGCGAACACCTCAGTTACCGAAAGACGAGCGGTGGTTTGTACCGATTCCGGGTCGAGCTGCAACCCGCCACCCCGGCCGGATTCGGAACGGATGAGGAAACCCTGGTCTCGCAGCGCGCCAATATCCCGCAGGACCGTTCTCCTGGAGGCGCCAACCTCCTCCGCCAAATCGCTAACCGTCGAGGTTCCGTTGCGCCGGAGGATGCGCACGATGGCGTCGTGTCGGAAACGGATGTTCATTTAAGCACCCCAACTCATTCAGTGCCAAATCTTGGCACCGATTTGCTCTAGCTGCGTCATCGCAACTCAACAAGGAGATTGAATATGACCCCGCGAAATCAAACATGGACCGCCAGCGAGACGCCGATCATCGTCAACCCTTTCCACCTGCACGACCCCACGCCCGATGGTTATAGTACAGCGGTTATCGCTCCTAGCGCGCGTTTGGCTTTCATCTCGGGGCAAGGCGGGCATGACCGGACCGGCGCCTTTTCGCAGGATTTCACGACACAGGTCGAACAGGCATACGCAAACCTTGCTGCAGTGATCGATGCGCTAGGGGCTCGGCTGGACCAGGTCGTGAAATTGACAGTCTTCGTGGTCGACCACGATATGTCAAAGTTGGGCGTGCTAACCGAAAACGTGACACGGATGTTCGGTGCTAAGCTGCCTGCGCAGACCCTAGTTCCTGTGCCCAAGCTCGCCGTCGACCGCATGCTTTTCGAAGTTGAGGCTCTGGTTCTGTTGGATTGAGCCCAGCCTTCGCCAAATACTCCACCTTTGTGAGCTTCGCAAAACCACGGGGTATTCCGCGACAAGAGAGAGGGAAGTGATCTGCCGCTCTCTCTTTTGGAGAGACTAAGCCGGCGCCCTCATGAAAGGGAGTTCTGGGGTGATCGGGTGGGGACCCTGCAACTTGAAGGCAGACGCCGCCGCCAGCCGCACGGCATGTAGAGCAACGCCACCTTTGAAGAAGGCGTTGCCGTATCTAGGGCCGAGCCGCAACTCAGTCGGATGCCAGCAACCGCTTGCCGCCACCGAAAGTGTCCAGGGCGCATCGCATGGCCTCAGAACTCTATGACGATTTTTCCGAATGGACCACGATCCAGATGGGCGAAGGCCTCACCCGCTTCCTCAAACTGGTAGCGTTTGTCGATCACCGGCTTAAGGCCGATGGTATCTACGGCACGGACCAGATCCTCCAGAGCCCGGCGGTGGCCCACCGAAACACCCTGAACCACTGGAGCCTTCAAAAGAAGGTCCGGCGCAGAGCCCGCAAGCTCCAGCCCGTCGAACACGCCAATCAACGAGACACGGCCTCCCACCGCCACCGCCTTCAGCGCCTCCGCAAAGCCTGACCCTCCGGCGATATCCAAAACATGGTCCGCCCCGTAACCGTCTGTCAGCTCGAGGAGCCTGTCTGCCCACCCTTTTCGGGGAAGGAGATGCTCAGCACCGAGCTCCCGCACACGCTGCAGCTTTTCTTCGCTCGATGAGGTAACATAGATATCAGCGCCGTGCGCTCGTGCGATCTGAACCGCAAAGAGAGCGACGCCACCGGTGCCTTGGATCAGCACCTTGTCACCGGCCTTGAGATGGCCACTTTCAACTAGTGCCATCCAGGCCGTCAAGCCGGCGCAAGGCAAGGTACTGCCTCCGGCCGCGTCGAGGGTTTTAGGTGCGGCGACGAACCAGTCGGCTGGAAAGGTGACTAATTCAGACAATACGCCAGGATGGAAGCCTCCGAGTGTCCGATAAGGAGGATTTCGAGCGTCGCCGATGCCCTTGCCATCAAGGCGGCCCGGCATGAAGGTAGAGATTACCCGGTCTCCGGGTCGAAACCGGGTCACACTCACCCCAACCTCTTCCACTATGCCCGCCATGTCGGAGACCGGTACGAAGGGAAATGCGAGTGGTAGCCCCATGCCAGTTTCCATTACCAACTTGTCGCGGTAATTTAGTGACGCCGCCTCCGTCCTGACCAAAATTTCATCGACGCCAGGGGCAGAAACTATCGCCTCACGTATCCTGAGGTCCTGCGGCCCGAGCCCCGAAATGCTCCATTGCCTCGTCTTTTCCATCACATCGATCCTTTCTAACCTGTGATGATGAACCATACCGTTGAATGCTGGTCCCCGTTCGCGGTATAAAATCGCCACAATGGATCCTCGGAGGAAACAATATGGAGCACCTCAAGGATATCTCAGTCTTTGTGGAAGCGGCCGCCGCGGGCAGCTTCTCAACCGCTTCGAAGAAGCTGAATCTCACACGCTCAGCTGTCGCCAAAACGGTCGCAAGGCTGGAGGCGCGTCTAGGCGTCCGGCTATTTCATCGCACCACCCGCAGCCATAACCTCACGGAAGAAGGACGCTTCTTCTTCGAACGCTGCCAAAGGGCGGTCGAGGAAATACGACTCGGCCAAGCTGAGTTGGAATCGGGCCGACGGGAAGTTCGCGGAAAGCTGCGGGTGACGATGCCGGTGATTTTTGGACGCCGGTGCGTCGCGCCGACGCTGATCGGGCTCCTCGAAGAGCATTCGGGCCTAGAGCTCGACCTCTCATTCAGCGACCGCGTTGTCGACTTGCGGGGTGAAGGCTTCGATCTCGCGGTTCGCAATGGCAAATTAAAGGACGACGGTGAGACAATTGCTCGAAGGATCGCGTTCCAAAACCTGATGGTCTGCGCATCCCCGGAATTTCTCCAAAATAGTGGAGAACCTCAGAGCCTTGATGATCTGCCCAACTACGACGGCATCATTTATGGAAAGCAGGAGAGCCACGATACCTGGGTCTTTCCGGCAGTTGACGATCCATGGCGCGTCGTGCTGCCGCGCTCGCGCTTGCGGCTCGACGATCTGGAGGCGATCCTCGATGCAGGTCTTGCGGGTCATGGGCTCATTTGGCTTCCCAGCTGGATGGTGCGGGACTATGTCGCCAACGGCCGCTTGCAACAGGTGCTCAGATCGGTGCCTTCCGTCTCGTTTGAAACATATGCCGTTTGGCCTCGCTCGCCAGTCATGTTGCCCAAGGTGCGGCTGGCTATCGACCTTCTGGTGCGCGAGCTGCCGCGCTTCATGAAGTAGAATAACGTATTCCCTTGGCGGCCCTGCGGAAATGCGGCCTTGCCAGGTGAGCGAAGCTCCATCAAGAGAACCGTACGAGTATTTGCGAAGCGGTTGTCTGTTGTTAGCCGACCTCACTGTCCACTGTTTCGTGCTCACTCCCGCAGCGCAGAGGCTGGAGTCAGGTAAAATACCCTTTGGTCCAGCCAGTTCGACGCAGAGGCGTCGTCAAAGTCGCCATGGGGTTCAAGAAGCCCCTTCGTCCTTCTTCAGTGAAGAGGGTTCGAAGGCGAGGTCCACGCAATGCAGTTTGCTATTAGGCTCGTCTCATCGTTGCGTTTTGGAAACCACACGCGGAACCGCACCCGATCAAATGGTTAGATTGCATTAATTTCACAATCACACAAAATGACCGCCTGAGATCGAGCGTTACCCCCCCTCCGCTCGATCGCCCAAAGCGGGACCGGCTTCCAACCACCGGTCCCGTTTTTTCTGTAGCCGGTTAGACCAGCCTCCTTAATTTCTCTTTGCCAGCGCGCGAGTACGATCATTCCGCCTGCCGAGCGCAGAAGAAAAACGGTTTGGGTGAGCCCGCCCGCCGGGGGTATGGCGCGGGCTTTTTCATTTTTTTGGCAGTCATGAGCGCGGCGCGGCTTCGAGCAACACCGTCGTACCTGCTCGTTGGCCCTCCTACGCCTCTGGCGATCGCGAACTGGCCGGGTAGTGGGTTCTTAAATCTGCAACTGGAGTCGCGTGGGCGAGCCTGCGACCACTTGCCTGACACGCGCGCTAGGGCGGGTAGCACAATTCGCCTCAATGCTTTTCGTAAATACCGGCCGAAGATTCGCATGATCGGGAGGATGCCGAGGGCGCTGGGAGGCCACGGCCAAGTCGTGATGACCCATTGCGCCGTTGGTAGGTGGCAAAGCGGCGGGCGTTGGGGCCAGATCAACAGGGCGCTGACCTACTATAGGTATCAGCAATGGTTGTTGGCCTAAGACGTTGGACGTCACGGGCCGAAGAACGGCATGAAGGAAAACCGCCGCCCGACGCTGGGCAATATCAACCCTTGGGAGACGTCATCGGCCAAAAGTGCGAAAGTTTCTGGACTATCTCTAAAGGGATCGGGAAAGTCCTGCATGTGAAGGTTAACGGCAGCGTTCCGCTGCGCAGCCGGCAGGTTTTATCGGAGAAATCTATGCGCGCTTTCGTCTTCAGTACCACTGCTCAGATTGTCTTTCAGCCCGGGTCAGCAGCCGTGATCGGTGAACTTGTAAGGAACAAGGTCGGTAGCCGGATCCTCTTCGTCACGGACGCGGGGCTGCGGAAACTCGGGCTCTGTGAACCCACGCTCGCCTCGCTAGCCGCCTCTGGCGCGGAGACGTCAGTGTTCGACGGCGTCGAAGCCGATCCGTCGCTCACGACCGTGATGGCGGCAGTTGACATTGCGCGTACGATGAACGCAACAAGCGTCATCGGCTTCGGCGGTGGCTCATCCCTCGATGTCGCCAAGCTTGTCGCTCTTCTCTGCGGCTCCGGCGAGACTATCGACGGAGCGTGGGGCGTCGGTAACGCCAAAGGCCCCAGACTACCTCTCGTCCTGGTACCGACGACGGCTGGGACTGGGTCGGAAGTTACCCCAGTCTCCATCATCACGATCGGCGGAGGTGAAAAGCGTGGCGTCTCGTCGCCGATCATCCTGCCTGACATCGCAATCCTTGATCCCGACCTAACCTTGTGCCTTCCCGCTCATATCACGGCCGCCACCGGTATCGACGCGATGGTCCACGCAATCGAAGCCTATGCTTCGAAAAACGCCAACAACAATCCTCTCTCAAAAATGCTGGCCCGCCAGGCGCTCCAGCTCTTGGGCGCAAATATCGAAAGGGCCGTTTTCAGCGGACACGATCGTTCTGCACGAGGCGCCATGCTTCTTGGATCGATGCTAGCCGGCCAGGCGTTCGCGAATTCGCCAGTAGCGGCGGTTCATGCGCTTGCTTATCCCATTGGTGGCATTTTTCACATTCCTCATGGTCTCTCGAACGCGCTCGTTCTTCCGCACGTCTTGCGCTTCAATGCACCGGCGGCCGCCGCGGTCTATTCTGAGATTGCAGCAGATGTGTTTCCGGACCTCGTCTCGGAGGAGAGTGCTCAAGCTCGGTGTGCCGCGTTCATTGAGCGGCTTGAAGAACTTTGCCTCAGGCTTGGCCTTCCGCGGCGTCTTCGCGACGTCGGCATTTACGAGGACCATCTGCCTTCTATGGCACGCGACGCCATGAAGCAAACGCGCCTCCTCGTCAACAACCCCCGCGACCTGACGGAAACGGCGGCGCTTTCAATCTATAGGGCCGCCTGGTGAGGCAGAACAGGTAGTAAGGAATCTACCGCGCCTGTAGGTGTTGCACGCGAACGGTACGCACTCGTCAAAAACCAGGCCTTCGGCGCCGATGGCAACGGTCGGGCCTGCCCCCAGTTGCCGAAGGCAGCCAGATGCAGGTGGAGGGTTTGTCCGGACTAAGAGCCGCTGCGGAGGAAACAGTCGCCGGCGCTTCCTGACACGGAGAGAGACGTGAACGAGAATTCGCGGGCAGCTTCCAGAAGTCCCGCAAGCTTCCCCATTCATCAGCCAAGGCCTGTGGCGAGGTAGTCCGCAAGGGTCGCGGCTGGGCCTGGGGCATTCGGATGAAGTCGCAAAGCGTAGCTCACGATCCCGAGTTCAGGTAGGTCGAGGCCATTAAGATTTTCCGTTACGGAAATTCCCCGTGCCAGCCACCGCCGTGTGCGCGGCGTCACTGCCAGGCCTGCGGATACTGCTGTTCGTATGCCGATCAAGCTCGGGCTAAGGGCGGCGATCCAATAGGGGTGCTGATCCCCGTCAAGCGCCTGTAAAGCCGCCGCCTTGAAGACGCAAGTCCCGTCCAACAGAGCAAGGGGCGCGGGATGGGCGGCCCCTACCAAGCCGCCGGAGGCCACGCCCCAGACAATCGTTTCCTGAATGACGGCAATTTCATGAGGCAGCGGTTCAGTCCTGACCGTCAGCGCAACGTCCAGTTCTCCCCGCTCGAATTTAGCGCCAATCTCGGCGCTGCGGCCGATACGCAGCTCGATCTGCACACGCGGATGGGACGCTGCAAAACTGCGAAGATGCTCAGGCAGTCCATTCTCGGCGAAATCTTCTGTCGCCCCAAGCCGGAGAGGGCCGATAGCATCAACGCCTCGCAAACTTATGATCGCCTGCCGGTTTGCTTCCAGTATCCGTCGAGCATGTAGCGCTAGCTCCTCTCCTGCGCGCGTGACCACTCGCCCGCGTCCCGACTGAACGAAGATGGGCTGTCCAACTATTTCGCTCAGACGCTGCATCTGGGCCGTTACGGCTGAAGGAGTACGCCCGACGACTTCCGACGCCTTGACCAGACTGCCACTGTCGAGGCAGGCAAGGAAGGTGCGTAGAAGTTCAGGATCAGGAAGTTGCATATTTCGATTTAATTGAATGGTTAGAAAAAAACAATTCAATTTTATGCGACCAAGGCATGGGCTACTTAAGGGTCATCAAGAACCCGAGGAGAATAAAGACATGCCTATTATCCAAGCTCATGTGTCGGCCAAGCCTGATCCGGGCCTCTCCAAGAAGATCGCTTCGCACGTGAGTGCCCGGACCAAGGACCTGCTCCGCAAAGATCCGACGGTCACGGCTGTCACTGTTCAATATATCCATCCGAGCCATTGGTTTGCCGGAGGTTCTTCGCTGGAGGACCAAAACCTTGCAAGCTACTGGCTCGACATCAAGGTCGTGGATGGCACTAACACGAAGGTGGAACTCGAAGCCTATATCGCTGCAATCTTCGAAACGATGGAAAACATTCTCGGCCCAATTCATCATGAAAGCTACTGCTTCGTCCATGAAGTGCCTGCCGCCGCCTACGGATATGGCGGCAAAACGCAAGAATTCAGATTTATATCCGGTCGTCTGACAACAGCCGCGTGAACCCTTATGCGGGCGGCGCGCTATACCCTCCAGCCCCTGGGTTGGACCCTCGGGCGCGCTGCAACCCTTGTACGAGCGAAGGATAGATCGTGACGCCAACAGGCGAGGCTCGCCTAGATGACCGGTAGAATGCATAGGCGAGTCATGGCGTTCCCGGCCGATCACGTCCCGCCGACCGCGTGGCAGCTCGAGTATCACACTCTCGTCACCAGACCCCGCGTCAGCCGCCGGTCTCAAATTACCGTGGTCCGAACCATTGACCGGCACACCTCGGCGATAAAAACGTTTAGCTCATGACTAATCCCCGCATCAGTAATGTCGTCGGGAACGAGTTCCCTGGCACGGGAAGTGGAGAAGCAGGATGACTTCAACCCAAGGAGATTTATTTCCCGGTGGAGACCGTCCGCTGCCGGAGGGTTTTAGATACAAGCCGATGATACTTTCCGACACGGCGCAGTCGGAGGTCGTCGAGGAAATCCAGCGGCTCCCGTTAAAGCCCTTTGACTTTCATGGGTTCGAGGGCAAGCGAAGGGTCATCTCCTATGGCTGGAAATACGATTTCGAAACGGGAAGACTGACGTTCGCGGCTGCTATTCCAACGTTCCTGCTTCCGACGCGTGCGATGGCGGCTGCTTTCGCGGATATCGATCCTGACCGGCTGCGGCAAGCTCTGGTCACCGAATACGCGCCCGGCGCGCCGATCGGCTGGCACAAGGACAAAAAGGCATTCGGTAGAGTGGTGGGGGTCTCGCTACTTTCGGCTTGCACTTTCAGGCTGCGGCGGCGCTCCGGCTCGAAATGGGAGCGTTTCTCGATCGTGGCTGAGCCCGGATCGGCGTATCTCTTGTCCGGCCCTGCCCGTAGCGAATGGGAACACTCCATCCCACCCGTAGAGCGACTTCGCTATTCGATTACATTCCGGGAAGTTATGTGACCGCATTTACGTCGGGACGTCGATCTGCCGATCGCCCTACCGGGCTGAACGGAAGGTGCGCGAAGCACTTCATGGCGAAATGGCGCCGACCTCGCGATCGATACGGCCGGCGCAAGTGTCTCAGGCAACGTTCGGTTCGATCAGTGAACCAGCATCTGTTCGACGATCTGCTCTCCCGTGAGGCTCAAGGGATAGTAGGTCGGCCAATTGGTGACCTCGTTCAGGAGCGCGGCGCGATCATTTCCCCAATAAAGGTGATAGTGATCAGCCTTCTTGGGGCCGATGATGTGGTCGCTGAACTGGATGAACCCCGGCGCTGCGTCATCGCCGGCGACCTTCTTGAAGATGAAGCGCACCCCTCGATTGCCCTTTTTGTAGGTGAGGATTTCGTGGCCATCCGCTTCGTAATCGCCGCTCACCGGACCGTCGCCTCGGAAAAAGGTTACTTTTTTTCCGTCGATCACGATCCGGTCCACCTCGGTCTTGTATCCAAGGTCATAGTAGGCCCGATATTCTTCCGCGCTCTTGTCGCCATGCTTTGCCTTTTCTGCCATCACCGGATCTAGTGTTCCATCGACGAGATAAGGGTAAACGGACTGCCAGTCGCCTTCCCAGTCGGACAGAAGGCGCGCCTTTACCTGATCGTCTTCGAAATATCCGTCGTGGACTGCCCCTTTTTCATCGTGGGAATGGCTATGGGCGTGATTATGTGCCGATGTGCGCGCTGTCGCTGCCCCTGCAACGACTAACGCAGTTAAGGCGAGAGCATAGGCCGATGTTCTGATCATTTGTTTATTCCCTTAAGCTTCCATCCGCCAGCACAACGGTAACGCGTGGCGATTTGTGATGTAATAACATTACTAGTGTCGGTTAACCTAGTTTCGCCGCGGACGCAAGCGCTGACCTTGCTACATGTTCGATCGACAGACCCTGTTCAGGATTGCCACTTACCGACGCTCGATCCTATGAAGCTTCAGGTCCTGCGGCCGTGCAAGGCATGAGGAGATCGTCAGTCCGCTCATTCAACCCGCGCATCGATCTACTTGCGACCATGCGCAGCTTGCTGTTCAGCAAAGCGAAAAAGCCGGCGAGCAACGCGTACCTCGGGCGCCATTCAGCATTTGTGAATAACTTCAGGCGACGGTGAGGCCTACGAATCGTCCAACGGAGCTCCTATGACCGTCTCGCATTTTCCCGCCGATAGGCGACTTCTCGATGTGAGGCGTTGTGCCGCCGAATTACTGAACCTCCACGGCGAAGATGCGAATGCTTTCTGGCGAACCGAAATGAGCAGGTTCGTTGAGGAAATGCGGGGCGTCGGCGCAGGTGAGGTCGAAATTCGCAAACAAGCTGCGCTTTTCCTTCAAGCCGTGCAGACGCAACTTGAATATTCCTATCATCAGCAATCAAGCAGCGGCGGCTAGCGGCACTGAAATTGCTCTACTTGATGACCGTTCAACGCGAGTGTCATCCTTGCTCCAGGCGATGACACTGAAGCGGTGGTCTTGAAGAGAGCCGGTTTCATTTATCGCTCTTAAGGCAGGCCAAGAATAATGGCTGTTTGCCCTGTTGCCCGTGCCTTTGACGCCACTATTTTTTCCAGCGCCAGTTGAAATAGTTTGACGATTGGATCAGTCTTCGATGAAGACGGAGGGCCTATCGCGATGGACCAGAAGAAGCCGAACCCCATTGACGTTTATGTCGGAAGCCGCATTCGACTGCGCCGCACGATCCTCAAAATGAGCCAGGAAACACTTGGTGAACACCTTGGGATCACTTTCCAGCAGGTTCAAAAATACGAGAAGGGCACCAACCGCGTCGGCGCCAGTCGCCTACAGCACATTTCCACCATCCTGAACGTGCCGGTCGCCTTCTTTTTTGATGATGGTTCTCCCGGTCATCCGTCAAGCGAGAGCAGGTCGGAGGTGACGGAGGATGATGCGGTGGCGAGGTTCGTCGGCAGCCGCGAAGGGATCGAATTCAACCTTGCATTCCAGCGCGTCGGAAACCCAAAGCTGCGTCAGAACATCCTTCAACTCGTCAAGTCCCTGAGCCGTGGCAAGGACGCAGCCGAAACTGACCGAGAAGAGCCAAGAGTAACCGGCTAGCGGATGTCATCATGCTACGATTGGTGACTTTTGGTGGCCTATGGCTAGCCGACGACGACCTGGGGCGGTTGCCTCTTCCCGAGAAGGCATTGCTCGCTCTTGCCTATATGATGGCGGAACAAGAGGCGGAACTGCCACGCGAGCATCTGGCGCGACTGCTTTGGAGCGGGGACCAGGAGGCAGCCAAGACTAACTTCCGCAAGATGATCGAAAGGGTGCGCAAAAGTGCAGCCAACGGCTGGCGGCTGCCCATGGAATTTACCACCTCGACCATCAATCTGACGGGCGTGCCGGTTGATGCCGATTTTATGCTCTTCTCGGCTGATCTCGATTCCGGCGAACATCTCCGCTCGGCTTCCAAACTGCTGACGCTACGTTTCCTCGACGGGGTCGACCTGCCTTCCACACTGAAGTTATGGGCCGAGAAGCAGAGGGATCGTCACTGGAACACTCTACGGGACCTGTTCCTGAGGGTGAGCGCCACAGCCATCGATCGGGCAGATTCGATGCTGGTCAAGGAAGTTGCAAAACAGCTTCTGGAGCGACATCCCGACGACGTGGTAGTCCAGGAAGTGCTGATGGAAGCACATCGTCGTGAAGGCGGTGCCACTTATCCGCTGGCTGCATTGCCTCGCGATATGGACCTTTCAGTCTTTAGGGATATCGCGATCTTTCCGGTCCAGGTCATCCGCGAACTTCCTCGGCTTGTTCTCCTTGCGCCGCCGGGTATCGACGACGGTGCGTCCTACCCCGCACGCGCACTGTTGGAAGATATCACCATCAGCCTTTGTTCGCTGAGATCGGTCGCCGTCGTCGCTCCTTACACAGCCGAGCGTATTCGAAGCCATCCGGACAAGGTTTCCCAACTCGAGACGCATGCAATTTCCTACGTCATCGACACGAGGATGGGCCCGGACGGTCTTTTCGTTCAGATGATCTTTCTTCCATCCGACAGTCTCTTATGGGCGGAGCGATTTCATCTCGATCCGAATCTCCTTGTTTCCCATCGCAAGCAGGTGGCGCAGATGGTCGTGGCAGCGATCAGCAACCATCTTCGGCTTAGCGAGACTATGCTGGCCGATTACCGAGCCCAGCCGGAGGTCTATCGATCCTATCTTGCGAGCTCGCAACACCTTAACAAGTTCACGCTTCCCGATGTGCGTCGTGCCAGAAACGCGTTTAGAGAGACGCTCAAGATGCGTAGCGACTTTGCCCCGGCGCTTGCAGGCCTGTCGCGCACCTATTCCTGGGAATGGGTTTTGACGGCGAGGGGCGATGGTGAATTGCTCCGTCAGGCCGAGCAGACGGCACAACGGGCAGTCAAACTGGAGCCGGAATTGGCATCGGCCCACCGGGAACTTGCTTTGTCGAAGCTCTATATAGGCGATGTGGATGCCAGCCTTGAGGCATTTGACCAGGCAGAACGGTTGAGCCCGCACCTGGCGGATGCCGTATGTGGATATGCCGACGCGCTGGTCCACGCTTCGAAGCCGGCCGACGGCTTGGCGAAGATCGCCAAGGCGATGGCGCTGAACCCGATCTGCCCCGACGACTATTTCTGGATCGCCGCCGGTGCCAGCTATTTCCTTGGCCGGTTCGATGCGGCGATCGGCTACATCGAACGCATGGAGGACCCCTCGTCAGCCCGCCGACTGCTGGCGGCAAGTCATGCAATGGCCGGCGATATGACCAAAGCGCGGATGCATCGACGCAAAGCCCAAGAGCTCAATCCGTACTTTGATCTCGAAAAGTGGCTGTCAGTGCTTCCGGTGCGGGAGCAGTGGCAGAAAGACATATACCGCGAGGGCCTGTTGAAGGCCGGATTTTAAACCAAGCAAAATGGGGGTTACTGATGGCTAGAATCGTCGTGATCGGGTTGCCGGGTGACGAGCAGCTCTACATTGCCGACCTTAACGCAGGCACTGTCCAGCCTGTGGCGGCGCCAACATCCGGGCCGCTCGCTGCGGCAAATGATTTAAGAAGCGCAGGGGGAACCATCGTCAAAGGCGTCAACCTGGTCGTTGCGGTTTCCTCCTCAGAGCAGGTGGCGTCTGGTGTCTTCGATGGTTGACGGACGCCGGGCCTGAGGCATGGAGCGCATTTGCTCGCCTGAGGAGACCTTTGAGCGGGTGTTTCCGTTTCTGGAAAGTTCCGGGATCACCCGCGTAGGCCGCCAGACTGGTTTGGACTATATCGGTATTCCGGTCTGGTGCGCCTATACTCCAAACGCAAAATCAATCGTTGTCGCGCAAGGCAAGGGTTTGACGGACGCCGATGCCAGGACCTCGGCTGCCATGGAAGCCTTGGAAAGGGCCGTGGCCTGTGATCCCGTGTTGGATGTGAAAGTAACGTCCGTCTCAGATCTCAAGAGGGCAGGCAAAGACGTTGACCTGCTTTCGCCGCTCCTCGCTCAGGGCAAGAGCATCCCCGATGCAGACGACAATTTTGCTTTCGTTGAAGGGCGAGATCTCTTATCGGGTGGGCGGATCCACGTGCCGCTCGAGGCGGTTTGCCTGGACCGGACATTGACCGATTGTCGGTACTGGCAGTCTTCCGACGGACTGGCATCTGGGAACAACTACGAGGAGACGGTCTTCCATGGTCTCCTGGAGCGCATCGAACGAGATGCACATGTCCTATGGCAAGTGCTTCCCGAAACAAAACAACATAAGAGGTGTCTGGATCCGGACCGTTTCGACGATGTTAGGCTCAAAAGGCTCCTCGCGATGATCGAGGAAAAGGATATTTCCTTGCGGTTGTTCGACGTAACCAGCGATGTCGGGGTACCCGTCATTGCTGCCTTTTTGGCAAGCAGGGCCACGCTTGCATCACCCGCTGCCCGGTATGTCGACGTGACCTTCGGCTGCGGCGCTCACCCGTGTGGCGAGAGGGCGGCAATCCGTGCTGTGACGGAGGCTGCCCAGTCTCGCGTTACCCATATCAGTGGCGCGCGGGACGACATTTTCTTGGAAACATACAGACGGCCCCTGTCCGACCGATTGCGACGGCTGTTCGACGCGCGTCCCGAACGTGCGCCACCCAATGCCATCTCTGCCGACCTTAAGCAAATCCTCTCCCGCCTACGACAGGCCGGCGTGCGTCGGGCAATATCGGTGCAACTTGGTCGTCCGGAGCTACCTTTCGCCGTCTCCAAGATACTGGTGCCCGATCTGGAGAGCCCGGAAGGAGCGCGGCGGCAAAGATTGGGGCCACGCGCTATTTCGGCGACACTGACGCCATGAAGATAGCGTTTGTGGGGCCAAGCCTTCCCAGCGCCTATCGTTTCGCTGGCCCTGACATCATGGTTCGTCCGCCCGCCATTCAGGGTGATTTACGTCGTGCTGTTGATGACGGCGCAACCGCCATCGGTTTGATCGACGGCGCTTTCGAATATATTGCACCTGTCTGGCACAAGGAAATCCTTTACGGTCTTGCCAAGGGTGTGATGATTTATGGCGCGGCAAGCATGGGGGCCTTGAGGGCGGCTGAATGCCGAGCCTTTGGTATGATCGGCGTCGGAGAGATCTTTCATGGCTATGCAAGCGGCACCCTGGTCGACGACGCTGACGTGGCGCTGCTACATGGCCCGGAAGAACTAAATTATATCGCCGTCACTTTGCCACTCGTGAACGTAACCTCAACGCTCGCTACCTGTCGGAGAAGAAACCTCATCTGCGAAAAAGAAGAGCAATGGCTCGCAAAAAGGGCCAACGATTTGTTCTTCAAAGCCCGGACATGGGACGCCATTCTTGAAAGCTGTGGGGAAATCGAGCCTGTTCGCTCCGCCGAGCTGTTGACTATCCTCAAGACGCAGTATGTAGATCAAAAGCGCCTCGACGCCTTGTCTCTCATTGAGGCCCTGCGCCAGACCAGCGAGCCGGGCGTCCTCCCTTCCTTTGAGTTCAATCGTACATCTCTCTGGCGTGAGCGCTGACGTCTTCAGCCGCGCGTTGTGTCACGCCGATGTCACGCCCGCCCTTCGCTGTTCGGTCTAAATTGCGCTCCGACCGGGGAAACAAAGGACGGTTTAATAATGCAGGACATCGATCGGAATGCGGAGCTGGCAGCGTTGGGGCGACTGCTGGTTTATGCACGTGATACGGCGCGCTTGTTGAAGTCGCGGGAAGTGGAGGCTGGCATTTCCGTGACCTTGGAAGCGATCAGCAAGGAACTTCGCAGTGATGTCGAGATCGACCTCGCCAAGCTTGTTACATCGCGAATTGCAACCAGAAACAACTATCAGTAATCGGCTGGGGGTGAGCCGGTTGCCGCTCCCGTACTCCAGGGGCGCGGCATTGGAGGGCTCGACACGCTTGTGATTGTAGCGTGTCGAGCCTCACCGCAGTGGGGTACCGTGGGCACGGGTCTACGGCGCTGGCATCTTCGGCCAGCGCCGCTTGTCGTTCCAGTAGGGTCTGCGAAGACGGTTACTGTTTATTTATCAGCAGGCTCATGCTTGCCGAGCACTTGTCCGAGACGAAAGATCTCGTCAGCGCACTTTATTTGCGTCACGCCATAAGCTGGGGCGGCATCCCATTGAAATGTCTCAGCAGCTTCGGCAAATCCGCGGTGACGTCCTGTGTCAATGGAAGGATGTAGCCGAGGGCTGCTAATCGTTTCCTTTGATCCTTAATGGTCGATGCGGCTCTTTCGATAAGTCTCCTGCTCTCCGATGTCGAGAGCACATCGATCTGATTGGCAGCAGCGAACAATTCCCGGACGAAATCCGACGTAACGGGCATGGATCCCTACCTTCCTCGCACCAGGAACAACAACGACCGATGATGCCAAGCTGTCAACTCCTCGTGACGACACCATCGATATCAACCACCAAGTTCGCCCGGATACGGGCGAACAAATGCAGTATCGCCCGGTGAGCTGCGTCTGAGAGCGACCGGTGCGTTTAGACAAGCGACTTACTTGAACACACGTCAGTTGTGTCGTCTCTCTAGATGGAGGAAATGACCGTCGGACGGCGATTGGCTCAAGGCAGTTACAACCGAGGCCCCTGCGACCAAAAGCGAGAATGCAAACGAGATGTAAAACTTGATCATCTAAAAACTCACCGAAAACACTTTGACCCGATATGTTTCGCTCAAGCCTTACCGCATCTGTTCGCCGAGTCCGGCGTGACATCTACGTGACAGCGGTTTCGGCGGCTCCCGAAAAAATAGACCAAGCCGGATAACGTGCGTTTTGCCGCTAGAGGTCCGACCGCACAGTGGTAGCGGTGCCTTGGTGATGTTAGAACCGCGTGCATCAGACGCGGAGCGCTGCCAGGCTCTTCGTGCCGTCAGGCATGGCTCTGCCGCTCTACGTTGGCGAGGTACGGCCGGGCTCACCGAGTTGGCGCGCTCGAACAAGCGAACCAAGCGCCGCTAAGAGTTCTGTGCTGCCACGGCGAACCTCGCCAATACCGGCCTCAACATCGACCAACCCCCCTTGGTTGTGGGCATCGTATAGCTTCACCAGCAAGTCAGTGGCACTCGGGCTCGCCCGCCGGCTAAAGGTTTCGCGCCATTGTGCGCGTGGCACGGCCTGAGCGGTGACCACGTGCCCCAGCAAGTGGGTAAATGCCTCGGCGACATCGGCGGCGCTATAGCGGCGCGGTCCCTCCGCGTGCACGATCCGCGTGCCTCCTACAGCGTCCGGCTGCAGGAGCAGGTCCGCGGCAATCACGCCCACATCGCCAGCCGAGACGGTTGCAAAGCTTCGTTCAACCGGACAGTGGAAGCTTGGTAGCGTCCCGGTGGCGTCGGCGACGGGCAGCAGCGCGCCCCAGCCTTCCATGTGCTCCGCCGATCTCAAAAAGATCTTCTTGATGGGAAGGTCTCGAAGACGTTCCTCGAAGAAGCGGAACATGGCGGGCATTCCGATATCATCGCTCACATGGGCCCCATAATCGGATATGGCCAGCACCAGATCGGGGCGCGATCGCTCCAGTGCCTCGACGACACTGTTAACGGACCGAACCATGTCTTCGGCTGTATCGGGAACCTGAGGCGAAGGAGGGCAGATGACTTGCACGCAACTGGCACCGGCGATGGATTGGGCAAGGGTAAGGGGGTCCTGAAGATCGGCGACAGCAACATCGCATCCAAGTGCGAGAAGATGGCTCGCGTTCGTTGTGTCGCGAAGGACTGCTCTGACAGGGACACCGGCCCGCCGCAACGTGGAGGATGTCGAATAGCCAACCTTGCCGGTGGCACCGAGAATTGCATGCATCCCCACTGTTTTGGCCATTCCAACATTTTCTCCGACCGCGGTCTCGTCTCGATGTGTTTCAAGTGAGGTCACAGCGCTTTGCTCCCAGTCCGTGCTCGACATCAGTGGAGGGTAGGGTAGGAGCACGGAACTCGTCGCGCAGATTCAGGCAGATCTTTACAGGATCCGGCGGAATTGTTCGGCGTGTCGGGCGATCTCGCCCGGGGTCTGGCCGAGGAGGCGGCGCATCGTCGAGGCCATATGGCTTTGATGGGAAAAGCCCGCCGCAAGTGCTACCTCGCTTGCTGGCATTGTCGTCGTCATGATCAGCGAGCGGGCATATTCAACGCGGCGGCGGATGACGTACTGATGTACGGGGACGCCGGTACTGTTGCGGAACAAGCTTTTAAAGCGGGTCAAACTGACGCCGACCACTACAGCCAGGTCGGCAAGATGAAGCTTTCGATCGAGATTGGTTTCAATGAAGTCTGTGACTATTCGAAGTTGGCGCGCCGACAGCTTCTGCTCCTTCGGGATTTCCGGTAGCCGTGAACCGGAACCGGCAAGCTCGATTAGGCGAACAGCGAGCGCGTGGGCAAGAAGATCGATATAGAGCGAATCTGACGGAACGGCAGCTTCGAGATCCGCTTTCACAGCCCAACCGATCGCCTCAATGCGGGTGTCGCGGACCTGTAAGCTTGGCAACAGGTCAGTTTTGCTGGGATCGCGGCCGAGTTCTGCTGCAACATCATGAAGTAGCGTGGGTTGAAGGCTCAAACGCAATATGTGGCAGTCGCCATCGTCTTCCCATGAACCATCTACGCCTGCGGGAATGATGTCGATGTCGCCTGGCTTCTGGATTCGGCGCATGCGGCGATCTCCGCATGAACAGTCTGCATTAACCGGAGGACCGAAATGGATGCCGAGACTATGCATCTTGCCCCCCGGCACCCGTGCGATTCCCTTGGGGACGACGAGGTAGTCCGCGCTCAGCCGGCTCCAGCCTCTGCCCATGCTGGAGAGCAAGACATTTGAAGATGGTGGCAAATCCAGCATATTGAGGATGGCTCGGGTGCGGTTCGTAGCAGCACTATACGGACCGTAGGTTCCCCTGACAAACCCCGAGATCTGCTCCGGGCGTCGTCCGCGGCTGCAGGGTCAGCAAGCTCCAACATGATTGGGGGAAAATCATCTGGACGAGAATGCCTAATCCTTCTGCTGGATTTTCCCTGTCAGGGAAGCATGCTAACTTTAGCTAGTGGAGGGTGCAGCTCGCCTGCACCCCTGGATGCCTGGTCTGTTAGAACAACAAGCACCTTTCGTTCTACAATCTTGGGAGGCACCTCATGACTGCTTTCAATGTGGTGCGTTTCAAAGTCAAGCCGGGACAAGAGGCCGCGTTTCTGGATGCTCACAGGGGCGTAGGAGCCGACTGGGCAGGCTTACGACACGCAAACATCATCAGGGCCGGCGAAGATCGCTTCTGCATTATCGCCGAATGGGAAAGCATGGAGGCATTGGCGGCAAGTCGGCCACAGATGATTGCAACGCTCGACAGTTTTCGGCAAACGCTCGAGGATCTTGACGGAGGCCTTGGCGTCACGGACCCAGTTGCCGGTCCCGTCGTCCTGTCGGCAAAATGATAGTCTTCCCGCGATCGATGTGTTGGACCGTCGCTTGGCCGACCGTGCGGACTTTGATTGGTAGTCTCGCGGGAATGGCTCACCTGGACCAACCACTATCTCGTCGACTGGACGTGATCGGCGTTGGCACGGTTCGGCGAGCGGCGATAATATCCGAGGGTCCAACTCGGCGAGCGATCTACGCTGCGCAACCCGTTGTCGCCAGTCTGTTTGCGCCAGCGCGCAAAGGCCGAGCGTGATCATGTCGAGCTGATGCTCAAAAAGCAGCGCGCTCGCGCGCCCCGGATCATGAAGCGACCCGTTCGCCAGTACGGCAGGCCGCTATGGCGCCTAGCTAGGCTGGCGAGGCTGGGGCCTTCGCTGAAAGCTGGGCGCCACGCCCCGAACTGCGTAGTATGGAGGTAGTCGATCCAAGCCGGCCCAGCAGGTTGTAGACTTCGGCTGCTTGGTCCTCGCCCCGCCATTTGTAGACGAAGTCGTTGACCTTGGCCCGTGAACTCCTCATGCCGACGATGAAGTCGGGGCCAACCGCAGCGCGAACTGCCTTTGCCGTCTCCAAGGTGACCCGCCGGAGTGCCACCGGCCTGCCGCCATGGGCATCCGCGCGCATGTTGACGCCTTCGCTCAGGAACTGATCGAGGAGATAACGTTGGCGCCGTGGATCTCAACGCCGTCAAAACCCGCTTCGCGAGCCTGAGTTGCCGCTGCTGCAAAACCCGCAATCGCCTCGTCAATCTCCGTCCTGGTCATCTGGAATGGCAACGGATCTCCTGGTCCACGATAGAAATGCATTTGGCGGCCGATCGGTCGGATCGCCGACGGGCCACGCGTGCCGTCGCGGAAACGATTACCATGGCTGAGCGCGCCAGCGTGGATGAGTTGTGCGACGAAGCGCGCCGCCCGCATGGACACGCTCAACGATCGGCTTCCACGCATCGAGCTGTCCGTCATCCGACGAGGCCAGATCCGACTTGGCAAAGCCACCATAATAGCCGCTCATCCTAGCCGTTGTCGGCCGATCTCTGTCGCGCTGACCGCGTCATCGGCGCGACCGCGAGCCGGTTGCGGATTTCCAATTGCCCGATCTTTAGCGGATCGAAGATGCGGGCCAGGTCGGCGCGCTCCTCGGTGGATACGGATATGGCCATGTCACCGCGCAGTGCTGATCGCGGCGATCGCCTCGATTTCAATCATGACATCGGGGTCATAGAGCGCCTTGACCTCGGCGATCGTGTCGGCTGGGTAGGGTTCGGAGAAGAATTTCCGGCGCAGCTCGACCACCTCCTGGAAATAGCCCATGTCGGTAACGAAGATCGTCACCTTGATGACGTCCCTAAGGCTTGATCCGCCGGCCATCAGCGCGCGACGCAGATTGGCGAACGCCTGTTCACCCTGCGCGCGGAAGCCGCCTTCGACGATCTTTCCGCCCTCGTCTGCGCCAGCCTGACCGGAGATGAAGAGCAGATTGCCGAACCTGATCCCCTGCGACAACAGGAATGGTGCATAATTGTCCGGCGTGGTGGTCACACGTTCCAGTTCCATCGGTTCACTCCATTGATTTGGGCTGCGGTGAAGAAAATTAAGCGGTACTAAGATTGATGACTGAAAGATTGTTCATTAAAATCAGTATGACAAACTCCAAATCGTCATCCAATAAATTAGGAAAATTCATCCATGATCCGACGCCTCCCGCCTTTGTCCGCGCTTCGCGCCTTCGAGGCGGCGGCCCGCCATGGCAGCTTCAAGCGGGCGGCGAGCGAGCTGGCGGTGACGCCCACTGCGGTCAGCCATCAGATCCGCGCGCTAGAGGAACATGTGGGGATCGTCTTGTTCGAGCGGCGCATCCGTCAGGTCGTGCTGACCGATGCCGGGGCACAGCTCTATCCTGTGTTGCAGGATGGTTTTGATGCCTTTGCGCGGGTTATCGAACGCCTGACGCGCCGCCGGCGGCGTACACAGGTGACGATTTCCGCGACGATCGCCTTCACGGCGCGATGGCTCGTACCGCGCCTGGCCGCCTTCCGCGCTCTGCATCCTGACATCGACCTGCAATTTCAGGCGTCCGACGAGGTGGTCAATCTCAACTCCGAAGGAATTGATATAGCAATCCGCTATGGCACGGGCACCTATCCCAACTACTCCGTTACGCCCCTGTTTGCGGATTGCTTTGCGCCGGTCTTCAACCCAATGCTGAAGGTCGAAAGCGTTGCAGATTTCGGCAAGTGGCCGCTGATCGACTTCCAATGGCGGCGGCGACATCCCGACAATCCGACATGGTCGCGCTGGTTCGCCGAAGCGGGGTTGATCAAACCCACAGAGCCCGCGCAGCTGCGATTTTCCGACGAGAGCCATGCGATCCAGGCAGCCGTCGCCGGGCAGGGCATCGTGCTGGCCAGCCTGGCTCTGGTGAAGGATGAACTCGTCGCTGGCCAACTGGTGCAACCGTTCGGCCCGTTGATCGCCGGCTTCCGTCACCACGTTTTGACAAGGCCGGATGAGTCAGCACCCGAGATTAGTGCCACCGTGCAGTGGCTACAGGCCGAAGCGGCAGTTGCCCTCTGTCTGCGAAGCTGAGCAGATTGCCGCTTCTGGGTTACAGGACGCGCTGACGGCGAACATTGGTCGGTTGCTGACCTGGGACCTTGCAATAAGATTTGCTCCGAACCACCCGGAGTAGGGCCTCTTTGCGCGCTTATGGAAACAAGGCAGCAAGGTCAGCTCTGCGCCTTCATTCCTTCGGTCTGGCAAGCCGCCCGTCGCTCAAACGCCGCCCGTTCTGAAGGCTGATCGCTTCAGAAATCTACGGGTGGGCGATGGCCATCACGGGGCCGTTGGGGGCGGGCCGGCTCCGATCATCGAGAGTACGGAAGCCCAGAACCTGTCAATCTGCCTGCACCTCTGCGGGATCATAGTCCCAGATGTGGAGCCCAGAGAGAATGTCAGTTGAATTGTTTCCATTGATGTATGCATTTGGATGATCAGCAATATCTGGAAAATTCGAAACGTGGGTGAAGAACCTATCGATATAACTCAAGATCCTTGCGCGCCCGTATCGATATGAAAATGGCAGCTTGTTGTTTTACGGGAGATATGTTGAAATTCGAATGCGCAAGGAGGTGGTGTCAGGAGGATGGCAACACCTTTGGCGCTCGGGCATCGGAGGAAACCCATGTATACAAAACCGATTGCTACAGTTCGGACCGAGATACACATGCTAGGCTCGGGTGCAGTGGTGGAAAGGCGCTCCCTCGTCCGCGCAGCTCTTTCGAGGGATTTCTCGCCAGCCATTTTTGTGCATCGGGATATTGGCATCCCCTCAAGAACATTCCCACAGCCTTGCCAATACGCCCGGTATTTCAGTCTGCCGACGGATTGACAGCGATATTCGCCGGCCGGAGCGGGAGGGAGCCCGCGTCCGACCTCTGAACGCAAAAGGGAGGAACCAAACATGAAACTGAAGGCATATCTCGCGCTGGCCTGCCTCGCGGTAATGATCACGACGGCCTTGACCGCAACTGCACGCGCGGCCGACGTCGAGCTGACACTGTCTCACTGGGTCCCCGCCACCCACGCACTGCAGCCTGGCGGCATGGAGCCCTGGGCCAAATCGATCAAGGAAGCGTCCGGCGGGCGCATCAATATTACCATATATCCGGCCTCTCAACTTGGAGCGGCGCCCGACCACTATGACATGGCCCGAGACGGTATCGTCGACATCGGGTTCATCAACCCGGGTTATCAGCCGGGCCGTTTCCCGATCATAGCGGCCGGGGAGATTCCGTTCCTGATTGCCAATGCTAAGGGCGGATCGCGAGCGCTGGATGAATGGTATGAGCAGTACGCTCAAAAGGAGATGGAGGACGTCTATCTCTGCATGGTCCATGTGCACGACCCGGGAACGCTGCATGGCGTCAAGGGGCCGATCCAGGTCCCGGCAGATCTGAAGGGGAAAAATATCCGCCCTGCCCATGCGACAATGGCTCGCTTGGTGAGCTCGCTAGGTGCCGCGTCGGTGCAGGTACCGGCAGGCGAAATGCGCGAGTTGATTTCCAAGGGAGGTGCAGACATGACCGCCTCGCCCTGGAACTCCATCTATACGTTCGGTCTCCAGGACGTGACCAAGCATCATCTCGATCTGCCGTTTTACGCCACGACCTTCGCTTTCGTGATGAACAAGGCCAAGATCGATGGTCTTTCCCCCGACGACCGCAAGGTGATAGACGATCACTGCACGCCCGAATGGGCCGAAAAAATGGCTAGCAAATGGGCGGATGCGGAAGCGGCCGGCCGGCAAAAGATGATCGATGCGGGCGGCCACACCCTCTACAAGCCGGCTCCGGAGGAAGTCGGCCTTTGGAAACAGGCGACCGCTTCCCTGCAAGGCGAATGGGAAGCATCAGCCACGAAGGCCGGCATTGACGCTAAGACGGCCTGGGCCAGCTTGCAGGATGCGCTGAAGAAATACGGCGCCGACGTGAAGTAGCTCCTGAGGAATCATTCGCGGGCGGGCGCTGTTGCCGCGCCCGCTCTTTCCACCCGTCCATTGAGAGCTATCCATGAACCGCTATCTGGAACGCTTCAGCGACGTGGTCGATCATGTGGCAGGCATCCTGCTGGGGCTGTGTACCATCCTGATCGTCGCGTCTACGGTTGGCCGCTATGTTTTCGCCTGGCCGATACCCGACTCTTTCGATATTTCCCGCTACCTGATCGGCGCCTGCATCATGTGGGGCCTTGCCTCGCTCGGTTATCGCGGTGGGCATATCGCGGTCGACCTGCTCTACGAGCCGATGGGGCCGCGGGGGCGGCGCGTCCTCAATTTCATCGCATGGGTGCTGCTTCTCGCCTTCACCGCGATGCTTGCCTACATGATGTTCTTCCGCCTCGCCAGCGCCTATCGGAGCAGTGAAGCAACGTTCGATCTGCGCATTCCGGTCTGGCCATTGATCGGACTGATCTGGCTCGGCTGTGCAGCGGCCGTGGTCACCACCGCAATCTCGCCTTTCGTTGGGCGCAAAGCCGAAGACATCGATCCACTTGAGGGCCAAGGCGTATGAATGCCGCTGATTTTGTCGCCCTGGGGGGTTTTGTTGCCATGTTCGTGCTCATGGCGCTTCGCGTTCCGCTTGGTGTTTCCATGGGATTGGTCGGGATATCGGGTTTTGCCGCCATGCGCGGCATGTCGCCGGCCCTCAACCTGCTGACGACATCGCCGATCCGCGTCGTCACCGACTTCAACCTGACGCTCGTGCCGTTCTTTATCCTGATGGGAGCCTTTGCCACCAATTCCGGCATGTCGCGCGAACTATTCAGGACAGGCAACGCCTGGCTTGGGCAGTTCCGGGGAGGGCTCGCCCTCTCGACAATCGGCGCCTGCGCCGGCTTTGCGGCGATCTGCGGCAGCTCGATTGCGACCGCCGCGACGATGACGCGGATCGCGCTTCCCGAAATGCGCAAGGCGAAATACGCCGATGCCACTTCGACCGGCGTTATCGCAGCCGGCGGAACGCTCGGCATTCTGATTCCGCCTTCAGTCATCATGGTCGTTTATGCGTTCTTGACGGAGACCGATGTCGCGCAGTTGCTGATGGCCGGCATTATACCCGGTATCATGGCAACCTTCATGTATATGGCAACCGTGCTGATCGCCCATGGCAAGCGGTTGCCCCCGGGAAGACGCTTCGAGCTGAAGGAAGCTCTTGCTTCGCTTCGTGACGTCTGGGCCGTCATGCTTCTTTTCATTTCCGTCATCGGCGTAATCTATCTCGGTATCGCTACCGCGACGGAAGCAGCGGCCGTCGGCGCCTTGATGACCATGGTCATCGGTGTGCTGCGCCGCCGGCTAAACTACCGGTCAATCATGGCAAGCCTGGTGGAGTCACTCAGGACATCGGTTTCGCTGTTCAGCGTACTGATCGGCGCCATCCTGTTCGGCTATTTCCTGGCGATCACCCAGTCGCCGCAGAAGCTGACGGCGCTGATGGTCGGGATGGACCTCGGGCCCCACGGAACCTTGGCACTTATCTTGGTCATTTTCCTCATCGCAGGGGCTTTGATGGACGAGATGGCGATGATCATCCTGCTCGTGCCGATCGTGTTTCCAGTCATCAGCCATCTCGGCTTCGATCCTGTCTGGTTCGGCATCATCATCGTCGTCGCCTGCCAGCTCGGCATGATCATGCCGCCCGTCGGCATCAACGTCTTCGTCATCAATTCCATTGCAAAAGACGTGAAGATCACCACGGTCTACGGCGGCGTCATGCCGTTTATCCTGACCGATATCCTCCGGCTTTTCCTGTTGGTGGCGTTCCCGGTGATCTCCCTCTGGCTGCCGCAAACGATGAGATAGCGCTCATGATCGCACCAAGCCTCAAACCGCTTTGTGAAATCCGCGCCGAACTAGGCCCGCCGATCGAAAAGGGAGGCGGCCCGGGCGGACTCTGGCGGATCATCCCCATCATTGGCGGGGTGGTCGAAGGGGAGCGCCTTTCCGGCCGCGTCCTCAATCTGGGAGCGGACTGGCAGAACATCTACGACGCGGGTTATGCCGAGCTCGACACGCGCTACGTCATCGAGACCCACGACGGGGCGATGATCGACATCCGCAATTTCGGTTTTCGGCACGGGCCGCGGGACGTTCTGGCGAAGCTTTCGGCGGGCGAGAGGGTCGACCCTACGGACTATTACATGCGCACTAGCCCGCGCCTGCAGACCGGCGACCCGCGATATTCGTGGCTGAACCACACGATATTCATCGGCACTGGAGAGCGTGCGGCAAATGCTGTCAGGATTGGCGTTTTCGAAGTGCTCTGATCCACTGGATACTTTCGAAACAGAAGGCCGCCGGCAAAAACCGGCGGCCCCTTTGCTGGGTTCCGATGGCCTCAGGCCATGTGGATCGTCTTGACCTCAAAATAATTTTCGAGACCTTCCGGTCCGCCCTCGCGGCCGATGCCGGACTGCTTGAAGCCGCCAAAGGGATGATGGATGTCGACGATCATGCTGTTGACCGTGACGCTGCCGGTCCGCATGCGGCGGGCAAACGCATAACCACGCTCCGGATCGGAGGTGAACACCGCCCCGGAGAGGCCATATGTGGTGTCGTTAGCTATCCTTGCCGCTTCGTCATCGTCCTTGTAGCTGATGATCGACACGACCGGCCCGAAGATCTCTTCCTGGGCGATCTTCATGTCCGTCGTCACGTCGGTGAAGACGGTCGGCTCGATGAAATAGCCACGCTCGAAACCGGCCGGACGGCCGCCGCCGCAGGCGACCGTTGCTCCGCCTTCACGGCCGGCGGCAATGTAACCTTCGACACGCGCGAGTTGGCGGGCCATGGTGAGGGGCCCCATCTGGGTGGTCGGATCGGCCGGATCGCCAACCTTGATGTTCTTTACCGCGCCGACATAGAGGTCGATAAACTCCTGTTTGCGAGATTCCGGCACCAGGATGCGGGTAAGAGAGAAGCAGACCTGACCGGTAATCGGCATGGAATAGACCATCAGGGCCGGCAGGGCTTTGGTGAAATCGGCATCATCGAGAAGCACGGCCGCGGATTTGCCGCCGAGTTCGAGGCTGACGCGGGCGAGGCGGTCGGCGCAGGCGGCGGCGATCGTCTTGCCGGCAATGGTTGAACCGGTGAACGACACCTTGTCAACGCCCCTGTGGCGGACGAGATAATCGCCGCCTTCACGGCCGGCCGGCACGAGGTTGAAGACCCCCTTCGGCAGCCCCGCCTGTTCGATGCATTCGGCCAGCAGATAGGCGTCCAAGGGCGTTTCCGGCGAGGGCTTGGCGACGATGGTGCAGCCCGCGGCAAGCGCTGCTGAAACTTTGTAGTTAAGCAGTACCATTGGCGCGTTCCACGGGGTAATCGCGGCGCAGACGCCAACCGGCTCACGCACGACGCGGACTTCACCTCCATCGCCGCGCTTGCGCTGGTCGACGAACTCGTCGTTCTCGACCAGATCAGCATAATAGTTGTAGAGGCCGGGGTTCTGGCCAACGAGTTTCTTGGTCAGGAAGATCGGCGCTCCGACCTGGGTCGTCCAGGCATTGGCGATCTCGTCGAGGCGGGCAGTCAGGAGTTCGGCGATCTTGCGCAGATAGCCGGCCCGCTCCTTGAAGGTCATGCGCGGCCAGGGGCCGTTGTCGAAGGCGTCACGGGCGGCGGCAACGGCCTTGTCGATATCGGCGTTGCTGGCTTCCGGATAGCTCATCAGCACGTCTTCGGTCACCGGGGAGATGACCTCGAGCTTGCTGGTGCCGAGCGGGGCGACCCACTCGCCGCCGATGAAGAATTTTTCGGGGGTCTTCAGGATCTGTTCGTTTCTGACAGCGACATTCATTTCAGTCTCCTCCTCTGATAGAATGATTTCCAAAAGCCGCGGCCCTTTCCATTTCAAGAGTTCCCGCAGGCATGACGATAGTTCCTCGCCCTTTTCGCAGCGAACCGCCTTACAGCCCTGCGCCTCGGCGATCTTGACGAAATCCATATGACCGATATCGACGCCGTCGATGCGGTTAGAGCCGCTCCGCTCGGCAATAGCCTTTAGTACCTTGTAGCCGCCGTTGTTGAGGATGACGATCATGAGATTGGCATCGTATTCGACAGCAGACCAGATCGACTGGATGGAATAAAGGCTAGATCCGTCGCCGATGACGGCTATGACCGGGTGTTCCGGCTCGGTCAGGGCGGCGCCGACCGAACCGGGCAGGGCGTAACCGAGCCCGCCGCTGGCGGTCGCGAAGAAGCCGCCGGGCCGTTCGATCGGGAAAAAATCATGCAGCGCGTCCCGCCCGCCGGGCGCTTCCTCGAAGACGATGCTTTCAGGCGAACGGACGTCGGCGAGCGTCTGGTAGAAAAATTCCTGGGTGATACCCTTCGGCTGCTTCAGTCGTGGGATGCTCCGGACCGGGCCGTCTACACGGGGCGAGCGGCAGCGCAGGCGGTAGACGAGGCTTTCAGCCGCGACGCGCAGGTTCGAAACCATCGCGTTGCCCACCACCGCGCTCGCCGCTTGGGCCGGATCGTCGGTGATCAGGAACAGTTCGGCTCCCTCCGGGATGTCTGGACCAAATCCCCCGAAATGATAGGTGAAGGCCGCAGCGCCGAGCACCAGCACGAGGTCGGCGCCGGCAAGGCAGTTGGCGAGCTTCGGCTGGAAGGCTGGCAGGAAACCGGCAAACAGCAGATGGCGCTCCGGGAAACTGCAGCGCGATGACAGTGGGCTCACCCAGACTTTTGCCTGCAAGATCTCCGCAAGCCGCACCGTCGCATCCCAGCCATTGTCGATATCGACGCCCGGTCCGACGACGAGCACCGGCTCGCGGGCCTCGTTCAGCCGGCGGGCGAGATGGTCGATTGTGGAAGCTGGCGCGCTGATCACCGTTTCCACATCGCGGGTGGCGATCGGGGCCGCCAGTGCCTGCCAGTCGCCGAGCGGGACCGACACCATGACCGGGCCGCGCGGCGCCTGCATCGCCATATAATAGGCGCGGGCGATTGCTGCCGGAACATCTTCGGCGCGCGCCGGTTCGCAGGCCCATTTCACATAAGGTTTCGGAAACTCGGTCGGGCTTTCGGCATAGAGAAATGGATCGTGCGGCAGCAGTTCACGGCTTTGCTGGCCGGTGGTGATGATCAGCGGCGCGCGGTTCCGATAAGCCGTATAGACATTGCCAAGCGCATGACCAAGGCCGGCGGCTGAATGCAAGTTGACGAAGGCCGGCCCGCGGCTCACCTGCGCATAGGCGTCGGCCATGGCAACGACGATCGATTCCTGCAGGCCGAGCACATAGGAAAAGTCTTGCGGCAGGTCGACGAACATCGGCAGTTCGGTCGAGCCCGGATTGCCGAAAATGCGATCGATACCCTTCTGCCTCAAAAAGTCGAAAACCGCCTCACTCACCGTCGCCTGACCAGGTAGGGTGCTGCCAGACAGAAAATTCAGCGACATCTTGTTCATCGAGTTAAGGCCTTCTCGCCGCCTGGGTAGCACCCTTGAGCGCGCTTTTACCTCAGGGAAGTGTCGCAGAGGGCGTCCGGTCTTGGAATTGAAGAATTTCGAATAATCCATTACACCAAGGCATGACTTTGGATGTGCGATCGGCTCAAATCGTTCTGGAATGCGCACAACGCGGGAGCCTCGGCGCGGCTGCAGCAGCCTTGAACATGACGCAGCCCGCCATTACCCGGATGCTGAAGCGGCTTGAGGCTAGCTTCGGGGTTCCTCTGTTCGAACGAACCACCCGGGGCGTGGTGCCAACCGTATTCGGCGACGCCCTGCTTCCTTATGCCAAGCTCGTCGTTTCCGAAATCGGGAATGCAGCGCATCTGATACAACAGATGCGTGGCGCAAGTCGTGGTGTCGTGAGGATCGGCGGGGTCGCGAGCGTCGTCGGTGGCTTCATTATCGCCGTCATCGCTGAAATGCGAAAACATCATCCGGAGATCCAGTATCAGGTGATCGAAGACCTCGAGGATCGGCTGCTGGAAGGCTTGAAGGGCGGCAGGATCGACATCGCCATCTCTCCGGAACCCTATCTCGACGACGATATTGTCATCGCAACACCCGATGTCATGCATGACACCGTGTCGGTCTTTGCAAGCTGGGATCATCCGATCCTCAAGCGGGGGCATCTGACGCTAAGTGAAGCGGCGAGATTCGACTGGGCCATGCCGCCGCCCGGGACGCCGACTGTCAGGGAATGGCAAAGGCGGTTCCACGACAATGGCCTGGACCCGAATGCACCCTCAATCATTTCCCGTTCGGTGCCGGTCCTGAAAGCCGCTGTGCTTTCGCAGATGCTGTGCTGCTGGATGCCACTGCCGCTGGTACGGGAGGAGGTGGAGCGGGGCAGTATGGCGCGGGTTAAGGTGCCCGAGCTCGACTGGCAGCGGACATTCCGCGTCTACCGCCGCAAGAAGGGACTGATGACGCCGCCCACCGTCACCCTCCTTAACTGCATCCGACGGATTGCCGAGACCTGGTCCATGTAAGGGCGATGGACCAAGTCAAAAATGGACCGTGTCATAGCGGGAGGCTTTGCCGAAGAACGAGATCGGGGTTGCGGAGACGACTTTGGCCAAGGTTTTAGTTCAGGTGGTCTCGTGGCGTCACACCAAGATATGGGCGTCCGCGATTACTCCGACGACCCATCGAGGAGACCGTCGTAAACTTCCAGCAGGGCATTGGTTATCGCCTGCCCCAGTGCATTGCCGGCCTGCCGAAGGTCGTCTTCCGTGCCGTCACGAGCCGCCTTCGCCAACTCAAACCCTTGATCGCCGACAATTTGCTTGGCAGCCTCGATGGCCCAGAGTCCGAAATCACCGCGGTTGTCGATTTTGATTGCGTCGTCCATGGTCTGTTTCCGTTTTCGTCCGCCAAGGTCCTAATCGGTTAGATGAGTGATGGCCAGCATGATTGTTGGATGAGACCTAGCGGGACAAGCGTCAACCGCATGAATTGAAGCGGAGCAACCAGGCCAGAGTATGAACCGCTTAAGCTCTAGCGCAACGCTCAAGGCGTCCCGGTCCACTCCTACAGTCTCTAGCGTCAAGGTTTTGGCGGGATTATCCGCTCCGTCCAACCAGATGACCTTGTTGGTGAACCAGCAGTGGCCCCACGCTGGGGAGGTATCGGCAAACCGTGGAGAGACGTCTGAAGACTGGCTCGAAAAAAAAATCGTCGTGCACTTCCTCGGCATCGCAAGCGAAAAGCGGAAAACAGGCTGCGGTCGATTGAAACTGTGGAAATCTTGACTTCTAGAGCCGCGTATTGGCATCCCATCGATGACAGGGGACAACTCCCCTGTCAGGAATCGTAATTGACAATAATTCGGAGAAAAACATGACCACCACCAATGAGATCGCGGAGAAGATCGCGACCGAGCACAGCCTATCCAAAGCCCAGGGCAAAGCCATCGTCGAAACTCTGATTGCCTCGATCGTCGCAGCCGCGGTTGCGGGCAACGAAACGTCTCTGCCTGGGTTCGGCAAATTCAAGGTCAAGGACACCCCTGAGCGGGAAGCACGCAATCCCGCAACCGGGGCGACGATCAAGGTGGCAGCAGCCAAGAAGCTGGCGTTCACGCCGGCCAAGGCGCTTAAGGATGCGCTGAATAAGTAGGCGAAGCCGACTTTACGGGGGCGCCCGGCAATGGGCGCACCCGCCATCTCCAAAAATCCGGCAACGCTGTATTGGAACGGCACTCATGCGCCGTCTCTTGCAACAGCCATCACGGCGAGATCGTCGACAGCGCGCGAGCAGGCGACGTAGAAGAGAGTCGAAGGAAATCGCTGGCCGCTTCCGCGTCGCGCCGATGCGGTCAACAGCGGCTCAAGCCTGGGCTGAAAACCCAAACCGCATCAAATTTACCTACGGCGATCTGACGCCCGAACAGTAGCGCGCCGTCGGGATCTCCGACGACCATGCATGGCAGCAGCAGGTTCATGCGCAGTTCGGCTTCGATTATTTCGTGCGACTGTATTCAGGCCATGAATTCCAGGTTGCGCTCCCAAGGGCTCTCGTCAAAATCCCCCTTGTTTGGCTTGATCCGGGCTCAATGGAGTTCTATCGCGATATCCTGGACCGCCGGAGCCGACTTGATGAGCCCGCTTTCGTGCATGAAGGTGGCGAAACGTTGGTAGCGGCCCTGGTCGAGTGCGGCCGGACGCTTGGCAAAACGCGGCAGCGTGTCGAAGAAGGCCGTGCGATTGAGCTCGTCGTCGAGGTTCGGATATTCGTTGACAAACAGCCGCCAGGCCTCCTGCGGATGGTTGGTGATGAAGATCGATGCCTGTTCGACCGCGTGCAGGAAACGCGGCAGACGGCTGTCAGCGGCAGTATCGCGGCGGGTGACGAAAATGAGTTCGTCATAGGCAGGAACACCATGCTCCTCAGGTAGAAACGCGCGGCCCGGATGGCCTTCCAGCTTCATCTGGGTGAGCTCGAAATTGCGGAACCCTCCAAGCGTCGCATCCACCTTGCCGCCGATCAGCGACGGCGACAGCGAGAAATTGACGTTGATCAGTTCTACGTCGTCATCAGACAGACCTTCCGAAGCCAGCATGCGCTTCAGCATGGCATCCTCGAACCCGGTAACGGAAAAGCCGACCTTCTTGCCCTTGAGGTCCTTGAGGCTCTTGATCGGGCCATCCGCCAGCACCGTCACTGTATTAAGCGGAGTTTCGACCAGCGTTCCAAACCGCACGATAGGCAGGCCGGCTTCGTGGTCGAGATAGAGATTAGGCTGGTAATGGATGCCGATATCCGCCTGCCCGGCGGAAACCAATCGCGGCACTGCGGACGGATCGGACGGCGGGATGAGCTCGACAGCGAGCTTGGCATCGGCAAACAACCCGCGCTTCTGGGCGATGATCATCGGCGCGTGATCTGGATTGACGAACCATTCTAGCAGCACGCTGAGCTTGTCGGCCGCATGCGCAGATAGAGGCGCGGCAAGGCTTGCCAGCATGATGAAAGACGCGGTGAGAAAACGGATCATGATCGCACGAAACTCCTTGATGCAAATTGGGATGAAGGATCAGACTCACTGGCCCAAGGGGCGAGCCCGGCAGTCAGCCGGTCGATGAGAAGCCTTAAAGTGAGGGTGAGGATGGCAAGTATCACCATCGCAGCGAACACCGTATCGGTCTGCATGCGGGCATTGGCCTGGACCATCACGAACCCGAGTCCGCCGGATGCACCGACCCACTCCCCGACGACGGCCCCGAGAGGCGCCAGCGGGGCGGCGACCCTGAGGCCGGAGACAAGGCTCGGGATCGCCAGCGGCACGCGCATCGAGACCAGCGCCTGCCAATGGCTCGCCCCCTCAAGCGAAACGGCGTCGAGAATCTCCTGATCAGTGCGGCGAATGCCGTCGGCAAAAGCCGACGCGACCGGAAAGAAGATGATGATCATCGTCATCGCCACCTTCGAGGCCAGCCCGAAACCGAACCACAAAACCAGGATCGGCGCCAGCACGAAGACGGGAAAGGCCTGGAGGATCAGCACCATCGGCCAAACGAGACGGCCAAGCCGCGGCATCGCCGCGACGCCGAAGGCGGTGGCGATCCCCAGCGCTGCCCCGATTACCAAACCGACAACGATTTCCGTCAACGTAACGAGACTGTGTTGCAACAGGAAGTCCCGCTTCCGCAGAAAGGCGGACGCGACGGCAATGGGAGACGGCAGAATATATCGGGCAGGCGCAAACAGCCAGACGCCAGCCTGCCAGAGGGCGACAAGCAGGAAAAGCCCAACGAGCGCATGGGAGGCGCGCATGGTGCTAAGCGTCGGCGTTATGCGCCGGAGCCGGATAAGCCGTCGGGGAAACGGAAGTAATGGATGTCATCGGTCGATCTCCAGATCAGCTCAATCAGGTAGATCCAGGTGAAGCGGAGAAGAGAAACTATCGTCGGATGACGCCTATTTCCGTTCCTACGCCGGCATGACCCGGATCAGGTTCAAGGGTCCAGCTCACCGCCGTCTCAGCATCGTCAGATGCTCCCCTCGGAATAGTTCGACAATGCGTAAACGGCTTCAACCTGTCAACCGAGTCATCTCCTCTCAGCTAAGGACATTTCACCTCTTTCAGCGCAGTACTTTTTCCTGATTTAACGAACTCCGCAAGCAGACCCGCATGCTGGGATCTCGTGTTCAGCGAATAAATCGCCGCGGCGGAAACGACCAAGGCACCCTTCACAGATTCACAGAAACCCTTTCGCCTGCTTATTCGGACAGAGTGCCGGCCTGTTTTTTCCGTTGAGGCATCAGGGCCGCTCGTATGCCGGCCGCCATCCACGGGTAAAACTGGCGCTGCTTGAGGCTTCCGTCAGAACCAGTTGCTGGCCCAGGTGCCGGCAATCCTGAGTCAATAAGGATTCTTTCAGAGTTCACTGACGGACGTCGGCTAAGCATCTCCTAACCGGTGATCGGTTCGGAAACAAACTCGGGCGTCGCTTGTTACTCTTGTCTGTGGCCACAGAGTCACGACAACAAAGAGAGGAAGCAGAAAATGCTCAAGCTTTTAACAGTTACCGCTTTGTCCCTGGGCTTGGCCACGGCTGCAGTTGCACAGTCTGGAGGTTCTGGCTCGAGTACTGACTCTGGTTCGGGTTCCGGAACATCCGGCTCAGGAAACAGCGGCGGCGTGACCACAGGATCGGGGTCTGGTGGCACTGGAACCTCGTTAGACTCCAATAATCCAAACACCGGAAGCGTCGGCGGCAACGCCAACAATACTGGCGCAACCAATTCGCCGTGCAAGACGACCCCAACACAGCAAGGCTCGGCGGGCAGCGGGGCTTCGAACTCGGGCAGTGCAGCCACTCAGCAGCCAGCGTGCTGAGCCGATCGAAGCGGGATGCTAAGCGTCCCGCTCTCTATTCGTGGGCGCGTTTCAGTTCCTTCAGCAGATCTCAAGCTGCCCCGATCCCGGCGGCAACGGCGGAATAGGGCTGTCGCTAATCTCTCTATATTTGTTCTCGAACGTCCCCCGGTTGCAAGCTGAGGAGAAGACAATTGGCGACCATTGCCACCGCGGCTTGGTCCATTCCAGGAAAAGTGGCCGACCGGTTTGCGCAGGAGGGAAGTGGCTTGAATCGATACGCGTCGGTGTTCGACGGCGTCGAGATCAACACAACCTTCTACCGCCGGCACAAGGCTTCGACCTTTGCACGATGGGCTGGATCCGTTCCCGACAGCTTTCGGTTTGCGGTAAAACTTCCCAAGGAGATTACCCATACGCGGGCGATGAAGGACATCGCCGAGCCGTTCAAGACTTTTCTTGCAGATATCGCGCATCTTGGAGAAAAGCGCGGACCACTGCTTTGCCAGCTGCCGCCATCGTTGACGTTTGATGCTGATGCGCTCGAAACCGCGTTCCAGACGATGCGAAACGCCGATGACGGACCGATCGTCATCGAGGTGAGACACGAGACCTGGGCATCGGCCGAGGCACTGGATCTGCTGAAGAGATATGCGATCGACCGGGTTCTCGCGGATCCGGCGCCGGTATGGTCCGCAGAAGATTTCGAACATCCATCGAAATATTTGCGTCTGCACGGCAAACCCAAAATCTACTCTTCGAGCTATACCGAGGAGGAGATCAGGTCGTACTCGAAGCTGTTGACACCGGATGGCTGGTGCGTTTTCGACAATACCGCCTCGGGCGCCGCGATCGAAAACGCGCTGACCATGCTCGAAATGCGCTGAGCGCATCCCCTCTTTGGCCGCGATGGGATGTCTAAGCAGCATCCGGGGCGATTTTGTTGGTCGTGGCGGGAGGAGCACCAGAGCGCTCCACCCTTTCTGGCTAAGTGGCGGCTTCCCAAACCTGATTTGGATAATTTTTTGCGTGAGCGGCACCTTGTTCTGCGGCAGAAAGCGACCGTAATGCTGCTGCACCATATCAGGCGGCCCGGATTGCGTAGCTTGCCTACTCGTAAGATCGCGTCTGCTTCAGAATGTGCGTCGCCAGGATATCCCGCAGGTTATGCCGAGCATGCGGCAGCAGGCCGTTACATTTTATACAGACTGAGTAGATCAGGAAGGATCGCTACGGTACCCGGGTCGATTGCAGCTCACTTAATAACCCCTCCCTCTCCATCCGCGTAATTTACCGGCATCCAATTAAAGTGTTGACCATCTTGCAAAACATTGCCGATGCCAGGGAAAGCGATGTGCGCCCCCGCAACGAGATGCCCTTCTGCGGTGGCTTCGGCGAAGGCTTGCTTGCGAGACCGCACCGCCTCCAGTCGGTCGACATCAAACTCAATAGTCACGTCAGGCTGCTCGAACTGGACGATGTCACCATGGGTAATATCGCCCCAGAACACCATCTTCCTACCTCCGCTCTCGATCACAATGGAGCTGTGGCCTGGGGTATGTCCAGGGCGTAAGATCGAATGGAAACCCGCGATGACCTCTTCCTGATCCTTGAATTCTTGGACACTTCCTCGCTGCAGGTATGGGCGCAGGCACTCCTTCGCCTCCTTAAACAGTTGCCGGTTCAACCCTTCCGGTCGCGCATCCGCCGGCATCTTCAACCAGAACTCCAATTCGCGCGCGGGAACGTGAACGGTTGCGTTCTCGAATACGGCCTTTCCGTCCCGAACCAGGCCACCGGAGTGATCCGTATGGACATGTGTCAAGATCACATGATCGACATGTGAAGCCTTGTAACCGGAGGCTTCTAGGTTCGACACCAGATGTCCTGCCTCTGTGCCCAGATAGTGTCCGGTCCCGGCATCGATGAGGACAAGGCGCTTGCCGTCGTTGACCAGGAATGCGTTTACCGAGGTGTCCGTTGGAATGTCTCGGTATGCCGCACGGAGTAGTTGAGCGGCGTTCTCGGGCGTGACATCGCGGTACATTTCGGGAAGAGGAAGGGGCAGGGTGCCGTCCAGGAGCGCCGTGATTTCGAGATCGCCGAGCGCCATCCTGTAGAAGCCGGGTGACTGAAAGCGCTGCTTAGGAGCAGCGGCGAAGCTGAGATAGGGGGTTCCCATGACGGCGCTGACAGCGGCCAGCGTTGAAGCACCCTTCAGGACGTTTCGTCTTGTTATCGTGTTCATAATGATCCTTCATCCATCTGCGCTGCTAAGCGCCAGTTCAACGCGCGCAGCGCTTACGAGGTGAAGGTAGGCGGGAGTGGGTCAAGCGATTAGGGCCCGAAGCTGGATCGCGGCGTCAGCGATTTGGCTACAATCCAATGATGCCTCGCATAGGCCTCTCAGGACTTAGGCAACGCCTCCTCAAGGTGTTCGGTCAAATAGTCTATGAAGGCCCTGACCTTGAGAGGTTGGACGCGCCCACCGGCTCTGACAGCATAGAGGGTTGCGCTAGGTCCGGACCATTCGGGCAAGATGCGGACGAGCTCGCCGGAGGCGACGCCCGTATGCACGAGGTGGGAATTCGTAAGTTGAATGCCTTGTCCCCGGATCAGGAATTCAACCAGTGCTTCCGGGTCCGTGGCGACAACTGCGGGATTGATCGGGTAATCGACGACCTCGCGCTGCTTCGTGAGTGGCCATGAGTGTTCGGTCCGGCCGTAAAACAATTGAGTCACGAGGCAGGCATGGTCCTGCAACTGTGACGGATGCTCTGGAATACCGTGTTGCTCAAGATATTGCCTGGAGGCGTAGAGACCGGTCTCTATATCGGTCAAACGACGGGCTAAAAGGTTGGAATCGGGCATCGGTCCGTTCCAGAGGCGGCAGGCTACGTCGATGTCCTCGTGCACGATGTTCTTGACATCATGATCGAGCACCAACTGCAGCTTGACCTCCGGATAGGCTTCGCGAAAACCAACTAGAATATTGGCAAGGGCTTTGGTAACCAGCCAGTGCGGCGCCGTCACCCTTAGCCATCCAGATGGCGTGCCGTGCACCTGTTCGACTGCACTTTCGGCATCCCCGATGAGGCGGGCAAGATCTTGGCAACGTTCGAAATAGATCGAACCGGCCTCCGTCAATCGGATGTTTCGCGTCGTTCGGTGGAGGAGCTTTACCCCGAGCCTCCCCTCCAGATCTTGAACTTTCTTGCTAACCCGCGCCTTGGACGTTCTCAGGCTCTGCGCCGCAGCGGTGAAGGTTCCTCGCTGGACGACCTCGATGAATGCCAGTGTGTCGCTCATGTCTCGAAGCATCAAAGTATCTCCTCAGCCTCAGTGGCCGTGCAGCAAGCGGTGCAATATCTGAGATCGAGTTGGTTGTCGTGTTCCATCATGATGCGAGTCTCGGAAGACGCATCGATTAGCCATCCGCCATCGGTGCAACAGACGAATGTGGCTAAAGCCGGCGGCTTCATCCGCATAGACAGAATTGGCCGAACCGTCATTCCAATGACTGATCCTTTCACTCGTGCAGCGCTGACGGTTTAGCTTCGTGTTTCGCTATCGGATGCGGTTAAAGAAAATTTTAAGCCAGTTTGTCGGCCACGCTGGATCAGCTTCAGGATCACCTTAGATCCGTGCGGTATATCAGGAGTATGCAATGCCCCGTCTTCCCAGCCTTACGGCGACCACGATTGCCTTCGTTATTCTCAGCGCCTTATTCGCTGGCTTGCTCGGTTATATGACTCTGAACAAGCGAGTGAGAGCTTACCAGGAGAACGCTCTCGCTATTGCCGTCGAAACCCGCGTTCGTGGCGCACAGGTAGCCTTCTCGTCTGCTTTGCATCGGGAATGGGAAGGACTTAAAGCAGTGGCGCAGAAGCTCGATCCAGACGATCCAGGACGACTCGATCGGGCCCTGAGCCTGGTCGTCGGATCAGGTGAGATCGTTTCCTGGGCAGGCTATGCGGCGAACGATGGAGTCGTCAAGACAGCGTCCAACGGTCTGCTCGTGAACACCAGCGTTGCTTCCCGCCCCTGGTTTCAGCAGGGGCTTAACGGAGACTTTGCTGGCGACGTACATGAAGCTGTCCTCTTGGCCTCGCTTTTGCCGCAGCAAGGGGCAGAGCCGCTCCGGTTCCTTGACTTGGCATCACCAATTAGAGGCTCCAACGGTTCCGTTGAAGGAGTGCTCGGCTATCACCTGAACTACAAATGGGCGCAACGCCTCCTGCGAGAAATGGCAGCCTCGCTCGACGTGGATCTGTTTCTCGTAAACGTCAATGGTGACGTTGTGATCGCGACCGCCGACGGCGCTAATCATTCGCCGGATCTCCCGAGCTTCCGGACCGCGCGAACTGGCGCTTCGGGTATCAACGTTGAGACATGGCCGGACGGAAAATCTTACTTCACGGCCGTGTTGCCCGAACTTGGTTATCAGGATCTGCCGCGCTTCGGCTGGAGTATGATCGCCAGAATTGATGCCAGTGCCTTGGTAGAACCGAGTCGCCAGTTCTCTGCAGGCCTTCTCTGGAACTTTGGTGTCTTCGGCCTTCTGCTGATATTGATGACCTCTGCGTTCATCGTCCTCTTCATCAGGCCGTTTGGCCAACTTGCGGAAAACGCAGTACGTATTGCCGCCGGCGACGATGTATATCCGTTAGAATCCAAGAGAACGATAGAGCTGAAAAAAATCAGCTCAGCTATTGCAAACTTGCAGGGGAAAGTGGCTCCTGTCGCTAAACAAAGCGGCCAATCGCGTCACGAATGAGGGCTCCCACACGCGTCTTTGTGACACTTGGCACATCGCCGGCTGCGTAAAGCCGCCGCAGCAGAGCCTCGTGTTGCGGCGGGGAGGGCTGCAAGGATAGGATCCCTCCGTCGTCCGTCTTTTCAAGAACATGCGCCTGAATGGTGCCCACATCGGCGACGATGACCGATACCGCCAGTCCGGCACTTAGATCCGCTCCGCGCACTCTCGCGGTCTCCTGCGTAAGATCGACAAGCCAAGCCCGCTGTAGGCCCGTCTCCAGTACGAGATCACAACGTTCAGGCCGATCGCCAAAATGCTTCTCCACCCTTGGCAGTTCGACACAAACAACAAGGGTGACGATCAAGGTCAGGAGGTTATAGAGCGTCCAGAACAGAATGATGACCTTGCCGTCGCCGGCGTCATTGAAGGCGAAGCGATCGGAGAGGATGCCAATTAGAATGCCGACAACCGTCAGGCCGAGTATGACGAGGAACGGCCGCATCAGGCGCCACTGCACAATGACCTTTGTGCGGTCCCCTCCCTTGGCTGTAACACTGAAAGCGTGCCCATGAGGTTTAATAAGACCGGTGATCGCAGCGCGAGTGATTGGTATGGCACCAAGAAGCTGGCTAACGTCGTTCACCACAGGTACGACCAGTCCTCCGGAAATAAAATTCAGGACGAAAAGGATCCAGGCGAAATAGACGCCGAAGTACCGGATCACATCGGAGACCGACGCATCGACGATGGTGACATTGAAGAACCAGTAGAAAAGAGGGAAGACGAAGCAGGCAAGGCGAAACGAGAAACTGCTAAGCCAGAAAAGCACACTATCAGCTACACTCCAGCGATCACGAAGTCGCAGATTGTTGCGAGAAAGAGGGCCGAGCCGACCGCGCGCTATCTGCATGAGCCCGAGGCACCATCTCGCCCGCTGGGTCACGTATTCCTTAAGCCCCTCGGGCGCCAAGCCCTCCGTCAGCGGTTCGTTCAAATAGACTGTTCGAAACCCCTTTTCCTGCAACGCAAGCGTTAGCATGAAATCTTCGGTTATGCTGTCGGTGGGCAAGCCGCCGATGTCCTGCACGGCCGAAAAGCGGATAACGGAGGACGTGCCGCAGCAAAATGCAATGCCCCAGCCGTCGCGCGACGGCTGAAGGTGATCGAAGAAGAAGCGTTGTTCGTCGGGATATGATCTGCTGAGGCCTAAATTATGCTGTATCGGGTCGGCGTTGAAGAAATGCTGCGGTGTCTGGACGAGACCAACATCGTGATCGTGAAACAGCGCGAGTGCGCGCTCGAGGAAATCCCCATGCGGCACGAAGTCTGCGTCCAGCACTGCTATGAAATCTGGAGGACAAGCGTCTTCAGAAAGAAGACGTAACGCATGATTAATGTTTCCAGCTTTCGAACCCTTGTTATCCGGCCGCCGCACGTAGCGCACGTCGTGCTCCAGACAATAATCGTGCAACCAGTCACGACGTCCGTCATCCAGTACAAGAACTTGCTTGTTGGGATAATCAACTGCCTTGGCACCGACAACTGTACGCTCCAGCACCGTGCGGTCCTCATTGTAAGTCGCAACCAAGATCGCTACCTGCGGCGCGGAGTTTGGAAGCCACCATGCCTTGAAACGCTCAACTTCGCCGGAGCGACTGGTCTTCCTCATCATAATCGTGAAAGCGCTGATCGATGAGAGGAGCGACGCCCCCTCCAACGCCAGGAAAGTCCAACTGAAGAGACAATCGGCAGTCAGTCCGAGTGGTGCTATGGTCTCGGATGCTCTCCACCAAAAATATCGGATCGAGAGCAGGATGCCAACACCAAAAAGGATCGTTCGATCGCGTGTGCGCTCCCCATTCAAGAAGGTTGGCACCACAAGTGCGATTCCCAGCACGAGTAGCAACTGCACTATGCTGGCCTGGAGCTCGCTCAAATACATCACGGCTTAGCTCCAGAACGAGCGTAGCCAGTCAAGCGGCCGTCGATCGAAGAACACTCTACCCGTCCGTCCAACAAGGCAACGCAGTTTGGCATCATCTCGCAGCGCCGGCACTGTGATGGTGACGTCATATCGCTCGAGATGCCGCTGGCTCGGGGCGATGGCAAGGTTCTTGTAAATCGTCTCCGCCCCTGCACCTGCCAGACGTATTACGGTTGCGGGCATTGCCTCACGCTGGCTGTTCAATCTGAACTGAGCCGCTCCACCGACGCTCAAGGAATTATATACGCTTTCTGAAACTGACAGCGTCACGATGGTCGAGTCGCAGTCGACGAGGCGTACGACCTCCTCGCCCCTCTGGATTGTCTCGCCACTTGCAGCAAGCACGTCCCAAAGAAGACCATTTACGTTTGACCGTAAGGCCGCAGATCCCAGTCTGTTCACGCGCAGCCGTTCGGCAGACAATCTCGCATCGACCGCGGCAAGTCGCGCCGCCTGGGCACTCACCTGGCTCTGCAGTTCTGCCTGGCGAAGTTCTAGCTCCGCTATTCGCTGCTCCGAGTAAGGTGCATCGTTATAGCCATCCCCGAGGAACGTTCCCCGCCGCGCAGCCTCGAGGCTGACACTGGCCGCGGCTGTTTCGGCTCTGGCATTCGCCAATTCGAGCCGAGACACTTCCACAAGCGACTGAGCTCGTTGATATGAAACACCCGTCTCGATGCCTCGATTGGCAAGGGAAGACGTCCGCTGGAACTCCAGCGTGGCAGATTTAAGCTTCGCGTCCGCGGCGTCACCCAAGGATTGCGACGCGGCGAGCTGGGCCTCGAGCTGCCTGATGCGGTCGGCCGAATAGTTGCGCGAACGCTCTCGAAGAAGACCAATGGCTTTCCGTACCGACGTCAGATCTGCCAGAAGCCTTACATGCTCCCCAGCGCCCTGGGCCTTTTCGTTCTCGAGGTCACCGGCGCGGATGTTGTCGACCAAGTCGTCGGTGACACTGCCGATCTGTTCGTTCCTGCGGACTTGGGCACCCAGCGGTCGATCCTGAAGCGCCAACCGTCCTGCGATTGGGGATCTTATGGTTGTTAATCGAGCGTTGATCACCGCGTCTGCACTGGCACCGGAAACCTGCTCTCCGACGACGACATATCCCGCTAATCCGATGATGATAAGACCTACGATGATCCTGAGAAGTTTCATGCTGCACCCTGAGTTTCAGAGCGCAACTAGAGCAGAGGCTACTGCGGAAAAGCGCCTTGGGCCAGTTGCCCAACGCAAGGCTGCCAGGCTCTTAACGGTCTGTGCCATCGCGCTACAACTTGTGCAGCGCATCGCAGCCTGCCGCTCGCAGTTCACACGCGTGCACTATCTATTGTGGAATATTAACGAGTTGCAGGGTCACTTCTAACTTAGCGCGGCCTCATCGTTGACCGAAGTATGTTGTGGATCTTGATCAGGTAGGCGAAGGCTGGGGTTTGCTCTGGCTGGAGGTAAGTCAACCTGCATCAAAAGCGAGATTACTTTGCTGTGGACATGGCCGTCGCCGGTGTCGGTATCATCGGACTGGTCGAGAAATGGCTGCAGCCGCATATCAAGGCAGGCCGCTTCGTCCCGGCTCTCCCCGATTGGTGGTCCAGCGTTTCCAGCCGCCGTTCCTTTGCTATCTGGCTGCCGCCTCGCGTGCCGCCGTCGCTCCGCTCGTTCCTCGACTTTATCAGGTCAGTGGAGCATCAGGCCGATCATGCGTCGATGATGCCTCCCGGTTCGTAGGGAACACGCTGTACTCCGCTCGTTGATCGATCAAATAGCGCGTCCACGCCCGGAACCCTTCCTCACCTTCGGAAGAGCCAGAATCTCCGGCGGTGCGTTGTCCGCATAAGCTCAGCGGTCGACGTCTGGACCCACGGTGAGGACCGGTCGGAACGTAGTGATGGCACCAGGTAATTTCGGCCGCCGGCTCGAGTAGTCCGTTGCACTACATGATCATCGGCATCAGCTAGACAGCGCGCGCCGGGGTCTGAGATTGACCTTGAGTTTAGCTGATGCGGAACTCTGTCGCGATCAAAAACGTTAATCAGCGTTTCAATATGGCGGGGGTGCGAATGACTAATGGGTGGACCGGGATCGATGAGCGACTGATGGATTCTGGTTCGAATATTCTGCAGGCGCCTCTCACTCTACATCCGGTTGCCGACCTCCTAAGAACGACTGACTTCGCACTGACACCTCTTGGCCCGCCGGAGCGTTGGGATCCCTCTCTCAAATCGGTGATAGGCCTCATGGTCGACAGCCAGTTCCCGATGTTCGTGGCGTGGGGTGACGATCTAACCTTCCTTTATAACGACGCCTATGCGCAGATCCTCGGTAGTAAGCATCCCGCCGCCTTTGGTGCGCGTTTTGAGGAGATCTGGCAGGAGATCTGGGGCGACATCTTCCCTCTTATTGAAAGAGCGATGAAAGGCATCGCCACCTTCAGCGAGGACCTTCCGCTGATTATGAACCGGGCCGGCTATGACGAACAGAGCTGGTTTACCTTTTCGTATTCGCCGGTACGGGATCAGCATGGTGCCGTCCGGGGAATGTTTTGCGCCGTCACGGAAACCACCCAGCGCGTGATGCTGGAAAATAGGCAAGCCTTTCATCTCGCGTTGGAGGAAACGCTAAGGGATATCGCAGATCCAGTTGCGGTGATGGCCGCAGCTTCCGAAGCGCTCGGCAGAGCGCTCGGCATAGCAAGGGTTGGTTACGGTGAAATCGATGATGAAGAAGAGCATGTCATCGTGGAGCGCGATTGGACAGATGGTCGTATCGCAAGTGTAGCGGGCAAATACCGCATGAATGACTTCGGCCCGCCGATCATCGAAGAACTTAAGGCCGGGCGGATCCTGTGTGTGGACGACGTCGACCGCGATCATCGGATCGGGAGCATGGCTGAGGCATTCCATGCGATTGGATCGAGAACAGTGCTGGCAGTGCCCCTGATCAAACATGGCCGGCTCAGAGCTATGTTGTTTCTTCACCACCCGTTTCCACACAAGTGGACGGATAACGATGTTGCTCTTGCGGCGGAGGTCGCCGAACGGACGTGGTCGGCGGTCGAGCGCGCAAAATCGGAGGATGAAAGGGCACGTTATACGGCGCGGCTGGATTTTCTGGACGCACTTGGCAAGAAGACATCCACGCTTAAGGACGCGGATGCCATACTTGAAACCACTACGCGTATGCTCGGTGCAAAATTAGGCGTGGCCGTTTGCGCCTACGCTGACATGGACGCGGACGAGGAGGGCTTCACCATTCGGGGGGACTGGGCAGCGCCCGGTTCCGACCACATTACTGGCCGTTACCGTCTAAGAGATTTTGGCAGGTTAGCCGTTGATGAGCTTTCTGCCGGACGCCCCCTCGTGATCAATGACAACTTGAAAGAACTGGCGCCGGAAGAAGCAGCCACGTTCCAGAAAATCGGCATCGCCGCGACGATCTGCCTGCCACTGGTAAAAGGTGGCAAACTTACGGCTCTTATGGCCGTCCATCACAAGCTGCCGCATAATTGGACCTCTCATGAACTTGCGCTGGTCCAGGAGGTGACTGACCGCTCGTGGGCGCATATCGAACGCGTAAGATCGGAGGCTGAGTTGCTGGCGAGCCAGGCGGAGCTGCGTCGCGCCAACGACTCATTGGAGGCAACGATCGCACAACGCACTGGCGAACTCATGGCAGCGGAGGAATCCTTGCGCCACGCGCAAAAGATGGAGGCCGTAGGGCAGCTTGCGGGCGGGCTCGCCCACGACTTCAATAATCTCCTGGCAGGGATCCTCGGCAGTCTCGAGGTGATGAGGAGCCGCGCGGCACAAGGCCGTTTGAGTGATATCGATCGCTATCTGACTGCTGCAACCGGCGCGGCCGCGCGCGGCGCGTCATTAACGCAGCGAATGCTCGCATTCTCCCGGAGGCAAACGCTTGCTCCCAAGCCCACGGATGTCAACAAGCTCATAACTTCGATGGAGGAACTGGTGCGTCGAAGCGTTGGGCCTGCAGTCGCCGTCGAGGTCGTTCAGACATCCGGAGCTTGGCCGACACTCGTCGATCCGGGTCAATTGGAAAGCGCGCTTCTGAACCTGTGTATCAACGGACGTGACGCAATGCCATCCGGCGGCAGGTTGACGATCGAAACAGCAAATTATTGGATTGATGATCGCATGGCACCTGTTCTAGGGTTGAAGGCCGGTCAATATCTGTCGGTTTCTGTCTCGGACACCGGTACGGGCATGGCACCCGAAACAGTCGCTCGCGCCTTTGACCCATTTTTCACTACGAAGCCGATCGGCGAGGGGACTGGGCTCGGCTTGTCGATGGTATGGGGGTTCGCAGGCCAATCCGGCGGCAGCGTTAGGATCTACTCGCAGCAGGGCGAAGGCACAACTGTGTCCATCTACCTACCTCGGTTTACGGGTGAGCTCGGGGTGGAAGAGGCGGTCCCCGCGGGTAGGCCGACCGCAGCGGAGCGAAGTCAGACAATTCTCCTCGTGGATGACGAGCCTCTGATCCGGATGGTCGCTGCTGAACAACTGGAGGAATTGGGTTACGTGGTCATCGAGGCTGGAGATGCTCGTGAGGCAACAGAGGTATTGGAGGCAGATCGACGGATCGATCTGTTGCTGACCGATGTGGGGCTGCCCAATGGCATGAATGGTCGCCAGCTTGCAGATCGTGCCCGCGAGAGGCGGCCGAATTTGCCGGTTCTGTTTGTGACAGGTTACGCGGAGAACGCGGTGTTAAATCAAGGGCATCTATTGCCAGGCATGCAGATTTTAACCAAGCCTTTCGATATTGATACGCTGGCACGACGAGTGAAGAGTTCGATTGCCGACCTTCAGTTTGAGATGTGAGGTTAATGAGCCGGCCCGCATATTCCCGAGAACGTTCCGCGCCAGTTCGAGTGCCAATCGGACGAAGCAGTCAGGCTGGGTCCGGCACTTCGATAAAAAAAATTCCAAGCCGGCAAGTAGCACCACTTATATCAGTCTCGACAACAACACCGATACAGCGAGCGGAACAGAACGGCGTCAGTCGAGTAAGATACGGTCTCTGCAGACCGATCGTTGAACGAGGTCAAGGGCGGCATCAATAGCTCCACCCAACAGAAAGCCGAAATTCGTAACCAGAGAACAAAGTCTCTACGACCAAGCCGAGATCTACCGCATCAGGGGGCATGGTGCCGAAAACGGTGGAATTGCATCCGCTCCGCCTCGGGTCGTAGAGCTTCCCGGCCATCGCTTCTATCGCTATCTCGTGCTGCGGTCGCTGCATCGTAAGCTTCGAGCCGGACACCGACCAGATTGTATACATTTTCCTGGCCTGACTTTGAGGGCGCACGGCTTGCCGGGAAGGCCAGTGTCGCACCTTGTGTTCCGTCTGTGAATTCGAGCGCCGATACGCCTCCGGGACCCAACCCAAAGCGAGCCCCAGCATCTTCATCGTCAAGTGCTGTACCTGAAAGTCGCCCCCGACGTTCATCAGCATCTCACCTTCGACCAGTGTTGCTAGGTCAGCTCTTGCGAGGCGACACAATGTTGGAGGACTCGATTGAAATCGACCAAAACCGTCTGGAGTCTAATGCTTTCAGAAAGCTGCCATCGGCTTGCAGGATGAGCAGCCGAGAGGTTTGGCTGCGGTCAGTGTGAAAATACCGATCACCCTTTGGGTCGGGTGATGCGGCGCACAGTTATGATATGCCCTTGCGCGTTTCGGCATAAGATTGTTTCAGTAGGATCCGGTGCCATCTCCGTCATTCTCCCACCTCGTCAAGGAGGGAACTGGAGGTCAAGCGAATCAATAGATCCGCTTCATCGAAGTCCCACCGTGGAATTCCACTTTCCGTTATTTTCCGTTGCCACGTCTTGCAGGCCCCGTTCTTCATTTTCGTCTGATTTTTCAGGTCGTTAACCAAGTCGGTTTTTGGAGGCTTAACCTGCGCGTTTTACATTATGCTTAAATTCGAAAAGGCATATGTTTGCATGATCAGTCAGTCGCAGTGGTTCTTGAAATGGCTCCTCCCGACAATCGCGTCCGCATTAGTTGGAAGTCTGCTCCTAGGTACATTGTATTGGGCTGCGGCTAGAGCCGACCAGGTGGCTGCGGAACGTCAGAAGGACCTTGTCACGCTAATTGTTTCGAAGATGCAATCCTCCGTGGCCCACGATCAAGAGAGCGCAACGGTTTGGGATGATGCCGTCGTCAAAACAAAGGCCGGCGACCTCGACTGGCTCGCCACTAACTTGGGGCACTGGATGCACACCTACTTCGGCCACGACGCCGCAGTGGTGCTCTCTGCCGACGGACTCATTATTTATCAGTTCATCGCTGAGTCAGAGAACGCGCCCTCGGCAGAAGACCTGCGCGAATCTTATTTGCCGTTGGCCAGACGCCTTCGTGAGAGGCTGAGCGCGGGCGAAGAAGCGGTTTCCGATACCGCCCTTTCGATCGGGCAAAGCGACCTGACATATGTTGGGAAAAGACCTGCCATCGTAAGCGTCAAACCAATCACTTCGGACACCGGCGAGATTGAGCAGCGGGCAGGCGAGGAGAACCTGCACGTTGCGGTACGCTTCCTGGACAGTGATTTTCTAGCCGAAATCGGCAACGAGTACCAATTCGCGGAGATGCAGTTCACCGTCGATAATCCTCATGACAAGAGCCATTCACAAATCCCGCTCAAGTCCGCATCTGGGCAGCTGATCGGCTTTTTCAATTGGCATCCATTCGAGCCGGGATCCAGCGTCTTGTATGCGACGCTTCCTGTGATCGGACTTTCTGTCCTGTCCATATTCGTTGCTGCGAGCCTTTCGGGCAGAGCCATCTGGAAGCGCTCGGCCAGACTGGCCTTAAGCCGCCAACAACTTCAACATCTCGCGCTACACGATAGTCTCACGGGATTGGCCAATAGGGCCCATTTCGAGCGGGAGCTTGCCAGCCGGCTGGAGAGCGCACTGCCGCAGGCCAAGCACGGTGTGCTGTTCGTTGACCTCGACCGTTTCAAGGCAGTCAATGATACCTACGGGCATCCGACTGGCGATAAACTGATATCTCTCGTCGCGTTGCGGCTTTTGGATCTCCTTCCGAACGCCCTGATTGGGCGGATCGGAGGCGACGAGTTTACCGTCCTGCTTGACAGGTCTGAGGCTCAAGAAGCCGGTTCTCTAGCGGAGAGTATCGTAAAGCGCCTACGCGAGCCCTTTGATATTGATGGCGCTCATGTTGTGGTTGGGGCAAGTGTTGGGGTCGCGCTAGCAACCGGTACGTTAGATGCTGTCGAGCTGATACGCAGAGCCGATATCGCGCTTTATCATGCGAAGGCGGCTGGACGTAACACCTACGCGATCTTCGGCGAGCATATGGACGATCTCCTTCGCAAGCGCAGGCGCCTGGAGCACGATCTGCGTGCGGCGCTCAAAGGCAAAACGCAGTTCGAGATCTTCTATCAGCCCGTCTACCCCGCAAATAGTGACCTCCCATGCTCATTGGAGGCGCTCTCGCGATGGCGGCATCCGGAACTGGGCCTTATTCCTCCCGACGTGTTCATTCCCATTGCAGAGGAGATTGGCGCCATTCATGAAATTGGAGCCCTCGTTCTTGAGGACGCCTGCGATATGCTTGCTGCGTTGCCGCTCATAGATATCGCGATCAACGCCTCGGCCATTGAGATGGCTTCTCCTGGATATCCTCTACGTGTCCTATCGACACTGGCGAAGTGGGGCGTCGAACCCAACCGTCTCGAAATTGAGATTACCGAGAGTCTTGCGGTCAGTGGAGAAGAGCAGACCACGCGGAACGTTACAATGCTGAGAGAGGCGAGAGTGCGGCTCGCGATCGATGACTTTGGAACCGGGCACTCGTCATTCTCCAGGGTTCAGAGCATGATTGTGGACCGCATAAAGATCGACAAGTCGTTTATCCATAACATCAGTCAAGACCGAACCAGAGCAGTCGTGGATGCGATTATAACCATGGCTCGCGCGCAAGGGCTGGATACGACGGCCGAGGGCGTCGAGACTAATGAACAGCGCAATGCGGTGATATCGCTTGGATGCGACAACGTCCAGGGCTTCTTGCTCTCACGGCCTATCTCGCGGGGGCAGGTTTTGGCTCTGTTCAATGAAAAAAATTGCGCCCGGAATCTGCTGGAAGGGAGATAGGCTAATGATCACACAACATCCATTATGGCAACGCGACCTAATTGCCTATTTCCCTTACCGGCTCATCATGATGGGCCTCCTCACCGACTGTGTGGCCAATTGCGGTTGCCGTAAAGTGGCATCCTGGCCCTGATCTGCCCCGGGCAATTTCCTCCAGCGGCGAGAGCCTCGGCGGTTTTCGAACGCCAATTGACGTGGCGGAAGAAACCGGCGGAAACGCGTAGCTTTCGTCTTGCGCAGTGTCGGAGCCGGTTGCGGCGATGGCCCCGGCCAAGGCTGCCGCTTCCCTCTCCAGCTCAAAATTAGCGGTCTTAGGGCGGCGGACCTAGATCCATACAGGTATCGAGATGCAATGCAAAAGTACCCGCAATGGCAGGCGTTCCACTCGTCACCTTTTCCACCGGAATTGAAATTAGGAGCGCGTTGCCACTGCCTTAAAAGTCCGAAGTCAAGGGCTGTCCGCCAAAACTCTAGCTACGCTGCAACATCAACCCTTTTAAGCCGCAGGCGGTGTGCGCCCTCCCGATGATGCGATAAACCTGCATGCGCATCTAAATCGCTTGCGCGCCGGAACACACCTGACGGCAGGATGAAAATATACTTACCAAAAGGTGCCTACTTCCCAGAAGAGAGTTACTCGGATACGTGCTTTCTCGGCTCATCGAAGAAAGGAAGGATGCCATGGATTTCTCTAAAGCGACGATCCTCATCACCGGTGGTAATTCAGGGATCGGTCGCGGCGTGGCCGAAGCTCTAGCCTCGCGCGGAGCTAAGGTCATCATAACTGGGCGAAATGCCGCCACACTCGCAGAGACAATCGCTGCCAATCCAACTATGCTAGGCTATGAGTTAGACGTAACCAATGCGGATAACGTCAGCTCCTTTGCAACGCGCGTCACAGCCGATCATCCTGATCTGAACGCCGTCATCCATAACGCGGGCATCATGGTCATTGAGGACGTTCTTGCTGAACCATACAATCTGGAAATTGTGGATCGGACGATCTCGACGAACCTTCTTGCCCCGATACGCCTCACGACCGCCCTCCTGCCGCACCTGAGAAACAAGAAGGAGGCTGCCATTGTGACGGTGTCCTCAGGTCTCGCCTTCGTCCCGCGGACAAACGCCTTAACCTACAGCGCCAGCAAAGCTGCGATCCACTCGTGGACGCAAAGCCTCCGTCACGAATTGCGCAACACGAACATTACCGTGGTAGAGATCGCGCCACCACTGGTGGCGACTGACTTGACCCCCGGCCAATCCGCAAATCCTCAGGCCATGCCGTTGAAGGCTTTTGTTTCTGAGGCAGTTGAACTTCTCTGCAGCGACGAGACACCACAGGAAGTGCTTGTACAGCGTGTATTGCCTCAGCGTACCGCCGAGCAGACAGGAAACTTCGGCAAGGTCTTCGGGATGATCAATCCTTCCTGACACCTCGATGCATCTCGTGCGGAAACGCGAGATGCATCGTCGGCCGCGCTCGACACCTTCACTCGCGGTTTCCATCGAAATGCTCGCGAGAGGCAGCGACGGCCTTATGGTTCTCGAGCGCCCAAATCCAGACATTGCAGAACGCTGCGCTCAGGGTCAGGCCAAGGGGCGAAAGCCAGTATTCTACCTTGGGCGGTACGCTCGGATGAAGCTTGCGAACAACCAGACCGTCTCTTTCCATCCGCTTCAGAGTCTGCGTGAGCATCTTCTGACTGATCCCGGTCACCTGGCGTGCCAGTTCGGAGAACCGCAGCGTCCCGCCATCCCAAAGAGTGTCCAGGATGACAATGGTCCACTTGTCAGCGAATCCCGAAATCATTTCCCGAACAAGCGCCTCAATGGCAGGATCTATGTTCTGAGGATAGTCTCTTGCTTTGTAGGTTTCGGCTTTTGCCAAATCGGCGTCCGAATAAGCGTTTTTGGCCAAAGCAGGCATAGATATAACCTCCGATGCTCTCCTTTAGATACCTACAGCGGTGCAGAGAGCGCGGCAACAAGTTCAAGAGACGTGCCCCTCGTTTGTGCATTAGTATCATGACGCTTCACGGTCCTCGAAGCCTGTTCGACCCATCATACAGCTCCTCGCGCGACAGTATTCGCGCTAGGCAGATCGATACGGCCATTTTCCTCGCCGTCCCAGTATTCGACTGTTCTTGCGGAGACCTTGATCAGAATGATGCCGGGCGTATCGATGCCAGCGGTAAACCACCTATCAAGATCCTTCACCCAATGCTCCTCGAACTGTGCCTCGTCGCGGATCAGGCTTGCCTCCCCATCGATCGCAATGAAGATGCCGGGCTTCCCGAGAAGGCTTGGCGGCGCGGTGAAGGTGAGGGCGACGCGCGTATTGCGGTCAATCTCGGCGACCTTCCTGGTGTCCTCGTAGGAAAAGAACCAGGAGTCGCCGTCATACTCGACGTCGCCGTTGTTGCTCATCGGACGGCTGTTGATCTTTCCTGATCCGCCATCTGTGTTGAACATGCAGAAATCGATTTTGCTCAGCTTTTCGGCAAGCTCTTTCATCGTCATCGTGTTCATCAAAGTCTCCCGTTTTGGCTCGTCTGTGAACCCAGTGCACCTTGAATAGTTCCGGAGTGTCAGCTCACCAAGGGTTCCGTAATCCGTAGCTTCTCAGGAATAAAAGGCGGAACAATCTCCCCGAGGTGCCGTTGACAGGCTCCCAGTATGCGAGCGGAGAAGAGTTTATGGTCACTATGGTTGGAAACGAAAGCAGCATCGAAAAGCTCGTCCAGGACCTGCTATATCTCGAGCATGATGCAATAGCAGCATACGATTCCTGTATCGAAAGGTTAAACGACAAGACGCTCAGTGCGAAGATCGCCGTGTTCAAGCAGGATCACTTGCAGCATGTCGTCGTGCTTAACGATATGGCGCGGGAGCTTAGTATCGAAGCCCCGGTAGAGGGCGACATGAAGCAGATGCTGACGACGGGCAAGATAGCGCTCGCCGACCTGATGGGTGACGGCGCTATTTTGAAGGCGATGAAGACGAATGAAGACGATACCGTCACCGCATACGAGCGTGCCGCGCGTCATCCGGATGCCATTCCAGCTTCGAGGGCGTTCTTCGAGAACGCGCACCAGGACGAGGAGCGCCACCGCGCGTGGATGGAAACGACGGCCAAGGCCATCTGAGTACTTTATGGGAGTTCACAGGCGGCCGGGTTGTGGTCGCCTGCGTGGCAAGTGGAGGTTTTGCATGAACGACAGAGAACAGCGGCAGCGGGAGCGGGCATACGGGATCTGGGAGAGCGAAGGCCGCCCGGAAGGTCGACATGAGGACCACTGGAAGCGCGCACAGGACCAGCATGAACTGACCGAACAGGAGTCAGACGATGTAACGAAGGCTAATCAGCAAGCTGATGATGCGTTCGCTCACGAAATAGGATCAGTCGGATCGGCCGCCGATATGAGGCCTCCTTCGACATCGAGTTCCGACTAAACGCTTCGCGACGTCAGGCCGCAGAAGGTGCTCGAGCTCGTTTAGTTCGCCACGACTCGCACCTTCATCGGCACGAATGCGGTGTTCATCCAGATATTGCCTTAGGCAGTTCAAAACCACAGGTGTCGCACGCAGAGGTTCCTGGAGGGCAGGTCCTCAAAGGTTTCCAATCCATCGAAGTGATCGATGGCGAGATCCTGAACGGCTTCCGGAGGTGCAAGGCGCACGTTGACGGCCATACGTCGCCTACCATCGTGCTCCAGATGCAGGCCGCGCCAACTCAGCACACAGGCGCAGGTCGGGCAGAACAAGATCTCCAGAGAGGATGCTTCCTTGCCGGAGCGGGTATAGGAGGACGTTGGTCCCTCCAGTCGAATGCGTTCGGCTTCATAGTCATAGGCCCAGAGGGCGCCGTAACGCCTGCAGAGGGTGCAGTTGCAGGCGGTGATCGAACCGGGATCACCTTGAAGTGTCCATCTGGACTGGCCGCAATGACAAGCGCCGATCAGCATAAGTTGCGTGTCCTCTCCTTGCCCGGCAACCAGTTTGTTCAAGTTGAGGTTCGGCCGCAAGAGCGTTGGGCGTTGCATTATGGTGAATCGGCTGGCGACGCCTCAACTTCGCATTCGCTTCTACGACGCCACGTTCGGTCCATAAGACAAGCCCCGTGAGATGGATCGGAGGGGTGGGTTGTGCCGCCGCTACTGTGCGTTGCGGCATGGCGGGTAGTCAAGCAGCCGAGTGTTCAACCCTATATTCGTTGCCTACCTTCGCGACCCTGACGACACAAGCTCACGATAAAGTCTCACCCAACGAAATGAGATCGGCGTTCGGAAGTTCAGACGTTCGTCACCTTGCGGCCACGATGCCCATCATTCACCAGCGCCTGCTGGTTTGCTTGGCCTGCTATTCGTTGTGGTCGGCGTCGGCCGTCGATCTGCCAATTGATTTCGCGCGGCACCGCGAGAAGCCTCGACGCCCCGTGGAAAGCCGCTGCGGTCGTCGTAGCTGCGCCGCTGGCCGCGACTGCTACTATGGCGAACCGTGCTCGTGGTAGTTGCGATAATGTCGACAAGAGTGATGCCCGCAACCACCGCCAGTGCCAATGCAACGTTCTCTCGCTTATGATTGTCAGGACGTAAAGCGCTGGTCAGAGTGGCAATATCCAGGGCATCACCGGCGATCCGACTGGCAAGTCCTGCCTGCTTGTCCACCGACAGTGTGATAAACCCGGATGTGATCTCGCGCACCCCATATGCGCGCACAACATTTTCCTTGCCATGCATGCCGAGTGCACGGGTGATTGTGCTGGCCGCAAACACTTCAGCAAGGCCAAGCCCGATGCTGAACCAGCCCAGATTGCGGGCGAGACGATCGGAGGAACCAAGCGAGCTCGGGCCGGACCGAAGGACTTTCGGATCGCCTTCCGAACGGGTGATGTTGCTCAGAAACGACATCTTCGAACCTCGTTTACGGTTTCAGGACCACCTTGATGCAACTGTCCTGCTTGTCGCGGAACACCTTGTACATTTCCGGCCCCTCCTCGAGCCCGACGGTATGGGTAATGACAAAGGAGGGGTCGATCTGCCCCTCTTCAATCCGCCGCAACAGATCGTCCGTCCAACGCCTGACATGGGTTTGGCCCATGCGGAAGGAGAGGCCTTTGTTCATCGCCATGCCTATCGGGATCTTGTCGACGAGGCCGCTATAGACGCCGGGGATGGAAATGATGCCGCCCGGGCGGCAGACATAGATCATCTCGCGCAGTACATGCGGGCGGTCGTTTTCCAGCATCACCACCTGCTTGGCGCGGTCCAGAAGTGTATCCGGTTGGCCCATCGACACGTGGCTTTCAAGGCCGACTGCGTCGATGCATTTTTCCGGGCCTTTGCCGTCTGTCAGCTCGTTCAGCCGCTCTATGACGCTTTCTTTCCCAAAATTGATGGTGATGGCGCCGCCAGCTTCTGCCATGGACAGACGCTCGGGGATGCAGTCGATGGCGACCACCTGCTTGGCGCCCAGAAGCACCGCGCTACGGATCGTCATCTGGCCAACCGGCCCGCAGCCCCACACGACAACCGTGTCGGTCGGTTCGATGTCGCAGTGGACGGCGGCCTGCCAGCCTGTTGGGAAGATATCGCCGAGGAACAGCACTTGCTCGTCCGTCAGGCTGTCCGGGACCTTGATATGGGTTTTGTCCGCGAATGGGACGCGAAGATATTCGGCCTGACCGCCCGGATAGCCTCCGGTCAGGTGGGTGTAACCGAACAGGCCCGCTGTGGTATGGCCGAACGCCTTGTCGGCCATCTCCTTATTGCGGTTCGTCCGCTCGCAGACGGAGAAGTTACCTCGTTTGCATTGGTCACATTCGCCGCAGTTGATGGTGAAGGGCACCACGATGCGGTCGCCCTTCTTGAGGCTGTCGTTGATTCCAGAGCCGATCTCGACCACCTCGCCCATCATCTCATGCCCCATGATGTCGCCAGGCATCATCGCGGGGATAAAATTGTGGAAGAGATGAAGATCTGAGCCGCAGATCGCGCAGCTCGATACCTTGATGATTGCATCGCGGGAATGCTCGATTTCAGGATCCGACACGGTGTCGCACCGGATGTCCTCCTTGCCATGCCAGACGAGTGCGCGCATTGCCGTCTCCTGCCGCTGTTGCACCGATACCTGGTGAGGCGGTCTATCCATGCGCTAAGTCGAGGCATGCATTGCCGGCTCATCGCCAGCCCCAAACAACCTCGCTGTCTTGAAGAAGTTCCCTCTTAATATCCTTAATTAAGCCAGGGCTGATGCTGAGGTTTTCAAATCTTGCCCCGTGGCTACGCTTTTCCGCCCTGGCGCGGCGGGCCGATGCACTATCCTCAGTCGCGCGACCTTTCGACGGAGCCTCGGTACCGGCGTTCGCCGGAGGGGCTCGTGGCGCCGATGTGCGAGGCGCTGCATCAAACGGCGCAGATGTCATTTGCCACGGTAAGGGCCCTTTGTGCCATAAAAGACCCTTAGCGTGCCCTAGACGTCACAGATCGCCTCCACGCCTATCGAGCCGTGCATCGGCATGAACCGGCATCTAATTCTAGCCGACACGGCTTAAGCTTCCGACTAGGGCTACCTACTTAGAACTCTTCCCAGCTGTCGTTGCTGACGGCTGCCGCTGTTACGCTCTTGCCGCTGAAGGGGCGGGCCAGTCTGTTGACCATGCCGCGCGCGGGCGAGGGGGCCGGTGCCGCGGGAGCTTTTCGCCGTGCCGGGTAGCCGGAAGAGGCGCCGCCGAGCTGAAATTGGGAGATCAGCTCGCGCAGCTTCCCGGCCTCGTTGGCAAGCGTTGCCCCGGCCGCATTGGCTTCTTCCACCATCGCGGCGTTCTGCTGGGTCACTTGGTCCATCTGGTTGACGGCCGTGTTGACTTCGGAGAGACCCACCGACTGTTCGCGCGACGACGTGGCGATCGCATCCATGTGCTGGTTGATCGTGACGATATAGCTCTCGATCGTCTTCAGCGCTTCTCCGGTATCACTTACCAGCTTCACTCCGTTGTCGACCTCAGCAGAGGAATTGCGGATGAGGTCCTTGATTTCCTTGGCAGCCGTTGCAGAACGTTGGGCAAGTTCGCGCACTTCCTGTGCAACGACCGCGAAGCCCTTGCCAGCTTCCCCGGCACGTGCCGCTTCCACGCCGGCATTGAGCGCCAGGAGGTTAGTCTGAAAGGCAATGTCGTCGATCACCCCGATGATGTTGGAGATCTCGTTCGACGACTGCTCGATCCTGCCCATGGCATTTACGGCGCTCGCCACCACCGTCCCGGATTGCTTGGCGTTCTCGTTCGCCTGGATCGCCACCGTGCGCGCCTCTTCGGCGCGCTTGGAGGAGTTGGCGACATTCGTGGTGATCTGGTCGAGCGCCGCGGCCGTTTCCTCAAGCGAAGCGGCCTGCTGCTCGGTACGCTTCGACAGGTCCTCCGCACTTTGGCTGATCTCGCGCGATCCGTTGTCGATGGAGTTGGTGGATTCGGCGACCGAGGTCATTGTCTCGCGAAGCTGCCCCACCGCCTGGTTGAAGTTGGCTCGCAGACTTTCGAACTCCTGCGCAAACTGCTGGTTGAGCTGGAAGGTGAGGTCGCCTGCGGCGAGCTGCTTGAGGCCGTCTGCAAGGCCTGAGGTTGCCTGTGCCATCGCTTCGGCGCGCACCCGCTCCTGTTCAGCCCTGCGGCGTCGCTCCTCTTCCGACTGCGACCTCTGGGCATTGGCCTCCTGCTCGAGTGCCCTGGCACGGATGGCATTATCCTTGAACACGTTGACCGCACGGGCCATAGCGCCAACCTCGTCCGTCCGGCTTTCGCCCTCGATGAAAGCATCGAGGTCATCGCTGGCAAGCCGAGACATTGTTTTGGTGAGACCGGCAAGGACTCCTCCGAGCGAGCGGGCAAAAACGAAAAAGCCGATGAGCGACAGGAGCGAGACGACGCTTGTGCCGGCAACTGTGGTCCATAGCGCGGTCTGCGCGTCCTCAAGTATCGAGGTCACGTCGGAAGCGATTTCCAGCACGCCGATCTTGGAACCGGAGAAATTGTTGAAGGGCACCGTCCTGACGACGTAGCTGCTGGTTTGTGTAGTGATCTGCTGCTGCTGCATCGCTGTGCCGTCGAACGCGGCCTTGAGCGCATCGGGCGACAGGAAATTCGTCTCTGACGTGGTGGCCTGCTTTTCAAGCTTGCCATCAACCATGATGTGCACGGAAACTTCACCCCCGATACGGTCTGCGAGGGGGCCGAAATAGGCGTTGGTCAGACTTGTCCCAACATCCACGACGCCGACCGTTTTGCCGTCGCGAACCACAGGTGCAGAGGCGAACATGCTGACGGCAGTCCGGCCAGGCTCTGTACCTGCAACAAGCTTTCCTGTTGCCAGCGCATCAACTACGGTCTTGCGGCGCGTCTTCATGTCGTCACCGAACTTGTCCGGCGTATGGATGCGCGCAACCGCTTCCCCTCTGGCGTTGGCGAAGGTGATAAGCTGCAGCCCCCCTTCGCTTGCGATGGACGGCATTGCACCGGAAAACCGGCCGATGATCTCGTCGCGGGCGTTGTGTTCGATTAGTCCCGCCATGTCCGGCTGGCCGGCGATCGCCAGCGCAAGGGCAGAGGCCGCCTTCTTCTGCGCTGCCATGTCGGTTTGGATGAGGGCAAGATCACCCGCTGCTTCGCGATCGAGCGCATCGCTGGTTGCAACCGATTGACGATACCAGGCCGTACCCCCGATGGCGACGCTTGAAAAAAGGACGGCAGCAAACCCGCATGCCGTAATTGTCATCCACAATGGACGTTTGATATGCGCTTGCGACATGAATGTCCCCTTTTTCCCGTGAGAGGCAGCTAAAGGACTAAATGTTCAATTTGATTTAAGTCGGCCGCAAGGAAATGCCCCCCAAATTCTTGTAGCGCCCGACGTACGAAACCGATGGCGACGGTCACGATCCTCCGGAAGGATCGGCTCCGCTTGCAAAAGTCGCGGACCATAACAAATTCAATGATGACCACACGCTGAAAAAGAAAAGGGTCGAGACGTTACCGCTCAACCCTCTCACTTTCCGCCGCCGCATAGTTTTTACCGCAACAGTGGCCGGCGCAGCAACGCTGAGTTCTCGGCAATGGTAATCGATTAGTGGAATCCCTGATGCTGCTCCCTCTCCATTGGCGCCCAAAGTTAGGGGGTGGGGTCTCCTGACGGCGTCGCTGCGCCAAGACCGGACGTCAAATGGTAGAGACGTGGGCTAGCCAGGAGCGTGCTAGAGTGACGTCCGCATTGTGGTGTGCCCATCCATGCCCCGCATCAATAACATGCAGGGAAACGACGGCCCCAGCCTCAGAGAATTGTTCAGTAAGAACGGCAGCGTCATCTTGCCGTCGACGCTCATCTTGCTTCCCCGCGATGATCAGGATCGGTTTCTCTGGCATTTTCGAGAAGTTGAAGTTCCGGGAGAGTGGCTCTGGGCGCATGAGGATCGCCCCTGCAAATCTGTCGGAAGTGACTGCAAGCAGTGCTTCGGCAAATACAGCGCCGCTGGAATAGCCCACGAGAACGATCTCCTCCGTTTTCGGGAGATGTGCCTCGACTTCTTTTGGAACCCATCTCTTCGCTAATTCGAGGAGCTCCGCAGCATCGATGCTGCGATCCGAGCGGCGTCTGAAAAAGGTGAATCCACCTGATTGTGCAAACGGGCCACGAGGAGCGGTCACATGGGCCTGAGGTTTAAGCTGGTGACAGAACTCTAACAAGTCGGTTTCGTCTCGGCCTGAGCCATGAAGCGCTAGAAGTGTCAGCATGCTTTTACTGGGGTTTAGTCACCGTACTACTATCAAACGATTACGACACATCGATGACGGCTTCGAGCCAAAGCAGACTCACCCTGAACAAATAAGCAGTGCGGGGTGCAAGGCAACTTCCTGCATATGTGGCCGTCCGTGTCCTTGACACGCTCCCGCAGCTCAGGATCAGTAGAAGCTGCGGGAGGACGGCGGGATGGAAGTATCGATTGTTGAGCAACATTTGACACAGACGTGTGAGCATATCGCTCTCGAAGAACGATACATTGTTCGGCAGCGGGAGATTGTCGCTGAGATCAAGGAACGCGGTGGGAATTCCGTGGAGGCTGGGCGCTCCTCGCTGCTTTCGAGCACTCTCAGGCCATGCATGAGCGCGAGTTAGAAGCTTTCTAAAGTCGGAATCGACGCGGTTCCATCGGCGCCGAGGAGCCGATCGGCATGCGGTCGGACTTCATTAACAAGTCGGTGGAGAGACAGATCGATCTGGACAGACCATCGCCCTAAACAACAATCGCGGCTACTCAGCGTCTACCTGGATGCCTAGTTGGCGAGCACCATCAATAAATGCTCTTCTTCCGTCCCGGATCGGTCTCGCCCCGCGAAGTACGTCCGCGAGAACATTTCTGACCGTGCTCACCGTGTGGATATCGGACGAGGGCCATAGCTCGAGTGAAAACAAAGCCGCCTCTGAGTTAGCCACCGTTACCGTAGGCCCATCTGGAATATTGAGAGTAACAGGCTTAGGCCATGGTTTTTGATCACGCATGCACGGCTCGTGGTTTGAAAGGAAAGGCCTGCCGCGAGGCAAGCCTTCCCATCAACATCATCAGGGGAGAAGCGGGCGGAGGGATCTGCGTGCAAATCACCCGCTTCGTCACCAAAACTAAATTGAACAAGAAAAGGTTCCAGCCTGGTGATCTACCGCGAAAGGGGTAAAACGCTAGGAGGGATGATGCCTGCAAGAGCATCCTGAACGAACACCTCAGACAGTGTGTTACCCTCAGCGTCACATATCCGGATGCTCCAGAGCTTGAACTCCTTACCTTCTCGCAGGCACTGAGCCGCAAACTCCCGAATGGCCCAGACCGCCTCCGCCTTTGCTGACTGGAGATCTGCATGATGGCTTCCGTCTGGGTCGACAACGAGTGGCTCCAGGTAGTTTTGATGAAAAAAACGAGTGGCATTGGCAACGCTCGCGAATGGACGAGACAACAAACGACTTACAGTGGGGACGGTTCCCTTCATTAGCGAAAGACGTAATGCTGGCCTCGTCGCAAAAAGATGGGGGGATCTTTAAGCTCTTCGGAGGAGAAGTGAGAGGTTTTGCGGCCTTCCTTCCCACCGCCCGCAGTTTCTTTCAGTTAGCATTCACCAAGCGGAATCGATGTTTCCGGCGGTCTGATGTAACCTGAACCTCTCGATGCTCCTCAGGATCCGGGGCGCGTCTCACCGTTGTCAAAGCCGGCCCCCTGGGGCCGGTTGGCGACCGTTTCAAATCTCCTGCCGCAATGCGCGAGCAACGAAGTCGTCTGGGTCCTCTCCGAAGTCTCTATAGAGCTTGAAATGCCTTGTATCGCGCAGTTCAGTTTCTGCAATGCCCGCACGCGTGATCTCCACCAGCCGAGCACCTGGAACGGCCATAAGGATGGGCGAATGCGTGGCCATGATGATCTGAGCATTCGCCGATCTCTGAATGGCATGAAGATGGCGAAGTAGTTCCAGTTGCCGCTTCGGTGAAAGCGCGCTTTCCGGTTCGTCCAGTAGGTATATTCCCTGTTTTGACATGCGTTCCTGAAAAAAACGGACGAAGCCTTCGCCATGGCTCCAGGACAAAAAGTCCGGCGGTGCAGCATTGGAGTCCCGAGCGGCTTCATCGAGGAAGCGTGCGACCGAGAAGAAGGATTCGGCGCGAAAGAACCAACCCGCGGTGACCTTTGGCAACCAGGCCGCTCGCAGCGCGTTGGCAAGCAGGGCGCCGCTGCGGTCCACGGCACGGGAATGATTGACCGGCATGTAACCCTTGCCGCCCCCGGCCTCGTCATAGCCGCACAAGGCCGCCACAGCTTCAATCAACGTGGATTTTCCAGTACCATTCTCACCCACTATGATCGTGACGGGTGTCGCGAAATCGAGCACGAAATCCTTGTCCAGCCAAGGCAGGTTGAATGGATACTGCTCGCCCAAGCTTGCCTCCTCGCGCATCCAAAGGCGCTTCAGATACGGGGCTGGCAGGCTGGTCGATCTGGTCTTTCGCATTGCAGGCCTCGGTACCGGGCGATCTGTAGCAGGCAGTTCATGACATGGAGATCGCGGCTGCGCCGAAACGCACTCGCCTTGATCGAGTCGAAACGGCCTTAACTCAACGCAGATTCGACACTTTCACGCAACGAGCGCTTGATTCGGTCCTATGAAGAATAGGTCACCACAGGAGCGTCGCCAGCCAAGGGAGCTGCGGTCTTATCGAGCAGCCGTTGAGCCGCCAGCAAGACCCAACTGGCGCTCAAGAATGGACGCCGCATTGTAACAATGAAAGGAGGCGACCTTTCCATCCTTCATTCGGAATACGTCGCAGCAAGGGACATCGATGGTCCCGCCGGTTGGAGGGACTGTTCCCGCAAGGGTTGTCAGCGTTCCCGTGTGCGTGCCGCGAATGGCAAGCTCAACGACTATTACATCCTCCATCTGATGGATGCTGAAGAGTTCTCGATGTATATCTGGAAAACCCTGCGCCATGCCGGCTGCGACCATGGCGATATCGCCGCCGCGGAACTCCATTTCTGACGGGACATCGCGCACATAGGCATCTTCGGAGAAGCAGGAGACGAACTTAGCCACATCCAGTCCGCCTCCCTCTGCTGCTGCGTATAGCTCCTTTATTGTACGTATATCGTCTCTCATTAATTGCTCCTACGCAAATGTTTCCACGGCGCTCTATTGGGGTCGCCGACAGGAGAGATATAGACACGCACTTGCGTGACGGGTAGAACATACCAAAAGGTAAGTGTAGATTTCCGATGGATAGACTAACGACACAGTGCGGGCTAGACGTTTCGCTGTCGGTCATTGGCGGCAAGTGGAAGCCTCTGATCCTTTACCACCTCCAGAGTGGCCCCACGCGATTTTCGGAAATCAAAAGGCGCGTAGGAGGCATCAGTGAAAAAGTGCTGAGCCAGCAACTACGTGAGTTGGTTTCAATGAACGTACTTGTGCGCCACGATCACCAGCACGTGCCTCCGGTCGTTGACTATGCGCTGACACCGTTCGGCGAGACGCTGGTTCAGGCGCTGGTTCCGCTCTGCGACTGGGGCAATCGGAACCGTGCGCAGGTGACGGACATACTGCAGCGGTCGTTGCAGGTAGCAGTTGAATGATGCGCGGATGAAGGCTGGCTATTCAGCGGGCGGGGAGAAGAAGATCATGGCATTGACCGACTGCGGTCGTTTGCGTCGATACCGTTGAAAAGCACGTGTTGAGACGGCAAAGATGCTTCTGAACTGTCGCGACGATCCTAAGCCGCCGTTCTTTTTCTATCGGGAATTGCACTCCACAACCCGTGCAGCCCCGCGGCTGTTCTGAACAGTTCGAGAAACAACAGAAAGCCGAATATCTCGACCAAACCCCAGTCTGCAAGTTTCCACAAGGCTAATCCACATGGAACTGCAAGAAGCCAGTAGTAAATCCCATCTACGATCAGAGCATAGTTGTTCAGTCGTCGGGCGCGCAGCAATCCGTCGATCAACAAATAATTGATCGCTCTCACGGGCAGAGCCATTAGCATGACCGATAGGAAATCCATTCGGATCGCGTCGCTCACAAAAGGCGCCAGTCGTATTCCCCCAATATCCGAGCTCATGATGGTCCAGAAAAGCAGGAGAACGACACTCAAGCCGAATGAAAAAAAGCCGGTTCCTATCAACAGTATCCGACTTGCCATATCAGCGGCTCGCATCCTGCCGGCGCCCAGAAATCGGCTTATAAGGACCGTGGCAGCCACCTGGGAGCCGGAAAGGAGTCCGAGCAAAAACCGTTCAAACGACAGTACGACCGCCAGAGCAGCGTACGCAACCGCATCAATACGCACAAAGAGAAGAGTTAACACAATCACGGCTGCAGATGTCGTAAACTCTTTTCCCACGATGGGAGCTGCCAATTGCAGCATCCTTCGTTTCAACTTTTTGCTGATGCTCTTGGACAGGCGTAAAATCGCCGTATATTTTATTATCGCATAAAGCAGTATCGCAAGCTCTAGCATCCTCGATAGCGACATCGCCGCACCCAGCATTGCCATCTTGTGCTCCGTTGCGCCACTAAGTCCGTATGCGACATGCAAGTTCGCAGCCGTGTTGACGAGCATCGAGGCGGCGGCAGCATAAAAAGGCGCTCTTACAATGCCTGCAGCCCGCCCGATCGTCGACAAGCAGAGAATGCACGACATTAATAGGAAGTACGGAGCGAAGGGCCGCAGATAAGCGGCTCCTGTCTCAGTCAAAATGGGACTTGCCGAAAGCGCGCTCAAAATTTCGCGGGGGAAGAGCAGGCAGCCGATCGATACGACGATACCGATCGCCATATTCGTCACCAAGGTTCCGGTGAAGGCGGCCTTGGCTTCAGCTGGATCATGATTGCCAATGGCGAAGGCAACAATCAAGGCTCCCGCGCTGGCGATCGCGTAAAACAGTAGGAGAAACAGCACACGCGATGACGTTACTATTCCAAGTGCCGCGAGAGGTGCGGCTCCTAAGCTCGAGACAATGAGAACGTCCATGAACCCTAAAGAGGTGCCTAGAACCTGAGAGGCCGACGCAGGCAAGGCGATGGCGCGGATTCGCATCCACATGGTTCGCCTCTTTGGTCTTCGCCGCGACGCAGGGCGAACCGGTCCGTTCTCCGATTTTTCGACCGTCGCTCCCATTAAGAACCCCATCCAAATTCCGCTCGTCAGCACCTTAGAGCGCCGTCGACGCAATAGCACGCGGGGATTGCTCACCAAGGTTGCCGGCTTAAACCAGTCCACAGGTGGTCAGTGCCGGCAACGGTTAAAAAAGTGTCGCGGATCCTTATTTACTTTTATAATTATATAATGCAATCTCTCGGGGAGCTCAGGAGGTGAGCCTTACCAGCAGGAGGAAAACGCTGTGCGTAAAATTTTCAGACTCGGACTTCTGGCCACCATCGTCGGGGGCACCTTAGGATCAGGAACGCTCCAGGCTTCGTCGCAGGATCTGGAACTGACCATCATGGCGCCTGCCGGTGCAGGTGGCGGATGGGATTCGGCTTCGCGCTCCATGCAGGACGCCATGATGGCGAGCGGTAACGCGAAGAGCGTGCAGGTCGTCAACGTCCCAGGGGCAGGCGGTACTGTTGGCCTTGCGCAATTTGTCGGCTCCGCGGACGGAAACCCAAATCAGCTTCTCGTCGCAGGCATCACGCTCGTCGGTGCGAGCATCTCCAACCAGTCTCCGGTCGATCTCACGCAGGTCACTCCGATCGCTCGCCTGACCGGCGACCCGCTTGTGATCGTCGTGCCGAAGGATTCACCGATCAGATCAATCGATGATCTGCTGGCTACGATCAAGAAAGACGTCGCAACGACGATCTGGGTCGGCGGATCGGCTGGCGGTGCGGATCATATCCTTGCAGCCCTTGTCACTAAGGCAGCAGGTGCAGACCCCAGCAAGATCAACTACGTCGCCTATTCCGGCGGCGGGGAATCCCTTGCGGCCATGCTCGGTGGGCAGGCGACCGCTGGGGTTTCGGGCTACGGCGAATGGGAAGGCCAGATCAAATCCGGTGACCTCAGGGCACTGGCTATCTCTTATCCGGAGCCGATCGAGGGCATTGAGGCAAGGCCGTTGAAGGCGCAGGGTCTTGATATCGAACTTGTCAACTGGCGCGGTATCTTTGCAGCTCCCGGTGTTGAAGGCGACGACCTCGATAAACTCAAGTCCGCTGTCGAAAAGACGGTGAAATCCGCCGAATGGAAGGCAATCCTCAAGGCTCGGGGGTGGACCGATTACTATGCGCCTTCCGACGAATTCAAGGCGTTCATCGGTTCCGAAACCGAGCGCGTGAAGACCATACTGACGTCTATCGGTCTTGCAAATTAATCTGACGAAGCACGCGGAGGCCGGAACCGCTTCCGCGTGCGACGAGGAACCCATGACCCAGAAAACTCTCCGGATACCCAACCGTCCAACGGGGGTCATCGCTGTCGTGTTGTTTGTCATTGGCTTCATCACGTACTGGGATGCCAGCCATATGAAGATGCGCGCGACTTATGGAATGAGCGCAAGCGCGGCGTCCTACTTTGTGGCGATCCTGTTCGTTGCCCTCGCCATTGGCCACCTGATCAGCGCTTTCAAGCCCTCGGACATTGAAGCGGAAAACGCAGACTGGATGGCCGCCGGTTGGATCGGCTTGGCTCTTGCAGGTCTGATCGGATCGATATGGCTTGGTGGCGGGTTCATCCTGGGCTCGACACTTCTCTTTGCGCTGACCGCGCGGGCGTTCGGCCGCAAAGCCCTGCTGGTCGATCTCTGTCTCGGGGCGTTCATCGGTGTTGTGGTCTTCCTGATCTTCAACAAGCTCCTGACGCTCGCGTTGCCGCAAGGCCCAATTGAGCGGCTGTTTTGAGGACGCGGTGATGGATATTTTTTCCTTTCTGATCGATGGCTTCGCGCTGGCGATCCAGCCTGCGAACCTCGTCTACGCGGCCATTGGTGTCCTTATTGGAACCTCCGTCGGTGTCCTCCCAGGAATTGGCCCGGCGCTGACGGTGGCGCTTCTGCTTCCGGTGACGTTCAAGCTGGATCCTGGTGGTTCAATCATCATGTTCGCCGGAATTTACTACGGCGGGATGTACGGTGGCTCGACCACCGCGATCCTGCTCAATACGCCTGGTGAAAGTGCATCGGTCGTCACCGCGCTCGAGGGCAACAAGATGGCCAGAGCGGGCCGCGGCGGTCCGGCGCTCGCAACTGCCGCGATTGGTTCGTTCGTCGCCGCACTGATCGCCACGGCTGGGCTGGCTATCCTTGCACCATTTCTCGTGAAGATCGCGGTGAAGTTCGGTCCCTGGGATTACTTCGGCTTGATGCTGATCGCATTCGTGACGGTGTCGGCAACCTTCGGGTCATCGCCGCTGAGAGGGCTCACCAGTCTGGCATTTGGCCTCTGGCTTGGACTAATGGGGCTCGATCAATTGACGGGCCAGGCGCGCCTGACATTCGGCGTCCCCGAACTCCTCGACGGCGTTGAGGTTACAACCCTTGCCGTCGGCCTGTTCGCGATCGGGGAAGCCTTCTTCGTGGCGTCGCGTCATCTTTTCAAACCGGAGAAGCCTATCCCGGTTAAAGGATCGATCTGGATGACCAGAGAAGACTGGAAGCGGTCCTGGAAGCCATGGTTTCGTGGGACGGTGATCGGCTTTCCGATCGGCGCACTTCCAGCCGGCGGCGCCGAAATCCCAACCTTCCTGAGCTATACGATCGAGCGCAAGCTCAGCAGGAAGCCGGAAGAATTCGGTCGCGGCGCGATCGAAGGAGTCGCTGGTCCGGAGGCGGCGAACAACGCATCGGCTGCGGGTACGCTTGTTCCGCTGCTGACGCTTGGATTGCCAACCTCTGCCACCGCGGCCGTCATGCTCGCCGGCTTCCAGCAGTACAATATCCAGCCGGGTCCGCTGCTATTCACACAGCACGCCGACCTTGTCTGGGGACTGGTCGCCAGCCTGTTCATCGCCAATGTCATGCTGCTTGTTCTAAACCTGCCTTTGGTGGGGATGTGGGTGAAGCTGCTCAAAATTCCGCTGCCTTGGCTCTATGCTGGTATCCTCGTGTTTGCCTCCATGGGAACGATTGCGGCGAACCCATCGGTGACGGAACTGCTTTTGCTGACAGGCTTCGGCGTCGTCGGATTTGTGATGCGGCGCTATGACTATCCTATCGCCCCGGCGGTTGTCGGTCTGATCCTTGGTCCACTTGCAGACAGTGCCTTGCGCCGCTCCCTGCAGATGAGCCTCGGCGACCCGATGATCCTTCTCCAGCACCCCAGTTCGGCCATCATGATTGGCATAGCACTTGTTGCTTTGGTTGCCCCGTTCGTATTCAGAGGCCTCGCGAAGTTCCGTCAAGACGAGGATTGATAGCGCAAATCTGTTTGACTGGGCCGGGTGCTACACATCACTGTGGCAAGTCGAATTGAAAGTATGGGACACACGGAAAAGGCATGGCCAGGAACAGTCTCTCACCCCGGATCAGCACGGACATCATTGAGTTCGTGAAATCCAATGCGATGCGAAAGGGAGATCATCTGCCTCTACAGATGCTAGCCGACAATTTCCGAGTGTCTCGTGCTCCGATCATGAGCGCACTTCAGAAGCTGGAAGAGAGAGGCATCGTGCGAGCCGAGCCAAACCGCGGCTATTTTCTTGCCGTCAACGGTGAGGCGATCGAAGATCTCGAACCGGAGAACGGCCAGGCTGCCGAGGGCGACGACGCGATCTATCTCAAGATCGCGGACGACCTGTTGTCCGGCAGGTTCGCCGAGCGCGTCAGCGAAAACGAGTTGATGCGCCTCTACGAGGTGCCGCGAACCAGACTGTTGAAGATCCTTCACCGGATAGCCGATGAGGGCTGGATCGAGCGTCTTCCTGGGAATGGATGGTCGTTCAAACAGACCCTTATGTCGAGGAAGAGCTATGAGGAAGGTTATGTTTTCCGTGCGGTGATCGAGCAGCAGGCGATGCTGCTCTCGACGTTTCAGCCGGATCCGGACGGTTTTCGAAGAGCGCGTGAGACGCAGACGGAACTTGGGAACGGCGGATACGAGCATTGGTCGCGGGCTGAAATATTCAAAGCCAATAATGACTTCCACGAAATGCTTGTCGCTTGCTCGGGAAACGAATTCTTCCTCGACGCGATAAAGCGGATCAACAGATTGCGACGCCTTCTGGAGTACCAGATCACCATTGATCGCAGCCGCTTGCCGAAACAGACAGCGGAGCATCTGCATATCCTTGATCTTCTCGAGAGCGATCGACGATCAGAAGCAGCCGCCTTTCTCTACACCCACATCATGGGTGCCAGCAGGATCAAAACGCCGAAAGTGTAATCAGGGGAAACTCAGACGCGGAAACGTGCGGCCGAAGACAAATTGCACTTTGTTATTATAAGATGTAATTTGTGCTGATGGTAATCGTTGCAACTTCACCTTGAGGTTTCCGCTCCTGACACGGAATTGCGATGAGAGACTTACGATGACCATTCTATCAAAACTCACCGTCGATGAAGTGGTGTATGATGTCATTGATCTCCCAGCAGAAGTGGGACCGCACCTTTGGTCACTTCCCTACATTCACCGCATCCTCTTGGAAAATGTCTTGCGGACAGGGGGGCCAGATGCGGCGAGGGCGAAGGACGCCCTCGTCGACTGGCTCGCAACCGGCTCAAGCGAGTTGGAAATTCCGTTCCTGCCCAATCGGGTCATGATGCATGACACGACATGCGGTCCTGCGCTTGTGGATATCGCGGGAATGCGATCCGCGCTTGCGGAGGCTGGCTATGACCCAGCACTCCTGAACCCCGTCGTCCCGGTGGATGTCTCGACCGATCATTCACTCGCCGTCGATGTATTCGGAGGAGGGGACGCGCTCGCAGTCAATATGAAGCGTGAATATCAGCGCAATGCCGAGCGGTATCGCTTCATGAAATGGGCAACGAATACCCTGATGGGCTTTCGCGTGCATCCGCCAGGCACGGGCATCATGCATACGCTCAATCTTGAGCGCCTCGCGACCGTCGTGGCGACGATCGAGAAAGACGGTCGTCGCTGGGCGGCACCCGACACGCTGATCGGTACTGACAGTCATACGCCGATGATCAACGGGATCGGCGTTCTTGCTTGGGGCGTCGGCGGCCTGGAAGCCGAAAGCGTGTTCTTCGGCATGCCTGTCTCGCTTCGGGTACCCGACGTGGTCGGGGTTCGCCTGACCGGAAGCCTCGGCGATGGCGTGCTTGCGACCGATCTTGCGCTGACAGTGACGCATCTCCTTCGAAAGATCGACCTTCAGGACAAGTATGTGGAATTTTATGGCCCCGGCGTTTCAAGGCTGACCGCGGGTGATCGCTCGGTAGTCGCTAACATGACGCCCGAGTTCGGGGGCAATTCCGGCTATTTTCCCGTCGACGACCGCACGCTCGAATATCTCCGCGCGACCGGTCGAACTTCGGAGCAGGTGGAGTTGGTCGAAGCTTACACCAAGCGCGTCGGACTTTGGTTCGATCCGAACGAGGAGCCTCGCTACACGCAAGTCGTCGAGATCGATCTGTCGAAGATCGAGCCCAGCCTTGCCGGACCTACGCGTCCGCAGGACAGGATACCGGTGGGAGAGACGGCTGCGGCGATCTCCGCGATGAAAGGCGGAGCGATCTCATTTGCCGCCGATTGCGAACCGAACGACGGGGCGGTCGCCATCGCAGCCATTACAAGCTGCACCAATACATCCGATCCGCGGCTCGTAATTGCGGCAGGCTTGCTGGCGCGAAAGGCGCGCTTGTTCGGTCTTCATCCGGCGCCCTGGGTGAAGACCTCTCTCGCGCCGGGATCGCCAACAGCGGAAAGATATCTGCGGCGATCTGGACTGCTGGAGGACCTTGAAGCGGTCGGATTCGGTATCGTCGGCTACGGCTGCACGACCTGCATTGGAAATTCCGGCCCATTGACCAAGCCCATTGCCGTCGCCATGAAAAATCGGGGAATCATCCCGGTCGCAGTCCTCTCAGGCAATCGAAACTTCCCCGGTCGCGTTCATCCCCAGCTTGAGGCGGGGTTCCTTGCGTCTCCGCCGCTTGTCGTGGCATTTGCGCTGGCTGGAACCGTGGGGCTGAACATTCTAAATGACCCAATCGCGCGGTCGTCGGACGGACAGGCCGTGACCCTGTCGATGTTGTGGCCAACGAGCCAGGAGATCGACGAGGCGGTTGCGCTTGCGTCCGATGCGTTGGATTTCACTCCAGCCTATGACGAAGCGGAGGCGAGCGAGGCCTGGCGTGAACTCGAAGCGCCGACCACCACCTTATTCCCTTGGGATGCGAGATCCACCTATATCCGCAGGCCGCCGTTCGCAGGTTTCGGAAAAGGCACGTTGCTCGGAAAATACGACGCTCAGCCGCTTATCATCATCGGCGACGACATCACGACGGACCATATCTCGCCAGCCGGAGCGATACCCGCGCAAAGTGAGACAGGCCGGTATCTCGTTGAGCGGGGAGAGGTTCCGACTGACTTGAATGTCTATGCTTCCCGACGCGGAAATTGGGAAGCGATGGTTCGGGGTCTTTACACAAACCGAACTGTTCAAAATCTCCTGGGCGTTGGTATTCCACCAGGATCGACGATCCACGCGCCCTCAGGTGACGTCCTACCGCTCTGGGCAGCAGCCGACCGCTATGCACAGGACAAGCAGCCGGTCGTGATCGTGGCTGGCGAACGTTACGGCATGGGTTCATCAAGAGACTGGGCAGCCAAAGGAGCATCGCTCCTCGGTGCCCGCGCGGTCTTGGCTGTTAGCTTCGAGCGAATACACCGCTCCAATCTGATCGGTATGGGCATTTTACCGATGAGATTACCGCCCGATTTCGGGCCGGATAAACTCGCCTTGAGATCAGGCGACCTCATCGAGGTCCAAGCCGATGCAGACAGGATCGCTCCGCGTTGTCCGGTTGACGTGGTCATTCGCCGATGCGCGGGGAAGACCATTACCCTTACCGCTATGGCAGCCATAGAAACTGCCGCTGAGGTCGAAATATTGAAGGCGGGGGGGATCCTTCCCTTAATGCTGCAGAATATTATCGAAGCGAAACAACCCAAAATCTAGGCTGCGACCTCGTCTGGCATGCTGCCGCTTCCGGTCTTGGGCCCTTTTCGGCTTACGCACCAGCACAGTGACACCATGGCGGCTGAGGGCCTGACTGAGGATGTGGCGCCCGGTCGGACCCCGGACCAAGATCAGGGCGTTCGCAGGAATGGTTGAGACGGGCTCAGGGATGAACGTGGTCATCAACCATGTCCTCTTGAAACGCGAGGCGCCTCGGCTTGAGGCCCCTGCTGGATTTGTTAATGACGTTGATCAAAGCCGGCCCTCTGCGAGCAGTTCGCGGGTTCGCTTGAGTGTCGAAAGCAGTGCCAACTTGTAACCCTGCGCGCTGTCGAACTGTGCCTGTTCGGCTTGCTCTTCCGGCCCGTTGGGCTCCTTGCCGCGCAGTCCAAGGTAGCAGTAGAAGCGAAGCTCCAGATTGCCGGCCGCATCTTCATAGAGCTCGTTGATGATGGCGCCTTCGCGTGGACCGGTGGCCTGGAAAAAGGTCACCTTATGGTCTGGTTCGAGGGTGATGATTTCACGCAGGTCGGCGCCGGCAATGGTGGCTTCGCGAACGAAGTGGGTCGCGCTGTCCTCCACCACATCGCAGCGCGTGCAAAGGCCGGGCGGGAGAAACAGGCGAGCATCGCGCGCCTTCAACTCCAGACCCTTCCAGGCCTGCTCCCGTGTGAGCTTTGCTTCGCCTTCGGGGTTCACCTGAACGGTTGCTGTCGAATAGATCATGATGATGTCTCCATTATTGTGTTGGGGATTGCCGGCTCAGGCCGAGGCAAGTGCTTCCGAAACGAAATTCCGGTAGGTGCGAAGCGGACGGTCAAGCAGCGCTGTCAGTCGCTCGACATCGCCGCCCTCGGGCAGCATCCCATCGGTCAGGAAGCGTTCGCCCATCATGCGCATGTCGAAGGCCATCCAAGGCGGCATGAACTGCCTCAGGTTCTGTTCGAAGGCTTCGGTATCGCTGCCGGCATAGTGGATCTGCCGGGCAAGGCCGTCTGACCATAGGGCTGCAATCCCGGGTCCCGTCAGCGTTTCCGGCCCCACCAGATTGATCCGGTCGAGCGGGAGGGGCTGAGCCGACTCTTCGCGGCGCAGCAGTTCCAGGGCGGCGATCTCGGCAATGTCGCGCACATCGATCATCGCGAGACCCTTGTCGCCGACAGGCATGGGGTAGATGCCGTAACCGGTGATGGCTTCCTTGACCATCAGGTCGTTCTGGATGAAGTAGGCCGGGCGCAGGATCGTGGCGCTCATCCCCATCTGCTCGATCATCCGCTCGACACCAAACTTGCCGGCGAAGTGGGGGACGTTGAGATAGACATCGGGATGAACGACCGAGAGGTAAACGATCCGCTCGATGCCGGCCGAGCGGGCGAGGTTGAGCGCAATGAGTGCCTGGGTGAATTCGTCGGGGACGACGGCGTTCAGCAGGAAAAGCGTAGACACGCCGTCGAAGGCGCGGCGAAGCGAGTCGACATCGAGAAAGTCACCCTGGACGACGGCAACGCCTGCCGGAAGCCTTGCCTTCGATGGATCGCGGACGAGTGCACGGACATCTGCGCCGCGGCTCGCAAGATGCTGGATGACTTGGCTGCCGATATTGCCGGTAGCACCGGTAACGAGAATGGTCATGGGAATGTCTCCGAATTGAACTGCTTGACATCCGGAACATGACTGGTCCACCTCGATCCAATAGACCATCAATTTGGACAGACTGTCTCGCAGGTGAAACGATATGGATCTTCTCGCACTCGCTGATTTCAATCTTGTTGCCCGCCACGGAGGGTTCGGCAAAGCGGCGAGAGCGTCCGGCCGGCCCAAGGCCACGCTCTCCCGGAGGGTTTCGGAACTGGAGGCATCGCTTGATCTGCGCCTATTCGAGCGCGGCAGCCGGGACCTAAAGCTTACCCAGGAGGGGCGGGCGCTTCACGAGCGGACGGCTGCCCTGCTGACAGAACTCGACGAAACGACCGCCACCATTGCCTCCGGCGGAGATAAGCCCCGCGGCAAGTTGCGTATAAGCGCGCCGCTTCTTTTGTCGCAGACGGCCATGGGCAAGATTGCAGCGGGATTTGCCCGGAAATACCCGGAGGTCCTGCTGGAAGTCACGACAGAGGATCGCGCTGTCGACATGATTGAGGAGGGGTATGATCTGGTAATCAGGGTCAATCCGGATCCGGATGAGACACTTGTCGGGAAGCCCTTTCTGCGTGACCGTTTGGTCGTCGTTGCAAGTCCTGATCTCGCCCGGCCGTTGGCCGACATCCCAGTACCGGCTGTCGTGCGCGGCACGAGCAACCGGCAGACGTGGAACGTCACCGGATCAGCCGGGCCTGCAACGATCAGGGTAGAGCCGGTCCTCGCCTTGTCCTCGCTGATCATGGTCCGCGATGCCGTACGCGCAGGCATCGGTGTTGCCCGCCTGCCGATATCGCTGGCAAGTCTCGATATCGCCGACGGCACATTGCAGCACTGGGGGGATGTGGAGCAATCCGAGATCGCGCTATGGACGCTCTATCCGTCGCGCCGGCTGCTGAGCGCGCGCGTCTCGGCATTCCTGGATTACCTCAAGCGGGTTTTCCCGAACGGTACTCCGGATGAACTCGCCGCCTTCATCGGAAGGTAACGGTTAGCGGCCCCGCCTGCGAGCTCAAATTTGGTGTGAGGCGGCACAAGTGCGCGGCGAGCGGGCCTTCAGAGCGGTCTACCTCCTGATGGAAAGGCTTGAGTTCTGGTTCGCCGGTTCCATTTGATGTGGGTCAGGCTGAACATCAAGCGGGAGTTGACCGAATGACGCGAAACATCATGGCACTGGCTTTCACGGCCGTGATTGGAATGTCCAGCGGAGACGTGGTGAATGCCGAGCAATTGGCAGCCACATCGAGCGCCAGCATAAAGAGTGATCTCAAATATCTGATGTACACCCCCGACGACTATGCGTCGTCCAGCAGCGCGTATCCGCTTGTTGTGTGGCTACATGGCGGCGATCAGGGCGGGACCGATATCGAGAAAGTAAAGTCAAGCGGCCTCCCGAAATTGATCGAGGATGGGCAGACATTTCCCTTCCTAGTGTTTTCGCCCCAAAATCCGAGTGAAGAACTGCTTTACCCGATTGAGAAAGTGGAGGCGGTACTCGAGGACGTCATATCGAAGTATCGCGTCGATCGCTCGCGTGTCTATGTGATGGGGTTCAGCCGCGGCGGTTTCGGCACTTGGGCCATGGCAGAACAATTTCCTGCAAAATTCGCCGCTGTTGTTCCGATCGCTGGTGGCGGCAATCGCCACTATCTTAGCAGGACAAATGACAAGGCAGCCTTCTGGGTGTTCCACGGCACGAACGATGAAATCATTCCCTTGTCGGATTCGGTCGTGCTTTACGAGCGCCTGGTGGGACTGAAGCGGAATGCGCGTTTGAGTGTTCTGGAGGGTGTGGACCACTCGGGCGTCGAATGGGCTGCCCTAAATGATCCCGAGCTTTGGGATTGGCTTCTGAAACAGCGCCTTGAGGGCATACCTAAGTAAAGCTGTCAACTTCGACAGGAAATCCCGCAACGTGGACGGCGTCTGCGTGGCGGCCCCCATTGTTCGTAAGGGTGACCAAGTCCGGAAACGGCACGACAGGGTGCCACGGTTGCGCGCACTCCGATCATTGGGGCGTCAAAGGACCACGAATAGCCTTCCTTGCTGTTGCCGAGGGGGTCGCGTCAAGCCCCTGAAATACTGTTAGCCGAAGAGCTTGGCAGCGGAGCCGCAAAGGCGTCAAACCGCCAGGCCTCTCGTCAGCTCCAGGGCCTGCTGCTCGAACAACCTGCGGTAGGTGCCGTTGCTGCGGCGGACGAGGGCCTGATGGTCGCCTTCCTCGATGATCTTACCCTTGTCGAAGACGAGCAGGCGGTCGAGTGCGCGCACGGTCGACAGGCGGTGGGCGATCACCAGCGTCGTGCGGCCTTCCATCAAGCGCTCCATGGCCTGCTGGATCTGCACTTCGCTCTCGCTGTCGAGGCTCGACGTTGCCTCGTCGAGGATCAGCACACGCGCGTCCGCCAGGAACGCCCGGGCGATGGCGACCCGCTGGCGCTCGCCACCGGACAGCTTCACACCGCGCTCACCCACCATCGTCTCATAGCCTTTCGGCAGGCTCATGATGAAATCGTGGGCGCTTGCCTGTCTCGCTGCTTCCTCAATCTCGTGCCTAGACGCCTCCGGCCGGCCATACGCGATGTTTTCGGCAAGCGTCCGGTGGAACAGGATCGGTTCCTGCTGGACGATGGCGATCTGCCCGCGCAGGCTCGACTGCGTCACCTTCGAAATGTCCTGCTCATCGATCCGGATCGAACCAGAGTTGACGTTGTAAAGGCGCTGAATCAGCTTGACGAAGGTCGTCTTGCCCGAGCCTGAGTGACCGACCAGCCCGACGCGTTCGCCGGGTTTGATAGTGACGGAGAAGTCATCATAGAGCGGTGTTGGATGGGCGCCGTATTGGAAGGTGACGCGATCGAAGATGATCTCACCCTTGTCGATGACGATGGCCTTCGCGCCTGGCCTGTCCTCGATGCCGAGCGGCGTCTTGTCGAGCTGAACCAGTTCTTCCATGTCGTTGACCGCGCGCTGCAGGTTGCGGATATCCTGTCCGACCGAGCGTAGATAGCCCTGTAAAACGAAGAACATCGCCAGCACGAAGGTGACGTCGCCGGGCGTTGCGAGGCCCTTTTGCCACATGACGAGGCCGGTACCGAGGATGCCTGCCTGCATCGATACCATCATGAAGCCTTGGATCGTGCCGTTCAGCGTGCCGCGCCGCCAGGTCCGCCGCGTGCGACTGTCCCATTTGGCGAGAACCTGTCCCAGGCGTTGCTCTTCTCGGTCTTCGGCTCCGAATGCCTTGACCACCGAATTGCAGCTGATGGCATCAGCGAGTGCGCCGCCGAGCTTGGTATCCCAAGCGTTGGCGAGCTTGGCCGCAGGTGACACGTAACCTATCGAAAGCACGACTGTGACGCCGATATAGATCAGCGATCCCATGGCGACGATGAGACCCATGACCGGCCAGTAGCTGCCGAGCACGATACTGGCGCCGGCGAGCATGACGAGCGACGGCAGGAGGGCGATCAGCAGCAGGTCGTTAAGCGCATCGAGCGCCCACATGCCGCGGGTGATTTTGCGGACCGTCGAGCCGGCAAAGCTGTTGGCATGCCAGTCAGTGGAGAAACGCTGCACCTTGTGGAAGCCGCTATTTGCGACATCAGCCATGATGCGCAGCGTCAGTCGGATGATTCCGTGGAAGATGAACCAGCGCAGCACCACGCTGGTGAGGCCGAGCGCTGCGACAATGACGAAGGCGCGTACTGCCCCATCTGCCGAATTGCCGCCGGCGATCGCGTCGACGATCCGGCCGGAAAATATCGGCACCAGAACCTCGGCGAGTGTGCTGGTGATCACCAGCAGGATGATGGTGCCGACGAGGGCCGGGCGATGCGTCCATTGACAAAATACAAAGCCGAGCACATTGCGATACGCATCGGCACGGAAGTCGAGCTTCTTGCGAGTCATTTTAACCAGTCCGGCGCCCTATCAATGGCGGCCGGTCCCAAAATCGAGAATTGATAGGCACCGCCGGAACGGGAGAGGAATAACCCGGCAGATCGGTGGCACTGCGAGAGATGTTTAACCGCGTGTCGCGTTGCCCGGGGCGGGCCGCGAATTGGAATGACCTAGTGTCGGGTCATTCCGGACGGGAGGGTTCCGATGAATGCTGGTGTCATGCAACGCCTCCTTTGATTGATCTGCAGCGGTGCAGATTTTCTACCGAATAAATCCGCCGTTGCCAACCAGATCTTCTCTACTTTGCCGAGAATGGTGCCCGAAGGACACACCGCTTGGCTGCTTGAACAGCAAGTAGCATGGCAACGTCGCCACCGCTACTGCTGTTTCGGGCCCACAGCCGCCTCGTGGTGGAAGTGCTGAAAGACGCATCGCGTCCAGATATGGAGAAAGGAACTCGGCATGAGAGATCGATACCCGATCCCGAACTACGGCGAACTCCACATTGGTCCTGACGCCATCTGTGTGCAGCAAGCCACCACCCATGATCTCCCAGATTTCGTAGAGAAGCGCCCCCGATGTGATAAAAACGATTACGTCACGGTTGTCCGACGGCTTGGAATTCATCGAACCGAAAACAGGCCCTATATGAAACGAACCCGAAGCTGACGTTGCTCGATTTCCGTCATGAAATTCGTCTGGCGTGAAAAGACTTGAGTGCTCCTCGCCGCCAGTTCCCCAGATGCCTACCTTCTCGGGATCTTGACGCGAGGGAGATGGCGCACCGCCTGACTCAGCCCCTTAGTGTTGCAATGACAATGACGATTGCGAGTGCGGTATCCAGCATGAAACAGAATTCAGCCATTGATCGCACGACGACCTTGTTTTTCACATGATGGTAGATATCCCAACCTGCATGCGTTGCCAGCCCGGCCGCTATCAGCAACCCTCCGACAAAGGGACTGATAAAGAGGGCTAGGGCGGCCAAGCCGCCAAAAAGAACCATGGCGATAGCTTGCAACGGCAGGTCGCGGTTAGGGCGTCTCAAACCCCGTATCACACCGTACGCGGCAAAAGCACCGGCGACGACAAGCATCGCCGCCGTCGGGTCGAGGGGTATGAGATTTAACCTTGCCAGAGTGATCACGACCACCGTCAGCAGGAACACTGGCCAAGCAACCCACGGCATCTCCAAGGCAGCGGCCGCCAAATACACAAGACCCGAGGCGGCGACGATCGCAGCAAAATCTCTGCTCTGCTCTGTACCCTTGAGGAGGTCGATCGAAAGATAAGCAGCAAATGCCAGGCCGATTGCAGCCGGCCACCATTGTACCGAGCGCCAGCCCGAGGCGGAGGGTGCGGGCGCTGACCTGGCTGCTTCGGAGGTTTCGGTCATGGGTGCTCCTGCCGGCCGTTGTAAATAGTTCGCAATCGCCACCAACACTAGCAGGTGCTGGAATTGTCACGAATGACAAAAGAATGGTAATTCCTGCCAATGCTGCAGCATATCGTCATTGCCGTTTACAAGGACTTCGAGTTGCTGGACGCGACTGGTCCGGCTTCCGTTTTCGCGTCTGCCAATCATGTACTCGCAGAGGATGGAGAGCCTGCATATTATGGCGTGCATCTGACCTCGCCGACCGGCGGTGCAGTGCCAAGCAGCAGTGGTGTTGTCGTCGAAACCAGAGCGCTAACGCAGGTGCCGCGAGAGATCGACACGATCCTCGTCGTGGGGGCGCAGGCTGATGCGGTCATCACTGCCAGCCGGACGCCGGAATTGGGGCATTGGCTGTCGCGTAGCGCCCCAACCACCAGGCGACTCGGATCGGTTTGCGCTGGCACTTTCGTGCTCGCGGCGGCAGGGTTGGTGGATGGCAAGCGCGTTGCGACCCACTGGAGCGCCTGCGAACCCCTCGCGAAATTTCATCCCTCGCTCACGGTTGACGCCGACGCGCTCTATGTTGTCGACGGGAAGGTCTGGACATCCGCCGGAGTGACGACCGGAATCGACATGGCGCTCGCTATGGTCACCGAGGATCTAGGTGGCGCGCTCGCAAGCCGAGTTGCCCAGCGCCTGGTCCTTTATATGCGCCGCCCCGGCTACCAGTCTCAGTTCAGCCCGCTGCTGCGCGCTCAAGCAAAGGCCGACGGTCCTTTCGCCGACCTTCTCGTGTGGGCGCAGGCTAATCTGGATGAAGCGCTGGATGTACCGAGGCTTGCCGCCAAGGTCGGCCTCTCGGAGCGAACTTTTCACAGGCGGTTTGTTGCCGCAACGGGCGAGACGCCCGGCCGATATATCGAGATGGTGCGGCTTGATGCGGGGCGTATTCTACTTTCCCAGGGGCTTTCGTTAAAGGAGATTGCAAGACGCGTGGGCCTTGCGCCGACGGCGCGCTTTACGCGTCTCTTCCAGAGACACTTCGGCGTGACGCCCCGACTTTTTCGTGAGGCTCATATAACCATGAAGCAAACCTACATGGTGAAATGCACGTGAAGTTTATCTAACAACAATCGTCGAGCATTTGGCCGCTGACTTACGAGCACAGCGAAGAAGGCGACGCTGTTCGCGCATGCTCGACGGCATCATCCAGTCGCAGGATCGCTAAGCGCATCATCTCGACGGTTGATGACCCGCGGCTCTCCACCTGACGGCCGACTTCCTCCACTAACGCCGGCAATACACAGGGGATAGGTTTCAGGCGTAATCAGTCAAAGGCGGTTTATGGAGAAGTCACAACAAGAGCGGTCGAAATTTCGTTGGCGCCACCGCGGTAACTGTGCGGAACCGTGGAATCAAAATAGATGGCGTCGCCAATGTCCAGCGCCGTCTCATTCCCATCCACATTGACGATAAGCCTACCGCTGAGCAGGTAGATGAACTCAGCGCTGCCATGTTGATGCGGCTCTGAGGGCGGCGAACCGACTGGGAACTCGGCATAGAACGCCTCCATCCGGCGGTCGGACGCGGGGTAATCGAGACTTTCAAATAAAAAGGCGGGGTGCTCTGCACCTGGCGGGCTTGGAAGTTTGAGACGCTGATCCTTTCGGACGATCGCGACGAGCGGCTCCTTCTCGTCGGCGGTGAAGAAGTGATCGAGGCCGACGCCGAAAACCATGGCGATCCTAAGCAGCGTGGGCAGCGTTGGAAACATCTGCTCTCGCTCGATCTTCGAGAGCATTCCAGGAGAGAGACCTGTATGCCCAGCCAGTTGTACCAGCCCCAGCTTCTTTCTCAGACGTAGTGCCTTAATACGAGGCCCGATCGCGTAGCGCTGGAGCTCATGAGACAGCGTGTCGGATAACATGACTCGAATCCCTTTTTCGTTTTAGGAAACTATCACGCCGATCTTGTCCCCACAAGATAATCTATTTTCTGCTCACGAGAATTTGAGTGGCACGAAAAGTGTTTTGCTCCACATGAAAATGCGGGATGCACATTGCACCCGTCATCAAGAGGAGAAATGCCATGAAGTTGAAGGGCACTTTATTCGCTGCGGCGATCATGCTCGGCAGCAGTGTCAGCGCCTTCGCTGTGGAGAAGGATGTCGTCGACACGGCCATAGAGGCGGGTAAATTTAGGACGCTGGCTGCGGCGCTCGAAGCGGCTGGCCTGGTCGCCACACTGAAAGGAACGGGTCCGTTCACGGTCTTTGCTCCGACCGATGAAGCTTTCGCCAGGTTGCCGGCGGGTACAGTCGAAAACCTGCTGAAGCCCGAGAACAAGCAAAAACTTACAGAGATCCTCACCTACCATGTGGTGGCGGGCAAGGTGATGGCCGCGGACGTGGCGGGTATCGATGAAGCTAAGTCGGTAAATGGCAAGATGATCGACATCGAAGTCGAGGGCGCCACCGTCAAGGTCAACGACGCTGCCGTCACAACTGCCGACATTGCTGCCTCGAACGGAGTCATCCATCTCATCGACAAGGTGATAATGCCGCCGGAAGGTTGACCCTAATCCCCTCAATCCTGGAGAAGAACCATGAAGTTTATCAACATTTTCACGCTCATCCTCGTCATTGTAGGCGGGCTGAACTGGGGGCTGGTCGGACTCTTCGGCCTCGACCTCGTGGCTGCGATTTTCGGGCCTGGCTCGGGGCTCGCCCGGATCGTTTACATCCTGGTAGGGTTGTCAGCTGCCTGGCAGATCATCCCCCTGTTCTCCGCAATGGGCTCCGGCGAGTTAGCCGCCGGCGAGAACCGATAGGGGGCTTTTGGAGGGACCCGCTTGCCTCGTCTGCGGATCCCTCCATCTTTTTCCGGATGGACATGCACTCCCTTCTCGTGCTGGTCGCCTTCGAGGTCGCGAGCTTCGCTGCGGCGGCTAGCGCCGTGATCTTTAGGCCCGGCGACTGGTACAAGCAGCTCGACAAACCGAGATGGCGCCCGCCCGATTGGCTCTTCGCCCCGGTCTGGGCGGTTCTCTATGCATTGATCGGATTGTCCGGCTGGCTCGTATGGTTGAATGCAGGGATCGGCGGCGCAGCACTGCCTCTCACTGTTTACGCAGTCCAACTTCTACTTAACGCCGCGTGGACGCCGATCTTTTTTGGACTTCGCCGAACGAGGCTTGCCGCGTTGGAAATCATACTGCTCTGGGCTGCGATCCTGACGACGATTATAATGTTTCACCCCGTGAATATGGCTGCTGCCTTCCTGCTGGTTCCCTACCTGGCGTGGGTGACTTTCGCGGCGGCACTTAACTTGTCCATCTGGCGGCGCAACCGCTCGAAGCCCTCGTCGAAGAGCACCCGATGAGACCCCGGTGCGTACTCGTGAATGATCGGATGCAGCACGGCTACCGGTACGCTCTCGTTGCGCCAGCTGGCTGTGACTTTCATCCCGATTTCCAGCCAGACCTAACGCCCGCAGAGATGCTCGCGCTTGGCGTTTTCGGCGGCAAGTACATGACCGATTGTCGAGACGAATTCCCCAAGAGCTGGTTTGCGGAGGCCCGCGTGTCGCTTCTTGGAAAAGATCCCTCGCTGAACTGGTTCGGTTTCGATGCCAGTCAACCGCTCGGTGTCTGGCAAGCAAAGGGATGGATGCACTCCGACGATCCCCGTGGCTGGTTTCAGTGGTACTGTCGCTACCACCAAGGCCGTCGGGTGTCCGGCGAGGACGAGCGACAGATCTCCCGTTGGAAAGCTATTCGCCGCCATATTGCTCAGCTTCGCAGAACCTGCGAGCCTGGCGATCGCTGGTGCCGGCCGCGTCAGCGCCAAGCGCTACTGCACTGGGCTTATGACAGCCGCACGATTTAACCATCATGCCGCTGCCGTGGGGAAAGGCAGGCCGATGCCTTCTGTCACGTCGAGGCTCATGTGAGGATGACGAGCGGTCGAGATCGGATGCTGGATACTTGAGATTGTCCCCGCATCGTCAGGGTCGCTTCATACCAAACCTGGCGGCCGCACGGTCTTGATGACGTCCACCAGCCAAGCGACTCCAGGGTCCTTCAGGCCGGCTTTCGATACCACCAGGCACATCTTGAACCGACCAAGCTCGATTGGAGCATTTACGTGCTTCGTACCGAACTTCGTTTCGAACATCTGCACGAATTGGCGCGGTAATGCGCAGACCACGTCCGAATCCGTAAGCACCATCAAAGCTTGCATGAAGCTTGGTACGGTCAACGCGACCTGCCGCGTCAATGCCTGCTGCGCCAGAACCGTGTCAACGAAACCGAACGGGTCGGCCGAATGGGAAACCACGAGGTGCTTCATCGCGCAGTAGTTGGCGAGGCTGGGGTCCGAGCCGAACGGATGTCCGGCGCGCATCGCTAAGACGAAATCCTCCTCGTAGAGGAGTTCATGATGAAACCGGGCCGGAACGTCGTCATGGGGAATGATTGCGATATCTATCGCCCGCCTTTCGAGATCAACCAGCGCATCCGCCCAGGCCGAGGCCATGGACGCTTCCCCAGGCCGGGGCAGCAATTGCCGAAGTCCCAGGGAGATGCCAGGAGCGTTGCGGCCAAGTTCCTGCAGAAGGGGGTGGAGAAGCACCGATGACGCTCCGTCAGGTGCCCCGATAGTGAAGCGGCGCGACGACCGCCGCGGATCGAAAGGCTCGGAACTCATCAGGACCCGGCGCACTCCCTCGAGGACCTCGGCCACCGGGACTGCAAGTTCCAATGCCCGGTCCGTCGGCACCACCCCTCTCGGTGTCCTGAGGAAAAGAGGATCACGCAGGAGAGTGCGAAGTCTTCCAAGGCCGTGGCTGACTGCGGAGGGGGAGAGGTTGAGACGTTGAGCGGACCTGGCCACATGGCGTTCTTCCATAACGGCTTCGAACAGCACGAGGAGGTTGAGGTCAATCCTAGAGAGATCAATCTGGTTCAGCATATCGTTGAAATTATATCACTGGATTCAGCAGGATGAAAGTGGGATTTCCTTCCTCGCTCCTGTCGGGGCTAACCACGGAAAGGAAAAACGTTATGTGCATTTGCTGTTCAGCTACTAGGAGCGTCGCTGCGAAGAGATTGCGGACGAGGAAAAAAGCATCACGCTGCATCCTCTTCGCCGCCGTCATCTTGGAGCTCTTTCTCTTTACCCAGCCATCCATGGCTGCATCCCCGGACACGGTCGCGACACTTATCAAGCGCACGGAAGAACAGGCTCGGGCGTTCAACTCAGGCGATATGACGAGATGGCACGGGATGATACTGCTGTCAGGGGACTTCACCCTGATGCAACCATTTGGGGGGGCAGCGAGCCACGGATTTGACGGTAGTCCAGAGCATATTGCAAGGCTGTCCCGCCTATTCCGAAACGGCGACGCAAAGCTTGAGGACGTCACCAGCTACGCGTCCGATGATCTGATTGTCCTTGCCTTCATCGAGCGCCAAAATGGGGAAGTACACGGATTGCCGGACCAGGACTGGTCGCTGCGGGTCACCCAGGTCTACAGGCGTCAAGGCTCGCAGTGGCAGCTCGTCCACCGCCACGCCGATCCCCTCGTGCGACCGATCGGTCTGGACAAGGCAGCAGCGCTGGCGCGCGGCGAATAACCGGCTCCAGTGGAGACTTTCCAATGAATTCCTGGATTGAGATCGTCGGCTTTGCCGGCAGCTTCCTGACCGTCGTCACGTACCTGACGCAGCGCATGGTTCAGCTTCGCGTGATGGCGATCGCGAGCAGCCTGTGCTTCGCGTTCTATGGCACCATGATCGGTAGTCCGCCGCTGATACTCATGGAGGTGGTGCTCCTACCCGTCAACGCCTGGCGGCTCTACCAGATCGCAATGGAGGAGACGTAAGCCGCGTTCGCGGCGGGTTCGGCCAAAAGTTTACACTACAGGCTGCTTTGCAGACGTCCTCGTCAGGTGCGATGGACCCGGATATCACCTCCGGGTCTCAGATGGCTCATTGGATGACTTGCCAAACATCGATTTGGTTGCCGCCCGGGTCTCCGCAGACGAACGCTCGCGGACCGTAGTCCTTGTTTTGAAGTTCTGGCCAAAGCTTCCAACAGCGATATGGCCAAGGTCGTTCTTCCGACTGGACGCGCGATAAAATGAGATGTTTGGTTATGCCTTCAAGCGCAGAACCATAATTAATTCGTCTGCTTCCGTGCCGAAACCCCGAAATCCGTTCGGAATCCGGCCAGCTTCCGTGAAGCCGAGGTGTTGGTAAAAGCGGATCGCAGCCGAGTTCTGCGCGTTCACGGTGAGCTCAAGCTGCTGCACCCTGTGGTCGCTCGCGTGTTGGATGACGTGATCTAGAAGCTGTCTTGCCATCCCGGTCCCGCGTTGCCCTTTCCGCACATAGACGCCAATCACCGTCGCCCGATGCGAGAAGCGGCTCGGACGTTGGAACTTGACCCCCATCATGCCGACGGGTTCTTCATCCACAAACGCGATGAAGACCGGATGATCCAGATGTTGGCGCCATTCCTCGTCGGAAAGCTGGGCCCAGTCTTCGTATACGCTTGCAAATGAAAGCGGTTCCTGTGAAAGCGCCTCAAGCCTTATCCTGCGAAATATATCGACGTCATCGGGCGTTAACAGCCTGATGACAGCCTGTTGTTCAGTCGACACATCAATCCTCCAGCCGCGGTAAGGTCCAGCTCATCTGAAGGATCGAATAAGCATAGAAGCTGCTCGAAAATCAAACCTCGCCTACGAACCTGACCACTGCCACTCAGGTGAATTGGCGGTTATGGCTCCGGTGCTGATGTGCTCTGAAAGGTTCGCCCAAATCGGATCCCTGGTGAAACTTGAAAGGTCGCCGCTCGATTGCAACAAGGACATTTCTGCGAATTGCCCAAGCGGTGTCACGGCGCCTCGCAGAAGCTCCATCTCACTATAGGGGTAGCCACCGGAAGGTTTCAGGACACGATGACCCCAAAGCCCGGGTCGGTCGTCGCCGCGCTTGTCGCGCTCCAGAGATGACGGTCTACCACAGCCGGTTATCCCAGTTAAATCCAAACCAGCCCGAGCGACAAAATCACTTTTCGCAAAGCCGCCGCTCGCCGGAATAGGGCTGATAAGTGCAGTCGGAGGGGCGGAATGAACGGTAACTGCGAGAGCATGCCGTGATGTTGCAGGATCGGGCGGAACTATGGCCGGTAGCCTCTCTTCCTGAAGCGGCAACATCTGGCGTCGGCTCGGCCAGCGCCTCTTTCATGAACTCTCGCCAAATTCGCGCGGGAAGTGCGCCGCCCGTAACCCCGTTCATCGGCGCGTCGTCATCATTGCCAACCCAGACGCCCGCCACGAGGGGTTCAGTGAAGCCGATGAACCAGGCGTCGCGGTTGTTTTGGCTGGTGCCGGTTTTTCCGGCCGCAAATGTACCTGGATCGGCGCCACGCCCGGTACCGCGCTCCACAACGAGTTGCAGCAGGCCAAGAAGATCTGACTGATACATAGAAAGGTCGGTGGCGGGCCTCGTTTGGGGATCAACACGAAATGCATTCGGTTGCCCCGCCGCCTGAAAATCGATCATGCCCCAGGGCTCCACCGGAGCCCTGCCGAGATGGACAGATGCATAGGCCGCGGTCAGATCGAGGAGGCTTACTTCGGAGGTACCGAGCGCCAAAGATGGGGTATTGGCAAGTGCCGCCTCGATCCCGAGCTCACGCGCGGCGGCAATCACATTGTCCAGTCCGATTTCCTGGGCAAGAGTCACCGTCGCGGCATTCAGCGACCGCGCGAAGGCTTCAGCGAGAGTCACCCAGCCACGATAGCCGCCGCCGGAGTTTTCCGGCGACCAGCCATTGATATCGATCGGCGCATCCAAAACCCGGTCTGACAAGGTCAGGCCACTCTTCAGTGCCGCATAAAAAACGAAGAGCTTGAACGTGGAGCCGGGCTGGCGCATTGCGCTGACAGCTCGATTGAACTGGCTCGCCTTATAGTCCCGTCCACCGACCATCGCGACCACTGCCCCCTCGGGCGTCATCGCCACCAACGCTGCCTGCGACGCCCCGGCTGCTTTCCCTTGGCGCTCGAGAGCCTCGCTCACGACCCTTTCGGCGATCGTTTGCAGTCGAGGGATCAATGTCGTGCGGACAGTGGTGGATCCAGGCGAGGAACCGGCAACTTCGCTCGCCTGCGGTGAGATCCAGTCGGCAAACCAGCTTCCCGAGCGAGGCGTAGGCGTCGTTGGTTGAAGTTTCGCAAAGCTTGCCTTTGCGGTCTCCGCTTCCAGGGCCGTGATCTTGCCGTTCGCGACCATTGCATCGAGCACCACGGTCGCACGCTGCCGAGCTCCCTCAGCATTGCTGATCGGGTTCCACTGGCTCGGGGCGCGCAACAGCCCAGCCAACATGGCCGCTTCAGGCAAATTCAATTCGCCGATTTCCTTGTTGAAATAGATCCGCGCGGCCGCCGGCATCCCGGTTGCACCGGCACCAAGATAGGCGCTGTTGAGGTAGCGGGTGAGAATATCCTGCTTGCCGAGCTTCCATTCCAGCCAAAACGCGATGACCAACTCCTGGATCTTTCGCTTTAATGTGCGATCGCTATCGAGATACTGCAGCTTGATCAGTTGTTGCGTGATCGTGCTGCCGCCCTGCACCACCGATCCCGCCTGGATGTTTCGAAGGAGTGCCCTGGTAATGCCTTGAAGGTCGATGCCTAAGTGATCCATAAAGCGTCGGTCTTCGATGGAAAGTACGGCCTCGAGGAGGTGAGGGGGAAATTGGTCAAAGCTGGCATAGGGGCCTTGATAGGGCCCTTGGCGTACGAGCGGCGCGCCATTTGCTGATTCCAGAACGACAACCGGCTTCAGAGAGCCGGCGGCGATTTCCCGCCACGGCACGTCTTTTAACGCCCATATGACCACGGCTAAAACCGCCACCACGCTGGTAAGTGCGGCCAGGGCCAGCACGCCTCGGGTAGAGCGCAACGCGGGCAACCGGCTCCACCTCACTCGCCGGATCACCCCGTGGAAAAATGCCGTCGCTGCCGACCACAGCCTTCCGCCCCTATGGTCCGGCAAAAGTTCTGTCTTCTGTTGATCGTGCGCACCTGCAGCTTTGCGAAGGTATTTCGCCCTGACGGCACCCAGGAGGGATTTGCCCCTGGCCAATATACGGCTGGCAGCACTGGCAATATCTTCCCCAAGGGCGAGAATTAGGGCCGAGAGCGCTTTCTGGCTTTGTGAAAAGCCCGGGCCGCGCCCTGACCCTTCCTCTAAGGGGGCCTCCGCGTTCGGGCCAGCAGAACCACGAGCGTCGTGATGATCAGGTCCGTTGGAGTTCTCTTGAGAAATGGCCAGCCGTCCGGTTCAGTATCTTCGGCAAAAGATAGCGCTTTCGTGATCCCGGAAAAGACGCGACGTGCAATTTCGCCGGCACACTTTGTCCTCAGCCAGTCCCGCAGACCGCGCGAAAACTCTCAATGGCGATCGACCGGAGGACAGGGAGGAACCAGGCGACGGAGTTCGTCTGGTGAAGAGGCGGAAAGGCCTTCAGATCTTAATCACCTGATCGCGCCAAAATACGACCACGTATCCTCCCGACGGTGCGGCGTCGGCTGCCCATGCCTGAAGCTGAGACATGTATGGCTCATGGCGCCATCGAGCGGGAAAATCGGGATCGGCGAGAACTGTGATCTGCCCGCCCTGCCGATAGACCATCATCTTCGATCTTGCCGGCTCCCACTCATCACAAAGCGTTTCATTTCCCAGCCAAAGGCAGACGAATTGCCGGCACACCTCCGGGCGAGCTGAATAGATCGAACAGCCTTGGCCGGCTACGCAGTGCTTGCACCACTCATCCGCCGGTTTTTCGAAATAGTCGATGTCGGGCAATCGGCAACAAAGTGTGCAAGTTCCGCAGGAGCGGCCGTTGACTGCGGGAAAACTGAAATCCATGCCCGATCTTAGCACGCTCTTCCTCTGAAGTTGCCATTCTTCCCAAAGCACATAAAGCAGCCCGTGCGCCGAAAAATGCCAACCTCCACCCAGCCTGCGCCACCCCTGAAATAAACGATCTCGTCTTGTTAGGGCGGAGATCGCGAGGCTGTCGCAGCCACACGTTGCCAGTGGACGGCAAACATTATTTTGGTCCCCGATTTAGCTCAATGACTTCGAATGGAACATGGAGAGTAAAGCGGCTTGCTGCAACCTCGGAACCGAATCCGTTTTGTTGGCCTCATTGTGGGGAGGCCTACTCACGAACAAGGCTAGTCTGATGTTTGGGTTCTTGTCTGCGATTTGAGACGAGTGGTCAGCCTCTTTGCGCGGCGAACTGCGGTCAACGCCGCCCCGAACGCCACCACTGCGAGGCCAACTGTCAGGATCTGGTTGTGCCCGTCCCACAAGGGCTCCAGGATCGACGTTAATCCTGCCGCACTGATTGTAGCCATTCGGTGCTGCTTTGCCATTGGGCCAGAGAAATCGCTTGGATTTCCCGTGGCACGGCCAAGTTCCCGGACATAGGCCGTCAGCACGGCGAAGGCGCCCGCCGCCCAGCCGAGGCCAGGCATGTTGATTCCGTATCCGACGCCTGCAAAAATCAAAAGGTCGGCGGCGCGATCGGGGAACTCGTTCCAAAACGGTCCGTCAACGGCTCCCTTTCCGCCTTCCACCGCAACCATGCCATCGAACAGGTTGCAGAGAAGCCGCACTTGACAAAAAAGGACTGCCAAGAGCAGACATACGACGCGGGAAACACCGAGCGTTTGACCGGAAAGATAAAAGGCGCCTCCGGCGATAGTTGCTGCCACGATACTGGCTTGCGATATCTGGTTAGGGGTGATGGTTTTCGACGCCATCCACCGCGCCATCGAGGTCGCCCAGCGGGTATTGCGGCTTGCCAAGGGTCGCCTGTCTCCTTCGTCCATCATGTGTCGGCACCTCGTCTCACAAAGACCGAATAGTTGTAGATCGCGGCATAACTCGTCGAAACCAGGAGCGGAACAGCGACGGTCTTGAGGATTTCCGGAGTACCGCTCGCTGCATGGATCGCTACGAGAACGGTGGTCGAGCCGAGGCAGGCAATAAGCGGTGGCCCCCATAATCGGGTAAGGCCGTCAAACCGCTTCGAAAGTGCGTCGATCAGTGATTTCAGGAAGAACGTCAGAAAGGCTGACATCGCTCCCTGCACCAGACCGGAATAAAGCGGTCTTGGCATTTCATAACTATGATTGGCTAAGACCGCCCAGCCGCCCATGGCGAGAAAAGCAAACAGCACATGAACGGTTCCGCTGCGTGAAAAGTGTCTCAGCGCATCCGGCATCATAGCGACCACCAGTATCGTACGATATGAAAGAAGATCGGTGCCGAGAAGACGACAGAATCCAATCGGTCGATCAGCCCGCCATGCCCTTCGATGAGGTTGCCCCAGTCCTTGATGCCGCGGTCCCGTTTGATCGCCGACATCACCAAGCCGCCGAAGAAGCCCATCAGAGTGATGATGAAGGCAAGAAGTCCTGCTTCTCCTGGCGTGAATGGTGTTATCCACCAAAGCGCAGCACCTATCAGAGTTGCGCTGAGGACGCCGCCGACAAACCCCTCAACGGTTTTCGATGGCGATAGTTTGGGAGCGATTTTCGTATGCCCGAACAGCTTGCCCCACACATACTGCAATACATCGCTCAACTGGACCACGATCACCAGGAAGGCGATCAGCAGCACGTTGCGTCCTTCGTAACCAGGTATGTTCAGAGTGAGCAATGCGGGGACGTGCGAGGCGCAGAAGACGCAAATCATCAGCGCCCATTGCACCTCCGCGATGCGGATCAGAAAGCGCTCCGTATCGCCTCGGAGCACGGATATGATGGGCATCAGCAGGAACGCGTAGACGGGAATAAAGATCGAGAAGATGCCGTATTCTTCAGCCCAGAGTAGATAATACTGAACAGGCACGACAATGAAGAAGGCTGTGGCAAGCGCCCAGTGGTCGGCCCTGCGGGTATTGATAAGGGTCACAAACTCCCGTAGCGCTGCAAAGGAGCAAAAACCGAATAGAATAAGAACACCAACGCGGCCCGCTACGAAAGCAATGCCGATCAGGACCACCATGATCCACCAGGCTTTGATCCGGGCATTGAGATTTTCGATCGATGCGTTCGAACCGGCGGGCGAAAGGCGCTGCTGCAGCACGTAACCGACGGTTGAAGCGAGGATCAGAACACCGAAGATACCTGCCACCAGCGTTAAGAGGTCGGAACTCGCGGCACTCATTCACTACCTCCCACAGGCTTAGGCGCCAGAGCCAAAAGAGCGCTCTGCATTCGCGCCAGAAAGGCGTCCTTGGCTTCATCCGGCAAGAACCGCAGGGCACGACCGAAAGTGACGGTGCAGATCAGGGGTATCGGGACGATCTCCCCCTTTGGCATCACCCGGTTGAGATTGTTGATCCATACCGGAACGAGATCGATATCGGGGCGCGCCGTGACCAGGTGGAAAATTCCGCTTTTGAACGGAAGAAGCGGGGCATCGGACTGGTTTCGGGTCCCTTCTGGAAAGAGGATGAGGGAAGATCCGGTGTCAATCGTCGAAGCCATCTGGGCAACAGGATCTTCCGTCCTCTTGTCCCGCTCCCTTGTGATGAGGACGGCATTGAAAACGTCGCGCCCGATGAAGCGGTTAAGCCGCGATTTCAGCCAGTATTCCGCACCGGCAACCGGCCGGGTACGGTTACGGAGCCTCGGCGGCAGCACCGCCCAAACCAGAACGAAGTCGCCGTGGCTGGAGTGGTTGGCAAAATAAATGCACGGGCGGGACGGCAACCCATCCTCGGGCCAAATCGCGCGAACCGCCGTGACCGCGCGGGCAAACACGACGATTGCCGCCGCCGCGGCCTTTGTGGCAAATGCCTTCATTCCCCCCCCCGGTAGAGAAGTTGGCGAAATCCCTTATCAAAGTCTAGCACCGTTGCCGCCGGAAGAAAGTAGCTTTCAAAACTTTCAGCTAAAAACGGTGGGCACCTGTCGGATCAACGCGGAAACGGCCAAAATGTTTATTGATCGGCGAAGTAGCGCCCTGGTGTGACGCCAAAGGCCTTTCGAAAAGTTGCGATGAATGAACTCGGGCCTTCATAGCCGAGGCGATCAGCTACGTCGCTGACGGGAACATGGAGAGAGAGCAGTTCAACAGCCTTCATCAACCTGGCCTGGCGTCGCCAGTCGCGATAGCTCAGGCCGGTTTCCAGGCGAAAATGACGTTCAAAGGAGCGTTGCGAAAATGCGGCTCGTCGCGCAGCGTCGGCAACGCCCTCGGGTCTTGCCGGGTCGGAGACCAAAACAGCTACAGCGCGTCGGAGTCTAGGCGACTTTGGCAAGGGGAGATGTAGCGGAGCGGCGGGCTCGGTGGCTAGCTGATCCAGAATGACGCTGACAATTCGCCCAGCAGGACCGGAAGCCGCCTGATCGGGAGGATGCTTGAGAAATTCCAGTGCGAGCTCGCGCAGCAGGGGCGAAAGCCGGATGACGGCCGGCGCAGCAGGCAGATGCCCGACCGCCTCTGGTCGGAAGAACAGATATCGCAGCGCCGATTGCTGGAGATAAGTGACGGAATGAACGACATCCGGCGGAATCCACAACGCGCGCTCGGGCGGAATCACAAAGGTCCCCTGGTTAGTCTCCACCGTCACCGAGCCTGAAACGATATGAAAGAGTTGTGCGCGTCGGTGGCTGTGTGCTGGGAAGCTGACGCTTTTATCCATGGTTCCGACGTAGCCCACTGCCGTAGCTTCATAATCCTCGCTTTCCGAAAGACCAAGGTCTGGATGAACGCGGTTTGCTGGATGAACTTCTCGAGGGGTTGACGACATGGCTATCTGACTGGGCGCATGGATGGCGACTCAAAGCTATAACTAGGCGAAGTAACGTTAACGCGACATCTATTTCAACTGGTATCTCCTACACCTGTCGTCGCCGGCACAGCTGGGGTGGCGACCTCAAGACTAGGAGGCAATGTTCATGCACCAGCCATCGCCAAAGAAAACGAGGAGTGAACGTCTCTCCGGCGCACCCCTTGCCGCCAGGTTTGTTCGTCGGACCGTGGTAGTTTCTCAATTAATCTTTAGGATCCGGCTTGAGTTACAGATCAGGCGGGATCTTGCGATATTGTCGGCCCTTGATGATCGTCTTCTTGCCGATATGGGCCTCACCCGCCGTCAGCTCGGATGCGCGGTTCGTCAAGGATGCTCGATTGATCGGGGAAGCATCACCACGGATCCCCCGCGCAAATCATCGATGGCTCCCATTCCATTCCTGAGCGGTAGCATTCAGCTTGCATGGCGCTGACAGCATGCCAGTTGGATCCAACTAAGATTTCCGCCATTCCAAGGTAGAAATCTCTATACCCGTTTCTATATCATCTGCATCTTCGGCAGATCGGGTGGATGGGTCGGAGATGTTTCCCAGCTGGTGACCTTTGCTCAAGAGGGGACATGTCCGTTATCAAAAAGAACAACGTCAACGTACGCGGTGACGGTGACAGGGCGATGGTTTTCGCCCACGGTTTCGGCTGCGATCAGAATATGTGGCGTTTCGTGGCACCTGCTTTCGAGCAAGATTTCAAGGTGGTTCTGTTCGATCACGTTGGCTGCGGAAAATCCGACCTGGCGGCATACGATCCGGAGAGATATTTTCAGCTATCCGGCTATGCCGACGACGTGGTGGAGATGTGCCGGGAACTGAAAATCACAAACGGGGTGTTCGTTGGGCATTCCGTCAGCGCCATGATTGGGGCGCTCGCCGTTGTACAAGCTCCCGACCTCTTCAGTGACCTTGTTCTTATCGGACCGTCGCCCCGATATATCGATGACGGGGACTATGTAGGAGGGTTCTCCGAGGCCCAGATTGAAGAACTGCTGGACTTCCTGGACGACAATCACATGGGGTGGTCCGCGGCAATGGGGCCGGTGATCATGGGCAATCCGGAGCGACCTGAACTTTCCGCGGAACTGGTCGATAGTTTCTGCCGGGCCGATCCCGAAATTGCCAGGGCCTTCGCCCGCGTTACCTTCACTTCAGACAACCGGGATGACCTTCCCAGGGTTACCGCGAGAACGCTGGTCATCCAGTGCAAAGAGGATGTCATCGCTCAGCAGAGGGTGGGTGAATATGTCCGCGATAGGCTGCCAAGGGGGGAGTTGGTCGTGATTGACGCCACGGGCCACTGCCCCAATCTCAGCGCGCCGGACAAAGTGACGGAGGTTATCAAGGAATTTGTGTGAACAGGAGTCCACGGTCGGGAAGGATGCACTCATGGAGGACTTAGAAGACCTCTATGAGAATGCCCCCTGCGGCTATCTATCATTGGGTGCCGATGGCGTCATTGTTAAAGTCAACAACACACTCTGTAACTGGTTGAGTGTCGAAAGCTATGACCTTCTTGGCAAACGCTTCCATGATCTGCTCAGCGTACCCGGCAAGATTTTCCATGAAACCCACTTCGCACCTTTGTTGAGGATGCAAGGCTACTTCAACGAGGTCGCTCTCGATCTCGTCAGCTCTACCGGCGAGTACATCCCGGTACTTGCCAATGCTCTTGAGAGGCGATCGGAAGACGGTAACCTTCTGTTCACGCGCGTGACGCTGTTTCAGGCCACGGGGCGGCGAAAATACGAGCGAGAGCTGGTGGATGCCCGCCGGGCCGCCGAGAAAGCAAAACAGGATCTTCAAGCTCTCAACGAGGGACTTGCCAGGCGAGTTAGCGAAGGCCTCGTCGAACGGATTCGCCTTCAACGGGGACTTCTTGCGGAACAGGAGGTGGCCCGTCTTCGGGAACAGTTCGTTGCTATCTTGGGGCATGATCTTCGAAATCCGCTCGCCTCTATCGTCGGCGGATTGAATATCCTGTCGAAAGAGCCGCAGACGGAGAAAGCAAAAAGGGTGCTGTCTTTGATGAGCAGCAGCACCGAGCGCATGTTTAGCCTGATCAACGACATGCTTGACTTCGCCCGCCTGAAGAGCGGGGCGGGGATCGATGTAGAGATTTCCCGCACTGACCTGAAGCCCACGCTGGAACAGGTGGCTGAGGAGTTCAGGAGCTCGCATCCCAACCGGGTATTCGCGATTGACTTCCGATTAACAGGTCCTGTCGACTGCGACCCCGCCAGGATCGCACAGCTGGTATCGAATCTGGTGGGCAATGCATTGGCCCACGGATCAGACGACAAACCGGTAGAAATATTTGCTTGCATCTTGGGCGGCGAACTCACGATTGCGGTTAGAAACCACGGAGTTCCAATACCTAAAGAAATCCAGGATCGACTGTTTCAGCCGTTCTTTCGCGCGGGAGTTTCGTCGGGAAACCAAGGGCTTGGCTTGGGACTTTACATAGCGTCCGAAATTGCTCGCAGCCACCGGGGATGTCTTAAGGTTCGCTCCGACCACGAAGCGACCAAATTCACCTTCACGATGCCGGCAAGCTCAGCGACGCCCGCCTAGATGGTTGCCAGGCTCCAGCACGACTTGTGCGCTGCGTCGAGAGGACGGTACGTCCATCAACCACGGACGCGCTTCAAACGGTGGATGGACTGGCTCAGTGGTGAGCGACAGCTATCATAGCCAAGGTTTCTTTGTTGGTGACATGCACCATGGCCGGAACAAACCCATGACGCAGCCGTTCGTTGGCCATCTGAAATCGGAGGTCACGACATGAAACGCTTTCTTATCACGACGGCCGCTGCGCTTTTGCTATCGGCAGGCATGACCTACGCCCAACAGGCCCCTGAAGCACCGGTAAGTCCACCACCGCAGGCTGAGGGGGATCGCAGGCCGGACGCTCCGCCGCCTGGTCTTCGCGAACCAGGCGAAGACCTCAGCAAAAGCGAATGGCGAATGCATCCGCCAATCCCGCGGGAGCGGGGCGCGCGCTTTCGCATAGAAAACGGCCGAACAACGATTGACCTGCGTTGTGCCGATGGGGAACCGACGAAAGACTGCGCGGATCTCCTCCTGCAGGTGCTCGATCGTCTGCAAGGAGCAACCTCCTTGGATGATACCGACCGCCGAGACTACGATCGGGATCGAGACCGGTCCCGCTTTCGGTAATTGAAAGTGAATTTGGCTGAACCGTCTCTTGCTCGTTGACGTTGGTGAACATGGCTGCCCACGTGCTCACGACGAGTATGCTGAAAGCCGCCATGAGGTTGGACCGCATCTGGCAGATCGATGTAGGTTATCGAACGATTCGCCACGTTGATCCTCAGGCCAATGGAAACTTCGCTTTATTTGCCTGTCAAAGGCTTTCTCGAAAACGCAGGATATGTCGTCAAGGGGGAGGTCGGCGGCTGCGATCTCATGGGCCTGAGCGAGGACGATCCGCCTGTTGTCGTGGTCTGCGAATTGAAGATGAGCTTCAATCTCGAACTCATTCTGCAGGCCGTCGATCGTGCCTCCGTTTCAGACGAGGTCTGGATCGCCGCCAAGGTTTCGCGCAAGGGCAAGGGACGGGAAGCAGATAAGCGCTACCGGGATCTCTGCCGCCGGCTCGGCATCGGAATGCTTGGGATATCGGATGCCGGCGACGTCAGCATCATCGTCGGTTCCGTATCGCCGATGCCACGGACCGATCCGAAGCGACGCTCCAGACTGGTGCGGGAGCATCAGAAACGGCGTGGCGACCCGGCCCTCGGTGGCAGCACCCGCGCGCCCCTCATGACCGCATATCGCCAGCGGGCGCTCGACTGCGCAGCCGCGTTGGCATCCGGACCCTTGGCGGTGCGTGATATCCGGGCAGGTGTACCGGAGGCGGGAAAAATCCTGCTTTCCAATGTCTATGGATGGTTTCAGCGGCTCGACAGAGGGGTCTATGGCCTCACCGATGCCGGGCGGGAGGCACTGGAGCGATGGCGGCAGCCGAAAATACAGGCGGCGCAGTAGCCAATTCCGAGGACGCCACAGCAAACAGGTCGCCGTTGAGCCCCTGAGCCCTTGACCGCCGGGAAATGAATCCCCAAGTGGGGGGCGACCCGCTGGTCCGGGCCCCTCTGGCGAGAGCTTCGGCACTCTTGCGATGTCGGACCGTTTTTCCGACAACCTGTGCCGATAGGGGACTCCCTTTGGATCTCTCGTTCTTGCTCGTCGAGTGGCTGGGAACGCCGCTCTGGATGTGGTCGAGTTTCTTTGCACTCGTCATCGCCATTCTGTCGTTCGACCTTGGAATTCTCCATAGGCAAAACAAGGAAATCGGCGTCCAAGAAAGCGTCAAGCTTTCCGCTCTCTATATTGCGCTCGGCCTGACCTTCGGCAGTTGGGTCTGGTGGTATCTCGGCTCCGACGCAGGCCTCGCCTATTTGACAGGCTTCGTCGTCGAAAAGACGCTGGCGCTCGACAATGTTTTCGTCATCGCGCTGATATTTTCCTTCTTCGCCGTGCCCCGCATCTACCAACATAGGGTGCTCTTCTGGGGCATTCTCGGCGTCATCGTGCTGCGTGCCATCATGATCGGTGTGGGTGCGACGCTGGTCGCCGAATTTTCCTGGATCCTCTATATCTTCGCCGCCTTCCTGATCGTAACCGGCATCAAGATGCTGATTATCAGGGAGGCCGAACCCGACGTCTCGAAGAACGTGCTCGTTCGCTTCATGCGCAGCCGCTTCAACGTCACGGAAGAACACCACGGAGAGCGGTTTTTCCTCAAAAAGGCACACCCCAGAACGGGGAAGATGACATGGTTCATCACGCCGCTCTTCATGGCACTGGTGATGGTCGAGGTGGCCGACGTCATCTTTGCGGTGGATTCAGTCCCGGCGATTTTCGCAATCACGACGGACCCGTTTATCGTCTACACCTCCAACATCTTCGCGATCCTCGGTCTTCGCGCACTTTATTTCGCGCTTGCTGCGATGATCCATCGCTTTCGTTATCTCAAACCGGCGCTGGCCGTCGTCCTTATCTTCATCGGCTCGAAGATCTTCGTGGCTGATCTCCTCGGACTTGAAAAATTCCCGGCCACGTTTTCGCTCGCCATCACCTTCGCGATCATCGCGGCTGGCGTGGTCTGGAGCCTCCTCAAAACGCGGGAACAGCAGCCTGCGTAACCGGCCATCAGCATAGCGACGGTTAACTGAACAAAGGAAACAAATATGATCTCGGATTTCATTGGCTGGATCTTTGCCATCCTCGTCGTCGATCCTCTGCAAGGACAGCTTCAGGAGCAGGCCGAGCGCGCGAGGCTTCCCGTTGAGATTGTCCGTCAGTCTCAGGACTGTTTGATGACACAAGGCCCTCGACTCATCGAACGAGCCGCCGGTGACTACGGTTGGGCAATGAGTAATGTCGTCAGCATAGCAATCGGCAACACCTCGCCAACCGAGCTTTTGGATAGCCAGGACCCGCACTGCAAAATCCTCCTGAATGCCTTGAACGGAGCCGGCGAGGACGCGTAACCCCCGGTTCGGCGAACGTGGATATCCGCAAACTTGAGGCTTCACTTCCGCTCCGATGTCGAAAATTGCGGAACATATTCGGGCTCCCGGGGTTCTTGCGGTCATGGAAACAGGAACTCACAACGAGCTGTCGCAACTGGTCTTGCGCTATGCAGGCGATCCGACGGTGGCAAAGCAACTCAAGAGGTTGCCTGCCTTCGGCGTTCCCCAGGATTCGGACAAAATGTTCCAAAACCTGCTCGACAGGCTGGATCGGGCAACCGCCGGGGCAGAGCGATCAGGTGGGCTCAAAGAGTCGCTTTGACCTCGGTGGATATTTTTCAACGCGAAGCAGTGACACGTCCGAGCAAGCGGAAGGGGCTCGCCACTACACTGCCGGCCGCATCGAAAACAAAGGCGCCAATGTCGCCGGCATTCGATCCGCTGCGGGATTCGAAAGCGGCAAGCTGGGCACCGAACCTGGCAAGTGACGCGTAGCGGTCATGGCCCAGTCCGTCCGATCCGCGGACGGAGGTGATGTCGATTACCCGGAGCCCCTCCTTCACGATAGCTTCCTGAATGAAAGGCTCGTCGATGTCCACACGCCCGACACGCGCCCGCTCCCCGGCTATAAGACTTGAGGCTGTAAGCGCGCGGTCATCCTTGGAGACAAGAAGGGTTATCGGCGTCGCCATTTTCCCGATATCCTTTAGCTGTGACCTAAATACGTCCACATCGACATCCGGCGCGCCCAGGATCACCGCCAGCTTGTCTATCACATCCTCGCGGTGCTGCAGTTTGAGCTGGCGTACTGCCTCCATGACCAGGAACCCGCCCATGCTGTGCCCGAAGAGGATGATGCGTGTGACCTTCCTCGATTCAGAGAGCGACTTTACCAGAGTGTCGAGCTCGCTGCGGGAAGCCAAGGCTGCGTCCCGATCGGCTATATATCCGGTGACCGCCGCTGCCGAGGGCCAGGAGAACAAGATCGGCGCGCCCGGCATTTTCGCGTCGGCGGCTATTTGAGCCGTCCGAAACAGAGCTTCCTGATAGCTATAGTTGTAACCGTGCACGAAGATTCCGACGGCGCCGTCAAACTGCGCTGAGCGTATTGCCTCCCGCACAAACTCATCATTCGATAGTTGCTTCCGCCGCGTCACCACAAACTGTCGATCGGGATTCGGTTTCGAGGTCGGATAGGTGATCGCGGTGTCCCTTCTATCGCGAGGAACCGAAAACATGTACTGCTCGAACGTCATGCTCGCGGCCCAGGTGCTTCCAAATCCGCCCCGTGCGACATCCTTTTTTCTGTTTGTCGCAGCCAGAATGGTGATGGGTTGCGAGGTGCCCCCATCCAGATGAACCGGACGGAGGACATCAGGCGACGGTCTCGTGGCACAAGCGGTCAAAAACATCATGCCGACAGCGGCCACGAGGCGGCACATCGGCATGAAAGCTTCCTTTGAAGAACGTTTCGTCATTGATCTCATTTTAGAAGAGCCAAGGGAGAGCCGGCTTCAGGCAGCCAGGCCTCAGGTCGAAAGATCATCTGAACGCTTGGTCCGACAGGGGGAAGGCAGCTCTTGTGTTCGTGGTGGCAGCCATCGGGTCAGATGATGTTCACATCTCGATCTCATGCCTTCGCCGCGCCGTCGGAATGAACGGCTTCCTCCCTGGGGATCCGGAACCATGCGACATAGAGTGCGGGGAGGAAGAGGAGGGTTAGCGCCGTGCCGACGACGATGCCGCCCATCATCGCGTAGGCCATAGGACCCCAGAATATCTCCCTCGAAATCGGGATCAGAGCCAGAGTTGCCGCCGCGGCAGTCAGCATGATCGGTCGCATGCGATGCTCGGTTGCTTCGATGACGGCCTGCCAGGCAGGAATGCCCTCCCGTCGAAGCGTCTCTATCTGGACAACCAGGATCACCGAGTTTCGGATCAGGATGCCGATCAGCGCCAGCACGCCCAGGATCGCAACGAAACCCATCGGCGCATGGCTCAGGAGCAGTGCTGCGACCACGCCGATTAGCGCAGTCGGTGCGACTGCAAACACCAGGAAGAGCCTGCTGAAACTCTGAAGCTGGATCATCAGGATCGTCGCCATGACGAATAGCATCAGGGGGGCAACCGCGACGATGGGTCCTTGGGCGTCCGCACTCGATTCCACCGATCCTCCGATCTCCACCCTATAGCCGGCGGGAAGGCCCTTCTGGAACGCCTCCACCTGTGGGCGCAGCTGTTCCACGATCGTCGCGGGCTGGGTCGGTCCGACGACTGCTGCCTTGACGGTGATGGTTGGGATACGGTCGCGGCGCCAGATGGTCGGCTGTTCCAGCTCGTAGCGGAAGTTGGCGACAGCCGACAGCGGTACGGATTTTCCGTTCGATGTCGGCAACTGCAGGTTCTGCAGGGTTTCAATGGACCCGCGCTCCGATGCAGCCGCCCGGCCGATCACATCAATCAGATAGATGTTGTCGCGCACCTGCGTGGCGGACGATCCTTCAACGATGCTGTTCAGCACGGTGGCAATGTCTTCCGAGGACACACCAAGCTGGCGCGCCTTGTCCTGCAGGACATCGACCTTGACGACTCTGGAAGGCTCGTTCCAGTCGAAGACCATGTTGGAGAGCAGCGGATGGCCGCCGACAATCGATGCGAACTGCTGGGAGAGTTCGCGGAGCTTCTGGACGTCCGGGCCGCTGACACGATACTGCACAGGCTTTCCGACCGGGGGGCCGATGTCCAGCAGCTTTACGAAAGCGTCCGTACCGGGGAAGGTCCGCGTGAGATAGTCCTGCAGCTCCGTCCGTAACCTGTCGCGGACGTCGAGACCTTTGGTGACGATGACCGTCTGACCGAAAGTAACGTCAGGTGTCTGGACGTCGAAGGACAGGATAAAGCGAGGCGCACCCTGTCCCACGTAGCTTGTCCAATGGTGGATGTCCTGATTGCTCGCCAGCATCTCCTTTTCGAACTTGGCAATCTGCCGGTTGGTCTCGGCAATCGAGCTGTTCTGCGGAAGGTTCCAGTCGACGATCAATTCGACACGGTCTGATGCCGGGAAGAACTGCTGTTGCACCAGTCCGAGGGCTCCGACAGAGAGCCCAAACACCGCGATGGTCAATATGATCGTGGCCCATCGCCACCGCATGGCCAATCCAAGGATCCTAGAGAAGGCTGAGGCAAAACGGCCCTTCTTCTCGTGGTGTGATTTCATGGTTTTCGGGAGAATCGCCACGCCGAGAAGAGGTGTGAACAGGACCGCCACGATCCACGATACAATCAGCGACACCGCGATGACGACAAACAGCGTGAAGGTGAACTCGCCTGCCGCGCTGTTATTCAAGCCGACGGGAATAAAACCGGCGACGGTCACCAAGGTACCAGTCAGCATTGGAAAGGCCGTCGAAGTGTAGACATGGGTCGCCGCTTTTCGCAGGTCGTCACCCGCCTCGAGCCGCGCAACCATCATCTCCACGGCGATCATGGCATCGTCGACGAGCAGACCAAGCGCGATAATCAGCGCGCCGAGCAAATGCGCTGGAGCGAGATCCCAGAATATTCCATGTAAACGAAGGTGATGGCGAGCACGAGCGGGATGGAGATCGCGACCACCATGCCGGCTCGAAGTCCAAGGCTGATGAAACTGATGACGAGGACAATGGCAATGGCCTCAAACAGCGCGCGGGTAAAACCTGAAACCGCCTCGTCGACGACGGCCGGCTGGTCCGACACACGGCTCACATCCACACCGATGGGGAGGTCCGCCACGATCCGCTGCATCTGAGCGTCCAGTGCTTCACCGAACTCAAGGAGATTGGCCCCGGCTTTCATGCCGATGGCCAGGCCGATCGCTGGCTGGCCGTTGAACCGGAACAACGACGAAGGCGGATCCACATAACCCCGCGTGATCGTGGCTATGTCAGTCAATGGGAAGAAGCGCTCGTTAATGCGCAAATTTATCGACCTCAGGCTCTCCTCGGACGTGAACTGCCCGCCCACACGCAGAGCGATGCGTTCTGGCCCGGCATTGACGAAGCCAGATTGCGTTACGGCATTTTGTGCCTGAAGGGTTTGGATAACCGCCTGGCGGTCGATCCCGAGCGCCGCGATCTGGCGCGTCGAAAACTCGAGATAAATGGCTTCGTCCTGGGCCCCGATCACGTCGACCTTGCCAACATTGTCGACCGTCAGCACTTTGGCGCGGGCATCTTCGACCAGATCGCGCAACTGCCTTGGCGTGAGGCCATCGCTGGTGAAGGCGAAGATGTTGCCGAAGACGTCGCCGAAGCGGTCATTGAAGAACGGCCCGACCACGCCACTGGGGAATTCACCCTTGATATCGCCGATCATATTGCGGACTCGCACCCATGTGGGTTCGACGTCCCGCGCCTTGGTGGTGGGCAGCAGTTCGACGAATATGGTCGTCTGGCCGGCGACTGTTTGGCTCCGGACATAATCGAGGCTGTCGAGCTCCTCGAGCTTCTTTTCGATCCTGTCGGTAACTTGGCGAGCCACTTCTTCCGCCGACGCACCTGGCCACCGTGCGTTGATCACCATCGTCTTGATGGTGAAGTTCGGGTCTTCCTCACGTCCAAGATTAAGGTAGGAGAATGTGCCGGCAAGAACAAAGACCAGCATGAAGTACCAGACGAGCGACCGATGCTCGAGCGCCCAGTCGGAAAGGTTGAACTTCTTCACTCGCTGACCTCCTGGTCGATTCTGATGGGCTGGCCATCCTTCAGTTTGTCGACGCCGGCGATCACGATCCGGTCCCCCGGTGCAACGCCTTCCGTCACCTGGACCGTCCCTCCGTCGACGATCTCACCTCCCACCTTTACGGCTCGGCGCGTGACCTTCGCTGAAGCGGTATCCACGATCCATACGCTCGTGGAGCTTTCCGCCTTGAGAACCGCGGAAGCCGGCAAAAGGATCTGCGGTTCGTCCGAGATGGTTGCCGCGGCTGTGATGACCGAACCCAACCGAAACGCCGTCGGGGGATCAAGGAGGCGGATCTTGGTCCTGCGCGTTCGTGTCACCGTTTCGGCCTCCGGGGCGATCTCCCGTACGACGCCGCTTGTGGCGATAGCCGGATCGAGCTGCAGTGTGATTTCGAACGGCTCTCCGGTTTTCAGTTGCTCCGCTGCGCTTTGAGGGACATCAACGACGGCGTCACGCTCATCCGGTCGGGCGATCGTCACGACAACCTGGCCGGCAGATACGACCTGGCCGACTTCTGCTGACGTTGCTGTGACCACGCCATCAAATTCCGCGCGCAGCTGTGCGTAGCCCAGTTGCTCTTCCGCCTTGTTAAGATTGGCCTGTGCTTTCGCAACGCTTGCCGCTGCACTGCGTCGGCCCTGTTCAGCCTCTTCGAGCGCGGCTTCGGTACCTGAACGAGCTTCGGCGAGGGCCCTTTGGCGTTGCTCCGTGGTGTTTGCGTTGCGCAGCTGAGCCTGCGCATTCGAAAGGTCGGATTGCGCGCTGCGAACCGCGAGCTCAAGCGCCAATGGATCAATCGCCGCGACGACATCGCCCCTTTTGACCAGATCTCCGACGCCAACATTCCGGGCGATAACCCTTCCGAGCACCCGAAAGCCAAGCTCCGTCTCTATTCTTGGCTCGACTGTTCCCGTCAGCCGAAGCGAAGCGGCCGGCGTCTGCTTGGCGACGATGGAAAGCACGGGACGAGGTGCTTCCTGCACGGCTTCGTCGTGGTCCTGGCATGACGCAAGAGACGTTGTAGCGAGCAGCAGAGCGACCATTTTGATGCGAGCGATCATCTTGCAGCTCCCCCTTCGTAGGAAACAACCTCGTTCGGCCTGAGGAACTTGGTGCCCTCCGAAACGATGATGTCGCCGGCCGACACGCCCGTTATTATGGTGAAGCTATTGGTCTGATATCCTTCGACCTCGATCGCTCGCAGGGAAATTTTCGACGAGCCCGGATCCACCACCCAGACAGCCGGCATTCCGCCCTTGGAGGTCATCGCCGACCAGGGAAGCTGGATCATGCTGAGTGGCTTGTAGCGGAAGGATCCGGCAACAGGAGCTCCAAGCGGCATCGACGTATTGCTGTTCAAGCTAAGCTTGACCTTGACCGTGCCTGTGGAGGGATCAATCGTCGGAGAAACCTCACGCACTCTGGCATCAGCCTGTCGAGCTGGGTCCGACAACAGTTTGACAGTTACCGATGGCTCTATTTCCCGTCCCAGAAAAAGCGTCTCGACGACGTCGAATACAGCGTCGCGCGGGCCATCGTGGGCCAGTGTGAAGACGACCTGCGCTGCCTGCGCCACTTGGCCAACCTCGGCGTTTCGGGCGGTGATCACCCCGTCGGCATCAGCGCGAAGCTCGGTAAACGAGACCGCGTCCTTGGCTGTTTCCAGCTGGGCCTGTGCTGATTTTGCGCTGCCTTGTGCTGTAAGCAGGACCTCTTGGGCCTGGTCGAGCGCGGCGCGCGTGGTAACCTGCGTCCGAAACAGATTTTGCTGGCGGTCAAAGGCGAGTTGCGCCTGCGTCTGCTGCGCCACGGCCGCTTCCAGATTCGCCACCGCGACTTCGAGATCGGCTCGCTGCTCTTCCGCGTCGATCCGGGCGAGGAGTTGGCCGGCTTTGACCGATGCTCCAACATCCGCGAGCCGCTCGATGATCTTGCCGCTCACCCGGAACGAAAGGTCGCTCTGCACCCTCGCTCGGATCTCGCCTGTGATGCTCCCACCATGGGTCAGCGGTTGTTCCGTCGCTGTGGCAACCGTTACCCGCCTCGGGGCCGTTTCCGGCGGCCCTTGTTGTTCGCTGCATGATGATAGTAAAGCGAGGCTAGAAAGCACCGCCGCGGCAAGAACGCGTTTCATTGGAAGACCTCTTGCTGTCCATGGCCCCGTCTATATTATTGACTGACGTGTTAGTCAATGGATTCAAGGCTGACCACGTCCGTCGTGGAGGAAGTGAGCAAAATGCCCAAGGAAAAGAAATTGACACGCGCTGAACAGAAGGCATTGCGACCCCTGCAAATCCTCGAGGCGGCGTTCGAGGAGTTCGTGAAAAACGGTTACTCAGCAGCCAGGGTAGAAGATGTCGCCGACAGGGTCGGTGTTACCAAAGGGACAGTCTACGTCTATTTCGAGACCAAGGAAAAACTCTTCGAAGCAATGATCCAGCATATTTCCGCACCCTTCAGGAAAGTGCTGGAGACGTCCGAAACACTCAAGGGACGGCCAAGCGAAAGGCTACAACAATTCCTGGAACTTCTCTACGACCAGATTGTCGACGACCGAAAGACCAGGGAACTCTTACGGTTCGTTATCGCCGAAGGGGCAAGGTTTCCGGACCTGGTCGATCGTCATCATGAGGAGTTCATCGCGCCCATCATCGGAAAAATTCAAGAGATCTTGGACGATGGGGCAGTTTCACAGGAATTCAGCCGCAAGCCGGCCGAATTCGCGGACGTCACGATGTCGCCCGCGCTGGCCATGGTGATAATCCAGCTCATGTTCGAGGATCGTCATAGCGTAAACCGGCGTGCCTTTCGCGACGAGCATCTGAAACTGGTGATGAAAGGGCTGACGGACTGAGAAGAGGTGGGCAAGGTAGCGCGATTGCATGAGGTGGATGCGCAGGCAGGCCGCGGGCCGTTGCCTGCATCGCCCTCGCGATAAGGAAAAGGATTTTCCTCCTTTCCGGCTGCAATCAGAAATATCGCCCTTCTTTATCTACTAAATTCGTAGAGAAATAGAGCGGGATCAGATTCACCTTAGAGGTCAGGATGTACGCGCTAAGCCTTCTCGACAAAAGCCCGATCGCGTCTGGCGAAGGCACGGTTGCGGCGCTTACCAATACCGTCAACCTGGCAAGGAAGGCAGAAGAACTGGGTTATCGCAGGTTCTGGGTTGCCGAGCATCATGGCACGACAGAACTTGCAAGTTCCGCGCCGGAGGTACTGGTATCCTGGATATTGGCAAATACGTCCCGGATCCGTGTAGGCTCAGGCGGCGTCATGCTGCAGCATTACAGCCCCTACAAGGTCGCGGAGGTCTTTAACCTCCTGTCGTCGCTGGCGCCGGGGCGTATCGACCTCGGGATCGGCAAGACCCCCGGGGGATTGCCGAGGTCGACGGCTGCCCTGCAGGCCTATCGATCGCAGAAGCCGGAATTCGAGGCTCAGCTTTCGGACCTGACTGCGTTCCTTGACAATGCGCTCGCTGATAACCCAGACGAGGTCCGAGCCTTCCCGGGACCCAAGCCGCCGGTCCCGGCCGAACGTTTCCTGCTTGGCGCCAGCCCGGACAGTGCGCGTCTGGCTGCGTCCCATGGCTGGGACTTCGTCTTTGCCGGCCATCTCAACGGCGACCCGGAAAACCTGCGGCTCAGCCTCGATGCGTTCCGCAAGGAGAGCGGCGGCAGGTCCGCCATCCTGGCACTTGCTGCCTATGCTTCGGAAAATGCTGCCTATGCGGCCGCGCGGATTTCGGAACTCAGGGTCTTCAAGGTCTTTCTCGACAACGGCCAGTCGGTAAGCCTCGGGCGTCGTGAGCAGGCGGAAGAATTCGCAAGGCAAGCGGGAGCGAAGGAATACCGGATCGAAGAGCGAAAGCCGAGCGTCCTGCATGGTACGCCGGAAAAAATCCATGAGGAGCTTGCGCGCCTGTCGACGCTGCACGGCATCGAGGAGTTCATATTGGAACCGCCAGCAGTTGGCGCAGACGAGCGCTTGGCCTCGGTGGAGCTTCTGGCGCGCAAAAGACTTTCCGCTGCCGCATGATTTCCTGAAGGAGATAGTCAGATGAGCAAGAAAATCCGTTTTGGGATCATGCTGCAGGGTGCCGGTGGGCATATGAATGCCTGGCGACATCCAAAAAGTCCTGTCGATGCAAGCGTCAATCTCGAATTTTTCAAGGCGGCCGCATTGAAGGCGGAAGCTGCCGGCATCGCCTTCGCTTTCGTGGCGGATGGGCTTTATATCAATGAGAAATCCATTCCGCATTTCCTCAACCGGTTCGAACCCTTGACGATCCTGTCGGCACTCGCGACCGTGACATCCAAGATCGGCCTCGCCGGCACGGTCTCGACCTCGTACAGCGATCCCTTCACCGTTGCCCGCCAGTTTGCTTCTCTCGATCTCTTGAGCGGGGGGCGGGCCGGATGGAACGCGGTGACGACGCCGCTTGAAGGCACTGCGAAGAATTACAGCCGCAGTCATCCCGAACATGCGCTGCGTTACGAGATCGCGGACGAATATCTCCAGGTCGTTAAAGGTCTTTGGGACAGCTGGGACGACGATGCCTTCGTGCGTGACCGGGCAAGTGGCAAGTTTTTTGATCGCGAGGGGCTCCATCGGCTCGACCACAAGGGGAAGTTCTTTTCCGTCGAGGGGCCTCTCAACATTCAGCGCTCGCTCCAGGGTCAGCCGGTTCTCTTTCAGGCAGGCTCGTCAGACGCGGGTATCGGGCTCGCCGGCAAACATGCGGATGCCGTCTTCACCAACGCCATTTCGCTCGAAGATAACCAGACCTTCTTGAGGCGGGTAAAGCAGGCGGCGGTTGCGCAAGGGCGTTCGGCGGACGATGTGAAGATCTTCCCCGGCATCGGCCCGGTTGTCGGAAAAACGCAGGCAGAGGCGGAAGAAAAATACCAGATCATCCGCAACCTGATCTCGATCGACGATGCCCTCGCTTATCTCGGCCGTTTCTTCGACCATCACGACTTCAGCGTCTACCCGCTCGACGAGCCTTTCCCCGAACTTGGTGACATCGGCAAGAACAGCTTTCGCTCGACGACCGACCGGATCAAGCGGGTCGCCAAAGAGAAGGGCCAGACGCTGCGCGAAGCAGCGCTCGAAGCAGCAACGCCACGCGAGGGCTTTGTCGGTGCCGCGGATGCAATCGCCGGAAAGATCATCGATTGGGTGGAAAACGATGCGGCCGATGGCTTCATTCTCGGCTTTCCGGTGATCGCGGAGGGCCTGGATGATTTCATTCGACTGGTGATCCCGATCCTCCAGGAGCGAGGGTATTTCGATCCACAATTGCAGGGGCAGACCCTGCGCGATCATCTTGGGCTACCTCGGCGGGAGAGTATCTACAAGGTGCAGCCGAGAGAAGCGGAGAAGGCGCGAGCTTGAGGCACTGAAGAGGTAAATCGCCGCGTCGCGCGTGGCTCCAACCTTCGGAAAGCAAAAGACGATGAATATCCATATTGACGGCGCGCGTCATCGCGACGACGCCGAACGGGCAATCCTTGCCTCGATCGATGAGTTCGTTGCCATACGGCGCGACCTGCACCAATATCCCGAACTGTCCTTCCAGGAGCGGCGGACCTCGGGAATCGTCGCGAAATATCTTCTCTCCTATGGCTACGAGGTCACGGAGGGAGTGGGCGGATATGGTGTGGTCGCCACCCTTAGCCGCGGGCAGGGCGACAAGCGCCTCGGTATTCGTGCCGATATGGATGCGCTGCCGATCGAAGAGGCGGAAGATCTAACCTATGCCAGCCGAAATCCCGGTGTCATGCATGCCTGCGGACATGACGGGCACACCACGATCCTGCTTGCGGCCGCCCGCTATCTCGCCGAGCACGGCAAATTTTCCGGCACGCTTACGCTGATCTTCCAACCGGCGGAAGAGGTTGGTGCCGGCGCCCGAAAGATGATTGAGGATCGGCTATTCGAGCGCTTTCCTGTCGATGCCGTCTTCGGCCTGCACAACTGGCCGGGCGTCATAACAGGCCAGTTCGGCTTCGTGGAAGGCCCGGCGATGGCCTCCGTTGATCAGGCGCTGATCCGCATCGTCGGCAGGGGCGGTCATGGTGCGGCACCGCACGAGACGGTCGATCCGGTCCTTGCCTCGGCTTCTTTCATCACCGCTTTGCAAAGCATCGTCGCCCGCAATGTCGATCCGCTGGAAATGGCGGTGCTGACGGTCGGTTCGATCCATGGTGGTTCGGCGTCCAATGTCATTCCCGAAAGTGTCGAGCTGAAGCTGACGGCGCGGGCCTATTCCGAGGCGATCCGCAATAGGCTGGAAGAGCGGGTGCCTGCCCTGGCGCGGGCCCAGGCCGACAGCTTCGGCGCCCATGCAGAAGTAAATTACCGTCGTGGCTTTCCGGCCGTCGTCAATCACATCGAGGAAACCCGGCTTGCTCGCCGGGTGGCGGAACAGAATTTCGCTCCAGAACAGATCGCGCGGGATTTCCGCCCCCGCACCGCCAGCGAAGACTTTGCCCATATGCTGCAGGCGCGGCCAGGTTCCTACCTCTTTGTCGGCAATGGCGACACCGCCGCTCTCCATAGTCCTCAATACGACTTCAACGACGAAATCATCGCGCCTGCCGCCCGGTTCTGGGCCCGGCTTGTTGAAACCTACCTGTCCTGATCAGCGATGCGCCAAAGGAGTAACCCGTGAGCGACCGTTTTATCTACACCACCCCGCTTGATCCGCTGGCAAAGCCGTTGATCGATGAGCTTACCTTTGAATACGACAGCCGCTACGGCAGCTTCTACGACGCCGAAGGCGCGACGAAGGAAATGAACCGTTACGCTCCGGAGGTATTCGCGCCGCCACAGGGCAATTTCCTCCTGCTTCTGCGGAACGGAGAGGCAATTGCGGGTGGCGCCTTCATGCGTCATGAAGACGAGGGTACGGCAGAACTCAAGCGGGTCTGGACCCATTCAGAACATCGCCGGCAGGGTCTTGCCCGCAAGATACTGATCGAGCTGGAAGAACAGGCCGTGCGTCAGGGATACGCACGCATCTACCTCACGACCGGCTTTCGTCAGCCGGAGGCCGTCGCGCTCTACCTGACCAACGGCTACTCCGCACTCTTCGACACGACAGCCGACCCGGAAACCATTCGCAAGCTGCCGTTCGAGAAGTCGCTCGCTTTTGATGCTTACGCCGCCCAACGAGCGATTGCCGCGGCGACCCTGCAGGGAGCAGCGTGAGGGAACCGCCATGACGATCACGACAGATTTCAGCGACGTCCAGGCCATCCCCCGAAAACCTGCCGTGGCAAAGGGCGACTATTCCCACTACCGCATCGTGCCGGCCCGCTATCCTGCTCGTACCGCCGGTACGATCTTCGCATTGCTCGTCATCGTCGCGACGCTGCATTCCGTCCTCGGCAACCCCCGCTGGGGCTGGGATGTCTTTGCCGAATGGTTCTTTGCTGAACCGGTGCTGATTGGTCTTGGTCGCACGCTGCTTTTAACGCTGCTGGGCGCCTTCTTCGGCTTTGTGCTCGGCACCGGGTTGGCGCTAGCGCGCGTCTCCCGTTCGCCGCTTTTGGTCGGCGTGTCATGGACCTATATCTGGATCTTTCGCTCGATCCCGCTGATCGTGTTGCTCCTGATCCTCAACAATCTCGGTTATCTCTACGAGACGATCACGGTCGGTGTACCCTATACCGGCATCAACTTCTTCAGCTGGAACACGACGCAGCTCATCACGCCATTTGCCGCCGCGGTGCTCGGCCTAACTCTCAATCAGGCCGCCTTCGCTTCCGAGATCATCCGTGGCGGTATCCTCTCCGTCGATCAGGGCCAGCTCGAAGCAGCGTCGGCTCTCGGCCTGCCCCGGGGTCGCCAGGCGTCGCGGATCGTCTTGCCGCAGGCGATGCGCTCCATCCTGCCGACCGCCTTCAATGATTTCATCGGGCTGGCCAAGGGTACGTCACAGGTCTATATCCTGGCGCTGCCGGAACTTTTCTACACGATCCAGATCATCTACCGCCGCAATCTAGAGGTCATTCCACTCCTGATGGTGGCGACCGTGTGGTATCTCGTTATCCTCACGGCATTGTCGATCATCCAGCACCATATCGAGCGCCACTATTCGCGCGGTGCTTTGCGCAACCCGCCCCCCTCGATCTTCGCAAACCTCTATCGACGCTTCATGCCTCAGGTGGCTTCAACACCAATGGCAACTGAAGCAGTCGCCAGGTCGGCTCAGCGACGCGCCGAAATCGCACCGTTCAAAACGCGTGGCGGTGAGGTCACTATCCATGGCGTCTCGAAGAGCTTCGGCCAATTGAAGGTCCTGGATCAGGTGACCCTTTCCATCCCCGCTGGCAGCGTCACCACCATTCTGGGCCAGTCAGGATCGGGTAAGTCGACGCTTCTGCGTTCGATCAACCATCTTGAGCGAGTGGACGACGGATTCATCGCCATCGACGGTGAACTGATCGGCTACCGGCAGGACGGCGAAACGCTCTACGAATTGAAGGAACAGGATATTCTGAAACGCCGCGTCGAAGTCGGCATGGTGTTCCAGAACTTTAACCTCTTCCCGCATTTGACGGTGATCGAGAACCTTGTCGAGGCGCCTGTCACCGTTCGTCGGGTCTCTCGTGAGAAGGCGGAAGCCGAAGCGCGTGAACTTCTGGTTCGCGTTGGCCTTTCAGAAAAGGCGGAAGCCTATCCCCGACAGCTTTCCGGCGGTCAGCAGCAACGGGTCGCAATTGCGAGGGCGCTGGCGCTTAAACCGAAGGTCCTGCTGTTCGACGAGCCCACCTCGGCGCTGGACCCGGAACTTGTGAACGAAGTGCTCGACGTCATCAAGGAACTCGCTCGTTCAGGCACGACGCTCATCATCGTTACTCATGAAATCGGCTTTGCTCGCGAGGTTTCTGACCTCGTGGTCTTCATGGAGCAGGGTCGCATCCTCGAAACGGGCGCGCCTGAGGTGATCTTCAGCAAACCAGATCATCCCCGCACCGCCGAATTCCTCGCCAAAGTTCTCTGAAATCATCAAACTTATAGGGACGGGTTGCATGTCGTACAGATCAAAGCTTCTAAGCATGGCGGTGAGCGGCCTTTTAGCGCTCTCGACCGCTCTTGCATCAATCGCCCATGCCGAGGGCGTCGACCTTTCACCAGAGCAGAAGGACCGTGTACGGGCCGAAAAGGTGCAGGCGGCGATCGATCTCTTGCCCGAGGACTACAAGTTCATCAATCCCGGCAAGCTGACCGTGGCATCGGTTCCGGGGAACCTCCCCTTCGCTGCCTACGGCAATGATACGAAGACCCCCGTTGGCGCCGAACCCGATATCGCCCAGCTCGTTGCCGATAGCCTTGATCTCAAACTGCAGCTTGTTCCCGTTGCCTGGGCCGACTGGCCGCTTGGCGTTGCGTCGGGCAAGTTCGACGTGGTCATCCATAATGTCACGGTGACGGAGGAGCGCAAAGAGAAGCTGGATTTCTCGACCTATCGCAAAGATCTGCTGGGGTTCTACGTTGCCAATGACAGCAAGATCCAAAGCATCAGCAAACCGGAAGACGTTGCGGGCCTCAAGGTCATCGTCGGTGCCAGCACCAACCAGGAGCAGATCCTTCTGCGCTGGAATGAAGCGAATATCGCCAAGGGGCTGAGGCCGGCCGAGATCCAGTATTACGACGATGTCGTAGTGCAGGATCTCGCGCTCCAGTCCGGTCGCGCCGATGCCTATCTTGGACCAAATGCCATTTCAGCCTTCAAAGCTGGGCAAGGCAACAAAACGCGGCTGGTTGGCACCTTTTCCGGTGGTTGGCCCCTCACTGCGGAGATCGCAGTGGCGACCAAAAAGGGCTCCGGTCTTGCCGATGCCATCACGACGGCGATCAATGCGCAGATCAAGAACGGCAATTACGGCAAGGCGCTCGCGCGCTGGAACCTCTCCGCCGAAGCTATCAGCGAATCCCAGACGAATCCTCCCGGCCTGCCAAAGAAATGATCATTTGGCGCGGGCTCCCTGCGGTGCCCGCGTCCCTTTTTATCTAGATGGAATCTCTCGATGACTCTCCCCAGCAAGATCCTCTCCTTCGTTGCCGCAGGCATCTTGGCCTCTGCCATTGACCTCTCGCCTGCCGCGGCCACGAGCGACGTCTTCGACCTCTCGCCCGCTCAGGCGGGCCGCGTGCGTGCCGAAACGGACGCGGCTGCAATTGCTGCCATCCCGAAGGACTTCAAGTTTGTGACGCCCGGCAAGCTGACTGTGGCGGTATCACCGGGCGGCCCTCCGCTCGCGACCTATGCCACCGATGCCAAGACGGTTGTCGGGGCCGATCCCGATTACGCTTTCGCCATTGCCGACAGCCTCGGTCTGGAGCTGGAACTGGTACCGGTCGCCTGGGCAGACTGGCCGCTGGGGCTCGTGTCCGGCAAGTACGACGCGGTGATCTCCAATGTCGGTGTCACCGAACAGCGGAAAGAAAAGTTCGATTTTTCCACCTATCGTCAAGGTCTGCACGGCTTCTTCGTGAAGGCCGACAGCCAGATCAAGGAGATCAAGGCGCCAAAAGACGCCGCTGGTCTTCGTATCACGGTTGGAGCCAGCACCAATCAGGAGCGTATCCTCCTCAAGTGGAGCGACGAAAACGTAGATGCCGGATTGAAGCCGCTCGAGCTCCAGTATCACGACGACGAGGCGGCCCGACTTGTGGCCTTGCGGTCCGGTCGGGTGGACGTGATCGTCCAGCCGCATGCGCAGCTCGTCTACATCGCCACCCGAGACAAGAACATCAAACGCGTCGGTACCCTGTCGGCCGGTTGGCCGGAGCGATCTGACGTCGCCATCGCTACCCGCAAGGGTTCGGGACTGGCTGATGCACTCACTCTGGCCACCAATGGTTTGATGAAGAACGGCGTCTACGCCGAGGTTCTGGCGCGGTGGCAACTTTCGGAAGAGGCGCTGCCGGAATCGCGCACCAATCCCCCGGGCTTACCAAAGAGCTGAGCACTCGCCTCTAAATCCGCGGTAGCCGCGGCTCGTCCTCTTGTCTGGATGCACACCATGACGACCCTGCCGATTTCCATCAGCCATATCGGCTTCCTCACGCCCGGAAACTATGCCGACGATGATCCTGCCAGCGGACTGGAAGCTACGCTCAAGCTTTTCCAGGCCGGGGAGGCTCTGGGTTATGACAGCGGCTGGGTCCGCCAGCGGCATCTGGAGCACGGGATTTCCTCCGCGCCAGTATTCCTTGCTGCCGCCAGCCAGCGAACAAAACGCATTCAGCTCGGTTCAGCAGTAATCCAACTCGGCTATGAGAGCCCTTTCCGGCTTGCCGAGGATCTGTCCATGGCGGATGCACTCTCCGGCGGGCGCCTTAATGTCGGCGTCAGCGCCGGGCCGCCGCTCCATGCAGAGCTTGTAGCGCCACTGGTCTTTGATGGCGACTGGCAGACATTCGATTTCTCCTATGCCCGCGTCGAGCGACTCCTTACCAATCTTGAAGGTAATTACATCGGCGATAACGAGACCTATGTGATCTCTCCGGGCAACCGCCAACGCGCAAGGCTACAACCCTATGCCAAGGGTCTGCGGGACCGCATCTGGTATGGGGGCGGCTCCTTACGGTCGTCGGAATGGGCGGGCAGGACTGGCCTCAACCTGATGGTCGGCAGTCTGACATCCGGGGACGTCTCCGACGACTTTTTCGAGGCGCAGGCAAAGCAGTTAGCCGGCTATCGCGCAGCTCTGCCGCCAGGTCGCCGTTCGCGTGTGGCTGCCGGTCGGGTGATCGTGCCAACCGACAGCGCCGATCGCAGTACCAAGGAGAAATATCGCCAATACGCTGTCAGCCGGCATGAACGGACGCTTTCGCCCCAGGGACCTCGTCGAACTCTGTTCAGCCGCGACCTTGTTGGTAGCTCCGACGACATCCTCGAAAGGCTGTTCACCGACAGCGTTCTATCGCAAGTCGGTGAGCTTCGGCTGGAGCTGCCCTACGAATTCGCTCTGGAGGAATACGTCCAGATCATTTCCGATTTTGCCGAAAAGATCGCACCTGCGCTGGGCTGGAAGTTTTTGCCGCAGGAGTTGGACATTCCATATCAACACACGCCGAAAGCATTTGCATGACCCAGGACCGCAAGCCGGACAGCTCATTCGGCATCAACACCCAGCTCGTACGCACCGGATACGACCCCTTCGACTACCACGGCTTCATCAATCCGCCGCCCGTCCGGGCCTCGACCGTTCTTTTTCCTACCGCCGAGATCATGGAGACACACGCCCAGAAGTATACCTATGGTACGCGCGGGACCCCGACCACCAACGCACTTTGCGATGCCATCAACGAATTGGAAGGTGCGGCCGGAACCATCCTGGTTCCCTCTGGCCTTGCGGCGGTGACAATCGCCTTTCTTGCCTACCTCTCGCCCGGCGACCACGCGCTGGTGGTGGATTCCGTCTATGGGCCCACCCGGCATTTCTGCGAGACGATGCTATCCCGCTTCGGTATCGAAGTGGAGTTCTACGACCCGATGATCGGAGAGGGCATCGAAACACTCTTTCGCCCGAACACGAAACTCGTCCATACCGAGGCGCCGGGGTCGAACACGTTCGAGATGCAGGACATTCCGGCAATCGTTGCTGTTGCGCATCGACATGACGCCGTCGTGAGCATGGACAACACGTGGGCGACGCCGCTCTACTTCCGGCCACTCGACTTCGGCGTCGATGTCTCCATCCAGGGGGTTACGAAATATCCGGCCGGTCACTCCGACATTCTGATGGGTAGCGTCTCCGCCAACGCGAAGCACTGGCCGAGACTGAAGGAGACCAATGGTTCGCTTGGTATCTGCGGCGCCCCAGACGACGCCTACCAGGTATTGCGTGGGTTGCGCACGATGGGTGTTCGCCTTGAGAGACATCAGCAAAGTGCGCTTGCCATTGCGACATGGATGGAGAGCAGGAAGGAGGTCGCGCAAGTCCTGCATCCGGCGCTTCCAAGTTTCCCCGGACACCATCTCTGGAAGCGAGATTTCAAGGGCGCGAGCGGCATTTTTTCGTTCGTGCTGCGCGTCGAGCGGAAGGAGGACCATAAACGCAAGGCGCAGGCTTTCCTCAACGCTCTCACCCTCTTCGGGCTCGGCTATTCCTGGGGCGGCTTTCCCAGTCTCGCTCTCCACGTCAACCTGTTCGACCGGAAAGTCACTCCGCCGCCGACCGGCGGCCCGGTTCTTCGCTTGCAGATAGGGTTGGAAGACGTGAGCGACCTGATCAGGGATCTCGAGCAAGGGCTGAGATCTGCCGCAGAGGTCTGAGGTCGCTCGCGACTGACATTCGGTTAGACATCGCCCTGACACCGATGTGATCCGGTTCGAGGCGCCCTTTCATGACGTCAACGAGATGGCCACCGATCGGCGAGATGTTTTCGGAGTTGATCAGCGCGACCCATTCGCATTGGTCTCGACATCTTTACCAACCGCGTCACCACTTCTCCAGAATCGTGATAAAGACCGGCGATGCAGGCGCCCACCGAACGGCAATGGAAACGGGCGCGCCAAGACGGCCTCGCATTTTCGGTGGGGCGCGATTTGCACCCCGGAGATTAGCATGCCCGCCACGGACGGTTCATTTTCTCGTAGACTGCTCGTCGAACGCGTTGCGACATTCTCCGACCGATGCATGGCGAAGCGCATCCGCGCGGCGTCTCGATCTGAGGGTGGACGATGACGATCGGTCGCACGGGCCTTGCCATATCCATGATGGTGGCGGCAGCTTTCCTAAACAGCCTCGATGCGATTATCGTGCGATCCCTGGCAGGTGAAGTGCATCCATTGATGATCGGCTTCTTCCGGTCGTTCTTCGGGCTTCTCGTCGTTTCTCCGTGGATCGTGGCAAGGATTGGCCTTAGGGCATCTCCCTACCGCGTTCTGCACGCCGTGCGTGCCGGCCTGAAGCTTGCCTCGCTGGTCACCTTGTTCATCGCCTTTGCGCATGCGCCATTGGCCGACGCCACGGCGATCAATTTCACCATGCCGGTGTTTCTCGTGCTCGGCGCTTGGCTGCTACTGGGAGAGCGTGTCGGTATCGCCAGCGTTGTCGGCATATTTGCAGGCCTCGTCGGCGTCGTGATCATCATCCGTCCGGGAGCTTCGGGTTTCGACCAATGGCTGCTGTTTGCTTTGGCGGGCGCGATCTTGACGGCAGCTAGCCAGTTGATGCTGCGGCGTATGGCGCTGCGCGACAGCACGGATCGGCTGGTCGCATGGAACCTCATCATGACAGTACCCCTGGGCCTTATCGTCATGCTGCCGGTCTGGTCGATGCCGACATGGAACCAGCTTGGACTACTTGCCGTCCAGGGCGTGCTTGGCGCGCTCAACATGACGCTGATCACCCGTGCCTTCGGTCTGGCAAATGCAAGCGTATTGGCGCCGTTCGATTTCCTGCGACTCCCCATTGTGGCGCTGATGGCGTTCACGCTCTTCGGTGAAGCTCCCGCCGCCCAAACGTGGATCGGCGCCGCACTGATTATCGGTGCGACCATCGTCGCGACCAGCGGCTGGCCCTGGCGGCGAAAGCCGCCTGTCGACGGCCTGTGACGATTTTTTTAAAAAAAGACGGTTCACAAAAATTCTAGATCCACTAATATTTCACTTGCGCGGTTGCTGCATCATGGAAAAGCGCGCGCCGTTGAGGAGAGACGCGGCGTTTCCGCACAAGCAAAAAGCTGCATGCAATTCACTCGGGAGGAGCGGCATGAAGAGTTTCATCGGCAAACGAGCGATCGCCAGCGGCGTATCGCTCGTGGTCCTCATCGTCATCGTATTCTTCTTGTCCCGGCTGACGGGGGATCCGACCGACCTCTACCTGCCGCTTGATGCGACCACGGAAATGCGGCAACAGTTTCGTGAGATCAACGGCTTCAACGATCCGTTGATTGTGCAGTTCGGTCGCTATGTGACTGATCTCGTACAGGGAAACTTCGGCCAGTCTCTGCGCCAGGCGCGCCCTGCCATGGATGTTGTGCTGGAAGCCTTCGTATGGACGTTCTGGCTGGCGGTCATCACCATGGCACTGGTGACGGTGGCCGCGATCATCATCGGTTCGCTGGCGGCGTTTCGCGTCGGCGGAGTCTTCGACCGCATCGCCACCTTCTTCTCGCTGATCGGTGCCGCGGCGCCCGATTTCTGGCTGGCCATCGTGGCAATCGTGATCTTTGCAGTCAAACTCCATGTTCTGCCGACATCGGGAACGGGAACTGTGTGGCACTGGGTTCTTCCGGTCGGTGTCCTGTTCATCAGGCCCTTCGGCTTGATCCTGCAGGTGGTGCGCGGCTCGATGATCAGCGTGCTCTCCTCCGCCTATGTGAAGACGGCCCGCGCCAAGGGTGTGCGGTCGACCGCGATCATCTTCGTTCACGGATTGCGCAACGCCATGCTGCCGGTGATCACAGTTATCGGCGACCAATCGGCTGCCATCCTGAACGGTGCCGTTGTCGTCGAGACCGTGTTCGGTTTCCCGGGCATAGGCAAGCTGATGATCGATTCGATACTGCTTCGCGATTTCGCTGTCGTGCTGGCCGTCATCATGGTCTCGGCACTGGCGATCTTCATCATGAACCTGTTGATCGACCTCGCCTATGCGTTGCTCGATCCGCGTATCCGGTATTGAGCGATGACGATGACTGACACACAGATCCTCGCCGAGAAAAAGCCGACTGGCCCCTTTTCGCGCTGGCTGGCCATGTTATGGGCGGACAAGATCGCGTTCCTGGCTGCAGTTTTTCTTCTGGTCATTCTTCTCTGCGCGCTGTTTGGCCCTCTTTTGCTGGAGGCGATCGCAACCAAGCAGAACCTGCGGGGACGCAATGCGCCGCCTTTCGACATCGCCCGCGGATGGCTTTACGTTTTAGGGGCAGATGCACTCGGCAGGCCGCTTCTCGCTCGCGTCGTCGTGGCGGCACAGAACACCATTCTGGTGGCCGCCGCAGCGGTACTTGCCTCATCGATTGTCGGTACGGTGCTTGGGCTGGTGGCGGGCTACAGCCGTTCTGCCGCAGCCCAATGGATCATGCGGCTTGGCGACGTCATCATGTCGTTTCCGTCACTGCTTCTGGCCGTGATCGTGCTCTACATGTTGGAGCCTTCGGTCGCCAACATCGTCCTGGTTCTGGCGATTACGCGTATTCCAATCTATCTGCGCACCACTCGCGCGGAAGTCCTTGAAGTGCGCGAGCGCATGTTCGTGCAGGCGGCCAAGGTCATGGGCGCCTCTCATTGGCGCATCGTCTTCTGTCACATATTGCCAGTCATCTTTCCAACGCTGGTCACTATCGCCACGCTCGACTTCGCCTTCGTGATGCTGGCGGAATCCTCGCTGTCCTTCCTCGGCATAGGTATCCAGGCGCCCGAAATCACCTGGGGCCTGATGGTGGCGCAAGGGCGGCCTTATCTCACCAATGCCTGGTGGCTGTCCTTCTGGCCGGGGCTTGCGATCATCCTGACGACCCTGTCGCTCAATCTTCTGTCGAACTGGCTGCGGATCGCGCTCGATCCGACGCAACGCTGGCGCCTTGAGATGGGAGGCAGGAAAAATGGTTGAACATCTGTTGGAAGTCCGCGACCTGTCGGTTGAATTCCACACCGCCGCCGGCACCGTCAACGCGGTTCGAAATGTCAGTTGGCACCTCGACCGCGGCGAGACGCTGGCGATCCTCGGGGAAAGCGGCTCGGGCAAATCGGTGTCCGCCTCCGCGATCATGAACCTGATCGACATGCCGCCCGGCAAAATAACCAGCGGCACCATTCTCCTCGACGGCCGTGACATGCTGAAGATGACCGCGGAGGAGCGCCGGCTGATTAACGGCGCAAAGATTGCGATGATCTTCCAGGATCCGCTGGCACATCTCAACCCCGTCTATACGGTCGGTTGGCAGGTCACGGAAATGATGACCACCCATGGTCAAACGGGAGAGGGTGCCCATGCACGGGCACTCGAACTGCTGAGGCGTGTCGGGATAACCGATCCTGAAAAGGCGATGCGTAAATACCCGTTCCAATTTTCCGGGGGGCAGCGACAGCGCCTGATGATCGCGATGGCCATTGCCTGCAAGCCCGATATCTTGATTGCCGACGAACCGACAACGGCCTTGGATGTCACGGTGCAAGCGCAAGTGCTCGAACTGCTACAGGAATTGCAGCAGGAAACCGGTATGGGCATGCTGTTGATCACCCATGACCTCGGAGTTGTCGCGGAAATCGCCGACAGGGTCGTGGTGATGAATTCCGGTTGCATCGTCGAGACCGGCAACGCGGCAGAAGTTTATCGTAATCCCCAGGACCCTTATACGAAAAAGCTGATCGCGGCAGCACCTGGCAAGGGCGCCATGCCGGAAGAGAGCAGCCGGCTGGGTGACCCGTTGCTGCGCGGGGTCGGCCTGAAGAAGAGTTATGGGGCGTTCCAGGCCTTAAAAGGAGTGGATTTTTTCATCATGCCGGGTGAGACGGTTGCGGTCGTCGGCGAGAGTGGCTCGGGAAAATCGACCCTGGCTCGGGCGATCGTTCGGTTGGACGATCCGCAGGAGGGACAGGTCCTTTACCGCGGCAAAGATCTTCTGGCGATGACGCCGAAGGAGATGTTTGGGCTCCGGCGCGATCTGCAGATGGTGTTCCAGGACCCAACCCAATCGCTCAATCCCCGCATGACGGTTTACCAGCTGATCTCCGAGGCCTGGGTCATCCATCCCGACATCCTCCCCAAGGCGAAATGGAGGAACAGGGTGTCCGAACTTCTGGTCAAGGTGGGCCTGAAGCCCGACATGGCAGAGCGCTATCCGCACCAGTTCTCCGGCGGCCAGCGCCAGCGTATCGCCATTGCCCGTGCACTTGCGATGGAGCCGAAGCTGATCATCTGCGACGAGGCTGTGTCGGCTCTCGATGTATCGATCCAGGCGCAGGTCATTGCGCTGCTCGAGGGCCTGCGCCGCGAATTCGGCCTCTCCTATCTCTTCATCGCGCACGACCTGCCGGTTGTCCGTGATTTTGCAGATCGCGTTATCGTCATGAAGGCTGGCGAAATCGTTGAGGAGGGACCTGTGCGCCAGATATTCGAGGCACCTGTTCACCCCTATACGCAGGCGCTTCTTGCAGCCAGCCTTGACCCGGATCCAGACGTGCAGGCAGCCCGTCGCGCCGCCCGTCGCACACAGGAAGGACTCGTTTTCGCATGAAACCCGATATAGTCGTCGCCTTTCCGCTCCGGCCCCGTCAGATGGTAATGCTGGAGGAGAGCTACACCCTGCACCGGCTGGATCTCGCAAAAGGCGCAGAGCGCGAGGCGCTTCTCGATGTCGCCGGCCCGCGCTGCACAGCCATGGTCTCCAATGGGCACGTGGTCGTCGACAGGGACCTGCTTGACCAATTGCCGGCGTTGAAACTGGTTGCCTGCTCGTCGGCCGGCTACGATCAGATGGATGTCGGCGCGATGACCGAGCGCGGCATCAAGCTCACCAATACGTCGGAAGTGCTTTGCGACGATGTTGCCGACACGGCGCTGATGTTGATGTTGGCTGCGCGACGACGTTTGCCGGAAGGCGATCGCTATGTGCGTTCCGGTGACTGGGGCCGCAAGGGCATGATGCCGCTGACGACCTCAACGGGAGGAAAGAAGGCAGGCATTGTCGGTCTTGGCAGAATTGGCCTGGCGATAGCCAGGCGCTGCGAGGCCGTTGGTCTGACGATCGGCTACTACGGGCGGACGGAGAAATCGGGCAACGCTTTCGCCTATTTCGACGATCCGGTGAGACTCGCCGCGTGGGCCGACATTTTGATCGTGGCAACGCCCGGAGGAGCGTCGACGGAAGGCCTGATATCGGCCAAAGTGCTGGATGCGCTCGGCCCCGCCGGCAGTTTCATCAACATAGCCCGCGGCACGGTGGTCGACGAGCCGGCCCTTATCAGGGCGTTGCAGGAAAGGCGAATCGCTTCGGCGGGCCTGGACGTCTATCTCAACGAGCCGCATCCTGATCCAGCCTTTTCCAACCTCGATAACGTCGTTCTTTATCCCCACCACGCCAGCGGGACGGAGGAAACCCGGGACAGGATGGCGCAGCTCACGGTCGACAATCTTGCCGCCTTCTTCGCCGGCAGGCCACTGTTGACGCCCGTTAATTGATCCGGCCGGAAGCCGACGGCGCTGCGCTATCAGACGAAATAGTGCGGGAACTCTTTCCGGAGGTCTTCGACCCTTGCGACGGTGCGGCTGAGATGCTCCCGGATGGCATCGACCGCACCCTGTTCGTCGCGAGCGGCAATGGCTTCGATGATGGCGCGGTGACCCTCGAGAATGCTGATGATCTTGCCCTTTTCGGGCAGATGCAGCCGGCGAATGCGCTCGAGGTGCCCCGACCGTTCGCGAACCAGCTGGTGCAGACTGCTGCGTTTCACCCCGGCAAACAACGTCTGGTGGAAGAGTTCGTCGAGTTCCTGGAAGATTGCGACCTGCTCCGGGTCGTCGGCGACCGCCGTCTGCATCTTGATGATCGAACGGGCGCGCGTGATGACGCTCGGATCCAGATCCGGATCGGCCGCCAAGCGACGGCAGACTTCCGTTTCCAGCGCGACACGAAGAAAATGCGCTTCGTAGATCTGCAGGACGTCGATTCGGGTCACGACCGTGCGGGACTGCGGATAGATGCGAACCAACCCCTCCTGTTTGAGGAGTTGCAATGCCTCGCGGATCGGAGTCTGACTGACCTCATAGGTTTCGGTAAGCTCGGTACGCGACAACGTGGTGTCGGGGGGCAACTGAATGGTGATGATGCGTTTGCGCAGATCGTCATAGACCCGTTGGACGGTGCCGCCGACGACAACCGGAAAGCCGGGTGCAGACAGGCCAAGGGTTGCAGCGAGCTGGGAGTTCATGTGGGGCCAAATCCTTTTTGCGCAGTCATAGTCGCAGAGGCGCTGATACACAACGATGCAAATTTACCATTGATATATATGATTGTCTAAAATATTAGTTGGGGGAGGCCGCGGGTGGGACGAGCGCCTGCGTATGGAGGAAGCAATGACCGCGAAAAAAACTTACGAGCAGCTGCGCTCGGCGCGTTGGATGATGCCGGATGATCAGCGCTCTTTCGGCCACCGGTCGCGAACCATGCAGATGGGCTATGCGCCGGAGGATTGGCAGGGTAAGCCGATCATCGCGATCATCAACACCTGGTCCGATGCTCAGCCATGCCACATGCATTTCCGAGAGCGTGTCGAGTGGGTGAAGCGGGGTGTCCTCCAGTCCGGCGGCTTTCCTATGGAACTGCCGGCTCTTTCCCTCTCCGAAAACTTCGTGAAGCCGACTACCATGCTCTACCGCAACATGCTGGCGATGGAGACCGAAGAGCTGCTGCGCAGTCACCCGGTCGATGGCGCCGTCCTGATGGGCGGGTGTGACAAGACCACGCCAGGTCTTGTCATGGGCGCGGTCAGCATGGGCATTCCCTTCATCTTTTTGCCAGCCGGCCCGATGCTTCGCGGCAACTATGCCGGCAAGGCGCTGGGCTCGGGAACCGACGGGTTTAAATTTTGGGACGAGCGTCGCGCAGGCACCATTACTCAGGAAGAATGGCAGGGGATCGAAGGTGGGATCGCCCGCAGCTACGGCCATTGCATGACCATGGGCACTGCCTCGACGATGACGGCGATCGCCGAGGCGATGGGGCTGACCCTTCCCGGCGCGTCTTCCATTCCCGCTGCCGACGCCAATCACCAGCGCATGTCGGCGGCCTGTGGCCGCCGCATCATCGACATGGTGTGGGACGACCTGACCCCGGATCAAATCATTACTCCGGCCGCCGTCGATAACGCGGTCACGGTCGCCATGGCAACCGGTTGCTCCACCAATGCAATCATCCACCTGATCGCCATGGCCCGCCGTGCAGGCGTTCCGCTGGAGCTGGATGATCTCGATCGCATCGGCCGCACGACCCCGGTCATCGCCAATATCCGCCCTTCTGGTTCAACCTACCTGATGGAAGATTTCTTTTATGCGGGGGGCTTGCGCGCCCTGATGAAGCAGCTCGGCGACAAGTTGGATCCAACGGCGATTACCGTCACAGGAAAGCCGCTGGTGGATGGCCTCGATCAGGTGAAGATCTACAACGACGACGTCATCAGGCCTCTGTCGAACCCGGTCTACCATGAAGGTTCGCTGGCGGTGCTGAAAGGTAACCTTTGTCCCGACGGGGCAGTCATCAAACCGGCTGCCTGTGATCCGAAATTTCATCGGCATCGCGGTCCGGCACTGGTCGCCGACAGCTATCCAGACCTCAAGAAGATCATCGACGATCCCGACTATCCGCTGACGCCGGATACCGTTCTAGTTCTGCGCAATGCAGGCCCGCAAGGCGGCCCCGGCATGCCGGAATGGGGCATGATCCCGATGCCTAAGGCTCTTTTGAAGCTTGGCCTGCGCGACATGGTCCGCATCTCGGATGCCCGGATGTCGGGAACCAGCTTCGGTGCCTGCGTGTTGCATGTCGCGCCTGAGGCCTATGTTGGCGGCCCACTGGCGCTCTTGAAGACGGGTGATCTGGTCGAGCTCGACATTCCCGCCCGCAGCCTCAACATGCTGGTTTCGGAGGAGGAGATAGCGGCCCGCCGCGAGGCCTGGATCGTTCCGATCCGTCGCTACGAACGCGGTTACGGCTTCATGTTCTCCAGCCATATCGAGCAAGCCGACAAAGGCTGCGATTTTGATTTTCTGAAGACGGAATTCGGCGGCAAGACGTCTGAACCGGTAATCAATTGAGGCATCACCATGTTTGACCCCGATAAACGCTTGATCCCCGCACAGCCTCCCAAGGCCGGCTTCGCTGCCGGTCCGTCCAAGCTGGATGCGATCCGAACGATCACTCTTTCGCTCGCATACCTGCCGCTGGCGCGGCCGATCAGCGATGCGAAGGTCTTGACGGGCCGGCAGAAGCCGTTGACGCAGGTGGCTTTCCTGTTCTGCGAGATAACGACTGAAGCGGGCCATAGCGGCCTCGGCTTCAGCTATTCCAAGCGCGCCGGCGGCCCGGGCCTCTACGCACATGCCTGTGAGATTGCCGACAACCTCATCGGCGAAGACCCGAACGATACGGCCAGGCTTTGGGACAAGTTGTGCTGGGCGGGGGCGTCTGTCGGTCGGTCCGGAATTGCGACCCAGGCGATAGCGGCCATCGACATCTGCCTCTGGGACCTGAAGGCGAAGCGCGCCGGCTTGCCGCTTTCCAAGCTTCTCGGTGCGCATCGCGACAGCGTGGCCTGCTATAATACCTCAGGTGGCTTCCTGTCATCGAGCATTGAGGAGATTCGCGATGCCATCGATCATTCGATCGCCTCGGGTATCGGCGGTATCAAGATCAAGGTGGGCCAACCAGACCCGATGATCGATATCCGCCGGCTCGACGCCGTTACCAGTCATATCGATGGCCGGGTGCCGCTAATGGTCGACGCCAACCAGCAGTGGGACAGGACCACGGCGCTGCGGTTCGGCCGATTGGTCGAACCGCTCAATCTCGAATGGATAGAGGAGCCTCTTGATGCCTATGACGCGGAAGGCCATGCGGCGCTGGCACGGGAGCTGGCCACTCCCATCGCGACAGGCGAGATGCTGGCAAGCGCCGACGAACACATGGCGCTGATCCGGGCGGATGCAGTGGATTTCATTCAGCCGGATGCACCACGGGTCGGCGGTATCACGCCTTTCCTGCGCATCTGCACTCAGGCTGAAGCCAAACGCATGCGCCTTGCCCCTCATTTCGCTATGGAGATCCATCTGCATCTGGCCGCGGCCTATGCCCATGAACCCTGGGTCGAACATTTCGACTGGCTGGCACCGCTGTTTAACGAAGAGCTCGAGATCAAGGATGGCCGGATGATCGTGCCGAGCCGCCCGGGCCTTGGCTGCAGTCTGACAGGCAAAGCTCGCGACTGGACGGTGGAAACCCGCAGTTTCGGCGCCTGAGCGAAACAAGGAGAAGGACACATGAACCCTGCAACCCGTGAAAAGCTGATGGGTGTTTCGGTAGCGACACTGTGCTCGGCGCTCTTCAAGCGCGGTCTGAGAAACCAGACCATCCAGGATGTGAGGCCGGTGCAGCCGAAGGGCCGCAATATGGTTGGGCCGGCTTTCACCCTGCGTTACATGCCCGCAAGAGAAGACCGCAATGCGATGAATGTCTTTCGTAACCCGAAACATCCGCAGCGGCTTGCCATTGAAACCTGCCCGGAAGGCCATGTACTGGTGATGGACAGTCGCAAGGATCCCCGCGCGGCTTCGGCCGGCGATATTTTGATCACCCGTCTGATGATGCGCGGCAGCGCCGGTGTCGTTACCGACGGTGGATTCCGTGACGCAATGACGATTGGTGGGCTGGATATCCCGGCCTACCACAATCGTCCCTCCAGCCCGACGAACCTCACCTTGCACGAAGCAATCGACATCAATGTGCCGATCGGATGCGGTGACGTGCCGGTCTTCCCGGGGGACATCGTAGTTGGCGACGACGATAGCGTCATCGTCATCCCGGCGGAAATCGCCGATGAGATTGCGGAAGAGGCGAGCGAAATGACGGCTTACGAGGACTTCGTCACCGAGCGTGTCAAGCAGGGGCATACGATTGTCGGACTGTATCCTGCGACGGACGAAAGCAATCTGACGCTTTTTGCGGAATGGCGGAAGGCCAACGGCCGCTGATGCGGCACCCGGTATTCAGCAGTCACGCGTAACGGACCGGAGCCGCGACTTCGGCTAGGAGGACATTGATGACCTGGACCCCTTCGGGCAAACACCTTATCGCCGGCGAATGGACCCCCGGCACGACCACGTTTCGTTCCGAACCGGCGCACGGGCCCGCCCATGATTTTGCCGTTGGAACGACCGATCTGGTAGACCGCGCCTGCCGTGCTGCCGAAGCTGCCTTCCCGGCATTTTCAGCAAAGACCCGTGAGGAGCGTGCTCTTTTCCTCGAAACGATTGCCGAGGAGATAGACAAGCGCGGTGAAGCCGTGACCCTCATCGGCACGCAGGAAACGGGGCTTCCCGAAGCTCGCCTGAACGGCGAGCGTGGTCGTACGACCGGCCAGCTCAAACTTTTCGCTGACCATATCCGCAAGGGCGCCCATCTCGATAGGCGAACCGATCCGGCGCAGCCCGATCGTAAGCCGGCACCTCGACCGGAGATCCGCCTGGTGCAAAGGCCGATCGGCCCGGTTGCCGTCTTCGGCGCCTCGAACTTTCCGCTTGCGTTCTCGACAGCTGGAGGTGACACGGCTGCGGCGCTTGCTGCGGGATGCCCGGTTGTGGTGAAGGGACATTCCGCTCACCCGGGCACGGGCGAGATCATCGCCGAGGCCATTGTCGCGGCCATCCAACGGACCGGTATGCCTGTTGGCGTCTTTAGTCTGATCCAAGGCGGCCGCCGTGACGTCGGCACGGCTCTGGTCACCCATCCGGCCATAAAAGCGGTTGGCTTCACCGGGTCGCTTGCTGGCGGAAGGGCGCTCTTCGATCTCTGCGCGCAACGACCGGAACCGATCCCATTTTTCGGCGAGCTCGGCAGCGTCAACCCGATGTTCCTGCTGCCAGCCGCAACTGCCGCCCGGGCAGAGGCGATAGGCTCCGGCTGGGCCGCTTCCCTGACGCTCGGTGCCGGTCAGTTCTGCACGAATCCGGGCATTGCCGTGGTTGTCGATGGCCCGGAGGCGGACAAGTTCACGTCTGCGGCCAAGACGGCTTTGGAAAATGCCGCGCCTCAGACCATGCTGACCAGCGGCATCGCCAGCGCCTACCATGATGGTGTCGAGCGTATGCGGGCAAGCAATGCGGTTGCGCCGGTCCTGAACACGCCGGGGACCGGGCGTGAGGCAGCGCCCAATCTGTTTGAGACGAACGGCTCCGCCTGGCTTGCCGACCATGCGCTCAGCGAGGAAGTGTTCGGTCCTCTCGGCCTCGTCGTCCGTGTCGGCTCGCGTGAGGAAATGGTCAAATTGGCAGAAAGTTTCCAAGGCCAGCTGACAGCTACGATCCATATGGAGGATGAGGATCTTGAGCTTGCCCGTGAACTGTTGCCGATCGTCGAGCGGAAGGCCGGCAGAGTGTTGGTCAACGGCTTCCCGACAGGCGTCGAGGTCGTCGACTCCATGGTTCACGGTGGGCCTTATCCTGCCTCTACCAATTTCGGGGCAACTAGCGTCGGGACCATGTCGATCCGCAGGTTCCTGCGGCCGGTGGCCTACCAGAATTTCCCAGAAGAACTTTTGCCGGCAGATCTGCGCAGCTGAGCCGGAAATACAGCCACGATCGCCCAACCGGCCTGCTCGAGGTCATCGAAGCAGGCCGCACCATTGTCCCATCTGTCGGAGGAAGAAGTCGAGACGCCACAAGCTCTGATTGCTTCACCCGTGTGGCCGCGTTCTGGCGGCTTCGGTCCGGCAGCGGCGCCGAGCTTGATCGACGGCACCCACTGGTATATTAGTGCGCATGTGTATCAATTCTGGTGGCGAGGAGGAGGCGCTGACGGAGAGCCAGAAAAAGGTCCGAATGATTTACTGAGACACGCGCCGAGGGCGCCCGGGAGGAGACTGAAATGAACCTGCGTATGGCAGCTGCCTATATTTCTACGACCGTGATTGCGTTGAGCTTCGGCTCGGCCCACGCTCAGGATGCGAAGCGCAATGTCACAATCGTGCTTGCGGAGACGGTCGACGTCGTCGAGCCCTGCATGGCGGCCCGCCAGGACGTCGGCCGGGTGATCTCGGAGAATGTCAACGAGATGCTGGTCGAGTTTGATTACGTCAATGGCGGGCTGAAACCACGCCTTGCGACCGAATGGTCGAAGGTCGATGAGGATACCTGGGAATTCAAGCTGCGCCCGAATGTCAAATGGCATGATGGCAAGCCATTTACGTCAAAGGACGTTCAGTTCACCATCGAGCGGAACAAGAACAAAAAGCTCAGCTGTGAAACCGGTGGCAAATATTTCGGTGGCACGGAATTCAGCTTCGAGACGCCGGACGCCAATACGATCCGGATCACGACGAAACCTGCCCAGCCGATCCTTCCCCTTCTGATGACGGTCATGGCGGTGGAATCCGCCGAGGCGACACCGGCGAACGAATTCACCCGCAAGCCGGTCGGCACCGGCCCCTATACGTTCGACAAATGGGAAATCGGCCAGTCGATCACGCTGAAGCGCAATCCAAGTTATTGGGGCGAACAGCCTCAGGTGGAGCAGGCTACCTATCTCTTCCGCTCCGATAGCGCGGTCGCCGCGGCCATGGTCGATGCCGGCGAAGCCGATATCGTTCCTGCGGTATCGGTACAGGATGCGACCAACAAGGAGACCGATTTCGCCTATCCGAATTCTGAGACGACCTCGTTGCGCATCGATACGCGAGAGGCGCCGCTCAAGGATCGCCGCATTCGCGAGGCCATGAACCTCGCCATCGATCGCCAGGCGATGCTCGGAACACTATTCCCGGAGCAGGCAAAGATTGCCACGCAGCTCGTCGTGCCGACCACGATCGGTTACAACGCCGACATTCCGGCCTGGCCCTACGATCCCGAAAAAGCAAAGGAACTGGTCAAAGCAGCCAAGGCCGATGGTGTGCCGGTCGATCGCCAGATCCGCATCATCGGTCGTAACGGACAGTATCCCAATGCCACGGAAGCCATGGAAGCAATGATGGCGATGCTTCAGGAAGTCGGCCTGAACGTCAAGCTGGACATGTACGACGTTTCGGTCTGGAACGGTTATTTCGTTGCACCCTTCATTGCCGATTCCGGGCCTACGTTGACGCAGTCGCAGCACGACAACGCAACCGGCGATCCAGTATTCACCGCCTTCGTCAAATATGCCTCGGGGGGATCTCATTCCATGGTTCGCGACCCGGCCGTCGATGCGCTGATCGCCAAGGCGACCTCTGCGACCGGCGACGAGCGGACAAAACTCTGGAAGGAGCTTTTCGCAAAGGTGAACACCGAGATTATCGCCGACATTCCCATGTTCCACATGGTGGGTTTCACGCGTGTCTCGCCGCGGCTGGACTTCAAGCCTACGATTGCGACCAATTCGGAACTGCAGCTGTCGCAGATCCGGTTCAAGTAATCCGCATTTCCACAAGCTTCAGCGTGGGCCTCACTAACCGTGGGGCCTATGCACTCCACGACGGGTGAAAGAGACGATGCCCCTGATAGACAGAGCTGCCCTTACCACATTTGCCGAACGCATACTGATGGGCGCCGGCATGGAGGTCGACAAGGCCGAAGCGACAGCGGCGGTCCTCGTGGAGGGTGACATGATCGGTCATGAAACCCATGGAGTCAGCCTGCTGCATTGGTATGTCGAAGCTCTTGAAGACGGTTCGCTGGCGAAGGCGGGCAGCTATGAGGTCGTCAACGACCGCGGCGCCGCTTTCGTCTGGGATGGCAAGTCCCTTCCGGGTGCCTGGCTCTTGACCAAAGCGATCGACCAGGCCTGTGAACGCGTGCGCGACCATGGCGTCGTCACCGCGGCGATCCGCAACTGCCACCATACCTGCGCGCTTTCGGCTTTCATGCGCCGAGTGACCGAGCACGGCCTGATCGTGCAGATTTCGGTATCGCACCCTGCGGCCAGCCGCGTTGCGCCCTATGGCGGTACCCGGCCGCTCCTGACGCCCAATCCGATGGCGGCCGGTTTTCCAACCTCCGATGATCCGATCCTGATCGACGTTTCCGCTTCGATCACCACCACAACGATGACCCAGACGCTTGCCAAGGCGGGCCAAAAATTTCCCGAGGCCTGGGCTTTCACCGCTGAGGGCGAGCCGACCGACGATCCACGCGAGGTGACGGAACGTGGCGGGACGATGATGCCGCTCGGCGGTCAGCTGAAGGGGCATAAGGGATTCGGGCTCGGGCTCATTGTCGAATTGCTGGGGCAGGGGCTTTCCGGCAAGGGGCGGGCGAATACACCGCCCGGCGTCTTTTCGCAAAGCGCCTTCCTGCAGGTCATCGACCCCGCATTTTTCGCCGGGCTGGACGCCTTTACGGCGCAGTCTGATTTCCTTGCCGCCGCCTGCCGCAGCAATCCTCCGGCGAGCTGGAACAACGGCCCCGTTCGCATGCCGGGCGATAGCGCCGCGCGCAAACGTCGCTTAGCACTCAACGAGGGGGTGCCGGTGGGTGACGTGCCTTGGGAGAAGCTCTGTAAACACGCCGAGATATTTGGCGTGCCCGTCCCTAACGCCGCCGGTTGAATTTGGCAGACATGTCGTCGAGAAGATCCGCCGAATGGAGCGCAGGTCGGGTTTCAAATATGCTTAGCGGTCCACTTCAATCGCGAGAGCGATCTGAACCGCCTGAGGCGTCATAACCTGGAAGGGACGATCCTGCCGTGCCGCTTTTGAGCGTACGGCAAGCGTCCCTGCCAATATACCCAGGACGGCGGTTGCGCCGGCCATGCAATAGAGCACGCCATTGATCTCGTGCCGCCCCATGATCCAAGAGCCTGTGAAGGGACCAATTATCGAGCCGATGCCGCTTGCCAAGATGACCCGGCTACTGATCGCGACCAGCCGCTCGCCCGCCATATTGTCCATCGTGTGCGCAACAGAGACCGGATAAAGGGTCGACATGAAGCCGCCCAGGACTACCGCGATGGAAAGCACCGTTCCGAGCGTATGAGGCAGCACCGCAAGCGCGATCGCAGCGACTGTAAATCCAAGCGCTATGGCGCCGAGTACCAGGCGCCGATCATGTCTGTCTGAAAATCTCCCGATCGGAACCTGGAAGCCGAGTCCGCCAAGAACCGCCGCCAGCATGACCAATGATATGGTCGGCTGCGAGATGCCGTTCAGCAACATCCAGGCTGGCCCGACCGCGTAGAAAGTGGAGCTCACCATGCCCGCCACGACGCAGCCTGCAACACCAAGAGGCGCTGCCCGCATGAGGTCCAGGAAGGGGAGATGGCGTTCCGGCACGATCGCTGGAGGATCGGCATAGGTCGAGCTTACGATGACGATCGCAACGGCAAAAAGAACCACGATGACATTGAAGGGCGCGGATCCTTCGATCGGCATGGTTCCGATCAGCATCTGGCCAAGCGCGAGGGCCAAGAACGTCCCGATCATGTAGCTGGCGAATGTCCGACCGCGAAGTTCAGGGGAAGCCTTCGAATTCAGCCAGCTTTCCGTCGTCACGAATACCCCTACGCAACCGAAACCCACGGCTACCCGTGATATTCCCCACGTCCACAAAGTGGTGTTCACGGCCATGATTGCTGCCGCCGCGATGGTGATGCCGGCGAAGGCGGCGTAGCTGCGGATGTGCCCAATGCGCTGAATCAGCGGGCCACAGGCGACTGCGCCGATTGTGAATCCGACAAAATAGGAACTCATCACCAGTCCCTCGAAGGCAGGGTCGAAAGCCTCGAGACCAAATCGGAGGGATACCAAAGTTGTGAAGAAGCCATTCGCGAGCTGAATGAAGCTCGTCGCCAGTATGATCGCGCCAATCTGACCCACGGTAATCTTCCTTAGTTGTTCTCGTCTCCTGTTTCGAATGCGGAGCCCCCAGAAGCTCCTATAATCATGGCGCAAGTTTTCCGCCGAACATGTCCTTCAGGCGAGTGACTTCAGAAGGCTGGATCGACGGAGCCGTCATCGCGATCCAGCAATCTATGTAGTGGTCAGCCGCATAGACATGTCCGAAGCCGGTAGGGGATTCCGTCGCCGTCATCATGTCGAACAGCAACTGCAGCATCGTGATGACGGGAATCCACCTGAACGCGGGGGAGACGTCCGGCCCTCGTTGTCCCCGCATCCATTCGGGAGCGCCGAATGCAGAACCCGTTTCGAAGAAGGTCACCGGGTCACTGGCGTATTGCAGGTAGATGATACGAAGCGGCCCCCAAGGCGCTGCGGCTTCATCGAGGTGGTTGTCCTGATTGGTGAAACGGACGACGGAACCGTCCCGGAAGCGGGGAAGCCATGCTGGAGAATCGGCGTTGCGTTGCTCGGTGACGGAGCGCCACCTGGTGCTTCTGAATGGCGGTCCGGCCCAAAGCGCTCCGTGGAACGGATCCCCTACCATATCGTAGATGTCAGCCGATGCTTCGGAGTTGAGCGCGCCGAGACTGAGGCCGTAGAGATAGAGCGCCGGCCGAGTATCCTTCGGGAGCGTCCGCCAATAGCTGTAGATTGTCGTGAACAAGGCCCTCGTGGTTTCGCGGCCATTGTCCGGCTCCACAAGGAGCGAGAGCCAGCTCGCCAGATATGAGTATTGGACCGCGACGCTCGCCACATCTCCGCGATGGAGATATTCCAGCGGATCCATGGCCGCTGCATCGACCCACCCTGTCCCGGTCGGTGCGATGACCACCAGGACCTGGCGCTGGAAACCTCCCTGCCGCTGGAGTTCCTGAAGCGCCAGCGTAGCCCGCTCCTGTGGGCTGTCCGCGTTGTTTAGTCCAACATAAACCCTTACGGGTTCCAGCGCTTCCGTGCTCCAGAAACGACCGATATCTTCTGCTCGGGGGCCGGAAGTCACATAGTGCCTTCCCTGACGCCCGAGGCCGTCCCAGGAAACCAAAGAAGACGCTCCCCCGGTCACAGAACCCGGCACCGATGGTGCGTCCGGTTCCTCGAGCAAGGCGTCAAGCTGCTTGAACGAAGCATCCGTCATGTCAAGCGCAAGCTTCAGCAGCACTCCCTGTCCAAGCGACCAAAAGAGCGCCGCGGCTGCGAGGACACCCAGAATAAGCGATACCCGTCTGGGAACATATCGGACAAGAAACGAAGATGATCGGGTGGCAATCCAGCCAAAGGCGCGTCCGATCGCCAAGGCGGCAAGAAATGCCAGTATCGCGATCGCTGCGAGACGGTAGGGATAAGCCGTTTCCAGAGGGACCATATGCCACAACGTCCGGATCGAGTTCTGCCATTCCACGGCATGCCACAGCGATGCGACCGCGATGACAAGACCGGCGATGCAGACCGCCACCTCGATAGGAACGTGAAGTTTCCTCGCCGAGGGCAATTCCAGGTAGCGCCAGAGCCAGGCCAGGCCGGCCCCGATGAGATATCCGACGGCTGCGCAAAGTCCTGAAAGCAGGCCCTGCACCTGGTACGAACGCGGCATCAGGCTCGGTGTCAATGACGCAGCGAAGAAGACGACCGCCAGGATGGTGCCTGTCACGGACAGCGATCGGAGAAATTTCCATGCGGCAGAACGGGCCATCTCAAGCTCCCGGCCCTTTTTCCAAGGCTTGCCCGGCGCCCATCAACTGCGACAGCCATCTCATTGCAGGGGCGCGGCTCGTAAAGGCCGCCACCGCGATCGCAATCGGAACGCCGATGAACGTGCCATATATCCCCCAGATGAAAGTCCAGAGGAAGATGGCGACAAGGATCACAAACGGCGAAAGTTGCAGGGCGTCTCCGGAAACACGAGGCTCGATATAGTTGCCGCTGAGAGACTGGACGATGCTCAAACACGCGAAGACCAGCAGGGCGAAACCAGGATCTCCCAAATGCGCGAGGACGAAGAGCGATGGCAAGGTGGTGGCAATCAGCGGCCCGATGAACGGGATGAAGTTGAGCGCGAAACCGATCACGCCCCACTCCACCGCAAACGGTATCTGTGTCGCGAGGGCGAAGACCCCGATTGCAACCCCCGTAAACATGCTGATCACCGTGCGGACCCACATGTAGCGACGGAGCTTTCTGGCGGTCTCCCGGAAGCCTCCAATGATGATATCGGAGATGGCGGGATCGGACAGGCCCCGCACGTTGTGCTTCACGCGTTCCACCTCAACGAGCCCCGTGACGAGATATGCGATTGCCACGATCCAGAAGCTCATCGTCTGGCTCATCCGGGACACGATCTGCTGGGTCATCCGAAGAAGCCAGTTGACGTTGATATTGTCCGCCCAGATGCCGGCCATGACGATACCGTGCCCTTCCAGCCAGTCCGCCGCGGATTGGTACAGGAGCTGATAGCGCGCCGCGTTGCTGCTGATGGCCTGCCACACGGCTCCAAAGGCCCATAGTGCCAGCAGGCCGAGTACCAGCATCACCCCCAGAACCAAAGCTAGGGTGAGCATGAGGGCGATTATCTTCGGCACCCGCTCTTGGAGGAACGACTGGACCGGCCAGGCGAAGGCAAGAATGAACATAGCCAAAGTCAAAGGCGCCAGAAACGGCGCAGCTGCCTTGGCGGTCCAAAGCGCGGCCAAGGTTGCCAGCAATACGAGGCTCGGCCGGGACGGGGTTATCTGGATCAAATCCTGCCTCCACCTAAGTGTCGGCGGAGCGACGCCAGCGAAAGCTTCTGGACACTGCCGGTCACGATTGCCTCCTGACGAAAAGGGGCTAATTGAGCGGACTTTCAAACGCCATGCAGTTGCTTCCGCGGTTGCGGAGTGATCAACGCTATGCCTGGTTGAGCTTAGCGGCAATCTGAAACTTAGTTCGAGACAGCTATAGGTAAAGGAGGTGGTAGCTCTGGCGAGCGTTGCTTCGTTCTGGAACATGCGAGAGACGTGGAATTCAGATAAGCTTGACTGACGTCTATGTTGGCTGGACGATCACGCGCACGCACGGGTAGTATGCGAAGGATTTCTCCCATGATCTCGTTTTTCCTCAGCCTGCGTTACATCATGATCCTAGCGTCTCTAGGTGTGCTGATCGGGGCCTTCCTTATGTTATGGGAAGGTCTCTTGGGCCTCATTGATGCGATCACCTATCTCCGGTCCGGACAGGACATTTCGGTGATCGCGGCCGTCCTCGGATCCACCGACAAGTTTCTGTTCGGGATAGTTCTCCTGATCTTCGCCTATGCGATTACCTTCGGCTTCGTCCTCGACCTGTCGCAAGAAGACAGAAAACGTGTTCCGTCGTGGATCATACTCGATACGGTCGGGGAACTTAAGATCCTCTTCTTTCAGCTCATCATCCTCTATCTCGTCGTTCATTTTGCCACGCTCGTGGCCGAAACGGGGGGCATGCTGGAATGGAACGGACTGGTTCTCCCTGCCTCGATCCTGTTCCTTGCGGCTGCGATGAAGCTGGTCGCCACGGCGTCGGATCATGGTCAGTCGCGGTAATTATGCGCGAACCTGGGACACATTTTGGGGCGGGTAAGGCCGAATTCATTATTGTGATTGATGCACAACTTCCGACTTGAATATTCAGGTAATAAGCGGATACTCAACCGGCACGCGAGCATCATTTGCCTGCGGAAAGACGCATCCGCGCCGCCTATGCATTCTTCGATATCAAGTTCATCCTGAATCAAGGAGAGCTGAAATGCGAACAAGGCGTTCTTTTCTGTTCGGACTGCTGACTGCCGCCGTGGCGACAATCACCAATATCACCCAGATAGCGGACGCTCGGGCTCAGCAGGATTCCGGAACTCTTCGGTTTCCGGTCCGGCGTCGACCGCCGCCGCCGCGGCCACGATTTGAGCATGTCCCCTCTCCCAGGCCAGGCTACCGCTGGATAAAGGGGCGGTGGGTCTGGAGCGCAAGGCAGGGACGCTGGGTTTGGATACCGGGCCGGTGGCTCCGGCGCCGGTGACTTCATTCAACGTTAAGATCGTGCAGCGGAGACGCCGTTCATGAGACGATCAGCAGCCCGAAGACACATGTCGGCACAGAGTGTCGTCTTGCTTGCCTTCCTCCTCGCACCGCATGTGGCCGTTGCTCAGGTGAAGCCGGTGGTTGCCACCGCCGGTGTTGCGATCGAAGACGTGTCGCCGCGCTACGAATTCGTGGGGCGGGTGGAGGCAGTCAATTCCGTCGCCATACGCTCCCGCATCGACGGCTTCCTGGCAAGCCGCATGTTTTCCGAGGGGGAGGTGGTCCGGAAGGATCAGGAGCTTTTCACCATCGAGTCTACCGCTTACGAGATCGCGCTGAAGGAGGCGCAGGCCACTCTGCTGAGCGCGCAGGCGTCACGGACCGAAGCTGACCGGCGCCTGCAACGCAACCGCTCCCTCAACCGCCAGACGGTGTCGCAGGCCGTCCTCGAAGAGAGTGAAACCGCACGTGAGACAGCCCAGGCAAACTTCCTATCCGCAGAGGCCGGCGTCAGCAGGGCCGAACTCAATCTCGGCTATACTCGGATCTCTTCGCCAATCGATGGGCGGATCGGCCTTTCTGCCTTCACCGTCGGCAGTCTTGTCGGACCTTCTTCCGGTGCTCTGGCAACGGTGGTTCAGACGGATCCGGTGCGAGCCGTATTTTCCGTCACTGACCGTTCTATCCTCGATCTTCGCTCCGCAGCAGGGGGGGCGAGCAAGGAACAGCTTGCGAGCGGCTTCGCGATAAGCATGCGCCTTTCCAACGGTGCGGAATATCCGGAACGCGGGCAGATCGAGTTCTTCGAAAACGAAATCGACATTCAAACCGGGACGCTCCCTATCAGGGCCCTCTTCGCCAATCCAGAAGGGCTGTTGGTTCCTGGTCAGTTCGTGACGATTATCGTGCGTCAAGCTGATCCACGACCGCGCCCGGTCGTACCCGTGGCCGCAGTTCAGCAGGACCGGGACGGTCGCTATGTCCTTCTTGTCGGCGGCGACAGTAAGGTCGAACTGCGTCGGGTCGAAGTCTCCGGCCAGAGCGGGTCCAACTGGATCGTGGTCGGGGGGCTGGATGGCGAGGAAAAGGTCATCGTCGAGGGGCTGCAGAATATCTCCCCCGGGGTCGAGGTTGAAGCAAGGCAAGAACCCAGCCCGCTGCCTTCGCAGGCAGGGAATAGTTCCGCGCCAGTCTCGGGATCACGGCCATGAACCTTTCGAGGCCTTTTATAGGTCGCCCCCGATTGGCAATGGTCATCGCGGTCGTCATGACTCTGGCCGGTGCGATCGCTCTGACACAGATTCCCGTGGCGCAGTTTCCCCAGATTACGCCGCCCGAAGTACAGGTGGCCGCGAGCTATCCTGGCGCCAATGCCGAGGTGATGACGGACAGCGTCGGAGCGGTCATTGAGGATCAGGTAAACGGAGTGGAGGACATGCTCTACATGTCCTCCTCCAGCACGAACAACGGCACCTATTCCCTGACAGTCACCTTTGCGGTCGGAACAGATCCTGCCATCGCTCAGGTGAATGTCCAGAACCGGGTGGCGCTTGCGACCGCCCGTCTTCCGCCCGCCGTCACGCAAGCCGGCGTCTCCGTGCGCAGCCGCTCGTCCAGCATGCTGATGGGGATAGCGCTCTACTCACCCAAGGGCACGCACGACGAGCTATTCATCAGCAACTACGCCACAATCAATATCCGCGACGCGGTGGCCCGTGTGGCCGGCGTCGGCGAGGCGGGCGTCTTTGGACCCTCCTACAGCATGCGGGTCTGGATGAACCCGGACCGCATGCAGGCCCTCGGAATCACCGCCGCTGACCTAACCGCCGCCATCCAGGCGCAGAATGCGCAGGCGTCCGCTGGTCAGCTAGGCTCGTCTCCCACGGTCGCCGGTCAACAGCTCCAACTCACGGTCATGGCCCAAGGCCGCCTGCGCAACGAGGTGGAATTCGGCAACGTCGTCGTGAGAACCAACACAGACGGCGGCGTCGTCCGGTTGAGGGACGTGGCGCGGGTCGAACTCGGGGCTCAGTCCTATGACACGACCTCGATGCTCAATGGCCGGCCGAGCGCGACTGTTGTGGTTTACCAGTCTTCCGATGCCAATGCTCTTGCTGTCTCCCAGGACGTGAGAGGAGAGCTCGAACGCTTATCGAGGCAGTTTCCAAATGACCTCGCCTACACAGTGGTGTTCGACACGACGATGTTCGTCAACGAGACCATCAGCGAGATTGTGTTGACCCTCGTTATCACCTTCGCTCTTGTCGTCGCTGTCACATACCTTTTCCTGCAGGACTGGCGCTCGACGCTCATCCCGATGTTGACCATCCCCGTTTCGCTGATCGGCGGTTTTGCCGTTCTCTATGTGCTCGGCTATTCGGCAAATACAATCACGCTGTTTGCGGTGGTCCTGGCGATCAGCCTCGTCGTTGACGACGCGATCATCGTGGTGGAGAACGTGCAGCGGGTGATGGCCGAGGAGGGCGTCGACGTCAACGAAGCGACGGCCCGTACGATGGACCAGGTGACCGGTCCAATCATCGCAACCACGCTGGTGCTGGCAGCGCTCTTCGTTCCAGTCGCCTTCCTGGGCGGTATAACCGGGCAGCTTTACAGTCAGTTCGCCGTCACAATCCTGGTGACGATCACCTTCTCCACGGTGAACGCGCTGACCCTGAGCCCGGCATTATGCGCTCTGTTGTTGCGCGCGCCCGCGGCACACCGGTCCGGCGTCTTCGGCATCTTCAATCGAGGTCTCGACACCTCGCGCGCTTTCTATCTCCGCGCGCTGGCAATGTTCTCGCATCGCCTCGTCCTGTCGACTGTTGTGTTCCTGGTCTTTCTAGGCGGCATCTACGGGGCATTCCGGATGCTTCCAACAGGGTTCGTCCCGGCCGAAGACCAGGGGTATCTCTTCATGAATGTCCAGCTGCCGGACGCTGCCTCGCTGGAGCGGACCGAGCAGACGCTCGCTCGTGTGACGGACATATTGCGGAACACGCCGGGCGTCGAGAATTCCATCGGCATCGCCGGTAGCAGCATGGTCGGCGGCGGCGGATCGAATACGGGAATGGTGATCGCGGCTTTGAAAAACTGGAGCGAACGGGGGGCGGGCGAAAGCGTCGAGAGCCTGATGGGCCGCCTGCGTTCCCAGTTCGCGGCCATTCCCGGCGCGTCTGTCGTCCCGTTCAATCCGCCCGCCATACCCGGACTAGGCGTTACCGGGGGCTTCGACATGCGCCTGCAGGCCCGCGCAGGACAGACCCCGCAGGAGCTCGCGGCGGTGATGCGGGGGCTGATCGTCAACGCGAACCAATCAGCTGTTCTTTCTGGCGTCTTCAGCACTTTTTCGGCGGGCGTCCCGCAAGTGTTCCTCGATATCGACAGGGCACGGGCAGAGCTCTTCGGGGTGCCTCCAGCAGCCATCTTCGGTGCCCTGCAGGCCCATCTCGGATCGGCGTATGTGGACGACTTCAACATGTTTTCGCGGGTCTATCAGGTACGCATCCAGGACGAGCCGCAGTTCCGCAGCAGGATCGAGGACATTCAAAGGTTGAGGGTTCGCAGCCAGAGTGGCGCGGCCGTCCCTCTCCAATCCCTGCTGTCTATAGAGACCTCCTATGGTCCGGGGTCCATCAGCCGCTACAATCTGTTCCCAGCTGCATCCGTAAACGGACAGCCTGCGACGGGCGTGAGCACGGGGGAAGCTCTTGCCGAAATGGAGGCGCTGGCCGAGCGGACCCTGCCGGACGGTTTCGGCTTCGAGTGGACCGGGCTCGCACTCCAGGAAAAGCAGTCCGGGAGCCAGACGGTAATCGTCCTCTTGGTGGGAATTGTCTTTACATATCTTTTTCTGGTGGGGCAGTACGAGAGTTGGAGCGTTCCCGTTGCCGTGATGTTGTCGGTCTCGGTCGCCGTTCTCGGTGCGCTTGCAGCTCTGTTGTTGTCGGGTATCGAGCTCAACATCTACGCCCAGATCGGACTGGTTCTTCTCATTGGACTTGCCGCGAAAAATGCCATTCTGATCGTGGAATTCGCGAAGGAAAGGCGCGACGAGGGCATGACCATCGACGAAGCGGCCAGGGCAGGGACGGCGCAACGCTTCCGCCCGGTTCTGATGACCGCGATTGCCTCCATCCTCGGGGTCGTCCCGCTGGTTGTCGCGACGGGCGCCGGTGCCGCAAGCCGGCAGTCTATCGGCATGACTGTGTTCGGGGGGCTGCTGGTGGGAACTCTTCTTGGCTTGGTTGTGATCCCTGTCCTCTACGTGCTGATCCAGAATATCCGTGAAAATCTCAAGGGCCGCATTGCAGGTAGAACGACCCATCCGAGGGAGGCTATGCACTAACGCCGATGGGACCTGGCGAGATCGCAGCGCCCGCCGGCAAGCTCCTCCAGGCGGCGCGCGCACGTCAGGTCGTTTCTCCCGATCATCGTTTACCCGGATGCAGCCCTTGGAGAGCCGAGAGGGTCTCGCGAAGCCACCTCTGGACCGGATGGGCGTCGTTCCTGCGATGCCAGGACATGACAAACGATACCGGAGCCAAGGCGATTGGTGGCGGCAGCGCGACCAGTTCGTCGCCGCAGGCAGAAGCCTTGACCACGCCTTCCATCAACGTGGCGATCAGATCGGAACGGGCCACGAGGGCAGGGGCAGCATACATTTGTGGTAGCGACAGCGCTATACGTCTGCGCTGCCCAAGGGCCGCGAGTGCTGCATCGACCTGGCCGAACCTCTCGCCTTCCGGAGACACGAGAAGGTGCGACAGGCCGAGAAAGTTCTGCAGATCGAGGGGATGCGAAGCCGCGGGATGACCACGGCGCATGATGCAGACAAAGCGCTCTTCGAACAGCGCTTCGCTCAAGATGCGGCCCCCCACAGACTGCCGTGGCGGCACTCCTATGGTCAAATCAGCCTCTCCGGCATCGAGAATGGACACTGCATCGTCGCGATGGGTGAACGCCTTGATGCGCAGGGTGATATTGGGCGCCTGGTCTCGCAAAATTTCGGTCAGGCGTGGAAGCAGCATAAGAGCCGGATGATCGGACAGGGCCAGCGTGAACTCTTGCGAGGAAATCGCAGGGTCGAAGCGTTGGGTGAAATCGAGCGTTTGACTGATCTCGGCCAGTGCCCGGCCGAGTGGCTCGGCCAAATCACTCGCTCGCTGAGTTGGTTGCAGCCCGGACGGGCCACGCACGAACAGCTCGTCGCCAAACAGGGCGCGCAGTCGTGCGAGGGCAGCGCTCATGGCCGGTTGTGTGCGGCCTATTCGCTTGCCAGCCCGCGTGACACTTCGTTCCGCAATGAGCGCGTCAAAGGCGACAAGCAAGTTCAGGTCTATCCCGTGCAGATCCATAGCGTGGATGTTGCCATATATCATGTATCGATTTCAAGGATGCCGTCTGGGTGTCTATCGTTGGTTTGGTTCAACCAGGAGACATTCAATGTCACATGAAAATCCCACCGCCTCCGGTGGTCTCGCCGACAGCGATCGCGCCGCAATCGACACCCTTTATCGCGCCTTTTCCGACCATGATCCCGACCTCCTTGATGAGGCGCTGACAGAAGACTGGCAGGACATTCCGCTCGCGCCCGGACAAGCAACCGGCCGTGAGGGCATGAAGCCGCTGATCCGCGCCTTCAGCGCCGCATTTCCCGATGCCCGCGTTACGGTCCATGAGGTGATCGGTGCGCCGGGTCGCGCCGGTGTAAGGGGCGAGATCACCGGCACCCACAAAGGCGAATGGTTCGGCATCGCCCCGACCGGCGCTCGCTTCATGCTTCCTATCCATGATTTCCATCATGTGCGGGAGGGGCTTATCACCCATACCTGGCACATGGAGGACTGGTTCGGCTGGCTGCATCAGGTCGGGGCCATGGGCGCTGGGGAGCAGGCGCGATGAAGGCGTTTCGCATCCACGTCCATGAAGCCCATCCCGTCACTGAAAATGTCGCAATGCCCCAGCCTGGGTTGGGCGAGGTGCTGGTGCGCGTTGCTGCGGCCAGCCTGAATCCGCTGGATGTGAAACTTCAGCGCGGCAACATGCAATCGTTCTTCCCGCTCACATTCCCCTACACGCTCGGGACCGATCTGAGCGGCACCGTCGAGGTGCTGGGGGGCCAGGTGACAGACTGGAGCATCGGCGATCGCATCGTGGCGCGAACGGCCCCCACAAGCGGCGGCGCGCTGGCGGAGTTTGCGCTTGTGCCGGCCGACCAACTCGTGCGCCTGCCTGAGGCAATTACCTTGGATCAGGCTGCCGGCATTCCGACGGCCGCAGGCACCGCCTGGCAGGCTCTGTTCGAGGTCGCCCATCTTCGCCAGGGGCAGACGGTGCTCATCCATGCAGGCGCCGGCGGCGTCGGGAGCTTCGCCATTCAGTTCGCCAGGCAAGCTGGCGCATGTGTGATCGCCACCGCCTCGGGTCGCGGTATCGCCATCGCAGAGCGGTTGGGAGCCGATATTGTGATCGACTACCGCAACGAAGACTTCGTGAGCCGGGTGCGTGACGTTGACGTGGTTCTCGACACGGTCGGCGGAGAGACACAAGCACGCTCGTATGAGGTGCTACGCGCCGGCGGCTTTCTTGCCTCGACCGTAGCTCCGCCAGACGAAGCGCTCGCGAAGGCGCGTGGCGTCGGCGCCGCCTTCGTCTTTCACAGCTCGAATGCAGCCCGCCTCGCAACCGTTGTCGAGAAGGTTGCAGGCGGTGTGGAGGTGCTGACCGACCGGCTGCTGCCGGTCGGGGACGCACTTCAGGCGTTCGAACATCAGTCCACCGGACGAGCCCGCGGCAAGATCATCCTCAAGAGCGCATCATGATGGTCCTTGGCGGAAGCGGGAATATAGAGCCGCACAGAAGGACGTGAGGTTCATCGGCTCCGCTCAGGGGGACAACAGCCGCTTCGAGCAAGTCGGGACGGCTGCCCTCGCCGCACTTGATCATCCCTGTTCAGTCAACGATGGATCGGGTCGATCCAGGCTACGTCTTCCGGCTTTTCAACCGGCTCGATATCCAGATTGACAACGACCGGCTCCTGGCCGGATCGGACGAGGACGCATTCCAGCGTCTCATCGCGGCTGGCATTGATCTCCTGATGCGGCACAAAGGGCGGTACGTAGATGAAATCGCCGGGACCAGCCTCGGCGGTATATTCCAGACGCTCGCCCCAGCGCATCCGGGCCTTGCCCTTGACCACATAGATGATGCTCTCCAGATCACCGTGATGATGGGCGCCTGTCTTGGCATTGGCATGTATCGTGACCGTGCCGGCCCAGATCTTTTCCGCTCCGGCACGCGCCTTGCTGATGGCAGTGGCGCGGTTCATGCCAGGTGTCTGGGCGGTATTGGGGTCGAGCGAATTGCCGGGAATGACCTTGACGCCATTCTCGCGCCAATGGTCTTTCTCCTGATGATGATCGTCGTGATCGTGGGTCACTTGAGTTCTCGATTCTAGTCTGCTTACGATCTGCTTACTCGGACCGGGTAACCACCCTACGCACAGAGTTTACGAACCGACGCTATGTGGCATCGGTGGGCTCGGTGCGGGTCAGCCAGTCGGGACCGACATCGGCAAAGCTTACACGGCTGCTGATCGATGACAATGGTCGCCGCCGGCATGGGTCTCGCTGATTGTTCCAGCCCGACCTGCTCGGCGAGTTTCGCCATGCTTGACGGCTGGAACGAAGGGGCCGCGACCCCCCTATTCAACCGAGCATCGATAAAGGGTGAGAGTATTCCGGCGTGCAAGCGATGCCGTTCGATAGGCTTCGGCCGTCACAGCCGAAGCCAAGCAAGATGCTTGAGCGGATTGGTATCAGATCGAAGACATTCTTCTTGAGGCCACCGACTGCCTCTGCGCGACCAGATCAAATACCTTTTGCATCGGAAACCCGGCGGGTCACCGTGAATTTCTTGTCGAGATCCGGGTGCAGTTCCATGCCGAGGCCTGCACCGGGCGGGACGGTGATCATGCCGTTCTTCACCTCCGGGAGTGCGGTGACGAGGTCGCGATACCATGTGCGGTAGAAGGCGCGCACGCTTTCCTGGATCAGCGCATTTGGTGCGTTCAATGAAAGATGCGTGGAGGCGCAGAGCAGGACCGGGCCGGTGCAGTCGTGCGGGGCGATCGGCAGGTGCCAGGCTTCCGCCATCGAGGCGATCTTGCGGGCCTCCGAAATGCCGCCGCACCAGCCAATGTCGAGCATGACGACGCCGGCCGCGCCGGTTTCGAGCAGATCACGGAAAGCCCAGCGGGAGCCGAGGGTTTCCGAGGCCGAAATCGGAGCGGGCGAAACCTCAACATAACGTTTCAGGTCCGCAAGGCTGTCCATCTTGATCGGGTCTTCGTGCCAGAACGTCTGATAGGGCGTCAGCGCCTTGGCGATCTGCATGGCAGGCAGGAGCTGCCACATGGAATGGAACTCGACCATGATGTCCATCTTGTCGCCGACGGCCTTGCGGATCTTTTCGAACGGCTCAAGTGCAGACTTCAGATCCGGCAGCGAAATATACTGGCCGCGGGTCTTTTCGGCGGCAGCATCGAAAGGCCAGATCTTCAAGGCGGTGATGCCTTCTTCCAGCAGCGATTCCGCCAGTTCGTCGGCGCGGTAGAGGAAACCGTTGAGATCGTCATAGCTGGTGCCGGCGCTCAGCCCATAATTGCCGGTCTGCTGCCCGGTATTGCGCTTGACGTATTCGGTGCCGGCACAGGTGTTGTAGGTGCGGATCTCCTTGCGGGTGAAGCCGCCGAGAAGCTGGGCGATCGGCAGGTTGGTCGCCTTGCCGAAAATATCCCAGAGCGCGATGTCGAAGGCCGAGTTGCCGCGCACCTCCGCGCCGGAGGAGCGGAAGCCGATATACCCGACAAGGTCCTGCGCCAGAAGATCGATCTGCAGCGGATCGCGGCCGATGACGCGCGGGGCAATGAATTCATGCACATGCGCCTCGACGGCCTGGACGCCGTAGAAGGTCTCGCCAAGACCGGTAATCCCTTCGTCGGTATGGACCAGAACCCAGAGGAGGTTCTCGCGCTCGTCGATGCGGACTGTTTCGATGCCTGTGATTTTCATCATTGTTCCTTGCGGTTAGACGAGGCCGGCCTTGAGGAGAGCCTTGACGCTTTCGTCGAAGTGACGGTTCATCAGCTCCGTGGCGGCATGGGGATCGCCGGCCGCGATGGCCGCGGCGAGTTTCAGGTGAAGGGCGTTCATGTCCCGGTTCTCTGCGTCGCCACGGCTCTTCCAGCCGATCGGCCAGGTCTGCCGGGTCACGCCCTGGAAGGCGCCGATGATCAGAACGAAGACCGGATTGCGCGAAGCTCTGGCGATGGCGAGATGGAAGGCGATGTCATGTTCCATCACCTGGGCTGGTGAGGAAAAGTCCGTCTCCATCGCCTTCGCGTGTGCGAGGATTGTGCGGCTTTCGAAATCGCTCCGCCTCAGAGCGGCGAGCGCCGCCGTGCGCGCCTCTATCGTTCGGCGCGCATCGTAGATCTGCTGAATATCGATCTGGTCGGTGAATACGCCGTGCTCGATGGTCAGCGCGAAGGAATCGTCATCCAGCTGGGCAACGGTCGGGCGCTTGCCGGCGCCGAGTTCCACGAGCCTTAGAGCCGCGAGCGACCGTAGGGCTTCCCGCACCACGGTACGGGATACGTTGAGATTGCGCGAAAGCGTCGCCTCGGGCGGCAGCCTGTCGCCGGGCTTGAGATCGCTGTCCCGGATCAGCTTCGATATGGCGACGACCGTGCTGCCGACGAAGTCGGATTGAGGAGCGCTATCGAGATTGAGCGACATGGCGTCATACTCTTTGAGAAAACCTATATTATAGCTTTACGAAAGATATGAACGCGGTGCAATGGCTTTCTGAAGTGAGTGGCGAAAAATGCCGGAGCGACAACGATCGGCTCCGGCAACGGGCGTCCATCAGAAAACCAGATGGACCTTCATCGACTTGCTACGGTCGGTTGCTAATTCGAAGGCCTCCACAGCACGGTCCATCGGGATTTGCGCGGTCAGGAGCGGACGCACGTCGATCCGGCGCTCGGCGATCAGCTTGGCCGCCCAGGCGAACTCGGCATCGAAGCGGAAAGTGCCGCGGAGCACGATTTCCTTGGTGACGATGGCGCTGATCGGCAGGCTGACTTCCTTGCCAAGGCCGACGGCGACGATCGTGGCGCGGGGGCGCATGACATTGAGCAGTCCCGCCATGACCGCGCCGTTGCCGGAGCATTCGAACGCCGCATGGAACGTGCCCTTGCCCTCGGCATAAGGGGTCAAAGCATCCGGCTGATCGGCAGTGTTGAATACCGTGTCGGCGCCGACTGCCTTTGCGATTTCCAGCGCCGAGTTGGAAATGTCCGTCGCGACGATTTCGGTCGCGCCGGCGAAACGGGCGGCGAGAATGGTCAAGCAACCGATCGTACCGGCGCCGGTCACGAGCACGCGCTTGCCCACCAACGATCCGGCCTGCATGATCGCATGAAGGCATACGGCGAGCGGTTCGCAGCAGGCTGCCTCCTCGAAGGGCGTGTCGGCGGCAACCGGGACGGCCTGCTCGGCCTCGACGACGATTTCTTCGCGAAACAGGCCCTGGACATGCGGGAAGCGCATCGCCGAGCCGTTGAAGCGCATGTCCATGGCATGCTGTCGCTGGCCTTCGCGCATGAATTCGCAATCGCCGCCGGGGCGGCTCGGATTGATGGCGACGCGTTGGCCGACGGTAAGGTTCGTGACGCCTTCGCCGATCGCGGCGATCTCTCCGGATGCCTCGTGGCCGAGGATCATCGGTTCGCGGAGGCGCACCGTACCGAAACCGGCATGGTGGTAATAATGAAGGTCCGAGCCGCAGATACCGCCGGCCCTCAGGCGGATACGCACTTCGCCGGGACCCGGTTTGCCGACGCTGCGTTCCTCGATCCTGAGATCGTGCTCCTTGTGAATGACGACGACTTTCATCGCTAGTTCCTTACAATTTCAATTTGGGAAGTCAGTTGATCAGAGCTGAGCGAGCCAGCCGCCATCGACGTAAAGCGTCTGGCCGTTGATGTAGTCGGAGGCCGAGCTCGACAGGAAGATCGCCGCGCCGACGAGTTCTTCCGGCTTGCCCCAGCGGCCGCTTGGGTTGGAGGCGCGCACCCAGGCGTCGAATTCCTTGTTGTCGATCAGCGCCTGGTTCATGTCGGTCAGGATGTAACCGGGGCCGATCGCGTTCGACTGGATGTTATGCGGTGCCCATTCGACCGCCATCGTACGGGTGATCGCGGTGATCGCGCCCTTGGAGGCGGTATAGGGCGCCACGGTGGCGCGGCCGGCGGCGCTGGTCAGAGAGGCAATGTTGACGATCTTACCGCCGCGGCCGCGGGCGATCATCCGCTTGGCCGCCTCGCGCGCGATGACGAACGAACCGGTGAGGTTCACGTCCAGCACCTTCTGCCAGTCGTCCACTCCGAGTTCGACCATCGGCTTGCGGAACTGGATGCCGGCGTTGTTGATGAGGATGTCGATCTCGGTGCCTTCGCGGTCGAAGGTTTCGAAGGCCTCGACGATGGAGGCCTCGTTGCCGACGTCAAAATGTTTGCCCGAAACCTTGTGGCCCTTGGCGGTGAGTTTCGACACGGCTTCAGCCACGCCTTCGGCGCGTGTGCCGTTGACGATCACGTGGGCGCCGGCTTCAGCCAGACCTTCCGCATAGGAAAAGCCGAGGCCGCGAGTGGAGCCGGTGATGAGCGCGGTGCGCCCGGAAAGGTCGAAAAGCTGCTTGAAGGACATCGGATTCGCCATCGAAACGAGGAAAAGAGGGGGAGGGCAGCCCATGAGCAAGGCCGCCCTCCGGCGGTTAGCGGAGCCAGCTTGCCGGCACGGTGATCAGTTCGGGGAAGAGCACGAAGGTAAACAGCAGCACTGTGTAGGCCACCAGGAAGGGTAGCATGCCCTTGATGACCTGATCGAGTTCGACGCGCGCCACGCCCGACACGACGTTCAGAACCGTGCCGACCGGCGGGGTGATAAGGCCGATCGCGTTGTTCATCATGAACATCACCCCGAAGTAGTAGGGATCGATACCGGCCTGCTTGACGAGCGGCATCATGACAGGGGTGAGGATCAGGATCGTCGGAGTGAGGTCGAGCGCGGTGCCGACGAGGAAGACGATGACCATCAGCATGAACATGAAGAGGGTCTTGTTCTCCATGTATGGCGCCAGCGATTCGCCGATTTCCTGCGGAATGTTGGCGACCGTGATCAACCAAGCCGAAACATAGGCAGCAGCGACCAGGAACATGATCGTGCTTGCCGTCTTCGCCGCCTGAAGCAGCAGCGACGGCATGATGGAAATCTTCAATTCCCCATAGACGAACATGCCGATGACGAACGAATAGACGACGGCAACGACGCCGGCTTCGGTGGGCGTGAAGATACCGGTCTTCATGCCGCCGATGATGATGACCGGGAGAACGAGTGCCCAAATGCCTTCCCTCAGCGCACTGAGGAGCCGCGGGAGTTCGAACTTCTGCTCAGACGCCATGGATGGCGTCTTGCGAGCATAGAAATACCAGGTCACCATCAGCGTGGCGGCCATCATCAGGCCAGGCGCGATGCCGGTCATGAAAAGTCGGGTTACGGAAAGTTCGGCCGCGACGCCGAAAACCACGAAGGGGATCGACGGCGGCAGGAGCGGCGCGACGATACCGGCGGAGGAGATCAGGCCTGCCGACAGCGGTACCGGATAGCCGGAGCGCCGCATCAGCGGGATGACGACGGCTGCAAGTGCCGCGCAATCGGCAATAGCCGAGCCGGAGATTGCGGCAAGGATGAGGGCTGCGAAAACCGCCACATAGCCGAGGCCGCCGCGAAAGTGTCCCACGGCGGCGATCGCCACACCGACGATGCGCTTGGAAACTCCGCCCGCGTTCATGATTTCGCCTGCGAGCACGAAGAAGGGCAGGGCCATTAGCGGATAGTTGTTGGCGCCATCCAAGACATTCTCGGCGAGAATCTGCACGTCGAAGATGTCCAGATGCATCATCAGGACGACGCCGCAGATCAGCAGCGAAAAGGCAACCGGGATGCCGAGCAGCATCGCTCCGCAAAGTGAGCCGACAAAAACAACAATAGTCATGCGAGTTGTCCCCTTCGCGGCTTATTCGACCAGCCCGTCGGCGTTGCTGGCGAAGATTTCCTCATCGGCAATCCGGCCGGTCACGACGTCGAAGATCGAACGAAGTTGAAGAATGGCCATGCCGATGCAGCACAGCACGCAGGAGAAATACACCCAGCCGAGCGGAATGCCGGCCACGGGCGAATAATTCTCCAGGTTGTCAACGGTTTGCCGCCAGGCGCCGAGCCCGAGCAGGTAGCAGCAGACGAGCGTGGCGATATCGCCGCCGATGCGCACGAGGCGTTGGGCCTTGAAGGGCATCGCCCGCACCAGGCTGTTGACGCCGAGATGGGCGCGATCGCGCAGTGTCAGGAAAGCGCCGATGAAGATCAGCCAGACGAAAACGAAGCGCGACAGCTCTTCCGACTCCGTGATGCCGGAATTGAAGCCATAGCGCAGCACGACATTGCCGAAAATCATGATGACCATCAGCGCGAGCGCGAGCATCAGCAATTTTTCGAGTGTGCCGAACAGAATGCGGGAAATCATGGGCGTCCCCCATAGAAGAAAGATGGGATGGTCCGGCCTTCCCGGGGAGGGCGAGGCCGGACCGATTCCGCACGGGAATTACTTCTCGGCGCGAACCTTGGCGATCGTTGCCTGGATCTCGTCGACGAGTTCGGCGCCGACTACCGGCTTATACTTTTCGATGACCGGCTGGGTGGCGGCACGCAGCTTGGCGAGTTCCGCTTCCGGCAGGGCCTCGACCTTCATGCCTTGGGATTCGAGGTCGGCGACGACCTTGGCATTGCCCTCATCCATCAGCTTGCGCAGGTGGACCATGGCTTCCTTGCCGGCCTTGGCTATCGCCTCCTGATCGGCCGGCGTCAGCTGTTCCCAAAACTTCTTCGAAGTGACGAGAATGCACGGCGTGTAGACGTGGTTGGTCGTCGTGCCGAATTTTTGAACCTCGTAGATCTTGTTGGCGTACATGTGGATGTAAGGATTTTCCTGGCCATCCAGCGCGCCGGTTTCAAGCGCGGTGAAGACTTCCGCATAAGACATCGGCAGAGCGTTTGCGCCGATTGCCTTCCAGCTGTCGAGCGCGACCTGGTTCTGCATGACGCGAACCTTCAGGCCCTTGATGTCGTCGGCGGTCTTGACTTCATGCTTGTTGTTGGAGAGCTGGCGGAAGCCGGTCTCGCCCCAGGCAACGCCATGCAGATTATGCGGATCGAGCTTCGCCATCAGCTTCTGACCGATCGGGCCGAGGAAGACCGCGTCGACTTCCTTCATGTTGCCGAACAGGAAGGGGAAGTCGAAGACCTGGACTTCCTTGATCTTGCCGGCGATCGGCGCGAGCGAACCGTAGAACATTTCCTGCGTGCCGCTCTGGGTCGACTGCAGCATCTTGTCGTCGCCGCCGAGCATGCTGCCGTGGTAGACGGTGATCTTGACGCGGCCATTGGTGTACTGACCGGCAAGTTCCGCGAACTTGTTGAGTGCGACGGCCTGCGGATGCTCCTGCGGCATGGCATGGCCGAGCTTGGCCTTGAATTCCTGCGCGGTAGCGACCGTGCCGGCCGCGACAGTAGCGAGCATCGTGAGTGCGAAGGCGCCTGCCAGTTTCATCATTCTGCTTTTCATTGGACCTCTCCCTTCGGTTCCATTCAAAACGGTGGTCTCCCCACCCATTCCGGACCATCACCCTGTGATCTGTCCGGCATCGAAGGCGCCGCCTTGCGCCGCCTCAATCTCTTCTGGCCGGAGATCCGGTCCGCTTATCTCTCACCACTCGGCGACGCTCCCGTCCTCGTGGCGCCACACGGGATTGCGCCACCGATGGCCTTCGCGGGCGCGTTCGATGACGTAATCCTCATCCACTTCGATACCGAGGCCTGGGCCTTGCGGGATGCCGACGAAACCGTCCGCATAGGCGAACACATCCTTGTTGACGATGTAGTCCAGGATGTCGTTCGTCTTGTTGTAGTGAATGCCGAGGCTCTGTTCCTGGATGAAGGCGTTGTAGCTGACCGCGTCGATCTGCAGGCAGGCGGCGAGCGCGATCGGCCCGAGCGGGCAATGAGGCGCCAGCGCCACGTCATAGGCCTCCGCCATCGCTGCGATCTTGCGGCATTCGGTGATGCCGCCGGCATGGGAGAGATCCGGTTGGATGATGTCTACATAACCGTCCGATAGAACCTGCTTGAAATCCCAGCGGGAATAGAGCCGTTCGCCGAGCGCGATCGGGGTCGAGCAATGGTTGGCGATTTCCTTGAGCGTCTCGCGGTTTTCCGAAAGCACCGGCTCCTCGATGAACAGCAGCTTGAACTGTTCGAGTTCCTTGGCAAGCACCTTGGCCATCGGCTTGTGGATACGGCCGTGGAAGTCGACGCCGATGCCGATATGCGGGCCGACTGCCTCGCGGATGATGGCGATGGTTTCGATCGCCTTGTCGACCTGCTCGTTGGTATCGACGATCTGCATCTCCTCGGAGCCGTTGAGCTTGATCGCCTTGAAGCCGCGGGCGACGACGTCCTTGGCGTTGCGCGCCACATCTGAAGGGCGGTCGCCGCCGATCCAGGAATAGACCTTGATACGGTCGCGTACCTGACCGCCGAGCAGGCAATGGACCGGTACTTTGAGCGCCTTGCCCTTGATGTCCCATAGCGCTTGGTCAATGCCGGCGATGGCGCTCATGTGTATCGCGCCGCCGCGATAGAAACCGCCGCGGTACATGACGTTCCAGTGATCCTCGATCAGGAAGGGATCCTTGCCGATCAGATAGTCTTCGAGTTCGTGCACGGCCGCCTGCACCGTCAGCGCACGGCCCTCGACCACCGGTTCGCCCCAGCCGACAATGCCCTCATCCGTTTCGATCTTCAGAAACAGCCAGCGGGGCGGGACGATATAGGTGGTCAGCTTCGTGATCTTCATTCGCTTCAACTCGTCATCCGGCCTTCGGCCGGTGGATTCGCATCCGTGCGGCAAGTCGCTCCCGAACGCATGACGGTTCCGGTCGCGCCCGCATCCAAGGCGGCGGCGCGTCGATCTGCAACCAAGGCAGGGTCATCAGCTTACGGGGTACGGGTCTCCTCCGGCACCTCCGTTTGTCATCTAAAATAAATCGTATTTATTGTCAATTTAAATGCGATTTATCTTTCGGGACATTTCGTCTATGGAATGAGCTTGAGGATTGCCAGGGACGGAGCTGAATGGCGGAAACCGGGAGAGCGAACGCGCATAAGCGGGAAAAAGGGGGCCGGCGCCCCGTCAAGGATAACCTGCTCCATATGCTGATCGACCGGATCGTGTCCGGCGAGATTGCGGAAGGATCAACGCTTCCCAACGAAGCCGATCTCCAGGAGCTCTACGGGGTCAGCCGCACGACACTCCGAGAATCGATGCAGCATCTGGTGGCGCAGAGCATGGTGCGGTCGCGCACGCGTGGCGGTACGATCGTCCTGCCGCGCGATCAATGGAACTATCTCGACCCGATCGTCCTCGATGCGGCGATGAGGCATCCGAAGGACGAGCGGTTCTATCAGTCACTTGTCGATGCGCGCATGGTGCTGGAGCCGGCTGCCGCGGAGGCGGCCGCAATCAATGCGACCACAAGACAAATCATGGTCATTGCGGAAGCGTTCGACGAGATGGTCGCGGCTCACTCTCGCTATACGGATGCCTGGAGCCAGGCCGACCTGCAGTTCCACACCGCGATCATCAATGCTTCCGGCAACTGGGTATACCGCCAATTCGCAGCGGCTATCGGCGCGGCTCTGCTGGCAAGCTTTCGCATCACCAACCGGGCGAGCCAATCACATGAATACGCCCTCGGCACCCATCGGGCAGTCCTTGAGGCTATCCGCATGCGTGACCCGCAAGGTGCTCGGCGCGCCATGGAGACCCTGGTCGCCGGTGCGCGGCGGGAACTGAGCGAGGCACTTCATCTGGGCAAGGGCACAACACCGGTTTCGTGACGGCGTCGGGCGCTGCTCTGGTTCATTCGCCGTTGGCCATGCCGCTATGGGCGTAGGAGAAGGGTCAATCCCGCAACAGCGGCAGCAACTGTTCGCCCTGCCGCCTTATCTCCGACAGATAGGGCGTGTCGGAAAGGACGAAATGGGTAATGCCTAGCTCTCCATATTTGCGGAGCGAACGGGCGACGTCCGCTGCAGAGCCGACCAACCAGGTGGTGCCGGCGCCGCCGCCGCCAAACTTGCCGGGTGCGGTGTAAAGATTGTCGTCAAGCACCTCGCCACGGGTGTGCAGATCGAAGAGCCGCTGTTGGCCGACAGCCATTGCGCGACGGTGGTCGTGCCAGCTGCCGGCTTGGCCTTCGGCCATTTTGGCAACCTTTGCCTCCGCATCGGCCCAGGCCTCTTCCGTCGTATCTCTCACCAGCGTCGTGATCCTCAGGCCGAATTCCAACGGCGGCAAATCCCGGTCAAGCTCCTGGCTGAGGGTTTTCAGGCGCTGGATCCGTTCTCTTACTCCATCGAGCGGTTCTCCCCAGAAGAGCTGAACGTCCGCTTCGGTTGCCGCCACCTTTTCTGCCGCTTGCGATGCCCCGCCGAAATAGAGTTTCGGATGCCGCCGGTCGCCGCGGGTTTCAAGGCGAGGCGCGACCGTGGAATTTGCGACCTGAAAGTGGTTACCGGTCGAGGTGACGTTCTCCTCGGTCCACAATCGCCGAACCAGCCGCATGAACTCCTTCGTGCGGGCATAACGATCCGCCTGGTTGCCTTCGCTGTCGCCATAGGCGGCAAGGTCGTCCAAACCCGAAACGACATTGACCCGCACGCGTCCGCCGCTGAGGTGATCCAGTGTGGCCGCTGCGGAAGCGAAATTCGCCGGCCGCCAGTAGCCCGGGCGTACAGCGATGAGTGGCTCGAAACGAGTGGTCCGCGCGGCAAGCGCGGCTGCAACGGTGAACGTGTCGGGTCGGCCCCAGCCGGTGCCGATGAGCGCGCCTTTCCAGCCGTGATTCTCAAGGGCCTTGGCCTGTGCCGTCAGCGTCTCCAGGCTATTGTGGTGGTCGACGGCGACATCTCCGCGGTGGCCAGCTTTGACGTCGTTCGGGATATACCAGAGGAATTCGGGATTGCTGCTCATCATTCTTTCGCCAGCGTCTTTCGAGATGGAATGGAAGTGCCCAGGCATACGGCAGCTATCGCTGCATGCCCCAGCGGCGCACCGTGACCGTCTCCACCAGGCGGAAGAGAATTCCCTCCACCAGGAGACCAATGATGATCACCATAGCGAGGCCGGCGAAGACTTTATCGGTGAAGAGCTCGTTGCGGTTGCGGAAGATGAACCAGCCGAGCCCGCCGCTCGATGAACTGACGCCGAAGACGAGTTCGGCTGCGATCAGCGTGCGCCAGGCAAATGCCCAAGCGATCTTCATGCCGTAGAGGATCGAGGGCAGGGCTGCAGGAATCAGGATGCGGATCACATAGGATGGTCCGCGTAGCCCATAATTGCGCCCAACGAGGCGCTGGGTTTCCGGTACGCTTTCGAAGCCGGTCAAAGTGGCGAGCGCAAAGGGCCAGAGTACCGCATGGACCAGAACGACGAGCAGGCTCTTTTCGCCAAGTCCGAACCAGAGCATCGCGACTGGCAGCAGTGCGATGGCGGGCAACGGATTGAACATCGAAATCAGCGTCTGCAGGAGTTCGCGCACGAAACGGCTGACGACCGCCAGCGATGCGAACACGAAAGCCAGTAAAACGGCGATGACATATCCCTTGAGAAGCACGGAAAGCGATGCCCAGGAGGACACGAGCAGGTTCTCGACCGTTACCGCCTCCCAAAGCGCCGCCATGGTTGCAGTGAAGGTAGGAAACAGGATCGGCTTGGCGCTGTATCGGGCAGCAAGCTCCCACACGAGAGCGAGCAAGGCCAGCACGAGGACCTTGCGAACAAGAGCCGAATTCCAGAGAAATTCCCGGACCTGGACGAACACCGCGGTCTTCTCCGGCGCAACGGACAGAGAGAGATCAGACATCTTCAAGCACCTCGCTGCGAATCTTCGGAGAGAAGAGGAGGTTGTGAACCTCGCGCGTCAGCGTTTCGAGCCGGGCGCTGCCGACATCTTCGCGGCCGAATTCATGGGTATCCAGGCTGGTGATCGTCCGGCCAGGATGCGGGCTCAAAAGATGCAACTTTGTCCCGATAAGGATCGCTTCCTCTATCGAGTGAGTGACGAAGAGCAGCGTGAAGCCCAGTTCCTCGGCAAGATCCAGGAGTTCGCCCTGGAGCTGGCTGCGGGTGAGCGCGTCGAGAGCTGCAAAAGGCTCATCCATCAGCAGCACGTCGGCGTCGGTGACGAGTGCGCGCGCAATCGCGGCGCGCTGCTTCATACCGCCCGAAAGTGTGTGCGGATAGCTATCGAGCGCCCGTTCGAGTCCGACTTTTCTGAGCGTCGCCTCCGTGCGCTCCCGGATTTCCGCCCGCGGCAACTTGCTCGCCATACGCAGCGGGAATTCGACGTTCTGGCGCACGGTCTTCCAGGGCAGGAGTTGGTCAAACTCCTGGAATACGACGATGCGGTCCGGACCGGGGCCTTTGACCTCCCGGCCGCGAACCTTGATCGTGCCGGTAGCGGGCTTTAAAAAGCCCGCTACCGCTTTGAGGATCGAGGATTTTCCGCATCCGGAGGGGCCGAGAAGTACGAGCCGCTCTCCCTTACCGACGCGGAACGAAACGTTATCCACCGCCCGGACGGTCCCCTTGGAAGTCGGGTAGTCGAGAGTAAGCCGGTTGACCTCGAATACGGCGGCCTTGAGAGGGTCTCGTGCCAGCATCGATCAGCTTCCGCTTTCGTTGTGCAGTTCGTTGAACGTATAGTCCTTCCAGCCTTCGGCCTTTTTCTTGATCGCGCCTGTTCGGTAGAGGAAGTCTGCGAAGGCGAAGGAACGGGATGGCACGACCGTGAACTTGTTCTCAGGCGCTTCGATCAACGATTGGACGAAGCTGGCTTCAAGCTTGGACTTCTCGACCCGGACATAGGTTTCCGCCGCTGCTTTCTTGTTCGCCTCGATCCAGGCGCTCGCCTCCTTCACGGCTTCGAAGAAAGCCTGAAAGGTCTTTGGGTTCTGCTCGTGCCAGTCCGTCGTCGTGTAGAGATAGGTCGGCGTCACTGGCCCGCCGAGAACGTCATAGGATGAGAAAACCTTGTGGATTTTCGGATCCTTCAGCGCCTGTTCCTGGAACGGTGTGTTGGAGACATGAGCCGTGATCTCCGTCGAGCCGGACAGTAGGGCCGCCGTGGCATCGGGATGCGCGAGCGTAATGGTGTTGTTGTCGAGCTTGTTCTGGTTACCCTTACCGAATTCTTTCTCAGCGGCAATCTGCAGGATGCGGGCCTGGACCGACACTCCGACCGCTGGAAGAGCAATCTTGTCGGTTGCCTTGAAGTCCTTGAGCGACTTGATGTCCGGATTGTTTGTCACGAGATAGTTCGGCTGGTTGGCTAGGCCGGCGACGATCTTCACTGCGCCATCCGTGCGATCCCAGAGCGTCAGGAACGGACCGATTCCGGCCGCTGCAATATCGATCGAGCCTGAAAGAAGTGCGGCATTGATGGCATCACCCCCGGAAAGCTGCGCCCACTCGACCTTCACGTCGTTGAGGCCAAGCGCTCTGGCGTGTTTCTCGATCAGGTTCTGGTCGCGAATGACGTGCAGCGGCAGATAGAGGGTACCGAACTGCTGGGATATGCGGATAAGGCCTTCGCCATACGCGCTGGTCGAGGGTACAAGCGCCGTTAGCGCAAACGCAGCGGCTGCGAGGCGTTTTAAGGATTTCAACATGGAGCGACCTTTCAGAAGGAGCGGTGTGAAGGTTTTGAATGTGCAGCAAGGTCAGCCGGCTACGTTGGCGAGTTTCGAGCCGCCGTAGTCGCCGACTGAAAATTCGTTAGCGACGCTGTCGCGCAGGCCTTGGCGGCGGTTCTTGTCGATGCCGAGCAACGGGAACAGGAGTTCTCCGACGCGATATGCCTCCTCGAGGTGGGGATAACCGGAGCCGATGATCGTATCGATGCCGAGCGCCTGATATTCGCGTAGCCGTTCCGCCACCTGCTGGGGCGTACCCACCAGCGCGGTGCCAACCCCGGTCCGGACCAGGCCGACCCCGGCCCAAAGATTCGGGGCGACCAGCAACTTGTCACGGCGGCCGCCGTGGAGAGCTGCTTGCCGGCGCTGGCCGACGGAATCCATTTCCTTTTGAAAGCGGTGCCAGCTGCGCTCGATCTGCTCATCGGAAATGTTGCTGATCAGCCGGTCGGCGGCGCGCCAGGCATCGTCTTCGTCCTCTCGGACGATGAAGTGGATACGCATGCCGAAGCGGATCTTTCGGCCGGCCTTTGCTGCCTTGGCACGCACCGACTCGATCTTCTCTTTCACCTGGTCCAGCGGTTCGCCCCAGGTGAGATACATGTCGGTGGCATTGACCGCGAGATCCTGGCCGGCCTCCGAGGAGCCGCCGAAATAAAGTGGAGGATGCGGCCGGCCGACTGGTGGGAAGTCCGAACGCGCGCCCTTGAGTTCGTAATACTTGCCCTTGAAATCGACGGTCTCGCCGCTGAGCAGGCGCTTCCAAATGTCGAGGAACTCACCAGCCTGCTCGTAGCGCTCGTCATGGCGAAGGAATATTCCATCCCCCGCAAGCTCCGCAGGATTGCCGCCGACAACAACGTTGAGTAGCAGCCTGCCGTTGCTGAGGCGGTCGAGTGCGGCGGTCTGGCGTGCGGCAAAAGTGGGCGAGGTGACGCCGGGCCGAAGCGCGACGAGATATTTGAGCCGCTCGGTGACGACCGAAAGCCCGGTAGCCGTAATCCAGGAATCCTCACAGGACTGGCCGGTCGGCAAGAGAACGCCTTCGAAGCCAAGTTCATCAACCGCAACCGCCACCTGCTTGAAATAGCGAAACTCCGGACGACGGCTCAGCCGTTCGGTGCCGAGATAGGTGCCATCCCCATGTGTGGGGATGAACCAGAAAAAGTTCAGCGGTTCGGCAATTCCGTCGATATCCATATATTTCTCCCTCAATTCCAGGAGAAAGGCTAAAGACGACCAAGTCGATAGAGAAGAAAGATTATTCTCTTATGCCTACGTGCTCGCCACCCGATGACTAAGCAACAGCGGCATTTGGCGAACCATGTTCCAGGGTGGCGGGAAATCAGCAATCCCTCTGAAGCGCTCGGCGCGATCGTAGGCTCGTAAAACGCTTCTTCCGTCGGTGAAAAATCTCTCAAAAACTATAAAATTGGTAGCTTATTTCTCCTGGACGATGCGGACCTCCCCTATGGTTGCGGTGTGGAAAACAACTGCCGGCAATATCGTCGGCTCAGGGGGTCATATGAATATGAAACGACTACTAGCTGCAGCCTTTGCCGGGTTTGTCGCACTTTCCGCAGGGTCAGGTGCCGGCGCAGCCGCAGCCGGCAAGAAGGTCGTGGTGGCCTACCAGACCGATGCCCTGCCGTCGTCGGTAGCAATCGCCAATGGTGAGTTTGCCAAAGCAAGCGGATACGACATCGACTTCAGGAAATTCAATTCCGGCGCGGAAATCTTTGCTGCGATCGCATCTGGTGATGTTCAGGTGGGTTATGTCGGCTCCAGCCCCTTCGCCGCGGCGGCCTCGCGAGGTCTTGCAGTAAAGGCATTCTATCTCTCCTCCATCTCGGGTATCGATGAAGCGCTCGTCGTGCGCGATGGCTCCGGCATTGGCTCGCTGGCGGATTTAAAGGGCAAGAAGCTTGCCGCGGCGCCGGTCTCTACCGACCACTATCAGTTGCTGGCGCTGATCAAGTCGTTGGGTTTAAGCGAGAGGGATGTCCAGGTATTCGCCATTCCGCAGCCGGATATCGTCGCTGGTTTCAACCGCGGTGATCTGGACGGTGGTTTTGTTTGGGACCCCGCCCTCACTGAACTGAAGAAGAACGGCAAGGTCCTGGTGACGTCGAAGGAAGTCGCCGAAAAGGGCGCTCCAACTTTTTCCGCCTGGGTGGCCGCCTCGAAGTTCGCCGACACGAACCCGGATTTCCTGAAAAGCTTCGCGACGGTGGTGAACAAGTATTACGGGTCTTTTGCGAAGGACAAGGCGGCTTGGGGTCCTGAGAGCGATAACGCCAAGCAGCTTGCCAAGCTCCTCGGCGGCAAGCCGGAGCAGCATGCGGCAGCCTTGAGCAACCTCAATCTACTGACTCCCGACGTCCAGGCCTCTTCCGATTGGTTGGGCGGGGGCGAGAAGTCCGGGGCGGCCAAGATTCTCAAGGACACGGCGCAGTTCCTGAAGGACCAGGGCAAGGTCTCCGAAGTGCTGCCGAGCTATGCCGCCTTCGTCACGGCGGATGCTCTGTCCGGCGCCAGCAACTGACGCCCCAGGCGCTGGCGTCCACAAGGCGCCGGCGCCCAACAGGAAAGCTCTGCCATGCTGAAGGTCGACCACGCCAGCGTTCACTTCGAGGCCGACGACGGCCGTATCGTTCATGCCCTTGACCGTGTGTCCCTCGATATTCCGGACAACGGCTTCGTCGTAGCGCTCGGCGCCTCCGGCTGCGGGAAATCGACGCTTCTCAATGCCATAGCTGGCTTTCTGCCGCTTTCGGACGGCGTCATTACGCTGAACGGAAAATCGGTTGTCGGGCCTGGCGCCGACCGCGGTGTCGTCTTCCAGAAGGACACGCTTCTTCCGTGGAAGAACGTCATCGACAATGTCGCGCTCGGACTGAAGTTCGCGGGCATTCCGAAGCTCGAGCAGCACAGGCGTTCGGCCGAACTCCTGAAGCTGGTCGGGCTTGCCGATTTCGCCAATGCGTTTCCTTACGAACTGTCGGGCGGCATGCGCCAGCGGGTCGGTATTGCCCGGGCGCTCGCAACCGAGCCGGACATCCTGCTGATGGACGAGCCATTCGGGGCGCTTGACAGCCTGACGCGCGAACAGATGCAGGAGCTCCTTGTATCGGTGTGGAAAAAGACCGGCAAACGCGTCTTTTTCATCACCCACTCGGTCGAGGAAGCGTTGTTCCTTGGCACGCAGGTGATCGTCATGTCACCGCGACCCGGGCGGATTGTCGCGCGTTTTGACCTCGATTTCGTCAACCGCTTTGCCGAAAGCAACGATGCCAGGGAGATCAAGGCGTCGCCCGAATTTACGAACTTGCGGGAAGAAATCCGCGCGCTGCTGCATGGCGCGCATGACATCAGGAGTGCGGCGGAATGAGCGAAGTCTTGCATGCTGCAGCGGTTTCAGCGGATGCGTCGAGAATTGCACCGAAAACCGTTCGGATGAAAAGCTTCGGGGTCGGCAGCAAGCCAACGCTGCTCATCAGCCTGGCAACAGCGGCGGCCCTCATCGCCCTCTGGTGGGGTATAACCGAACTCGCAGTCGTCCCGAGACTGTTCCTGCCGACGCCGGGCGAAGTCCTGACGCAGTTCAACATCGTTCTGCGCGAGGGTTATGCGGGCGCCTTCCTCGGCGAACACCTGTCCGCAAGTTTGTTCCGGATTGTCCTTGCGGCGGTGATCGCGATCTCGCTTGGCATTCCGCTTGGTCTGCTGATGGGATTGAACCGCTGGGCCAAGGGTATATTGGACACGCCGATCGAGTTCTACTGGCCGCTGCCGCCGCTTTCCTATCTGCCGCTGATGATCATCTGGCTGGGGATCGGCGAGACGTCGAAGATCACGCTTCTCGTGCTGGCGATGTTTGCGCCGATCTGCCTGTCCGCTCAGGCCGGTGTCCGCTCCCTGCCGATCGAGCGGGTGAATGCGGCGCGATCACTTGGCGCCAGCCGATTCCGCCTGTTCCTCAACATCGTCCTGCCAACCGCGCTCCCGGAAATCCTGACAGGAATCCGGATTGCGCTTGGCGTCGGCTGGAGCACGCTGGTGGCGGCGGAGCTCATCGCTTCCAACAGGGGCATCGGTTACATGATCATGTCTGCCTCGCAGTTTCTGGCTACGGATGTGGTGTTCGTCGGCATCGCCATCATCGCCGCTTGCGCTTTCGCGTTCGGCGCAGCGGTTAGACTATTCGAGAGGGCGCTTGTTCCTTGGAAGGGCAAGAGCTGACCGTGGACATGGCTCACCCTCCGCCTGCTCGAGGTTCTGCCGGCGCGAATTGATGTTGGTGGCTAAGTTACTCTGGAGGAGACCATGTTCCCCACTTTGATTCTGCCTGGCTTGAACGGTTCTCCGGAGGGGCACTGGCAGCGCCATTGGGCAAGGGATGGTGCGGATGCGTTGGTGGTGGAGCAGGAGGATTGGAGCTGCCCTGTTCTGGGTGACTGGCAGGCGGAACTCGATCGGGCGCTTTCGCAGGTCGAAGGCGCCTTCCTGGTTGCCCATAGCCTCGGATGCCTGCTCGCGGCGAGCTATGCCAACCGTGCGGCTGCCCATAAGATCCGCGGCGCCCTTTTGGTCGCGCCCTGTTCCCTCGCCGTCACCCTCCGCCTTCATCCCTGCATGATAGGGTTTAGCGAGGAGCCCTTGCAGCGCCTCTCGTTCCCGAGCCTGGTGGTCGGTAGCCTCAACGATCCCTATATGGGCTTGCCCGATCTCGAGCGTCATGTCCGCAGCTGGGGCAGTGAACTCATCACGATCGGTTTTGCCGGCCATATCAATATAGCAAGCGGCTTCGGACATTGGGCTGAAGGATATCGCATCTTCGAACGACTGGTCCATTCGGCCGGCCAGCCGCGGTCGCTTTCACAAAGGGGCCTCCGTGCGACAACGGCGGGGGCGCAAACATCTCTATGAGCGTCATCGGTGCAACCTACCAGGTCCCAGGTTGTCTTGTGGCGCGTTCGACCGGCATTGGAACGACCAAGGGGTGGAAAGCATGCGCAGCTGGTACATCCCCGATGGTGTGGCGTTATCGGCGGCGCTCGTGGGCGCTCTGGTATTCGTCGAGGACGGCCCGCACGGCGTCAATCAGCAATTCCTGCGGATTGAGCGGGGTTCCGGCATACCTTGCCGAACGGGGCAGATGCTGTCGGAAAAGAGGTGCGGGGATGATTCTGCTGTCGAGCACTTCCGTAAGCCGCAAGACGGCAGCTTCCGCCGCAGGGTGGTTCCAGTAATAGCGAATACGATCCGAATAGGAATAGTGGCGCAGGATATGCTGCTCGGCCTCCGAGCCGGAGTAGTGACCAGCCCAGTGGCCGGGATACTCCCTCATCAGCGCCTCCATCACGGCCATGAGGTTTCGGCTGGGATAGCCGGCCACGGAGTCGCTGGCGATCAGATCGAGGCCGTAGAGCGCCTCGCGGAGCGCGAAGGTCAATTCCGGCCCGACTTTGAGGATGGCGAACCCGTCCTCGGAGAGTTCACGAAGCGCATCCGCGCCCTGGTAGTCAGTCGAATGGGCCTCATAGACGATTGCTGGTTCCTCTTCGAGCAGCGCCGCAAGGGATCGCGCCTTGGCCCGGTCGTACACGATGACATTTTCATTGCCGAATTCCACTCCGGGCTGAACCACGAGCGCCAGCACCCGGCCGAAGGCTTCGCCGAGGCCCGCTTCCTCAAACCGCGTCCGGTGTAGTGCAATTGTCTTTCGCGCTGCTTCGACGCCGGTAGGTTCGAGCGCGGTGATAACGTGATGGGCACCGCCGGGGGGCGGAACTTCGGTGCCGATCACGTAGACCGGCTTACTATTCGCCGAGGTCGCGCACCGTTCCGCCACAGCTGCCAGCCTTACCGCGCGCCCGGCGGTCATGGTATCGTCGAGCGCCGTCGGTTCGCCCGCGCAACCCATAGAGGTATCGAGATGGAGCTTGCGGAAGCCGGCTTCGACATAGGCGGCGATCATGTCTTCCGCCTTCGCCATCGCGACCTGGGCGGCTTCACCACGCCATGGATTTGGCCCAAGATGATCGCCTCCGAGGATGACCTTCTCCCAGGGCAGGCCCTCCTCGCTGGCGATCTGTTCCACCAGTGCCACAAAGTCACCGGGCTTCAGCCCGGTGTATCCGCCGAACTGGTTGACCTGGTTGCAGGTTGCCTCGATCAACACCGGGCCGTCGCGGCCAACCGCATGTCGAAGGGCAGCGCGGATCACGATCGGATGAGCCGAGCACACGGAAGTGATGCCCGCGGGGCCGCCCAAGCGTCGGCTGCGGGCCAGGTTGTGAAGAACAGATATCATGACCTGCGTGCCGGCGTCGTGGCGATGAAAGCGTCGAGCTCAGCCAGAGTGCCCGCGCCCTCCATCGGCCCCCTGACCGTCACATTGCGGGCGCCGGCGGCGTTGGCATAGAGGAGTGCCTGCTCGATCGGCATGCCGAGCCGGCGGCAGGCCACATAGGCGCCACCAAAGCAGTCGCCCGCGCCGGTCGGATCGACTTCCTCGACATAGAAGGCCGGGCAGTCGATACGTCTGCCTTCGCGGGTGAAGACGGTGGAGCCGCCCGCGCCGCGCTTGAGCGCCACTTCTTTGGCGTTACGGCCGAGCAATGCGCGGATCGCCTCGCCTTCGTCCTCAACGCCCGCGGCGACGAACAGCTCTTCTCCCGAGGGGAGGATCAGGTCGGCGATATCGACGAGCCTGGCGAAACGTGCCCGAGTTTCTGCATCGCCCAGCAACTCCTTACGGACATTCGGATCGAAGGAGATAGTCCCGCCGCGCTCTCTGATCACCGCGATCGCGTGCTGGATGATCTCGGCAGCGCCAGGTATCGCAAAGGCGGTTCCCATGACATGCAGATGGCCCGACCGATCAATCAGTGCACGCCCCGCAGAGGTAAGATCGATCTTCGCGGCGGCGGATTTTGCAATGTTGAAGACGAAATCGCGCGAGCCGTCATTTCGATATCGCACGAAGGCGCTGCCGGTCGGAAAGTCCGGGTCAGTCGAGATGGCCGAGACATCGGTGCCGTCCGCGCGGAGCCGCGCGACATTGACCCGGCCGAAATCGTCGTCGCCCACGCAGGCGATGATGCCGGCCGCCCCTCCGATCCTGGCACATTGGTCTATGAAGATGGCAGGCGCTCCGCTAGGATAGGGGCCAATGAGCGTGATCGGTTCCAGGAAGCCCGTGCCGCGGTCCACGGCCATGATCTCGACGAGGATCTCGCCGATCGTTATCGTCGGTCCGAGGGTGTCGAGGGCAAGCCCGGTTCGTGTCATGCAGCATCCTCGGCAAGGCGCGAGCTGTCGGTCAAGAGATAGCGTTGGTGAAGCATGCACGCAGCGCCGAAGGCCGGCCCCACAGTCTCATCGTCGTTCGTTTCGATCACAGGCAACGGAAAGCTCTCCTCCTGCATGGAGCGAATGTGATGCAGGACGCGCGCCGCCATCAGTGGATAGAGTGCGGCGACCGAACCGCCCAGCACGACCCTATCGGCATCGATGACCCTTCCGGCCTGGATGAGGCCATAAGCCAAAGTGCGCGCCCAGTCTTCCGCAATGGCGACGGGGCCCGGAACGCGGTCGCGTACATCAGCCAGAAAAGTCGCGAAGTTCGGTTCCGATTGCGTTGAAACCGCGCGATAGGCGCGCAGGATACATTCCAGCCCGAGAACACTTTCAAGGCTGCGGTCGGGGCCGTCGGAGCCATTGACGCGCAAATGCCCGATCTCGCCGGCAAGCCCCCGCGCGCCTTTAAAAACGGTCCCATCAACGACAATGCCGCCGCCCACGCCGCTCTCCATGACGAGATAGAGTGTAACCCCCGAATGGGCCTCGCGAGCACCGTAGCTAGCGCCGGTCGCGAACGCGTTTGCGTCATTCTCGACCATGACCGGCATTTGTGCCGGCACGGCCGCACGCACAAGGTCGGCGAGCTGAATGTTCTGCCATCCGAGCAGGGGGGCTATATTGATCAGCCCCTGGCGGTCCATTTGCGCCGGCACGGCGACCCCCAGCCCTTCGCAGCGACTGCGGTGCGCGGGCGGCAATGTGTCGAAGGCAAGCGCGATCGCGCGTGAAACTGCAGTTTCGACATCGACAGAAGGGCCGTCGAAGGGCTCCGTGCGGTTGTTGACAATGCGGCAGGCGAGATCGACCTCGACCACCGTGATGTGTTCAACGCCGATCTCGATGCCGAGAAAAAAGGCGGCTCCGGAGGTAAGTTCGAGCATGATGCCCGGCCGACCCGCGTGAGTAGTCTGCGCCTGCTCGGCAGTTCCCACCTCGCGGACGAGGCCATCGGCAGTGAGAGCGGCGATGATATGGCCGGACGAGGAGCGATTGAGGCCTAAAATGCGCGCAAGCTCCGCCCTGCTCAGGCGGCCGTGACGATAAAGCGCTCGCATCGCCGCGAGCTCATTGCGCTGGCGGATCCCGCTTGGAGATGCGATTGGACCCACTTCATTCACGGGCGGTCCTCCGCTGGCGCTGACACGACATGACTGGTCCGACCTTTCGGACTGGGGCTTCCCACACCTTTCGCCGTCACGGCCGCGCAACGGTGGCACGCCGGCGTTTCGCCTCGTCCATCCTGAGGTCGATGAATTGTTTTGCGTGCTGCGCGAGCGGCATATTCTCGGTCCAGGTGTCGCGCCATATTGCGCAGGCAAGCGACAAACCTTCATCGACAACGGCGCCTGAGAAGGATTCGAACGTGATATCGCGCTGGTAGTCGATATCAAGCAACGCGTCGAATATCAGATCAAAATTGATGACGCCGTCGCCAAGATAGCCGCGGTTGCTTTCGCCGATATGGAAATATCCGATCTTGTCACCCGCAAGCCGGATGGCCGCCGCCGGATTTGCCTCCTCGATGTTCATGTGAAAGGTGTCGAGGTGCAGTCGCACATGCTCGGAACCTACTTGCTTTATGAAGGCGAGGCCTTGGGCGGTGGTGTTGAGAAGATTGGTCTCGAAACGGTTCACCACCTCGAGAACGAGGTCGATGCCTGCAGACTGGGCAAGGTCAGCCGTCTTGGCAATGGCCGCAACGCTGTTGTCCCATCCAGTTTTAGTGGGCATCCGGGCATATTTCGAGTGAGCGGAATAGAGGATGCCGCCAAGCTTGCTCCCGCCTATGTCACGGACGGCGCGAACGGCGTCGGCTAGCATGTCTTCGCCTGCTTTTACCGTCTGCGCATCGTCGCTCGACACGTCGTGGCTGAAGGGAAGGCCCATGGTGACGGCGATATCGAGCTTTAGCGCCGTCGCCCGCTTGGCGAGGGCGTCGAGATCGAATTTTTCCGGTCGCAGATAGGCAAATTCAATCAGGTTGTAACCACAGGAGGCGGATTTTTCCATCGCTTCCTCAAGCATGGATTGCGTTTGTCCGCCCGTCCACACGAAAGAATGAATACCTAACCGGCTCATTTCTTCCCCTAGAAGCTAGTATGTTGCATTGCGCAACAAATAACGGATCCGCCGGAGCTGTCAAGTAGATTCATGCCTTGCAGCGATTGAGCATCGATTACCGTTGCGAGCAAATGCCTGTCCTTTGCCCGGAAATTGCCGATTCCGGATTGCTCCAGACTTCAGTTCTATGAGCGGCAGATGGGTATTGACAGCTTTTCCAAATGAACTAATTTGTTTTTTCAAGCAACATATAAGGCGGAGACGGCGCCAACGGAAGGCGGGCGCACGTGAACTAAGGGGCTCGCTCGCTTGAGCTACAGCTAGCTAAGGGAACCCGACCACACGAACAGCTCTCTGGTGCGCGTGCCGGCGTGGTGGCCTGAGGGGTCACGGCCTGCATGTCGGGAGGAGGTTATTTCCATGAAAGCCGATTTGCGGATCGTACCCGATTTCGAAATGATCATCTGCCCGCCAGCAGAATCCTTTCGCTGGAACATGCATGATTATCCCTTCTTCCGGGCGAAGTGGCACTATCATCCAGAATACGAACTGCACCTCACCCGTGCGACTACCGGCGTCATGATGGTGGGTGACTATATCGGCGAATTCGAGCCAGGCTGCCTGGTGCTGACCGGACCGAATGTGCCGCACAATTGGGTGAGCGATATCGAGCCCGGCAAACTGATCCGCAATCGTGACATGCTGATCCAGTTTACCCCTGAATGGGCCGATCGCGTGGCCTCTTTTTGTCCCGAGCTCGGCACAATAAAGCCGCTTTATGAGGATGCCGTCTACGGCGTGCAATTTTTTGGCGCAACGGCGCTTGCAGGCCGGCGGCTGCTGGCGCAGATGGGTTCGGCCCATGGCGCCGAGCGCGTGTTGCTCTTCCTGCAGCTGATGATTGCCCTGGCGCGTGATCCAGCCGATCGACGCAGGTTGTCGCGCCTTGCGCCACCCTCCGCTGAGATGGAACTGCCGCATGAGCTGGACGTCGCCATGCGCTATGTGCTGGAGCACTATAGCGACGATATCAATCTGGCCTCGGTCGCAAAGATCTGCGGCCTTGAGCCGCAAGCCTTTTCGCGCTTTTTCAAGCGTCACACCGGTCACACTTTCGCGCGTTACGTGATTCTTGCGCGCATCTATGCGGCCTGCTCGCTGCTCACCCAGACCTATCGTCCGATCACCGAGATCTGCTTCGAAGTCGGGTTCAACAATATCGCTAATTTCAACAGACAGTTTTTCAAAATCTGCGGGCGCACGCCCACCGATTACCGGCGCAATGCGCACAAGATCGGAACGAAGGCGCGAAGCGATCCCTTTCGGGACATCCGTGGCTATTCCACCGGCATGGCGGCCGGCGAAAAAGTATAGGTCACCGGCAAACCACGCGTGGCAGACAAAAAAGACCAGCACTAAGCTTCTTTCACGCCAATTGGAGCGAAGCCGGCAAGCAGGCCGGAGATCGCAATCGCTAAAAGGCGAACCGTGTCCGGAAGCCGGGAGGAGCCGTGCTGCCGGACCACGGGAGGAACCGACACATGTCGGGCGTGGGAACGTGCTTGCCGGTCTCGGCCGCAAGCGGTGCCAAGGCACAAGGAGGAGGAACTATGATCAAGAAAAGTGGAATTGGAATTGCCGCGCTTGCGCTAAGTCTTCTTGCTGGCGTAATGCCCGCACAGGCCGATTTTTGGTCCGATGCCGGCGCGAAATACAAGGGCGTGGTCCTGCGGGGCGTGACCGAAAGCACTCCACCGTCCAATTATATCAAGGACGTGCTGGCGCCGGAATTCGAGAAGAAGACCGGCATCAAGGTCCAGATCGAGACGACGTCTTGGGACCAGATGTATGACAAGGCCATCAAGGACATGGAGGCCAAGACCGGCATCTATGACATGGTCTATATCGAGCAGGACATCATCTACGCCTATCTGGCGCGCAACTTCCTGGTCGACATCTCGAAGTCGCTGAAGGACGATCCGTCCCTGAAGGCGCCGGAATTCAACGAAACTCATTTCACGACTTTCGCCAATTACTTCAAGAATGCCTCCGGCGACCTTTTCGGCATCCCGATGGAAGCTTTCATAAAGGTCTATCTCTATCGCACGGATCTCTTCAGCGACCCGAAGATCAAGGAAGCCTTCAAGAAGGAGACGGGCAAGGAGTTGGCTCCGGCCAAGACGCATCAGGAATACACGCAGATTGCCGAATTCTTCACGAAATATGGCAAGGATAATGGGACCGAGCTCTGGGGGACAACCGCCCAGGCCCATACCGGTCACCCGGCCTCCTGGTACGAATTCTTCGAGTCGATCGCGCCCACATACGGCCTCTACAATTGGGGTATCGACGCCAAAAACAACTTTGCCGCATCGGTCGCCAATGGCGGTCAGATGAACAGTGACAAGGCCAAGGCCGCCATGAAATACTGGCTGCATCTGCGAGACATCGCTCCGCCTGAATCCGCCGCTTCGACCTGGACGGAAGTCGGTACGACATTTGCCGCCGGCCGCGTCGCGCAGGGCCTGGTTTATGGTGAGAACGCTGCCTGGATCGCGTCGGATGCGGAAAAGTCCAAGGTGGTCGGTAAAGTCGGTGTGGCGTTGCCGCCCACCGAGCCCGATGTTCTCAAGGAGGTCGAGGCCGGCAAGGGCTATCTCGGCTACTATGACGGCGGCGCCTTCGGCTTGCCGGTCACATCGAAGAACAAACAGGCGGCACTGCTCTTCCTGCAGTTCATCGGCCAGGACTCGGTCCAGCCCGACTGGGCGGTCGCGGCACCCCGCATCACCAATACCGCAACCTATGATGACCCCAAGGTCGTTGCCATGGATAAGAAGCTGAATGGCTACTACACCATGCTCAAAGATCAGGGAAAGCTGTTTGCGGGTGCGCCGCCTTTCCCGTTCCATGCGCAGGTGCGTGAAGCAACGACGCCGATCTTTTACAAGATCCTACTTGGTGAAGTCGGCCCCGACGAAGGCCTCGACCAGATGGCGGCGGCGGCCGAAGCAGAGCTGAAAAACCTCGGCTACCGCAAATAAGACCGATAAGAGGCTGCGTCCGGGTGGCATCTCCCAAGACCGCCACCCGGGCGCAGTTGTCGGATTTTGCAGGCCGTTGACCTGCACCTTCGGGAGCACCAATTCATGCGTCCAAATACTGTCGGCTGGCTGATGCTCGCCCCGACGATCGCGATCCTCGGCATCTTCGGCATCATCCCGTTCATCTATGTGCTTTACGTGTCATTCCATCAATGGAACCCGTTCGGCGCCAGCCCGGACATGATCTATAACGGTGCCAACAACTTCCGCCGTCTCGTCTTCGATACCGAGTTCCTGACCTCCATCGCCTTCACGATGAAGTTCGCCTTCTTCGCTGTCCTGAGCGAGATTGCGTTGGGCTATCTGCTCGCGCAGCTCTTCATGAAGGAGTTTCCCGGACGAGGTTTCTTCAGAACAATTCACACGCTGCCGCTGATCGTCGCGCCTATCGTCGTCGGCTCGGTCTGGCGGCTGATGACGACTCCCAGCATCGGTATAATCCCCTATCTTCTGAAAAGCTGGTTCGGCTATGATCTCAACATCGGCCGTGACGCCACCGCCGCCTTCGCTTTGACGGTCATCATGGACATCTGGCACTGGACGCCATTGGTGACGCTGACACTGCTTGCGGCACTTCTTGCCCTCCCGAAAGAGCCGTTCGAACAGGCGCAGATCGATGGCGCCAACCGCCGTCAGATCTTCTGGCACGTTACGCTGCCGATGATCCGCCCGGCAATTCTTGCAACGGTCTTCATTCGCCTTATGGACGCGTTGCGCACCGTGGACGAAGTTTGGATGCTGACCTCCGGCGGCCCGGGTGCTGCCACCCGTTTTGTTGGGCTGCATATCTGGAAGATCGTCTTTCCGAAGACCGACTACGGCTACGGTGCCGCGATCTCGGTGATCGTGCTCTACCTCACCCTCGTGATGTGCTGGCTGCTCTATGTCGCACTTGTGGCCCGACGCGAACGGAAGAGGACGTTTTGATGCAGAGCCGCAATCCGCTCTTGTACCTGGCACTTTGGCTCTTGCTGAGCTTGCTGACGCTTTTCCCGATCTATTGGCTCTTCGTCATTTCGGTGAAGCCGGCTGTGGATCTGTTCACGACGCCCAGCGTGATCCTCGATACGGTCTACTGGAAGAACTACGTCAACGTCATCGGCAACGAGACGCTGCGCGGCTATATGATCAACTCTCTGATCATTTCTACCAGCAATGCCTTCCTGGTCACCGGACTGGCTTTCCTGGCCTGCTACGCGCTGTCCCGTTTCGATCTTGCGGGCAAGGAGAATATCTTTTTCTGGACGATCACCAACCGCATGGCCCCGGCCGCGGTGTTCCTGCTGCCGTTCTACCTGCTGTTCACCCAGGTCTTCACCTTTGGCGACTGGAAACTCTACGACACCAAGATTGGCATGATCCTGCTTTATTGCACCTTCAACCTGCCTTTCGCGATCTGGACTTTGCGGCCGACCATTGACGGAATTCCCAAGGAACTTGACGAGGCAGCAACGGTCGACGGCGCCTCGACCTGGCAGGTTATCTCCGAGGTCATCTTCCCGCTTGCACGGCCCGGTCTTGCGGTGACGCTGATCCTCACCTGGGTCTTTGCCTGGAACGAGTTTCTGCTGGCTGCGACCCTGACCAGCTTCAACGCCCGCACCATCACAACGGGCCTCTCGGAATATGTGACGACGACGGGTACCGAATGGGGGGCGATGGCGGCGATCGCGATGATCACCCTCATCCCCGCCCTCATCATCTTCGCCGTGGTACAGCGCCATATCGTGGCGGGTCTCACCTTCGGCGCAGTCAAGGAGTAGAGCCATGCAAGAGCCATTCGACCCGGCGAAGGTCGATGCCGATTTGGAAGTGGCGCGCCCGGTGCGGACCGGCTTTCTGCCGATCACCACCAACTGGTTCGACCGCGTCTTCGTCGGCATCTACCTGTTCGTGGCACTCGAACTCTTCTGGATGCGGTTCCTCGAACAGTCGATTCCGTTGATGGTCTGCCACGTTCTGGCCATCGCGCTCGGGGTTCTGATCGTATGGCGCGGCTGATGCTTCTTTGGAAATAGGACAAGACAATGAAATCGCTGGTATTGGAAGAGAAGTTGAAACTGTCGCTGCGCGATTTCCCGATCGAGCGCGAAGAGACGCTGGGTCCGCGCGACGTGCGGATAAAGCTCCACACCGTGGGCATATGCGGGTCCGACGTACATTATTATACGCATGGCGGCACCGGTGTGTTCCAGGTGAAAGCGCCGATGATCCTTGGCCACGAGGCGTCGGGCACCGTGATCGAGACGGGAACCGACGTCACGGCGCTAAGGGTGGGCGATCGCGTCTGCATGGAGCCAGGGATCCCCGATCCCAACAGCCGCGCGACCCGCATGGGGCTCTACAATGTCGATCCTGCGGTTCGCTTCTGGGCCACGCCGCCCATCCACGGCGTGCTCAGGCCAACCGTCGTTCATCCCGCCGACTTCACCTTCAAGCTGCCCGATAATGTCTCGTTCGCCGAAGCAGCAATGGTGGAGCCACTGGCGGTGGGAGTGCATGCTGCGACCAAGGCGCAGGTCAAGCCTGGTGACATAGCTCTGGTGATCGGTGCAGGCCCGATCGGCTTGGTGACCGCGCTGTCGGCTGTCGCCGCCGGCTGTGCGCGGGTGTTCGTGAGCGATGTCGACGATGCCAAGCTGGAACTCGCCGCCAAGCTTGGTCCAATCTCGCCAATCAATGTTGCAAGGCAGGAACTGGTCAAGGAGATCCTCGCCGCCACCGACGGCTGGGGCGTCGAACTTGTGTTCGAATGCTCCGGCCATCCCAAGGGCGCCGAAGGTGTGTTCGATCCGCTCGCTCCGGGCGGCCGGGTGGTTTTCATCGGTTCTCAGGTCCACCCGATCCAATACGATGTCGGCAAGGCCATGGTGCGCGAGGCCCGCGTGGAGCATGTTTTCCGCTATGCCCATGTCTTTCCGCGTTGCGTGGCCATGCTCTCTTCCGGCGCGATTGACGTAAAGCCGCTCATCACCCGCACTTTCGGCTTTGACGAAAGCGTCCGTGCTTTCGAGATCGCCGCGTCCTCCCCCAAGGGCGAAGTCAAGATGCAGATCGCACTGCCGCAATAGAGGAATTCATATGGCTCACGTCACCGTCACGGACGTTACAAAGAAATATGGTGCGCTGCCGGTCATCCACGGGGTCGGCATAGATATCGCCGACGGCGAATTCGTCGTGTTGGTCGGACCGTCCGGATGCGGCAAGTCCACGCTGCTGCGGATGATCGCAGGGCTCGAGACGATCTCGGGCGGCACGGTTGCGATCGGCGGACGCGTGGTCAACGACGTCCTGCCCAAGGACCGTGACATTGCCATGGTGTTTCAGAACTACGCGCTCTACCCGCACAAAACGGTCGCCGACAATATGGGGTTTCCGCTCAAGCTCAAAGGGGCGCCGAGGAGCGAGATCGAGGCCAAGGTACGCAAGGCGGCCGATATCCTCGATCTCGGCAAGCTGCTCGATCGCTATCCCAAGCAGCTCTCGGGCGGCCAGCGCCAGCGTGTCGCCATGGGACGCGCCATTGTCCGCGATCCGCAGGTCTTCCTGTTCGACGAGCCGCTCTCCAATCTGGACGCCAAGCTGCGCGTGACCATGCGCGTCGAGATCAAGGAACTGCATCAGCGGTTGAAGACGACCACCATCTACGTGACGCATGATCAGATCGAGGCCATGACGATGGCTGACAAGATCGTCGTGATGCGCGACGGGCGTGTGGAGCAGATAGGCGCGCCTCTCGATCTTTACGACCGGCCGGCAAATGTCTTCGTGGCAGGTTTTATCGGTTCGCCATCGATGAATTTCGTCCCCGGCAGACTGTCGATGGCAAGCGGCCAGGTGAACTTCGTCAGCGACAAGGGCACCGTGCTTCCGGTGCCGGAAGGTACACCGGACCACGGCGAACCTGTCATCTACGGCATCCGTCCCGAGCATATCGACGTGCGGCCGGACGGGTTGTCTGCGAGGATCTCGGTCCTGGAGCCCACCGGCTCGGAAACGCAGATCTTTGCGCATCTCGGCGGCGACCCGGTCATGGCGGCGGTCCGCGACCGCGTCGCGGTGACGCCGGGCGATACCATCTCGTTCCGGATCGACCCGTACCGTGCGCATCTCTTCGAGGCCAGGAGCGGTCGGCGCCTATAGTTCTGCAGAGGCAGGGAGCAAGACATGTTCTTCGATAAATTCCGGATGGACGGCCAGATCGCTGTGGTGACCGGCGGCGGGCGTGGCATCGGCCTTGCCTGCGCCGAAGCGCTTGCCGAGGCGGGCAACAGCGTTGTCATCATCGATCGCGACGAAGCGGTTGCCGAATCGGGCAGGTTGGCCCTGGCCGACAAGGGGATCGACGTCGATGCTTTGGTCCTTGATGTTACGGATTCCGCGGCAGTCGATAAGGCCGCAGCCGAGATCTTCGCAAAGCACGGTCGCATCGACGCGCTGGTTGCTAATGCAGGCATTGCCCGCACCGGTACGGCCGCGGAGGAGACGTCGGACGAACTCTGGCTCAATGTCAACGATGTGAACTACAACGGCGTCTTCTGGTGCAATCGCGCCTTCGGCCGCTACATGCTGAAGGCCGGCAGAGGTGCGATCGTCAATATCGGATCGATGTCCGGCTACATCGTCAATCGTCCGCAGTTGCAGAGCTACTACAACGCGTCAAAGGCGGCCGTGCACCATTTGACCGCCTCGCTTGCGGCAGAATGGGCGAGCCGCGGAGTGCGCGTCAACGCCGTCGCACCGACCTATATAGAGACCGAAATGACGAGGAATATCGTCGATCAGTCGATGGTGGATGTGTGGATACGTGACACGCCAATGGGTCGGATGGGCCAGCCGCACGAAATTGCGTCGGTCGTGCATTTTCTCGCCTGCGACGCGTCGAGCCTGATCACCGGTGCGACCGTCAAGGCCGATGCCGGTTTCACCTGCTGGTAGGGAGGTCTTTAAATGGATTTTACAGGCAAGCATGTGATCGTGACGGGTGCCGGCAAGGGCATCGGACGGGCGACCGCCGTCATGCTGGCGCGGCGCGGAGCCAAGGTGACCGCTCTGTCGCGCTCGGCGACCGACCTTGAGGAACTGAAGAAGGAAATCGGATGTATTCCGATCGCGGTCGATCTCGCCGATCCCGAGGCGACGCGTGCGGCAGCGCTCCGGGCCCTGCCGGCCGATCTCCTGGTGAACTGCGCCGGCACGACGGAGCTACAGTCCTTCCTGGACGTCACAGTCGAAAACTTCGACCTGCTTTATGCGGTCAATACACGCGCTCCGATGATCGTCTCGCAGGAATATGCTCGTGACATGGTGAGGAACGGTCGGAAGGGCGCGATCGTGAATGTCTCCAGCGTCGCGGCCTTTGTCGGTATTCCCGACCATGCCGCATATTGCGCGTCGAAGTCGGGTCTCGACGGGCTGACGAGGGTGATGGCCAAGGAACTTGCGCCCAGAGGCATTCGGGTCAACGGTGTGCATCCGACCGTGACCCTCACGCCCATGGCCGTGAAGGCCTGGAGCGATCCGGAAAAGGCGGCTGGTATGCTCAACCGCATTCCGGTCGGCCGCTTCGCAGATCCCGACGATATTGCCGAGGTCATCCTTTTCCTGCTCTCCGACGAGGCCGCAATGGTCAACGGCCTGTCGATGCCAGTGGATGGCGGTTACATGATTGCCTGACGGTTATCCGAGTTAGATGCCTCGGAATTCCCGGACCTTCCCCCGCCGTTCTGGCGGCCTTAGATCTTTTAGAGGATCAGCGCATGACACGCTTTGACGAAAAAATCTCGAGAATCAGGGCCGGCAACTATAAGCGGACGGATTTCATAATCGCGGACGCCAAGGATGGCGACATGGGGCCGAGCATTCCCTCCTGCGGCCCCAAGCTCGAAAAAGACTGCTCCTACACGCGCTTTCGGACCCGGGCGGAATTCCTCGGCCAGATCAAGGCTGTGATCGCGCAGGATATCGTCGATATCATGTTGACCTCCGCCTCCAATCTCGAATTGCTGACTGAAGCCGGCGCTTATGTAGGCAGGAGCGTCAAGGCCGCCATCCGGGCCAATGATGCGACCGATATCTGGGTAGGGCGCGGTGCGACCTATGCCACTCAGCCGTCACGGCCCTATCGCACCGCTTCGCTGTCGATCAACCGGCGCCATACCGATCTCGGCCTCTATTCGATCACCTTCAACAACGATCTCGACGCCGATTATAATTCGCTGCTCGCCTTTCTGGATTTTGTCGAGGACGCCGACGACAACGGGTTCAACTACTTCCTCGAAGTCTTCAATCCGAACGTCGATACCGGTATTTCACCCGAGCTCCAACCACACTTTGTAAATGATTGCATATGCCGTGCGCTGGCCGGACTGACACGGGCCCAGCGGCCGCAATTCCTGAAGATCCCTTTCAATGGGCCCAAGGCGCTGGAGGAGCTCACCTCCTACGACCCGAGCCTGATTGTCGGCGTTTTGGGCGGCGGTGCGGGAACCGCGCGCGATACGTTCGAACTCATCCATCAGGCGGAGAAATACGGTGCCCGTGTGGCGCTCTTCGGTCGCAAGATCAACCTCGCCGAGGACCCGCTCGCCATGGTGAAGTTCATGCGCGCCGTGGCAGATGGTGATCTCGGTCCAGAGGAGGCGGTTAGGGCTTATCACGGTGCGTTGCAGGCAGGCGGGCAAAAGCCTATGCGGGCCCTCTCCGACGATATGCTCGTCACCGAAAAGGTCCTGATGAATTGACATCGGCGAGGGAGGGGAGCATGGCCGGAAAGAGCAGGCGCGGCTTCATCGCCGGAGGGACATGGTGCCTCGACCGCAACCGCAGGATCGATGCCTGGCCCAGGGAAGATAGCGTCGGCATCGCCTGGGGGCTCGAGGAGCGCGGGGGAGGGCCGGCCTGCAACCTCGCCATCGATATCAGGCGGCTCGACCCCTCCATTCCGGTCGAGACCATCGGCCTCGTCGGCAATGATGATGCGGGCCGGAAGCTCGTCGCCGAAGCCAAGAAGGCGGGCCTCGATCACCGACAGATGCATGTCAGCGATGAAGCGCCGACGCATACGACAGAGGCCTTCATCTCGCAGGCAAGTGGCCTGCGCACGCATATTTCGGATCTCGGCATATCGGCGCTGCTGAACCCCCAACATTTCAACTTCTCGGCAACGTCAGCGCGCTACATGCATCTCGGCCTGCCGGGCATCCACCCGCGTATGGATTCAAAATGGCAGGACGATGCCAACGGCTGGGTCACGGTCCTCAAGGCGGCGCGGCAGGCAGGATTGCAGACCAATCTGGAACTTTGCACTGTCACGCCGGAACGTCTGCGCGGCCTCATCCTCCCCTGCCTGCCGCATCTCGACACCCTCATTGTCAACGATAGTGAGATTGGTGCGTTGGCGGAGATGACGACCATTAAAGACGGCAATACCGACGTTGACGCCTGTTTGGCGGCCTCTGCGACCATGCTGGAGCAGGGTGAGATGCGGCTTGTCACGATCCATTTCCCCGAGGGCGCGATCACGGTCATGCGATCGGGAGAGACGATTTTCGTGCCATCCGTGAGGGTGCCTCATGATGCGATTGTGGGGCCAAACGGTGCGGGTGACGCTTTCGCAGCCGGCTTCATGTACGGCCTGCACGAAGACTGGGCGATCAAGGACTGTCTTTGGCTCGGCCATGCCGCGGCCGCCTGCTCGCTCAGGAGTGCCGGCACGACGGATGGCGTCGTCGCCTGGAGGGAATGCATCGAGATTGCACGCCAATGGGGCAGCCGCTGAGGCTGGGGTCGCTAGGGGATTTTCATGGACACAGAGGAGATGAATATGGGCAAGCATTTGGTAGGTAAGGTCGCGGCGGTTACCGGTGCGGCTTCCGGCATAGGACTGGCAAGCACACGGGCGTTGATTGCAGAGGGCGCACGCGTCGTGCTCGTCGATCGCGATCGCAAGGCTTTGGACTCGGTCTGCGCTGAACTCGGCGGCGCTGCCATCCCGCTGGTGATCGACCTCCTCGATCCCGTGAGCTGCGCGACACTCATGCCCTCGATCGAAAAGCTCACCGGCCAGCTCGACATCTTCCATGCCAATGCGGGCACCTATATCGGGGGCGACCTGGTCGAGGCCGATGCCACTGTCATTGACCGGATGCTCAACCTCAACGTCAACGCCGTCATCAAGAACGTCCACGATGTCCTGCCGCACATGATCGCGCGCGGCTCAGGCGACATTATCGTTACCAGTTCAGTCGCGGGGCACTATCCCGTCCCTTGGGAGCCCGTCTATTCGGCCTCGAAATGGGCCATGACCTGCTTCGTCCAGACCGTGCGGCGCCAGGTCAACAAGAAGGGCATCCGCGTGGGCTCGGTTTCGCCCGGGCCGGTGATCAGCGCGCTCCTTGCCGACTGGCCCGAGGAAAATCTCAAAAAGGCGAAGGAATCCGGAAGCCTTATCGAGCCGTCGGAGGTGGCTGATGCCATCGTCTTCATGCTGACGAGGCCCCGAAATGTCACCATTCGCGATGTCGTTGTGTTGCCGACCAACTTCGACATCTGACCCTCTAAACCGGATGCAGCGGGCAGGACTTGTCGATGCCCGCGCCATTGGCAGCAACGAGACGGCGATGGTATCGGGTGCGAGAGTGAGGATATCTGTCTACAAAACTTCTCGCGCCTAGCGCATCAGCCCAGCCTTGCGAAGCGCATCCTCGATGATCTGCTGGATGCCATCCGTTCCCTTTGTCTTTTGAGCAAAGGCTGCTTGGCGGTCCGGTGCGGGATTGCTTTCGCCGCGGGCCGGCTCGAAACCCTCGCAAAGCAAACCCCACCGTTCAGCCGAGCAAAGAGTAGAGGAAATGCCAACATCGAGCATGTATGGCGCCGGGTTTTCACCCGCCAAGGACGCGTCGATAGGCGTTCCGTGACCCATTCCAGTGATGCTGTAATATTCAATGACCTCTCGGCCATCCGCGCTTCTCCAGACGGATTTCGAGTGAGCACCGATCGGTTCGTGAAAATCCGGCCGGGAGCTGACACCGTGGACGCCGCGCCATTGGTCGACGATCGCGCGGGCATTGGCCTCTGCGACGGTGTTGTCCTGGTTGCCGTGCCAGACGGATACCAGAGGCCAGGGGCCATCATGCGGTGATGCCGCCTTCAGTTTCGACTGCAAGGTCTTGATCTGGGGAAGGCCGTATCCGCGCATCCGATCGAAGGCCTCCGGCACCGTCGAAGCGACCCCATAAGGCAGACCCGCAATGATGGCACCCGCTGCGAACACCTCGGGATAGGTGGACAACATGACATTGGCCATCGCACCGCCGGCGGACAAACCGGTGATGAAGATCCTGGAGGTGTCGATCCGATGCTTCGATACCACGGTATCAATCATCTGGCGGATCGAGCGCGCCTCTCCCTGATCGCGGCGGATGTCGCCTGGAACAAACCAGTTGAAGCAGAGGTTGCCATTGTTGCTACGGTCCTGTTCTGGAAGAAGCACGACAAAGCCGTTCTGATCAGCAAGGGCCGACCAACCGGCGCTATGATCGTAGCCAGATGCGGTTTGCGTGCATCCATGCAAGACGACAACGAGGGCAGGGTGTTCGCCAAGATTGGACGGCACATGAACCTTGCCCGTAAGACCTCCCGGATTCGATCCGAAGTCTCGCAAGTCCTGGAGCCGCCCCGGTTGGCTGGTGTGTTCGCCCCTGTGTGCTCTGAAGCGGGCAAGCCGCTCCAGTGTATCCGACAATGATCTCATGAATGCCTCCTGACAATCAGTGCCGGGATTGGCATCGACGATCAACAACGCCTTCCATATGGGAATGGTTGCTGCAGTGCACAACATTTAGATGAGCGGCTCGATATGTGTGGGCGTTGGCTGCGCGGGAGGCAGCAGAACCGAAAGTGAAAGAGCATCGAACCCCGCCGACCGAAGATGTCGATAGGCGGGGCTCTGAATACCGTGCCGGGACGGGACGGTGTCAGGCGGCGTATCGACTGGACCGGCCGGTTTCGCTCGCGACATTAAAATGACTGATCTGCTCGTTCAGCACTTCGGCTTCCGCGGCCAGAGAATGAGCCGAGGCGGAGGTTTCCTCGACCATGGCTGAATTCTGCTGGGTTACCTGATCCAACCCGTTGACCGCTGAGCTTATCTCGCCGAGGCGGGAGGACTGGTCGCGCGACGAACCCACGATCGCTCCGATGTGCTCGTTGATCGACTGAATGTTGTCCTGGATCAGTTCCAGGCTCTCGCCAGTCTTGAGCACCAGCGCAACCCCGTTCTCCACGTCGGCGGCCGACGAGGTGATCAGTGCACCGATGTCGCGCGCGGCAGTTGCCGACTTCTGGGCAAGTTCCCGCACTTCCTGCGCCACCACGGCGAAGCCTTTGCCCGCCTCCCCGGCTCGGGCGGCCTCGACCCCTGCGTTCAGGGCAAGAAGATTTGTCTGAAAGGCAATCTGATCAATCACATCGATAATCTGGCGGATCTTGGACGAAGAGCTTTCAATGCGCTCCATGGCCTGAATGGCATTGCGGACGACGGCGGTCGAGGTCTGCGCCCCCTGTAACGTATGGGCCGCGACATCCACTGCGGTTTCGCAGCGGGTGAGGGCGGTGTTGACCGCACCGGTCATCTCACCAAGTGCGGCCGCAGCCTCCTCAAGGGCCGCGGCTTGTCTTTCGGTACGCCGAGACAAATCATCGGATGCGGTCTTCAACTCGCTCGATCCCGTGCGGATAGTGTCCACGCTGTTGCCGATCGCGGCGATCGTGGCTTCCAATCCGGCGAGCGAATTGTTGAAGTCGTGCCGCAAATGGTCGAGGGACGGCCCGAATGGCTTGACGATGCGCTGGTCGAGCCTGCCGCGCGAGAGTGCGGCAAGGCCGGTCGCCAATCCGGAGACAGCCTCCTCGATCTCACGGGCGCTTGCGGCTTTTTCCGCCTCACGATGCTGGCGTTCTTCGTTCAGCTGTTCATTCTTGCGATGAGCTTCCTCCTCCATGCGCTCCTTGTCGAGGGCTCCTTGCCGGAAGGACTCCAGCGCTCTGGCCATGACACCAATCTCGTCGCCCCGGCTCGCGGAGGCTATGACGATGGCTTTGTCGCCCTCGTTCAAGCGGTTCATGAGCTTTGCAAGGTCGGTCAGCGGTCTTGTCAGGCGTGCGGCAATATAGGTGCCTGCGCCGCCCATCACCACGAGGACGGCAACGGTTGCCAGAATGGCCCAGACGGCAAGGGACCTTGCTGCGGCCAGCACCTGGCCTTCTCCCTGTCCGATCGCCAGCAGATGCGGCTTGCCGAATAGCGTCACCGGCCGGTAAGCGAAGAAGAGCGGGCGGTCGCCCGCGGTGATGAATTCCGAGCCGCTTGCCTGGCCTGCTGCCGCCTTTGACAGTTCCGCCGGCATGTCGTGAGGCACTCCGCTTGCAAAGGAACCGCTACGGAAGGAACCTTTCCCATCAAGCAGGACGGCTTCATCGATCGATTTTCCGAAATCGTCCGGCGTCACAATCGTCGTAAGCTGTTCGGCGGAAATACGAAAGATCACGCTTCCCTTTGTCACTGTCTTGCCCCAGGACGCAACGGCAAGTTGCTTGCCGATGAGAATGGACGGCTTGTTGCCATCAGGCTCATAAGGAATGAAGTCGGAAACTTGCACGGCGTCTGGAGACGCGGCTTGGATCCTTTTCAGAAGGTCGTTGATCTGAGGCAGGGTTGAGGCTGTCTGAAGCAGTTCAGCGCCCTTGGTGACGGAGTAGACGACCTGGCCGTTGTTGTCGATGACGTAGATATCGCTGACGCGTGAATTCTTCCAGGCGCCGGCAAGGGTACCGTGGATTGCGCTGTGGTGCACCGCATAAAGCAGCTTGAGAGCTGCGCCATCGAAACCGGCGCGCTCGCTGAGCGACATCCCGGGCTTTTGAAACTCAGCCCTAATGGTGTCAGCTTCGCTCGGGATGATGTTTGACATCGTTTCGACGGCCTGGCCGATCGCGGTGTTCTGAGCGAGGTCTGCGAGCGATTGCGAAATGCGGTCCTGGTAAGCAGCCAGTTGCTTGGACTGGTTTCCGGCCGCCGATTCCAGTCTCATCTTGCTTGCTTCGATCAGGCCGCTCTTGCCGATTTGATAGCTCAGAAGACCAACAGCCAAGCATGAGATAAACGTTGCCCCGACAACGAGCCCGACGAACTTCGCCTTGATCGACAAACGCCGGCCGGCACTTTCCAACCTGGATGACTGCGACATGACAGTTATTTTCCCCCACCCCGTGAAACGATGATGAGGGAAACTGACATCATATCATTTCGTTAGGTTTAACGAACCGAAGGGTTCAGCTCGGATAGTTCTTGTTTGAGAAAAATGACGGACGTGGTGACGGGAGCGATTCATTTGGCTGTAAGCCCGGCTTAAGAACCATTTTACGTACCGCATCTATCGAACTTCCAGGTGGAAGGAACGTCGGGGTGTAACTCTACTCCAGAGCAATCGCCGTGAACCGCTTGATCTGGTCGGCGATGGCAATCTCCGTCGGGAGACGTTCCATCGAACTCGCGCCATAAAATCCGTCGCAGCCCCTGGTGCGGCTCAGGATGTATTGGGCATCTTCCGGCAGGGCGATGGGCCCTCCGTGGCACAGGACGATCACGTCCTTTCTTACTGAGCGGGCCGCTTCCGACCAAGAATCGATCCGTTCGATGCATTGGTCGAGAGTGAGCGCGGTTTGCGCGCCGATCGCGCCTCCCGTGGTCAGCCCCAGGTGACATACGACAATATCGGCCCCTGCTTGCGCCATCGCGCGTGCATCTTCGCTGCTGAAGACATAAGGCGTCGTCAGCATGTCCTTGGCGTGCGCCCGTGCGATGATCTCGACCTCGTGGCCAAAGCCCATCCCGGTTTCTTCCAGGTTGGCGCGGAACATACCGTCGATCAGGCCGACGGTTGGAAAATTCTGAATGCCGGCAAAACCCAACATCCTGAGTTCGTCGAGAAAGTGATCCGCCAGCATGAACGGGTCGGTTCCATTGACGCCGGCAAGTACCGGCGTATGCCGGACCATCGGCAAGACTTCCCGGGCCATCTCCTTGACGATCTCATTGGCGTTGCCATAGGCCAGCAGCCCCGCGAGCGAGCCGCGGCCTGCCATGCGATAGCGCCCGGAATTGTAGATGACGATCAGGTCGATGCCGCCAGCCTCCTCGCATTTCGCGGACAGGCCGGTACCAGCCCCGCCACCGATGATCGGCAGGCCGGATGCAATCTTGTGTCTCAGCCGGGAAAGGATCTCCTGCCGTGTCGGTCTGTTCATTTTGTTGGCCTCACTTGGAAATGGTGTAATAAGCCTCGACGAGTGCGCTCGCGAAGTCCTGATCGTTGATGTGTGCGTCGATCTCGATGAGCTTGCGGTTTGGGGCGCTTTTCCAACCCGACCGGATGGCATCGAATACCGCGGCATCCGCCTCCGGGTCGTAAAAGGGCAGGCCGGGCGCGTCGATCGCGGAGACCCCGCCGAGCGGAAGAAAGAAACGCACCGGTCCATCCATCCGGTTCAGGCGCTCGACCATGAAACGGCCGACCGCGCGGTTTTCTTCCGGTGTGGTGCGCATCAGCGTCACCTGGGCATTGTGCACATGCAGCCGCCTGTTGCGGAATTCCGGCGGAACAGTCTCCCTGGCGCCGAAATTGACCATGTCGACGGCACCCACCGAACCGACATAGGGCAGGCGTGTGCGGATGATCGCGCCGAACCTGTCTTCCGTCGCCGGGAAGACCCCGCCGACTAGAAGGTCCGGGACCTCCGTGGTGGTCACGTCGATGAGGCCCTCCACCAGTCCCGAGTCGGCAAGCTTTTCCATCGAACGACCGCCGACACCGGTGGCGTGGAAGACGTAGATTTCATGTGTCGGCTCCATCAGGGCGCGCACCTTTGCGACACAGGCGGTCGTGACGCCGAACATGGTTATTCCGAGACCGGGCCTATCGGTCGCCACGTCCGGTACACCATTTTGCGCCATGCCCGCCGCCGCATGCGCCGCATTGCCGATAACCTTGCGGGAAATGGCGTTCAACCCGGCGACATCGACGACGGAATACATCATGGTGAGATCGCTCGGACCGATATAAGCGGCAGTATTTCCCGAGGCGACGGTGGATACCATCAGTTTCGGAATGCCGATCGATAGCGATCGCATCGCTTGCGTAACGAGCGCCGTATTGCCCGTGCCGCCAAGGCCCAGCACGGCGCCGATATCGCTGCGGGACGCCAGGAAATGCGTAAGCGCCAACCCCATGGCGGAAACGGCGGCGCCGCGATCGCCGAGGCCGAGCACGGCGGAGACGCCTTGCGGGTGGAAGGCAGCTATCTCTTCAGCCGTGAAATCCGCCTTTTCGTCACGGCCTTGCGTGCCGACGTCGATCAGGAGCGCTTCTGCTCCGGCAGCCAGCACCGCGTCCTTCGCATAATTCAGTTCGGCGCTTTTCGTGTCGCAGGTGCCGACGACATAGACTTTGCCCATTTCCTCTCCTCCCACCAGGCGCCCGGCTTCCACGCAAAATTCCAGGCCAAATTTAACTTGCATATTGTATATTTTCCTGAATATTGCATATTGACGCTAACGACGCCAGATGGAATTTGAAAATGAATGCGCCCCGCCACCTCACACTTCGCGAACGGATCTACGAGGAAATCGTCCGCCTCATTGTGTCCGGAGAACTTCCGAGCGGGGTGTCCATCGATGAAAAGGCGCTGACGGAAAAACTGCAGGTCAGCCGCACACCCTTTCGCGAAGCGATCGGTACGCTGGCCAAAGAGGGGCTGATCGAGATCAAGCCTTACCGCGGCTTCTTCGTGCGTAGTTTCTCGCGCAAAGAGATCGAGGATCTTTACGAGTTGCGCAAGACGCTCGAGTGCTTTGCCGTGGAGCTTGCCGTGCCGCGGATGAGCGATCGCGATATTGCGGGGCTTGAGCGGGTTCTCGACGAGGCGGTTGCGGCGCTCGAGCGGGGGGATATGCAGACCTACGGGGTGCGCGACAGGGAGTTTCACGAGACGATCGCGGAACGTTCGGACAATGCCGCGCTGATTGAGACCCTGTCCCGGCTGGCGATGCAGATCCAGGTCTGCCGAACGATTGCCAATGAGAGTCGTGATCTGGCGCAACGGGCGGCAACCGAGCGCGACGAGATCCTCAAGGCGCTGCGCGCACGTGACGTGGCTGCTGCCTCGGCTCTGATGCGCGAGCATATCAGCGATGTACAGCAGGCCGTGTTGGTGCGCTTCAGGGATGATGAGGCGCGCTAAGGGCCGGCAGGTTCCGTTCTAGCATGGGAATTCCGGCTCTTTGGGGCCGAATCGGGAATGCGGGCACGTCCCGCGTTTTCGCGGGGAGGCAAGGGAGGGGCGACGCCGAGGAGTAGCGGCGTGCCTGGAGGAGGAGAACATGATGAAAATGCTTCTACGCGGCGCAGCCTTTGCCGCATTGCTCGCCGGAGCCGGCGATCTGAAGGCGCAGACCCTCAAGATGTGGGGGCCGGAGCAAATCACCGAACCGTTGATTGCCGAACTCTGGAAAGGCATCAAAGCCGATTTCGAGGCCGCAAATCCCGGCGTGAAGGTTGAGTTCATTCCGCCGACGGGCACCATCAGCAATGGCGCAGTTCAGGCGGCGCTGCAATCGGATGCGGGGCCTGATGTGGTTCTCACCAATTCCGGCATTGGCCGCGTCACAGTAGTGAAGAATGCCAAGCTGGTCGCGCCGCTCACGGCCCAATACGAAAACCGCGGCTGGAAGGCCAAGATCTATCCCTGGCTCTACACGGAACTGAATGGCCAGTTCGGCGGCGAGATCTACGAGGTGCCCGATGGGTTGGATGCGCTGGGCGTCTGGTACCACAAGGACATGTTTGCCCAAAAGGGGTGGGCGATCCCCAAGACGTGGCAGGATTTCGTCACGCTGATGAAGAAGATCGATGCCGCGGGCGTCCAGCCGCTGGCGATCGGACCGCGCACGACAGGCAGTGCCGGACACCTCTTCGGCAACCTGCTGCAATCTGCGAGCGGTACTGGGGCGGTTGGAAAGGCGGTGGGCGGCAAGCTTTCATGGACCGATCCTACCATGGTGACCGGTGCCGTCAGGCTGCGGGAACTGGTCGATACCGGGCTGATCAAGAAGGAGATGGCCGGCCTTGATCTCGAAGGCGCGTCGAGGCTCTGGTTCACGAAGCGGGCCGCCATGTTCGTAGCGGGCCCCTGGTTTACGGCCAACGCCCGCAAGGCCGGTTACGATCTTGCCAATGCCGGTTATGCGCCCATGCCGTCCGACCTTGCGGGTGAAAGCAAGCCGACCGGCGGCGTCGGCTGGAGCTGGCTGCTGCCGGCCAATTCCAAGCAGCCGGAACTGGCGCTGAAGTGGATCGACTTCATGCTTTCCGATGCGGTGATGAAGAAGCGGGCCCAGCATGCCGCAAGCACGATGATCTATCCACGCGAACTGCCAGGGATCGAGCCGCCGACGCCGGTCCTGAAGGACATCTTCGCCGCTGCCGCCCAAGGGGTCGGCTACAATCCGAGCGTCTATCTGCCCGGTTCCGTGCTCGACACGTATTTCCAGGTGATCCAGGGGCTGATCTCGGCGCAGATCACCGGCGAGCAGGGCATGGCCGAGATCCAGGCGAAGATGGCGGCGGCGCAATAGCGCCACCGCATCTAAGTGGAGCATGACGGAATGAACATGGCGAAAACCGAAAGCATGGTCGGGGCCGGGCGGGGCAATGCCGCCCGGCCCCTTGCCGGACGCAGCCGGGAGGATATCCTGGTCGGCGCAGACGGCGCCGGATCGGCACTCTTTCTTATGGCACCGGCTCTGGCGGTCTATGCGGTCTTCACGCTGTTTCCGATTGCAGTGACGTTCTGGCTGAGCTTCACGGATTCGAACGGCTTCAACACCGACGCCGGCTTTGTCGGTCTTGAGAACTACCGCAAGGCTGCCGCCGATCCGATCCTTTGGCAGAGTCTCTGGCAGACACTGCTCTGGCTTGTTTATCACGTCGTGCTAGCCGGTGGTCTCGGCCTCGGGTTGGCGCTCGCAATTGCCCGGCTGCGGCGAAGCCAAGTGTTCTTCCGGACGGCGTTCTTCCTGCCGCATCTGGTCTCGCTGGCGGTCGTCGGGGTGATCTGGGCGAATATCTACGATCCGTTTTTCGGGCTTCTGAATACCAGCCTCGCCGCGATCGGCCTCGGCGGCTGGACCCAGGGCTGGCTTTCCGATCCCTCGCTTGTCCTCTTCTCGGTCAATGTCGCCAGTTCCTGGCAGGGTTTCGGCCTTTACATGCTGCTTTTCATCGCTGGTCTGCAGGACATCGACCCGTCGCTCTACGATGCGGCCGAGGTTGACGGGGCAAGCGCATTTCAGAAGCTCGTCTATGTAACCCTACCGGGGCTTCGGGAAGTAATGACCTTCGTGATGTCGCTGGCGATGATCAACGGCCTGAAAGGTTTCGCCACGGTGTTCGTCATGACCAATGGCGGACCATTCTATCAGAGCGAACTGATCACCACCTATATCTATCGGCTGGCGTTCCAGTCCCAGGATCATGGCCTTGCCGCCGTGCTCTGCATCCTGCTCAGCGTGCTGGCGATCACCATAACCGTCGTCTTCAATAAGTGGCGTGCGAGGCTCAGACGATGACGATGCACAAACGCGAATGGCCGACGGTGGTCGCGCTCGCTCCGGTGTTGCTGCTGGTGCTCGCACCCTTCGCCTGGCTGATCGTTTCCAGTCTGAAGAGCGAGATCGAGATCGGCCAGGCCGACCCGCTCAGCCTGCCGGCCAATCTGATGTGGCGCAACTATCAGGATGCCTGGCAGATCGGCGGTTTCAGTGAACTGATCGGCAATAGCTTCCTCAACCTCGCCGGCGTGGTGGCGCTCACGCTCCTGACATGCACGCCTGCAGGCTATGCGCTGTCGAAGATCCGCTTTCCGGGGCGCGAATGGCTGTTCTATGCTTTCATCCTCGGGCTCACCATCCCTATCCAGGCAATCGTCATTCCGCTCTACGAGGTGCTGACGGCGCTCGGACTGGTCAATTCGCTGAGCGGCATCGTACTTGCGCAGGTGAGTAACGGCATTCCGTTCGGCATTTTCCTGATGCGCAGCTTCTTCACCAACGTGCCGGACGAACTGGTGGAAGCGGCCAAGGTCGACGGAGCCACCCATCTGCAGATTCTGACCAAGGTGTTCCTGCCGATCTCTACTCCGGCGGTACAGGCGCTGATCATCATCTCCGCGCTTTCCACCTGGAACGACTTCTTCCTGCCGCTGGTCGTGCTGATCAGCCCGCAAGTGCAGACGCTGCCGCTCGGCCTCGTCCGTTTCGCCGGCACCTATTCATCGGAATACCGCCTGGTGTTTTCCGGGACGGTGATTTCCTTCCTGCCCATCATCCTCCTCTACATCCTGACGCAGCGCCGCTTTACCGAAGGCCTGACGCAAGGGGCCATCAAGGGTTGACCATGCCACATCACGTCCAGCGCGAAATCCGCTACAACTTCGAATACGACCGGCGCATCCGTGCTTGCTTTATCGGGGCAGGCGGACACGCATACCGTAACGTTTATCCCGCATTCCGCTATGCGCCCATCGATCTGGTCGGGGTCTGCGACCTGAACCTTGATCGCGCCAGCCAGTTCGCCCGGCTGTTCGGCGGGGAGCGTGCCTATACCGATCATCACGAAATGCTCGCGAAGGAAAAGCCCGATCTGGTCTTCCTCGTGACCGCCTATCACCCGGACGGGCGCGTGCAGGCGACAGGTCTGGCGCTCGACGCACTGGCCGCCGGTGCGCATGTCTGGATGGAAAAACCGACCGCTGCAAGCCTTGCCGAAATCGACGCCCTCGATGAGGCCAGCGCCAACGCGGGCCGGATGGTGATGACGGGATTGAAGAAGACCTTCTTTCCGACCATCGAAAAGCTCCGCGACCTCGTCGATTCAGAAGAGTTCGGGCCGCTGACCTCGATCAACGTGCGCTATCCGCAGAGCCTGCCTCCGCTTGGCGAGCGTTCCGATCTGGTGAAGATGCAGAGCTTCCTAGACCATATCTATCATCCGGCGGCGATCCTTCACTATCTCGGCGGGCCGATTGAGCGTGTGAGCTACGAGTGGGAAGGCCGCAACGGCGCAACGGTCACCAATATCCGTTTCCGCTCCGGTGCGATCGGTACTCTCCATTTTACGGCGGGCCAGTCGGGCGCCAGCCTGTTCGAGCGGGTGGAAATCATCGGTGAGGGCGCCAACGCCATCGTCGACAACGGCAGCCGGCTGACCGTCTACCGGCGCGCTTCGCTGCCTTCTTATGGGCGTGCCGCAAGCTTTATCCAGCCCGATGAGCATGCCGCTCTCATCTACGAGCCGGAGCATTCGCTCGGCCAGCTTTACAACAACAACCTCTTCTACCTGGGTTACGTGCCGGAAATCCTGCACCTCACCGATGCGATCCTGTCCGGCGGCGAGATCACCAAGGGCACGCTCGGCGTGGCTCGGGAAATCATGAAGCTCTTCGAATTCTACCGGCACACAGATGCCGGTGTCGTCGCAACCCTTTAAACGGCGGGTCAAACCTATGTCGGAAGACAAAATGATTTCGAAGCGGCTGGACGGGGAGGTCGTAAAGACCAGCTGGGGGGAACTGAACTGGAAGATCACCGCGGAAGCTGCTCCCGGGGCCGAGATAACGTTCGGCACCTGCCTCATCAATCCCGGCGAGCGCAATGCACTGCATTCCCATCCCGATTGCGAGGAGATTCTTTACGTCCTCTCCGGCGCCTGCGAACACAAGCTGGGTGACGCCGTCTACAGACTTGATGCCGGCGATGCCATCCGGATCCCACGCAACGTGCGCCACTGGGCGCGGTCGCTGGGCTCCGCGCCGCTGTTCGCGCTGATCATCTTTTCATCGGGAACACGAACAGCGGTCAACCACGAAGACGCAAGCACGGCCTGAGGGCGGGAGAGAGACATGGCGCCTGTCGCGCTCAGCAATATCCGAAAATCCTACGGCGCACTGCCGGTCATTCACGGCGTGGATGTCGATATCCAGGATGGAGAATTCATCGTCCTGGTCGGCCCATCGGGATGCGGCAAATCCACACTTCTCAGAATGATTGCGGGACTGGAGCCGATCAACGAGGGGGTGCTTTCGATCGGCGGCCGCATGGTCAACCATCTTCCCTCGAAGGATCGCGACATCGCGATGGTCTTCCAGAATTACGCTCTTTATCCGCATATGACCGTGGCCGAGAACATGGGCTTTTCGCTGAAACTGCGTGGTGTCGACAAGGCGGAGATTGCCCGGCGGGTCGATCGCTCCGCCAGGATACTGGCTCTGGAACCCTATCTCGACCGGCGCCCGCGGCAGCTTTCCGGCGGCCAGAGACAGCGGGTTGCCATGGGGCGTGCGATCGTTCGTGAGGCGGCGGTCTTTCTGTTCGACGAACCCCTCTCCAATCTCGACGCCAAGCTGCGTGTCGCAATGCGCGCCGAGATCAAGGAACTGCACCAGCGGCTCAAGATCACCACCATCTATGTCACCCATGACCAAACCGAGGCGATGACCATGGCCGACCGGATCGTCGTCCTCAATAACGGGCTGGTGGAGCAGGTTGGTGCGCCGCTTGATATCTACGATCGTCCCGCTTCAACGTTCGTCGCCGGGTTTATCGGCATGCCGGCAATGAACCTCTGGGAAGGGACGATCGAAGCCGGCGACCAGCCGGTTTTTCGCAGCCGGGATGGCATGGCGATGCCGCTTTCGGGCAGGTCGGCGGTCCCGCCCGCGGGCCAGCCGGCGATCTACGGCATCAGGCCCGAACATATTGCGCTGGACGATAACGGTTTCGATGCCGAAGTCGTCGTCGTAGAGCCAACCGGCGCGGAGACGCAGGTCGTTCTTCGATCCGGTCGAAAGGACATCACCATGGCCTTGCGCGAGCGCGTTTCCTTACGCCCAGGCATGCGGGTTTCGCTTTCGATCCTGCCAGGAAAGGAGCATCTATTCGACGGAAAGACAGGTCTCGCGTGCGGTCAATCGCCCACAGATCTCTGAGGTTGACGCATTTCTGTTCGAACGCGCCATGACCGATATAGGGTGATGGCGTCCTTCATCCAATCCAGTGGTACGAGGTGAATTGGACGAGCTTAGGCAAGATCACCGCCATCGATCCCGATGACATGCCCGTTTATATAGGAACTCGCGTCGCTGGCGAGGAAGACGATCAGGGACGCCACCTCTTCAGGCGTGCCGACCCGGCCCATAGGGTAGGGCGCAACGAGTTGTTCGGTCGTCACCCTCCAGTCGCGCCGTACCCGCTCGAGCATGGGCGTCTCGATCGCCCCGGGGGCTATGGCATTGATGCGCACTCGCTTTCCGTATTCCTGGGCTGCTGCCCGAGTCATGTGGATAACGGCGGCTTTCGACGCGCCGTAGGCGACTATGTTGGGGAAGGCGTGTCGACCGCCGATCGAGGCCATGTTGATTATCACGCCTCTGGAGCTGACGAGATGCGGCAGCTCGTACTTCATCGCGAGAAAGACGCCGCGCAAGTTGGTGGCAATCTGGTCATCAAAACCGGTGATGTCGGTGTCCGCGATCGGCGCCGGCGGCAAGTCGATACCGGCGTTGTTGAAGGCAATGTCAAGGCGACCGTAGCGCTCGAGTGTCTCGGCCACGAAGTGTTCGACCTGTTGTGCCTCGCGCACGTCCGATCTGATATAGACCACGTCGCCGCCGGCAGCTCGAAGGCGGCTCGCCACCTGGCGCCCGAGAGCTTCACGCCGGCCGTTGAAAGCCACCTTGGCTCCCGCTTGTGCAAGGACGCCGACAGTTGTCGCGCCGATACCCGAGGTTCCTCCAGTAACAATCGCGACCTTGCCCTCCAGGATAGGAGGTGCCTGCGCAAATGCTGGCGTCGTGACAACCTCGGTTCCAACCATTGCGCCAGCAGCAAGCATGCCGGTCAGAAGGTGCCGGCGCGGCAGAACCATTGTCTCCGATGTGATCGCTTCCGTCATGCCCTTATCCTCTCTTGTCTTTCGATGAGAGGAGCCTAGCCGCAGCGGCTCCTTGGAAAAATAGCGGTAGGCTTTCAGCATTTTTAAGTATCGGTTTATGATCGGCGCATGAACCTGCGACCGGATCCATTTTACGGCCTCTCGGCCTTCCTCGCTGCAGCGGAGGCGGGCAGTTTCACTGCAGCTGCAGCGCGACTGGGTGTCTCGCCGGCTGCCGTCAGCCAAGCAGTGAAGTCGCTCGAAGCGAAGCTCGGCACGCCCCTGTTCATCCGCACGACGCGACGTGTTGGCCTGACGGAGGCTGGGGTGGCACTGCAGGCGCGCGCCGCCCCCGCTGCCATGGAGATCGTTGCCGCGGTCGAGGCCGCCGCCGCCGCGCATGAGCCGTCGGGTTTGTTGCGCCTGACCGTGCCGCGCATGGCAGTGCCCTTGGTCGTCGAACCCGTTGTACCTGCGCTGAGACGCGCATATCCGAAGATTGCGATCGAAGTCGCGGTCGAAGATGCGACGGTCAACCTACCCGAGCGCGGCTTTGATGCCGGCATCCGCATCGGCGAATATATCGAGCGCGATATGGTAGCGGTGCGCCTGACCCGTGATATCGCCTGGTCGGTCGTGGCGAGCCCTGCCTATCTGACCGTCCACGGTCGACCGGAGACGCCAGAAGACCTGATCGATCATGAGGCAATTCGGTATCGGTTTCCGAGCTCCGGCGCGGTCTATCGGTGGGAATTCGAACGCGATGGCCGAAGCTTTTCGCTCGACCCGCCCGGTAGCCTGATCGTCAATGACGGTGCGCTGCTTGTTTCCTGGGCACGGGCCGGCCTCGGCCTCGCCTATGTGGCCGATATTGCAGTGGACGGTGAATTGGCTGATGGCCATCTTGTCCGTGTTCTCCAAGGCGCCCTTCCGACGACGCCTGGCCTCTTCCTGTACTTTCCTAGGCGTGCCCAAGCCCAGCCGAAGTTGCGCGCGTTTATCGATCTGGCAAGACAGGTGCTGCGGGCGCGGCGTTGAAGGTGCTCTGAGCCAATGTATGTTGCAGCGGTCCCCGTTTTCACATCGCTCGGCGCCCTCCAGCCGCAAAGCGATGGCGCGCAATCTGATGTACGGTCAAGCGTCACGATGAATGAGATAGTCTACTAAGACACCGCGGCGGAAAAACGCCTGTCGACGCGGCAACGCTGAAAACAAGCGCTGTCGTGCCGGCAGGCGAGTGGGCAAACCTCGCGGTTCAAGCGGCGATCTTAAGCCAGGCCGGCGCGATAGCAGTGCCGCGACCGAGCCCGTAGCCAAGGCGGATATTGAGCATGCCAACGGGTTCAAGCAACCTGGCCGCATCGAGCGCGCCCGCATTTTCGACGGCAAAGCCTGCGGTGACGACAAGCTGTTCCACGGCCTCGACAGCTTTCGCGGTATTACCCGCAACAAAAACCGGAACGTTTGCGGTTGCCTCTCGCGGTGCGTCGAAGAGCTCCGCGAAGATGGTGTTGAAGGCCTTGACGACTTCAGCGCCGTCCGCCTGTTTCTGAATTTCCTCGCCAGCGGAGGTGTCGTGGCCAATCGTCAATCCAGAGAAGTCATCCTTGAGCGGGTTGCTGATATCGACGAGAATTTTGCCATCAATCTTCGCGTCGGAGACGAAGCCAAGAGCTGCCGAATAGGGAAGGCCGAGAACGATAATGTCGGCGGCCGCCAGCGCCTCAGGGATAGCCAACCATTCGACGGCGAGCGTCGCCGCCAAGCCAGCGGCGTCGGCTTCGTTGCGAGCGGCAAGGAGGAGGTCAGTTCTACCAGCCAGCCGCCGTGCGAGACCACGGCCCATGTTTCCAAGTCCAATGATTGCAGTTTTCATGTTTTATGTCTCCGTCGGGTTTCAATGGAGACAAAGTAGCTCGGTCCAATTATGATGATAATTGGCAGAAATGTATCTTTAATATTGCAAGAATGTATCGAATGCCGGACCTTGAAAACCTTCGCACCTTCATTGCGGCCGCAACGTCCGGCAGTTTTGCGGCTGCTGCCCGACGACTGCAGGTGTCGCCGGCGATGGTCGGACGGCGCATTCAAACGCTTGAGGATGAATTCGGCACTAAACTGATCGAGCGTACCACACGCACGCAACGCCTGACGGATGTCGGGTCGAATTTCCTCTTGAAGGCGATGCAGGTAATCGAACAGCTGGAGGAACTCGCCGAGATTGCCAGTCCCGACGCCGGCACACTTTCTGGCCGTGTGCGGTTAAGCGCGCCCACCACGCTTGGTATCAAGGAGATTACGCCGATCCTCGCGGAGTTTGCGAGGCAACACCCGTCGCTTGTCCTCGAGATTAAGCTGAGCGACCGCAATGTGGATCTGGTCGCTGAAGGGTTTGACCTTGCAGTTCGAATTGGGCACCTGCAGCCATCGTCGATGATTGCGCGGCGCATTGGCACCTATGACTTCGTCTGTTGCGCAGCGCCGTCTTATCTTGGGGTCTACGGTGAGCCTGAAGACCCGCAGGAGCTCAGAGACAGGCGGTGCGTGCTGAACCTCAATCTGGTGCCCCGGGACCAATGGCCGTTTGAGGACGAGGCGGGACGCTTCACGGTCGACGTAGGTGGCAATATCGAGATCGACAATGGCGAAGCACTGCGTGTGGCAGCTCTTGCAGGAGCAGGCGTTGTTTATGCGCCCTCCCAATTGGTCCGCGAGGACGTCGAAGCTGGCCGTTTGGTCGAGGTACTTGCCGGTTGGCGCAAGCTTTCATTACCCATTCACGCATTGCATCCTTCCCGACAGTTCCTGCCGAACCGCATCAGGGTGGTTCTGGACGCCATTGCAGCCGGATTGAAATCCAGCAGCGGGCGGTAGGCTCGTCGTCGCCTCTTTCGCAGCCTCCCGGCATGCACCTCGTTGGTGATCCGCATCCATGATCGAATACCGTATTTGCTCTAGAACTGTATCGGAAAATCCGATACAGTTCAGCAATACGACGAGACGGACGGATGAGTTCAAACTTTCTGGTTATCGATCCTGAGAAAGATCTTGCTGCGATCAAAGGCATTTCATCGCTCGCGCGAGTAAAGCTTCTAAAGGAATTGTCGAGACGGCCCGGGATAAATGTCAACGATCTCGCGCAGCTGTCCGATCTGCCGCAATCTTCCGTTTCGGCCCATCTTCAGGTCCTGGAGAAAGCCGGCCTTGTCCGGACTGAGATGCAGAAGGCCCGCAAAGGGAATCAGAAGATCTGTTTCGCTGTCTATGATGAGCTTATCGTCACGTTCCATCCGACGACACAAGCCCTCTCATCCGACGTGATCGAGGTGTCGATGCCGCTTGGTCTTTACACCAATAACGCCGTCACCGGCCCGTGCGGAATTTGCTCTGTCGAAGGCGTTCTGGGTCTTCTCGACGTGCCGGAGACGTTCATGGACCCTGAGAGGATGAAAGCAAGCCTGCTCTGGTTCACCAGCGGTTTCGTGGAATATCAGTTTCCAAACAATGCCAAACTGCGCGGCGATAGCATCGAGCGGCTCGAGATTGTCATGGAGGTCAGCTCCGAAGTGCCGGGCACATTGGCAAACTGGCCGTCGGACATCGTCTTGTCCATCAACGGTCGGGAGATCGGTGTGTGGACTTCTCCCGGCGATTTCGGTGATCGGCGGGGCACTTATACGCCGGCTTGGTGGAAGCTGAAAGGATCTCAGTACGGTATGCTGAAGACGTGGACCGTAGGGCCAAGGGGGACTTTTGTGGATGGTTACAAGATTTCCGATGTGAATACGCAAGACCTCGAGCTTGATGAGCATCGGTCCATTCGGCTTCGGGTCGAGGTCAAGGCGGACGGAAAACATCCCGGCGGAATTAATATTTTTGGCCGCGGTTTCGGCAACTACGATCAAGACATAATCCTTCGTTTAAAGACCGCAGGGTGACCACGCGGCGAGCGCGCGGCCATCGGCATGTTTTGCGTTGCAGCATTCTTTCCGATTGACTTTCCGATGCCGGCTCGAAACTATATCTGAAAATACGATCTATATCGTTTATTTGGATATACGGAGCAGTCGGATATGAAGGTACGCGTAGCCGTTCATCGGGATTTCAAGATCAGCGACATCGACGAGCGGCTCTATTCCGCCTTCATCGAGCATATGGGACGCGCGATCTATGGTGGCATCTACGAGCCCGGCCATCCCCAGGCAGACGAGCGCGGCTTCCGCAAGGACGTACTTTCGTTCGTGAGAGACCTGAACATCCCGGCGATACGCTATCCGGGCGGCAATTTTGTATCGGCCTATCGATGGGAGGATGGTATCGGCCCGCGTGACCAGCGCCCGGTCCGGCTCGATCTCGCCTGGCGGTCAAAGGAGACCAATCAGATCGGCATCAACGAGTTCGCCGATTGGTCGCAGATGGCTGGTATCGAAATGATGCTGGCGGTCAATCTTGGTTCACGCGGTCTCGACGATGCCCGCAATTTCCTGGAATACGTCAACTTCCCGTCCGGGACGGCCTGGAGCGATCTGCGTCGCTCGCACGGCAAGAACGACGGCCATAACGTCAAAATGTGGTGTCTCGGAAACGAGATGGATGGCCCTTGGCAGGTCGGCCACAAGGTGGCCGTCGAATACGGACGGCTCGCCAATGAAACGGCAAAAGCGTTCAAGAGCTTCGACAGCTCGATCGAAGCAATCGTATGTGGCAGCTCGAACGATGGAATGCCGACCTATCCGGAATGGGAGCGCGAAGTTCTCGAAGAGTGTTACGAGAACGTGGACTACATCTCGCTTCACAAATATTTCGGCAACAAGAGCAAAGACACCCTCAACTACTTCGGCAAGATCGAAGAGACCGGCCGCTACATCCAAACGATTGCGGGCGCGATCGATTACGTGAAGTCGAAAAAGCGCGCGAAGAATGACGTCCATATCTGCTTCGACGAATGGAACGTCTGGTATCACATTCGCGAAGAAGACAGCCACCGTTGGCGGACCTGGGATTGGCCGGAGGCCCCGGCGCTCCTGGAGGAAACCTACAATTTCGAGGACGCCCTCTTTGTCGCTGGGCTGTTGAACGAGTTCATCCGCCGCTCCGACCGGGTGCGCATTGCCTGCATCGCGCAGCTCGTCAATGTTATCGCGCCTATTCGTGCCGAAAAAAATGGTCCAGCCTGGCGTCAGACGATCTACCATCCCTACCGCTTCGCTTCGATCTACGGGCGCGGTGAAGCACTGCGTGTCGCTGTCGACGGTCCGACCTACGATTGCAGCGTGGCCGACGATGTCTCCTATCTGGACGTCGCGGCCGTGAACAATCGCGACGACGGCCTGCTCACGCTCTTCATCGTGAACCGTCATCTCACCGAGAAAGCCGAGCTCGATATCGGGCTCACCGGATTTGGCAACCTCACGCTCGTCGAGCACCATGTCATGGAGGGTTATGACCTCAACGATACCAATGGTCCCGACAAGCCGGACCACGTCGTGCCGAAAAAGGGTTCAGGCGTCGGTGTTGAGGATGGGAAGGTGAAGGGTTCGCTTGCGGCGCTTTCCTACCATGTGCTGCGCCTGAGGGTCGGCTGAGGGGAAAGCCATGGGAGTTACCTTACGGAATGTCAGCAAGAGTTTCGGGACCGTTGGGGTCGTTCATGATGTCAACATGGAGATCCCCACGGGCAACTTTGCGGTCTTCGTTGGCCCGTCGGGCTGCGGAAAGTCGACGCTGCTTCGGATGATCGCGGGATTGGAAGATACGTCGGGCGGCTCGATTTCGATCGAGGGGCGTGATGTCACGGATATCGAGCCCGCCAAACGGGAAGTCGCGATGGTCTTTCAGTCCTACGCGCTTTATCCTCATCTGACGGTCTTCGAGAATATGGCCTTCTCGTTGAGGCTCAAGAAAACCCCAAAGGCCCGTGTCGCGGAGATGGTGCACGAGGCCGCTCGCATCCTGCATCTTGATGAGCATCTCAAGAAACGACCGTCGGAGCTGTCTGGAGGACAGCGCCAGCGCGTTGCCATTGGCCGGGCCATCGTCCGCCAGCCGAAGGTCTTCCTGTTCGACGAACCATTGTCCAACCTCGATGCGGAACTGCGCGTTCAGATGCGCATCGAACTTGCAAGGCTGCACAAGCAGATCGGCGCCACCATGATCTACGTGACCCACGACCAGGTGGAAGCGATGACCCTGGCCGACCGCATTTTCGTGTTGAAGCGCGGTAGGCTGCAGCAGGCCGGAAGGCCTCTCGATCTCTATGACGATCCTGACAACCAATTCGTCGGCGGCTTTATCGGCTCACCGGCGATGAACTTCCTCGATGGCCGGGTGTCGGGGCGCCAAGGCGAGATGTTGAGGATCGGCTTGATCGGTCTGCACACGGAACTGTTGGCAAACGTCCGCGCCGATGTGGGTGAGGGAACCCAAGTGAAAGTCGGGCTAAGACCTGAACATCTGCATATTTCCGGCGACGGATTGAAGGCGTCGGTCGAGATGGAGGAGGACCTTGGGGGAGTGTCTTACCTTCATGCACGAGTAGCCGATGGCAAGGAGATCATCGTGGAAACTCGCGGTCGGCGCGAAAGCCTGGATGGCAAGACCATCTCGCTCACGGCCGACGCCGGGGAGGTGCTTGTTTTCGGCGAGGACGGAACACGGCTGCGCTGACGGATCGACGTGGAGTGGTTTCAACCGCCGCCGATCAGGAGATGGGCGGCATGAACGGTGGAGGAGACGGTTATGCGATACAGAAAATTACTTGCGGCGGGCGCTATCGCGTTGATGGCAATACCGGCTTTCGCGCAGGAGAACATCACCTGGTGGGACTTCCTGAGTGGCGGTGACGGTGTGCGGATGAAGGCACTGATCAGCCGCTTCAACCAGGAGCATCCTGATATCAAGATAACCGGCACGACGCTGGAATGGGGCATTCCCTACTACACCAAGGTACGCACGGCCGTTGCCGTGAACCAGGGCCCGGACATAATGACATATCATCTGTCGCGCATGCCGCTGGGTCTTGAGGAGGGTGTGCTGGAGGAGATCACCAATGAGGATCTCAAAAATGCAGGCTTGAACAAGGATGACTTCTTCGAGGCATCGGTAAAGGCTGCCAGCAGCGACGACGGCAAGCTCTATGCCGTGCCTTTCGATATCCATTCCATCGTTCTCTACTACAACAAGACCTATCTGGAAGGCTCGCGCTTTCTGGATGCAAACGGAAAGCTGACAGGCATCGAAAGCCTCAAGGACTTTGAAGAGGCATTAGCGATTGCCAAGGAAAAGGGGGCCGAGGCGCCTGTCACCTACGCCACCGGTGACGACGGAGGTACTTATCGTGTCTTCTATACCTTGCTTCGCCAGCAAGGAGGCGAGTTGATCGCCGGCAACGAGGTCTTGCCCGGCGAGAACTTGCAAAAGGCTGCAAAAGCCATCGAGGTGATGACCAAGTGGGGTAGCAACGGGTGGCAGCCGGAACAGGCTGCATACGAGGCCTCGGTCGCTCTCTTCACCTCGGGCAAATCGGCCTTCATGCTGAACGGCGTGTGGGAAGTGCCGACCATGGTTGACCTCAAGAAGAAAGGAACACTCGGCTTCGAATGGGGTGCGGTGCAGGTTCCGAAGCTGATGGGAGCCCAGACCACCTGGGCCGACTCGCACGCCTTTGCGCTTGCCAAGAACAACCGCATGTCGCCTGAGAAGCGCAAGGCGGTCATGACTGTCGTCGGCTGGATGGAAAAGAACGCCATCTCCTGGGCTGATGCAGGTCACATTCCGGCCTACAAGTCGGTTGCTGAGAGCGACGAATTCAAGAAGATGGAACCGAACGCCACCTATTCGGCGTTGGCCGGCACGGCATCCTACGATCCGCGCTCGCCGATCGCAGGCGTTGCTTCGCCAGCTTATGACGCGGCGATCAACATCATATCGCCAGCCATTCATGGCTATGCCGAACCTCTGGCGGCCGCTGAGCAGGTCAAGGCCGACCTCGTGAATGCACTGAAGTGATGGAATGAGAGCGGCTGCGTCTTTCAAGGACGCGGCCCTCTGTTCCTCAAGGAGGGTTCCAGACGTGGCAATGCTTACAAACCGGCGCAGAGAGGTGGCGGTCGCAGCCTCCTTAGTGGCACCCTTCGTGCTCATCTTTGCGCTAGTCTTTCTTTATCCCGCTATCCGCCTCGTCGAGCTCAGCCTGACCAATTCACCGCTGATCGGCCCCGGCGCCTGGGTGGGGCTCGACAATTTCAAAAGGCTCCTGACCGACAAGCTGTTCTTCACGTCCTTGAGGAACAACGGCTACTTTATCCTGCTGACAGTTATTCCAACAACCGCCCTGGCGCTGAGCATCGCGCTCATGATCACGCGCCTGCGCGGCTCCCTGCAGGCGCTTGCGCTCGCCGTCTTCTTTTTACCCTATATTCTGCCGGTCTCCGTCGTGACGCAGATCTGGACCTGGATGTTGGATTTCCAGTTTGGGGTCCTGCAGCCTGTCATATCGTTCTTCTACGGCAAGCCGGTCCCCGTCTTCAAAAACCCCTATTGGGTAATGCCCATGGTAGCGCTCGTCACGATCTGGTGGACGAACGGGTTCAACATCCTGTTGTTCATTGCTGGCCTCCGAAATATACCGAAGGATTATTATGAGGCGGCACAACTCGATGGCGCGACGCGATGGCAGCTTTTTGCCAGGGTCACCTGGCCTCTGCTCTGGCCGGTCACCGCTTTGGTGCTCACATTGCAACTCATCCTGCAGCTCAAGATCTTTGATCAGGTCTACCTTCTCAGCAGCGGCGGCCCATTCAACTCTTCCTATGTCCTGCTGCTGATGGTCTATCGCGAGGCCTTCCAGCTCAATCATGGCGGTTACGCCTCGGCTATCGCACTTATCCTGTTTGTGGTTATCGCAGTGTTGTCAGTGCTGCAGTTTCAGATTTTGCGAGCCGGAGGACGCCGATGAGAAACATCCGCAAGGTCGAAAATGCGGTCTTGACCATCAGTACCTTCCTGGCTGCCGCGCTGTGGATTTTCCCGCTCTACTGGGCCTTCATCACCTCCATCCGCACGGAGGAGCGTGTGGTTTCCAATGACGCTGGGGTGATCCCGGATGAGTTCAATCTCGGCGCCTACGTCGACATCCTCTGGAACTCGAACATCCTCAACTGGTATCTCAACTCAATCGGCACGGCGATGATCATAACCGTGACCGTCATAGTCACGGGCATGATGTGCGCCTACGCGATTTCACAGCTGCGCTTCCCCGGGCGCCGTCTTCTCTACGGCATTGTGCTGGCAAGTTTCATGGTGCCGTCCCAGGCACTCGTCGTCACCCAGTTTATCCTGATGAACGACCTCGGGCTTATCAACACCTGGGCCGGCATCATCCTGCCGCAGCTCATCGTTCCAGTGGTGATCATCGTCTATAAGCAGTTTTTCGATGCCGTGCCTAAGGAAATGCGCGAAGCGGTGGTTCTCGACGGAGGAGGAGACTATACGCTCCTGTTCAAGATTTACTTGCCGCTCAACTGGGGCATCACGACCGCGCTCGCCATCATCACCTTCATCATGGCATGGAACCAGTTTCTCTGGCCGTTCCTTGCTGTCACGACAGAGGATATGATGACGATCCCTGTCGGGATCACTCAGGTCAATGATGCATTCGGAGTGTTCTATGCCCGTCTCATGTCGGTCGCGCTGCTGGGTGCCATGCCCGTCGCATTCGCCTACCTGATATTCCAGAAAAGGGTCACTGAGGCGGTCATGATCTCCTCCGGCGTCAAGGGTTAAGACCAGGCGGTGGAAATCGCCAGCGCTGGGCGATCCGCAGCGCGACCAGGCATGAACGCCTGGTCATCAAAAGTTCGTCTGACCCCATCGGGCGGGTCATCGTGTTACGGAAGAATGCAACTGATTGCGAGCCGGATAATCCGGGTTGTCAGCAGGATGCGAAATACCGAGCACGCTCATGGACCTGTCGAAAATAAAGACGCTGATCGATTTTGTCGGCCGATCGAACGTTACCGAACTGACGGTCACAGAGAAGGACGTGACGGTTCGCATTTTTCGGACACCGGGTCAGGTCGCATCGGCCAGGCCGGCGTCGCTGGAAACAACAGACATCGACGGGTCAGGTCGCAACGCATCGTCTGTAGACGGGCAAGCTCCGGCTTTTCCGGTAAAGGCGCCTGTCTTCGGTGTTCTGCATCGGTCACCAGCTCCAGGGCAGGAGCCGTTCATCGGGCTCGGTGACACGGTGGAGGAGGGGCAGACACTCTTCATCATCGAAGCGATGAAGGTCTTCAACACCATAACCGCGCCTCGTGCCGGTCGGATCATGTGCCTGACGGAAATCGACGGCGGGGAAGTGGAGACCGGTGACGTGCTGGCAGAGATTGCATGATGCCCGGATCGATCGACAAGGTTGCGCCTTCGGACAAGCAGTTCGATACGGTACTCATCGCCAATCGTGGAGAGATCGCAGTTCGCATCCAGCGCGCCTGCCGCGAACTCGGCTTGAAAACGGTTGCAGTTTGCTCCGAGGCCGACCGCGAGGCGTCCTACGGCCGGACGGCGGACAGCTTTCTCTGCATCGGGCCCTCGAGTGCGGCGAAAAGCTACCTGAACAAGGATGCTCTTCTGCTCGCCGCGCGCCTGACCGGAGCAGGGGCCATCCATCCTGGCTATGGCTTTCTGTCCGAGAATGCCGAATTCGCCAGGGTGGTCGAGGAGGCGGGCCTGGTGTTCATCGGCCCCGATGCGTCTTCGATCGCGACCATGGGCGACAAGATTTCTGCAAAGCGCGCGATGATGGCGGCCGGGGTGCCATGCGTGCCCGGCCCGGATACGGCGCTTCCGGATGACCCGGCGGCGGTTGAGCGGATTGCCCTGGAAATTGGATATCCGGTCATCATCAAGGCGGCTGGCGGCGGAGGCGGGCGCGGCATGCGCGTTGTCCAGGAGGCAGGCCGATTGCATGAAGCCATAGCGCTGACGCGCGAAGAGGCGCAGCAGGCCTTCGGCTCGCCGTCTCTCTATATCGAGAAGTTTCTCCAGCATCCCCGTCATATTGAAATACAGGTTCTGTGCGACATCCATGGCAGCGCCGTCTGGCTCGGGCACCGCGATTGCTCAATGCAGCGCCGTCATCAGAAGGTCGTGGAGGAGGCGCCTGCGCCAGGCATCCCGCCCGAGGTTATCGGTCCGGTCGGTCTGGCTTGCGTCCAGGCTTGCCGGCAGGTCGGCTACCGCGGCGTCGGGACTTTCGAATTCCTTTATGAAGATGGCGCGTTTTATTTCATCGAGATGAACACGCGGCTCCAGGTCGAACACCCTGTCACGGAGATGACGAGCGGGCTCGATATCGTGCAGTCGCAGATCAAGGCGGCGCAGGGTAATCCGCTGGAGGTGAGCCAAGCGGATGTCCAGTGCGAGGGCCATTCCTTCGAATGCCGCATCAATGCCGAAGATCCAGACAATTTCCTGCCCTCGGCGGGTGTCATCAGCGATCTCGTCCTGCCGGAGGGGGAGGGTATTCGGGTCGATACCCATATCCATGCAGGCTATAAAGTATCGCCTTACTACGACTCATTGATCGGCAAACTGATCGTTCATGCGCCAACGCGCGCGGAGGCGATGATAAAAATGCGTGAGGCGCTCTCCCGAACCCGGATTGGTGGAATTGCGACAAACCTCTCGTTGCTGCGCGCGCTGTTTGAGGACGAGGCTTTCGGACGTGGCGAGACGGATATCCATTATCTCGAGCAATGGCTAAAGCAGCGGGGAGCGCGATGAGTGCGATCGATTTCAGCGATCCGGCGACCATCGCATTCCTGACCGATGCATTGACCGCTGCCGGCGTGGCCGGCCTCGAGATTTCGGCGCCTTCCGGTCAGCTTCGTATCGTTGTTTCCAGTGCGGGCGAAGCGAAGATCGGATCAAATAGGTCGGCTCAACCCGGTTCGGTTTCCCCAGTTCTCGTCAGGGCTCCGCTGGCGGGATATTTCTGCGTTGCCCACCGATCGGGGTCCGCCGAGGTCAGCTCTCTGCCGCGCGCGATTTGCGCAACCGATGTCCTCGGTTTTATCCGCGTCGGGCCGGTTCTCCTACCCGTTTCCGCCGGTCGCTCCGGAACCGTCACCAAGCTGCTTGCAGAAGCGGACGCTATGGTTGGATATGGCGCTCCCCTGTTCGAGATCGAGGTCCAATCATGATCGCTCCATCGAACAGCCACGCCCTGCAGCGCGAAATCTTATCCTCGACAAAAGCCCGCGCACGGGTCTCATCGATCGGCGCGAGGTCCTTCCTGCTTGAAGCGCCCGGAGACTTCGACCTCGCTGCCCAGCGCCGGATCTGGGCCCTTTCCCAGCAGGTAAAAGGGTGGTCCGATATCGCGGAAATCATCCCCGGGATGACCAACATCCTGGCGATCCTAAAAGAGACGCCGGAGGATCCTGATGTCGTTGTCGACCGGCTGCTGGAAGCTTGGGACAATGCCCGCAGTATCGATCTCAAGGGAAAGACGATAGAGATTCCGGTCCATTATGGTGGTCAGCACGCAACCGACTTGCCGGCGCTTTGCGATCTGTCCGGCCTCAGTGATCGGGACGTTGTCCGTATCCATCACGAGGCGACCTACCGGGTGTTCGCGCTCGGTAGCGCGCCTGGCTTCGGCTATCTGCACGGTCTTGATCCGCGCATCTACATGCCCAGAAAAACGGTTCCATCACTGAGGATGGAGAAGGGCTGCGTGACCATCGGCGGCATGCAGACAGGTGTGGCGATGCTTACCGGCCCGAATGGTTGGAATTCGATCGGCTTTGCAGAAATGCAGATGTTCGACCCGACGTCGGCGTCGCCCGCCATGATGGCCCCGGGCGATACGGTTCGTTTCCTGCCAGCGAGGATCGAGTTGTGATCGAGATTGTCGAGACCGGTCCATTTAATACCGTGCAGGACCTCGGACGTCCCGGCTATCGTGATATTGGCGTATCCGCCAGCGGCGCAATGGACCCGCTCGCAGTCAAGATCGGCAATATTCTCGTCGGCAATGCCGAGGGGGCGGCAGTGCTCGAAATCCAGACCTTCCCGTTCCGCCTCATTTTTAAACGGCGGTCGGCGTTCGTGGTGTCGGGCACCGACGGCAACCCGCTGCTGGACGGGATCGAGCTACTTCCATGGTACGCATATAATGCGGAGGTCGGACAGGTTCTTGAGCTGAAGCAGCCACCCAAGCTGGCGCGTGCCTATGTTGCCATCGGTGGCGGCGTGGATGTGCCTTGCATCATGGGTTCCCGCAGTACGTCGCTTCGCGGCAACTTCGGAGGCAATGCCGGGCGTCCCCTGGAAAAAGGCGATCGGATCACGGTCGGGGAGGAAGCCGGTATTCTTCCGATACCGGCGTCAGGCCTAGGGGTGGTCGAACCGGCAGTTGCGCTTCGCGCATTCTTTCCTCGGTCCGCCGAGGGCTCTTTGCTGATCCGCGCCCTGCCGGCTGGCGAGCATAGGCTGTTCGCCGGCGATGGCGAAGCCTTCTGGGGCCAAACCTGGCGGATCTCCTCCCGCAGCGATCGTACGGGCTATCGCCTTTCCGGCGATCCCGTCGTGCCGATGGAGACTGTGGAAATGCGCTCCCATGGCGTCGTACCCGGTGTGATCCAGGTTCCACCCGGCGGCGAACCGATTGTGCAGATGAGCGATGCAAACACGGCAGGCGGATATCCGAAGATCGCGGGCGTCATCGAATGTGATTTGTGGCGGCTCGGACAGGCTCGAATCGGCACACGCCTGCAGTTCGTTCGGTCGTCGTATGCCGAGGCGCGTGCAATTGAACAGGCGGTAGCGAGCTATATCGAGGATGTGCGCCGTACATCAGGACTGATCAAGCGCGCCCTGAAGGCGATGGCTTAAGTCGAGTTGAGATAGCGGGCCGACCAAACGGAGCAGGTGATGGAGATCGATCTGAATTCAGATATGGGCGAAGGTTTCGGCCCTTACCGGCTGTGCGACGACGAGGCGATGATGAAGGTCGTGTCTTCGGCCAATATCGCCTGCGGCTTCCACGGAGGCGATCCGGATACGATGGCCCGTATGGTGCGGCTGGCCAAGCAGAACGGTGTCGGCATCGGCGCTCATCCGGGCCTGCCGGACCGCCCGGGCTTTGGGCGCCGGGAGATGCCGTTCGAGCCCGATGAACTGCGCCAGCAGATGCTGTATCAGCTTGGCGCCCTGATGGCGATCGCCAGAAGCGAGCGGGTGAACGTCGGCCATTTCAGTTTTCACGCGGCCATGGGCAACATGGTCAATCGCGATCCGGCGCTTGCCGATCTGATGATGGACGCCATTGCGGCGGTGGATCGAAATCTTGTGGTTTTCGTGACCTCAGGCAGCGAGATCGAGAAAGCGGCAAAGCGGGTCAGGCTCAAGACGCTGGCTCTGTTTCTGGCCGACCGCGCCTACGATGCCGAAGGCAAGCTGGTTGCCCGCGGATTGCCCGGTGCGCTGGTCAAGGACGAAGCTTCGGTGCGGGTACGCGTACGCCGCTTTCTTCTTGAAGGTACCGTCGAAGCCATTGACGGCACGGTCATTGCCATGCCGGCGCGCTCGATCCTTGTTCACAGCGACACACCCGGTTCCCTTGAGCTTGCACGCCTCGTGCGCAGCGAGATCGAAGCCACCGGCGCAACCCTTGCGCCTGCTGCCCAGCTCGCCAGCTGACACATGCCCGCCCGCGGGCTGTGCCTCATTCAATCCATAATCGAAGGTTTCATGCTGATGTCCGTCACAGCCGATCGTCTGAAAAATGTTTCAATATCCGCCTCCGCTGCCATGACCCAGCGCGCCAGGGAACTGGCCGCCAGGGGCATCAAGGTCGTGAGCATGTCTTCCGGCGAACCAGATTTCCCGACGCCCGCTCATGCCGTCGAGGCCGCGCATGCCGCCGCGCTTGGCGGGGATACGAAATATCCGCCTATGGACGGGACGCCTGCGCTGAAGGCGGCGATCATCAAGAAGTTCAAGCGCGACAACAACCTCGACTACGATGCCGGTCAGATTGTCGTTTCCGGTGGCGGCAAGCAGGTTATCTTCAATGCGATGTTGGCGACCTGCAATGCCGGGGACGAGGTTATCATCCCGACGCCTTCTTGGGTCAGCTATGCCGATATCGTCAAGTTCGCCGGCGGTATCCCGGTTTCAGTCCCCTGCTTCGAGCAGGCGGGGTTCAAACTCAGGGCGGAAGACCTCGAAGCAGCGATCACACCGCGTACCAAATGGCTTTTCCTGAATTTCCCCAACAATCCGACCGGAGCGGCCTGCTCCCGCGCCGAGATGGCGGCGATTGCCGAGGTCATGCTGCGCCATCCCCATGTCTGGATCCTGACCGACGACATCTACGAACATCTGGTCTATGACGACTTCGAATTCTGCACCATCGCCGAGGTCGAGCCAAAGCTCCACGACCGCGTCCTGACGATGAACGGCGTCTCCAAGGCCTATGCGATGACCGGCTGGCGGCTTGGTTTTTGCGCCAGCGGCTCGAAAGAGTTGATGGCCGCGATCAGCAACGTCAACGGTCAAAATGGCGGCGGCATTGCCACTCTGACACAGGCTGCGGCAATCGCCGCTCTCGAGGGGCCGCAGGATCTCCTCAAAGAGCGCGCAGGGATCTATCGCGAAAGGCGTGATTTCGTCCTGGACAGGCTGTCTGAGATCGAGGGTCTGCGCTGCCACAAGCCTGAAGGCGCCTTCTATATCTATCCGAATATTTCCGGGCTGATCGGAAAAACCAGCAAGGGCGGACGGAAGATCGAGACTGACGTCGATTTCGTCATGGCGCTGGTGGATGAACACCATGTTGCGACCGTACAGGGCGCAGCCTACGGAATGAGCCCCTATTTCCGCATTTCCTATGCCACGAGCATGGAGATGCTGAGCGAAGGTTGCGCCCGCATTGCCCAGTTCTGCAAGGACATGCGCTGACGATGATTTGATCTCCGTCGTATGCGGTTGCCGGCGGAAAGAGAGCCTATAGCTTCAGCCGCTCGGTCAGTTCGACGAGGATATCCTTCACGGCGAATGCCGGTTCCGACAGCGAGCCCTGGTCGGCTGTGCAAAGCGATAGGGTTTCTTCGATGCGCGGGGATATGACCCTGCAGACGAGAGGTTCGCTGGATTCAGATACGATGCGGTCGGCAATGGCTTTGGGCATGATTGTGGCACCGAGGCCGCCGCCGACCGCGCGGGCAAGGGTTCGGACGATTTCCACTTCCGCCACGACCTTGAGATTGATCCGGCTGCGCGCGAATGCCGTATCTACGGCGCGGCGCACGAAATTGTAGGCCGGCGGCAATAGCATCGGCATGCCGTCCAAGGCGCCGACCGGAATCGGTTTCGCGTCCGCTCCGATGGCGAAGTCACGATGCGCGACCAGATAGAATTCCTCACCCAGGATCGGTTCGAAACGGACGCCCTTGATTGGGCCGGTCCCATGGATCAGCGCCATCTCCAGCCGACCGTTCATGATCATCTGGCTGTAGGTTTGACCGACGCTTTCCGTCAAATGAAGCAGAATGCCCGGATGCCGTTTTCTCGTTTCGGCGAGAAGGTCGACCGAAAGCGTGGCGGCGCTGCTGAACGGCACCAGACCCACCGAAACGCGCCCCGCAAGCGAGTTTCCGGCTGCGGCTGCGTCTGCCTGCGCTTGCTCCATCTGGCGAAGAATGATCTGAGCATGCCGGTAGACCGCATGTCCCGCATCGGTCATGCTGACGCCCTGCTGGCTGCGGATCAGCAGCTTCTGGCCAAAATGCTCCTCCAATGCCGCCAGTTGCTGGCTCAGTGCCGGCTGGGCAAGGTGCAGAATATCCGCCGCGCGCGTGATGCTGCCGCTGTCGACAATTGCGATGAAAGATTTGAAGCGTCTGATATCCATAGGGATTTTTGTTCTTTGATCGTTCAAGGCACATGTTTACAGACGTGCCGATCTTTTGCAACGCCGCGCGCCCCGCAAGGCAGATTGGTCACGGTTGAAGCCGCGGTTTTCGATGCCGTCTGCCCGGTCGGCGGCTGAGCATTGGCCTCCATAAAAGTTGCTTATTGCTCCAAAGATAATCGGTCTTAGGCAAGGCCTTAAAGGTCCGCTAATCTCCATGACAACAACAAGGGGATCAGAATGCCATTCTCCGATTACAAGACCGCGTTGGTCACCGGCGCTTCGTCCGGCATCGGCGCTGCGGTGGTGGAGCGGCTTCGACGCGAAAACATCGAGGTGCATGCGATTGCCCGAAGCGCCGGCCCTTTGCAGGAGCTGGCGGCGCGCACGGGCTGTATTGCGCACGCCATCGACGTCACCGATCGCAAGGCGATTGCGGCTCTCGCGGCTGAGACCGAGTTCGACATCCTCGTCAACAACGCCGGCGTCGACCGGCCGAAGAAGTTTTTAGAAGCGGATGAGGGGGACATCGACCTCCTCGTCGACGTAAATCTTCGCGCCGTCCTGCATATTTGCCGCCTCGTCGTGCCCGGAATGGTGGCCCGCGACCGCGGGCATGTCGTCAACATCTCCTCGATTGCCGGCAACTACAATTTCGGCGGCAATTCCACCTACCATGCCGTAAAGGCCGGCGTCGCGATGCTGTCGAACCAGTTGCGCATCGACGCCTTCGGCAAACGGGTACGGGTGACGGAAATCTGCCCGGGCAGGGTCGCTACCGACATCTTCAATCATGTCCACGGCGACGATCCTTCTGTTCGCGAACGCTTCATCGATGGCTTTGAACTGCCGCAGGCTTCCGATATTGCCGAGGCGATCGCTTTTGCAATTGCCGCGCCTGTCGCTGTCAACATCGGACATATGGAGATCACCCCCACGCTGCAGGTCATGGGCGGCCTTCAGACCGCAAAACCCCAGGCGGCCCCTGGCGCCTCCGAAGGTCCAAAGCGGTGAACGGGTTCGATCTCTCCGCAATCCTGGGCAGGTCGGACTATGTCTCGATGCTTGTCCACGGCATCGAGATGACCTTCGTCATCTATCTCGGCTCGTGGCTGCTCGCCATGACACTCGCCATCCTTCTTCTGGCGCTGCGGATGTCGCCAATGCGGTTCGGCGAACCGGTCGTGAAAGCCTATGTTTCGTACCATCGCAATGTGCCAACCCTCGTGCAACTCATGCTCTGGTATTTTGGCATATTCACGTTGTTGCCGGACGGATTGACCTCATGGCTCGCCGCCCACAATGCCGAAACGATATTTGCGGTTATTGGTCTCGGACTTTGTCAGGCGGCCTATTTCAGCGAGGATCTTCGTTCCGGTCTGCGCTCCGTCAGCCCGGGCCAGATGGAAGCGGCCAAGGCCCTGGGGCACAGCTATCTCTCGGCAATGCGTTACATCATCATGCCGCAGGGTGTGCGTAACGGCCTGCCCCCGCTCATCAACCACAGCGTCTCCCTGTTCAAGAACAGCAGTCTTGCCATCGTCATCGGTGCGCCGGAACTGACGCATGCCGTGAAGGAGATCGAGAACCTCAGCTTCCGCACCTTCGAGATCTATCTGATCGGCACGGTTCTCTATCTCGTCTTCTCGCTCCTGATCATGAGTGGTGGCGCCTATCTGTCGATGCGCGCCGATCCCATGCGGAGTGCGCGCGCATGATCGGCGACATCATCACCATCATCAACGACTACTGGCTTCTGCTGCTGATCGGTCAGTATCCGAACGGTCCCCTTGGCGGACTTGCCAATACGCTGATCCTCTCGGCGCTCAGTATAGCGCTAGCCTTCCCGGTCAGCATCCTCTTCGCACTGGCACGGCTGTCGAAATGGCCGCTATTGCGGTGGCCGGTGACAGTGCTGGTTTACGTGACCCGAGGCGTGCCGCTCCTGATGCTCATTCTCTGGAGCTATTTCCTCGTGCCGCTGCTGACGGGAGCCGATGTGCCGAGTTTCGTCACCATGCTGACGACGCTCGTCATCTATCAGGGCGCTTTCCTGAGCGAAGTGGTACGGGCCGGCATCGTCGCGCTTGGCGAAGGGCAGATGGATGCCGCCCGCGCTCTGGGGCACAGCTATCTCAGCGCGATGCGTTTCATCATCTTGCCCCAGGCGCTCTACAACATGATCCCGAGCATGATCTCTACCTTTGTCGCGACGATCAAGGACACGACGCTCGGATATGTGATCAACGTGCCCGACCTGACATTTGCGGCAAGCCAGGTCAACAATCAGCTTCTGACGCAGCCGTTTGAGGTTTTTCTCATCTTGGCGGTCGTCTACTACGCGATCTGCTGGAGCCTCACATACCTCGCAAACGCCGTCGAGCGACGCATCTCCCGCCGGCGTTCAGGCCCGGCGAGTGATCCAGCGTCCCTGTCGCTTGCGCAGGCCAAAATCGTATCGGAGCAGCTATGACCACATCAGCATCGTCGCCCCAGCAGCAGGCAATCCGTATTTCGAACGTCTGCAAGAGCTACGGCAATTACCCGGTTCTGAAGGGTATCGAGGCCGAAGTTATCAGAGGCGAGGTGGTTGTGATCTGCGGGCCGTCGGGTTCAGGAAAGTCCACACTCATCCGCACGGTCAACCGCCTGGAGGAAATCAACAGCGGTGCGATCACCTTCGACGGCCAGAACATCCATGCTCCCATGCGGACCAAGGAACTCAACCTGCTGCGCAGCCGCATCGGCTTCGTGTTCCAGAATTTCAATCTGTTTCCGCATCTCTCTGTGGTCGAAAACGTATCGATTTCGCCCATTCGGGTGAAGGGCGTCGCGCCCGGCATCGCGCGTGACAAAGCGCTGAAGCTTCTCGATCGCGTCGGCCTCGCCGATAAGGCTGGGGCCTATCCGGGTCAGCTGTCCGGCGGCCAGCAGCAGCGGGTGGCAATTGCCCGTGCACTCGCCATGGAGCCGCCGGTGATGCTCTTCGACGAACCGACGAGCGCGCTCGATCCGGAAATGGTCGGTGAAGTTCTCACGGTCATGAAGGGCCTGGCTGCCGAGGGTATGACCATGCTCTGCGTCACCCATGAAATGGGCTTTGCTCGCGACGTCGCCGATCGCGTCTGGTTCATCGATGCCGGGGAGATACTCGAAATGGCTCCGCCGGAAGAGTTCTTCAAGCATCCCCGCCACCCACGTGCCCAGCGGTTTCTTGCCGATTTGCGTCACTGATACTCACGACTAAAAACAAAGGAGAACAGCAATGAACTGGAAATGCCTCATCCTCTCGGCCGCACTTGGAGGCGTGGCTTTGGCCTCGCCGGCAAAGGCGGATCAGCTCGATACGATCATCTCCGCCAAGACGCTTCGCTGCGCCACGTTTGCGGATGTTCCGCCTTTCGCGGCGCCAGATCCGAAGACGCGCGAAATGGCCGGCTTCGACGTCGATCTTTGCAATGCGATTGCCAAGGAACTGGGCGTCAAGGCGGAAGTGAAGCCTGTGTCGGTCGAAGCCCGCGTTCCGGAAGTCAAGCTTGGTCGCGTCGATATCACCGTAGCCAATCTGGCCTATACCCTGAGCCGCGCAGAACAGATCCAGTTCAGCGACCCTTATTATCTCGCCAAGGAAATGCTGATCGTCCCGGCTGATGATCCTGGCAAGAAGAAATCCGACTATGAGGGCCAGCGCGTCGCTTCGACAAAGGGCTCGACCTCGGAAATGTCGATCAAGCTCAACAAGTCCGAGCCCTTGACCTTCCAGGATACTGCTTCGGCCTATCTCGCCGTTCAGCAGGGCAAGGCGCGCGGTATGGTGGCGAACACCATGACAACGACGAAATTCGTCAATGAATCGAAGACCAAGGGCAAGCAGATGCGGATGATCGAGGAGCCCATGCTGTTCCAGCCGATCGGTATTGGCATGGCCAAGGACAACCCGGCGCTGACCGCGAAAATCAACGAAGTGCTTCGCAAGCTCGACACATCCGGCGAGATCAACAAGATCTGGGACAAGTGGCTTGGCCCGAGCACCGAATACAAGATGACGCGCACGGACAAGGTCGTACCGCTTTCCGAACTGAAGTTCGACCCGATCCCGTAAGGCACTCTACCTCAGCGAAACGATAACTACAGGTGGCGGGGAATGCCCGCCACCGGTCCAACCGTGGGAGGTTTCCATGATCCACATCAAAGACATTGCCGAGCGACCGAGCAAAGCCGATATCGAAGCAATCTCCAAATTCTCGCCGGCGACGATCCATGAAGCTCAGGGTCGCCGAGGAGCGCTTTCCTCCCGCTTGAAGCCGGTGGACTACCGCATGAAGCTGTGCGGCCCGGCGTTTACGGTCAAATGTGCGCCGCGCGACAACATCATGTTGCAGCTTGCCATCAACTACGCCAAGCCGGGCGATATCATTGTCGTATCGGCTGGCGAATACGAGGAGGCAGGCTCGTTCGGCGACGTTCTTGCCAATGCCTGCCTCGCCAAGGGCATCGGCGGTCTGGTGACCGATACCGGCGTGCGCGACACGCTTCAGCTGAGAGACCTCGGTTTCCCCGTCTTTTCGCTCAGCGTCTGCATCAAGGGCACGGTCAAGGAAACGATTGCTGCGGTGAATGATCCGGTCATCGTCGGCGGGGAAATCATCAATCCCGGCGATGTCATCGTTGGCGACGCCGACGGACTGGTTGTTGTCAGACGCGCCGAAGTCAAGGAGGCAGCCGAGCTTTCTCAGGCCCGAGAAGATGCCGAAGCTGGCTATATCGAGGCCTACAAGCAGGGCAAGTCGGTGATCGAGGTGAGCAAGCTGGAGCCGGTGTTGAAGGCCAAGGGCCTGGTCGTCGACATCTGAACCACGGCCTTGGTCGTCTCACGAAGCGGCTGTCTCTCTTTTGAACGAGATTTGAATGACCTTTCCGTTGTTTGATTTGAGTGGTTTTCGGGCTTTGGTGACGGGATCGTCGCAGGGGATTGGGCTTGCGCTGGCGCGGGGGCTTGCCGAGCACGGTGCGTCGGTGGTTTTGAACGGCCGCGATCGGGGCAAGCTTTTGGCCGCGGCGGGTGTTCTCCAGGATGAGGGCCATGGCGTTGTTTCGGTCTCGGACTTCGACGTCACCGATCCGGATGCGGTCAAACGTGGCGTCGATGCGATCGAGGCCGAAGTCGGTCCGATCGACATCCTGATCAACAATGCCGGCATGCAGTTCCGCACCCCGCTCGAGGAATTTCCGGCCGACCGCTGGGAACAACTCTTGAAGACCAATGTGTCGAGCGTCTTTTATGTCGGCCAGGCGGTGGCCCGCCACATGATCGGCCGCGGGCGCGGCAAGATCATCAACATCGCTTCGGTGCAGAGCGAGCTCGCACGGCCCGGCATTGCGCCCTATACGGCGACAAAGGGGGCGGTGAAGAATTTGACACGCGGCATGTGCGCCGACTGGGCCAAACACGGCCTGCAGGTGAATGCAATCGCGCCGGGCTACTTCAGGACGCCGCTGAACCAGGCGCTGGTCGACAGTGCGGAATTCTCCGGCTGGCTGGAGAAACGAACCCCGGCGGCCCGCTGGGGCAATGTCGAGGAACTGGTGGGCGCCGCGGTGTTTTTGTCCGGCAAGGCTTCCTCCTTCGTGAACGGGCACACGCTTTATGTCGACGGCGGCATCACAACCTGTCTTTGAGGGCACGGCCTTTGGCCGGCCGGCGGGCCGGACGGGGAAAAAGACCCGACCAGCATTAAAATCGGCCGGCCGATCCGAGGCGATCGCCGGCATGGCCATGGGATCCGTCGCCGCCCGGCATGCCGGCCAATCGAGATCGCAACAGCGATCGTAACAGGAGATGGCATGAAAGAGG
>UBYX01000045.1 GCA_900469955.1 Hyphomicrobiales bacterium | reverse complement strand
GCCTCCGTCGCCAAGCTCACGATAACCGGAAGTCCCCAGGGGCAAACCCTAACCCCGCAAACAAAAAATACCCCGCGATCCAGACAAAGCCCCTCCGAGAGGCTTTGGGCGTTCGGGGCTTTGGAAACCGGGCTTGTCCCAGCCCTTCTCATCCTGCGCCGACGCTGTATTGACCATGACATGGCGCTCAAAAGGAAGTTCCTGGACCGAAGCTAGACGCGGCAGACGGACAAAAGCTGCGGTCAATGCCGGATATCCGGAACCAAATAGTCTGCCACAGGTTCGGGACGCTCAACCAAGAGGACCGTTCCATGAAAGCATTGACCTGGCATGGCAAGCACGACATCCGTTGCGAAAGCGTTCCCGACCCCCAGATCCAGGACGGCAGGGATGCCATCATCAAAGTGACCGCCTGCGCGATCTGCGGCTCGGACCTCCATCTCTACGACGGCGTGATGCCCGAGATGCGCAGCGGTGACATCATGGGTCACGAAACCATGGGCGAGGTCGTGGAGGTCGGCAAGCAAAACTCGAAGCTGAAAGTGGGTGATCGGGTGGTCGTGCCCTTCACCATTTCCTGCGGCGAATGCTTTTTCTGCCGCCGGGGTTTTTATTCCGGCTGCGAGCGTTCCAACCCGGATCACAGCAAGGTGACGAAACTTTGGGGCAACTCGCCCGCCGGCCTGTTCGGTTATTCGCACCTGCTTGGCGGATATAGTGGCGGTCAGGCAGAATATCTGCGCGTCCCCTATGCGGATGTGGGGCCGATCAAGGTTCCGGAGGGACTGAGCGACGAACAGGTCCTGTTTCTCTCCGATATTTTTCCGACCGGCTACATGGCTGCGGATTTCTGCAACATCCAGCCGGACGACACGATTGCCATCTGGGGCTGCGGACCGGTCGGCCAGATGGCGATCCGTTCCGCCTTTCTGCTCGGGGCGGGACGGGTCATCGCGATCGATACCGTGCCGGAACGGCTGGCCCTCGCTGCCGAGGCCGGCGCCCTGACGCTCGATTTCCTGCAAGAGGACATCTACGACCGGATCATGGAATTGACCCACGGTCGCGGTGCCGATGCCTGTATCGACGCGGTCGGCACGGAAGCGGATGCCGCGGCAAGCTGGGATTCGCGTGTCGACCGGGTCAAGGTCGCGCTGTTCATGGGCACGGACCGGCCGCATGTGCTGCGCCAGGCGATCCATTGCTGCCGCAATTTCGGCACCGTGTCGATCGTCGGTGTTTATGGCGGCTTTTTAGACAAGATTCCAATGGGCTCAGCCATCAATCGCGGACTGACCTTCCGCATGGCGCAGACGCCGGTGCAGCACTATCTGCCAATTCTCATGGAGCGCATCCAGAAGGGCGACATCGACCCGTCCTTTGTCATTACGCACCGTGCGACGCTGGAAGACGGCCCCGAACTCTACAAGACGTTCCGCGACAAGCAGGACGGCTGCATCAAGGTGGTCATGAAGCCCTAAGGGAGAAAGCAATGAATACTGTCGAAACAACCAAGGGCCTCGCGGTCGTTACGGGGGCCTCGACCGGAATCGGCTACGAGCTTGCGAAATGTGCGGCACAGGATGGCTATGATCTGGCGATCGCTGCCGACGAAGCGCAGATTCAGGATGCGGCGATGAAACTCCGAGAGTTCGGCGCGAAGGTCGAGGCCATGCAGGTGGACCTTTCCACACCGGACGGCGTGCGCCGTTTCGCTGCAGGGATTTCGGCGCTCGGGCGGCCGATCGACCTCTTGATGGCCAATGCGGGCAGGGGGCTCGGCAAAGGCTTCCTCGATGAAGACGTCCATGATGCGCAACGGGTCGTCGATACCAATATCAGCGGCACCATCCTGCTGGTACATGACATAGGCAACCGCATGCGGGCACGCGGTCAGGGCCGTATTCTTTTCACCGGCTCGATCGCGGGCTTCGTGCCCGGGACGTTCCAGGCGGTCTATAACGGCACGAAAGCCTTCATCAACTCCTTCTCCTTTGCCCTGCGTGAAGAACTGAAGGATACCGCCATAACAGTAACCTGCCTGATGCCGGGCGCGACGGATACCGAGTTCTTCGAACGGGCCGACATGCTGGACACTCCTGTGGGTCAGGCGAAGAAGGATGATCCCGCCTTCGTTGCCAGGATCGGCTACGACGCGATGATGGCCGGTGAGGGCGATGTGGTTTCGGGCTGGAAGAACAAGCTGATCTCGGCCGCCGCCAATGTCACGCCAGCCGAGATGCTTGCCAGGCAGCACCGCAAAATGGCCGAGCCGGGCTCGGCAAAGAACTGAAAGCCCACTCGGGACGCCAACTATCGCCAGGCGCGTTTGCGCAGGGGGAACCTGCCCATCCTCTGACCGTTTAGGCCTCTCAACAGAACGGCAGGAGAAGGCGCGAGTGCAGAACCCGAGCAGCACCTGGTACGAGGAGGCAGTGATCTACTGCATCGATGTCGAAAAGTTCGCTGACGGAAATGGCGACGGCATCGGGGACTTTATAGGGCTGACCGGAAAGTTGACCTACCTCTCCGAACTCGGCATCACCTGTATCTGGCTTCTGCCCTTCTACCGCAGCCCCGACCGCGACAACGGATACGATGTCAGCGATTTTTATTCCGTCAATCCCAAGGTCGGGACGCTCGACGACTTCCTGACATTCCTGCACAGCGCCGGAGAGCATGGCATCCGGGTCGTTATCGACCTGGTTGTCAACCATACATCCGACCAGCATCCCTGGTTTCAGGCCGCGCGGCGGGACGACGAGACACGCTATCGCGATTATTATGTCTGGACCGCCGATCCCCCGCCGGTCGCTGCCGGCGCCAAGTCCATATTCCCCGGCGAAGTGGATAGCCTTTGGACCTATGACGAAATCGCCCGGGCCTATTACTTCCATCACTTCTACGATTTCCAGCCCGAACTGAATGCCGCCAATCCTCAGGTCCGCGAAGAGATTTTGAGGGTCGTCGACTACTGGATCGCGTTCGGAGTAAGCGGTTTCCGGCTGGATGCAGCGCCGCTCATCATTGCAGACAAGGGACTGGAACATGCCAATCCCCGCGATCCGCATGGCATCTTGCGACAGATCGGCGCCTATCTGCAGAGCCGCCGGCCCGGCGGAGTGCTTCTGGGAGAGGTGAACCTTCCGCCGGAAGCGTCCAACGCCTTTTTCGGAGAGGGCGACCAGCTCCAGCTTCTCCTGAATTTCATGATGGCCTGTTACCTATTCGCTGGTTTTGCCAAAGAGGAAGCCGCTGTAATCAATCAGGGACTAAGTCTTCTCGCCGAACCGCCACCCGCGTGCGGGTGGGTAAATTTCCTTCGAAATCTCGACGAACTCGACTTTTCCCGCGTGCCGCAGGACTTAAAGCAGTCGGTGTTCGAAGTCTTTGCTCCGAAGAAAGAGATGGAGGTCTTCGGACGTGGCATCCGGCGCCGCGTCGCGCCCATGTTGAACGGCGACCAGCGCCGGATCGAACTGGCCTTCAGCATCGTCTTTTCATTGAGAGGGCCGCCGTTGATCGTCTATGGAGACGAGATCGGTATCGGTGAGGATCTCTCCCAGCCGGGGCGGAACTCGGTGCGGGTACCGATGCAATGGTCTGGCGGGAAGAACGGCGGGTTCTCCGGTGCCAGCAGCGGGAAGCTGTGTCAGCCGGTTGTTAGCGATGGGCCGTTCTCCTACAAAAAGATCAACGTTGCCGATCAGCAGGCGGCTCCCAACTCGCTGCTGAACAGGATCAAACGGTTTATCACCCTCCGCCGAAGTCAGCCGATTTTTACAAAGGGTCGACCTGTAAGGCTGAGCGCGGCCGATCCCGCTGTGCTTGTGCATGGCTTCGAAGACGCGGGCGATTTGCTGCTGCTTGTTCACAATCTGGCAGGCCGGCGGATCGCGACCGATATCAATTTCGGCGGAATGCAGCCCATGCGCTTTCGCGATCTGATGGGGGACGAAGAATTTGCAGTTACGAAGAATCCTCATCTGCAACTGGAACCTTATGCCTATCGCTGGCTGATTTCGGAGGGCAACGGATCATGACGCTCATCGGTTACCACGCCTCCCACGAGCAGTTTCCGCCGAGCGAACTCCTGGGTCATGTGCAGGCCGCGGAGGCCGCAGGGTTTGGAGCAGTCATGTCCTCCGACCATTTGACGCCCTGGAGTGAGCGGCAGGGGCAATCGGGTTTCGCATGGGCCTGGCTTGGGGCGGCGCTGCAGGCGACGCGAGCCATTCCGTTCGGCATCATCACCGTGCCCATGGGCTGGCGCTACCATCCAGCCATCACAGCACAGGCGGCAGCGACCGTTGCGGAGATGTTTCCCGAAAGATTGCCGTGGATGGCGCTTGGGACCGGACAGGCGATGAACGAGCATGTCACCGGCGAACGCTGGCCTTCGAAACCGGAACGGAACGAGCGGCTGCACGCGGCGGTCGGGATCATCCGGGATCTTTGGTCGGGCAAGCTGGTCAGCCGTGAAGGACCGATCAAGGTAGACGAGGCGCGCATCCATACCCTTCCTCCGGATTTGCCCCGCCTCGTGGCCGGCGCGCTGTCGCCAAAGACGGCGGAATGGGCGGGAGGCTGGGCTGACGCGCTGATTACCGTCAATCAGCCGCGGGAAAACATCTGGGAAATAATTCAAGCCTTTCGGCGCGGCGGCGGAGAAGGCAAACCGCTCTACCTGCAGGCGCACGTTTCTTTCGCTAGCTCCGATGATGAGGCTCGAGCGAACGCTTTTGATCAGTGGCGCAGCAACGCTCTGGCTGCAACTATTTCGGAAATGCTGCGCTTGCCAGAGGAATTTGATCAGGCTTGCGTCAAGGTGCGGCCGGAGGACATGGACCATCATGTGCGCATCTCGGCCGATCCGACCCGACATATCGAATGGCTGGAAGCCGACGCCGCGATGGGTTTTGAGGAAATCTACGTCCACAATGTCGGCCGCAATCAGCGGGAATTCATCGACGTCTTTGGGCGGGAGGTTCTGCCGCGTTTCCAGAGCGACCGGCGCGGCATTTCGAAATAGCTGTTTCGGGGCCCATCGCCGGCTAATGCACCCGCTGAGCGATGGAGGGATTGAAAACCGAGTCCACCCGGATGCCCCTTACGAGGCTCGCTTTAACAAGCCTCGCAGGTCGCTCCGTTGGATAGGGCCGATGAACGGCCGCGCTCAGACTTTTGCGGTCATTCCGGCTTCCTTGAGGGAAGAAAACTTGATCGTCACGCTTCTGAGATTGTCGTCCAGCCACTTGGCCATGGAGATTTCCTCATCGAGATTGGCTTTCAGGGCAGGGGCCAATCCCGCAAAACCTCCCAGCTCCGCAATGGTAATGAGCGACTTGTAGGCGGCGATTTCATAGTTCTCGAAGGCGAAGTTCGCCAGAGAGTTTTTAATGATTTCATCGCCGGCGATGCTGTGACCCATGGCGGCCATGCTGCCGGTGAAGGATAGCGCCATGTCCTTGAGGGCGGAGTGGTCTTCCGAAAGACTGGTAAGCACTTCCTCCAGTCTTGTGATCTGCCCTTCGGTTTCCCGGATATGCTGCTCCAGCCGCGCTGCCACGTCGGGATAGTTCTCGATCCGCGAGACTTGTGGCTTCATGATCGACAGCGCCTGATTTTCCATGGCGTGTGCGTTCTTGAGGCCGGTCACGAAGATGGAGCGGGTTTCGGGTGAATCTGTCATCTTGTTTCCTCTTTCGTTGCCCGCGGCCTAACCAAGGAGGTTGATGATAGTTCCAGCACCTACCTCCGGAGGGCCGGAACATCCGGGATCGCAGCCGGTTAGGCTCAATCAATCCAGGAGAACCAAAATGACAGATCCGAAAGACAAAGATCCGGCCGAGGGCTCGCGCGAGACCATCGAAAACGAACTGAAACGCCAGAAACCGGCCGACGAAAAATCCAGCCGATCCGACGAAAAGCAAACCCGGAGTTCATCTTGAACAAGCGCCACATCGTCATGTTGGGCGTCGTCATCGTGGCGCTCATCGCGATGCTTGGATCGAAGCCATTCTGGGCATCCTTGAACGGGGAAACCGGAGCAACTTCCCCGCATGCTATCGATCAATGATGCGGGCGATCAGCCATCAACCAATGGACGAGCGGCCACAGTTATTTAAGCGTACAGTGGACAGACCACACGCGGGGGCTGCCGGTGTTGCTGTGGATGCTGATCAAATGGACTTGAGGCATAGCCTTGGGATTCCATGCCGATTACGAGGAGTTCGGGGCGAGGCTAAAGTGGCGGTTCGGCGAGCACGACAGTCGCCAGGAGCGCCGGTCGATGGCTTCAGAATCGCATCCACATTTTTCCATCTGGACTTTGACGGCTATGGTCGTGGGCTCGATGGTGGGGGCCGGGATCTTTTCCTTGCCGCAGGCTTTCGGTCGCGCGACCGGACCGTTCGGCGCGCTGATAGCATGGTCGATCGCCGGGACCGGCATGCTGATGCTGGCCTTTGTATTTCAGACGCTGTCCCGACGAAAACCGGAGTTGGATAGCGGGATATACGCCTATGCAAAAGCCGGGTTTGGCAACTATCTCGGATTTCTGTCCGCGCTTGGATATTGGTCGGCTGCCTGTCTCGGCAACGTTTCGTATTTCGTGCTGATCAAGTCGACCCTCGGCCTGTTTTTTCCCATCTTCGGCGATGGTAATACAGTCATAGCGGTCGTGTGCTCCTCGGCTCTTCTATGGCTCTTTCACTCGCTCATTCTGCGTGGTGTCAAAGGGGCTGCGGCGGTCAACACGATCGTGACCTTCGCTAAGATCATACCGATTATTCTTTTCATCTTTTTTGTCGCCTGGGGGTTCCGTGGCGATATCTTCGCTGCCAATTTCTGGGGTGGCGAGAATGTCAGTGTCGGAAACGTCGCCAGCCAGGTGCGTGCCACGATGCTCGTCACCGTCTTCGTGTTTGTCGGGATCGAAGGCGCCAGCGTGTATTCCCGTTATGCCAGAAACCGCAACGATGTCGGAGTGGCGACACTTATGGGGTTCCTCGGCGTATTATGCCTGCTTACCCTTGTCACGATCCTTTCCTATGGCGCCATGCTACGCACCGATCTTGCGGGGTTGCGGAACCCGTCCATGGCTGGCGTTCTGGAAAGCGTCGTTGGTCCCTGGGGCGCAATATTCGTCAGCGTGGGATTGCTGATTTCGGTTCTGGGCGCCTACCTGTCGTGGGTGCTTCTTGCTGCAGAAATTCTCTTTTCGGCGTCCAGGTATGAAACCATGCCGCGGTTCTTGTCGCACGAGAACAGGAACGGCGTACCGTCGAATGCCTTGTGGCTTACCAATATCGTCGTTCAGACGTTCTTGATCCTGACGTTGTTTACGCAATATGCGTTCAGGCTGGCGCTCGAGCTGACGAGCTCGATGATCCTCATTCCCTACCTCCTTGTTGCGGCATACGGGCTGAAACTGGCCTGGTCAGGCGAAACCTATGACCGCGATCCATCCGGCCACCGCAAGGACCTGATCTGCGCCGGGATCGCCCTCATATACACCGCCGGCCTCATCTATGCGGCCGGAGCAAAACACCTGCTGCTGTCGGCGGTGATCTACGGCCCCGGTTCAATTCTTTTTATTCTTGCGCGCCGTGAAGGGGGCAAGGCCGTTTTCGCCCCGAGCGAGTGGATCATGTTTGCGGCTGCCGGTCTTGGCGCGGCAATAGCGATCTATTCCATCACCACAGGTTTCATTTCAGTCTAGCCGAGCATCGTAACGATGTTCCTCGAAAGAAGCGCCTTTCGCCAATGCCGGCTCAGCCAGCCACAGTGTTTCATTTCGATCCAAACGGTCACTGTTTCTTAAATCGGTTCAAAAATCGGGACGCGGAGAATGGTTCTGGGATTCTATGCTGATCCATTGGAGGACGGAACAACATTATAATTCAAGCCACTACTCGCCGCGGTCAGCGCTGCCGGACAATTGGATAGAGTTTTGTAGAGGGCACCATGGCTTCAGACTCTACTCAGAAATTCTCGTTATTTGCGCTGACGGGCATGGTCGTCGGCTCGATGGTCGGCGCGGGCATATTCAACCTGCCCGGTCGGTTCGGTGCCGCAACAGGCCCATTTGGCGCCATGATCGCCTGGGCGATCGCGGGAACCGGCATGTACATGCTGGCCCGCGTGTTTCAAGCGCTCGCCGAGAAAAGGCCGGATATCGATTCGGGCGTGTTCGCCTATGCCAAGGCTGGCTTCGGCAACTATATGGGTTTCCTCTCTGCTTTTGGTTACTGGCTCGGCAGTTGCCTTGGCAACGTCTTCTACTGGGTGCTGATCGGCTCGACGCTCGGGCGCTTTTTTCCTGGCGTCTTCGGCGACGGAAGCAGCGCCACGGCGATCGTTGTGTCGTTGATCGGTATCTGGGCATTTCATTTCATGATCCTGCGCGGCGTCGAGCAGGCGGCGTTCATCAACACCGTCGTTACCATCGCCAAGATCGTGCCGATCCTCGTCTTCATCCTGATGTTGATCTTCTCCTTCAACTACGGACGGTTCGCCGAAAACTTCTTCGGCGGCGCGGACATGCCGGAAAAGTCGCTGGTCGCGCAGGTGCGCGACACCATGCTGATCACCGTGTTCGTGTTCCTCGGGATCGAAGGGGCGAGTGTCTATTCGCGCTTTGCCAAAGAGCGCGCGGATGTCGGCACCGCCACGATCCTGGGCTTCGTCGGCGTCACCGGCCTGATGGTGGCGGTCACCCTGCTGCCCTACGCGGCGATGCCGCAATCGGCTATCGCTGCCGTGCAGCAGCCTTCGATGGCCAGCGTCCTCGAAGCGGTCGTCGGTCATTGGGGCGCCGTCTTCATTTCCATCGGCGTTCTAGTCTCGGTTCTTGGCGCCTACCTCGCCTGGTCGCTGATTTGCGCCGAGGTCCTGTTTGCCGCCGCCAAATCTCAGGACATGCCGAGGCTTTTTGCAGCGCAGAACGGCAATCGGGTGCCTGCCAATGCCCTGTGGCTGACCAATATTGTCGTGTCGCTATTCGTCATCTCCACCTACTGGTCGCGGGATGCGTTCAACTTCATGCTCGACATGACCAGCGTCACGGCTCTTTTACCCTATCTGCTTGTCGCAGGTTACGGTGTCCTGCTCGCCCGCAGTGGCGAAGGTTATGAAACCACCCCTAATGAACGCGGCCGCGACCAGGTCTTCTCCTGGATCGCGGTCATCTACACGATCATCATGTTCATCGCCGCCGGGCTCAAATACGTGCTGCTCGTGGCGGTCCTGTTTGTACCGGGCACAATTCTCTACGTCTGGGCACGGCGCGAGCAGCAGGCGCAGATGTTCACGTCTGTCGAACTCATCGTTTTGGCCGTCACGGTGGTCGCCGGCTTGATTGGCGCCTACGGCCTGCTGAGCGGCACCATCACACCTTGATAGGGAGGTAGAAGGATCATGACCCAGGACATCCCCTTTGGCGTTCACTCCGAAGTCGGCCAGTTGCGCAAGGTGATGGTATGCGCGCCTGGTCGTGCCCATCAGCGACTGACGCCGAGCAACTGCGACGCCCTGCTCTTCGACGACGTGTTGTGGGTCGACAACGCCAAGCGCGATCATTTCGACTTCATGACCAAGATGCGCGACCGCGGTGTCGAGGTCGTGGAAATGCACAACCTGCTCGCCGAAACGGTCGCCATTCCGGAAGCGAAGAAATGGATCCTCGACAACCAGGTCCATCCGAACCAGATCGGACTTGGCCTGATCAACGAAGTTCGCTCCTATCTCGAAGGCCTGTCCAACCGCGAGCTTGCCGAAACGCTGATCGGCGGACTGTCCACCTTCGAATTTCCCGAAGCCGTCGGCGGCGAGCAATTGGCGCTCATCCGCGACGCGGCGGGGGTCAACGAATACCTTCTGCCGCCGCTGCCGAACACCCTTTACACCCGCGACACCACCTGCTGGATCTATGGCGGCGTGACGCTGAACTCTCTCTACTGGCCGGCGCGGCACGAGGAGACCATCCTCACCACGTCGATCTACAAGTTCCATCCGGACTTTGCCGGCAAGGTCAACGTCTGGTGGGGCGACCCGACAAAGGATTGGGGCCTTGCCACGTTCGAGGGCGGCGACGTCATGCCGATCGGCAAGGGCAACGTCCTCATCGGCATGAGCGAGCGCACCTCGCGCCAGGCCATCAGCCAGGTCGCAGCAGCGCTGTTCGAGAAGGGTGCTGCCGAGCGCGTCATCGTCGCGGCCATGCCCAAGCTGCGCGCCGCGATGCATCTGGACACCGTCTTCACCTTCGCCGACCGCGACTGTGTGCTGCTCTATCCCGACATCGTCAATGGCATCGAAGCCTTCTCCTATCGCCCGGACGGTAACGGTGGCGTGGAACTCCACAAGGACAAGGGCTCTTTCGTCGATACGGTTCGGGACGCGCTGGGTCTCACGAAAATGCGCGTGGTCGAGACCGGCGGCAACGATTACATGCGTGAGCGCACCCAGTGGGACAGCGGCGCCAACCTCGTCTGCGCCTCGCCGGGAGTCGTCTATGCCTATGACCGCAATACCTACACCAATACGCTTTTGCGCAAGGAAGGCATCGAGGTGATTACCATCATAGGTGCCGAGCTCGGCCGCGGTCGTGGCGGCGGCCATTGCATGACGTGCCCGATCATCCGCGATGCGGTGGATTACTGACGCAGACATTCTCTGGTCGCCACGGCGAGAACTGCGGGTGCTTCCGGGCGCAAGCGCAGCCTATGTCGATCCTATCGGCGGCGCTGGTTGCTGTGGCCTTCTATGTTCTGATGACCGTGCACTCAAAAAGAGACGCAACGCATCCTCCCGGGATTCTGTGCCAATTTCCTCTGCGCGCGGGCGCGATATGTTTTGTTGTGGCTCGGTGATCGAGGCCTATAGGTTCGGTTCAAAACTTGGAGGGTGTCATGTCCAGTCTCATCGCCATCGTCTATCCAACGGAAGCCAAGGCAGAAGAAGTGCGCCGGCGCCTTATCGAGCTGCAGAAGGAGTATCTGATCAAGCTTGGCGACGCTGTCATCGCAACCAAGACCGAGGCCGGCAAGGTCAGGCTGAACCAGCTTGTAAGCACGACTGCGGCTGGCGCCGCATCAGGCAGTTTCTGGGGGCTTCTGGTCGGTGTCCTGTTTCTGAACCCGCTCCTCGGGGTGGCGGCGGGGGCGGCATCGGGAGCCATCGCAGGCGCCTTGACCGATGTCGGCATAGACGATCCATTCATGAAAGATCTGGCGAGCAGTCTGCAGCCTGGGCATGCGGCGTTGTTCGTGCTGGTGCAGGAAATGACGGCCGACAAGCTGCTGAAGGAAATATCCGGTTTCGGCGGGATGGTGCTTAAAACCTCCCTGGATGAGACCAAGGAGCAGGTATTGCGAGATGCCCTTGAGAAAGACGTGGCAGCGTAATTACACGAGATTGCCGTCATCCCTTGCGGGCGGGTGAAATCCATCCGCCCGTGGGCATCCGTCTTGATATTCCGTTCAATTGCTCACCCTCGCGATCCACTAGATGGGCGCGACCGGAGGTTCGCGACAGTCGATCGGCGTGAGCAGCCCCTCGTCTGAGCGGGTCAGCGGGCGACCATCGCCGTCTGCTGCCAATGTGCGCCGATAGACCAAGACCATTTCGTGGAGCGCTAGAAATGGCATGCGAGCACTTACGTTGTTAACCACGTCGGCGCTTTCAGTTGTGCCGAAGGTCTCTGTGCAGCGTTGGGTGTAAGCGGCACCTAAACAAACCGGATTAATTGTGTTATGTATTCTTCACACGCAGGGATGATGATCTGATCGCCGGGTGGAGCGATACCGAAGCAGCATCTTCGGAAAAGTTTGATTGCTTGATTCCAGTAGACGCAGCCGCTGCGGCTGCGTGCTCGCCTAGTTCTTAGGAGTGTGAAGCTATGAGAGCCGAAGGTGCGATTGGACGAGATATGTTGCCTAACGGCGCAATCTCAAATGCAAAGCCGCCGGCACCGAAGCAAACATCAGTTGAACCCGAACAAGGACTAGGTGGCGTCAAGCACCTGCCGGCTTATGAACTTGCGACCCACGATCTCCCGCCGGGGTATCAGTTCGAAGCTTGGCGGAACAACTTTGCACCCATGCTTGAGTTCGACGAACCCGACGACGTGACGGTCGGCTTTGGCGGTAGACAAGTCACCTGGGACCTCGGTTGCCTCGCTTTCTCCCACATCGAGACCGACGCATTGGGATTCGTCAGCCTGCCTGGGCATACGCGGCGTGATCCATTGGATCACTGGACACTGACGACACTGCTTTACGGCAGCGTGAATACCGTCGCACCAGCCAGAACCTTTGAAGGCGGTGCCGGTGTGGTCCAGGTCCATCCTCTTGGCCGCCCCTTCGAAGGGACCGTCACCAATAGCGAAATGCTGATGTTGTTCGTCCCACGCGATTTTTGCGCCGAAGTAACGGGCGCGCTAAATGCCGCGGAATTCTCCAATCTCAGCACCGGGATGGGCCGGCTGTTCACCGATTACATGTTTGGTCTTGCCAAGCGGCTGCCGGTGATCGATGAAACCGAGCTTCCCGCGCTTGTGGCTGCCACGCGGGCAATGATACTCGCCTGCGCGGCGCCTTCAGCAGACCATATCGAGGAAGCGCAGGAGCCGATCGCGTCGGTGCTGATCGAAAGAGCGCATCGTATCATCCAGGCCAGATTGTTTGATCCGACGCTTGCAGCCGACTCCTTGCGTCGTGAACTCGGGGTCTCACGCTCCCGGCTCTATCGCCTGTTCGAACCATTCGGCGGCGTCATGCACTACATCCAGCGCCGGCGCTTGCTGGACGCCCATTCGGCACTCAGCGACCCGAACGATCGACGCCGTATCATCGAGATCGCTGAACAACATTGTTTCAGCGATGGCACCGAATTCAGCCGCGCTTTCCGGCGTGAGTTCGGCTGCAGCCCGACCGACGTCAGGAGCGGACAAAAGCCCGATCTGCCCTACAAACCTGCGAGCGACCTGAAAGCATATGCGCCCGAGGCGAGGTTCGGCGCGCTGTTATACCGGCTGCACGGCTGAGCCAGACCGACGGCCGTTTTTAGGCAGGGGCAGTAATTCGCTCGCATTCGTCCCGAGTTTCATTCTCTGAACAGTCGCATCGGAGGAAGCGCCTCGTCCACCCGCCTACGCGTGCTTGGCGGCGAGGGTGTGTCGGCGAGCGGTAACGAAGTCTATTACGTCTGACTGCGGCATGGCTTTGCCGAAGATGTAGCCCTGGCCGATGTCGCATCCCTGGCCGAGGAAGTAGGCCAGCTGGGCGTTTTCCTCGATTCCCTCGACCGTGGTCTTGAGATTGAGGCTGCGGCTCAGCCCAAGGATGGCGTCGATGATCTTGGCATTCTTGTCGTTCTGGGTGCAGGCGGCAACGAAGCTTTTGTCGATCTTGATTTTGTCGAATTTGAACCTGGCCAGCTGCGAGAGGCTGGAATAACCCGTTCCGAAATCGTCGAGAGCCACCTGGATGCCTGCCGCATGCAGATGCTCGATGGTCGATGCGGCGAGATCAGGATCTCCGATCAGGGCATTTTCCGTAATCTCGATCTCCAGCCGCGATGCCGGCAATCCCGTATCCTGAAGGATATGCAGAATCCGTTGCGCCAGCAGTCTGTCTTCGATCTGAACCGGCGATACGTTGAACGAAAGCGTTACCGCTTCCGACCAGAGCTGAGCGTCGCGGCAAGCCCGTGACAGCAGTTGCTCGAACAGCACGGTTATCAACCCGGTTTCTTCCGCGACGGTGATAAATTGCTGCGGGGGGACGAAAGCTCCCTCGTTGTTGCGCCATCTTGCCAGAGCTTCGAAGCCGCACAGGTCGCCGGTCCGCAGATCGATCAGCGGCTGATAGAATGGCTCTATCTTGCCTTCGTCGATCGCCCGGCGAAGTTCTCCTTCCAGCTTTGCCCGTTCTGCTACCTTTTCCTGCATTTCCGGCTGAAACAGCGCATACTGATTATGCCCCCGGTCCTTTGCCTCATAAAGTGCGATATCCGAGCGGTGGCAGATCTCCTCGAGCGAGCTGCCGTGATCGGGGAGTCTTGCATAACCGACGCTGGCGCCGACCTCCGTCGATAATGTACCGATCCGCACAGGTCGGGACACGGAGTGGATGAGCAGCTGCGCGAGAAGTTCTTCCTTCTCCGGCGGCAGGTCACGCGCCACGGCAACGAATTCGTCGCCGCCGAAGCGGAAGACGCATTCGTGTTCGGCCAGCGCGCAGATCCGCCGCGAAACCTCCTTGAGAAGGATATCGCCGCCCTGGTGACCGAGCAGATCATTCACCTTCTTGAAGCCGTCGAGATCGATGGAGAATACCGTCGCGGTCTGCGACGCGATCTCTTCCGCAGGTCCGCGGAGATCGGAAAGCACCAGGCGGTCGAACGCATAGCGGTTAGGGAGCTTGGTGAGGTGATCGTGGGTGGCGATGCGATCGGCTTCGTCGAACGCCTTGCGTCGGCTCACCATCTCGTTGCGCATGTCGAGAATGCGCAGAACCGAGTAGGCGAAGCTGGCGATGCCCGCCACGATCAGGGTAATGATGATCAGATGTGCCTTCCCCGCGCTGACTGCCTGGACAAGATCCAGTATCGTCTCGCGAAAGATCAGACAGACCAGCCAGAAAAACAGGCCGAACGCAGAGACCTGAATCAGTTGCCTGCCGGCTCTACTTTTCAGGAAATCTCTCATAATACCCTCCGTAAGGCCGGAGTATTATCAGGTGACACTAAAGGATGGGTTACTGATACGCTGCAACTCCTAGAGTTGGCAAGTCGAAAGGGCTTGAGGCGGTTGGCGGCAAGCGATCCGCAGTGGGCAATCTTGCCGGCCGTGCAAATCCGATCGCCTTACCTAATGCGCCCGCGCGGCCGCACCGCTGATCTCGCCATTTTCGGCGGACCAGCTTGTGAGAAGGTCAGCAAGCTTAGCCCTGTCTTCGGCATCGAGCCTGGCCAGGCCGGGAATGCGTACCTCGCCGACCGGCGTTCCCAGGATGCTCACCGCCTCCTTGACCACGGTGACATTGGCGCCGTTTCGATATTTCGTGCGCATGCGCTCGAAAGGTTCGATCAGATCGATGATCCGGCGTGCCTCGCCAAAGTCGCCTCTTTGGAGCGCGGCATGAATCGCGAGTGAAAACTGCGGCGCGACGTTGACGAGGCCGGACGTGAAGCCGCGGGCGCCTGTCGCCGTGAAGGCGGGCGCCCAGCTCTCGGCGAGCCCGCAGACGAAGAGCGCATGGCCCGGATCGGCGGCTGCAACCGACCGCGAAAGCAGGAGAATATCGGTTGTCGCGAATTTCACCCCGGCTATATTCGGGTGGCTTGCGAGCCGCAGCATGTCGTCGAGGCTGAAACCTTCCGCCCGCACATAGGCCACCAGCGGCAGAGGCGATTCTTCCGCCAGGTGGCGGAAATAATCGATCTGCGCTGCGGGTGCTGCGAACGGGTCGACCGGCTGGTGAGACATGACGGCTGTAGCGCCCATGTTTTTGGCTGTTTTCGCCATGGCGATTGCCTCGCGGAGCGAACGGCCGACAGCCGCCGTCACCGGCGCCTTGCCATCGACGCCAGCGATTGCCGCCTCGACGACGCGGCTGATTTCTTCGGGGGTCAAGGCATAGAATTCACCGGTGTTGCCGGCTGCCACGATGTTGTGGATGCCCGCCGACGCGACCCGTGCGTAGATCGCGCGGGTGGTGGGGATGTCAACCTCGCCGTCGTTTCCATAGGCGGTGATGGGTACGCCGGAGATGCCGGTGAGGACGTCGCGGAATTCTCGGATGTTCATGTCTTTCCCTCTCCAGGTGGGAGATGATGGATCAGATTGCGAAGCGGTGCACGGGAGTGCCGCGCACCCCGGTCTCGAAGGCGAATAGTGTCCCCTTCTCGAATGTGCCGTTGTTGTCGGTAGAAAGCGACGTGACATAGATCGTGTCGAGATCCCGGCCGCCGAAACAGGGCATGGTCGGCGATTTCGCAGGCATCTTGTAGATTTCAATGACGTCGCCATCAGGTGAAAGCCGATTGACGCCCCCGGACAGTACGCCGGCGATCCAGTAAAAGCCGTCCGCATCCATCGCCGCACCGTCCGGACGACCTTCCTCCGGCGTGAAGTCGTGCAGCCGCCTGGGTCCGCTGGTGACGCCTATGGCCGGATCGAAATCGAAGATCTGGGCAAAGAGCCCGCTGCTGTCGGAATGATACATCGTCCGGCCGTCCGGGCTCCAGGCAAGGCCGTTGGACGTCAACAGGCCATCTGCAATTGTCGAAAAGCTGCCGTCCGGCATAACCCGGTAGAGGCGGGCATTCCCCGTCTGCGGCACCGCCTCGTCGCGGGTCCCGACCCAGAAGCACCCGTCGGGGCCGACCTTCCCGTCATTCAATCGGCTGTCGGGGCGCCCGCCATCGGGATTGCAGATCAGTTTCATCGTCCCCGTTTTGGGGTTCAGCAGATGAACGCCGCTCTCCAGGCCAACGGCGATATCGTCCCCCTCGCAGAGCGCCAGGCAGCCGATCTTGAAAGGCATGTCGAAACGGTCGATACGTCCGTCGGCCCTCAGGCAGAGCGCTGCCGGAGCGAGGATATCGACGAACCAGAGGTCGCCCGTCCTGTCGTCCCACACGGGAGATTCACCGACCTGCAAGGGCAGGTCTATGACGCGCCGCACCTGAGGGGTGATGATCTTGGTTTCGCTCACAGCACCACCTCCAGGCATGCAACCAGTCCATTTCTGTCACGCATTCGCATCGTCCCGTCATGCTCGGGGGCGCAAAAGGCGCCGCCCTGAAAGGTGGATTCAACCGTGCTTTCCGCCCGGCTTTCGACCCGGAGATGGTCGCGCGCTATGTCCTGCGGCCGATAGCCCAGGCGTTCGGCGACCTCGTCTCGCCACCAGCCGGCATCGGTGCGCGACATGCCGTAGACGACCGCAGCTGCGACGTCGGGATGGGTAAGGCCGATCTTCACGAGTTGCCAAAGATCGCGCGCGCTGATCCAGATCGCCGCTGATCGCTCGCTGTTGGGATAGGGGGCCGCATTGCCGATCCGGATGGAAAGCGTTCGGATGCCGGCGGTGTCGTAATAAAGGCCGGCAACGAGCTCGCCCCAGCATTTCGACAGGCCGTAGCGGCTGTCGGGGCGTGCGGGGTCGAGCGGCGTGATGGTGTCGGTGCGGGGATAAAAGCCGGTCGCATGGTTGCTCGATGCAAAGACGACCCGGCCCACACCGTTTTCCCGCGCCGCCTGGTAGAGATTGTAGGTGCCGAGGACGTTGCTGTGCAGGATGTCGCCGATAGCCGCCTCCCGCGCAATCCCGCCGAGATGGATGACGCCGTCCATATCCTTCAACGCTGCGGCCATCGCATCGGCATCGGCCAGATCGGCCGCAAAGAAGCTTTCATTGGAAGCCAGCGCCTTCGGCGGCCGAAGGCCGATAAGCCTCACATGTTCGACTTCCGGGCCGAGGAAGGCTCTCAGCTGCGAGGCGATGTGGCCCGAGCCGCCCGTCATTGCTATCCGTTTCAAAACATCCTCCTCCGTGCGCCTCCCCGCGCCGCGGCTTATGGCAGGCCTTATCCTCCCACGCCCTGGAACATACGGGCGCGTGCGTTCAGAATGTGCGTCTTCATGGCGTGATGTGCTTCCAGCTCGTTTCGGGCCAGAATGGCTTCGACGATGGCCGTATGCTCGTCCTGGACGTTGCGGACATGCAGGGGGGTTCGTTTCAGACTGAGACTGCGCGTGACCGACATGCCGATGGCGAAATGCGGCTTGAACCATTCCCTCACCGTGGTGTGGAACTGATTGCCGGTCGCCATCGCGATCGCATCGTGCAGCGCCTGATCTTCCTCTGCCCCGAGTTCGCCGACCTCGAGACAATGTTCGAGCGCCTTCAGCGCCGCGGTGATGCGGATCTTGTCGTGAGGCTGCCAATTGCGGGCCGCCAGTTCCGCGGCCTCCGCCTCCAGGCCCGCCCTGAACTCGAAGAACCGCTGCACATCCGCCAAGGATCCCACGGGAACCTCCTTGAGCACCGAGGAATCCGGTCTCTGGCGGACATAGGAGCCCGACCCCTTGCGCGAGACGATCAACTGGTCCGCCCTCAGCCGCTCAAGCGCCTCGCGGACCACCGGTCTGGATGCACCGAACAGGATGGCCAGATTCGGCTCCGAGGGAAGCCGCTCGTTCACGGGAAAGCGGCCGTCGGCGATCATTCCCACGATCTTCTCGTAGATGATGTCGCTGAAACGAGGCTCGGCTTTTGCCGCCGCTATCACGCCGGACTGGTCCATCAACGTCCCTTCTCACGTCTCCAATCGCGGAATTCCGCTTCGGCTTCCGGGCCAGGCGGATAGAGACCGAAAATGCCTTGCCCCGCCTTCACGCGATCCTCGACGAAATCCTCAAAAACCGTCTGCTCGAAAGCCTCGTCGGCGACCTCTTGCGCTATGCCCGCTGGAATGACAACCACACCCTCGCCGTCACCGACGATGATATCTCCGGGATAAACCGGCACGTCGCCGCAGCCGATCGGCTGGTTGATATCCAGTGCATGGTGGCGGATGAGATTGGTCGGGGCAGACGGCGCGGAATGATACGTGGCAAACGGCAGTTTTGCGATCTCGGGTGTGTCGCGGAAGCCGCCGTCGGTCACCACGCCCGCCGCGCCGCGCATGTAGAGCCGGGTTACCAGAATTCCGCCAGCGGAAGCGGCCGACGGGTCCTTTCGGCTGTCCATCACAAGAACATGGCCCGGCGGGCATTCTTCGATCGCACGCCGCTGCGGATGGGTGCGGTCGTTAAAGACGCCGATATTATCGATATCCTCCCGAGCCGGAATGTATCGCAGGGTGAAGGCTGGTCCGACCAGTCGCGGCGCATCCGGATTGATCTTGTAAACGCCGCGAATGAAAACGTTCCGAAGCCCGCGCTTCAAGAGCACGGTCGTCAATGTGGCCGTCGAAACGGCCTTCAGCTTTTCCCGCACTTCCTCGGTGAATGTCATTCCTGTCCTCCCACGGGACTGGGCACTTTCAGATACAGCTATGTAATCTGTAAAAATCTGTCAATACTTGTAATCATCTGAAAAGCGGCTTATGGTCCGGGGTGATCGGATGGAGGTCCGAGGCGTTGCGGCTGGGAGGCCGCTCGGGCGGGACGGCCCGGCGAGAAGCTCGGTGTGGATTTGGGAGGAGATCAGGATGCACGACGATAATTTTATTTCTGCCGGTGTGACACGCCGGACATTCTTGGCAGGCGTGGGCGGAGCCGTCGCTCTCTCCGTTGCCGGCACCAACGCACAGGCCGCGGCCGGAAAAGAAGCGCCGCAATTGGCGGCACTCGTGAAAGACGGCAAGCTGCCGCCGCTGGCCGAGCGCCTGCCGCAGAACCCGCTGGTTATCAAGCCTTTCGAGAAGATCGGCACCTATGGCGGCACGTTGCGGCGCGGTCTGCGCGGCTCGTCGGACCACAATGGCATTCTGCGCATGGTCGGCAATCAGGGGCTGGTGCGGTGGAATATGGATTTCACACAGGTCCTGCCCAATCTTGCCGAAAAATGGGAGGTCAGTGCCGACGCCACCCAGTTCACATTCCATCTTCTGAAGGGCGCAAAATGGTCCGACGGCCACCCGTTCACCGCCGATGACGTCGTCTTCGCCATTGAGGATGTGGTCAAGAACAAGGAACTCTACAGCGCGACGCCGGCTCAGATTTCCGTTGCCGGCAAGCCGGTCACCGTCGAAAAGGTCGACGATTATACCGTCAAATTCACTTTCGCCGCCGCAAACGCGCTCTACCTGGAAAACCTGGCGACCCCTCTCGGACAGCATCCGACGCTCTTTGCCAAGCACTACTGCAGCAAGTTCCTGCCGAAATACAATACGAACCTCCATGCCGATGTGAAGGCTGCGGGCGTATCGAGCTGGACGGAGCTTTTCCGCGCCAAGTGCGGCGATATCGAAATCCCGTCGCGGTGGGGCAATGTCGACAAGCCGACGCTCGATCCCTGGATCGTCAAGGAAGCCTATTCCGGCGGTGCCACGCGGGTGCTCATGGTCCGCAACCCTTATTTCTGGCAGGTCGATACGGAGGGCAATCAGCTTCCCTATGTCGACGAGATCAATTTCGGCATTTCGCAGGACGTCGAGTCGCTGATGCTGAACGTCATCTCCGGCAAGGTCGACATCCAGGAGCGCCATATCAGCACGCTCGCCAACAAGCCTACCCTGTCTCAGAACATGCAGAAGGGCGACTACCGGCTGCTGCAGCTCGTGCCGTCCGCCGCGCAGCAGTGCCAGCTCTATCTGAACATGACCCACAAGGACCCGGCGATGCGAAAGATGTTCGCCGATAAATCCTTCCGCCAGGCTCTCTCGATCGGCATCAACCGGCAGGAGATCATCGACATCATTTATTTCGGCCAGAGCGAAGGCTATCAGACCGGCCCGCGCCCTGGACATCCCTGGCATCACGAGAAGCTGGGGCGCCAGTTCACGGAATACGATCCGGACAAGGCCAATGCGATGCTGGACAAGGCCGGCTTCGACAAGAAGAACGGCAGCGGCATTCGGCTTCGTCCGGACGGTCAGCCTGTCTTCTTCGCCGTCGACGTCATTCCGACGCTCTATCCCGATCTGGTCGACGTGCTGGAGCTTGTGAAGGCGCATTGGGCCCAAATCGGCATAGACATGAAGGTCAATACCATCGAGCGGGCGCTCTACTACACCCGCGGCGACGACAACGCCCATGATGCGCAGGTCTGGCCCGGCCCCGGCGGCCTCGATCCGATGCTCGACCCGCGTGACTACTTTGCCTTCCATCCGCAGGGTTCGCGTTACGCAATCCCGTGGACGCTCTGGTATACGTCCAACGGTCAGAAGGGCGAGGAGCCTCCGGAAAGCCAGAAGAAGCGCATGAAGCTTTTTGACGAGGCGCGGTCGACCGCCGACCTCGACAAGCGAGGCGCGATCATGAAACAGATCTTCGACCTCGCGGCTGAAGATTTCGAGACCATCGGCATCTGCCTTGCGGTCGGCGGCTTCGGCGTCATCCGTAACAATCTGCGCAATGTGCCGGAAAAACAGCCTGATAGCTGGTCGTGGCCGAATCCCGGTCCTGCCCTGCCGCAGCAGTTCACCTTCACGAGCTGATTTGCCTCGCCGGTGCCGCCGCCCACCGCGGCGGCATCTTCTCCCAGTCCCGTTGCAAGACGCCGGGCGAGCCTAACGGTTCGCATCGACGCGTCATGCAACCCGAATTGCGAGCATTCCCATGCTGAAATTCGTCATCAAACGACTTTTCTGGATGATCCCTTCACTGTTTGCAGTGAGTTTTCTCGCCTTCGTGCTGATCCAGCTCCCGCCGGGCGACTTCGTCACGACCTACATCGCCACCCTGGCGTCGTCCAACGAAGTGGTCGACCAGAATACCGCCGCCCAGTTGCGCGAGCGTTTCGGCCTCGATCAGCCGATGCTGGTTCAGTATCTCAAGTGGATCTGGGGCATTGTCACTCGCGGCGATTTCGGCCTCTCGTTTGAATGGCAGCAGCCGGTCTCCGGGTTGATCTGGGAACGCATGGCGCTGACGCTCGTTCTGGCGCTCGCAAGCCTGATCGCGACCTGGGCGCTGGCGCTGCCGATCGGGGTTTACTCCGCCGTCAAGAAGTATTCCATCGGCGACTATGCTTTCACGGCTTTCACCTTCTTCGGGCTTTCGATCCCGTCCTTCCTGCTGGCACTGGTACTGATGTACGTCGCGGCAGTCGAGTTCGGGCAGGATGTGGGCGGTCTTTTCTCATCGCAGTACGAAACGGCACCCTGGAGCATCGGCAAGATGTACGATCTGCTGACCCATTTGTGGCTGCCGGTGGCGATCCTGGCGGTCTCCTCGACAGCCAGCCTCATCCGTGTAATGCGCGCCAACATGCTGGATGAACTGCCGAAGCCCTATGTGACGACGGCACGCGCGAAGGGCCTCTCGGAATTTCGGCTGCTGGTCAAATATCCGCTGCGGATCGCGCTCAACCCGTTCATCTCAACCATCGCCTGGCTTCTTCCGAACCTCATTTCCGGTTCGGTCGTGGTGGCGATCGTGCTCAACCTTCCGACCGCCGCGCCGCTTCTGTTGCAGTCGCTGATGGCGCAGGACATGTATCTCGCGGGTGCCTTCGTGCTCCTGATCTGCGCGCTCACGCTCATCGGTTCGCTGATCAGCGATATCCTGCTTGCGCTGGTCGATCCGCGCATCCGTCTCGAATAGGAGGCCAGTCAATGGTTGATGTTTCCATCGCCACCCTGCGTCCGGATCGTGCTGCCGTCGCTTCCCAATGGCAGCTCATATGGTGGGCATTCAAGCGGCACCGGCTCGCCATGGCGGCGCTCTTCGTGACGCTCGCCATGTATATCGTCGCCTTGGTACCGGGCTTCTTCGCCATCAATGACCCGATCGCCCAGAACGCGCGGGCAACATTCCATCCGCCCCAGGCCGTGCATTTCTTCGATACGAGCGACGGCTTCGATTTTGGTCTCTATTACCACCCCATGCGGCTGACCCGCGATCCGAACACGCTCGCCGCCATCTTTATCGAGGATACGTCGAAGAAAGTGCCGATCCAGCTTTTCGGGCGCGGCTTCAGCTATTCCGTGCTCGGGCTCTTCGAAACCGACATCCACCTCATCGCGAGTACCGATAAGACGCGGCCGCTGTTCCTGTTCGGCGCCGACCGTCTCGGGCGCGACGTCTACAGCCGCGTGGTGCAAGGCGCGCAGGTGTCTCTCTCCATCGGCCTCGTCGGGGTCTTCCTGTCCCTGTTTCTCGGGATCGTGCTCGGCGGCATTTCGGGTTATTACGGCGGTCGTATCGATTTCGTCATGCAGCGGGTGATCGACTTCGTTCTCTCGCTTCCGACGATCCCCATCTGGCTCGCCCTGGCGGCGGCCCTGCCGCAAGGTTGGCCTGCGACGCTGCAATATATGATGATCACCATCATATTGTCCTTCACCGGCTGGGCCCAGCTTGCCCGTGTGGTGCGGGGACGGTTCCTGTCACTCAGGACAGAGGAGTTCGTGGCTGCAGCGCGCCTGGACGGGGTGTCGGAGGGACGAATCATATTCCGTCACATGCTGCCGAGCTTCTCAAGCCACATCATCGCCTCCATGACGCTTGCCGTTCCGGCGATGATCCTTGCGGAAACCTCGCTTTCCTTCCTTGGTCTAGGCCTCCAGCCGCCGACGATTTCCTGGGGCGTGCTGTTGCGCGAGGCGCAGAACATTCGCTCGATCGCAACAGCCCCCTGGCTCTTCCTGCCCGGGCTCGCGGTCGTCATTGCCGTCATGGCGCTCAATCTTTTCGGCGATGGCCTTCGCGACGCCGCCGACCCCTATAACAAGTGAGGCGCCGATGACCGATATCCTGTCCATCGCACCCCGCCCTTCAATGACAGCCAACAAGCCGCTGCTTGAGGTCCGCAACCTGGTAACGGAATTTCCGCTCCGAACCGGCATCTTCCGGGCCGTCGACGACCTCTCCTTTTCCATCGAACAGGGCAAGACGCTCTGCGTCGTCGGCGAAAGCGGTTCCGGCAAGTCGGTAACTGCCCGCTCGATCCTGCAGATCATCGATTCCCCCGGTCGTATCGCGTCGGGATCGATCCTGCTTCACCAGCCGGACGGCACCTCGCTCGATCTTGCCAAACTCGATCCGCGCGGCCGGGCGATCCGCTCTGTCCGCGGACGCGACATCGCCATGATCTTCCAGGAGCCGATGTCCTCACTTTCTCCGGTGCATACGGTGGGAGACCAGATCACCGAGGCTCTCCGTCTTCACCTCAAGATGGGCAAGGCGGAGGCAAGGGCGGAAGCGATCTCGCTGCTGCGCCAGGTGGAGATTCCCAATCCCGAAAAGGCGATCGACCGGTATGCATTCCAGTATTCGGGCGGCATGCGGCAACGCGCGATGATCGCCATGGCGCTGGCCTGCAAGCCGCAGCTGCTCATTGCCGACGAACCGACCACAGCGCTCGACGTGACCACCCAGGCGGAAATCCTCGACCTGATCTCGCGGCTCCAGAAAGCGCATGGCATGGCCGTGCTGTTTATCACCCACGACATGGGTGTCGTTGCCCAGATTGCCGATGATGTTCTCGTCATGCATCACGGCGTCGCGAAGGAATACGGGCCGGTGGAACAGATCTTCCATTCGCCCCAGGATCCCTATACGCGCATGCTGATCGGTTCCGTTCTGAAGCTGGAACAGAAGGCCGAGATCCGGCTCGCGCGGCCGCCGCTCGACACTACCGCTGCCCCGCTTCTCGACATTCGCAACCTGTCCATGCACTTCGGCGATATGAAGGCGCTGGATGACGTCTCGATCTCCCTGCTTCCAGGCGAAACGCTCGGCATCGTTGGCGAAAGCGGCTCGGGCAAGACAACCATGGGCCGGTCGATCATGCGGCTCTACGATCCCACTGGCGGCGAAATGCGCTACCGCCGCGCCGATGGCACGGTCCTGGATCTTGCGAAGATCGGCGGCGCCGAACTGAAGGCGGCGAGGCGGGAGCTGCGCATGGTTTTTCAGGATCCGTTCGGGTCGCTCAATCCGCGGATGACCGTCTCCCAGGTCATCGGCGAGCCGCTGCTCGTCAATGGCATAGCAAGGGGCAAGGATCTGGATGAGCGTGTCTGCCACCTGATGGAGCAGGTCGGCCTAGACCCGACCACGCGCGAGCGTTACCCGCATGCCTTTTCCGGCGGTCAGCGCCAGCGTATCGGCATCGCCCGCGCGATCACCCTCAACCCGCGCATCATCGTGGCCGACGAGGCGACCTCGGCGCTCGACGTTTCGGTGCGCTTCCAGGTCCTCGATCTCCTGATGCGGCTACAGGATGATCTTGGCCTGGCCTACATCTTCATCAGCCACGACATCGGCGTCATCCGCTATATGTGCGATCGCGTCGGTGTCATGTATCGCGGCAAGCTCGTCGAGGTCGGCGAGGCGGACAAGGTCTGCAATGCCCCCGATCATCCCTATACGCAGGCGCTCATCTCGGCCATCCCACGGCCGGACCCGCGTGATCGTGACCACTCCAGGCGGTTCCGCTACACCGAGCCCGACGCTGTGAAAAACGGAAGTTCTGCACGATGAAAATCACAGGTATCCGAACCTTTCTGATGCAGGCGGGTGCGCCGGATGTCGGCAAGCGTCAGACGGCGCCGCTCTCCAAGGCGGAGCAGCCCTTTGCCGGAACCCGTAACTGGCTGTTCCTGAAGATCGAAACGGACGAGGGCATTACCGGCGTCGGAGAATGCTCCGGTTGGCCGCGTGTCGTCGAGACAGCCATCAAGGACCTGACACCGCTTTTGATCGGCGAGGATCCGGTTCATACCGAGAAGATCTGGCAGAAAATGGCGGCGGCCATGATGGGCCACGGCATGCTCGGCACGGTTGGCGGCGGCGCCATGACGGGGATCGACATGGCCTTGTGGGACATCAAGGGCAAGTCACTTGGCGTTCCCGTATGGATGTTGCTCGGCGGCAAACTCCGCGACCGCATACCGATCTATTCCCATGCCAATACAGCCGAACTTGCCCTCAAGCTCAAGGATCGGGGTATCAAGACGATCAAATGCGGCGGGGTCGCCGACCCCGTGCGCAAGGTCGCGATGCTCCGCGATGCCGTCGGCGACGACATGGATATCGCCATCGACCTGCATGGCCCGCCGTGGATGACGCCAGCCGATGCCTGCCGTCTGGTTCGGGCGCTGGAGCCCTATGAGCTTTTCTGGGTCGAGGACCCGATCGCGCCTGAAAACTTGGACGGGTATCGACGGATCCGCGACGCCGCGCATATTCCGCTCGCCGCAGGCGAGCGGATGGCCACGATCTTCGGCGAGCGGCAGCTGATCGAAGAGGAGTTGGTGGACATCATCCAGCCGGATACGGGGCGGGCGGGCGGCATCACCCAGATGAAGAAGATCGCCGCCATGGCGGAAGCCCATCATATTCAAATGGCGCCGCATTCCGGCTCGCTCGGGCCTGTTGCTGAATATGCAGCACTACACCTCCTGGCCTCTATCCCAAATGCACTGATGCTTGAACGTCTGGATGACGATTGGGAAGGGCGCAAGCACACGATCGTCCCGCATCCGATACAGCAGGATGGATCGATCGCCGTGCCGGATGCTCCGGGCCTCGGATGCGACATAGACGAGGAATTCGTCGCACGCTTCCCCAGCGAAGGCAATTTGGCAATCCCTGTGACGGAAAGCTCGGGATCCTACAATCCCGGCACCTATGGCGAACATCTGTATGTGCAGACGCGCCTTTCCCGCCGTTCTTATTTCAATCCGTAAGGAAGCTTAAGACAATGAAAATCGACCGCATGCGGGTTTTCATGACCCGCGACAAGGATCGCCCACGCGTCATCGTTGCTCTTGACACCGATGATGGCCTGACAGGCTGGGGCGAGTGCTACAACCACGGTCCGGACAAGGCGCTGCCGCCGCTGCTCGACTATCTCTACGGCTTCATTGCCGGACAGGACCCGACGCGGGTGGATTTCCTCGTCAATCTGATGATCCAGCAGAGCAGATTTCCCCCCGGAGCAATGGGGCTGGCGGCAATTTCCGGATTGGATCATTGCCTCTGGGATCTTGCAGCCAAGGCCGCCGGCGTGCCGGTCTACAAGCTGCTTGGCGGCGAGGTGCGCGACCGGGTCAAGGTTTATGCGGGTGTCTACACGGCGCCCGACGCGCCGGCGGCGAAGGAGGAGCTGGACAGGCTGAACGAGGGTTGGGGCTTCACCGCCTTCAAGCTCAGCCCCTGGCGCATCGACATGCATGCCAACCGCTGGGGCAATGTCGTCAAGGCTTCCGCCGACTATTTCCGCTCGCTGCGGGAAACGATCCGGGATGACTACGAGATCGCCTTCGATGCGCATGCGAAGATCTACGAGCCGGCAGCCGCCCGCCAGCTCGGCAACGCTCTGGCTCCCTACGATCCGCTCTTCTTCGAAGAACCGCTCCGGCCGGAAAATATTGAAGCCTGGGGTGATCTGAAGCAGGGGCTAAACTGCGCCCTCGCCACCGGCGAGTCGCTCTACAGCCGTTACGAGTTCCTGCGGCTCCTGCAGGTGAAGGGCGCCGATCTGATCCAGCCGGACATCTGCGTCGTCGGCGGGCTGTCGGAGATGCGGCGGATCGCGACGCTGGCGGAAGCCTTTTACGTGGGTGTGGCGCCGCACAATCCGATGGGACCGCTCGCCACGGCCGTCAACGTGCATTTCTCCGCGGCGCAGCAGAACTTCAAGATTCTCGAATACCGGCTGCCGACGGGTCAGGCTTACGTCTATGGAGGAACCGAGGTCGAGAAACGGGAAGACACGACCCGTTACGTCGTCGATCCTTATCTGCCCAAGGACGGCTATCTCGAGCTGAGGCCGGATCGTCCTGGCTGGGGCGTCGAGATGGACGAAAAGGCCATGCAGGAGGATGGTTACATCCATTGGCAGCGGCGTGTGCCGAAGCGGCCGGACGGATCCTATGCCTTCGCCTGATTGGCTCAAAATCCGGAGCGGGCCGATCGAGGCCCGCTTCCTGCCTGAAAACGGGGGGCGGATGACGCATCTCGTCCATGACCGGCTCGGCGATATCCTGGTGCCTACGGCGAGCGCGGAATTCGATCCGCTGAACTGGCCTAAGGCCGGCGCCTACCCGCTCTTCCCCTATCACAACCGGCTGACCGGCGCAGCATTCGAGCATCAGGGAAAGCGCTACGAGGTGCTGCCGCATCCCTCGCTCATGCCGGACGCTCAACATGGTCCCGCTCATCGTCGGACATGGCGTGTCGTATCCCACAAAACCGACAGCATCGAACTCGCCGTTGACTATGCTGCCGATGCCGACTGGCCTTTCGATTTCCGCGCGGTTCAGCGCTTCACCCTTACAGCGGATCGCTTGGAGGTGGGATTATCCCTCGCGAATAGGGGCCAAACTTCCATGCCTGGCGGCTTCGGCTGGCACCCTTATTTCGCTGCCGATTTCAGGCAGGCCGCGTTGACAGATGCCGGAAAGATCTGGCCCGTCGGTTCAACGGGTATTCCTGTCGGCGCGCCGCCAGTACCACGCGCAGATAGGCTTCTACCGGATGAGGGCTTCACCATCTTCCTTTCGGAATGGCACCATGCCACGGCTGCCCTGAACGATGGAGCCCGGGTCACCCTGACCGCCGACCCGGCGCTGCCGCATCTCGTAGTACATCGAATGCCTGCTTACCTCTGCATGGAGCCGGTATCACATGTCGCGGGTGTTTTCGGTTTTCCGTCGGAATTGCAAACCGCCGCCGGCCTTTTTGTCCTGCAGCCGGGAGAGGAGCGGTCGGCACGGCTGTCCATCGAGATCACCGCGGCCGGCTGATCCGCCGTGGCCGTTCGTGCATCACACGGTTGTGGGCGATTTGTCGTGCATAAGTGCGATCGCTCGCGGTCGCAGGAATTCCGGATCAGCCGCATGTGCGTAAAGATATCTGTGCTACGATCCGGCACGGACTATCCGAAACGGAAGAGATTGCATGCCTGTCCAGCGTATCAGTTTCTATGTGCTCCTCGTGCTTGTGAGCATGGCTTTCATCGCCGTTGTGCTACCTTTTTATTCCGCGATATTCTGGGCTGTGGTCCTGGCGATCATCTTCTTTCCGCTTCATGCGAAACTGGAGGCGGGACTGGGAGGGCGTCACCCGAATATCGCGGCGGGGCTTTCCGTTCTGGTCTGCCTTTGCCTCGTCATCATACCCGGTCTGATCATCCTCAGTTCCCTCATTCAGCAGGGCAACAGTCTCTACCAACGGATCGACAACGGCGAGATTGATGTCCGGCGGCTTCTCCAGCAGCTTCAAGACGCGCTGCCCGTGTTCCTGCAGGACCGGATCCGGACGTTGGAGCTCACGGGTTTTGCTGAACTGCGGGACCGTGTATCCGGCGCGCTCATGCAGGGTGGCAGCTTTTTTGCCGGCCGTGCCCTGAGCCTCGGGCAAAACACGCTGCAATTCTTCGTCGCTTTCGGTGTCATGCTGTATCTGCTGTTCTTTTTGTTTCGGGACGGCCGTTCGCTGGCCCGCAGCGTCCGAACCGCGCTGCCGTTGAGCGACGCGCATACGAGGCGGTTCAGCGCCAAATTCACTTCCGTGATCCGGGCGACCGTTCGAGGCAATGTCATCATCGCGCTGATCCAGGGTTCGATCGGCGGTATCGCCTTTTGGGCGCTGGGGGTCGAACCTGCCCTGCTCTGGGGCGTGTTGATGAGTTTCCTGTCCCTGCTTCCGGCGGTTGGCGCCGCCTTGGTCTGGATACCGACGGCCATTTACCTAGCTCTCGCGGGTTTTTGGCTCAAGGCGGTCATTCTGGTGGCGATCGGAGTGCTGGTCATAGGCCTGGTCGACAATCTCCTGCGGCCGCCCCTGGTGGGGAAGGAAACCAAGCTGCCGGACTATGTCGTGCTGATTTCCACCGTTGGCGGTATTTCGCTGATTGGGATCAACGGTTTCGTCATCGGGCCGCTGATTGCGGCCCTGTTCATCGCGGCCTGGGGCATTCTCGTGGAAGAGCAGCGTCAATCGAGCGCCGAGGAAATCTGAACCCGAAAATACGGCCGCTCACCTCGAAATAGGATGCTCCGGGCCGCATTGCTCGCGACCGGCAATTCGCTTACCTTCCGGCGGATGAAGAGCCTTACGAGCGCGATATTCGCAAATTCGCCATTTGAGCTGCGATTTTATAGTTTACAAACGCAAGTGTTCAACGGTTTCTCAAGCACGGCGACCGAATAAGAAAAATCGAAGCATCCGGGAGTGATCATGCGCGCAGTTTTGGGTGAGGTTGAGAGACGTCGGGCGGAGGCAAGGCTCGGCGGGGGCGAAAGGCGTATCGAGGCACAGCATGCCAAGGGCAAGCTGACGGCGCGCGAGCGGATCGAAGTGCTCCTCGACGAGGGCTCCTTCGAGGAGTTCGACATGTATGTCACCCACCGCGCGGTGGATTTCGGTATGGCCGAACAGAAGGTCGCCGGCGACGGTGTCGTCACCGGCTGGGGCACGATCAACGGCCGGCAGGTCTATGTCTTTTCCCAGGATTTTACCGTACTCGGCGGCTCCCTCTCCGAAACGCATGCGCAGAAGATCTGCAAGATCATGGATATGGCGGTGCGTGTCGGGGCGCCGGTGATCGGCCTCAATGATTCCGGCGGCGCCCGTATCCAGGAAGGGGTCTCCTCGCTAGCCGGCTATGCGGAAGTATTCCGCCGGAATGCCGAAGCATCGGGCGTCATCCCGCAGATTTCGGTCATCATGGGGCCTTGCGCCGGGGGCGCCGTCTATTCGCCTGCCATGACCGACTTCATTTTCATGGTGCGCGATAGTTCCTACATGTTCGTCACCGGTCCTGATGTGGTGAAGACCGTCACCAACGAGATCGTCACGGCCGAGGAGCTTGGCGGGGCCGGCACTCATACGAAGAAATCGTCGGTTGCCGATGCCGCCTTCGAAAACGACATAGAAGCCTTGGAAGCAGTGCGGCAGCTCTTCGACTTCCTGCCGCTCAACAACCGTGAAAGACCTCCGGTTCGACCCTTCCACGATGATCCGGCCCGCATCGAAAACCGGCTGGACAGTCTCATCCCCGATAGCGCCGCCAAGCCTTACGACATGAAGGAATTGATCCTGGCGGTTGCCGACGAGGGCGATTTCTTCGAGATTCAGGAGGCCTTTGCCCGCAACATCATCACCGGCTTCATCCGTATCGAGGGCCAGACGGTCGGCGTCGTCGCCAACCAGCCGATGGTGCTTGCCGGTTGCCTGGATATCGACAGCTCGCGCAAGGCGGCTCGTTTCGTGCGCTTCTGCGATGCTTTTTCGATCCCGATCCTGACGCTGGTCGACGTGCCGGGTTTCCTGCCCGGCGTGGCGCAGGAATACGGCGGCGTCATCAAGCACGGCGCCAAGCTGCTGTTCGCCTATTCGGAGGCCACAGTTCCCATGGTGACGCTGATCACCCGCAAGGCCTATGGCGGCGCTTATGACGTGATGGCGTCGAAGCATATCGGTGCCGACATCAACTATGCCTGGCCGACCGCCGAGATCGCGGTGATGGGAGCGAAAGGCGCGACCGAGATCCTCTACCGCTCCGAGCTTTCCGATCCGGATAAGATCGCGGCCCGCACGAAGGAATACGAGGAGCGCTTTGCGAACCCGTTCGTCGCGGCGGAACGCGGCTTCATCGACGAAGTCATCATGCCCCATTCGTCTCGCCGCCGCATCGCCCGGGCCTTTGCCTCGCTGCGCAACAAGCAGGTCGCGACGCATTGGAAAAAGCACGACACAATCCCGCTTTGATGGGCGGCAAAGCGTTCAGGCAGTGCCTATATTGACCGCGTGGCGCTCGCCGAATGCGAGGCCCGTCAGAGAGACAAGGATAATTTCGATGACCGAAAAATCACCCGCCGACAATTTCCCCGCCGGCTACGAGCCTTCGAAAGTGTGGGCCTGGGAACAGGGTAATGGCGGCGCGTTCGCCAATATCAACCGTCCGATCGCCGGCCCGACACACGAAAAGGTCCTGCCGGTCGGGAAGCACCCGCTGCAGCTCTATTCGCTCGGCACCCCGAACGGCGTAAAAGTCACGATCATGCTCGAGGAATTGCTGGCGGCCGGCCACACGGGCGCCGAATACGATGCTTGGCTGATCAGGATCGGCGAGGGCGACCAGTTCGGTTCCGGCTTTGTTGAGGTCAATCCCAATTCCAAGATTCCGGCGCTGCTGGATCGCGCGCCGAAGCGCGGCGCCGAGCCGTTGCGTGTCTTCGAGTCCGCCTCCATCCTCGTCTATCTGGCGGAAAAATTCGGCGCCTTCCTGCCGACCGATCTCAAAGCCCGTACCGAGACTTTCAACTGGCTTTTCTGGCAGATGGGTTCCGCGCCCTTCCTTGGCGGCGGTTTTGGCCACTTCTACGCCTACGCGCCGATGAAGATCAAATACGCGATCGACCGCTATGCGATGGAGGTGAAACGGCAGCTCGACGTGCTCGACCGGCATCTCGCCGATAACAAGTTCATAGCCGGCAACGAATATACGATCGCCGACATGGCCATCTGGCCCTGGTACGGCAACTTGGCACTCGGACAGGCTTATGGTGATGCTGGCACCTTCCTCGACGTGCAGACCTACAGGAATGTCCAGCGCTGGACGGCAGAGATTGCCGCTCGCCCGGCAGTGAAACGGGGGCGTATGGTCAACCGCACATCCGGGGACCCGTCCGAGCAACTGCATGAACGCCACGATGCCTCCGACTTCGAAACGAAGACGCAGGACAAGATAGCGACAGCCTGAGGAGAGCGGGATGGCCAACCTGCCCGACATGACGAAACACCGGGGCTTCCCGTCCGGCATGCCGGGCACTGGCATCCAGTTCACCATCCGCCGCGCCAATCCGAAAGGGGTGACGCCGATCAAGGCCTTGCCCCGACGCGGTCGCCCCGGCACGGCGGAACACCGGGTCGATGCGGCCTTCCTGCATGCGCTCTGGCACCATTTCGGCTCGGAACCCTTCGAGCGCGGCAATCTCGACGCTGCCCGCCTCAACCTTCTGTTCGGCCGCGAAGTCGTGGCGGTGGAGAAGGATTTCGATCCGCTATCCTATGAAGCTCTGCTCCAGATCAACGAGAAGGTCGCGCGGCAGAATTTTCCGGAATCCTTCGACGAGGTCTTCGAGGTGTGATGATGGTTGGTCTTCCTACAAAAAAACGGGACGCTTGATGTTCAGTAAGATCCTTATTGCCAATCGCGGCGAGATCGCATGCCGGGTCATCAAGACGGCAAGGAAGATGGGCATCAAGACGGTGGCCGTCTATTCGGATGCGGATCGCGATGCGCTGCATGTGCGGATGGCCGACGAGGCGGTGCATATCGGTCCGGCGCCTTCGTCTCAGTCCTATATCGTCATCGACAACATCCTTGCGGCCATCAGGCAGACAGGCGCCGATGCCGTTCATCCGGGCTACGGGTTCCTTTCGGAAAACCCGGCCTTCGCCGAAGCTCTGGAAAAGGCAGGCATTGCCTTCATCGGTCCACCCGTGGGCGCGATCCGGGCGATGGGCGACAAGATCACCTCGAAAAAACTGGCAGCCGAAGCAGGCGTTTCCACAGTGCCCGGCCATATGGGCCTGATCGGGGACGCCGACGAGGCGGTGAGGATTGCCTCGTCCATCGGCTATCCGGTCATGATCAAGGCGTCGGCGGGTGGTGGCGGCAAGGGCATGCGTATCGCCTGGAACGACATCGAGGCACGCGAAGGTTTTCAGTCCTCGAAAAACGAGGCGAAGAATTCCTTCGGCGACGATCGCATCTTCATCGAGAAATTCGTCACCGAGCCGCGCCATATCGAAATCCAGGTGCTTGGCGACAAACACGGCAATGTCCTCTTTCTCGGTGAGCGCGAATGTTCGATCCAGCGGCGTAACCAGAAGGTCATAGAGGAGGCGCCGTCGCCTTTTCTCGACGAGGCCACCCGGCGGGCGATGGGCGAACAGGCCGTGGCGCTTTCAAAGGCGGTTGGCTATTTCTCGGCCGGTACGGTTGAGTTCATTGTCGACGGCAGCCGCAATTTCTATTTCCTCGAGATGAACACCCGGTTGCAGGTGGAGCATCCGGTCACCGAATTGATCACGGGCATCGATCTTGTCGAGCAGATGATCCGGGTTGCCGCCGGCGAGAAACTCTCGTTCGGCCAGGATGACGTCAAGCTGAACGGCTGGGCGATCGAAAGCCGGCTATATGCCGAGGACCCCTATCGCAGCTTCCTGCCCTCGATCGGACGGCTGAGCCGTTACCGCCCGCCTCGGGAGGGCAAGCAGGAAAACGACACAGTGGTCCGCAATGACACCGGCGTGTTCGAAGGCGGTGAAATTTCCATGTATTACGATCCGATGATTGCCAAGCTCTGCACCTGGGCGCCGGATCGGTTGAAGGCGATCGATGCCATGGGCGCCGCGCTCGATGATTTCGAGGTGGAGGGCATAGGCCACAACCTGCCCTTCCTCTCGGCGGTCATGGGGCAGGAGCGCTTTCGCTCCGGCCGGCTGACGACCGCCTACATAGCCGAAGAGTTTCCTGAAGGATTTTCCGGTGTCTTGCCGGATCAAGCGGTAGTCCGGAAACTTGTCGCCGTTGCCGTCCTTGTCAATCAGGTTCTTCAGCAGCGCGCGGTCGAGATTTCCGGTACGATAGGCAACCATCGCCGCGTGGTCGGCAGGGAATGGGTGGCGACGCTGGGCGGCTTCGAAGAAGCCGTCACGCTCGAAACCAGCACTGATGGCACGTCCATCATCTTCGCCGATGCGACGCGGATTTCGGTTGCGAGCGGCTGGTTGCCGGGACAGAACCACGCTGTCTTCCATCTCGACGGCGAGGGCATGGGGATAAAGGTAAACCTTGTCGGATCGGCGATCCGGTTGCGCTGGCGCGGCATGGACGTGACGGCGCGTGTCCGCTCACCGAGCATTGCGGAGCTTGCCCGCCTGATGCCGAAGAAGGCTCCGCCTGACACTTCGAAAATGCTGCTTTGCCCCATGCCCGGCGTCATCACCTCGGTCGCCGTGAAGGCCGGCGATCAGATCGAAGCCGGTCAGACGCTCGCAACCGTCGAGGCAATGAAGATGGAGAACGTCCTGAAGGCCGAGCGGAAAGGTGTCGTGAAACGCGTTGCAGCGACCACGGGACAGAGCTTGGCGGTGGATGAACTGATTCTGGAATTTGAATGATGAGGCCGCTGTTCACGACTGCCCGCTCCTTTGGCTGGAGCCTTGTCGGCGGCGCTGTCGTGCTTTGTGCGGCGGCCTCGTTTGCATCAGCAGCGGAACCGCGGGTCGAACTGCATCGGAAGTGGGTGGAGGAAAAGGACGCGGAGGGCTTTTATCCGGCGACATCCACGAAGGGGCATTTTTCCATCCTGTCGCCAATCCCTTTCAACGACTACACAATCATTGCCGATGATCCGAATGTCGGCCAGCTGGTGCTGCATGGCCTCGGCAGCAAGAGCACCGACGGTTATGAATTCGGCGCCATCGAAACGGAAAGGAACGAGAGGACGAAATCACCGGATCTCATCGCTCTCGTTCACGATACCGCAGCCAAATTGGGAGGAACGGTTCCGCCGTTAAAGGTTGAAAAGAGTGGCGATGAGGAGTTTGTCTTCGCTGCCGTCGCCGGCCCCAATAGAAGCGCCTTCATGCGCGTGTCCAAGACACCGCGAAGCGTGTTTACGGTCGCTTGCGAATATCCGACGGATCAACGGGAGATCGCGGAAGACCTTTGCGGCGGCTACCTCGCGAGCTTCCGCCTTTCGCGCTGATCGATCTTGAGAAAATCTGCGCAGAGGCGGGTTCTCGCGGTCGCAAGCAAAACTACTTATACGCCTAGCTCTAGGCAAAGAGCGCGACGATGCGCATGTTTCATTCGCATGCTGGGAGGAATCGGTGCCGAAAAAAAATGTCGAAGCGGTTGAGGCCTCAAGCGCGGTAAAAGATTGGGAGGCGCTTGCCGAGAAGGAGCTGAAGGCTTCGCCGGAAACGCTCGTCTGGCACACGCCGGAGGGCATTGACGTCAAGCCGCTCTATACTGCCGAGGACCTGCAGGGGGTCGATCACCTGGACTCGCTGCCGGGCATGAAACCGTTCGTTCGCGGGCCGCGGGCAACCATGTATGCCGGGCGACCTTGGACGATCCGTCAGTATGCCGGCTTCTCGACGGCCGAAGCCTCCAATGCCTTCTATCGTCGCAATCTTGCCGCTGGCCAAAAGGGTCTGTCGGTGGCCTTCGATCTTGCCACCCATCGTGGCTATGACAGCGATCATCCGCGCGTCGAGGGCGATGTCGGCAAGGCAGGGGTCGCGATCGACAGCGTCGAGGACATGAAGATCCTGTTCGACGGCATCCCGCTGAAGGAGATGTCCGTCTCCATGACCATGAACGGCGCGGTCATCCCGATCCTCGCCTCCTTCATCGTTGCCGGCGAGGAGCAAGGCTGTTCGCGGGCCGAGCTTTCCGGAACCATCCAGAACGACATTCTGAAGGAGTTCATGGTCCGCAACACCTATATTTATCCGCCCGAGCCTTCCATGCGGATCGTCGCCGATATCATCGAATTCACGGCGAAGGAAATGCCGCGTTTCAATTCGATTTCGATATCCGGCTATCACATGCAGGAGGCGGGTGCTACGCTGGTACAGGAACTGGCCTTCACGCTCGCCGACGGCCGCGAATATGTCCGGGCAGCCCTTGCCAAGGGGCTGAATGTCGACGAATTCGCCGGTCGCCTTTCCTTTTTCTTCGCGATCGGCATGAATTTCTTCATGGAGGCCGCCAAGCTGCGCGCCGCCCGCCTGCTCTGGTCGCGGATCATGGAAGAGTTCAGGCCGCAGAAGGCATCGTCGCTGATGCTGCGCACCCATTGCCAGACATCGGGCGTGTCGCTCCAGGAGCAAGACCCCTACAACAACGTCATTCGTACGGCGTACGAGGCTCTTTCGGCCGTGCTCGGCGGGACGCAGTCGCTGCACACCAATGCGCTCGACGAGGCGATGGCCTTGCCGACCGATTTTTCTGCCCGCATCGCCCGCAATACGCAGCTCATCCTGCAGCACGAGACCGGTATCACCAAGGTCGTCGATCCGCTGGCGGGCTCCTACTATGTCGAAAGCCTGACCAATGAACTGGCGGAAAAGGCCTGGGCTCTGATCGAGGAGGTCGAGGCCATGGGTGGCATGACGAAAGCTGTCGCCGAAGGCCTGCCGAAGCGGCTGATCGAGGAAGCTGCCACCCGCCGTCAGGCCGCCGTCGACCGCGGCGAGGAGATCATCGTCGGCGTCAACAAATACCGGCTGGAGAACGAAGACGAACTGGACATCCTGGCGATCGACAACACCGCAGTCCGCAAGGCTCAGATCAAACGGCTGGAGGAGGTGCGGCGCAAGCGGGATCCCAAGCGCGTGGCGGCGGCGCTCGCCGTCCTGGAGGAAGCCGCTGAGACCGGGGAGGGAAACCTACTGGAAGTGGCGATCGAAGCCGCCCGGGCTCGCGCCACCGTCGGCGAGATCTCCGACGCGATGCGCCAGGCCTTCGGCGGCCATTCGGCGGTGCCGGAAGTGGTCAGCGATATCTACGGACCCGCCTACGAGGACGACCCGGAATACAAGACGATCGTCTCGCGGCTTGGCGGTTATGCCCAAACACTCGGTAACAGGCCGAAGGTCATGGTTGCCAAGCTCGGCCAGGACGGCCACGACCGTGGCGCCAAGGTGATCGCCTCGGCCTTCGGGGACATCGGTTTCGAGGTGCTCGCCGGCCCGCTGTTTCAGACGCCTGAAGAGGCCGCCGACCTTGCGATCAGGGAAAAGGTGCAAGTGGTCGGCATGTCGTCGCTTGCCGCCGGTCACAGGACGCTGGCGCCGCAGCTCGTCGAGGCCCTAAAGGCCAAGGGCGCCGAAAGCATCATCGTCGTGGTCGGCGGCGTTGTCCCACGGCAGGATTACGATTACCTGATGGAGCACGGCGTCGCGGCGGTCTTCGGTCCGGGCACCAATGTTCTCGATGCCGCCAACTCCATCCTCGACCTGCTCGAAGGCAAGCGGCGCAACATCTAGGCGAGGATTGCCCGGGCGCTGTCGGCATCGGTGATCAGCACGTTGGCAAGGCCGCTTTGTGCCACCGCATGAAGAATTTTATGCTTATGTGCGCCGCCGGACGCGACGATGCGGCAGCCGATGCCACGGAAGTCGTCCAGCTCCGGCGAGAGCACCTGCCGGTTCAGCGGGAGGTCGATTTCTTGCCCCGAGGCGTTGAGATACCGGCCCATTAGATCCCCCACCGCGCCGGCCTTCTGAAGGATTTCCTCGCTCGTGCCTTCGGGCAGGCCGTAGCGCACCTGCAGCGATTGCTGCGATACGTCGCCGACGCTCAAACAGGCAACGTCCACCTCGCAGATCTGCCTGAAAGTCCTCTGAAAGACCGTCTGGGATATGATGGCGTCACGTGATTCCGGACTTTCCGCATAAATCGGCGCGGCGAAATAGCGGCATTGGGCATTGATCGCCTGGGCGAAGCCGCGGACGATTTCGAATGTGTTGATTTCGGAGCCGTGGGTAAGGCCGCCCATCATGGAGCGCACCTTGATCTGCGGCTCGTTGAGCGACGGCATGTGCTGGATCGTCTCGCGGAGCGTCGAGCCCCAGCCGATACCGATCGAAGCCGGCTTCTGCGTCTGGATCAGTCGCCCGAGGAAGCCGGCGGCGCCGCGCCCGAGGACGGAATGTAAGAGAGCCTTATCGCTCGGGGTCGGAACCACGACCGCGTCCCTGAGGGCGAAGCGCTTGCGCAGCTTCACCTCCAGTTCGACGCTTTCCGAAAGCGCGGAATCGAAACTGATTCGTACAACGCCGGTTTCCAGGGCTTCCGACAGGATTTCGTTTACCCGTCGCCGGGTGATGTTCATCCGTTCGGCAATCTGCTGCTGGGTAAGCCCCTCAACGTGGTAGAGCCAAGCAGCCCGCGCCATCAATTCACGATGTTCCATGTCCCCATCACCTGCTGCTTTTCACAAACGTCACAACGGTGTAACATATGTAACCTAACCCATGTGCGTCATGGCTAACCCAGACGGATGGAGATGGCCAGAACCGAAACAAGGCGGGTCGTGAGAAAGACCCGGTAGAAGGATCCGAAACATGGCTTCGATATATGTGAGATCGGTTGCCGGCCTGCTTGCCGCCGGTGCGTTGCTGATGGGCGCGGCCGGCGCTTCCGCGGCGGAACGCGTCAAGATCGAATGGTGGTACGCCATCTCCGGCAAGCTTGGCGAAACCGTGCAGCAGTTGATCTCCGACTTCAATAAATCGCAGGACAAGTACGAGGTCGTCGGCACGTTCAAGGGCAATTACGAAGAGACGATGGCGGCCATGGTCGCCGCCTACCGCGTCAACCAGCAACCGGCTATCCTTCAGTCGGCAGAGCGCGGCTTCATGACCATGCTGAAATCCGGCGCCATTATCCCGGCGGATGAATTGATGGCCAAACAGGGCTATAAGATCGACTGGAGCGATTTCGTAAAGCCGGTGGCAGGTTTTTACATTGTCAACGGCAAGCCTGCGGCGCTGCCTTTCAACTCCTCGACGCCGATCCTCTGGTACAATGCCGATGCCTTGAAGGCTGCTGGCTTCGGCGCGCCCGCCGATACCTGGCAGGGGCTTGAAAAGCAGCTCTATGCGCTGAAGGAAAAGAAGGTCACCGACTGCCCCATGGCATTGCCGGGCGACTTCCAGTGGAGCCTGATCGAGAATTATTCGGCCATCAACGATCAGCCGTTCGGAACCAAGGCCAATGGCTACGGCGGCCTCGACACCGAATTCGTCTACAACAAGACTTCCGTCGTTGGGCAGGTCGCGCGGCTGAAGAAGTGGATCGATGATGGCGTGCTGAAGATCGCCGGTCAGGGCGTGGCGCCGATTAGCCTCTACACCTCGGGCACCTGCGCCTCGATCATCAATTCCACAGCCAGCCATTCGGCCGTCGAGGCAGATGCCAAGTTCAAGTGGAGCGCCGCGGTCATGCCGCATGAGGAAGGCGTCCAGCCGAAGAACAGCACGATCGGCGGCGCCGCGCTTTGGGCGATCAAGGGAAAGCCGGAAGAGGTTCAGGCAGGTGTTGCCGCCTTCTTCAATTATGTCGCTCAACCCACCGTGCAGGAATGGTGGAGCAAGGCGACCGGTTATGTGCCGGTGACCAACGCCGCCTATGCGAAGATGAAGCAGGACGGTTATTTCAAGAATCACCCGACCCGTGAGATTGCTATCGAGCAGCTCTCCCGCGGCGAGCCGACCGACAATTCCCGTGGCTTCCGCTTCGGCAACCACAATCAGGCGACCGCGATCCTGCTTGAGGAAATGCAGGCCGTCTGGACCGGCAAGAAGGCACCGCAGGAAGCGCTCGACAGCTCCGTCAAGCGCGGCAACGAAATCCTGCGCCAGTACGAGAAGCTCCATGCCGGCAAGTGATGCCATGAGGTTGAACGTGGGCGCGGCGGCGCGCCCTCGTTTCCCGCTGCGGCTGAAGCTGGGTTCGCTCGTCAGTTCGTCGGAAACCGGGTTGAAGTCCTCGCATTTCCGGCGGCCCTGGTTGGCGGCGGGTCTTCTCGCTCCGCAGCTCCTCATCCTGCTCTTTTTCTTTTTCATCCCCACCTGGAAGGCGCTGTCACTCGCCTTCGTGCAGGTGGATCCCTTCGGGGCGACGATGATCTTCGTCGGCCTTGATAATTTCACCACGCTGTTTTCGAGCCCGGAATACCGCGACAGCGCTGTGCTGACCTTATGGTTCACGACGGTCCAATGCTTCGTGACGCTCTTTGTCGCCGGCCTTTTCGCCTTCGCCACTGATCAAGTGATGCGCGGCCGGGCGATCTACAAAGGCGTCATCCTGCTGCCCTATGCCATCGCACCGGCGATTTCCGGGGTGCTCTGGGCCTTTCTCTTCAACCCGACTGTCGGACCGCTGGCTCAGATGTTGCACGAGCTCGGATATGCCTGGGATCCGAACCGCCGCCCGTCCGATGCGCTTCTTCTGGTCTCGGTGGCGGCGATCTGGAAGCACGTCTGTTACGACTACATCTTCCTCGTGGCGGCTTTTCTCGCGGTGCCCGCCTCCGTCATTGAGGCCGGCGCAATCGACGGCGCAGGGCCGGTTCGGCGTTTCCTGACGATCACGCTGCCGATGGCTGCGCCGACGATCTTCTTCCTGATCGTGATGAATTTCGTTTACGGTCTCTTCGAGACCTTCGGTATTATCGACGTCATCACCCATGGCGGCCCGGCCGGCAGCACCAACACGCTGGTCTACAAGGTCTACCAGGACGGATTCCGTCAGCTCGATCTGGGCTCTTCCGCCGCCCAATCCGTGGTGCTGATGGCAATCGCCGTCCTCTTCACGGTCTTGCAGTTCCGCGCCGTCGAGCGCAAAGTCAACTACCAGGTGTGACCATGGTCGAACGGCATATCTGGCTTTCCCTGTTCTGCCATGTGGTGCTTCTGATCGGCGCCGCGGTCGTCTGCCTGCCCCTCTATTTCGCCTTCGTTGCCGGTTCGCTGACGGTCAGTGAGGTGCAGCAGGTACCGTTCCCGCTGGTACCGGGCGACCATTTCGTCGAAAACACCGTTTCGGCGTGGAAGGAAGGCGATTTCGGGCGACTCTACCTCAATTCAATTATCGTCACGGTCGGCATCGTCGTCGGCAAGCTGGCTGCTTCGGTCATTGCCGGTTTTGCGGTCACCTATTTTCGCTTTCCCTTCCGCATGACGGCTTTCTGGCTGATCTTCATCTCGCTGATGCTGCCGGTCGAAGTGCGTATCATTCCGACCTACGAGGCCGTCGCGGATGCTGGAGGGCCGCTTCGTTCCTTCTTTGCAGCAATCGGCTTGACCGGTTTCCTCGCCAGCACGACCGGCTACCAACTCGACGCGGCCCTGCAGTGGAACATGATCAACAGCTACGGCGGTCTCATCCTGCCCCTGATCGCCTCGGCGTCCGCGACCTTCTTGTTTCGCCAGTTTTTCCTGACTGTCCCGGACGAGCTCTGCGAGGCAGCCAAGCTCGATGGTGCAGGTCCGTTGAAATTCTTTCGCGACGTGCTGCTGCCGCTGTCCAGCTCCAACATCGCGGCGCTGTCGATCATCCTCTTCCTCTATGGCTGGAACCAGTATCTGTGGCCTCTGCTCTTCACCACTGAAAAGGAGATGTACACTGCGATGATCGGGCTGAAGGATCTGATCCCGGTGGCTGATGCCCAGCCCGCCTGGCACCTGGCGATGGCGGCTTCCTTTTTCGTTATGGCGCCCCCTGCGCTCGTCATTCTCCTGATGCAGCGGTGGTTCACCAGGGGCCTGGTGGATTCCAGCAAATAAGAGGTATTTCCAATGACCACTCCGATCATCGTCGGCCATCGCGGCGCTCGCAATCTCTGGGCAGAGAACAGCCTCCCAGGCTTCCGCAACCTCATCGGGCTCAAGGTCGAAGCCGTGGAGTTCGATGTCCATCTCAGCGCCGCCGGGGAGCTTCTGGTCATCCATGACGCGACGCTTGACCGCACAACGGAGCGGTCCGGCCGTGTGGCTGATCTTGCCGCCGGCGAATATCGCTCGGTCATCCTCAAAGGTACCGGCGAACGCATACCGACCCTTGAGGAGGTGCTGGAGATCTACGCGCCGACCGGCCTCGAACTGCATGTGGAGCTGAAGGCGGATGCCGATGGGAAGCCCTATGACGGTCTTGAAGCAAAGGCGGCTGCGGAGCTGGACCGCTTCGGCCTGGCAGACCGCGCGTTCCTCACAAGCTTCAACGGTGATGTCCTGAAGAAAGTCGGTGAGGTGGCACGGCATATCCGCCGGCTTTCTTCGCTCAATCACAAGTCCGTCGAGGTTCGGGGCCTGAGGCAGTCGGTGGAATTCATGCTGCAGGTGTCCGACGTGCTTGCCATCGAGAAGGCGCTGCTCTCCGAGGAATGGGACCTGCTCTCCGCCTTGATACCGGCCGAAAAGTTGGGCGTCTGGGTGCCGAACGAGCCGGATGATCTGTCGTTTTGGCTGAAGCGGCCGATCCGCCAGATCACCACCGATCGACCGGACCTGGCCGTCAGCGCGCGAGAAGGACTGTTCGATGCCGTGCATTGACCGACGAAGCCTGCTGGCAGGCGGACTTGCGACAGCGGCCGTCTGGCGGCCGCTCGGACTTGCGCGTGCGGCAAGCTTCAAGGCTGATCCGTTTTCTCTGGGCGTCGCCTCTGGCTCACCCAGGACGGACAGCGTCGTCATCTGGACGCGACTGATTCTGGAGGATACGTCTGCGGCCACCTCCGCGGATCCTTTCGCTCTGGCTCCCAAGCTTGTGGCGGAACCCGTGGATGTGGAATGGATGGTCGCCGAGGACGAGGCGTTTTCGAAACCGGTCCAATCCGGCCTTTTCCGCGCCGTGCCGGAATTCGCGCATTCGGTGCATGTGGAAGTGAAGGGCCTTAAGCCCGGCCGCTGGTATTTCTACCGCTTCCGCTCCGGGAACGCGACAAGCCCCGTCGGCCGCACCCGAACTGCGCCTGAAAGTGCCGACGCCTTCCGGTTTGCCTTCGCTTCCTGCCAGCAATACGAGCAAGGTTTCTACAGCGCCTATGGCGACATGGCCGGGAAGGACCTCGACCTCGTCGTTCACCTCGGTGACTATATCTACGAACGAAGCTATGGCGCCGAGCTTATCCGCCGGCATCAAACGGGCGTGCCTTCGCTTCTCTACGAATTCCGCGATCGCTACACGCTTTACAAATCTGACCCGCAATTGCAGGCGGCGCATGCCGCTTTCCCCTGGCTCGCGGTGTGGGACGATCACGAGGTCACAAACAATTACGCGGCTGATCGCGCGCCGGATGCCCCGAACCCGTTGGAACTCCTCGCCCGACGCCGTGCCGCCTATCAGGCTTGGTTCGAGCACATGCCCGTCTCGCCGGCGCTCGCCGGCGGCTTCGACGCGCTCCGCATCTATGATCACTACCGCTTTGGCAATCTGCTCGGCCTGACCCTGCTCGATACACGGCAATACCGCTCGCCGCCGCTCCTGGGTTCCGCCGCCGCGGACCAGTCCGAGCGTACCATGCTCGGCCCAGCACAGGAGGAGTGGCTCGGCAGGGCTCTTGTCGGCTCGCAGACGAAATGGAACATCATCGCCCAGCAGACGCTGCTTTCGGAACGCGACACCAAGGCGGGCCCGGAGACAGGTTACAATCTTGACGGCTGGGACGGCTATCGCGCAGCACGCGGCAGACTGCTGAGCGCCGTTCAGTCCTCGGCGGCCTCGAACCCACTTGTCATCGGGGGCGATCTGCATGCCTTCTATGCTGCCGATGTGAAGCGCGATTTCGCCGACGAGAACGCTCGGCCGGTCGCCAGCGAATTCGTCTGCGGCTCTATCACCTCGGATGCCCCGTCTGCGGCGAGCCTTTCAACGGCTCTCACCGAGAATCCACATCTCAAGTTTGCCTCCGACAAGCATGGTTACGCGATCATGCGTCTCGGCGAGCGTTCCGCGGAGGTGGATTTCATCGGCATAGCCGATCGCAAACAGCAGAATTCCGCCGCTGCCGTTTTCCAGCGTTTTGCCGTCGCCGACGGTGCTGCCGGCGTCAATCGGCTTTGACGCCTCATTTAAATTGGACCTTCATGCAGATAGATCTTCTGATTTTCGATTGCGACGGCGTGCTGATCAACAGCGAGCCGATCGCCAGCCGTACGCTTGCCAAGGCTCTCCAGGATGCCGGCGCGGCGATCACCGCCGAAGAGGTTCTGGTCCGGTTCACCGGCAATTCCGCCACCGCTATCCGCCGCATCTGTACGGACGAACTCGGCATTCGCAATCTCGATCCGGTCTTCGAGGCCTGGCATCTCGATATCTATCCGGAATTCGCCCGTTCTCTGGAACCGATGCCCGGCATGGAGAAGCTGGTGCGGTCGTTGCCGCACCGAAAATGCGTTGCCTCGAACAGTTCGACGGAGCGCCTGTCGAAGAGTCTCGGCCTGTTGGATCTCTGGCACGCCTTCGCACCGTCCGTCTTTAGCGCCGACGTGGTAGCGCGACCGAAACCGGCGCCGGATCTCTTCTATTTTTGCGCTGAAACCGCCGGAGTCGATCCCGCACGTTGCGTGGTAATCGATGACAGCGCCCATGGCATCACGGGGGCGAAAGCGGCTGGCATGACGGCGATCGGTTTTGTCGATCCGGCCGACCCGCGTCCAGACCGCGCGCTGGTCCTCAGGCAAGCGGGTGCCGCTTTCGTGGCAACCGGCGCCGACGAGCTCGGAGAAGCACTCATCCGCCTCGAAGCTTCACTGCCCGTGGAGGTCTGAGCTGACTACCCCTTGCGCCTCTCCATATAAAACAGCCGGTGTCATCCGCTTGTAAAAGTCTGGTCCTAAGAAGCCTCCAGCAAGATTGCACGGCTGTGCAAGGGGGGGCTGGATGGAACGGGACGGGTTTTTGGAATTGCGCGGCGTTGCTAGCCGTTATGGCTCCACCCAGGTGCTGAGCGATATCGACCTGTCGATCGCCAAAGGTGAGTTTATCGCCCTGCTCGGCTCCTCGGGCTGCGGCAAGACCACGCTTCTGCGCCTGCTGGCCGGTTTCATCAGCCCTTCGTCCGGCGAAGTGAAGGTGCGCCATCGCGACGTGACTCATCTGCCGCCGGACAAGCGCGGCATGGCGCTCGTTTTCCAGTCCTATGCACTCTGGCCGCACATGACAGTCGCGCAGAACATCGGCTACGGGCTGAAGCTGAAGGGCGTCGCGCGGGCGGAGATCGCGTCGCGCGTTTCCGCCATGCAGGCGATGCTTGGCCTGGAAGGGCTGGAGGCGCGCAAACCGCAGGCTTTGTCCGGCGGCCAGCGGCAGCGCGTTGCGCTCGGCCGGGCGCTTGCCATCGATCCGGAAATCCTGCTGCTCGACGAGCCGTTGTCGAACCTCGACGCCCGCATCCGCCTGTCCGTACGTCACGAGCTGCGCGCACTCCAGAAGCGCCTTGGCATTACGGCGATTCACGTCACTCACGATCGCGAGGAGGCCATGGTGATGGCCGACCGCATCGTCATCCTCAATGCCGGCCGCATCGCCCAGCATGGCTCGCCGGAAGAGGTCTATAACCGACCGGCCTCAGCCTTCGTCGCGGCCTTCATGGGTGCCGAGAACGTGCTTTCCCTGAACGGCCATCCGGATCGCCACGCCTTCATGCTGCAGGCAGGCCCTGCGAACGAAGCGACGACGGTGCAGCTTGCTGGCCGGCACCTGTTGCCGGGTGCGGTCGAAGCGCGGTTTCGTCCCGAAGCAGCACACCTGTTCGCCAAGGAGGAATTTCTTCCCCGCAGGCCCGGTGTGGCTTTTCGTGGCGAAGTTCTCGCCGTCGCCTATCCGGGCGGTCACTGGCGGCATGTGGTCCGGCTTGGCGACCGCGAGATCATGGCCGATGCGCCCCAAGCCTTTTCGCCGGGGATGCAGGTCGCCGTGCATGTGCCGGCCGAAAGCTTGTTCCTGTTCAATTCGCCGGCTTCCTGAACCGGCTCCTCATTTCCCGGCGCTTAGACCGGGAAAATTCTGCCTGCCTTATTGCCTTAACGAGACTGCTCAACTCACGGAGAAACCCCATGAAGAGAATGTCCTACGCAACTTTTGCCGTCGTGCTGGCGGCGCTTCCGGTTCGCGCCGGCGAGCTGACTGTTGCGACCGCCGGCGACCAGAACATGGTCGACTATGTCAACCAGTATCTCGGCCCGCTGTTCGAGAAGACCTATCCGGGCAACACCGTCCGTGCCGTCGGCACCGGTCCCGGTGATGCCGGTTCTCAGAAGATCCTCGAGCGCTTCGATGCCCAGGCTTCCGCCAAGGCGGAAAAGTGGGATGTCGACGTTGCTGTCGTCCACGAAAAGTTCGTCGGCCCGATGGTCTCCAAGAGCTATCTCGACAAATACCGCGGTGATATCGAGACCGGCAAGCTCGTCACCCGGGCTAATGCCAAAATGGCGCTCGGCACCAATGTCGAGGGTTACGTCATGCCGATGTTCAACAGCCAGACGGCGATCGCCTACAACCCGACGCTCGTTCCGACTCCCCCGAAGTCCTATGCGGAGCTCGCAGAATGGGCAAAGGCTCATCCGAAGCAGTTCGGCTACAACGGCATCAAGGGCGGCGCTTCGGGCGTCTCGTTCGTCATGGGCTGGATCTACGCCTTCGGCGGCGGCGATGCCAACACGCTGATGAACGGCCCGTTCAAGGAAGAGGAAACCAAGAAGTGGGATGAGGCCTTCAAGAGCCTCGCCGATTTCACCAAAAACGCGACGCTCACCCCTGGCAATGCCGGCACGCTTGACCTGCTGTCCCGCGGCGAAATCGCCATGGGTCCGGTCTGGGTCGACATGTTCTATTCCTGGCAGGCAAACGGCCAGCTGCCGCCGACCCTCAAGCTTGTCCTGCCGGCTCCCGGCATGCCCGGCCAGCCGATGCACTATGTCGTGCCGGAAAAGGCTGCGAACAAGGATCTGGCGGAAAAGTTCATCGCGCTCGCCACCAGCCCGAAAGTCCAGGCCGAGGGCATCGTCAAGCGTTTCAACTGGTATCCGGGCATCGACGCGGACAAAGTGAAGGCCGAGCTGGACGACGCCACCTGGAATAAGCTCTTCGTCGATATCTCGCCGGCCGATCTTGCGGCGAAGGGCAAGCCCTTCCCGATCGCGCCCTACAATACGGCGATCTTGGAAGCCTACGAGAAGTCGGTGAAATAAGCCGCAATCTCCCCTTCTCCCCTCGGGGAGAAGGTGGTCCAACGGGCGGGATGAGGGGGCCGCAAGGCATATCATACAATGTTTTGCCCCTGAGCCCCCTCATCTGTCCTGCCGGACATCTTCTCCCGAGGGAGAAGAGACGACCCATCCGCCCATCGAGCTCGAACCATGTCCAGACGACTTCTCGGCCTTACCCTCGTGCTTCCTGCGCTTGCAGTGATCGCTTTCCTGTTCATCCTGCCGCTGATCATGTCGGCCGTCGGCGCTTTTCAGGTGGATGGAGCGTTCGGCTGGGGCAATTTCGAAAAGACATTCGATCTCTATACCAAGGACATTGTCTTCACGGTCGTCATCGTCTCCATCTCGACCGTGCTGATCGGCATCGCCTCGATCGCCATCGGCGGATATCTAACTCTCGGAGAGCATCCGGTCGCCGTGGCGATCCTGCGCTGGCTCTACCGCTGGCCGATGTTCATCCCCTTCATCGTCGTCGGGCAGATTCTCCGCACCTTCCTTTCGAAGAACGGCATGATGAACAATGTTGCTATCAATCTTGGCCTCCTGACGCCGATCGATGCGGTAAGCTTTCTCGACTGGCGCGGCATCGTGATCGCCTTCGTCTGGAAGCAGACGCCTTTCGTGGCGCTTTTGGTCGCCGGCGCCATGGCCTCCATCAACCGCGAAACGATAGATGCAGCACGCAATCTTGGCGCTTCGCGGCTGCGCGTCCTTATCGAAATCGTCGTGCCGCAAGTCGGAACCACATTGACGGTCGGGCTCATCCTTTCATTCGTCACCATGATGTCGGTCCTGTCGGTGCCGCTCATGATCAATGCGCAGACGCCCACCATGCTGACGGCGGATATCGCCTTCCGGGTCAATTCCTATGGGGATTACGGCGTCGCCAATGCGCTCGGTCTCATCTCGCTGCTGCTCGCCTCCTCGGTCGCGTGGATCTATCTGCGTGCCAGCCTCAAGGAGCGCTCATGAAAGCCTCCCGTAATCCCCTTGCGGCGCTCTGGTGGGTGCCGCGCGGCCTGGTGTTCGGCCTTATGGCGTTCTTCATTTTCGGGCCGCTGTTCAACCTGTTGCTCTGGACGGTCGCTGAGAAATGGTACTTCCCTCACAGCCTGCCGCTGGAATACGGCTTCAGTTCCTGGGCGAAGGTCTTCGCGCCGCGCGGAGGAGCGGTCGAGTCGCTGACCAACTCCATTGTCGTCGCGCTGCTGACCGTGGTCGTATCGCTGTTACTGGCAATCCCGGCCGGATATGCACTGGCACGGCTTAAATTGCCGCTGAGGGGATTGATCCTGCTTGCCTTCCTCATTCCGCAGGCTTTTCCGAACCTCACCGTCTATGTCAACGTCGCCCGCATCTTCTACGAGATCGGCCTGAACGGCACGATTCCCGGCGTCGTGATGGTGCATGTATCGCACGGCCTCGTCTATGCCGTCTGGATCGCGACCGCCGCCTTTTCGGCGATCGACGCCGAGCTCGAACAGGCGGCTCGCAATATCGGCGCCGGTGCCATGCGCACGTTTCTGGATGTGACGCTGCCGCTTGCCGCACCTGGGCTTATGGCCAGCGCAATCTTCGTTTTCCTTGAATCGCTCGATGAATTCACAGGCAGCTATTTTGTCGGTGCGCCGGACGTGAACATGCTGCCGCTGCTCCTTTACACGGCCGGTGCCGGCGGCAATTACCAGATCGCATCGATCACCGCCCTCTTGCTGCTCGTCCCATCACTGGTTTTCATGTTGATCGTGGAGCGGTTCCTGAAGGCGGATGTCCTTTCCCGCGTGGGGCATTGAGGAAAAGCATGAAGGAAGAAAAAAGGATGCGCTTCGTCAGCGCCGAACAGGTCGCAAGGTTGGCCGGCGTTTCCCGTTCCGCCGTCTCCCGCACCTTCACGCCCGGCGCCAGCGTTGCGCCAGCGACACGGGAAAAGGTCATGCGCGCGGCGGAAGAGCTCGGCTACCACGTCAACGACTTGGCGCGTGGCGTGCTCGCCAACCAGAGCCGGCTTGTCGGCATTGTCGCTACCAAGCCGGAACTCGGCTTTCGGGCCCATCTGACGGCGGCACTGGCCAAGGCGCTCATTGGCCGCGGCAGCATTCCGATCCTGATCAACACGGGTCAAACGGAAGAGGAACTGCTGGCCGCCCAGAAGATGCTGATCGGTCACCGCGCCGAGGCGACGATCATCATCTCCGGTTCGCCGCCGGCGAGTTTTTTCGAACTCGCACAACGAAACGGTCAGCCGCTCGTGGTCATCGGCCGCTCCGAGCAGAATGTCGACCACGTCCGCGCCGGCAATTCGGAAGCCTCCCGCAACGCGGCGAATGCCTTCGTGGAGGCCGGTCGGCAGCGGCTTGCCGTGGTTGGTTCGCTATCCCGCACGCCGAGCATCGCAGAGCGCGAAAGCGCCTTTCTCGCCGCCGCCCAGGCTCTGGATATGGACGTCGTGGCAGCCAGAGGGCCGGACTCCGATTATGACAGCGGCACCGCAGCCGCGCGCGACCTGTTTTCCTCCGGCGAAAAGCCTGATGCGGTCTTTTGCGCCAATGACCAGATCGCCTTCGGTGTCATGGATTTTATCCGCCATGAACTGGGTCTGAGCGTTCCGGAAGATGTGGCAGTGATTGGATTCGACGATGTGCCGGAGGCGAACTGGCTGAGCTACAAGCTCACTACGTTCCGGCAGGACCCGGCCGTCATGGCGGCGCGCGCCGTGGACTTTCTGGAGCATCGTTTGGAAAACCCGAACGCTGCGCCGGGTTACGAGCGGGTTATTCCGGAACTGGTGGTCCGAAGGAGCTTCGTCCCTAGATCTTGAGCAGCTTGCGGGCATTTTCCTTGAGGATCAGCGGCCGCACCTCATCCTTGATCGGAATGTTGGCGAAGTCGGCCATCCAGCGGTCGGGCGTGATCGCCGGCCAATCGGAGCCGAACAGCATTTTGTGTTTCAGGATGGAATTGGCGTACTGCACCAGGATCGGCGGAAAATACTTGGGCGACCAGCCGGACATGTCGATATAGACGTTCGGCTTGTGGGTCGCGACCGACAGCGCCTCCTCCTGCCAGGGAAAGGAGGGGTGCGCGAGGATGATCGGCATGTCGGGAAAATCGACGGCCACGTCATCGAGATGGATGGGGTTTGAGAATTTGAGCCGCATGCCCATGCCGCCGCGCATGCCGGCTCCGACACCTGTCTGGCCGGTGTGGAAGAGCGTGATCGCGCCTTCCTCGGCAATTGCCTCATAAAGAGGGTAGGCCATCCGGTCGTTGGGGTAAAAACCCTGCATGGTCGGGTGAAACTTGAAGCCCTTGACGCCGAACTCCCGCACAAGGCGACGGGCTTCCCGTGCGCCGGCCTTGCCTTTCGCCGGATCGATCGAGGCGAATGGGATCATGATGTCGCTGTTTTCGGCCGCGATCATCGCCACTTCTTCGTTGTTGTAGCGACGAAAGCCCGTTTCCCGTTCGGCGTCGACCGGAAAGATCACGCAGCCGATCTTGCGCTCACGATAATAGACGGCGGTTTCATTCACCGTCGGCAGCATGCCCTTGTGGCCGGCCGGGTTCTTGAAATATTTCGCCATGCCGGCCTGGAATTCGTCGTAGCCGTCGTCGCGGGGACCGCAGCAGGGCTCCTCCGCATGGGTATGGATGTCGATCGCGAGCAGTTCATCGATTTTCAAGGCCGGCTCCTCCCGATCCTGTTTCAGTCAATCCCGACGAATTTCCGTAAGAGGCCTGTCAGTTGCTGGCGTTCGTCCCTGGTCAGGTTTGCACCGACGGAATCCTCGTAGGTGAAAAACCAATGGCTTGCCTGCCTGACTTTGTCTGCGGCAGCTGGCGTAAGCGTGATTTCAACCGCCCGGCGATCGTCATCCGGGACCTGGCGCGTGACGAGGCCCTGATCTTCGAGCGCGCGGATGAGCTTGGTCATGTGGGCGCGTTTGATCATCAGCCTTTGGCCGAGCACGCTCTGGCGAATGCCGGGGTTGTGGAGGATGACCCAGAGAACCGAGAACTCGCCCGGTTTCAGGTGATGCTCTCCGACTTCCTCGAAAAAACGTTCATAGATCTTGAGCTGCGCGAGCCTCATCAGGAAGCCGAGCGCCGTGCTGAGCCGGTCTAGATCGACGTCTTCTGACGTGCGGACTGGCATATCCATGATGATGTCCTCTCAGGCCGAACCCGGTGCCTTCAAACGTGCAGCCCGCTTTTCCAGGAAAGCCCGCAGCCGTTCCTCGGCCTCCGGACTGGTGGCGGTAAACGAGGAAATGAAGGATTCCACGAACAGGCCGTCTTCCTTCGCCATATCCTGAATGCGCGGGAGCGCATTGATGACCGCGTAATTGGAAATCTCGGCATTGCTCGCGGCCGCTTCGGCCAGCTCATGCGCCTTCTGCCTTGCGGTGCCTTTTTCGACCACGTACTGGGCGAGGTTCCAACTCTCAGCCTCCTCGGCGGAGGCGACACGGCCGGTCAGCATCATGTCGGTCATACGCGCCACGCCCATCAGCCGTGCGACCCGCACGGAGCCGCCGCCGCCGACAAAGATACCGCGCTGGCCTTCCGGCAGCGCAAAAAAGGCGGAACGATCTGCAACGCGGATATGTGTAGCCGCCGCAAGCTCCAGACCGCCGCCAACCACCGCGCCATGCAGAGCCGAAATCCACGGGATGGTGCCGTGTTCGATGCCGGAAAACACCGCATGCCAGCGGCGCGAACCGCGCACGCCTTCTATCGGCGTCTTCTTCACGTGCTCGGCAAGGTCAAGCCCTGCGCAGAAATGGTCGCCATGGCCGAAAATGACGACGGCTTTCGCCTCGCTTTCGGCGCGGGCTATTGCCTCGGCGATCATCTCGACGAAGCGGTCGCTGATGGCGTTGCGCTTTTCGGGGCGATTGAGACCTATATGGGCAATCTTGTCCTTGAGCTCATAGGTGACGAAGCTCGTTGCCGTCTGATCGGCCATTTTCTGCTTACTCCTCCAGCGACGGGCGCTCCCATTCGTCCGCCTTGAGTTTTTGATCGTTTACATGGAGATTGTTTCCTTGTAAACAAATTTTTGGGAGCCTGTGGAGGCGTTGACGTCTGGGAGGAGTGTCATGGCCGGTCAATCCGCGCGTGATGTAAAGCTGTGGTCGCCGGTGGTAAACTGGGAGGAGCGGCCGGGTGGCGAGTTCCTGGTGTGGCGGGAGGACGCGCTTGGTTCTTATCCCGACAAGATCAACGAGCGGCTGGTGCATTGGGCAAAGGTTGCGCCACAGCGTGTCTGGATCGCCGATCGCGAAGGGACGGATGCCTGGCGTACGGTCACCTACGGTGAGGCGCTCGACCGGGTGCGCCGCATTGGCCAGTTCTTGCTCGACCTGAAACTTTCCGCCGAAAATCCGCTCGTCATCCTCTCCGAAAATTCGATCGAACACGCTTTGATGGCGCTTGGCGCGCAACATGTCGGCATTCCTTCCGCAGCGATCTCGCCGGCCTATGCAACGCTGTCCTCGGACTTCGGCAAGCTTGCCGAAATTGCGGAGCAGATCACGGCGGGCTTGGTGTTTGCCGATGACGCAGCAGTCTTTGGTAAAGCCGTCGACACGGTCTTCGGGGCCGACATTCCTTTCGTTGCCCTCCGCAACCTGCCGGGCGATCGCGCCGGTTCATACCAGTTCGACGACGTCATCAGGACTGAGCCGACCGTGGCCGTGGACGAGGCCTTCGATTCCGTCGGGCCCGATACGGTAGCGAAATTTCTGTTCACCTCCGGCACGACGGGTTCGCCCAAGGGCGTGATCCAGACGCAACGCATGCTTTGCTCCAACCAGGAGATGGTGGCCGATTGCTATTGCTATTTCCGCAACGAGCCGCCGGTTCTTGTCGATTGGGCGCCCTGGAATCACACTGCGAGCGGCAACAAGGTCTTCAATATCGCCATTTACCACGGTGGCACCTACTACATCGACCGGGGCAAACCCAGCCCGGCGCTGATGAGGCAGACGATAGCCAACCTGAAAGAGATTTCGCCGACCTGGTATTTCAACGTGCCGGCGGGTTACGAGATGTTGATCCAGGCGATGCGCGAGGACGACGCGCTTCGCCAGAACTTCTTCAAGAACCTGAAAATGATGATGTATGCCGGCGCCGGCATGGCGCAGCATACCTGGGAGGCGTTGACCGAGCTTGCGGAAATGACGGTAGGGGGAAGTATCCCTCTCGGCACTGGCCTGGGCTCCACCGAAACGGCGCCATTCGCGCTCTTCTGCACCGATCCTCAGGACAAGCCGGGCAATATCGGCATCCCTGCTCAAGGTGTCACGTTGAAGCTTGTGCCCTTCGAGGACAAGTACGAACTGCGCCTGAAAGGTCCGAATGTCACTCCCGGCTACTGGCGAAACGAGACGCTGACAGCCGCTGCTTTCGATGAAGAAGGATTTTATCGCATAGGCGATGCCGTGAAATTTGTGGTGCCTGGCGATCCCAGCAAGGGATTTTATTTTGACGGCCGGACGGCTGAGAATTTCAAGCTGCAGACGGGCACCTGGGTGGCCGTCGGTATGCTGCGCGCACAATTCGTCAACCAGTTCGGCGGACTGATCCGCGACGCTGTCATCACCGGCGAGAATCGGGCCGAACTCGGCGCGCTCGCCGTGCCCTTCATGCCGGCTCTGCGGGAGATTACCGCAGGCGAAGGCGGTCTTTCCGATGAGGCGGTGATCACTCATCCCAAGGTAAGGGCGGCAATCGCTTCTCGCCTCGCCGAGCATCAGCGGCAGGCAAGCGGTTCGGCGACGCGCATCATGCGTATGATGCTGATGACCGAGCCGCTGCGTTTCGAAAAGGGCGAGGTGACCGACAAGGGTTCGATCAACCAGCGCGCCGTGCTCGCCCAGCGCGGCAATCTTGTCGATGCGCTTTATGCGGACGGCATAGATGTCATCCGGGTCGGGAAGGAGCTCGCGGCATGAAGATCGAAGGAGCGAGCGCGGTCGTCACCGGCGGCGGATCGGGGCTTGGTGAGGCGACGGCGCGCCAGCTCGCGAAGCTCGGAGCGATCGTGCACATCTTCGACCGTAATTCGGCAGCCGCCGAGATGGTGGCGAGTGAAATTGGCGGCGTGGCGCTTCTTGGCGACGTGACGAGCGAAGACGATGCATCGCATGCGCTGGATATTGCGGCCAAGGCCGGCGACGGCCTTAGAATTCTCGTCAACTGCGCCGGCATCGGTACAGCCGGACGCATCCTCGGCAAGCAAGGCCCAATGCCGCTGGCCGATTTCGAAAGAGTGATCCGCATCAACCTGATCGGCACGTTCAATATGATGCGGCTTGCGGCCGAGCGTATGGCGGCACTGCCAGAACGGGATGACAAAGCGCGCGGCGTGATCGTCAACACCGCCTCCGTCGCAGCCTTTGAGGGGCAGGTCGGCCAGGCGGCTTATGCGGCCTCCAAGGGCGGCATCGTCTCCCTGGCGCTGCCGGCGGCACGCGAATTCTCGCGCTTCGGCATCCGGGTCAACACGGTAGCGCCGGGCATTTTTCTGACGCCGTTGCTCTACGAATTGCCGCAGGAGGCGCAGGATAGTCTGGCCGCTGCCATCCCTTATCCGTCGCGGCTAGGTGATCCCACGGAGTTTGCAGATGCGGTGCGATTCCTGATCGAGAACCAGTATGTCAACGGCGAAGTGATCCGGCTCGACGGCGCCATTCGCATGCAGCCGCGGTGACGCCGATGTCTTTCGCGGATCAGGCAAACCGCACGCTGGAGCTCCTGGCTCTGACGCCGGGCTGGCATCGGCTGCGTGATCTTCGGCAGGATTGCGACGGTGAGACGGTCGTGGCGATCGTAGAGGAAGCGGCGAGTTTTGCCGAAGGCATACTGGCGCCGTTGAATGCGGTCGGTGACCGGATCGGCGCACGGGTCGTTGATGGTCGGGTGAAGACGCCTGACGGTTTCGCCGATGCGTTTCGGCAATATGCCGAAGCCGGCTGGCTCGGAATGGACGTCCCGGAGAAATTCGGCGGCCAGGCCGTTCCACTTACCCTGCATGCCGCTTGCGCACCGCTCTTCGAGCGCGGCTGCGTCGCCCTGATGATGGCCGCAGGCTCTACGCGCGCCGCCGCGCATCTTCTGGCCGAAACTGCCGACGAGGCGACCGCAAACGAATGGGTGCCCAAGCTCGTCTCCGGCGAATGGGCTGCCACGATCTGCATCTCCGAGCCGGAGGCCGGGTCCGATGTCGGTCGGCTTCGGACGAAGGCCGAGCTGCGAGATGGCGAATGGCTCATCACTGGCCAGAAGATCTGGATTTCCTTCGGCGATCACGACATGGGCGCGCGCATTGGCCATTGCCTGCTTGCCCGCACCAGCAGTCAGCCGGGCACTCGCGGTATCAGCCTCTTTCTCGTGCCGAACTTTGTCGAAGGCCAGCCGAACGGCGTATCCATCGACCGGATCGAGGAGAAGATGGGCCTGCATGGCTCCCCAACCTGCGCCATGCGGTTCGACAATGCCAAGGGGATAATGCTCGGCAGGGAAGGGCGAGGCCTGCCGCAGCTCTTCACGATGATCGAACTGATGCGGCTTCTCACAGGCTGTCAGGGGCTAGGCATCGCTTCTGCCGCCGCCGATATTGCCGAGGACTATGCCAGGGAGCGCCGGCAGGGCGGCCCAGCGGACCAGCCACCCCTGCCGATCGCCAGCCATCCCGATGTTCGTCGACAGCTCCATGAGATACGCAGTCCGACCGAAATTTTGCGTGCAGCAGTGCTGGAACTGGCGACGACCATGGACCTGGCTCGGCTGGACGCAGAGCCGGGGCTGGAAGAATTCTCCGGCTGGATGCTTCCGCTGGTTAAAAACTTCGGGGCTGAGACAGGTTTCGATGTCGCCCATCGAGCGATCCAGGTGCTCGGCGGCGTCGGCTTCACGCGTGATTGGCCCCTTGAGCAATACCTGCGGGATTCCCGCGTCATGGCGATTTATGAAGGTACGACGGGCATGCAGGCGCTGGATTTTCTGACGCGCCGTCTCTGGCGCGACGAAGGCAAGGGGCTCGCCGTTTTTCTGCAGAAGGCGCGGGACGAGGTGGATGCCTATTCTGCCGAACATCCGGATGCGTCAGAGGCGCTGCTTGTCGTTCTCGACGATTTCGAGGCGCTGAGCGAGCGGATGAGGGCGATGCAAGACGATCCTGACGCGGCGCTTTACCGGGCGGACGCCTATATGCGCGCCGCCTGGTCGGCCGTGTCTGCCTGGCTGGCACTACGCCTTTCCGAGACCAGGGCCGTGGAAAGATTGACTGCGGAATTCCAGTTTCATAGCGCACGTTGTAATTAACAGCTGATTGCGCAGCCTTCGATTTGCATGCCTGATGCCAGTCCGGCTTTTTCTCGAAATGAGAAAGACGGAATATACGTCTCGATACCGGAGTGCTTCTCGCAGCGGCAGAGAGACGGTTTGCACTGGGCCTTCCGGCATTGGCCATTCCTCCTTCTGGCATGAGATCGCGCGTCCCCCGGCTTCCCAGCTTTCGCAAAACGCGAAAGCTGATCGCGCCACTTGCCAGGTTCCGGTGATAGTATCTTCGGTTACCATCCGACTGATAAGTGCCGGGAAGACACGGGCACCATGAGAGAGAGGCGTGATGGCGCAGATGCTGAGCAGGGAAACACGGATCGTCAGGCGCGAAAAGGCTGCGCCGTTTCGCAAGCTGAAGGCAGATATCTGCGTCGTCGGCGCCGGCATCGCCGGGATCTCGGCAGCCCTCGAAGCCGCACGGCTCGGCCGCTCGGTGGTCATCGTGGATGGGCAGGCAGCACTTGGGGGTCAGGCGGTCAATTCGATTATCGCCACCTTCTGCGGTCTGTTTTCTAACGGCACCCACGGTTATCAGTTCACCTATGGCATTGCCGACGAGCTGCTTGGCTATCTCGAAACACAGGACAAGGCTGTCCATTACCGGCACGGGCCGAACACCACCGTCGTCTACTACGACGAAGTGGTTCTCGGCCGCTGGATGGAGAACAGCGTTCTCGATGCGGGAATTCAGGTCGTGCTTGGCGCCACCATTCTGGATGTGCATGTCGAGGGACGGCGTATCGTCCGGACGGATTTCATGACGCGTTACGGCGGCGTATCTGTCGAGGCCACGGGCTGGGTCGAGGCGAGCGGCGATGCTGCGCTCGTCTGGCAAGCCGGGTTTGCCTGCCGCGAGCCCGAAAGAGGCGGCGTCTTCGGCACGCAGATGGTGGTGCTGGAGAATATCGACGAGGCAAAGCAACCGACGCGCTACGAGATCGCCGACCGGATGAAGGACAAGGCGGCGAGCTACGGCCTCCTGCGTCGCGAAGGGCTTGGCTTCACCATCCCGGGACGCGGCATTGCCGCCATGAACATGACTCATGTGGAGACGCCGCTCGATCCGATCGAGGCTTCTAGAAAGGCGCTTGAGGGCAAGGATCAGGCAGCGCGTGCTGTCGAGTTCCTGAAGACGGAGTTTCCGGAATGCTTCGGCAATGCCCGCATCCGCTCGTTCGGCCTGCCGGGTATCCGCCAGACCCGCTGGATCGCGGGGCGGCATCACCTGACGGTGGATGAGATCCAGGCCGGTACCAGGTTCGACGATTCCGTCGCACGGACCGCCTGGCCGATCGAGCTGCACGATCATGGCGACGGCCATCATTGGATTACCTTCGATGAGGACCATGCCCATTACATTCCGCTCGGCAGCCTCACGCCGGAGGAATGCGACAATGTTGCCGCCGCAGGCCGCTGCATCGATGCCGACTCTGCGGCACTGTCGAGCGTCAGGGTCATGGGGCCTTGCATCGGCATGGGCATGGCGGCTGCCAATGCTCTCGATCTTGCCGGCACCGGCAGCGTGCACCAGATCGATCTTGCCGCATTACGGGAAAGAGTTTCCGATAATGTCGAAAAGAAGCATTATCGCTGGTCCGATGAGGAAATGCGCGCCGCATCGTGAGGAGGACGCGATGAAACTGAGCGACCACGAAAAGGCAATGTATGACGGCGAACACGGCCGCGCAAAGGCGCGCGCCATGGACCTGCTCGTCCGTTACGGCGAGGCGCTCGGCGCCGAACGACTGGTGGAGACCAATAATGTCGCAGGCGCCTTCAACGCCTCGACCCCTTCGGTGCAGCCGATTGCCCGGAAGGGCATGGAGCATGTCTATTCCGAGCTCAATCTCGACAGCGACGAGGTGGTGGAAGTGCCGCACATGGTGGCGCATACCTGCCAGCTCATCACCGGCATAGACAACGATAATTGGGAACTTCAGGGCGTTGATAGATCGCTGCTCGACATGCAGCGGGAAAACGAAAAATTCCTCGGCCGCCGCGGCGTCAACATGTTCGCCACCTGTACGCCCTATCAAGTCGGCAATGTGCCTGTGAAGGGCGAGCATTGCGCGTGGATGGAATCGTCTGCGGTCATCTATTGCAATTCGGTCCTCGGCGCCCGCACCAATGTCGAGGGCAAGGAAAGCACGGGCGCCGCGGCGCTGACCGGCCGAATTCCCTACTGGGGCTTCCACATCACCGAAAACCGTCGAGGCACTCATCTGGTGGAGCTCGATATCGAGGTGGACGAGATGATGGATTGGGGGTTGTTGGGCTATTACCTCGGCGAGGTGGTCGGTGAGGATATCCCGGTCGTAAACGGCGCTAGCCGCCGACCGGATCTCATCAAGCTCAAACACTTTGGCGCGGCGGCCGCGTCGTCCGGTGGTGTCGAGATGTACCATATTCCAAGCATCACCCCGGAAGCGAATTCGATCGAGGAAGCCTTTGGCGGACGCAAGGTTGAGGGCATCTTCCGCTACGGGGTCGCGGAGCGGCGCGAGACCTATGAGAAGCTGCAGAGTGCGACGGAGAAAAAGGTCGATTTCATCATGCTTGGCTGCCCGCACAATTCCATCGACCAGATGTCGCTGATCGCTCATCTCCTTGAAGGCAAGCGGATTCACCCGGATGTGGCGTTATGGGTGCACACCCCGCGGGCCATCAAGCAGGTCGCCGAACGCAACGGCTATATCGATGCCATCAAGGAAGCGGGCGGTGTCGTAATGAGCGACACCTGTCCCGCCATCTCCCGGCGTCTGCCGTCAGGAACCCGCGTCATCGCCACCGATTCCGCCAAGCAGGCGCATTACCTGCCGGCGATAACAGGGGTGCAGGGCTGGTTCGGCTCTGTGGGTGATTGCGTCGATGCCGCGTTGACGGGGACATGGAGCGGGAGGGCCTGATGGATATTGCGGCCGAAACCAAAAACGAAGCCATAGTCCTCAAGGGCCGCAAGGTGGTTGGAGGCCGCGCAGAGGGCGAGGCGCTGGTGACGACAGAGACGATCTCTGGCTGGGGCGGCATCAACGAGCGGACTGGCGCAATCATAGAACGTCGCCATGAGCTCAAGGGAGTTTCATTCGCCGGCAAGGTTCTGGTCTTTCCCGGTGCCAAGGGTTCGTCCGGCTGGTCGGCCTATTTCCATATGACGCGATTGAACGGTGTTCAGCCGGCGGCGATGATCTTTACGCGGATGACGACGAAGATCGCTCTCGGTGCCGTCGTCACCCGCGTGCCGGCGGTCACAGATCTCGATCAGGACCCGCTGTCTGTTATCGAGACCGGTGATTGGGTCACGGTCGATGCCGATGCCGGCACCGTGACGGTGATCAAGAAGAAGCCGGGATAATCACTTCCAGGCGCCCCGGGCTGCGGCACTTCGGGCATAATCGGTAAAATCCTTGGGCGCACGGCCAAGCGCACGCTGCACCCCGTCGGTCAGGTACTCGTTGCGCCCGTCGAGCACCACGGTGAACAGTTCGACCAGCAGTTCGGCAAGATCGGCCGGCACCTGCGCTGCCGTCAATCCGCCCTCGAATTCCCCGTTCGAGATTGTATGGAAAGCGACCTCGCGACCGCTCGCCCGGCCGATTTCGTTGATCGCTTCCGCGAATGTGAGGAGCCGCGGTCCGGTGACCTCATAGAGTTCCCCGATATGGCGCGTGTCGGTCAGCGCCGCCGTGACGACATCGGCGATATCGTCGGCATCGATGAAAGGCTCGCTTACACTGCTCACCGGTAGCGCGACTTCGCGGTCGAGGATCATCGGCGCCAGCTGGCCTTCGTCGAAATTCTGATTGAACCAGCTTGCCCGAACCACCGTCCATTCTGCGCCGGAGGCGATCAGCCGCTTTTCGCTTTCCTGCGCTTCCGGTTCTCCGCGGCCGGACAGCAGCACAAGACGTTTGACGCCGAGTGACACTGCGAGCTTTGCCAGCGCGTCGATATCGTCTGGTGCACCCTTCGCGGCGAGGTCGGGGTAGTAGGTGATGTAGGCCGCAGCCGCGCCTTCGATCGCTGCGGCCCAGGTGTTGCGATCCGTCCAGTCGAAACCGGTGGAGCGCGACGCAAAGCGGATTTCTTTGCCTTTGGCTTGCAGCCGCTCGGCAACGCGCGAACCGGTCTTGCCTTTACCACCGATGATGAGAATTGGCTTTTCCATGTTTCCATCTCCTAATGCGAAATTTCCTCATGTTTTAAATGTGATAAATCCTCGCGTTGCTTCTGTCAACAAAAAATGCGAATATTATTCACGTTCAGAAATCAAGGTACGGAAAGAGAATGGAAATTTCTTCCTCAAGCCCACGACAACCGCAGCAGAAGCGAAGTCGCGAAAGAGTGGAGCGCATTCTGTCGGCAGCAAAGGAGCTGATCGCGCGCGGCGGGAGCGACGTGATGAAGATGGGCGAGCTGGCGGAAAAGGCGGCCGTGCCGATCGGCTCGCTCTACCAGTTTTTCCCGGACAAGGCCGCGGTCGTCCGCACCCTCGCCGAGCGCTACAACGAAGAGGGCCGGGCCTGCATCCAAGAAGCTATGGAGCCGGTGTGCGATGAGGTTGCCTTCTGCAGCGCCTTCAACGGCCTGATCGATACCTATTACGGCCTGTTCCTCGCCGAACCGGTGATGCGGGATATCTGGTCGGGTACGCAGGCAGACAAGGCGTTGCAGGATATCGATCTTGCCGATGCTCGGGAAAACGGCGCAATTGTCGCCGCAGCGCTGCGGCACATTCAGCCGCAGGCGGATCCTGAAGAGATCTTCAACCGGGCCATGCTGGTCATGTATCTCGGCACGTCCACCATGCGGCTGGCTATTTCCCTTGATCGCAAGCGGGGAGATGCAATGGTGGAGACCTACAAGCGGCTGGCGTTGCGGGAGCTTCTTGCATTTGGTTGAGGGAGTGCGCTGATCGGTTCAAGGCCTGCGAGCAAGTTGCAGATCGAGCTGTGACCGGCTCAGGCAGCGTGAATGAAGCGGCTCGAGAGAGGCGCGCGCTTGTGCAGCGGCACGCGGCGGAGCATTTCCAGCGCGAAAAGCCGCGCATTTTGGCGGGCCTTGTCGAGATTGCTGATGCGGGCTTCGTCCATCGTGTAAAGCGTACCGCCGAGATCGAAGATGTCGCGGAAAGCGGCACGTTCGATGATCGGCGTATCGAGCACGTCGACGTTGCGCTGCGCGAGCAGCATCTTGACCGTCAGCAGGGCCCGGGTCGTCACCATGGAGTTGACGCGCGTCAGCACCACCGAATGCGGCACACGGAGGTTGGCCTTTTCTTCGAGGTAATGCAGGAGCTCCAGCACATTGGCGCCGCCCTGGGCGTCCATGGCGCAACCCTGGATCGGGATCAGTACGTGGTCGGAAAGACCGATCGCCTTGGCGAGCAGGGGGCTCTGGGCGCCGGGCAAATCCAGCACGAAATAGTCCGTCTTGTGCCGATTTTCGGCGATATGACGTTCGATCGAGGCCTGGGTGACATAGGAGATGACGTTGAGCTTGTCGTCCGGCGGCGAGAGCTGGTGCCAGCGCGAGATCCAGTATTGCGGATCGGCGTCGAGGATCGTGACGCGATAGCCTTGCTCAACGAGTTCTGTGGCGAGAAGAAGCACGGCAGTGGTCTTGCCTGCTCCGCCCTTGGTGTTGGCAAAGGTTATGACTGGCATCTGGGGGTCCTTGTCCGGCTGCTGAGCGCAAATTGCTCTCTCACCGCACCCTCATGATGCGTGGCGCCATTCTTGCCAAACATGGTTAACGAGGCATGAAGGCCGAGTTGGCAGATTTCACCGCCGGCGGTCGGCGGCGAGGATTTCCCGCCCGATCTGGTCGAGCGGCACGATCCTGTCGACGCCGCCATGCGCAATCGCTTCCTTCGGCATGCCGAAGACGACGGAGGTGGCTTCATCTTGGGCCACCGTATAGGCGCCGGCCTGATGCATCTCATTCATTCCGCGGGCGCCGTCGTCGCCCATGCCGGTCATGATCACGCCCATGGCATTGGCGCCCGCCGACCTTGCAGCGGAGCGGAACAGCACGTCGACGGAGGGGCGGTGCCGGCTGACGAGCGGTCCGGATCGGATCGAGACCTCGTAACGGGCGCCACGCCGCTCGAGCAGCATATGCTTGTCACCGGGCGCAATCAGCACATGGCCGCGCAGAACCGGGTCGCCGTCGACCGCCTCCTTGACCTCGACCTCGCAGAGGCTGTTGAGGCGTTGGGCGAAAGCGGCGGTGAATCTCTCCGGCATGTGCTGAACGATGACGATGCCCGGCGAATTGGCGGGCAGGGTTTCCAGAAGCTCGCGCAACGCCTCGGTGCCGCCGGTAGACGCGCCGACGCAGACGACCATTTCCGTCGTTTTCGCCATGGCGCCGATCTTTGGAGGCGGCAGCATCGCATCCGCCGTAAGCTTGGCGGTCGTGCCGCCTTCCGCAAGTCGCGATGCGCGCAGTTTACCGACACGGGCCCGAGCGGCACCTTTGACCGCAGTGCGAATGCGATCGGCCGCTTCGGCGAGATGATCCGCCGCGCCGATCTTTGGCTTCAGGATGACATCCACGGCGCCGGCTTCCAGCGCCTGCATCAGAGTTTCCGAGCCGGCTTCCGTCAGCGATGAACACATCACCACCGGAATCGGATGCTGCGACATCAGCTTGCGCAGGAACGTGATGCCGTCCATCTGGGGCATCTCGACATCGAGCGTGATGACGTCGGGGATTTCTTCGCGAATCTTTCGCGCCGCCATGAAAGGATCGTTGGCGACCCCCATGACTTCGATATCGGGATCGGCCGACAGGATGGAAGACAAAATCTGCCGGACGCTCGCCGAGTCGTCGATGATCAGGACGCGGATCTTGCCGGCCATGCTCATACCCGCCTGAAGATCGTGTTTGCGACTTGTTTGATCGGCAGGTCGAAACCCGTCACCGTTTCGGAATGGCCGATGAACAGATAGCCCCCCGGCATCAGCCGGTCGCAAAGTCTTGTCAGCACGTGGCTCTGAGTCGGTTTGTCGAAGTAGATCAGAACGTTGCGGCAGAAGATGATATGCATCGGATCGCCGACGGGATAGGCGTCGTCCATCAGGTTCAGCCGTGCAAACCCCACATGGGAACGAAGTTTTGGCGTGATGCGCATTTCCTGGCGGCGAGCATCCGACGCCCGCATCACGTATTTCCGCATCATCTCGGAAGACACAGGCTGAAGAAGCTCGCTCTGGTAGATGCCGCGTTGGGCCTTTTGCAGCACGTCGGTGGAAAGGTCGGTTGCGAGTACGAAATAGTCCCTTTCCGGCGCGTTGGCCGCAAGATAGTCGGACAGCACCATGGCCATGGTGTAGGGTTCGGCGCCTGTCGAGCAGGCGGAGCTCCAGGTGCGGATGCGCCGCTCGTTGAAGTTCTTCAGGATGTCCGGCAGGGCGGCCTTCGTCATGTACTCGAAGTGTTTCGGTTCACGAAAGAAGTCGGTCTTGTTGGTAGTGACGGCATCGATGAGGAAAATCGACTCTGCCTCGATGCCGCCTTGCTTGAAGAGATAGTCGCAATAGCTGTCGAAGGTCGGCATCCCGGTGACCCGCAGGCGGCGCCGAAGCCGCCCCTCCAGCATGGTCATCTTCGTATGCGGCATCTTTATGCCGCTGTAGTTGTATATGTATCCCGCCAGTACGTCGAAATTGCGCTCGCTCAGTCGATCGTCCAGCGGTTGGCCTCTCATCGCCATGCTCACGCGTCCACCCCCGTCATTTGCCTTTCAGGTCCGCGTCCCTGTTCTTACGCCACTTGAGTCTGCGGGCCGACATCGGCGAGGGCCGAGCCGGAATCCGAAAACAGTCGCGCAAGATCGACGATGACGACGAAGCCGCCGTCCCGCCGCACGACGCCCGCGATGTAGTCCGAGCGCCAGCGCACGCCGATATCGGGCGCGGACTCTATCTGCTCGTCGCGGAAGGGCACGACTTCGAAAACCCGGTCTGCCACGAGGCCGAGCGCCAGAACGCGATCGCTGACAGGCACATCGAGCACCAGGATCCGGGTGTGCGGGGTCTTGACGGTCCTCGACATGCCGAGACGCAGGCGAAGATCGATGACGGGGACACCCTGGCCCCGCACATCGCGCAGCCCCAGAAGATATTCCGGGCCATGCGGGATCTTGAACGGTTCCTCGTGGTCGAGGATTTCGCGGACCACTTCCACGGGGACCGCGAAAAGCTCCTCGCCGAGAGCGAAGGTTACGAATTGTGCTTCGGAAGATGTCGCAGCCATTATGCACGCTCCCTGAAATCATCGTCATCCGAGTCCGGCCCGCCCATCGACAGGTCGAGGGCGAAACCCCTGGCGCGGGCCTGCTGCGCCGTCACCGATTGTTCAGCCGGTCGTGAAGTGTAGCTCCTGTGTGCCGCAGACCTTGCCGGAGCCGTCTTGGAGGCCGTGATTGCGCTTTGCTGCCTCGAGCCGGCGCGGTCGACCTTGAAGAAGGCGATCGATGCCTGCAGTTCCTCGGCCTGGGCTGCAAGTTCTTCCGAGGTTGCTGACATCTCTTCGGAAGCACCGGCATTCTGCTGTGTCACCCGATCAAGCTGCTGGATCGCATCGTTGATCTGGGCCGCGCCGATATCCTGCTCTCGGCAGGCGGCGGAGATTTCGGACACCAGTTCGGCCGTCTTCTGAATGTCCGGGACCAGCCTGTTGAGCATTTCGCCCGCTTCCGTGGCTACCTGTACCGTTTGACCGGAAAGCGCGCTGATTTCCGCAGCCGCAGCCTGGCTGCGTTCGGCAAGCTTGCGGACTTCCGAAGCGACCACCGCAAATCCTTTGCCGTGTTCGCCGGCACGCGCTGCCTCGACGGCGGCGTTCAGCGCCAGAAGGTCGGTCTGGCGGGCAATCTCCTGCACGATCGAGATCTTCTCGGCGATCGTGCGCATCGCACCGACAGCGCGGTTGACGGCCTGACCGGAGGCTTCGGCATCGCGGGACGACTGGCGGGCGATCTTTTCGGTTTGTGCGGCATTGTCGGCGTTCTGCTTGATGTTCGCAGCCATCTGCTCCATCGAGGCGGAAGCCTCTTCGGCGGACGACGCCTGTTCCGTTGCGCCCTGGCTGAGCTGCTCTGAGCTCGACGACAGTTCCTGGCTGCCTGAAGAGACGTTGGTGGAGGCGGCCAGAGCGTCGGCGACGACACCGCGAAGACGCTCCACCATGCTCTGCAATGCGATACCCAGCACATCCTTGTCGGAGAGCGGCTTCGGCGAAACCATCAGGTCCCCATTGGCAATCTGATCCGCCACATGGGCGGTGACGCGCAAGTTGGCGACCATGCTCTGCATCGAAAGCCCCAGCACATCCTTATCGGAAAGCGGCTTTACCTCCACCGCCAGATCGCCCGCTGCGATACGGTCGGCAATCGCTGCGGTGTTGCGCAGGTTTGTCGTCATCACGTTGATCGTGTCGACCAGATCCCTAATTTCGTCATTTGTCTTGATCGCGACCTCCTGGTTGAGATCGCCAACCGAAACCGCGCTGACGGCGGCTTTGATCCTGCGTAAATTGCCGTTGATGCCGAACGCGATCCACAGGGCCGCGGCAATCGCGACGACAAGGGCTGCGCAGGCCATCGCTAAAATCAGGTTCCGGGTGACGGCATAGCTATCGTCGATATCGCCGGCCGCCTGGACCATGAGGTTCTTGCTGGAGGCGACGCGCGCATCCAGCGCCTTGGTGATCTCGTTGATCATCGCGCTTCCGTCACCAAGCGCCAGCCGCAACGCGTCATCGCTCTTGCCCGTGGTGGCGAGTTCGCGAATCGTGTCATCGACCGAAAAAAGACGTTCGGACATGCCACGAATGTCATCGAGGCCCTTCTTGCTGGCATCGGTTGTAACGGCGCCTCTCAGCCAGGTCAGCTTTTCGAGATACTCGCTCCGGTACTGGTCGCTGGCCAGGGCAATCTTGACTGCGGCTGCGGGGCTTTCGGCCGTTGCCATGCTCATCTGCGACTGCGCGATGCGCAGTTGCAGATTGGCCAGATCCTGAGCGCGTTCCAACCGCAGCGCAGGTCCCTGAACCGCGCCGGTTGCCGAGGCGTTCAGCTTGGAAAGGCTGAAGACGCCATACCCCGCGGTTATCGCCAGCAGAGTGATTGTCAGGCCGAAGGCCAGACCCAATTTCAACTTAATGGTAAAACGCATCTGTCGTTTCCCTTGAGATGTCTCTCGGATGCGGGCCTTGCCGCTGGATCGAAAGTCATTGAAGGCCTGCGGGCGGATATCCGCCCGCTTCGCCACCCTTGACCCGCGTCATGCGCTCTCTCTGAAGTCGTGGTCGTCGGAATCTGGCCCGCCCATGGAAAGATCGAGGGCAAAGCCCTTGGCCCGAGCTTGCTGGGCCAGAACCGAATGCTCGGTCCGCTGCGCGCCGGCAGCCTTGCCAGCGGGCTTCGGCGCCGCTCTCGACGTTCCGGAAGCCCTCGCGGCAGTCTGTGCCCTATCTCTCGCCGAGCCAGCGCGGTCGACCTTGAAGAAGGCGATCGATGCCTGCAGCTCCTCGGCTTGGGCTGCAAGTTCTTCCGAGGTGGCAGACATCTCTTCGGATGCGCCGGCATTCTGCTGCGTCACCTTGTCGAGCTGTTGGATCGCCTCGTTGATCTGAGCAGCACCGATATCCTGCTC
>UBYX01000075.1 GCA_900469955.1 Hyphomicrobiales bacterium | reverse complement strand
TGAACTGACCCCCGAAAGTTGGACACCAACCTTTGGGGGTTTTGCATGACCAAATACAGCGCATCATTCAAGCAGAGTGTGGTTGAGTTTTACGGCGACGGCGAACGTAGCTATCAGGAGGTGGTTGCTCGCTTCGGCCTGGATTATTCGATGGTTCGCCGATGGGTAGCCAGCCATGCGGCGCACGGCCTGGCTGGCTTGTCGAGGAAGTCCCACCACTATGATGCTACATTTAAGCTATCGGTTCTGGAGCGGATGTGGAAGGATGGGCTTTCCCGCCGCCAGACGGCTGCGCTCTTCGACATACGCAACGCGGCTTTTGTGTCGGTTTGGGAGAGGCAATATGAGGGCGGCGGGATCAGCGCACTGTCTCCTCGCCGCAAAGGGAGGCCGCCACGTATGAAGACGCCTGAACCGCCGCCCAAGTCGAATGATCCATCGGCAGATTCGGCCAAGAGCCGCGAGGATCTGTTGGCGGAACTGGCTTATCTGCGCATGGAGAATGCCTACCTAAAAAAACTGGAGGCCTTAACGCAGGGGCGTCACGCGCCGAGCGGACGCAAGCCGTCCAAGCGTTAAGGCCACTCCATCCGTTCGACGGGCTGCTGAAGCTTTCGGGCCTTTCCCGCAGCACCTTCTATTACCAGCAGAAGGTGCTGTCGTCGGGCGATCGGCATGCGGCGTTGAAGATGACGATCCGGTCGATCTTCGAGGACCACAAGGGGCGTTATGGCTATCGTCGGGTGAGCGCTGCGATCCGAGGGCTCGGAGAGGCGGTCAACCACAAGACCGTCCAGCGGCTGATGGTCGAGATGGGACTGAAGTCCCTGGTCCGGCCGAAGAAGTACCGCTCCTACAAGGGGCAGGTCGGACGCGTAGCACCAGACCTGCTGCAGCGGCAGTTCACCGCCAAGCGCATGAACCAGAAGTGGACCACTGACGTAACCGAGTTCAGCGTCGCCGGCGAAAAGCTTTACCTGTCGCCGGTCATGGACCTCCATAATGGCGAGATCATCGCATTCCAGACGGCCAGGCGGCCTGTCTTTAAGCTGGTCAAGGACATGCTCGTTAAGGCACTGGATCAACTCGGCGATGAAGACAGGCCGATCCTGCATTCCGATCAGGGATGGCAATACCAGACGCCAGCCTGGAGCCGCATGCTTGAGGGCCGCAACATCACACAGTCCATGTCACGCAAAGGCAACTGCCTTGATAACGCCGCCATGGAGAGCTTTTTTGCCACCCTTAAATCCGAATTCTTTCATCCCAATCGCTTCAACAGCATCGACAGCCTGCGCGATGGCGTCGAGGACTATATCCGCTATTACAACAACGACCGCATCAAGATGAAACTCAAAGGGCTGAGCCCTGTGCAATACAGAACCCAGCCC
>UBYX01000042.1 GCA_900469955.1 Hyphomicrobiales bacterium | reverse complement strand
GGATGTTCGTCGCGCTCACGTTTCACTCCCCGCACGTGCTAAGGATCGGTGTCATCAGCCTTACATGGGTATCGATACGCTCGAGGACCTTCGCCGGAACGACACTACGTTCCGGCAGCAACCACCAAAGATCATTCACGCGTTCGATCGTATCGACCACCGCTTTGAGCACGGCCGCTTCCGGCAGCCGTGCACGATTGGCGAAGGCTTTCCACCGCTGTACATTCAGCGCCCTAAACGACCGCTCGCCGGCGAGCGACAGAGCTATGGCATCCGCGGGGATGTAAGGAACCGTAGAGAGCACGTCATAGACGGGTGCGAGCTGCGGTTTGTCACCTGCCCCGCGATAAATCAACGACCAGTTCTTCAGGTGCATGTCGCCATTGCCGGTGATGGCAGCCAAGGCCAGCCGGCGAACGAACTCGAGCGCGGCGGCGGACGAAACGGCAACGTTCAAGGCTGCGGCGATATCATGATAGGCACCCCCTTCGTATTTCCGCGACGGATAAACGCCGAACACTTGCGCGAAATCCTCGATATGGATGCGCTCGCCGTTTGCGCCCCGATCAAAACGTTTGACGAGCAGGACTTTGCCATCCGACAGCGTCTCGAACTCTTTTGGGATATCCTCGAACTCAGATTGCTCGACGAGTTCACGTTCCGGCATGTCCATGCCGATCGCTTCGGCTAATGCGAGATTGGCATATTCGTTTTCCGACACGCCGGGAAACGAGATCGATGGAAACTTGGCGATGTAGGATCCCTGATCGTCGCCGAGCGGCAATGTCAGTCCACCACCCTTCCCGGTGTTCTTGATGACCGAAAGCTTCATCTGGACGCCAGCGAGCGAGAACCGGGCCTTTGGCTTGGTATTAGGTAAATTTTCGAGACGGGCGATCGTCCTATCGCTCGGCACGACGCGGACGGCGCCAGGTAGGTCCGACCCGAGCGCGGCAAGCAGGTCGAAATCGTTTCCCGCGCGAACACTCCCTGCATGGTGTTTTTCCATCGCCTCGCGCAGCTTGTCTTCGGGGAGCAGATTGGCAAAGAATGCCGGCAACGCACGGGCTACGGGTTTCGGGTCCTTGCGCAATCCGCCAGTGGCTGCGCGAAAAGACAGACTGAGCACCGGAAAGCCGCCCGTTTCACGATAACTCTCCGCGAAGCTGAAGGCGTTGAAGTCGCCGGGCGTTCTGACGATCGTGCCGACCTTCACGTCGTTCAACAGCACGTCGAGCGACGAGATGGATTTCGGATCGGATGAAGCTTCAGACATTCTCATCCTCATTTGGGTGAGCCATGAATGCCGGCAGATCGTCGAGATCATCCTGAGGCCGCAGCAGCGCACCGACGGCCGGGACCATGGCTTGTGGTATGAGCATCAATTCAAGCCCGAGAGCGCGGGCGATATTTATCAGCGTCGTCGTGCGCGCAGAACTGCTTCCGGCTTCTATCTCTCTATAGCGGGGACGCGATATACCCGCCATGTCGGCAACCTGCTCTTGGGTCAATTGCCGGACTTTACGCGTAGCCTTTAGCAACTGCCCGATTTCCAGCAGGGCATCCGAGTCAGACTGTCCCACACCTACCCAACCATTCTGCTTGGAATAGGACGATCTATCTCAAAATAACGCCCACTCGTCAACAAAAAAGATATAAATAGGGATCATTCTCAATAAATTGATCCGTTTACATATCATGCAAACTGTTGTCCAATGGCCGCGCCATAGTTAGCGAGTCATGCCCATCATACATGCTTTGTAAAAGGCCGCCCCTTATTCCCGCTCGCCCTCGGCACTGTGCCAGAGAGAAACGGAATGAGCTTGCCTAAACACGATCTTTCATCACGTCATTTTCAGCGTAAAATTTCGGAATTCTGCGAGGTGCGCGAAGCGGACGGCGTTTCTAGCCCATTGCGGACATCATTGCCTTTGATAAGCTGATCCACTGCAATTTACTAGGAACAAAGAATGTCTAAGTTCAGCAAGTTAAGAGCGATAGGCCACAATATTGCTGACTCCCTGGCGTCTGGGATGGGGTTCATGATCGGTCTCTACGCAATGGACGTCTATGCTGAGGCCAATGCTTCTTCGGAGAAGTATATCGAGGTCGACTTTTTGACTGGAGAAACATCGGGCGGAACAGTTAGTCAAAAATTTGCAGATGCTATCAAGGAATATGGATTGGTATTGCCCTCTCTCTGTGATCGCCACGGGATTAAAATTACAGACTTTCGCAAATTGCCCGCTCGGTTCTCGGCACAGGGAGCATTCAAGGGGTTCAGTGTTACGACAGAAGATCATCAAGGCCGATCTGCCCACCGATCATTTCTCGGAGAGCCCCGGCAAACGCGTAAAGGTGCTGGATCATTTAGGGAGAATTCGGCCCAAGTAAGTGACGGTTCCTTTTGGCGCAAACATGCCGCCCGTCTTGGTGTTTAGGGCGACGGCTTTTTTTCCTCGCACGCGTCGAGAGCAGCGAAATCCTCATCGTTGTCGGCGTATGCAAGGCTGGACAACGAGGCCAGCGCGGTACTGCCCGTCAAAACGGGCTATCTCGTCCAGCGCGAATAAGATTTCATCCAATGGCAGGCGTTCACCAGCAAGGACGCGCTCGGCTAGCATCATGAGCAGGTCCGCAAGTGGATGATCGAACCCATCGCGCCACAGTGAAAGTAGTTGTCGCTTCCGATCGGCCGTTATGCCGTCACCTTCGGTTTTAGGAGGCTGAACTAATTCATAGAAAACATAGAAAGTCGCATTCGTCGATATAGCTCGAGCTTCACTGATGAGAGCAGCCGCAGCCAAAAATCATCGTATGGAAAACGACAATCAAATTTGTCACTGAATATTAGCTCGCGCTCACGGACGTCCAAAACTGCAATCCCTTAGAAGTCTCGTGTCTAGGGCGCTGGCGAGAAGTTCCTTCCAGTACTGCTAAACCCGCAGGCGTTTGAATCCCTCTGCCAAAGCCCAGAAGAAGAGAAGACCGAGGAAAGCGATCCCGGCGGTGAAGTACAGGCCATCTCCGCCGAACTCCGGCAGTGAATTTCCGACGCGATAAGCCGCTATGACGGTTGGCAACGCGATAAACGCCCATGAACACTCTACGGCCCGGATGTGCTTAGTGGACTTTCCAATCTCAAAAACCCAAGCGACATACGTCATTCGATAAATTGCCAGCAGGAAGACGGAGATCATGCCGCCCACCGGTAAAGCGATGGAGCCGGCTGGAAGTACTGCGGTCGCCAAAAAGAAGACCTGATATATGATAATCAGCGACAGGAAGGCTCTCTTCATCCGCAACCTATAGCAATCGATATTGATTCGAGTCCACGACGGTTTTGCCTGCACTAAGCGGGCGGAAGAGAGACCACTGGGGACTCGGGTGGTGGTCTGCTTTCGGCTCGAAGCGGAGTTTCGGTGCTAGTGGGAGCAAAAGCTGGACAAGTAGGATGACCTTTGTCTGATGCCCATCAAGTTGCGCCGACTGCTTGACGATACCTACGAGACCTTTGCGCGGTACCACCGTCCACTGGTTCTTGAGGCTTCGCCGCTGCGCGATCCGAAAAAGATACTCGAGCAACTGACTTCAAAGCCATTACGGCTCCTGGACGTTGAGGACGTTCAAGAATACGCATCTGCGGCATTGACGACCGTGGGTACAGTTGACGACTACAAGCACTTCCTGCCTCGGCTCATCGACCTTGCATTGCAGTCTGGTGTCATTGAGCCTCCGATAATTGCTCTGAAGCTACAAATGGCGGGATGGCGGGCTTGGACGAAGAAAGAGCAGCAAGCTGTCGAAGACATCTTTGTCTACGCCTGTGTGGAGGCTTTCAATCAGCACACGGACGAATGCCTTGCAGGTGGTTGGCTCGTCAGCCTCGGGATACTGAACATGGACCTCGGTCAATTGCAGGCCGAGGTCGCCGCATCTGATAACGACCATTGCGCCCTGCAGATCGCCTACCTACTGCTCTCAGACACGATCTTCGCGAGTGATCCTTCCGAGCGAGCCTTTTGGAAGGACTTGCCCGACGAGACTTTGCAAGAAACGCAATCATGGCTACTCAGCGAGGAGACACGAACGTCGCTTCTGAACGTGAGGTTGCGGACACGTCCGGAGGACGTTTGGCTTCTTGAGAAAGCGATAGCTAAACGAGAAGAATTCGTTCAACAGCGCCTTCATTAACAGGCGCAATGGGATGTCCGCTTCATGGCGCATCGGCGTCATGACGACTGTCGGCCCGAAGCGGTCAAAGTAATCCTCGAAAATCGCCAAGCTCGATGTAACTCAACTGCAAGCTTCCGTGACGACCGAAGCGCAGGAAGTAGAAGCGTACTGCATCATTGAACTGCATCAGCGGGTGCATACCTTCCTCTCTGTCCTGGAGAGAGTTTGTTTCGAAGCTGATCCCAGCTTCAACCAATGCATCTCGCACTCGATCATAGGACAACTCGAAGCGCCTTGGCCGTAGGATAGAAATTCCATCGCTTATCTGCAGGTGACGCCGCGTCGAACCCCTGAACAGGTGGAGTTGGATCAGGTACGAGGAGACGTTGTTGTCGATGATCCGGACGAAGACCTCTAGAGGGCCATAATTGAGCGTGCCATCGAACATATCATCATACGGAAATCTTAGGTGTTCAGGGCTCCCGAGGATGCGCAAGGTTTCACTGAAGGTTTGACCGACACGCAGAGGTCCAATTGCCGCTTGAGCAGCGATGGCGAGAAGATCGTCCAAAGTCGTCCTCTATCTTGTGTTCAACATTAATCTGCTATCGACGTGCGGCGGCTAACGCAATGTCTCCTGTTGGCGCAAAGTTGCCGCCCGCCTTTGTGGTTAGGGCGATGGGTGGAACAGAGACATGCCCTTAAAAGTTCTGCGGCATGCCACTGACCCACCACGAGAGACAAGAGATCTTCGACGAAGGGAAGCGTGCCGCCTCCTCGAACAAAGCTCTATCGTCTGCCCCTATCTGGATGACGAGACCACAGAGCGCTGCGCCATCTGGATGGCCGGTTACCGGTCCTTCAAAGGCGACGATAAGAACTACGCGGAGAGCCTACTCCTTTAAGTCTGTTGCTTCCCCCAGTGGGACGTGACCCTATGAAATTCTCGACAGACTGATTGGAGGCCCGGGCGGGAAAAACGCCTGGGCCTTCTCTTTGCTCACCACTTGATGCTGGGGAGGTGGAGTCTGAAACCGCCCTCAGTCCGGTAAAGTCGCTGGCCTCCGATTTCTCTGGACATTGCGGTTAGCAAGGCGCAGCCTGCTTTTAGCGATGACAGTTGCCCCGGGCGCCGTCGCGTGAGCACACAGCTTCCGCCCAAACCAGGTCGGAGGTGACCCATGCCAAGATACTTCTTTCACACAAAAGACGGCAGAATGGCCGTTGATCACGAGGGTCTCGTGCTCGGCAGCGAGGACGAGGCGCGTATCGAAGCCATGCAGGGCGCGAGTGAGATGTTGATTGATAACGACATGGGCCTCTGGTTGGGAAACACGTGGATCATGACAGTGGTTGATGAAGAGGGTACCATTCTCTTCAACCTGAACTTCTCGATCGACCGACCGAAACGTCCAGAGTTGGCGCTTCAGTGAAGTATCCCGCTGGGCTGGTCCAGTGGTCGAGGGGAAACGGTTCAAGATAGTGCGGCTCGTTTTTCCCAAGCCACTCGTCCGCCTGTCGCGTGTTCTTGCTATCCCAGTCACTCAGAGCCGCTACGAAAAAAGAGGCGTTGTTCGGGGCGACGAGAGAAATGTTTGTCGTCAATTCCTTGGCAGTGCCCTCGAAATCCACAAACATAAGAGGACCCGCTGAGGTTAGATCAAACTGCTCCCTAAGTTGCCGTTTGACGTGGGCGAACTCTGCACTCAGGTCGGTGGTCAGCGCCAATAGGAAAATCATAGGCTTGTTCTCGCGTTGCAGAGTACAACGCATCACCCGAGATATCGGCCCATACTATTTTGGAATCTTGATACCTGCTTGTGGTTAGGGCGGCGTTTCGCGAATTTGCCCCGGACGGGAACTGTTCACGGCTATGGGTTGTTGGTTATCTCGTCCTTTGAAGAGCGCCGCCAATGCCACTCATCTATTTTCATCAAAACTACCTAGAGCAACTCATCGTTGACCCAGACGGCAGCGATCATGCCGATATTCAGTCAGCTGAATCGGAAGCGGTCTCGGCAATTAGAGAGCTTGCGGGCCAGTGCCTACGGGATGGCAAGGAGTTCAAGCTCTGGAGCATCCGACTATGCGATGCTGACGGTAACACGCTGTCTGAGGTCTTAGTCCAAGATGCGCTTGCAGGCATTTTCTCCCCTGGTGTTTTACCCATAAGGTAAGCAATCAAGGTGGAACGTTTCCCGCCCGAGCTGGTTGGGGCGAAGAAGCGGGTGGTCTCCACGCCGACCCTACGCCCGCTTCTCTCCTGATGATGTTGAGGGAAAGGCTTGCCTAGCGGTAGGCCTTTCCTTTGAACTGCGAGCCGTGCATGCGTGATCAAAAACCATGGCATCAGCCTGTAACTCTCAGTATCCCAGATGGCCCCACAGTAACGGTACGGAACTCAGAGGCGGCATTGATTTCGCTCGATCTATAGCCCTCGTCCGACATCCACACGGTGAGCACCGTCAGAAACGTTCTGGTAGACGTTCTTCGTGGGGCGAGAACAACCTGGGAGGGAAGAAACGTATTTATTGATGGGGCTCGCCAATTAGGCATCAAGGTAGTTGCCGATAGCCGCGGTTGTTTTTAGGGTGGTGGGTCCGCTTTTGGCCCTAAGCAGACGTCGAAAGTCATTGCTTCATGTGTCGCAAGGTATGGTCAAAAAGCGCGTAGATATAGCGCTGGCAACCAAGCCGCTCAGTTGTTTGGTCCAGCCTCTTCCGTATTTCTTCCGCTGCTATCCCAGATGCGATTCCGGCAGGCACGTTGTGAAACACGTCTGCCAGCATCTGCGCCTTACGTAAATCGCCGCATGGCCTGATCTCGATGAGGGCGATGCCCAGCGTCCGTAAAAGAAGTTCGTAATCCGAGTTCTCGTTTTGCACGGGATTCTCCTACAATCTTAGCATGTATGTTTACGACACCTTCCGGCCCCTTTGTGAATCGGGTGCTGGTTACATCTCGCGCCCGAGCGGCCTTTATGAAGTGCGCGGCTCTCATGGAGAAGTGGGAAACGCATGCTGTCGTTGCGGATGGTGGGCAGTTCAACTACGATAGCGGCGCGTCTCCAATCCAGTACGCGGATTGATACATCCGCTTTCTGATGCACAACGACATCTCCAAATATACCACTCGCGACTTGCTCCAGTTAACAGGAAGCGACGATGGGGACTTGGCTAATCGAGCTACTTGCACACTCTTGAAAAAGTGGGAAAGCGGCATCGACGTTTCGTACCTAATCGACCTGATTGAAACCGAAGTGGTCACCGACAAACTGAAAGCCGCGTACTTCCTGTACGAGGTCGCACCGCGTGTCGACACCGTGAAGGACGCGGTACTCGGCTGGGGTGACGATGTGCTGGCGGAATGCCGACGGGCTTTCGTCGGCTATATCCATAGTAGCGGCTGGTACGACGAAAATGCTGCCAGAGGTCTGGTAAACGGCATCCAAGACTTCGACCTTCGGGATCGGCTGAAGGTGATCGAATGGGCTATTGCGACTACTGACGAACGATTTGAAGATTTTTCCCGACTGTTGATGAGCGACGCTACCAATGAGGCCTTGCAACGGGGGCTCAAAAAGCGCGGGATCAGAGCCTTGCGCATTGCTCATGAGATAAGACGTGGCGTGAGTGTGGAAAGGATACGAGAAGCCGTTCCGGAGGAAGATGGGTATACATTCGACCACTTAGGCGCGTTTGAGCCGCATTACCGACGTCAGCGTAAGCGACGACTGAAAACTACCCTCTGAGACCCGGATGTTGGTCCCCGGTCGGCCCGAACCGGTCACTGGCGTCGCAAATATCGGTTACAGAACACTGACTTTTGCGGGTGAGTTTCGCGACGAGGATTTTGCAAAAGGTCCAACCTTCAAAGTTGGCCGCAGACTTTAGGGAGGCCGTGCCGGTCCCGACCGATCGAGAGTAGCGTTTTAGGACGGTCTCTAGGAATTCAGCGACGAACGCCTTGAGACTCCGGGGCCGCTGCGTGCGACCCCGGAATTATGTGTTTAAAACGTCAACCCACATGCCTGACGGATAGCAACCTGAACCGGAGAGGGGGGCAAGGTCGGGTCAAACTCGCCTTTGGGCAGGAGCGGCGGTTGCGCCATGAAGCGCGGCCGCTGCCCCTGGTGAGGTTGTGCAGCATGGACCAGAAATGGGTGGCACAGATAAACTGTGCCTGCCGCACCCGTCGCCAGTTCCACCGCGCAATCCCCAGTCGAAGCGTAACCATCGGCCGAGAGCTGCCGGAGGGTTGCTCCCCCGTCGCCATAGGGCAGCAACTCTCTCGCAATGACACCATGTGAGCCTTTTCGTATCTTCGTCGGCGCATCATCATCGCTAACATCGGAAAACAGGAACAGCATCAACAATGCGCGCCCGCTGCTCTTCACGTTGGCCCGCCACTCCATGAAATCGGCATTGTCGGTGCCAAAACTCACATCCACATGCCAGCCATCATCGCCAGGGGATACTGCTGACGGAAAGCGGATCGGAAAGGTTCCTAGACCCTTGGGGGCAAGCCAACGGCCCTCTCCAACAAGCTGATCATAGGCTTTGTGCAGTTGCGGCGTGTTAGCGGCTTCAATGAAGGGGCGCGAGGACTTGGACGCCACCCGGATAACGGGTTGAACCCATTTTTCAGGTTCGTTCGGTGACAGACCTATGTCGGCCCACAATTCGTCCCTGCCTTGTTTCGCAAGGTCAGCGCTGAAGGCATTTTCGATTTTGACAAAACCGTCATCAATGAAGCTCTGAACCTGACTGGGAGTCAGGCCGATATGCTCAATTTTGGGCATTACACATTCTCCGTTCGGCTGCCGCCTCAAGCGGAGCCGTTTCGATCTGAATGGCGCAAAGCGCCGGAACGACTTTCAGTCGCTCAGATCAGCGGGAAGAATGTGGACATGAACATCATGGAAATAGTCATATCTCGAAAGGAGAACGATAACAACCTCCTGTGGCAATATCTTGCCAGATGCCTGCTTGGGCAGCGGCCAGTAGCCATGGCGCGCTTGCTACGGCGAAAACCTGGACAGGATCGAGATTCTACGGAAGTCATACTTATTATAGTCCCGCCCCCAGAGGTCAGTACCCGCCTGAGATTGCGCCTTGCCCGAAAGCACATCACCCGACGCAGCCAGTGCGATCGGCAACAAGTCCTTGTTCTGACAAGGTGCATTGTGACTGGGCATGAGAATGTCGAACGCATCGAAATGGCGCATCAGAAGCTCGTAGCTAGCGTGCAATTCGCCAACGTCGCCGCCATCCAGATGGCACCAGACCGCGCCATTCAACAGGATATCACCACAGAACAGGATTCCATGGGTTTGATCGAGGAGGCACACATGGTCCGGTGCCTCGCCCGGTGTGTGAAGCACCCGCAAGCGAATGTCGCCGATTTCCAGGACATCATCGTGCTTGATCCACCGCGATACTTTGAAGGGAGGGAGCACCGACTCCTCAATTCGAAAGTCATCCGGCCAGGGCAGTGTGACAAGTTCTTCCCTCTGAAGCTCCCAATGAAGAAGTTCCTGGGATGTGCCGTTCTCCGATAAACATCGCGAACGCGGATGATCGAACATGATAATTTCGGAAAACTGATGGTTGCTGCCGAGATGATCCAGATGGGTGTGCGTGTTGACAACTGTGATCGGCAAGGATGTCAGCTGCTCTACGACACGTCGCAAATTGCCAATGCCACAGCCGGTGTCGATGAGGATCGCACGGTCACCACCGAGCAGCAGATAGATGACAGTGTGCTCATAGTGGCGTGGCTCTGAAACGGCGAACAGGTAATCGGTGATCTTCAGAACTTCGAACCAGTCGTCGTTGGTCGCAATAGCCTGAGGCTCGTTGTTTTGCAGTGCGGTGGTCATTGTGTCGGTCTCGCCGCCTGTCGCAAAAATCGCAACTTTTTCGCGGTTTTGCGCCTATACTTGTTCCGTCGCACAATAGGTAGTTTTGCGGCAGCCGCAATGACTGCATTTGGCGCGAAGAAGCCGAGGCCCGATTTCCAGCCGAACTATGCCTGTCACGCAGTCTGTGGAACTTAGCGGGAGACGCGTTTCTCGATCCGTAACTATTATGGGTTGATCGTGAATATGTTCAAGCCGGAAACAGCGCTCTCGATCTCCGCAAATCCACGAGCAAGGTAATACGGCGAGTTGTCCGGTGTGGCGCAAAGATAGCAAACCCCGTACCCGCGCTTTGAAGCCTCTTTGCGAGCAGCCTCCATCAAACTAGCTGCAATACCTTTCCGCCGCACTTCAGGCTCAACCCAAAGAGCGGCTATCCATGGTGAATTCTGGGGACGGTCATCGAGGTCATTTTCTATCAGTAACACTGAGCCGAGATATCTGCCGCTATCATGGGCGACAAGGGCGAGGGGGATATCGTCGCCTTCAATCATTGGGTCAAGGTGGACGCGATGTTCAGGCAAAGAGACGCCGCTTTCGGTCCACCAGGCATTCCACGCTCGGGGCGATTGTTTCCGCCCACTGGGGGTGCGTCTTTAGATTCGAGATTTCCATGAAAGACCTCCGAACAGGTGCATGGAAGATGCAGCACCATCTCCATGTGCTGTCCTCAATCAAGAAGGCCGCGAGCAATGGACATCGTAATGTCCACTTCTGGCGCGAGAGAGACCACCGGCTGTCGCCGATGGTCAAGAACCTATAGCTCGATCTGCTCGGCAATTCTAAGGGCGTCATCCACCTCGACGCCGAGATAGCGAACGGTACTTTCCAGCTTGGTGTGACCGAGCAGAATCTGGACGGCCCGGAGGTTGCCCGTCTTCTTGTAAATCTGCGCTGCCTTTGTTCGCCGCATAGAATGGGTGCCGTAGGCGCTAGCATCAAGTCCGATGGATGCGACCCAGCGGTGGACAATGCGGGCATACTGCCTCGTCGATAAATGCTTCGACGTCTTCCGACGGCTTGGAAACAGGTAGCTGCCGCCGTTCCTTCGAACGAAGGGGAGCCATGCCACGAGCGCAGTCTTGGTCTGCTCGGTCACCTCAAACTGCACGGGCCGCTTCGTCTTCTTCTGGATGATAGTAGCTCGATCTCGGATCGAGCTACCTGACCATAGGTCCTCAACCCTCAGCCTAACGAGGTCGCAGGCGCGGAGCTTGCTGTCGATGGCAAGGTTGAACAGCGCCAGCTCACGGATTGCCCCGTTCATTTCGAGCCTGACGCGAATCGACCACACGTTCTTTGGCTGCAGCGGTCGCTTCTGTCCGACGAGGATTCCTTTGTTCCATGGATATCGATCACGCAGTACGGCGGTGTCCATGCCAAAGCCTCCGCCACTCCTCCCACCGCGTCGCCTCCGTCAGGCCGACAGATAGTAGCACATCTCGTCGCTCCTCGGCCCTTAACTGCCAAAGGCAGCGGGCTGGAGCTTCCCGGACCTAAGAAGATGTTGGAGCGTGTAAGCGACAGACCGTGCATCATCTAGCGCATCGTGCCCCTGTAATTCCGGATGTTCAACGCGGTAATAATCGACAAGCTTGTTGCTTGGCGTTCTTGCCAAATCCTCGACAGGCATCCCAGCAGCAAGCAGAAGCTTCACGGCGTTATCAAACCGGGGCGCGGGAATCGGTGGCTTAATGCCTTCGACGTAGCAGCTGATTGCGATCATGTTCAGCTCGTCTTTCCCCCATGACCAGAAGGTTGCACCATCAGAAAAGCGGTCAAGATCGTCCAGCGCTGTTTGCAGAGGTCTGCCATCTCGCGTAATCTGCTCCTCAGTGATGCCCGTGAGGTCAGTGAAATAGGGGGCGAGTTGATACCGAGCGCCATACCTGTCGTGCGGCGTCACGTAAGCTTTGAAAGTCTCAAGTATCGGGAAACCTTCTTCGAGGTCGATTTTCACTGCTCCTATTTGAGCGATCACAGGGTCGGGGTCGATAGCTGCACACCAGAAGCGGCTCTGAGAGCCTTTGATGCAAAGGAACTCGCAATCGAAGATGATGGCCGTTTTCACGCGCGTCTCCCGGCAAGATTATCCGCAGCAAGCATATTCGGGCCCAGAGGAATGGCAATGACCGGTGTTGGCGCGAAGCCGAAGACGCCTATCGGCCCTAAGCATGCGTAATCGGGCGGTCCCACAAGAGGCAAGCTCCTAGTACAATCCCGGTGCAACCGAGATGAAGGGAGATGACGATGTTCTGTGCTGCTTTGGACGTGACACTGCGCTCAGTGGCAATCTGCATTATCGACGAGGCTGGGAAAGTCCGGCTTGAGCGCTCAGTCCCATCGGACGTGCCTGATATTGTGCGCTGCTTCAATGAGTTCGGCCAACCTATCCATCAAGTGGGGCTCGAAGCTGGTACGCTCACACAACACCTGACCTACGGTCTGACGGAGGCCGGCTTCGATGTCGTGTGCATGGAAGCGCGGCAGGTCAATGCTGCTCTTTCGGCCATGCGGAATAAGACGGACAAGAACGATGCGCGTGGCATCGCCCAACTGCTTCGATCGGGGTGGTACAGCCGGGTGCATGTGAAGAGCGTCGAAAGCCACTACACCAGGGCACTTCTCACAAGCCGGAAGGTGATGCAGCGAAAGTGCCTCGACCTCGAAAATGAAATTCGTGGACTGCTCAAGGTCTTCGGGGTCAAGCTGCCCATACGCCTCAGGGGCGGTGCGTTCGAAGAGGCCGTTCGCGGCACGATCGAAAACGACCCAGCGCTGAGCCATGCGCTTTTGCCGATGCTAGAGGCCAGGCAGATGCTCCTGGAGACGTTCCTCGAGCTTGATCGACGAGTGCGAAGGTCCCGCCAACCAAGACACCATAGCCACCCGCTTTATGAGTGTTCCAGGCGTCGGATATGTTACGGCCCTGAGCTTCAAGGCAGCAGTCGACGACCCTACCCGTTTCAAAAGCTCGCGAACTGTCGGAGCCCACTTCGGATTGACGCCACGACGCTTCCAATCCGGCGAGAAGGACAATCCAGGCCGCATCTCACACGCTGGTGACGCCGATGTCCGGGCAACGCTCTACGCGGCCGCCAATGCGATGCTCATGCGCTCGATCGCCTGGAGCAGCCTAAAGGCATGGGGTGTGCGACTGATGAAGACCAAGGGGCGGCGACGAGCCATCGTCGCTGTTGCACGCAAGATTGCTGTCTTGCTCCATCGCATGTGGATCGATGGTACAGAGTTCCGGTTCGGATCGGAGGCTGCAGCATGAACTAAGTCAGCCAAAGATACCGATCCTGGCCGAATCGTCCCATGCGAACGACGGGATGTATGAAGCCGATTAGGTCCGCTGCGCTTCGAGCGCGTCCCAAAGCAAGGCTTTCCAGACCCTGATCCCATGCATGCGTGCAGCGGCTCTAAACGAAACGGAGCCTATAGACTGCGAAGAGAAGCGTGACCCGCGTGTACGATCAGGCCAAAGACGATCAGAAAGAGCTTGACCCAAATGCCCGATTAGAGAAGCGGACGTTGGGCGAAATAGCATTTAATTTGCGTTATGAAATTAACCGGTTGCCAGAACAAGCTCCGCTACCTTTCGCCGACGAATTTTGCGGATAGTGTAATGAGACAATTTGGTTTTGCTCTGCTTTTTGCTCTGGCGGTCGCGGCAACTGGAATTGGCGCAAGACATTACATTCAAGCGTTGGGACCCTATGGGCTGGTCGCTGTGATGTGGGCAACCATTATGGTCTTCATGATGATCTGGCGTCAGCTTTCGGTCTCTGCGTTTGTTTCAAGCCTCACCATTTCCAGCGCGATCTGTCTGCCTATCGTTGCGTACCTGATTAACAAGTGGCTAGGTTTGGGAGTAGGTGCGGTAATTTTCCATCTAGCCTCTGAATGGGCTGCAAAACTGAAAGACCGGTCGTCACCAAACGCTGGTCAATGACCGCTCATGGCGCATTGCACCGATATCCTCAAAGCGGGTGCTAGAGAATGTCCGCCACTACCTGATCAGCCTGATCATTTACCGCAAGCAACCGCCGATCCTGAACAGCCGTCTCGACTGGACCGCGATCGGAGAGGCATGCGGGATCGAAGACGAAATGACAACTGAACTCAGAAAGCAGTTGCGGCCGGCACTGGATGCGATCATCAGATGGCTTATCCTCGAGTCCGGGGATTTCGTTCTCGTACCGCAAATCCACGCATTCACCATGAGCAGCTTTCAACCCCCTCCGCCAGGCATGTTACCGCGACGACTGGAGACCGATCCCGGCGTCTTTCGCCTCGGCGATCCGGACGCATCGGCCGAAGTCACAGCCATGGTGGGTCACTGTTCCTTCTTGGCCAACGACAAGCAGTTGCTGAGCTCGCCGCTGCCGGACATCATTCATGCTCGAGGCGAGCGGCGGCTCATGGATCTCGTAGGGATGATTCACGCCGAAATGGTCGGCGGACTTGCAGCGCGGGACATGATACTGAGTCGGTTGCTGAAGTTCTCTTCATCGACGCTCTGCGTAGTACAGGAGGGGCTGAGACATCTCCCGGATTGTTGCGTGGTCTTTCCGACATCCGCCTGGCTCCAGTGCTGCGACGCATCCATCAGGACCCGAGCGGAGGTGTGTCCGTCGAGGAACTGGCAGAAACCGCCGCAATGTCGAGGTCGGCATTCTTCGACCGCTTCCGAAGGCAGGTGGGCGTCCCTCCGATGGAATACGTGACGGGCTGGCGCATGGCGCTTGCAAAAGACCTGTTGGTTCGGCAGGAGGCGCCGCTGATCGAGATTGCAACACGGATCGGTTACGCCTCAGCCAGCGCGTTCAACATCGCATTCACACGGCATGTCGGCGTCACGCCAGGGGTCTTCGTCCGAACAAACTGACCTCGACAGCCTGCCTCGCCGCCCATTTTGCTCTGGTTCTGCCCTGCGATGTCCGCTTCGAAGACGCACAGGCGACACGAGAACCGCTGTGGAGGCATGTCCGCTTTCAAGTCGGTCTGTTATAGAGTGCGTTGTCGCTGTACCCGACCAATTCGAGAGCGGGTACAGCGTTTCGGCGGCTCCCTAGACTTGCCGCAAGCCGCCGTCTACGCATAGCTCAGCCCCGGCGACGTAGCTCGCGTCATCGCTCAATAGGAACAAGGCGGCCGCAGCCACTTCTGAAGGCCGTGCCATACGACCCATAGGAATCGGAGCAACAATTGCCGCGCGAGTGTCTTCCGCGACAGCAGCCATCATGTCCGTATCCGTGGGGCCGGGTGCAACGACATTGACGCGAATACGTTTGGGTGCGAGTTCTGCCGTCCAGGTTCTGGCGTAGGATCGAACGGCCGCTTTGGTTGCGCAGTAGGTTCCGTAACCCGAGTAGCCTGCGTTCCCGGCTATGGAGCCGACGAGGACAACCGAGCCGCCTTCCGTCATGGCGGGAAGAGCTGCCTGGAGGCCGAACACCATCCCTCGGACGTTGACGTCGAAGTGGCGGTCGAAGTGCTCCGGTGCTATCTCGGCGATCTGCGAAGGCTCGGAAAGACCTGCATTCAAAACAAGCGCGTCGATACGATCGTATGCTTTGCGCACTTTTTCAACTGCAACGACCATGTCTTCCGGAGAGCTTGCGTCAGCAGCAATACCGACCACGCCATTGCTGATGCCTTTGGCCGCCTTTTCAGCATCTTCACCTCTACGACTGGTGATGAAGACATGTGCGCCTTCGGCTGAAAGCCGCTCTGCAATCGCCAGACCAATACCCTTTGCGCCGCCGACGACTAACGCCACCTTGTTACTCATTCGATCCATCGTAAATCCTTTCAGTGAATGACCTCGTCATGATATACGTTGGATATCTGGTATCAATTACGCACCTGGAATAGCCTAGATATGGACGAGTATACCGACTTGGAAGCCCTCTCTCACCGCGCGCTTTGCGACATGCCCCTGGTTCGCCCGGTGCTCGATAAGATCGCTGACAAATGGACGATCCTGATACTGACAGTCATCTGTCCACAACCCGCGCGCTTCAACGAAATCAAGCGGCGTCTCGACGGGATCACGCACAAGGCTCTGGCCGACGCATTGAAGAGGCTTGAGCGCAACGGCCTTGTGACGAGAACCGTACTCCCGACGCAGCCGATTGGCGTTGAATATGCGATCACTCCCCTGGGCCATTCTCTACGGCAGCCGTTTGAGGCATTGTGCGCGTGGGCAGCCGCCAATGGTGACAAGGTCGAGGCAGCCACGCTACGCTATGACAAGACGGGCAATCATCGCTGACGAAGTTCCTGTATCCACATCTAGCGCGAAGCCTACCGGACCGCGCCACGAGCGATGTCTACTTTCAAGTACATGCCGCAACGGCTTCTCTGAGTGAAATGGGGGCGCAAAGCTGCCGGGGAGACCTATGGCTGCCTCGACGCAAACGTGGCGTGGACAGCGGAAATTGTTTCCGCCAGCCCGCCCGGTTGACTGATACCCGAAGCCACGCGCAAAGATGGCATCCACGGTCGCCAAAGTAAGCGGTAGATTTTTCCACCCGTTGAGCTTGTAACCATTGTAAGCGCGCATCTCAAGGAGACTGCAATGGCTTTCTCGGTGTCAGGTAATCTAAATGGCCGGTGGGAAATCTTCCCCGCTGAGACGGCAACAAAGGCGGCAGCCATTGCGGATCAACTTCATGAGCAGAACGTGATGCCGGTCCATATCAAAAAGGACGGCGTTCTCCTCGAAGATCCGGATGAATTCGAAGCTACGATCGCTGCAGAAAAGCAGTCGTAGAGGCTGGTAGCCGAAATGGCCGTCGAAGCTCAACCTAGTTTCAATAGACCGCCGGTTTCGGTGCCGCTGTGGCGCTATACTGATCACCCAAGGTTTATCGATCTGCTGACTTCGCAAGAGCTTTGGATGAGCAACCTCGAAGCTTTGGCCGTTGATGATCCGTATGAAGGCTCTCCATGGCCGATCACTTTCCCTCACAGAATGTGGAGCAAGATAGAGGACGTACCCGAGCCACCGAAGACTCAAATCCTGAACTTCGGGGGGTCGATGGTTCGCCAGAGGAGCGGTTTCAACGCTGGTAGATGCTTGAGGAGCAGACTTGCTCTTCGCGCAGGCCGGGCGTCGCCAGTTCTATGTTAACTGCCGGCACGCCGCGCCTGAGTCAGTCGCGATATGGAAAATCTACGGAGCGCCAGGGGCCGGCGTCGCGATAGTATCCAACGGTGCAAGGTTGGAAAATGCGTTGTCAGAGAATCGTACACGTCTTCATCTAGGCGCAGTGCATTACGTCGAACCAGACGTGTTCGTTATCGGCATCCTCGCAAAGTTCGGAACGCGCGTGGATCTTTCTCTGGAACGCCATTGTTCAAAAGATAGGTCAAGCCGGCGCATTCATTCTTAACCCGCCGCCTTGTAACTCGGAGATTCGTGGCCATATCTAGGAGACGTTGCAGCCTTTTTGGCTACCTGATCCTCCCGGCACAGCCGGTTGCTTGGCAAACCTCGATCTTTGTGGACGTTAAGAACTCCGCCGTCGGCAGGAGTGCGGCAAGGCACGTGTCTTGCCGGAACCTGAGGATGTCAAAATGATCAGAAGTAACTATCACTCCATTGAGCAACTGTTCAACCGACCCGTTGCTGAAGAGGGTTCTGATGCAGCCAAGCTTCAAGACGTAAGAGGAAGGCTTGCTCTGCGCCGACGAGAGGCGCGGTTAGATGAGCGGCAAGTTCGGCTAAGGAAACGCCAAAAGAACCTTTCTCTCGCCGTCTTCACGCAGTGACCGGCCCCTCCCAGTTGGTATCGTCGGCCAAACAAGCGGCCGTCCCGTTCAGCGGCAAGTCCCGGTTCAATTATAACGAGGGGGCGGGCTTCTATCCGTGCCGGAGCAGGCAACGAGCAAGCGGCCACCGTTACCGGCGCTTTGAGACGGCTGCTGAAGCTCTGCGTTTTGCCATCGAGGAATTCCCGAGCTCCCTGCTTCGCGGTTCGGTCCTGGAAGTGGATGAAGCGCGGTACGATGGCGCCCAGATGCAGGCACTCTATGACGGTGATGCCTACCCACTGACACGGCGCACCTAGGTCGTCCACAACGATGGCAGCCTCGCCAGGGGATCTCCCCGGATGGCCCGTCAGACCCACAATCGGAGCATATTATGACATTAGCTTTCCCGAACACGAGCAGAAGCTTCGACGACGTCAGGAACCTAATTCGCTTCACCGGCTATGACGGCATGTTCGAAGTCAAGTTCTTCGTGGACGCTGCCGCTCTTTCAGCCACCAGACTGTCAAAGCAAGATTACCTTCGTGCCTTTGATGCTGCTCGATCCAAAATCCAGCAGATTGCACTGAAGCTCTACAATCCGAAACACGGCATGACCTACACGCTCAGAGCGGCCGACTTACGCTAGCCTGAGTGGCACTGTTCGAGGAGCTAATCATGAACATCAAGACGAGCGTCAAGCGGGTCGCCTTCCGAAACGCCTTCCTGTTGCCGGGAATGGATAAGGCACATGGGCCTGGCGAGTTCGATGTTCAGATTGACGAGGAGCCTCTCGATGTCATGTGGGAAGGCTACCACCGCATGCTGACGATCATGCTGACATCGGGTGCCTTCACGGATGCCATTGCGGTTACCGAAGCCGCCCTTGATGAGGCTCTGGCTAACGATAGCCGGCCTGCCCGGCCCGTTGCCTCCTCAACATGAGGGGAGCACGCGATTCTGCCGGCCTCCATACCAAACGGGAACATAGCGACATGAACAACCTACAACAGTTTTCCTCCAGCTCGAATGGGGACCGGTGGTTCCTGCTCACTGACGACGCTACTCAACAAGCTTTCGTTCTTCATAAAGCAAACGAGCCCTCGGGTGGCCACCAGACACAAATGCCCGTTGCCGACTTTCTCAACCAGAAACCGTTCGGCCCAGAAAGAGAAGCGCTCATCAACATCCTTGGTGTGGGTGACGACACCGCAGACGCAACTCAGACCAGCTACACCTCTTCGTCCCTATAACCTTTGAAACAGGCTGCCTCGGTAAATGCTATGGCCGTCGCGGGAGGACAATATGCGCATAACCAAAACCATACTCTATGACGGCATCGGCCACGTCGGCGTCTTCTTTGAGGGGCTGCCAGAAGCGACGCTTCTTGGAACCTACAGCACACCCCCTCAAAGCTCCTATCACGCAGACGAAGTTGAAGCCTTTGTTGCTTTCGACGTCCTCGGCACTGACGCCGCTATCTTAGAGCTAGCCGTTATCACCGGCCATCCGGAAGACCGCGTCCGTCATGCGATTGGGCAATACAGAGAAGAACTTCGCAGGAAAACGGACGAGTACTCGGTACCTAATTAGCGATACCCATAACAGCAGAAGAAGTCACCATTTCAAACAACTCACGACTCGGTCACACCTACTCCGCCCTGCAGGGTACGGGTGCGACGGTTGTGCAAATCTACTGCCGGACGGGTCTGGTCGCCAAACTAAGGCCCGTCGCTTGGGCGTTTCGGCGCCCAACCACCCGACATTTCAGGAGGTGAACCCACTTTACGCGCGCACGAAAACGCTGCCGAGGGACCGAATTCGGTCTCCGTCAGTTGGGAAAGCGGCATGAGGAATCCAGCAGAGGTCATCGAACGAAACATGGGCGGGAATGATCGCCATGAACCTCACTTACACGGTGCGCATGTCGAGGAACGTTACGGTGTCGGCCATTTCCTCGGGACCCGGGACGTGCTGGGCCATGAGAGCCAAGACATGGTCGAGAGCTATATCTTCCTCCACTACAATGGCGTGGCGTGATATCCACCCATAAGGTACGGTTGGGCATCTCCGGATGCTACCGGATACGCCCTATGTCGGGAACCCTCTAAAGGGATGGGTTTCCAGGAGCATTTCCGTTCTTCCGGCCTCGGGAGACGGGTTCGCCGAATTAGTGAGGAGTCGGCGCCCATACATGCTAATGTACTTAAGATCGATGGACACAACGACCATCTTGGCCATTGCCATCCTTCAGGAGGTTGGCATGGCCGACGAAGCAATGAGGTATGCGGTTCGTCAGGAACTCGATCTCAGCTGGACGGTTTACGACGTCTTCACCGGTGGGCCGGCAATGCCTTCCACCTATTGCCTTACAAATCTCTCCGAGAGTCAGGCCGACATGTACTGCACGGTGATCAACGCGAGAGATATCGCCCGTCGACAGCGCGTGGGGTTCCCGTTTCCGTGATGGTGTTGCAAAGCAGGAAGGGATAAGGGGCGCTATCGTACTTTTACCCGTTGGAGCTATTGACGCCCAACCACACAGATGACCCATCCGACAGACTGTTTTAAGGCCCAGGCGGTAAAACGCCTGGGTCTTCTCTTTGCTCACCATTTGTGACTCGGGCGAGCAGGCGCGAAGCACATTTGCTGCAAATAATTGATTACCCTCTGAGACATTGACTGCGGGTTCAGTGACATGGGCCCAAGCAACGTCGCTGGCCTCCGATTTCTCTGGACATGGCGGTTAGCAAGGCGCAGCCTGTTTTTAGCGATGACAGTTGCCCCGGGCGCCATCGCGTGAGCACACAGCTTCCGCCCATACCAGGTCGGAGGTGGCCCATGCCAAGATACTTCTTTCACACAAAAGACGGCAAAATGGCCGTTGATCATGAGGGCCTCGTGCTCGGCAGCGAGGACGAGGCGCGTATCGAAGCCATGCAGGGCGCGAGTGAGATGTTGATTGATAACGACATGAGCCTCTGGTTGGGAAACGCGTGGGTCATGACAGTGGTTGATGAAGAGGGTACCATTCTCTTCAACCTGAACTTCTCGATTGACCGACCGAAACGTCCAGAGTTGGCTTCGTTTCAGTGAAGTATCCCACGCTTAGTCTGGTTCAGTGGTCGAGGGGAAACGGTTCAAGATAACGCGGCTCGTTCCCCAAGCCACTGGTCTGCGTGTCGTGTGTTTTTGCTATCCCAGTCACTCAGAGCCGCTACAAAAAAAGAGGCGTTGTTTGGGGCGACGAGAGAAATGTTTGTCGTCAATTCCTTGGCAGTGCCCTCGAAATCCACAAACATAAGAGGACCCGCTGAGGTTATTTCAAAGTGCTCCCCCAGTTGCCGTTTGACGTGGGCGGACTCTGCACTCAGGTCGGTGGTTAGCGACAATAGGAAAATCATAGGCTTGTTCTCGCGTTGCATAGAACAACGCACCACCTCCGATATCGGCCCAAACTATTTTGGTGTCATGACACCCGCTCGGTGGTTAGGGCGGTGGTCCGCCTTCGACACCACCTGGTTGTCATGAAGACAAGTCCGCGCAAGCCTTGCCAGCCACTTGGCTTACGCCACGACCCCTATGGGTGGCAGTGGACGGAATGGGGCGGTCCGCCTCGGTCCGCGCGCTATAGGATCTGGATCGGTTACTTTCATCTTTGTTGTTGCTATGTCCAGGCAATGAGCGCGTTATGGAATGGGAGGCGCCAAGTCTCCTAAGGAGAATGCAATGTTCACCCAATGGAAAACCCAGGTCCGCGACTTGGTGAGCGCGCGGTATTCGCTTCTCGGGCTTAAAGGTCAGAAGGCCGAGGCTACTAAGGCTCTTAAAGAGCAGGCCTCTAAGCAACCCTATCAAAATCCCGGCAAGGATAAAATCCACCCCGGCGACGACGCCGCAGTTCGAGCGTCTACCGAGCACCAGGAAGTGCAACCGGCTCATCGGTAGCAGCGCCTCGGCCGGGTGGTGCCCCAGCCGATCGTTTACCAGAATGGGGAAGTGGCAGGATCATCATGTCCATAAAGGATAGTTGTTCCATCACAAGGAGCCTCATCCGCTCGTATTCAAGAATACGTCGGACTCGGACCTCTGCCGTCGTAGTGAAGCCGGTCGCAAGATTTTTGGTGATCTTTCGAGGAGTGAACATCCCTTGAATACCGTAATCAGGATCGCATTTACCGCCCGCTGGAGAAGTCCAGTGCACGTTGGGGGCGCCGACTTGCTTGACAGAGCAATCATGGGCCCCAGCGAAGCTCTTCGATACATGCATGAGCACTTCCATCATAAATCGGGGCCGCTTTACTGGAGCGCCTTTAATCTCTGCCACAGCGCGATCCGCGGCGAGGTGCGCACCGAACAAGCGCGCCCCCATTTCGTTGCAGCCTGTGCTGAGGAAGATGCCCGTCATCACCTCCACTATTAGAACCTCTCCTCCTGCTTCATGACGGGAAGCGTAGGCGCTCCTCGCCCCTCCTGAATTCTTGGACGGAGCGCGTCGAAGGATACGAGGTAGTCGGTTTCGCGTAGCGTTCTCTGCGGACGTCCTCCTGCGAGCACTTCAGCAAGCACGTAAAACCTCACCTCGAGCATACCGTTGTGGCCGAGGAACCGAACGAGTGCGTGGGCTTAGTCGTAGCTTCTGGCGCAGTTCGGGAAGGAGAGTGCCATCACTGGCCTCCTTCGTCCTGCCACCTTTTCAACCCTTCGGTCATGGGTAAACCATCACCCGCTGACCGCTCTGGACGGGAGCCTTGTTTTCTTCGAATAGCGAGGAGCAGACTTTCCCGCGTCGTGTTCCCGTTGCGGAATTCCGTTTGGAGAAAGTCCGACGCGGCGCGTTTAGCGTCTGAACTCTTCTGTGCGTCGAGACCTCTGAAGCCTTCGGTTCTCAGCACATCCCTGATCATTGCAAGATCAGCAGGATCAAGTTCTTCTCGGTTGGAAATGGAAGACATGACGTCCTCCTTCGTTGGGGCACAAGCTTGTTAGCCCGCAACAGCAGCGCCCGTAAGACGAGCTGCTATCTCTATACAAATCGTGCTACCCGATCTTCTTTACAAGTGGCGCGGCTGCCACATGGCGAAATCGTTGCGCGTTAAGAGCTGAGCGGGCCGCGCCTTGTTAATGAATGAACGGCCCTAGCCAAACCCGTTGGCTGCTCCATATACCGTTCTTCGCTGTTCTTGTGCACTAGCAACGCCCTCGTGAGCGGATGCCGGCGGTCCCTACGACAATTCGTGCTGGACTGACGCTTGGCGCAACAGAGATCAATCAAATGCGTATCGCGCAAGTAGCACCCCTGGCGGAATCCGTTCCGCCGAAACTCTATGGCGGCACCGAACGCGTCGTCTCCTGGCTCACAGAAGAACTCGTCCAGCAGGGTCACGATGTCACGCTCTTTGCCAGCGGGGATTCCGAAACTTCCGCTGAACTCGTGCGAGCAGTCCCCGAGGGACTGAGGTTAGGGGGCATACGCGATCACACTGCGAGCCTCCTCGTCATGCTGGAAGAGGTTCGGCGGCAGGCTTCCTCGTTCGACGTCATCCATTTCCACGTCGATTTGCTTCAGTTTCCAGCGTTCCGAAATTCTCCGGCACAGTGCCTGACCACGTTGCACGGGAGACTGGATCTACCGGATTTCCATCCCGTGTATCGTGCGTTCACGCAGATGCCGCTCGTCTCGATCTCCAGGAACCAGCGCCTGCCGCTTCCCAATGCCAATTGGCAAGCCAACATCCAGCATGGCCTTCCCCCAGGTCCTGCACCTTTTGAAGTGGCGAAGCGGGATTATCTTGCATTTCTGGGACGTATTGCTCCGGAGAAACGGCCGGATCGGGCAATCGAGATTGCCAAGCGGACGGATACTCCGCTGAAGATCGCTGCGAAAGTTGACCCGGCCGACCAAGACTACTTCGATCACGTCATTCGACCACAGCTCGATCATCCCCTGATCGAGTTCGTCGGCGAGATTGGTGATCACGAGAAACGAGACTTCCTCGGGAATGCGATCGCGCTCCTCTTTCCCATTGATTGGCCCGAACCATTCGGCTTGGTCATGATCGAGGCCATGAAAGAAGGAACACCGACGATCGCTTGGCGTCGCGGCTCGGTCCCGGAGGTTATCGACGAGGGCGTAACTGGATTCACTGTCGAATCCATCGAAGAGGCAGTTGAGGCAGTCGGTAAGGCTGCGGATCTTGACCGGCGAGCGGTCCGGCAGCGGTTCGAAGAACGGTTCACCGTTGCACGCATGGCAAGCGACTATGTTGCTGAATACGGCCGTCTGGCAGAAACCTCGGCGAGGATGGTGCCGCACCACCGTCGCAACGCATATAATTCCCTATTGCCCTTGGAGCCTGTGGTTGCTGCGGCAAAGGTTTCCGGCGGCGCTGGGCCAGCCTCGCCCAATCAAAGGTCCGTATGATGGTGCTTGATATTGATCCGACCATCGATGATGCCAGGAGCTTCGACACCGTTCGGTATGATCTGGAAGTAGACACCTCTCTTGTGGGTCGCCCACTTCAAAACCTCAAGGATGGAGATGCGTTCGCTGTCTTAAACGGCCATGGCGACATTGCCGGGAGCAATTCGGTGGAAGGCTTGTTTTATCGTGACACACGGTACCTGTCTAAGCTGGAACTGCGTGTTCAGGGGCGAAAGCTCTTACTGCTGAATTCGTCCATTCATGACGACAAGGCAGCGCTTTCTGTCGATCTTACCAATCCCGAGGTCGATCATGATGCTGAGACCTTGCCCCGCGAGACCATCTTCTTCGAGCGTACGAAGTTTCTTCATCACGGGGTCTGTTACGAACGACTCAGTGTTCGAAACTTCACGACGACCGAACGCCGACTGACCATCGACTACACATTCGACGCCGACTTCCGCGACCTTTTTGAAGTTCGTGGGATGAAACGAGAGATTCGAGGTCAGGAGAGTTCCAGGCTGGCCGCTCCAGACAAAGTGGAATTTTGCTATCTCGGCGTTGATGACGTAGAGCGTTGTACGTCGATCGCCTTCGCACCTGTTCCGAAACATCTTGAGCCACACCGAGCTACCCTAGAGGTAGCGATCGCGCCGGGGGGAAGGGCAACGATCTTCGTGACGGTTGCCTGCGAGGAGGGCGGGCCCGCTGTCGTGCTGGATTTCTTCCGCGCCTACCGCGAGAGCCGCCGCGCCAGACGCAAACAGACGCGGCACATTGCTACCGTGCGGAGCTCAAGCGATCTGTTCAACGAAGTAGCGTGTCGAGCCACCTCCGACGTCTACATGTTAACCACCTCGACCCGCTTCGGTGCCTATCCATACGCGGGAATTCCTTGGTTCAGTACGATCTTCGGGCGCGATGGGATTTTCACGGCGATGTTCATGCTGTGGATGGACCCGTCGATTGCTCGGGGTGTATTGCGAACGCTGGCGGCAATGCAAGCCCAGCAAACTGATCCTAATGCCGATGCGCAGCCCGGCAAGATTCTCCACGAGATACGTCACGGAGAAATGGCCAACCTTGGCGAAGTCCCATTCGGCCGCTACTACGGAAGTGTCGATTCAACGCCGCTGTTCATCATGCTGGCGGGCATGTATCTCGACGCCACAGGCGACATGGACACCGTTTCCGAGATCTGGCCAAACATCCTTGCTGCACTGCGCTGGATCGATAACCATGGCGATCGGGACGGCGATGGCTATGTGGAGTATCAGGCAGAAAGCAATGGCAGCCTGAAAAACCAAGGTTGGAAGGACTCCCACGACTCCATCTTCCACGAAGACGGTACGGACGCGGTAGGGCCAATCGCCTTATGCGAGGTTCAGGGATATGTATTCGCGGCAAAGCGTTCTGCGGGACGTATGGCTGAGCGCCTTGGACATCAGCAACTTGCAGCTGATCTGACAAGGGCCTCTGAAGACCTGCGCCACCGTTTCGAAGCAGATTTCTGGGATGAAGAACTCGGCACCTACGCCCTGGCGCTCGATGGGAGGAAGCGACCGTGCCGCGTGCGGAGCTCCAATGCGGGGCATGCCTTATTCACCGGGATTGCCTCGCCGGAAAGGGCTAAACGTGTAGCTGCTACACTTCTCAGCAAGGAAGGGTTCAGCGGCTGGGGCATCCGGACGCTTGCGCAGGGCGAGGCACGATTTAACCCGATGTCCTATCACAACGGTTCGGTATGGCCTCATGACAACGCCGCAATCGCTATCGGCTTCGCGCGATACAATCTCAAGCATGAGGCAGCGCGGGTGTTCGTAGGTCTGTTCGATGCTGCAAAACAGCAGGAGATGCGGCGCCTGCCGGAACTCTTCTGCGGCTTCATTCGGCGGCCCGGTCGAGGACCAACGCCTTATCCAGTCGCGTGCTCACCCCAGGCTTGGGCGGCTTCTGCCTTATTTGGCGTTTTGGGAGCCTGTCTTGGCCTCGAGCAGGCGCACGCGGAGGACGAATTTCGGGTCCGCAACCCGATCATGCCTACATTCCTGGATGAGATCGTCTTGCGCAACGTGCGGCTCGGTTCATCCCAAGCGGACTTTCGTATGCATCGCTATGGAGATGACGTTTCCACCAATGTTCTGGATCGGAAGGGAACCGCGAAGATCCTTGTCGTGAAATGAGTTCTGGTCGTTGATAGACGCGGCGTCAGTGGTAGGCCTCCGCGTGAAGGCCTAAGTTGCCTGTTGGTCCCAACGATCTTTTTCCAAAGCCTCGTCAAGGGCGGCTTCGGTGACCCCGATGGCTTCCGTTAGGCCGCCGGATGTGAGCATGATCGTCAGTGTTCGGTGGTAGCCTTCCCACATTACGTCGAGCGGCTCCTCCACAACTTGAACATCAAACTCGCCGGGAGCATGAGTTTTGTCCATCCCCGGCAACAGAAACGCCTTCTGGAATGCGACGCGCCGAACACTTGTTTTCATGGCTGCCTCCTAGAGCGCCGTTTGTAGCTACCCAATCTCGGCAGCTCCGAGCGTGTAAGTCATTCCGTGTTTTCGGTTGTAGAGCTTTAATGCGGTCTGCTGGATTTTAGCCCGTGCGGCATCGAAGGCGCGGAGATACTCCTGTTATGACAGACGCGAAGTCGAAAGAGCGGCGGCTTGTACGAAGAACCTGACCTCGAACATGCCGTCATGGCCGATGAAGTGGACCACGTTCCTGACGTCATCGAAACTCCGGCTCTTATTCGGAAAAGTTAAAGTCACGCGTTTTTCCTTCAAGCGCGTCGCAGGTGTTCGTACCTCGGAAAGGCTAGTCCCGCAGCAGCCCTGTCCGCAGCAGCGATGGTATTGATCAATCTGACATTGGTGCAACGTCTCCTAAGGATGCACCCGCACCATGTGTTCGGCGTAAGCGATGATGAATCGGTTGCGGGCATCCTCTAAATCGCCGCGACCAAGCAATGCTGAGACGCATGCTCCGACTGCTGTCCAATAGGCTTGTCCTGACCGCGCGCCCAGTTCCTCTTGAAGGTACTTCAGCGCTACTCGTGGCCCGAGGATTAGCTTATCGTTGATGGGACCGTCTCTTACGCTGACCGGGAACTCCCATTCGGCGCGGAAATCAACCTTGATCACCGTGAGCATGGGCTACCCCTTCTGAGACAAGAGGTAACGCGTCGATCTTCTGTAGCCTATGGTTGAACGGCGGCCGTGCTTTCAGAGGATGCTTCTGCCGAGCATCATGCTTCTCATTCACGATGGCGCAGCAAATACGCGCCTCACGGTTTGATAGATTCCCGACCGACCACGCCAAAGCGATTTCTGGTCCGCTGCTGTAGGTATCGTAGACAGTCCAAGAGCGATTGACTTCCTGCCTCATCTTGTATCGGCATAGGTGTGAGGCCTTGTCGTCTTGGGTTGTGGTGCGCGAGGCATTACTCATCACTGCCACCATTCGCGACCGAACCGATCTGAGTGTCGCGGCGCTCGCTTAGAGAAACGCTGGTGTGGCCGACCCCTCCTGTTGCGGGACCGCTGCCCACGACATGGTTATGGAGCCTGCGGATCAAGTAGCTCGCATGGCTTTGCCGAGTAAGTGCCGTTTCGTAGAGAGCGGTCTCGTCGGCGACGCGCCTACGTAGCTGCGTAAGTCCAGCCGCTTTCGCTGGCTCTGCTTGTGGTGCTTCGGAAGACATGTTTGTCCTCCTTTCGCTTGGGGCACAGGCCGTGTAGCCCGCAACGGTAGTGCCCTGAAGAAAGCCTACCGATAGAACACCATGCGCTCATTCAGCGACATTGCAAGGATATTCGGCGACAGCGAGCATGAGACGCCGGCCAAATTGGACAATTTACGGACTTGTAGGAGCCAAATCAATTTCCCCTCACTTGTGGCAGACCATTGCTGCCGGTGCGCCGAGGCAGTGCCAATTACCCACTAGATGGAAAGCGCAAAAATCTCGCCCGTGATGGCTCCACCAGTCCAATTTGGACGCCATGGACGGTCGCGCCCGTGTCCCTGGTTTGTTGGCAACTGGACGCCTTGGAATGCGGCTGAGGGTTTGTGCTTTGTGACTCGTCTGCCTCGCAGATTGGCGCGGATGAGCTCGCCCCTGGGGTCGCGCAACGACACCAGCCGCTGCTGAAGTCCAGTGTCATTGCCGAGGTGGATAAGCGCCCCATATCCCACAGGAGAGACGGCCAACCCATCGACCTGTTCGAGCTACGCCGAGAGTGCGGAGGCAAAAGTGCTAAACGACCTCGGCGGCCCCCGCCGCGTTTATTCGATCTCGACATCTTCTCCGTCATCAAGCCTGCCTGCCTTTGTAAGCGTGCTTGCAGTTATCGCTATTCTCTATTTCGCCAAGGACGTGCTTCTTCCTTTGGCAATTGCAGTCCTGCTGACGTTTGCCCTCGCTCCGATTTCTTCACGTCTGCGGAAGTTGGGTCTCCCGCGCACTCTCGCCGTTATAATCACCGTCGTGCTCGCCTTCCTTTTTCTCGTGATTTTTGGGCTCGTCGTGGCTGGGCATGTCGCCGAGGTGGCTCAGAAGCTCCCGGAATACCAAGGCAATATCATAGCCAAGATCCGGGCGCTTCAAGATAGCGGAACGGACAACGGTTTCATCCGACGCCTTATGGCCGCCATCGAGAGCGTGGGCCGTGAACTCAACAATGATGGGCAGCCACATGCGGACCCAGGTGCTGGACCGATACCACGCGAACCGCTTCTCGTTGAGATATTTGCGCCTAGTCGTCCAATCGCCACGCTCACGAGCCTGATCGGACCCCTGCTTGGCCCCATAGCCTCACTAGGCCTGGTCATAGTCGTGGTCATTTTCATGCTCTTGGAGCGAGAAACGCTTCGCGACCGCTTTATCCGCCTCGTCGGCTACGGAGATCTGCATCGAACAACAGAGGCCATCCAGGAGGCCGGCAGCCGGGTTGGGCGATATCTGCTCATGCAGTTGGTGGTCAATTGTACGTACGGCGTCCCGTTGGCGCTCGGTCTATGGGTGGTGGGGGTTCCGAACGCAGCGCTCTGGGGAATGCTCGCGATCGTCCTCCGTTTTGTCCCCTACATTGGACCTGTCATAGCGATGGTTCTGCCCCTGTTCTTAGCGTTCGCGGTCGACCCAGGCTGGAGCCTCGTTTTGTGGGTTGCGGCCATATTTCTCGTTTTGGAGTTGACCAGCAACAATATCGTGGAACCGTGGCTTTATGGATCTCGCACTGGGCTGTCCCCCTTGGCAATCGTCGTCGCTGCGATTTTTTGGGCGTGGCTTTGGGGACCAGTCGGCCTGGTCCTATCGACACCACTGACCGTCTGTCTTGTAGTCCTGGGCCGATACGTCCCGCAGTTCGAGTTCCTGGAGGTTCTATTTGGAAGCGAGCCGGTGCTCGATCCTAAGGAGCGCCTCTATCAACGGCTACTCGCAGGAGATCCCGATGAGGCGACTGACTACGCGGAGGAGCTTCTTGAGGAGGCCTATCTGGAGGACTACTACAGCCAAGTGGCTATTCCGGCCCTTTTGCTTGCTGAGAAGGACCGGCGTCGTGGTGTCTTGAGGGCGGAACAAATGGATCAGGTTTATGAAGCTGCCATTGCTCTGGTCTCCAATCTTGCCGACATCGCCCAGGAAGAAGAGCAGGAGGAGCAAGCTCCCAAAGATGAAACCAAGGTAGATCAGCGCCCTGTGACGCCGATCAGGGTGAGCGATGATGCAGCGGAACTACCGGACGGGAGTGGCAAAACAGTCTTCTGCATCGGCGGCAGGGGCCCGCTGGACGATGCGTCAGCAGCCATGCTCGCTCAAGTCCTCCAGGTCCAAGGAGCCGAGGTGGTGGTAGCAAGGCACTTCGATCTTTCCGATCGCCGTGGCACCAATTTGGTGCCGGAGCGAACAAGCGCCATCGTAGTCTGCTTCCTAAATGAGGACTCGGGCAGGCACGCCCGCATGGTTGTCCGCAGGCTCAAGCGTCTTTACCCGGCGGCGCGGGTGGGCGCGGTTCTATGGACGGAAAGCCAGGACGACAAGCTAACGCTTGACCTCGAAGAGGCTGACTTCGTAGCTTTGAACCTGAGCTCGGCCGCTCGGGAAGCGCTCTCTGATACACAGCCGCCACTGGTGGCCCCGCCGCGTAAGATCCGCATCAGGCGCCCCCTTAAACAAGACAGCACCGCCGCCGGATCGTCTAAGTCAATCTGAATCAACCCCAACCGTACCGTTGTTGCCGATATGATCGGCGACGGAAGGAGCTTTGTCTTTGACGTCAGCTCTGTCGTAAGCAGTGCCCCATCCGCCACCGTTGGCTTGCCAATGCGGCGTGCCAGAAACTTCGAAAAGCGTCTGCGTGTCGGCACGCTTCATTGCGAATCGCTCATTAGGAAATGACGTCACCCACAGAAGAACCCATCAATTGCCATAGTCGTCTGATTCTCACATCGAGTGTTCGGATTCGAGCACAGTTCTCAAGTTAGATGCTCGTTCTTAAATCAATCGCCGAGCCGTCCATTTGAAATGGCTGCAGCCCGAGTATAGGGATTGGTGGGACAGTTCCGGCGTCGGGGTCGGCCGGCGACTACCGCAACAGCCCCGCCGCTCGCAGTGTTTCGTTGATGACCTTGCTGGCACCTTGCTCAGTTAGTCCAGCGGCACTCTTGGGGCGAGCCCGGCTTCGTATTTACCCTCGCTTTTGCAATCATCGCGATCCTGGCCGCCTGTGCAACACCATTCGTCTGGATGATCATCGCCGGCGCTGCCGCTCGCCTGGTCAACGGAGCGGCAAGCGGCTACCTACGGGCGGTTCTGAACTATATCGTCGATCCAGCTCGGCTGCTCAAGGCCTTAGGCATCGCTGCAACGCTGAACGAGCTTACGTTCGTGACAGCGCCCGTCGCAGCGTCTCTCCTGGATTCAGGTCCCTCTCCTCGCTATTGGTGTCATCACCTTTTTGGGAGGCGCCCCGCTCCTCCTGTTCCCGCGCTTGCCGCACGCCCGTGCCCCTGCGCCAGCGGCCACGGAGGGAGGCCTGATCACCACCTCGATCCTGCTCTAGCTGTATTGCGCGATGGCGGGCGGGTCAGCAGTGGGTGTCGTCGAAGTTGGCGCCGTAACCTTGGCTCTTGATTTTGGGTTCAGGCCTGAGCTGGGGTGATCGACCTTCCCGATTGGCGGAAGAATGCACGTAATTGTAGAGCGCCAATGACGCGATCACAAAATTGTTTTCCCGCTGTGCTGTCCTACTGGCACTACGTTTCGTTGGCCTATCAAGGGATGTAGCATCCCGCTCGGCCAGGGATAATGCGCAAGATTGGGACGAACGAGGCGGCCCGGCGCGCGCTGAGTGGCATATTTCCCATACTCGCCGGTTCGTTTGCCTCAACCCAAACATGCACCAAAACGGTACTATCACTACGAACGATGGCGCTACTGTCGTAGCTGGTCATCCGGCAGGTGACAGATCAAAAAAAACATGACCTTCGCGAGTACTCCGCTCGTTCTTGTCTATGGGATAACCTCCTCTAGATGATCGCCCATGGACAGCTTGCGAAAAGCTGCCTCTATGCGCGAGCCGGAGGAACGGCCTTTGGAATCACTGACGTAGTCGCGCACGAGTGCGGCCCTTGCCTTCTGCCTGTCCTTCTCAAAGCTGATGGCACGTGGTTGTCGTAAGCCTTCGGCCCCTTGCCTGTTCGGTTGCAAACGCACTCGACGCCTGACCGTTTCGTCGCCTCCGGGAGAGCCCAGCGCACGATGGCCGTGGTGCACCTCTCACTATTGAGCCTTTTCAAGTCCAATCCGACAATGAGGAGCAGATCACCGAAGATGCGTGTTTCGGTAGCCTCCACCACAGTGACATCGGGCGGATATAACGAGCCGACCCAGATGCTCAAGATCGAGTTCAACACCTGCTCCGTCTACCAGTGTTACAACATCAGCGCTTTCCTCTACGAGCAACTCATGCAGGCTTTGTCGAAAGCCCACTTCCTGCACACCAACATCAGGAATCCTTATCCGCATTCACGGGTGGGATAGATGCAAAAAACGCGTTCTCCGCTCGCCTTGATATTTCGCACTTCCGGGGTGCGCGCAGCCACGATTTGGAGCGAGCGCTTCTTGGCGGAGCGGCCGGCCTTCGGCATTATTGACTTGATAGCTGCCACCCGCTTTCGGCCCCGCAGCGGAAACGATTTCCGCTTGGCGCCCGCATCTCAGTCATACCAGTCACGGCGCTAACCTGAAAGCAGACATCGCGCCGGCGGCAGAGCCACGTCGCCTCCGCGCCAGGGCCGACATTAACTATTATTTGTTGGCTTCAGCGTGCATTTGCTGGATCGGCAAATGGCTCATCAGGTTCGCAGACATAGAAAAGAGCCACTCGCGCAGGTATGTCCCGTTCGTTTCGTCCAGTCATCCTAACGCCCGACGGCTCCACAAAGACTTCGCCTGCTTCGATATTGACCGGGTTCCGGTCATCCAGTTCTAATGTGAATGTTCCCTCCAGCACGTAGACCGTCACGGGATGGCGATGCGAGTGGTAGGGCGTGACGTCGCCAGGCAGCAGGGTAGCAGTCAGCACCCTGACTTCCTGGTCCGGCACAGTTGGCATTCCTTGCACCACTTGGCGGTGAAGCGGTGTGAGCTTCGCCATTCCGCTGTCCTGTGCGCTGCGTGTGACGCCAACCGTCAGGGCCGCGGTCATGGTTTCGACGTCTGATCTCTCGTGCATGATTTCCTCCCTTTGCATCTCCAGAAAGGTTAACCCCTGCAGAGTTCCAGCGGCAGCAGCGAGTTTGCTCAAGTGCCGCGCAAAAGTGCATAATGGTCCCCATGTTCGACTGGAACGATCTGCGCCATCTCATTGCCGTGTCACGATGTGGCAGCACCCTTGCTGCGGCCAAGGCGCTCGGCGTCAATCAATCGACAGTCCATCGCAGACTGCTGGAGCTTGAGCATCGTATCGGGCTGAGCCTCGTAAAACGGCAGGCGACGGGGTACCGCCTCTCCCAATTGGGCGAAGCTCTGATCAGCGAAGTCATGGCCGTCGAGACCGCTGTCGAAGAACTGCAACGAAAGATCGGCGAACTGAAGCTCGATTTGACGGGAACTATTCGCCTGACCTGTCCGGAACCGACGGTCGCTCGCATTGCTGCGTCCGGCTTGCTCGACCGGTTCCATGCTCGCTATCCAGACCTTGCCGTGCAATTCATCACCAGCGACCGGTACCTAGACCTGACCAAGGGAGATGCCGACGTTGCCTTGCGCTCCGGAGAGCCGGTGGATGAGCGCCTTGTTGGGCGGAAGATTTGCGACTCCATTTGGGCCGTCTACGCCAGCAAGAGCTACATTCAGCAGAATGGCCGGCCCGAAAGCATCACCCACCTCGCAGCGCATGCGCTGATCGGCTTCGACGGCATCATGGAAAATCACCGGGTTGCCAAATGGCTGCCGACAGTCGTGTCCCAGGCCCGTATCGTGAGTCGCAGCTCAAGCATGCTGGGTGCAGTGTCATCGGTGAAGGCAGGTGTCGGTATCGCACCTCTTCCCACGACGCTCGGCGACGCCGAGGAGACGCTGGTTCAGGTGCTGCCGCCGGTTCCCGAACTAACCCGCGCGTGGTATCTGCTGACACCCGCCGATTTGCGCAAGACACCTCGGATCGCCGCCTTTGTTGACTGCGTCTTGGACGACATCCCCGCGCTGCGAACCGCGCTCGTCGGCTAGTTCACGCTCGCCATTGGCGCCTGGATCGAGCCACGAAGCAGCCTCTGGGATTAAGCTGTGCCGATGACTGCAATGGGGCCATAGCAGACCCGCCGCCCTAAACACGAGTGGTGAGCTGGGGGAAGCAACAGACTTAAAGGAGTAGGCTCTCCGCGTAGTTCGCATCATCGCCCTTGAAGGAGCGGTACCCGGCCATCCAGATGGCGCAGCGCTCTGTGGTCTCGTCATCCAGATAGGGGCAAACGATAGAGCTTTGTTCGAGGGAGGCGGCGCGCTTCCCTTCCTCGAAGATCTCTTGTCTCTCGTGGTGCGTCAGTGGCATGCCGCCGAACTTTTAAGAGGATGTCTCTGTTCCACCCATCGCCACGGGAGGACGGCCGATGATGCCGTTTCTCGGTCCTTGGAAAGTCTTAATAAGAAAACCCCGCCGAAGCGGGGTCAATGATCAATGAAAGTTCTGGCGCCCGTACCAATCGTCTATATCTTGACGGGTACGATCCTTTTCATAGCCATACCGTTCTTGAATCTTGCCTTCGAGTTGGTCGCGTTTTCCAGCGATCATATCAAGGTCGTCGTCAGTGAGTTTTCCCCACTGCTCCTTGATTTTGCCCTTCATCTGTTTCCAGTTACCTTCGACTCTGTTCCAGTCCATCATGGCTGTTTCCTCCTCACGGATCGTGGTGAGACCAAACCTTTGAGGGAAGGAAAAGTTCCGGATCGCTCCGCGAGATCGCGGCGGTGGGCGCGTTCCCGCATAAGCCATCGCCCCAAATACCAAGGTGGCTGGGAAGTGGAATGCTCGCGTCAATGCCCAGAAGCGCGGTCTTTCGAAGCCGGGCTTTTCTCTGCCCGACCGATGCCTAAACGTTAAGCCTATGGAGCCCGAAGGATCAACTACGCCGACGGGAGTATTTAGAGGAAGTCGATCTTATCGACCATGGCAGCTAACTGCCCCTCTGTTCGAACTCCGCGCTCGTAGAGATTAACCAATGTAGCCGCTAGTCCTTCAGCCTGAGAACTCTTCTTCTCGATTCCCAGGGCATTGCAGGTTTGGTCAAAAACCCGCTGCAGCGTAGCAATCTCTTCCGGAAGGAGGACGCTTTGACGAGCAGGCTGCAAATGATCTCTAAGCACGCAACACCCCAATGGTCGTGAAATACGACGGTGGGATATGCGATATCCATATGTCTGTGCGATTGAAAGATGCACTACCGTACCAAACGCAGAAATCTCAAAAAAGGGGCTCGCTCGTTTTCCCGCGCGACCCCCAAGCAGTCTGTTTTGGCGCCTTAATGACTCCATCAGATATAGGCCCGGTCAACTAGACCATTGATTTAGCTCCACATCCATCCCCAATCGCCCTAACCTAACCTTGGAGGTAATTTACGGAGCCGTGGCGGGCCACCTCCGTTGAGCTCTGATTGCAGGTAGTCGAGCACCCAACGCTCCCCAGAGTGGGGGTCGATATATTCTGTGACCCAATGAGCGGTATCGTGGCTAGTCTTCGTGAGTTTTCGGGCATGGCGAAGCGCTTCCTCGCCAGTGTATTGAACCATCTCAGAATTTCCCTCGGCTGTAAGTACCATACTCAGGCCCCCGCATCGTGTCCGCCAGTAATCTCTCTGCCGCCCACTTCGTGCAGGCAAAGCCGTCGTGGACTCGAAGCGATATCGATTGCTATAGGTTGCGGATGAAGAGAGTCTTCCTGTCGCTGATTATCATCTATCAGGTCTTCTTTTTGGCGACCGCAGTACTTCCCGCTGGCTCCATCGCTGTACCGGTGGGTGGCATGATCTCCGTCTTCCTGCTGGCAAATTATCGAATGAAGTATGTCGCTTGGGTTTTTGAGCTCGGAAAGTCCACTAAGCACATCCGGGCCATAGAGTGTTCATGGGCATTTATCGCGTTGCCAACCGTCATAGCGGCTTATCGCGTCGGAAATTCACTGCCGGAGTTCGGCGGAGATGGCCTGTACCTCACCGCCGGGATCGCCTTCCTCGGTCTTCTCTTCTTCTGGGCTTTGACAGAGGGAATTAAACGCCTGCGGGTTTAGCAGTACTAACGGCGCTTTCCAGCCCAAGACACCTATCGTTCCTGAGCGACAATTTTAGCGATCGTTGCCGGGTAACCCTACTGGCCAGCGCGTCATTTGACCCGTCAGCCGCAAGAAGCGGATTCGGTGATCTCCGCTCGCAACTTGTCCACCTTCGCGCCGGCCCACTGTATGGCATCGTCGCCGTAGATGAGCCGCGCTGGCGCTTCATCTTGGGAAGCTAGCGCCACGATCCGCGCGGCAAGCAGCTTCGGATCGTTCGGCTGGTTGCCGTTGGCACCGTCCACGAAGGCGCGATAGTGCGCGATTGCTTCGGCATAGTCAGGAATGTCCATGGTGCCGAAGCTCGCCGACTTGCTGTCCATGAAGTCGGTTCGCAGCATCCCCGGTTCGACCAGGAGCGAGCGGACGCCGAACGGTGCAAGCTCCTGCGCAAAGCCTTCCATCCAACCCTCGACCGCAAATTTCGACGCAGAGTACACTGACCCCCCGCCGTTGGAAACCAGCCCGCTGACAGAAGAGATCGTTACGAGGAGACCTGAGCGACGTTTACGCATGTAGGGGACGACCGCGCGCGCCACGTTCATCGTGCCAAACAGGTTCACCTCGAACTGACGCCGCACAGCGGCATCGGTGAAGGTCTCGAAGAAGCCCAGTTCGGCATAGCCGGCATTGTTGACCAGCACGTCTATAGAACCAAATCGTCTAATGGTCTCGGCGGCGACCGCCTTCGCGGCTTCGGCGGCGGTGACATCGAGCGCCAAGGCGTGAAGGCGATCGTGGTAACTCTTAACGCCCTCGCGTACGGCGTCAGCGAACCGCGCCGTTGCCACAACAGTTTCTCCCGCATCGAGTGCCGCGCGTGTGATCTCGCGTCCCAGTCCCCGGCTTGCGCCCGTTACCAACCAAACTTTAGCCATAGCCGTTCCTCGCGTTCTTGACTGTCACCGGCTATGTAGGCTTGGTAATAGATCGAGATAACAGGCTAATAAGTAATGAGGCCCATTAGCAGGGATTATCAGTGCGGCCAGATCAGTTGAGCGACCTTGCCGTCTTCGCGGCCATCGCCTCGGACCGCAGCTTCACGCGCGCCGCCAAGCGACTGGGTGTCACGCAGTCAGCGTTGAGCCAAACCATGAAGCGGCTGGAGGGCCAACTCGGTTTTCGCCTGCTCTCCCGCACGACACGCAGCGTCGCCCCGACTGCTGCCGGTGAGCGCCTGCTCGAAACCCTGTCGCCGGTACTGGCCGGGTTGGATGACGAGATCAGGGCACTGTCCCAGACACGCGGAGCGGCGATCGGTACCATTCGGATAACGACGGGCAAACATGCCGCCGACACGCTGCTGTGGCCGATGCTCCCGTCTTTCATGCGCCACCACCCCGGCATCGAAGTTGAGGTATGCGTGGAGAGCGGGATGACAGACATCGTTGCGGGCCGCTACGATGCAGGTATCCGGCTCGGCGAGCGATTGGAGAAGGACATGATCGCGCTGCCGATCGGGCCTCCCCTTCGCGTCGCGGTGGTGGCTGCTCCCGGCTACCTGAGCGACCATCCGGCGCCGATCGAGCCTTCCGATCTCACAGCGCATCGTTGCATAGCCTACGGCGACGCGCATGGCGAGCTGTCTCCCTGGCTGTTCGAGCGCGATGGTCGTGCGGTGACGGTTGTGCCGGGTCGGGGGCCGGTGTTTAACGATGGCGACCTGCTTGTCGACGCCGCCCTTGAGGGTTTCGGTATCCTCTACATTCTGGAGGATCTGGTCGCGACGCCAATTGTCGACGGTCGTCTCATCCGCCTTCTGGAGCCGTGGTGTGAGCCATTTCCAGGATACCATCTCTATTACCCCGACCGGCGAGGCACGACCGCCTTTGAGCTGTTCAAGGAAGCGCTTCGAGACCGCACAAAGGAATAAGGGGCTCAAAAGGTCGACAAGTCTACACGGCCGCTTTCTGGCGCCGTTTCGACGTCAGCTCGCCAAGTTATGTCCGCTTCCGGGCAAGCACTACGACCGCTTCCGTTACCGAAACGACGATGGCTCGAGCGATGAAGAGCTTCAGTTGCAGAGGGAAGCGATCAGGAGCTGAGCCTCTCACCAGCACGGCAGCCATTGGCGGCTTCGGTCTTGCTCTTTCTACAACAAGCCAAATGGCAGCTCCTGCGTCTGAAATTTGCGCGACTGAACGTCCGGAGTGAAGGCGCTTTGCTGTCTACCATTTCCCAGGCCGCCAGCAGCGGTGCGTCCGTGGCATCACGCCTTGCCACGGGTTAGTCGTCAGCAAGGTCTCGTTCATTCGAGGCGTCGTACTTGCGAATGTCACCTTGTGATCGTCCGCTCCAACGCGCGATGAATTCCGTCGTATCTTCAGCCGCAAGATGAGCCATGAGTGCGGCCTGGTCAGCCCAACGTTCTGCAATCATCAATCGGCCGGCGTGAGGATCATCCACCGCCGCATCATAGGAGATGTTGCCCACTCGCTGACGCGTGGCAATCGCCAGTGCATTCAGATCAGCGACGAAATCCGCGAGATCCGCGGCATCGACCTGCATGTATCCGGTTACAATCAGCATTTCAGGCTTCCTCTGGAAATAGATCCCCTGAACTGTCATGGTCCAGGGGAGACATGAGTTAGTCGGCCAAAAGAACGATCTTGCCCTGGATGCTTCCCCTTGAGGCTCGCTCATGCGCAGCCGCAGCCTCGGCAAGCGGAAATTGGCTGTCGATCACGATACGGACTGTTCCCTCGTTAAGAAGACGGCCAGCTTCTGCCAATTGAGCACCATTGGAGCGAACCTGTGTCGAGGACACTGTGATGCCGAGCCTTTTCGCTTCGTCCTGTCCGGTAAAGCCGAGAGGGTTCACTATATAGAGGGCACCTCCCTTCCTGAGGACCTTGAGAAAGCGCTCCATGTCGGGGCCTCCAACAGCGTCGATCACCAGATCCACATCCTGCGCGGCTGTCTCGGCGTCCTGCCTCGTGTAGTCGATCACGACATCGGCGCCGAGATCGCGCAGCAAAGTCATGTGCTTGCCGGAGGCAACCGCAATGACGTGGGCGCCCTTCCATTTCGCGACCTGCACCGCCAGGTGGCCTACCCCTCCTCCGGCACCATTGACCAGCACCGTCTTGCCTGCGAGCTCCATCGGCGCATGAGCCAAGTCCTGGAAGGGATTTGGGGCATCGTGGCCAAGCTCGACGAGGAACTGCCAGGCCGTCAGAAGTGACATCGGCGCGCCGGCCGCATGGGCATGATCGATGCCGGCCGGCTTCAGCGCCAGGTCCGAGGCCGGGACATTGACATAGTCGGCATATGCGCCGCTGCCGGTCATCAAATCATGCGGGAACCGCACCATCGCGTAGACTTCGTCACCGACGTGGAAATCCGATACGCCTTCGCCAACTGCGTCGACCACACCGGAAATGTCCGTCCCCAGGATGAGCGGAAAGTCCGGGCTGGGACGCCATTCGGGAGGAAGCGCTCGGTAGCCGTCCCTTAGATAGAGATCCGGCGGATTGAGACTTGCCGCATGTACGCGGACAATTACTTCACCCGCCCCGGCAACCGGTTTCAGCGTCTCCTCGTAGCGCAGGACATCGGGGGCTCCAAATTCCCTCAGTCGGACTGCTTTCATCATCTCGGCCATCGAAACCTTCCTTTGATTTTGTCGTCGTTGACGGAATGTAAGCTTGTGCCTTGAGATTGATAATGATGCTCTAAGTTGCTTTAATAATGCCATGAAGGAACAGACAGGACTTGAACGACTGACCGGCCTTATCGCCTTTGCCCGCGCCGGTTCTCTGGGAAGTTATTCTGCAGCCGCGCGCTCACTTTCGATCTCACCTTCTGCGGTCAGCAAGAGCGTACAGCGCCTGGAACGACAGCTTGGCGTTTCTCTCTTCACCCGCACGACACGCTCGCTCACGCTCACCAACGAGGGCCGTGACCTGCATGAGCGGGCGCTAAAGCTGCTGCGCGACGCCGAGGAAATCGAACAGGCCGCCATGGCCGCCAGATCCAAGCCTGCGGGCACATTGCGGATCGCCACATCGCTGCCGATCGGACTGCACGTGATCGCACCGATACTACCGCGCTTTCGCGCGCTGCATCCAAAGGTGTCCATCGACCTTAGGCTGAGCGATCACCGGATCGACCTGATTGAAGAAGGGATCGACCTCGCAGTGCGGATCGGAGACCTTCCCGACTCGGGCCTCCTCTCACGGAAACTGTCGGCGCATCGCCTTTGCTGCTATGCCGCGCCGGATTATCTGGCCCAAGCAGGCGTCCCATTCCATCCCGATGACCTTCACGATCATCAGACGGTCAATCTGCGCTATCAAAACAGCGGGCAACTGTTCCGCTGGCCTTTTCGCGTTGGCGAGCGGGAAATTGAGGTCGTTCCGTCGTCTCCGATCGTGGTCGATGCGAGCGAAGCCGTCCTCGCGACCGTCTCAGCCGGAGCCGGCATCGGCATGGCGACCAGCTTCATGGCCACGCCTTGGGTCAAGCGCGGTCAGTTGGTTCCCGTCTTGTCTGATTACTCGGTCGAGCGTCACAACATCACGGCAGTCTGGCCGGAAAGCCGGCGATCCAATCCTGCAGTCCGCGCATTTCTGAATACCCTATTGGAAGGCCAATAGGCTCTGCGTTGAAGCATAGAGGTCCAATGTCCGCTTTTCAGGACTTGCACCTGAAGCCCCGAACGTCCGATTTGAAGGCGCGAAGCAGCCGTACTGCGATATCAACCTCATGCCCGCTTCAGGCTTGAAGGCGGCTGACGCGTTCAGCCGCCGGCACCCTGATAGCGCCGCTGGCAGCTCTGCCAGACCAGTATGGCCACCCCGACCATGAAGGGGCCGGCAAGGATAGCGGTGAACGGCGCCGCCTCGCCGATCACCGGCACTGGCTTTCCGAGAAGGGCGGCGATGGGCACATAGGCCATGTAACCGAGCGGCACGACCGACAGAAGCACGAACTGCAGCGGCATGGCAAAGATGGTAATCGGATAGCGCGACAGTTCCCAGAAGTCGAAGTAAATGCCGAACAGGTAACGTGAGCGGGTGAGCACCAGTGCCATGGCGGCGATCATCGTTAGAATGGAACCGGTCAGAAGTGCGGCGCTGATCAAGCTGGCAACGAGTTGCAGCACCGTCAGCAATGACCAATCCATGCCAAGTTGCGGCAGTGCCCAGACCATCATCCCTATGCCAAGCGCGATGTGGCCTCCATACTCGATATTGAAGCCGGAAAACACCAGATAGGCCCAGGGACTGACCGGTCGGACTAGAAGCGTATCGTACGTACCGAGTCTGACCAGTTCCTCCATGCGTCTCAGTTGCACAAGCGTAAACAGCGCGCCGAGTGCATAGCCCAGAACGTGGAAACCGAGCATCAGGGCGATTTCCGGCCAGACCCAGCCACCGAGCTTTTCAAACCGGCTGGCGACGATCCAGATGGCGCCATAGACGCTGGCATAACCAAAGGCTTGAGCCACCCAGCCGATGATGAGACTGGCACGGTACTGCAGACGTGTCCGTAATTGCAGACGTATCAGATAAAGATACAGGGACAGGCTTTGACGCATGGATCAGCCTCCCTGCACGATCATGCGACGGCAGGCGGCACGCCACATCAGCGCCACCAGCACAGCCGACACCACCGCCCAGCTTAGGCCATAGAGAAGATGCAGCAGGCTGCTCAAAAGATCGAGTTCACCAAGATAGATCGCCAGCGGATAAAAGCTGATCCAGGCGAAGGGGAGGTAGAGGACGGTATTTGCCACCGCATCGGGGTAGAACCACAAAGGTACCAGCCCTCCGGAAAACAGCGCGAGCGTGCCGCGCAGAGACCATTCCAGAGCCAGCATATCCATCACCCAAAAGCCAATCATCGACGCGGCTATGGACACGGTAAATAGCAGGAAAATCGACAGTAGCAGCGAAAGGATAAACAACGCTGCATGGCCGGGACTTGCCGGAAGCTGAAAACCATAGACAGAACCCATGACGACAAGCACAGGCAGGCCGATCATAAGCATCTCATGAGCGCGCGCTCCGAGCTGGCGGGCGTAGAGCGATACAGGGTAGCTATAGGGCCGCATCAGGTGGCTGACGACATTTCCGCTGCGAATATCCGCGCCGATCTCCCGCAGGATCTGGGTGGCGTCCCATGTGGAAAAAGTCGTCGCGCCCAGGATGGCATAGGTGATCATCTGCGGCAGGCTGATATCTGTTGAACCCGCGCCGTGCAAAAATACCGATTGCCAGATCGACACGCGAGCAATGACGTTCAAGACACCACTTAGAAGCTTGAACCAGAACTGCGCGCGAAAGCTGGATTCGATACGAAAGCTGGCGGTAGCAAGCGCAAGCAGCATGATCCTACCCCACCCGTTTGGACGGCATCGACCGCAGGGCAGCCGATGTGGCAGCCGTTTGGCGAGACTGGTAATGGGTGCGGATAACTTCTTCGATATCCGGTTCGTGCAGATGCACATCGACCAGTTCCGCATCCGACTTCAACGCCGTGATGATTTCGTACCGGCCGCTCGAGGAATGCAGCGATCTGAAGCATATCGACCAACTCAGCCCGCACTTTGTCGAACCGCGCTTTTTCGACCCGGTAGATGCGCCGGTGCAACTCAAAGCTCTCGAACAGCGGCAGATCCCACCACAAATGACTGCGCTGACCAAACACCACTCCGATATCTCGAGCATTGTCGATGCGTTCCACATGGGGCGCGCGACCGAGCACGCTGACCGAGCCCGCCGTCGGCACGAGCACGCCGGTCAGCATCTTGATCATGGTAGACTTGCCAGCACCATTAGGGCCGAGATAACCGACTGCCTCTCCCGCCTGAATAGCAAAGGAAATGCCATCGACCGCCTTCACATCTTTTGTGACGGGCGCAAGAAAATTACGGAGCGCGCCGGCGATACCCGGCTGCGGCATCTTTTGTGCAAACCATTTGGTCGCGTCCTCGGCTTGGATGATCGGTGGCATGTCTACGATTCCGATATTAGGAATTCAACTAACACACGCATTAGTATGCTGGTTCGGCGACGGCCGGCAATGGAGTGTTCCGCCGCCTGCGTAAACGAACCACGGTAAGTGTTATTGCCGACTATTCCCATGCGAACGCTGATTCAAGGACTTGAATAGTACACCAGAGGCTCGCTGGGCAATTCAGGAGCAGCCACGCTCCGGTCCAACCGGAACCGTTCGATGGGCTTGGAATAAGGAAGAAGCCGGGGCGGATCTGACGAAAAACTCCGAAGCGTTTTCACGTTGATAAGCTCATCCTTGGCAATCCATACGTCGAATGAGGCGCGGTGGCCGTCTCGCTGCCACTTCCCTCGAGTGTGGAATGAGGGAACGCCATCAACCAAATTGTCATCAAGCCGAACGCAATCCTGAAAAACGGCCCCGTCCATGGTAACCATGGTCAGCAACGGGCGCCGTCGCTCCGTCCAAAAGAGGGATTCAAAGCGACTGTGATAGGAGCGACCGACAAAAGCGCCCCTGCGATCTCCACACCTCGCTCCCATCGTCCTTGAGCTGATAATAATCTAGCAAGTCGACTGCTATTTACGGTGCGCACGTATGCTCGATTGACGACTTGGCACGATGGATCCTCGCCAAGCTCACGGGCCTCCATCCCGTGGGTCCTCGGGTCTTCGAAAGCGAAGCCTGCTGTGGGCTGTAGTAAGATCGTGAATAGTGGTAGAAGGAAGAGGCGCATGTGCTTTTGGAATCAACGGTGATTTGCAACTAATCCCGCACATCTCCGTCAGTGATCGCTACCAAACTCGACCGCGATGCGCGCTCTTGGACGGCCTCAACAAGGCTGAAGGAGAATCCTCATTGACTCCTTGGCCAACAAGAACATAATGAGAACATATGGGCCACAATGAAAGTGGCCATCTACATATTATCAACAGCTAAAGAACGTGCTTCTGCGCGATGGAGAAATGATGTCCGCCACTGATAGGGCTCTGAAATGATCCGGTTTGCACCCTCCTCTCAGCCCGTGGAAGCAGAACCGGTCGGTGCTCCGCTCGCGGCGATCAAGCAGGTCGAGAGGCCTCCTGTATTGGAACTGAGCGCGCCGGTCGCTGCTGCTCGCGAGCAGGTTGCGAAACCGCGAGCGAGCAAGAAAAAGCCGGCTTCGCCCGCTGAAGGCCTGCCGCAACTGGATCTGGATCCTCAGCCGGTCGAAGATGAGAGGAGCAGACATGCCAATAGAAGTCGATGATGGAACTAGGCACCTCGGGGAGCCGATCTGCGCAGCCTGTGGCGGCGGATTGGAGTACGACGGCGGCAATCCTTCGCCCGAAGACATCGTGTCCTGCGACAATCCAAAGTGCGGAAGAATGGCGACCTATGCCGAAGTCGCGGCTGACTGCGAGGCCTGGTACGCGGAATATATGGACTTCCATATGCAGCAGATGGCGCTGGGAGGGATGACGGCCGAGGCTCTCGCGCGCTGGAAGCCACAACGGAAATACGGGTTCGTCATGAAAATCGTAGGCGTCGGCAAGGAGGAGGATTTCGCATCATGCCATCCAGTCCGGCTGAACTACTGAGCGAACCTCCCGAGACGGATATCGATGCAGTCCTGGCATGACATGATGGCGACGCAAGAGCGGCGATTGAGACATTGCTGAAGGACTGCCGGCATCTGCGCCAGCAACCGGTTCTAAAGGAGGCCTCCAGCAGCGCCGGCTTTACCCGTGGATGGCGGCCGACATATGAGCGGCCCTAATGCCGGACGCGCAAAACAGGCCGCCATGCTATCCGAGTATGTCGGCAAAAAGGTATCAGTGATCTGTGAAGAGCGTGAGATCCTTCGCCATCTCAAGGGGGACGATCTGTTTGCCTAACACGGAGACATCAGCATGCCCGGTCTGCTTGCCGATATTGCCAAAGGCGATGGATGCCAGCGATCCACCACAGGGTTCTACAATCGATGCACCTTGACCTACTATTACACCCACAGGGAGTGGTGCGAGAGATCGGGCTGCATCACCTAGGCAGAGTATCAAATCGCGCTGGGGAAGCGCCTGTCTGACCTGAAGGAGTGGGAAACCCTGAACGCGCGGTGCCAATGTAGTCGACGTGAGCGGCTAAACAGGAAATCGCTTGAGCGGAAATGCGGCTCTCAGGCACGCATCAAGGTACTGGCGCCCAAGCTGCTTTTGCCAAGACTGCAAGAAGTACGATGGCGTTATCGAGATCTCGTCTCTGCCAAGGTGAACCCCTGCCATGTGCAACTTGTACAACATCACGACCAACCAGGAAGCCATTCGAGCCGTCACGAAGGCTTTTGACCGCCTCGGCAACCTGCAGCCCTCTCTCGACCTCTGTCCCGACCAGATGGCGCCGGTGGTTCGGAAAGACGGCCGCTCGCAATTGCTGCCGTCCTCGCCGGGACAGGCCTCTTGCCGAACTGCTCGCCTGACGATCTCGCGATTATCGGATCTCATCAGCCTTGACGGTCATTTGGCAGACTTTTGAGAGTCGGCTCGTGGTTCCATACCGCTGAGCTTGAGGGGTATGTCCAGTTTCGCAACCAGACCAGATGGGACAGCTGAAAGGAGTTCCAATGTGCCTCCATGCGCCTGCACGATTTCCACCACGATGGACAGGCCGAGCCCAAAGCCATTGCTAGTACCACGCGATGCATCGATTTTATGGAACGGCTCCAATACATGTGCCCGCAGCTCGTTCGGTATACCAGGCCCGTCGTCGGTTACCGTTATAACGGCCGAGTTTCCCAATTGAAACAATCGAACCTCGACACAACAGCCGAACCGGACGGCATTTTCGCAAAGATTAGTCACAGCCCGGGTGATCGCAAGCGGCCGGAGCTGGGCAGGGAAGCGGTTCGGGCCGATATATCGGATGTCGTGGCCGCCTCCTTGGCGGCGCCAAAGACCCCGGAACGTTGTTCGTCAAAACGGTGAAGACCACCAGCACCGACGCAGTCTACAAGTCGACCACGTTCTGCGAAGCTTGGACGACCGTCATCCAACGCTATGGAATTTATAACCCTTACACCGGGCGAGGTGCCATCAAAGGCCTGTTGCCGCATGGACCCCCTAATTCTCGCGACGCATATTCTGAGGCAGACCCGATCCTACGAGCAGGCGAGCTACGCCATTCAGGACACGCCCGACGTCGTGCAACAGCATTACGGCCGCTTCCTTCCGCAAGACAAGGCAGCACTGGCGGCCAAGATCCTCAATCAGGTTTGGGAAGCTGCGTAAGATCGAATGAGATGCTAGGCTCGGATACTCAGAACACGTTGCATCTGGGTCGAGCGTCCTCGTCTCCGGAAACGAGCCGATCGCACCTCATTTCGTATCGGACCCTACGCAACGAGTCGAGCGACTTAAAATCCAAATTGCAGTGGCCTCAACCCAAATTTTGATGAGTTTCGTTTAGGAGCTCAGCGCGTATTTGAGATCGTGCAATCCGACCATCCGCATCATCGGATCGGATGGCGAGCGCAGGAAGCCGACAGCCTCATAAAAGGCTCGCGCATCATCGGAAATCACATGCACCAGCACGCCGCGAATACCCAGAACTTCAGCAGCATTGAGCAGACGCAGGCCTGCGTCGCGCACCAATGCCCTACCGATACCACGCCCCTGATAGGCCTGATCGATGGCGAGGCGACCGAGGACGGCAACAGGAATCGGGTCAGGCATATCGCGCCGAAAGCGGCCAGGTGCTTCCGGCTGCTTCACCGCTCCTGAGGCGAGCGCATAGTAGGCGATGACCCGATTGTCCTCGGATACGATAAAGGTGCGCGAGGCGCCGCCTGCCTGATAGGCGCGAGCGCGACGACGCAGCCAGTCATCCAGTTCGGGAACGCCAGAATTAAATTCTGCCAGTTTGTGGTGCTCGGCAAGTGGTGACGGTGTGCTGAGGGTCACGCCTCATCCCACAGCGCTTTGGTCGTCATGGTGCGTTTCAGGCGCTCATTAAGCTGCGGGGGCGCATCGAGCCGGGCAAAGTATTCGGCATAGATCTCGGGGCTGACCGTGAATACGGTACGGTCGAGCAGCACTTCCTCCGCGCGGCGCTCGGACGCCTCCAGCATGAAATCTGTGCGCGTCTTGCCAAGCAGCTCGGCAGCACGGTCGATCAAGTTGCGCGTCGCGGGTTTAATGCGGATATTCAGCGGCATGCTCGCGTTTGGATTTTTACGGGTATGTGACACGGTAATAACAAACTCCGATCTCCCATCTCTTTTATAGCGTAATGACATCGTCTTTACAAGCGGTGTAATGATACTATCGTTACGCGCGCTGCTGTCTCGTGTATGCTCCGACGTTTGGCAGTAAACGCCTTGAACAGGTTCGAACCGGCCACCCGTGGTTCGTGCAGATTTGAGAGTACGATTTTCAGTCGTTTTCACGGTGACAGTTTGGGCAATATGGCGTCTTGTTCACCTTGAGAAGGTCAACGGCTTGCTTTATGATGTGTGATGATTGATGCGCGATGAGGAAGATATGAGAACCACCTTGGCAATCGACGACGATGTCCTGATTGCCGCAAAAGCGATGGCAACCCAGCAGCACCGGAGCGTCGGCGAGGTCATTTCTGAGCTCGCGAGACGTTCTCTTCGCCGACCGCCCAGCAGCGGTGAGCGCAATGGCATTCCTCTCCTGTCAGTTCGGCCAGATGCGCCGCCAGTGACGCTCGACATCGTGAACGCCTTGCGTGACGAACTGCCGTGACTTTCCTGCTCGACGTCAATGTACTGATTGCCTTGATTGATCCGGGCCATGTAGCTCATGATGATGCGCACGAGTGGTTCACGGCGATGGGTCAGGTCGCGTGGGCTACCTGCCCGATTACCGAAAATGGTGTCATCCGGATTGTCGGCAACCCCAAATATCCTAACTCTCCTGGTTCACCGGCACTCGTGATGGAGATCGTCCGCAAATTGCGCTCGCTCCCCGGCCACAGTTTTTGGCCCGACGATGTGAGCCTTGTTGGATCAGGTGATATCGCTCCCACAAAGATTCTAACACCGGGACAGGTAACTGATACCTACTTGCTTGCGCTAGCCAAGGCGCGTGGTGGCCAGCTGGCGACATTCGACCGCAAGCTGTCAGCAGCAGCTGTTACAAGGGGCAATTCTGCCTTGCACCTGATCACCACAAGTAGATCGTGAGTGTGCCCGACCCAGCGCCTTGAAGGAATCAGAACCAGTGACCTGCTGTTCAGCACTGCCAAACTATTGAAAAATCTTGCTCCCGCTTGTCAACGAGCGGATCAAAGGGATTTGGGTTCAACGAGAGGAGTACGATCCACTGCGTTGCGGACAGCGCTGCTCGCGTCTAAGGTGCAACCACATCCCCTCTCACACGAAAGCCGCAAGTGACCACCTCCGTTGTTCTCGGCAAAGACCTTCCGCCCCTGCCCATGGATTTGCTCACGGCGAGAGATCATGGCGAAGTGTTGTTCATTGTCGGCGCCGGAGCCTCTTACCCGGCCCCCTCCTCACTTCCGGATTTCGGCGGTTTGGTCGCAGACATCTACGCGGAAGTAGATCCCGCGATGAGCGGACCACTCGCGGCCGTGCAGAAGAAGGGCGGCCCTAGCTGGGACAGCGTGCCGGATCTTTTAACCCACCAGCAGCGCACGGAGCTAAAGTTTTTTGCCCAACACGAATATGATGTTGTTCTTGGCATGCTGGAGCGTCGCATTGATGGCGACCCGAGCAAAGCCAGTACGCTTCGGCGGGCAGCGCAGACGGTGCTAGACCGGACGGTCGAGCCTAACCCCCTGCACTCGGCCCTCGTGCGTCTTGGCCAACGCTTCGGGCAGACGCTGCTAGTGACGACCAACTTCGATCGTCTTCTTAGCATAGCCGCTAAACGCGAAAAATATTCAGATTCCGCCTTCGCCCTCGGTGAGATTCCAAACCCCAGCCGAAACACTGAATTTGCAGGAATTCTGCACATCCACGGAATGCTGCCGCTCAAATCGCAGAGGGGCTCGGCGCTGATACTCACGGACCAGGACTTTGGCGACGCATATCTCAGGCGCCATATCGTCACATCCTTTCTCTACGACGCAGCCCGCATCTTTCACCTAGTTCTCGTCGGCTACAGCGCCAATGACTCCCCCGTGCGCTACCTACTGAACGCTATTGCCGCCGACGAGAGGCACTTCAATGACCTCAAGCCTCGTTACGCGTTCGTCGGTTGCGCAGCGGGAGATGACCGCACGGCGATCGAATGGCAGTCGCGCGGTATTACGCCGATACCCTACGATCGAGCCAATAAACATAAAGCCTTGACTGAGGTTTTGTCACGGTGGTCGGAGATCATCCCGGACAAGCGCAACACGGCGCGCGTGCAAACGTATCTGAAAACCGTTGCCAAGCTGGATCCTGATGGGCCAGACGGGGTCGCAGCCCAATCCTTCCTTCGATACTACATCAGCCGGTGCAACCCAAGCGAACAAGCAGAACTTGCGCGGCTCCTTGCCTCCTGCAAGGCATCACCGAAATGGCTCACGACGATGAACCAGGTGGTTCGCGATGCGCCGAGGAGACGTTAAGGTGAGAAAACCGCGATTGTCGGATAACGATGCAATCATCGCGCAGAACACGCGCGTGTTTGCGATGGAACGTCTCGAAGACCGCGAATTCCTCGAATGGGCGCTCGCGTTGCGGTACGATCAGCTGGCGGAACGCGCTGCCCTCAAGGACCTTCTCGAGTTCCGCGTCGCAGATGTTGCAGAACCATACAGGCAGGCTTGGGTTTACCTGCTCGAATATTGGGACGATTCGACGACTGACGGTGCATATGATAGACTGCTTCTCAAGCGAGAGCTGAAATCATGCGCCTCTCCATCTCAAATGATCAAGCTCATTACCGAAGCTGTTCGGCCGCGGATAAAAGTCGAGAGCGGCCAAAAATACGAAGCATTCGGCCGCAAGCGCGCAAAGCATCCCAAAACCGTCGGAGATATCTTCTGGGTTTCGATTGATGGCGGGGAGCGGCTTACCCCAGAAGAGATTGGTTTGGCGGACATCAACGACCGCGACTTTCTCTTCGAGCTGGCGACCGCGCTAAACGCTGTTCTGCTCGCTGGGCTTAACCAAGCGCGGCGGATCGGGATGATTGCTAGCGATGCGGACTCGACGGTCTGGCTCGTGCATCGCGTCTATTTCGTGCCCGCGGGTCAGTTTGCTGAAGGGGGAGGAGAACCGGACCGCTACAGTAAAGGGTTTGCACCGACCACAAAGCTGCTTTACGCGGTTTTCGAACGCTTGGGCGAGATTGATCGTCCAGCTGCACTGCGGGTAATGGCAGTCTGGGATGCCGATCGCTGGAAACTGTACAAGCGGCTTTGGGCAGCTGCTGCCCGAGATGAAGCCGTCGTCAGCGGCACCGAGGTGGGTCGATTCCTGGCTTCCTTGGACGATACCGAGTTCTGGTGGACGGATGCGTTTCCCGAGTTTGCGGAACTCCGTGCAGTCAGATGGTCTTCGCTTCCCGATGATGTGATTGCGCCAATCGAGCGGCGGCTCGTCAATGGCGAACCGATTGCAAGACTGAAAAAAAGGATGGGAAAAGACAACGCCAAAAGAGCGGTTGCGCGCAGGAGCGTCACCGAATTGCAGCGAATTAAGGCTGGGGGTGGTCATCTTTCGATACCGACGGAAGCATGGCTAGCGAAGACTCTTCTTCAGCACCCCCGAGAAGGTGACGTGGCCTCCGTCACGGAGGGCTTCAATCCTGGCGTTAGAACACTGATCGACGATCGAAGCGGCGATCCAACCTTTGGAGATGTTCCTTCTGCAAAACTTATTGACGAACTTGCGCGTCATCTGAGTGACGAAGGATGGGAAAGCAAAAGCCGCGCGGCTTCAGACTTCATTGGACGGAATCCTGATCTGATTCTTGATCTTCTTGCCGAAGCGCCGAAGTCGCTGGCTCGTGATAAGGTGTGGCAGGCCTTCGGCTATGGTTTCAGGCCCTCCGATCTGAATGTTACGATCGACACGGCAAGCCCTGAAGATAAAGAGCTGATCCCCGTGGCCCTCAAAGCCTGTATCGAGATTGCGCGTCTAGACGAGGCGACGATCGAAAACGCGCTACAGGGGCTCACGTCCTGGATGTCGATCTGGGACCGGCTATTGAGTGGCGAGGACGATCTCATCCGGGCGTGGTTGGCTCTTTGGCCCACCGCAGCTAAAAAGACGAACCAGAGCGCCGAAAAGAATGTTCCCCTGCGGGACCGCAGCTACTCTAGCGCTGTCGGCAATCTCGTTTCTGCTTTTATGCGAGCGTGCCCGAGCTTCAAGAAAGACACGAAACCGCTGGCTGACTCACCATGGCGCGACGCGTTGGCCGGCATCGAACAGACGAAAGGCGAAGCGAAGCTACAGGCACAATATCAGTTGCTGAGCAGCTTCAATTACTACTGGGCGGCCGACGAAGCTTGGTCACGAGTGAATCTCCTTGAACCTCTGATCTCGGCGGCTGGTGCGAGTATCGAACTCTGGCATGGTTTCGTCCATAGTCGCTTTCTGCCTCCGAAAAACGTCCTGGAAGAGTTGGGACCGCACATGATCGCCGCGGCGGCAGGAAACGAATTGCTGGACGAAGCTCGGGGCTCGCTCAGCCAGCGGGTGGTGTTTTCGACGATCATTGACATGCGCGACGGCCAGAAGCTGACTATCCCCTCGCATCTGACCCAGCAGATGCTGCGTATCGGTGGAGATCCGGTACGAACCCGTGCGCTCGATGCTATGAAAAACTATCTAAAGGACGATGGGGCGGAGCCAAAGGATGCCGGTGAAAGGTTTGGGCTGGTCAAGAGGCTGTTCCAGGAAATCTGGCCGAAAGAACTGACGATCTCATCGCCGACATTATCGGACGCGTTCGCTGACTTCCCGGCGGCAGCTGGCGAGAACTACGCTGAGGCCGCCGACCTCATTCTGCCCTACCTTACGCCTTTTCAGTGCTGGTCGCTATGGGACTACGGGATACTAGACCGGAGCGCCGATGAGCGAACTATCACAGGTGTAGGTTCCGCAAGGGATGCCGGGGCTTTGCTGTCAATACTGGATAAAACGGTTGGTGCTGAGGATGGTGCCATTATTCCAAATGGGCTCGATAAAGCGTTAAAGCATATCGCTTCGAAGAGCCCGCGTCTCGAATCCGACATTCGGTACCAAAGGTTGCTAACGCTATCCCGCCGGTAATCGACCAACATCCTTTGATTTTCGGCGATGTGTGCAGACGAAGACCGTCGCGTCCGGCTATGAGATGTTAAAACTTGCTTGCTTCGCAGCGGCAGCTCGACGGAACGTTGATTTTACTAGTCTTGAGGTGCCGAGGAATGCGATTCGTTGCTGCTATATTTCGAACTCAAGGTTCGCGCGACGGAGAAGCCTCGGGAGGATATCCGTCCGAATTTCGTAGATTGACTGTTGCGGGTTGCCGTTGACGATACCCAGATTTCGTAGTTCATCCAGCCCGATCTCGGGATCTATATACGCAGCCAGTAGATAGTTGATGACCTTGACCGGTCTTGTCGTCGTCGCCTGCCAGTGCTCGAGTTGCTGCTCGCTGTAGACTGATCGGCCACCCGTTAATTGCATCAATTCTCTGGTGGAGCTCGCGAAGGTGACGCTCTCCAAAATTCCTAGCGTCGTCATGGCTTGGGAAGGACGCTCCTTTGACGCCCCCTTGTAGAAGAACAGTAGCGAGCCCGCATCGCCGGTGCTTTGGCTCATCATAGCCAGAACGCGCCGTGCCTTGTCGGACTGAGGTTCCGGGGACAGGATGTTGATTCCACCAGCGATCGACGCGAGCGGGTTGCGCAGATCCTGCCCCAGGATGGCGACGAACTGCTCCCTCAATCGCGCCACTTCCTTTTCCGCAAGCAGCCCTTGCTCAAGCTGGAGCCGCTCGGCAATGCCTGCATCAATACGTTCTTCCAGGGTTCTGTTCAGTTCCTCGAGCTCTCGGCGGGCTCGGTCGGCTGCGTTTTTCGCATCCACCAGGTCGCGCTCATATCGGCGCCGATCCGCCGCCTGGAACAGGGTTATGCGGGTAAACTGCCCTCCCCCGTCGCTCGAACGGCGCTCGGCTGCATTTGCCAAAACGGGGAGTTTTCGTTCATCCGGGCCGACAAGATCCAGGGCGACTTCATTGCTGTTGTCTCGACAGCGCCGCTCGATACGAAAGGCCGCGTCGGGGTGACTGAGAAGCGCCCGCCCTCGGGATTGTGCAACCGATTGAACAGCGGCGGAGCGTTCATCACCGGCGCGCACCACCAATTGATCGATCCATCCGCACCCACCAGCACGACAGAACGGCCGTCTCTGAGAGCCGCATCGTGGTCCAGGGGCAGGAAACCGGTGGAGCGTTCAGGTGTCAGCGCAAGAAGCATATTTGACCGAGCAATGGAGAGGATTGAAAGCATAGGAAGCGCGTTGCAAGGGATGCAACGTCGAGAAGCGCCGAAGCGAGAAATAGTTCCTCTCTCTCATCAGCGATTTGGTGCGGAACCTTGTGCTGTTCCCAAGGTTTGCAACCAACGACAATCAATCCAGGAGCTTTGCTATGACAGACATCCGTCGCCCCTCCCCTCCCTATGGCGAACAACAGCAGAAGCCGCCGGGCAAGACGGCGCTGATGGACCCGATTCCCGACCACGGCGAAAAATCCTACAAGGGAAATGGCAAGCTCGAAGGCAAGATTGCACTTATCACCGGCGCCGACTCCGGTATCGGCAAGGCAGTGGCGATCGCCTTTGCCCGCGAAGGCGCCGACATTGTCATCTCCTACCTCAACGAGGACGAAGACGCCCAAGATACGGCCAAATGGGTCGAGGACGCGGGACGCAAGGCGCTGGTGCTGGCCGGTGACATCAAATCCGAAGATTACTGCAAGACGCTGGTGCAGCGCGCTGTGGACGAGTTCGGGGGTCTCGATATTCTGGTGAACAACGCTGCCTTCCAGCGGACCTATGCCGACATCGCCGACATTACCGCCGAGGAATGGGACGAGACGTTCCGAACGAACATCTATGCGCCGTTCTTCTTGTCGAAAGCTGCGGCTCCTCACATGAAGCCCGGCAGCGCGATTATTAACACGACTTCGATCCAGTCGAGACAGCCATCGCAGCAACTCTTGGCTTATGCATCGACCAAGGGGGCGGTTTCGAATTTTACGGCTGGGCTCGCGGAAATGCTCGCCGAGAAAGGTATCCGGGTGAACGCGGTTGCGCCGGGACCGATCTGGACGCCGCTGATCCCCTCAACCATGCCGGCGGAAAAAGCCGCAAAGTTCGGTGAGCAGACGCTGCTGAAGCGAGCCGGACAGCCGGCAGAGCTCGCCGGCGCCTATGTCCTCCTGGCATCGGAGCTCGGAAGTTATATGACTGGCGCGGTTATTCCAGTCACAGGCGGCGAGATCATGACTTGACGATCGGCGTCTCCCCGGAAGTCTGGCTCTGTCTGTCGGGAGGCAACGCCCTGGGTGCCTACCACGCCGGGGCGTACAGCGCCCTGCACGCGGCGGGCATTCGCCCCAAGCGTGTTGCCGGGACATCGGTCGGCGCGGTTGTCGGCGCATTGATCGCCGGAAACAGGCCTGAGGACCGGTTAGCGCGACTGGCTCAGTTCTGGAAGCTAGCGGCCAGCGATGTTGCGATCGCTAATTTCGCCCACTTCTGGGACGGCTCGAAGATAGCGTCGTCGCTGGCCACACTCCTTCACGGTCGACCGGGTCTGTTTCAGCCGCCTCTCGGCTTGTGGTGGCGGCGCCTGAGCGGTCTGCCGTCACCATCCCTGTTCGAGCGCTCGGCTATGCGGAAGACGCTCGCCCGGCTTGTCGATTTCGACTATCTCAACGGCGGAGACGTTCGCCTTGTCGTCAATGCGACGGATGTCTCGACGGGGGAAGAGCATGTTTACGACACCTCAGAAATGGAAGTCACCATCGACCACCTGATGGCGTCTTCGGCTTTTCCGGTGCTTTTTCCGTCCGAACCCTTGGACGGTCGGCATATGGTCGACGGCGGTCTGATCGCTAATCTGCCGATACTCCCGCTGTTTCGGGACCCGCCGGCCTATCCCATCAGATGTTTGGCCTTCGATCTGGTTCTAGCGAACGGAGCTGTGCCGAAGACACTCGATGACGCGGTCCACCGCATGCAGGACCTGCTGTTGTCCAATCAAAGCCAACGGTCGATCGAGTTACTGAAACACCGGTCATCAGGGTGGCCAGTGCCAATCTCCGTACTTCATGTCTCGTACAAGGGCGAACTGGAAGTCGGCGGCAAGATGCTGGAGTTTTCCGCTGCATCGATGAAGGTACGCACAGACACGGGAAAGTCCGACGCTGAGATCGCAATTCGATGGCTTAGCGAAACCGACCTACCAAGAAGCCATGCTGATCATATGGAAGAGTATGAGTTTGGGTTGACACGTTAGGTGTGGGAACGGGGATTGCGGACAGTCAGCGCCAACGTTCGCAACCTACCCGGCGACTTTGCAGCAGTTCAAGGAGTGATCACCTCGAAATCTCTTTCAGCGAAGGGCTCCTCCGTGACCGAGTCAGCAGCGAATGGTACAGATAAGTTTGGTCAAACTTCAGCCACCGCCTGGTTCTGAACGATGCCGTGACGGCGGACGTACGACCGGAGGAAATCGATGAATGATCCCACCCTGGCGGCCCAGTTGCCGGACATAATCCATGAATGCGCGTCCTGCGTATTCGCTGGAATCTAAATCCACAACGTCTCGCGCGACCAGCACGCTTTCGCGGGTTTCATGGGGAGAGCGGTCCTGCCGGAATTGAGGAAGATAAGTTGATGGCGATCCCGAAAACCGAGTGCACGTGGCAATCCGAAGTGGCGGGATCAGACGGAAACCACCAGTCACCACTACCGCGCCGAGGGCTGCGAGGTTTGTAGCGACGGCTGGCGATTGAAGGGTGCCGTCTCGGCATCCAGGAAGTGTAGCACTCCGCGGCTCCGTCGAGCGCGACGCTGCCCTATCGCGTGTCGCTCATCAGCTTCGGTATCAGGTCTGGGATTTCACGAGCGAGAAACCCAAGGGGACCCACTTTCGTCGACAATTGCGATCCTGCTTCACCGTGAAGGAAAACGCCCCACATGGCTGCGGCTTCCGGCTTGGTTCCGCGTGCGGCCAATCCAGCCACGATACCGGCGAGAACATCTCCAGAGCCGGAGGTTGCCAGTCCTACACAACCGCCTTCATAGCGCCAGATCCCGTCCGGGGCGGTGATAATCGTCTGGCTGCCCTTCATGATGACGATTAGGCCGAACTCGTCGGTCAGTCGTAAAGCCGCTGACGTAGGATCGGCCTCGACGATTTCTTTATCCACGCCCAGCAAGTTCGCCATCTCTCCTGCATGAGGGGTGACGATGATCCGGCCGGCAAGTCGACGCAGCGTTCCGCCAAGATCGGTGATCTGCGGGAGGGCGCCGGCGTCGACGACGATGACTGTTTCGCCGATTCTGTCGAGAAGGAGTTTCAGGATCTCGTGAGTTTCCTGATCTTCCACCATACCGGGTCCGACAAGTGTCGCATGCGAGTTAGCCCACCTGGAGGCCATAGACGCAATCGGGGCCGATTGGAGTCCGCCTGACGGCGTTTCCGGCAGGTTGATCACCAACGCCTCGGGCATCGCTGTGGCCAAAGCACCTGCGCGACTATCGACAGTCACAATCTGAAGCTTGCCGGCTCCGGCACGCATAGCGCCCAAGGCTGCCAGGAGGACCGCCCCAGGGACTTCCCTGCTCCCGCCGATAATGCAGACCCGGCCACGCTCCTCCTTGCTGCCTGCAACTGGCTGCGGCAGCGGCAAGTTTCCAAGAAGGTATGCGTCGATGATCGGGATCGCCGTCATCTGGCAGCCACGTTCGCATCTTTCTGTGCGGTCACCGGCGCGCCGGCTTCAATCAGTGGCGCGACGAAATTATAGCGCTTCAGGACCAGACCACCTCCAACATCCTTACCGGAGTTGGCCACATATTCGGTGACACCACAATTCACCACATCGCCCTCCCGATCGATCTGCAGGATCTGCTCTTCGGTCAGATTCTCGATGATGTAGCGCATGCACAGGACGACAACCTGATGAGCAACGATGAGGACGCGCTGGTCTGCGTAGTGCAGGCTGATCGTATCCAGCATGCTCCGCAGACGTAAAATGACGTCGCACCAACTCTCTCCGGCTGGTGGTCGATGATAGAACTTCCCCAGAATCTTCCGAAACTCCGCCTGGTCCGGATGCAGTTCTTCAATTCCCCGCCGCGTCAGCCGGTCGAGTACTCCGAACTCTTTTTCCCGGAGCCGCTCGTCGACGCTGACCACCTGCCGCTGAGCCCCTGGTAGCTTTTCAGATATAGTTTTCGCGGTTTGCACTGCACGTCTGTATGGCGAAGCCAATATGACATTGGGCTGTTCCGATAAGGGTAGGGCAGAGAACCATGCCGCCAGTGCGTCAGACTGCTGCTGGCCAAGCGGGCTTAGCGGAACATCGACGTCCCGTTCGGCAATATCTATGCGGGCATGGCCTGCAAAGTCGGCGGCATCGCGGGCAACGTTCCCCGCGCTTTCACCATGGCGCACGATCCAAATCTGTTTGGGCCAGTTTTGCTTCATTTCGCTCCCGGTTTATTAATCCGACTCGTTAGGGTTGTGACGGGCCGCTCCAAGCTTGCAAGCGCCCGCACCCAAGCGCCTGAACAACCAGAATGGCTTCAGATGGTTCCGCCGCCAAGGCTGACAGGCAATATTCGCGATAAATCGCGATCGAACGGACATTGAGCAATCGGTAGTTTGTGCACGATGCCCAGCTGCGCCATTGTAGGCCACGCTCTGAGAAGGTCAGACCCCGAAAGATCCGCCGCAGGTAAACGAGATATCCTCTTACTTTCGCGGGCGCTTGAAAACCTTTGGTCCGCGGTATCAAGGTCGGTCCTCGCTATTGGTCGCGAGACAATCTTCCTGGATAAGACAATGGCGGCAGGAGTGGTTCTCGGCGTACTTCGATTAAACGCCGGGCAGGGTGATACCTATGATAGGCAAAGTTCCCGGAGCTGAGTCGATTGAAACTGCGTACACTACGCAAGGGCGGCTGCGGCCAATGCGCCTAGAAATGAAGTGGCCAGCGCGCAGGTGCGAGCGATGGTAGCGCGCAGCGCAAAATCTTTCTGGAAAAGCAGAAGGTCGGGCGAACGAATCGTACCGACCTTCTCACGTCGCTCTTCTCACCGGTGCCAGTACATCCGTGGTCACCGTTGGCCAAGCGTGTCTAGAATGTAGAATCGCCTTTGGCAGCTACAATGGCGCCAACGTTACTTGTCCAAATCCTGGGCCATCTTATAGTGGTGCTCGAGCGCCGGAAGGATCTTCGCGGCCCACGCCTTCAGCTCGGCATTTTCACCGCCTTCAGCGTAACGCTTGAACAGATCCACAGCGTCTTCGTGGGCCTCCACTTGGTCGTCGAAATACTCTTCCTTAAACTCTGCGTCCGAAAGCTTTGCCAGGCCGTCCACCTCTTCCTTGTGATCCTCAGTCATAGCTGTGACTGGCGTTCCCTTCACTTTTCCGCCGGCGAGCAACGCCTTCAGCTCGGCGCTCGTCTTTTCGTGATCAGTGATCATTTGCTGCGCAAAGGTCTTTGTCGCCTCGTCACCTTTCTCGACAGCAAGCTTGCTCGATTCAATTTCGAACATGTCGCTAGCGGATGCCTGCATGACGAAATCCTCCGTGGACGGAGCTCGCCCGATCAGAGAGTTGGCGCCAGTGCTTTCCGCGGTCGATTGCGCAAGGGCGGCGGTTGATGCCGCAAGAACAAGTGTTGTGGCAATGATGATCTTTTTCATTACGGTACTCCTATTGCGGCGGATGAACACTCCGACGACCGATAAGTTCCAAGCTTTTTCAATTTCCGAATGAGCGATGGAATTGGCCAGGTTGTAGACCCATCGTTATCTCGAACTGCATGACGAGATCGCTGACCTGGACGACATGATCGAGGCCATCGTCAAGGACCTCGCTCCCGAACTGCTTGCTCAAGCCGCGATCGGTTTGAACAGCGCAGCACAGTTGCTGTTGACGGCTGGCGACAATCCCGGCCGGCTGAGGTCCGAAGCGAGCTTCGCAGCATTGTGCGGCGTCAGCCCGGTACCGGCCTCTTCAGGGAAAACGGTTCGTCACAGGTTGAACCGGGGCGGTGATCGCGCGGCCAACAGTGCCATCCACATCATCGCTATCGGGCGACTTCGACTAGACGTTCGCACGCAGGACTAGGTCGCCCGACGTCATCGCAGCGGGAAATTCGAAGCTGGAGGCAATCCGCTGCCTCAAACGCTACATTGCCCGTGAAGTCTTCGGTATTGTTATGCGACGGCACAGAGAGATCAGCCAAACCCAAATCGCCGCTTGACTCTTATCACCCTCCCAAAGCAGAAGACGCTGGCGCACAACGCGGCCGAAGCCTGCGCTCTAGCGATCTGCTGGGGCGTGAGGGACATGAAGGTGCACGCTGGTCGATACCACCAGCCTTGGCTCAATCTCATCCAGCAGCGCAATGAACGGCAGGGAGTGGCGGCATGACCTCACTCCACAACCAAGACGCCGGCTTCCTTTGCTGCCGCCACGAATGCTTCCCTCGCTTCATCTGGTTCTGCCCGACCATCCATCACGAGCATGAACGTTCGAAGCGCGTCATGGAACCGCTCGCCATCGTCCACCGGCCAATCGCCCAGCATGCAATCAGCAGCGTCTCTAGTGCAGAAGATCAATTCATAATCTCCGGGACCGTGCAGTTCGACGGACACCGGGATTGGCCAATCTACGTCGAACATCCTGAGCCCTCAGCTGACACGCCCGTCTCTTTAGCCCGCGATCCAACATGAGCTTCTTGTGCTGCAGCGATGAACGCTCTGCGGACGTCGTCTGGGTCGTTGTCATCGTTGAAGGACCTCAGGCAGGCGAGGGTAGCGCGGGATATTGCCGGGCTGCTCTCGGGTGGCCACTCGGTCGCGAGGCGCTTGATGGCCTGATGGGCGTCCCTCACAACCCGGAATCGAGAGCTCCCTACGAAACGCAGCTTTACAGGCCTGAACATTTGGTTTCTTCGGGCACTCATGACGCATTACCTCACGCGAATTGCCCGACTCAACGAATCACTTTCGGACTCGTTCCGGTTGAATGTTGGGGTGGCGTGATGAATGCACACACGTGCTTTAAGGCTGAAGCGCGCTGGTCGATCCACCCTCATCGCTTCGATCCGGTCGAGAAAGCGGAGGCCGCATGAACGCCTTCGCACAACGTGACGCTTTCGATCGTATAACCGAGGACGATGCGTTCCAAGCCTCCGAATTGCTGCTTGCTTGCATCTTCAACGACAACGCACTCTTGGACGAATGTGGGCTAGAGCCTGAGGATTTCGCAGAAGGCGTTCATCAGACGGCATTCCGCGAGGCAATTGACCTCCGCCGGAATGGACAGCACGTCAATTCGGTCTCTCTCAAGCCGTTCATGCCGAAGCTGGTCAAATCAGAGCGCTGCGGGGACGTGACACCAGCGAAGTATCTCTCCAACCTAATGATCCTCGGTGCCGACCCAATGGGTCCGCCGTAACATCGATGGCGCCATTCAGGTCATCAAGAGCGTGGCGCTTGGTCGGCAGCTTGCCGGAGAGGCGCAGATCGCCGCGGACATCGCCAGCGAAGGGCATACCCTCCTGACGCTCGCCGACGAGATAGAGCATATGGAATCTCGCCTGAAGGAGCTTAAAAGCCGGTTCCGCGAAACGACTGCCGTTGCATCCCCTGGTTCATCGTATCTTGCGAAATTCGAGGCATCAGCAAGACGAGATGGCGTCGGCGGCGTACCGATCGCATTGCCCGTGATCGCTCGATTGCTTTCGGAGCCGGCTTTCGAGGCGGGCAACCTCTATGGCCTGCTTTCCTCGTCGGGCGAGGGCAAGTCGAGTCTCACGATGCGGCTCATCTACCACGCGGTGGATCTCGGTCACCCGGTCCTCTTCCTCTCCTATGACAGTCATCGGATCAGTGCATCGCCCAAACGATCGCCCAGGTGCACGGGATCTCCATGAAGCGGCAACGAGAGCCGATACGGCTAATGACGGAGGAGCAGCGCGACACATGCGTGATGTTCGCCACCGCGATTAACTCCAAGCCTCTCGATATTATCCGCTGCCAACGTGAAGGCGTCGACAAGCTAGTCGCCTAAGCCCGCCGCTTCATCAAGAAGCGAGCCAACGGCAAGACACCCTTCATCGTCATTGACCATATCGGCAAGGTGAAGCCGCGCGATCCGAAGCTATCTCCCCGATCGCATATCAGGCGAGGTAACCGTGGAGCTCAAGTCTCTAGCTTATGAGACGCAGTCCGCAGTTCTAATCCTCAACCAGCGAAACGGGCTCGGTTCCCGCCGCGACAATCCTCGCCCATCGCAGCAGACCTTTACGGGGGAGAGGGTGCTCGCGCGCCGACTACGACGCCGTCCTGACGCTCTACCGGCCGGAGAAATACAAGAAGGAACCCGAGAAGGTCGCTGCCACGAAGCAGGATTGGGCGGTCATCAACTCCGTATTCGGGTCCGAGGTCGAAGGCATTGCTGAGCTGGCATCAATCAAGGTCCGGTTCGGCGATCCTACTATCTGCGAGTTCGTGAATTTCGAGGCGGAATACACTCGCTACGTCTCCCAGAAGCCGAAGCGCCAGCAGGAGGAGATGTTTTAATGTTCGCTCCGAGCCCTCAATTCACTCTCATAGGCAGCAAGGAAAAAGAGCCTCGCGATATCCGGCTCGGTTTCTCGACGAAGCGCCGCGAAACAGACCGCAACCGCACGGGAATAAGCCGTGCCGGAATGCTCTTTGAAGTCGGTTTTCATGAACCGGATAGCCTCCGCCGGCCCCTTGATACGCTTTACTGCCCGCTTCTGCACAAGGCAGACCGGCGCTCCCCAGCGAGCACCGAACGATACCGGAATCACATCCGACATAGCCCATTCTCCCTAGACCATCCGCGCAAGATCTATGGACAGATTGGCCTATCAGGCCGCCGAAGCCAATTAGCTCGGGCTACCCAAATAGATGTAGCCGGGTACGTCGAACGATCTAGACCTCGGTTGAAGTGCCAGCAGTGAGGGCTTGGACTTTGGTGCAGCAGCTTTCTTTTCGCTTCGACGCCACCCCGGCGCCTCCCGTTACGGATGAGCCGACATGGTTCCGGATCAATCTTGACAAGAAGGGCCTCAGCTACGCGGAGATCGGCATCATCCGCAATAGCGATGGGACGTGGAGCGCGAAAACCCGAGACAGCTTTCAAGGCTTCTGCGGTCATGGCGGACCATTCTGGGGAGAGTATCCAACGTTCAACGAAGCGCTCGCCTATCGCCTCGACTACCTCCGCAGGGGCTATCAGACGATGGCTGACGGGAAAGCTGGAAGCTGCAGCACAGCTCGACATGAAGCCATGGCCCGAGTCGGCCTCAAATGGCTCGACGACATCGCTGACGAATATCAAATCCAATCAAGGGACCAGTCATGAAGAACAAGCTGATCGACCTGAACAATCATCTCTTCGCGCAGCTGGAGCGGCTGAGCGATGAGGACATGACCCCTGAACAGATTGAAAACGCGGTCAAGCGCACTGAGGCGGTCGTCTCCGTCAGCCAGCAGATCGTCCAGAACGCAGACTTGGCATTGAAGGCGGCAAAGCTTGTCGCCGAACATGGTGCCTTTGTCGGGAAGTACCTCCCGATGATCGAAAGCAGCAGGGGCACGGAATGAAAGGGCGCTGGATCATATACAGTGCCACTGAGGTGGCATGGCTTGAGGCAAATCGCCTTCTGCCGATCGCCGGTTACCATGAGGCTTTCAGCAGAGAATTCGGACGTGTTGACGTGTCGGCAGCGAACCTTCACGCCCTGCGCAAACGCAAAGGATGGAAGACGGGCAGAACAGGCCCATTCGTCAAGGGCCAGGAGCCGGTGAACAAGGGCAAGCCGTGCCCTCCGGGGAAAAGCGGGCGCCATCCGAATGCGCGAAAGACGCAGTTCCGAAAGGCGAACACCCCTCACAACACGAACTATCTGGGTCATGAGCGGGTGTCGAAAGACGGTTATGTCGAGATCAGCATCGATGAGCGCAATCCGCACACGGGGTACGAGCGACGCTATGTCCTGAAGCACCGATATGTTTGGGAGCAGAAGAACGGGCCAGTGCCGGATGGCATGTTCCTGAAGTGCCTGGACGGGAACAAGCAGAATACTGACCCGTCGAACTGGGAACTGCTTCCACGTGCAACCCTCCCCCACTTGAACGGCCATCATGGCTTTGACTACGAAGCCGCCGAACCGGAAGTGCGGCCCTCCATCATCGCGGTCACAAAGCTAAAGCACACGGCAAAGGAAGCGAATAGAAAGGCAACACGATGAGCGAATTTTCAGGCTACGCCCCATGCAATCCGCGGCGGCTGGTGGCTGCCATCAGTGCCTGCCGTGGGCGACCAGTTGAACAGCGGACCTGGCTTCATCCGCGGGAAGTCGCCCCTCGTGAACGGCTCTGCAAGTCTGCCACGCATGTCTCCATTTGGAGCTTCTCTGGTCGCGCTCATGAGCAAGCCAGTTAATGGCCTCCTCGGGCGACGTAAGGGTGATCCGGATACCGCCGTCATTGATCACAACCGGTGTCTTCCAGCGTGTCACCAACATGTTCAACGTCCTCATGAGCGTTCACTGATCCTTGCTACTAATCCATGTGGCCGCGTGATGGTTCCCGCGGACATCATATCTGCGGGAGACCGAACATGAACAAATACAGCGCATATCCTCATCGAATCCCCGGCGGGTTCGGGTTCTGGGCAATGATCTGGTTATCCGGGACAGCCATCCGACCCCGGTCATGGATGCCGGCGATAAGCCAAAGGTATTCCCGACGAAGGGTGAAGCGGCCGAGGAATGCCTGAAGCATGTTGTCGCGTTCATGAATGGCAGGCCCATCCGCGGCGAGACGTTCGAGGATGGCGGCAGCGTGAAGCAGGCCAAATTCGCGGCGGCGGCCGAGTGGTCGAGGTAGAGCCGGCTAGGGCGAAGATGTGAGCGGACTAGCAGCCTTCCGCACGGATTACGCAGTCGGCTTCGCTGCACGCAGCCACGAAGGCGTTTCTCGCATCTTCTATATCGCACATTCCTGCTATGGCGCTGACCGCGAGGCGACGCGCCTTGGCGAAGCAAAGGGTCGAGGCGCCCGGCCACTTGTCCCTCATAAATCGCAACGCTTCCTCGACGCTTTCGATCCGAACCACAACAGTGTTTCGCCCTACGACAGAAACAGATGCGCCCCAGCCTTCGTTCAATCTCATTCCTACAAGAACCCCACTCAAAGCACCGGCAAGCGGCAGGAGGTCATTAAACAACATCGATGCATTTTAGTTCCTGCTAAAGTTTCTGAGCCATGAGCTATCCCGAAGCTGAGGCGATATTTGCAGAGCATGGTATCGAGGTGGTGCCTGCACATGTGATGCCGGCGATTGGGCAGACAAGAGCGATCGCGACCCTGAACCGCATCAGGAACCGCTACGGAGATGACCACGCGCGGTTCGTCGTAATGACCCTCGCGGAGACTGCCAACAACAAAGCCTTCATCGACGAGACGTCCTTGTGGCTGGTCAGTGACATGATGAGGGCGGCGGCAAAGAACTTCCCCGATCTGATGAATAACAATGTCACCGCCTGGTTCTCCTTCTTCGACGGTCTCCCGCTCGGATGGCTCCAATACTGGGCTCTGGACCTCGACGGAGTGATATCCAAACGGCATGCACTCGGTGGGATGGTATACGAGAGAATGAAGCGAACGTTCGGCGCGATGGCGAAGCAGCCGGACGTACTGGATGACAGGAGATCGGCATGACGGAAGAGCAGATCAAGGAGCTATTCATCCGAGCAGCCGAGGTTGATCGTAAGCTGCCCGATACTGCACGGCCGGCAGCGCTTCGAGCCATCAACCACGGCTATGTCCATGACACGGCTTTTGAGGGCGTCAGCAGGCAGGTGGGAAAGCGCAGGCGGGAACGGCAGGCGCGGAAGAGGCAAGCGGCCTGACTTCGGCTATTGAAAATTCTACTTCTTTTCCTAAATTTCGCGCCGTCAACTGCGCTTGAGGAAGGAGGTAGCGATGGCAAACACCCTTTTCGACAGTCCGTTGTTTGTGAAAAGAGCTCGCTATGTTCAAGAGCTCGGCAGCCTGGAAGACGTCTTCGACTTACTCGATGAATGGCCGGCAGAAAAAAGGGATGCAACGTACGAGATATTGGCGAAGGCGTGTCGGATGGCCTACCAGGGAATTTTCCCCTTGCCCGCCATCCGGGAGAACGTTCGCCGGTTCTTGATGAAGCAAGGTGTACTTGCAAACCTCGAAGAGGTGCCGCCCGTTTCCAGGCGGAGGACCGATCGAAATTTGGGCTCGTGAACGCGTCACGATTTAAGCACGGGCCGGTTCGTTATCAGCAAGCCACCTTCTGGTGTTAGCGGCGAAACAAGCTCTGCCGAAACCACAAGGCAACACTTTTCCGTGTTGTGTGTCGCTTGCTACTACCAAAACGAGAATTCAGCACTATCTCCTGTTGCATGGCAATGGAGATAAAAAAATGAAAAAGCTCGCTCTCGTAGTGGTTTCCTTGATGACGGCTTTCGGCAGCGTCACCTCGGCGCAAGCCTTCCCGTCCGCGGCGGGAGCACCCACTGGGGTAACCGCTGTCCAGCAGATTCAGTATCGCGAAGGCGACCCGAGATACGTTCCGCGCGATGCCCGACGCTACGATGGGAACAGGTATGATCGCAGCAATCGCTATGAGCGCGACAGTCGCTATGAGCGGCGCGATCGATACACGCGACGCCACGATAACCGCCGCCGAGACAATACCGGGGCAATCGTCGGCGGGCTCGCCGCTGGAGCCATCATCGGTGGAGCTGTAGCTAATCAGCGGAGAACAAGCGGCATGTCTGACCACGTGCAATGGTGCGCAGATCGGTACCGCTCGTATCGTGCATATGACAACACTTACGTGCCACGCGCAGGTGTAAGGGCGCAGTGCAACTCCTCTTACAACTAACCGCAGGCAAGTAACTGATCATCAGCCCGTCGCCTCACCGCGGCGGGTTTTGCATTTTAGGAATCGGGCCGCGATTAGTGAAGACTAGAATGCGGCAGCGGCAATAGCAGTGCGCGTTCCTCAGCCATACGACCAAAACGCAATCTATCGCCTGCGCACTGGAAACCATCATCGAAGATGCCCTGCCTGAGGATTTTCGTGCGCAGGCGGAACGCATCATAGGTCCGTGGCTATGTTTCGGCGTGCAAATTTTGGACGGTGATTGCCCCCCGGGAGGTTCTATGGAGAGGGCCAAGTTAACGCGCTGACCCTACAGCCGAACAAACCCTGCGAGGCGCGGCGTTAAGATAGCCCGACCGTCATCGAGCATTGGACGCATCCGTTCCAGTACCGCCTCGCTTGGCTCGCCATGAATCTCGAATTCCGATACCACGCAATGTTCCATGACCTTGGCAATGTATGGATCGGCGAGGCGCCAATGTTCGAGGACAGCCTCGGAGTTCCGGTAGAGCTGATAGCTCACCGCGACCATTCGTGGCTCGTTGATGAAGGTTTGCACCATTAACTGCGGGCCGTTTTCTTTCACGAATTGAACCGCCTCTCTGATGGCGCGTTTGAAGGCGTGGAGATGACCTTCCGTGATCCGCATCGTGTTCCGGAACAAGATCATTTCGTCAGGTTTTAGCAAACTAGGGTTCATCTTGGCCTCCGTTCTGGTGCCTATGGTTGAAATAGTGGCCGGGGTCCCGCCCTCAGCGGGAAGCCCTCGGCTTGCTGTTCATTCGTCCTCCCAGCGACGCGACAGGAAGGCCGGTCCTAGAATGTCGCAGCAAACTCAGCCCTCTGAGCTACGGCAGCGTAGAACTGATCGATCACGCACTGCATTGATTGTCTTCCGCTCGGGCGAACTCACCGGATCCGGGTCTCATTGAAGTTGGTGACCATCGAAGTGATGGTAGCCATCAGGGCGGCGATCAGCACGATTCCCGCAGCGGCCGCCCACCCATAGATCCCGATTACACCACCAACTGCGACAGGACCTATTACCTGACCGAGATTGCTGCCCTGCATGAGAAGCCCGATTGCCACAGGAGCAAGCGCAGCGGACGGCACCGATTGAGGGGCGGATGAGATTAGAGTCGCCGGGATCAGCCCCCCGATGGCAGAGAATAAGAGGCAGAGCAGGAAGGTCGGCGTAGGGCCAAGGACTTCTAGAAAAACACCGACCCCGGCCACGCCCATGATCAGATATGCCCCGATCAGAATTAAGGAACGGCTGGCACCAAGCGCCAGCAGGTAACTCGCTCCGAGGTTGCCGATAATGTTTGCGCTGCTCGCCAGCGCACTGAGCAAACCGGCGGTGCTGTGCGCGACCTTCATGTCCTCCATAAAAAGCACTGGGAGAAAGCTGAAGAGGGCGAAGAAGATCATGCTGTAGCAGGCAAAACAAGCCGCTAGCAGGACTGGTCTCCTGCTTGTTATTACCTCCATCGCCTCGGAGATCGTGCGCCTCCACGGGACTGCCCTCGAGCCTAGAGCCGGTGGGAGTACCGCCCACCCAGCAAGAATAGCGACTGCCGCGAGGCCGGAATTGCCCCACCAGAGCATGCGCCAGTCGCTGAACAGAGGACCAACGAGCATGGCAAGCGCCATGCCGGCCGGCATGAAACAACTCCACAGGGCGAAAGCGAGATCGCGTTGCCTGGAGCTCACCACTCGGCCGAGGATGGCCGGCCCGGCAACAGTAACCAGAAGAAAGCCGAAGCCTTCCAGAACCCGCGAAGCGAGAAGCACCGAGTAGCTGGGCGCTATCGCGCCGATGATAGAGCCCAAAACGATTGATGCCAGGCCGAGGATCAGAATGCGGCGATCTCCAGCGCGAACGACGAGCGAGCCGGCGGGGATCCCGCCAACCAGCCCAAGAACAGCGAAGATTCCCGTCAACCAGCCTGCCGCTGCGAACTCAAGGTTTAGGTCCGACTGCAGTATGGGCATGGCGATGGATGTTTTGCCGACCTGAAGTGCGGTGATGATGCCAGATCCGACCATCACGCTGACAATACCCCAGTGCGTATCACGCCGGGTCGCTGCGCATGCTGTTGCCATCAAGCCGCCTCCGTCAGCCGGGCAGCTGCCAGCGCGCGGGCGATGTTGGCTACATGGCGGCCTTGAAAGCGTGCTCCCTCCAGTTCATTGGGGCTGGGCTGCCGATCTCCCCCCTTGCCGTCGTCGGCGAGGGTTGAGGCGCCGTAGGGCGAGCCGCCGGTGATCTCGTCCATGCGGCCTTGGCCTTTAAAAGTGTATGGCAGTCCCACCACCACCATGCCAAGATGGAACAGGACAGTGTGCACGGACAAGATCGTGCTTTCCTGCCCACCATGCTGGCTGCCGGTGGAGGTGAAGACGCTGCCGACCTTGCCCACCAGCTTGTCCTCGAACCAGATGCCGCCACACTGATCGAGGAAATTCTTCATTTGCGAGGCCATATTGCCAAAGCGCGTGGGCGTGCCGAAGATGATTGCATCATAGTCAGCCAGTTCGGCCACGGTGGCGATATCTGCGGGCTGATCGCGCTTATATCCTGCCTTCTCAGCAATTTGATCAGGAACTAGCTCCGGTACACGTTTGACCACGGCGACAGCTCCAGCGTCTCTCGCACCTTGCGCCACAGCCTTCGCCATCGTTTCGATATGACCATAAGACGAGTAGTAAAGCACCAGCACCTTCGTCATTTGCTTTTCCTCTGCTGCTTCTCAAGTGATGTGGGAGAGGATATCCCTTTGCTCGGTACGCGGGAGTGAGATAAAATTCATGAGTTTGATCGATGGAATAGATCATGCTGGATGTACTAACGTTGGATCAACTGCGGGTCTTCGTGACTGTGGCCGACAGCGGCAGCTTCCGTTCCGGCGCTGCAAGATTGTCACGGGTCCAGTCCGCCATCAGCCACGCTATCGCCAATCTGGAGGCTGAACTCGGGGTCATTCTGTTTGACCGGAGCGGGCATCGCCCGACGATGACGCCTGAGGGGCAGGCGCTACTGGCCAATGCCCGGGAGATTCTACTTCGGGTCGACGCCATGCGGGCACGAGCCCGTGATCTGGGTGAAGGTGTCGAGCTTGAGCTGTCTCTTACGGTAGACACTCTGTTCCCCATCGCAGCCGTGGGTGCGGCATTGACTGAGATGCGCGTGACCTACCCCTCGGTGTCGATCCGGCTGGCGGTCGAGCCCCTCGGCGGGCCGATCAGGGCGTTGATCGAGAAGCGTAGCGCGCTTGCCATTGTTGTGGGCGAGGATTTCCGCGATCCCCGGATTGAACTCCAAGCTATCTCCTCCATAGAACAGGTAGCTGTGGTGTCACCAGTGCATCCTTTGGGGCTGCGTTCAAAGAGTGACGATCTCGGCTTACCCGATCTTGCCGACCATCTTCAGATTGTCTTGGCCGATCCCACCCCTCTGTCGGAAGGTCGCAGTTTTGGGATCCTATCCCCCCAGACCTGTCGTGTCAGCAGCCAGGACACCAAACGTGCCATGATCCTGGCGGGCTTGGGATGGGGGCGCCTGCCCTTGTGGCAGGTCGAGCGCGATCTGAGGGAAGGGCATCTGGTGCGAGTGGCCATTACGGCACTCGGCCGGAACAGCCAGGTGTCTTCTGAGGTGTTTATCGCCCACCGCCTGGATCAACCGCTTGGGCCTGCCGCTCGTGTGTTCCGCACAGCACTGACACAATACGCTGCTTCTCCACCGAACGACAGCTGAGCCTCAGCAATGGATCGTGACTCCGTTCGAGAAATGGTGCTGGATCAAATAGACCGCAGCAGGGACTGAGACAACCGACACGAAGTGTCGAATTTCTTGTGCATAGGCCCTTGTATGGCCAAAAGTGCAGCACCCGCAGGACAATGGCTAGCTCAAGGATGGAGAAGCCGTTCCAGGAAAGTGGAAGACTGCGTAGTGCTTCTCCGACAATTCAACTTCACCCTAAACCGGATGATGGAAGAGCCGGAGCTCCGGTATCTTCTTGCGCGCGATTTCGGGATCGGGCTCTTGGTGTACTGTTGCAGGGGCATTGCTTGTCTCGGGCCGGTGGATGGGGTTTAGAACCTGTCCTGAATGCGTCACGAGACAGCGCTGCGGCTTTAACATGTAGATGTCTTGCCGGTCGCTCATGATGACGTCCCTCCCCTTGTGGATATCATTAGTAGAGCATAATATTTTGTCTGGAGGTCTCAATTCATCCTATCTGATGATCTAGATCGGCCACCGATCACGAGCTTTTGTTTATAGGCCGGCCGACATTCCGACCAATATTAGCATGGACGTTGGTGAAGGCACGCCAGTTGCGCCGCTGCCCTCCCCAGCCAGCGGCGCTCTCTCATGCGTGGCCACTGAAGTCAGACCACGAGAATGTATTCGATCTCGTCGGTATCCGGCTCGACGATTACGATGCGATTATCGGCAAGCACGAAATAGCGATACGATCGATAGACCGGGAGGATCTCCACGACCCGCGGCGGAAGCGGATCCAATTCGGGGTGCCTGACCGCCGGCAATCGCTCAAGCCACACGACATCCACCTACATTCCATCTATATTCCGGTCTCTGGGGCCGCGCGAGACGAACGGCACCGACTCGATCTCGACCAGAAGGCCGTTTTTCTTGAGGAAGCGCCTGAAATTATCGCGCAGCGGCCCGAGTGGAAACCGACCGACCGCCGAGTCGCGGCATGCCCTCAGCATGGTCTCATACGCCACATCCCGCTTGTCCGCAGGCCACTCCTCTAGGAAGTCAAAAATGTCATCGAGGCAACCTACCTCCTGAACGAAGTGCGGTCTTTGCACAAAAAGAGGTCGGCTGAACAGACTGCCAGTCATTGCGTCCTCCATCTGCCGAAGATACGAAGAATTTAGTAGTTCCTAATTGTCCGTTCAAGAATGCCGCGCATCACCCCAAAGCGGGCTTTCCGCTTCACCGACAAACCGGCTCAAGAACCGCAGCATCCGGGACCGTCCGCTCCAAAAGCTTGCTAAGATGAAGAAACACGATATTCATAATCATGTTTATTATGGGCGCTGGAGCCGACCATTCATTGGTGGATTGCAGCGTCGGGCGCCGCAGAGAGAAATAACTATCGCGAAGCGTTCTTCGCGATGTTTCGCCTGCAGCAGTGATGTCATGCCGGCTAAGAGTGGGTTTATAGATTGAGTTACTGGCATTCCATGATTTGGCGGACCGAAGGTATTCGGGTGGTGGCGCCTGTCAAATGGCGCCAGCTTGACGGGTTGGTGAGCGTATTATGGGAAGCCGAGAGCCAGTCGGGGGCTACAGGTTACTACCTGTCCGACGACCCGCGCATCATGATATTTTTCGACGACGTATCGTCCCGAATCCGAATTTCAAACCAGGACGGAGACTTCTCGCAGCATTATAGACCCATGACGCGGGCGATCTATGTTCCCGCAGGTGTCCCGATGTGGACCAACAGCAAATCCATACATCGCTTCTCGCACCTCAATCTTCATATGCACAGGGATCGGCTGCTGAGATTCTTATCGCCTTCGGTCGGGGCGTCGGCGGCGGTGACGGCCTTGCGCAGACCCGTAGAAATCCAGGATATCGGAGCAATCGAAACGCTGGCCGAGCTGCTGGTCGGCGAGATAGCAAGCCCCTCGAAGCACGCGGTTTACGCCGAGAGCCTTGTGGGCAGCATCGTCGCGGGTCTTCTCGACATCCCCGACGACGACGGCAAGACTGCCAATGGCAGACTTACGCAAGCTCAGATGAACAAGCTCCTCTCTCGCCTCGATGGCCGCAGCGATTGCCGCCTGACCATCGCCGAGATGGCTGCGACAGTCGGCTTGTCGGAAAGCTGGTTTGCCACCGTCTTCAAGCAGACAACTGGCAAGACGCCGCTGCAGTGGCAGCTTGCCAAACGCATTGGCCTTGCCAAAAAGCTGTTGTCGGAAAGCGATCTTTCCATAGCAGCGATCGCGGCCCAGTTGGGGTTTTCCGATCAGGCCCACCTGACGAAAGCCTTTGGGCAGATTACAGGCGACACACCCGCCGCATGGCGCCGGACCCAGCAGACTCGTCGATTCTGAGATATGCCCCACCCGAGCGGCTGCGGATGGGGCTGCTTCATCACCAAGTCTGGCGTAACGTCGCCATGATCGTGCGGCCGGGGTTGTAGAAGTCGGCCCCGAAGCCACCTTGGGCGATGTGCTTGTCATCGAAAAGATTGCTGACGTTCAGCTGGAACATCGTGTTTTCCTGGATTTTGTAGGTGAAGGCGGCGTCGAAGACGACATTGCCTTCCGACGATCCGGTGTTTGCGTCGTCGTAATAGTACGAGCTCATATAGCGCCCGCCGAGCCCAAACGTCATGTCGCCGCGGGTCCCGTTGCCTTCGAGCGCGTAGTTGAGCCAGAGCGAGGCAAGATGCTCAGGTACCCGCTGAGGCCGGTTGCCTTCGTTCACCCCGCCGTTTTCGACAATCTCGGCATCCATATAAGAATAGGCTGCGGTCATGCTGAGACCGTTTGTCAATTCGGCCTTGGCTTCGAGATCCAAGCCCCGGACCCGGATTTCGCCCGCGGTCGTCTGTTCGAACGGGGGCGTGGCTTCCGTGACAGTGATATTTTTCTTTGTCAGGTCATAGACAGCGGCGCTGAAGAGGGCGGGGAAGCCCTCCGGCCGATACTTTACGCCAATTTCATATTGTTCGCCGGTTTCCGGTTCGACCCCTGTCTGCGGCGGCGCGACGGAGTCGGCATAGCTGACATAGGTCGAAAGCTCGTCGGTGATTTTGTAGGTCAGGCCGAAGCGCTTGGTGAATTCGCTCGGGTCGGCGGTGGCCGTGGAGCCACTGAACCTGTTGGTCTCGCTGAGGTCGAGCCAGTCGTTGCGCAGTCCGACGGTTGCAACAAGCTTGTCGAAGAAGGTGACGTCTTCCTGGAAATAAACGGCCTTCGTCTTTTGATCGCTCTTTGTGCTGACGATGAGCGGAACCGATGCAGGCGCTCCCGTATAGACGGGGTTCGTCCAGTCGATCCCGGGTGCTGGCCCCCAGTAGGTGTCGTTGTAGGTTCGCGTCGTGTTGTATTCTACACCGAGCATGCTGCGGCTATCGACATCGTCGAAGCTTGTTTCGTAGAGCAGATGCGCGTCGATGATAAACTGCTCGGTGGTGCTGTCGTTCCCGAAATAGGCGCGATCGGCAATCGTCGAACCACCAGTCGGGGTGTTGGAAATGTAGGCATATCCGAAATCAGTGTTGGCCTTGCTATAGCGCGCGTTCGTGCTGAACGTCAGGCCGTCGCCGAAATCATGGTCGAACATGACGCTCAGCGAGTTCCGGTTTATGCCGCGATAATTATAGTCGGGCTCTCCGAAGAAGCGGCTTCTGGCGAAATCGGAGCCGACCGGATGGCCGCCGCTACCGGGAACGCCGTCCTTATCCAAATGATCGAATACTACTGAGAGGCTGGTGTCGCCACTCGGGCGCCAGGTCAGCCCGCCCATGATGAAATTCTCGTCGTCCTGCGAATAATCGTACTCCGCCTCGGCCCGCTTGAACTTGCCAGTCAGGCGGTAGGACAGCGTGTCGTCTTCGGTAATGTTGTCACCGAAGTCGAAGCCCGTCTCCGCGTGGTTGAACGAGCCGCCGGTGATATAGGCTTCGCCGAAGCGGTCGCTCTTCGGTCGCTTGGTCACGAAGTTCACGGAGCCGCCGGGATCCGAAACGCCGAAGCCGGTCGAATTCGCACCCTTGAGCACCTCGACGCGTTCATAGGCATAGGCCTCCTCCCGAAGTCCGCCGAAGGGTCTGCCGACGACCAGTCCGTCCCGATACATATAGGCGTCGAAACCACGGATCTTGAAATAGTCGAAACGGTCGTCCGAGCCGTAGAAGTCCGTGCTCACACCAGCGGTGTACTGCAGTACCTCCTCAACGCTGCTCGCGCCGCGCTCCTGGATTTCCCTGGAGGTGATGACGGAGACCGAGGCGGGCGTATCCAAAATATCCGTCGGCATCTTGCCGCCGCCCGTCGTTTCTGTCGCGACGATCGACTTCGAATCGTTGTCGGTGTTGAGGCTGCTGCCGCTGCCTTTGATGACAATCGGTTTGAGTGTGGTGTCGGGGCTTGAATTGGCGGCCTCTTGGCCAAGCGAGAAGGTCGGCGCAAGCGCAATTAGCGCAGTACAACCCAGAAGCACCGCATACCGGTAGCGGATAACGGCCTGTCTTGGATGAGCGCCTGTTCTTTCGATATGCATCTTCACGTTCCAGAGTTGGTGTGGCCATTGCTGGCTTTCGGCAGAAAGGTGCCGAGATTGTGAGAGTTTTGAGGGTCGTCCCGAAGAGCATTCAGCCAGACCTGGGCGAGAGGTCGTCTTTCGAATCCGGCTGCTGCAATGGTCTGGTCCCCATTTCGGTACTAACTTGAGCTGACTTATCCAGTATTGTAATTTTCCGGGGTTTTGTAGGATACAATGGGAAATATCGCGGCTCCTTTCCCCAGCGCCGGCATTTTCGTTGACGCCGCCCAATGAACCTGAGAATTGAAGTCCACTTAACACGAGGCGGGGTCCGTTCCATGCTGCGTTTCTTTCTTCCTGCCGTACGGATGGCGGCGGCTTGCTTTTGGATTATTGCCTTCAGCGAGGCTGGCGCGGAGGAAGGCACGTCCTATCCGATCACCATCAAGCATGCTCTCGGCACGACCACTCTCACCAAAAAGCCAGAGCGGGTAGCGACGGTTGCTTGGGCGAACCATGAAGTGCCATTGGCGCTTGGAATCGTGCCCGTCGGTTTTGCCGCGGCCAATTTCGGCGACGACGATAACGATGGGATCCTGCCTTGGGTGGCTGAAAAACTGGCCGAACTCCATGCAGACAAGCCGGTGCTTTTCGACGAGGGTGACGGAATCGATTTCGAGGCCGTGGCGGCCACCAATCCCGATGTGATCCTGGCATCCTATTCCGGTCTGAGCCAATCAGACTACGATACCCTGAGCCAGATCGCTCCGGTTGTCGCCTATCCCGAAGCCCCGTGGTCGACCGACTGGCGCGAGATGATACGCTTCAACAGCGCCGGGCTCGGCATGGCTGCCGAGGGCGAGGCGCTGGTTTCGAAGATCGAGGCCGATATCGCCCGGACCGTTGCCGGACACCCCGAACTTCAGGGGAAATCGGCGATGTTCATCACTCATCTTGATGCTACGGATCTGAGTATCGTCAACTTCTACACAACAAACGATACCCGGGTGAAGTTCTTTGGGGATCTCGGGCTGAAGGCACCCAAAAGCGTCGTCGAAGCCTCGGCACCGGGGAAGTATTCAGGTTCCATCAGCGCTGAGCGCATCGATGCATTCGACGATGTCGACCTCGTCGTGACCTACGGGAACCAGAAACTGCTCGATGCGCTGGCGGCGAACCCCCTGATGGCCAGAATGCCGGCTGTCGAGAAAGGAGCGCTCGTCATGTTGGGCAGGGATCCGCTCGGCACGGCGGCAAATCCGACGCCCCTTTCGATCCCTTGGGTATTGAAGGACTATGTGGCCTTGTTAACCGACGCCGCCAGAAAGTCGAAATGACATCCGGCAGCCTAAAATCGCCCCGGTCTGCTTCCGGGCGGTCGAACCGTCTCCGGAGCCTTTGGCTGGCAGGTCTGCTTACGCTTCTTGCCGTGCTCCTGGCGCTCTCGTGCACGATAGGGACGCGCGAAGTCGGCTGGACCGACATCGCCGCTGCTCTTGCCGGGCAGATCGACAGCATTGGGCAAGCAGCCGTCAACGTCCGCATTCCCAGGACGCTGCTTGGCCTACTCGCCGGAGCCGCACTCGGGCTTGCTGGAGCGATCATGCAGGGTGTGACGCGCAATCCTCTCGCCGATCCGGGCATTCTCGGAGTCAATATGGGAGCATCGCTGGCCGTCGTCCTGGGTGTCACCTGGTTCGATATCGCCTCAGCCGACGCCTATATCTGGACCGCCGTTTTCGGAGCCGCATGTTCGGCGATCTTCGTTTATGCCGTCGGATCGCTCGGGCGTGGTGGAGCGACTCCCCTCAAATTGGCGCTTGCCGGCGCCGCTACGTCGGTTGCCTTCTCCTCCATGGTGCTTGCAGTGGTGCTGCCCCGAGCCGATATCGCCGGCGGCATCCGCTCGTGGCAAATAGGCGGTGTCGGCGGAGCGACATTTGACCGTATTTTGCCGGTGCTGCCGTTTCTCGCGGTCGGATTTGCGATCAGCCTTCTCTCGGCACGAAAGCTGAACTCGCTGGCATTGGGCGATGAACTCGCGGCCGGGCTCGGCGAGCGCGTCGTAGCGGCTCGCGCGGTTGCCGCGTTTGGCGCAATTCTCTTGTGCGGAGCAACGACAGCGGTCTGCGGCCCCATCGGCTTCCTGGGATTGATCGTGCCGCATCTTTGCCGATCGCTGGTCGGGATCGACCATCGGTGGCTGCTGCCCTTTTCCGCATTGGGCGGAGCCTGCCTGCTACTGGGCGCCGATATCGTGGGACGTATTATCGCCAGACCGGGCGAACTCGACGTCGGCATCGTCACCGCACTTGTGGGCGCGCCGTTCTTCATCTGGATTGTCAGACGCCAGCGGGTGCGCGAGTTGTGACGATGCTCTCCCCCACCCTCGACCGCATCATTGAAAGCCGCCGCCGCCGTGCGCGCAGGCACTCCCTTGTCATCGCGATCCTCTTGGCTCTTGTGATCGCGACTTTTGCGCTTACCCTGTCGCTCGGACAATCCTTCACGCCGCCAGGGGATGTCATCCGCGTGCTGCTTGGCGAGAACGTGCCGGGCGTAAGGTTCACCGTTGGGGAACTGAGGCTGCCGCGGGCTGTGCTTGCGGTGCTTGCGGGCCTGAGCTTCGGGCTAGGCGGCGTAGCTTTTCAAATCATGCTGCGCAATCCGCTCGCAAGCCCGGACATCATCGGGATCAGCTGGGGTGCAAGCGCAGCAGCCGTGTTCGCCATTGTCGTGCTGTCGCTGAAAGGGCCGGTCGTGTCGATCTTTGCCGTGATCGCCGGGCTGGGGGTCGCGCTGCTGGTTTATGCCCTCTCGTCCAGAAACGGTGTCGCTGGAACCCGCCTCATCCTAGTCGGGATCGGAGTTTCGGCGATGCTGGAAAGTTTTATCGCCTACATTCTCTCCCAGGCTCCGGCCTGGACCCTTCAGGAGGCGATCCGCTGGCTGACCGGGAGCGTCAACGGGGCGCAGCTTGGTCAGGCGCTCCCGCTTCTGATGGCGCTGGTCGTGTTCGGCGGGCTTCTTCTAAGCCGCGCGCGTGATCTGGAGGCATTGCGGCTGGGGGACGATACCGCCGCCGCCTTGGGGATTGGCGTCGCGAGGACCCGCATCATGATCATCGTGACGGCGGTCGGCATGATTGCGACCGCGACGGCGGTGACGGGCCCGATAGCCTTCGTGGCCTTTCTGTCTGGACCCATCGCTGCCCGCATCGTGGGACACAACGGATCGCTGCTGATCCCTTCGGCGCTGATTGGCGCGATATTGGTGCTGGCGGGTGATTATGCAGGTCAGTTCCTTTTGCAAAGCCGCTATCCGGTCGGTGTCGTGACCGGAGCCTTGGGTGCTCCATACCTGATTTTTCTGATCGTACGCGCCAACCGGACCGGGAGTTCGCTTTGATCGTCCACTCTCTTACAGTCAGCCAGCTTTCGGCCGGCTACGGCGAGATCGAGATTTTGCACGGGCTCGATCTTGTCGTGCCTCCCGGCAAGATTACCGTGATCGTCGGCGCCAATGCCTGCGGCAAGTCCACACTTCTGCGTGCGATGTCCCGGCTGCTCTTTCCGCACCGAGGGCATGTCCTGCTGGACGGCAAGTCGATCCACCGGATACCGCCGCGGGAATTGGCCCGGACATTGGGGCTGCTTCCCCAATCGCCGATTGCTCCAGAAGGCATCACCGTTGCCGATCTCGTGAGCCGAGGCCGGCATCCGTATCAGAGCCTGTTTTCGCGCTGGAAACCTGAGGACGACGAGGCGGTGAGCGCTGCACTCGACGCAACCAAAACATCCAATCTCGCCGAAAGGCCGGTGGACGAGCTTTCCGGCGGGCAACGCCAGCGGGTCTGGATCGCCATGGCATTGGCACAGCAGACGGAGGTACTGCTGCTGGACGAGCCGACGACATTTCTCGATATCAGCCACCAAGTCGAGGTGCTGGATCTGCTGACCGATCTCAACCATTCGCGCGGAACCACCGTCATCATGGTGCTGCATGATCTCAACCTGGCGGCACGTTATGCAGACTACCTCGTCGCAATGGCAGATGGCCGCATACACGTCTCCGGTGCCCCGGAGAATGTGTTGACGGAGGAGAATGTGAGACGGGTCTTCGGCCTCGAAAGCCGCATCATCCCCGACCCCACCTCGGGTCGGCCGATCATGCTCCCGATCAGCAGACACAGGATGGTAATGGAACAAGATTTCAAGGAGAGCCGGCCATGAACGCGGTTCAGCAATTCAAACTTTCAGGCATAGCGCTTCCGAAGGACGCCGGAAGCATGCCCGACGAAATCTGCGAGCATTTCGTCGAGCATGCGGAG
>UBYX01000044.1 GCA_900469955.1 Hyphomicrobiales bacterium | reverse complement strand
CAAACTTGCTCTTTGCCATTTCCGGCTCTCCGTTCTTATCCCCGTCAGGGGTTATTCTCTCAAATTATTGGGCGGATTACTCCGGTCACTTCTGACCGGAGTACTTTGCCTGGATTTCGGTCGCGACGTTGTTCGGAACCGGTGCGTAGTGATCGAAGACCATCGAGTACTGTGCACGGCCCTGCGACATGGAGCGCAGGTTGTCCACGTACTTGAACATGTTCGCCAGCGGCACGTGGGCGGCGATCACGACGGCGATGCCGCGCGATTCCTGACCCTGGATCTGACCACGGCGGGAGTTCAGATCGCCGATCACGTCACCGACGTAATCTTCCGGCGTCACGACTTCCACCTTCATCATCGGCTCGAGGAGCTGAGCGCCAGCTTCGCGGGCTGCTTCACGGAAGCAGGCACGAGAAGCGATTTCGAAGGCCAGAACCGACGAGTCGACGTCGTGGAAGGCACCGTCGATCAGCGTCGCCTTGACGCCGAGCATCGGGAAGCCAGCCAGCGGGCCGGAAGACAGAACGCTTTCAATACCCTTCTGAACGCCCGGGATGTATTCCTTCGGAACAGCACCGCCGACGATCTTGGACTCGAACTTGAAGTCGTCGCCTTCCGGGTTCGGTTCGAACACGATCTTGACGCGTGCGAACTGACCGGTACCACCCGACTGCTTCTTGTGGGTGTAGTCCTTTTCCGTCTGACGCGTGATGGTTTCGCGGTAAGCAACCTGCGGCGCGCCGACGTTTGCTTCAACCTTGAACTCACGACGCATGCGGTCGACGATGATGTCGAGATGCAGTTCGCCCATGCCGGCGATGATCGTCTGACCCGATTCCTGGTCCGTCTTCACGCGGAAAGACGGATCTTCGGCTGCCAGGCGGTTGAGCGCGAGGCCCATCTTTTCCTGGTCGCCCTTGGACTTCGGCTCGATGGCGATCTGGATGACCGGCTCGGGGAATTCCATGCGCTCGAGGATAACCGGCTTCAGGGGATCGCAAAGCGTATCGCCCGTGGTGGTTTCCTTAAGGCCTGCGAGAGCAACGATGTCGCCGGCGAAGGCTTCTTCGATGTCTTCACGGGAGTTCGAGTGCATCTGCAGCATACGGCCGACACGCTCGCGCTTGTCCTTGACCGTGTTCATGACCGACGAACCCTTTTCGAGCTTGCCAGAATAGATGCGGGCGAAGGTGAGCGAACCGACGAAGGGGTCGTTCATGATCTTGAACGCGAGCATGGAGAGCGGCTCAGCGTCGTCAGCATGACGTTCGATTTCGGCTTCGGTCTTGAAGTCGATGCCCTTGATCGCCGGGATGTCGAGCGGCGACGGCAGGTAGTCGACAACTGCGTCGAGGAGCGGCTGAACGCCCTTGTTCTTGAACGCGGTGCCGCAGAACATCGGATGGAACTTGACGTCGATCGTGCCGCGGCGAACCAGGGCGCGGATCTTGTCGTTGTCCGGCATGTCGCCGTTCAGGTAGGCTTCCATCGCTTCTTCGTCGATCTCGACAACCGTCTCGATCAGCTTTTCGCGATACTCTTCAGCCTTTTCCTTCAGGTCTTCCGGAATTTCGACGACGTCCCACTGGGCGCCGAGCGATTCGTCGCGCCAGACGAGAGCGTTCATCTCGATCAGGTCGACAACGCCCTTGAATTCCGTTTCAGCGCCGATCGGCAGCTGCATGACGACGGCAGTTGCGCCGAGACGGGTCTTGATCATCTCGACCGAGCGGTAGAAGTCCGCGCCGGTCTTGTCCATCTTGTTGCAGAAGATCATGCGCGGAACGTTGTACTTCTCGGCCTGACGCCAGACGGTTTCCGTCTGCGGCTCTACGCCTGCGTTGGCGTCGAGAAGAGCGATCGCGCCGTCGAGCACGCGCAGCGAGCGTTCGACTTCGATGGTGAAGTCGACGTGGCCGGGGGTGTCGATGATGTTGAAGCGGCGCATCTTGCCGTCACGGCCCTTCCAGAAGGTCGTGGTGGCAGCAGACGTGATCGTGATGCCACGCTCCTGCTCCTGCTCCATCCAGTCCATCGTGGCTGCGCCATCGTGAACTTCGCCGATTTTGTGCGACTTGCCGGTGTAATAGAGGATACGCTCGGTGGTCGTCGTCTTGCCGGCGTCGATATGCGCCATGATACCGAAATTGCGGTAGTCTTCGATTTTATATTCGCGAGCCATAGGACTGCCTTTCGAAATTCGATCGGGTGAAGATTACCAACGGTAATGCGAGAAGGCGCGGTTGGCGTCGGCCATCTTGTGCGTGTCTTCACGCTTCTTGACGGCGCTGCCGCGGTTGTTTGCGGCATCCATGAGTTCACCGGAAAGACGATCGACCATGGTCGTTTCGTTACGCTTGCGGGCAGCAGCGATCACCCAGCGGATCGCAAGAGCCTGCCGGCGCTCCGGACGAACGTCGACCGGAACCTGGTACGTAGCACCACCAACGCGGCGCGAGCGAACTTCGACATGCGGCGCGACGTTGTCGAGCGCCTGATGGAAGATGCCCAGCGGGTCGGCCTTGGACTTGCCCTGCACGGCGTCGAACGCGCCATAGACAATGTTTTCAGCCACGGACTTCTTGCCGTGGAGCATGATCGCATTCATGAACTTGGTGACGACGAGATCACCGAACTTCGGGTCCGGGTTGATCTCACGCTTTTCTGCACGATGGCGTCGGGACATACTTCTTCTCGTCTCTAATATGTTGCTGGCGCTTTATCACGCGGAGAACCTCGCGCAGCGCCGGATAGGATGAAATCCGAAATTACTTCGGACGCTTCGCACCGTACTTCGAACGGCGCTGCTTGCGGTTCTTGACGCCCTGGGTGTCGAGAACGCCGCGGATGATGTGATAACGAACGCCCGGCAAGTCCTTTACGCGGCCGCCACGGATCATCACCACCGAGTGTTCCTGAAGGTTGTGACCTTCACCCGGGATGTAGCCGATGACTTCGAAGCCGTTGGTCAGGCGAATCTTGGCGACCTTACGCAGAGCCGAGTTCGGCTTCTTCGGGGTCGTCGTATAAACGCGGGTGCAAACGCCGCGCTTCTGCGGGTTTTCCTGCAGAGCAGGAACCTTGTTGCGCTTTACCTGTGCCTGACGCGGCTTACGGATCAGCTGGTTTACGGTAGGCATATAACCATCCCTTGCAAAATCTTCTTCCAAGCCCTTGCGGGCCATTCTGATGCCGTTGCCGGCGACGACACACACATCTCCTCATGCGCAAAACGTGGCCCGATCCGCTTTTCCGGATGGACCACAAAAGGCAGAGGACGCATTCCTCATGCGTCATGCGTGCAGCATTCGTGTCTTCAACGTGCGTATGGAACCGTGTCTGAGGCGTACTCCGGAACGAGTCATCCCGGACGGACAAGCCTCACATCGCTTCCGATGCGGGGCGTTTACTGTTTTCCCCCCTGCCCGTCAAGGGCTGCACCGAAAATAATGCCCAAAAGCCGGGGTTCCGGCCCTTGGCAGGACGCAAGTTACCTTGTTTTACGATTTTTTGCCGCTCCATGCATTAATATTTGGGAATCACCGGCAATGGACTAAACAGAAGGGGAACTTTCCGTCCGGCTTCTGTCTTGGACGTATTAGGAACCAAGCCGCGGAGACAACGATGATCAGCACGCCCGACAATGACAACCGGCTCGATGCGCCGATGGTATTCATCATTATCGGCAAGGGCTATGAGGTGAAGGGCGGCGAAGGCGTCGAGCTTCACATCATGCTGCGCGCGCCGGACGACGACACCGCCGTCCGCGAGGCGCTCAACGCCCTCTCGGAAGAAGGCTTCTTCGAAGCGGATCTGGATCAGATCGGCGTTCTCACCGACGAGCCCACCGAGGAGCCGCATGCTTCTGCCTATCAGGGTGCGCTCGAGGGCGAGGTTGCGATTATCCGCTTCGAGTAGTTCGCCATCCCCGAACAGGCGGGTTGCCCCCGCCTCTTCCCCGCCGGCTGGAAGAGAGCTGACTTGCCTGTTCCGATTTACCTCTCCCCTTCGATGCTGGCCCTTATTGCCGGCTGTCTGGTCGGCGTATTAAAATGGCAGCGCTCACCTGGAGGTGGCTGGACGAATGGCGCTCCGGATGGGAATTCTGCAACATCTGATGCCGATCGCAGCCGCGGCTTTCTTGCAAACGGCTGCTTTCGCCAACGGCCCGACGGTTGCTCTATCTTCCGAAGCTCTGGCGAGTGCCAATAATCGAAGTGCTAGCGTATTGGTACGTGGCATCAAGGTCGACGATCTTCGCAGCCTCAACATTTTGACTGACGTCGACCCCGCAACCTTTACTGCGGGCCGCAGTGCCGTGATTGGCCGACAAGTGGCCGATGCGCTTGCCGTCATTGTCGGCGATCAAATCCGTCTCATCGATCCTAACGGCATGACCACACCGCTCGGCATTGCACCACAAATCATGAACTATAACGTCGCGGCGATCATTGAAATGGCACCGAGCACCGAGGCGACCATCAGCATCTACGTGTCACCTGAAGCTTTCGAAAAACTTTCCGGCGGCGCACGTTAGTTGCCGAAAATCCGACTCATGTAAATGTCTCCGGGTTGGCCATAGCATGCATAAGCCGCCGCCCCCTTCCGGCGGCTTTTGATGTCCGTCCCTTGCCGCTCAAAACAAAAAACCGCCCGGATCGCTCCAGGCGGTTTTGATTTCCTACCGACAGAAGCCGGATTATTCAGCGGCGGGTGCGTTTTCGCCCGCCATGTCCTGCAGCATAGGCGTCGCAGACGCAGCGCCTGTGCCCTTCTTGCGTTCCTCGATGATGAGGTCGTCGCGCGAAGTGGCAATACGGCGGATCTGGGTCATAGTGCCGCCGGTACCGGCCGGGATGAGACGGCCGACAATAACGTTTTCCTTGAGACCCTGCAGCGTGTCCATCTTGCCGGCGATCGCAGCTTCCGTGAGAACCTTGGTGGTTTCCTGGAAGGATGCGGCCGAGATGAAGGACGGCGTCTGCAGCGACGCCTTGGTGATGCCGAGCAGGACCGGCTCGCCGTAAGCGGGCTTCTTGCCTTCTTCGGCAAGACGCTCGTTGGCATCTTCCAGCTCGATCCGATCGACATTGTCACCGACGATGTACTGGCTGTCGCCGGCATCGGTGATCTCGACCTTCTGCAGCATCTGACGGACGATGACCTCGATGTGCTTGTCGTTGATAACAACGCCCTGCAGACGGTAGACTTCCTGGATCTCGTTCACGAGGTAGGAAGCAAGTGCTTCCACGCCCTTGATCGCCAGGATGTCGTGCGGCGCAGGATTGCCGTCGAGGATGTAGTCGCCCTTTTCGATGTAGTCGCCTTCCTGAAGATGGAAGGGCTTGCCCTTCGGGATCAGGTATTCGACCGGTTCGACACCGTCTTCCGCCGGCTCGATCATGACGCGACGCTTGTTCTTGTAGTCGCGGCCGAGGCGGATCGTACCATCGATCTCAGCGATGATGGCGTGATCCTTCGGACGACGGGCTTCGAAGAGCTCGGCAACGCGCGGCAGACCACCGGTGATGTCCTTGGTCTTGGCGCTTTCCATCGGCACACGGGCGAGAACGTCGCCCTGGGAGACCTTGGCACCCGGCTCTACCGACAGGATGGCGTCGACCGACAGGTTGAAGCGGGCTTCGCCACCGCGGGCTAGCTTCATGATGTTGCCGGACGCGTCCTTGATGACGATCGCAGGCTTCAGGTCCGTACCGCGCGGCGTCGAACGCCAGTCGATGACCTGGCGCTTGGTGATGCCGGTGGATTCGTCGGTCGATTCCGAAACCGAGATCGAGTCGACCACGTCTTCGAACTGAACCGTACCTTCCACTTCCGTCATCATCGGGCGTGTGTAGGGGTCCCACTCTGCCAGACGCTGACCGCGACGAACCTTGTCGCCGTCATCCACGAACAGCTTCGAACCGTAGGCGACGCGCTGCGAGGAACGTTCCACGCCGCGCTCGTCGAGAATGGTGACCGCCATGTTGCGGCCCATCGCGACGAGAACGCCTTCCGAATTCCGCAGCATGTTGCGGTTCTTGATCTGGATCGTGCCTTCATACGACGCTTCTAGGAACGACTGGTCGACCACGTTTGCTGTACCGCCCAAGTGGAAGGTACGCATGGTGAGCTGGGTACCCGGCTCGCCGATCGACTGAGCAGCGATAACGCCAACGGCTTCGCCCATGTTGACCGGAGTACCACGGGCCAGATCTCGGCCGTAGCAGACCGAGCAGACGCCCGTCTGAACTTCGCAGGTCAGCGCCGAACGGATGCGGATCGACTGGATACCAGCCTTTTCGATCTCGATGACATCCGGCTCGAGGATCATCTTGCCGGCATCGACGATGCGTGCACCCGTGACCGGATGATCGATATCGTCAAGTGCGGTTCGGCCGAGAACGCGGGCGCCGATCGAAGCCACGACCTGGCCGGCGTCGACGATCGCGGTCATGGTGAGACCGCTCTCGGTGCCGCAATCGACCAGATTGACGATGCAATCCTGCGCGACGTCGACGAGACGACGGGTCAGGTAACCGGAGTTCGCGGTCTTCAAGGCGGTGTCTGCGAGACCCTTACGGGCACCGTGGGTCGAGTTGAAGTACTCGTTAACGGTCAGGCCTTCCTTGAAGTTCGAGATGATCGGCGTTTCGATGATCTCGCCCGAGGGCTTGGCCATCAGGCCACGCATGCCGCCCAGCTGGCGCATCTGGTTCGGAGAACCACGAGCACCCGAGTGCGACATCATGTAGATGGCGTTCATCTGCTTCTGGCGACCGGTTTCAGGATCGAACTCGACGGCCTTGATGCGGGCCATCATGTCTTCTGCAACCTTTTCGGTGGCCTTGCCCCAGGCGTCGACGACCTTGTTGTACTTCTCGCCCTGGGTGATCAGGCCGTCGTTGTACTGCTGCTCGTATTCCTTCACCAGGGCTTCGGTATCACCGACGATCTTTACCTTGGTGTCCGGAATGACCATGTCGTCCTTGCCGAACGAAATGCCGGCCTTGCACGCATGGGTGAAGCCGAGCTGCATGATGCGGTCGCAGAAAATCACCGTGTCCTTCTGTCCGCAGTGACGGTAGACCGTGTCGATCATCTTGGAGATGTTCTTCTTGGTCATTTCCTGGTTGCAGATGTCGAACGGCACGTTGACGTTCTTCGGCAGAAGCTCGCCGATGATCATGCGGCCGGGTGTCGTTTCGTAGATCTTGGAAACCGGCTTGCCTTCGGCATCAACGGTCTTGAAGCGACCGCGAATCTTGGCATGCAGGGTAACGACCTTGTTTTCCAGCGCATGGTGCAGTTCGCCCATGTCCGAGAACACCATGCCTTCGCCCGGCTCGTTCTGGTTCACGATCGAGAGATAGTAGAGGCCGAGAACCATGTCCTGCGACGGAACGATGATCGGTGCACCGTTCGCGGGATGCAGGATGTTGTTCGTCGACATCATCAGCACGCGGGCTTCGAGCTGGGCTTCGAGCGACAGCGGCACGTGAACGGCCATCTGGTCACCGTCGAAGTCGGCGTTGAAGGCCGTGCAGACGAGCGGATGCAGCTGGATCGCCTTGCCTTCGACCAGGATCGGTTCGAAGGCCTGGATGCCCAGGCGGTGCAGCGTCGGCGCGCGGTTCAAGAGAACCGGATGTTCGCGGATGACCTCGTCGAGGATATCCCAGACCTCAGGCTTTTCCTTCTCGACCAGCTTCTTGGCCTGCTTGACGGTGGAGGAGTAACCCTTGGCATCAAGACGGGCGTAGATGAACGGCTTGAAGAGCTCGAGCGCCATCTTCTTCGGCAGGCCGCACTGGTGCAGTTTGAGTTCCGGACCGGTCACGATGACCGAGCGGCCGGAATAGTCCACACGCTTGCCGAGCAGGTTCTGACGGAAGCGGCCCTGCTTGCCCTTCAGCATGTCGGAGAGCGACTTCAGCGGACGCTTGTTGGCGCCGGTGATGACGCGGCCACGACGGCCGTTGTCGAACAGCGCATCGACAGATTCCTGCAGCATGCGCTTTTCGTTGCGGATGATGATGCCCGGAGCGCGCAGTTCGATCAGGCGCTTCAGACGGTTGTTACGGTTGATGACGCGACGATAGAGATCGTTCAGGTCGGACGTCGCGAAACGACCGCCATCGAGCGGAACGAGCGGACGCAGATCCGGCGGGATGACCGGAACGACCTTCATGATCATCCATTCCGGGCGGTTGCCGGACTCGATGAAGTTCTCGACGATCTTCAGACGCTTCATCAGCTTCTTCTGCTTGAGATCCGACGTGGTGTCGGCAAGCTCCGAACGCAGGTCGCCAGCGATCTTCTCGAGATTCATCGAGGCGAGCATCTCATAGATGGCCTCGGCGCCGATCATCGCCGTGAACTGATCCTCGCCGTATTCATCGACGGCGATCATGTACTCTTCTTCGGAAAGAAGCTGGTTTTCCTTGAGCGCGGTCAGGCCCGGCTCGGTCACGATGTAGTTCTCGAAATAGAGAACGCGCTCGACATCCTTCAGCGTCATGTCGAGAAGGGTCGCGATGCGGGACGGCAGCGACTTCAGGAACCAGATATGGGCGACGGGAGCGGCAAGCTCGATATGGCCCATGCGCTCACGGCGAACGCGCGACAGCGTTACTTCGACGCCGCACTTTTCGCAGATGATGCCCTTGTATTTCATGCGCTTGTACTTGCCGCAAAGGCACTCGTAGTCCTTGATCGGCCCGAAGATGCGCGCGCAGAAGAGGCCGTCGCGTTCAGGTTTGAACGTGCGGTAGTTGATGGTCTCCGGCTTTTTGATTTCACCGTAGGACCAGGAGAGAATCTTCTCCGGGGACGCGATCGAAATACGGATCGAGTCAAAGTGCTGCGCAGGCACCTGCGGATTGAAAAGATTCATGACCTCTTGGTTCATGCCTATCTCCTTTAGGGGCGGAAGCCCTCGGCTTGCGATCGGTACGGTCCAGGTTCCCGGGGCGGACAGTCCGATGCTCTAAAACGGTCATAGCCGCGAAATGCGGCAAAAGTTCCCCGACACGGCCGACAGGCCGGCGGCGGGAGCGGCGCGCGCCATCGTCGGGCGCGCGCCTTTTCCTTGATTATTCTGCAGCGTCCGGCAGTTGCTGGCCGCCCTCGCCCGTCTCGATCTTCGAGTTTTCGAGTTCGACCGAGAGACCCAGCGAGCGCATTTCCTTGACGAGAACGTTGAAGCTCTCCGGAATGCCGGCCTCGAACGTGTCGTCACCACGGACGATCGCCTCGTAGACCTTTGTACGACCTGCCACGTCGTCCGACTTCACGGTCAGCATTTCCTGCAGCGTGTAGGCGGCGCCGTAAGCTTCCAGTGCCCAGACCTCCATTTCCCCGAAACGCTGGCCGCCGAACTGCGCCTTGCCTCCCAGCGGCTGCTGGGTGACGAGCGAGTAGGGACCGATCGAACGGGCGTGAATCTTGTCGTCCACGAGGTGGTTCAGCTTGATCATGTACATATAGCCGACGGTGACCTTACGGTCGAAGGCCTCACCGGTGCGGCCATCGTACAGGACCGACTGACCCGACGGATCGAGACCAGCCTTCTTCAGCATGGACGCCACATCCGGCTCGTGAGCGCCGTCAAAGACGGGCGTCGCGATCGAAACACCGCGCTTCGACTGCTCGGCGAGACGGACGAGAGATTCGTCGTCGAAGTTCGCCACTTCGTCGTTCGCCATGCTCTCGTAGACGTCTCTCAGCTCGCGCTTGAGGTCCGTGATGTCGCTCGACTTCTTGTACTCTTCGAGCATCTGGCCGATGCGCCTGCCCATGCCGGCGCAGGCCCATGCAAGATGGGTCTCGAGAATCTGGCCGACGTTCATGCGCGAAGGCACGCCGAGCGGGTTCAAGACGATGTCGACATGCGTACCGTCTTCGAGGAACGGCATGTCTTCGACGGGCACGATGCGCGATACGACACCCTTGTTGCCGTGACGGCCGGCCATCTTGTCGCCTGGCTGGATCTTGCGCTTCACAGCAACGAAGACCTTGACCATCTTCATGACGCCCGGGGGCATTTCGTCGCCGCGCTGGACCTTCTCGACCTTATCCATGAAGCGCTGTTCAAGGCGCGACTTGGACTCGTCATACTGGCCGCGGAGAGCTTCGACTTCGCCCTGCACCTTTTCGTCTTCGACTGCGAACATCCACCACTGCGAGCGGGGATATTCGGAGATGACGGCGTTGGTGAGCTCGATACCCTTCTTGAAGCCCTTCGGCCCGGCAACTGCCATCTGGCCGCGCAGCATGTCCGTCAAGCGGCCATAGACGTTGCGGTCGAGGATCGCCTGTTCGTCGTCGCGGTCCTTAGCGAGGCGTTCGATTTCCTCACGCTCGATCGCCATGGCGCGTTCGTCCTTCTCCACACCGTGACGGTTGAAGACGCGGACTTCGACGACCGTGCCGAACGTGCCCGGAGGCATGCGCATGGAGGTATCGCGAACGTCGGAGGCCTTTTCGCCGAAGATGGCGCGCAGAAGCTTTTCTTCCGGCGTCATCGGGCTTTCGCCCTTCGGTGTGATCTTGCCAACGAGGATGTCGCCCGGCTGAACTTCGGCACCGATATAGACGATGCCGGCTTCGTCGAGGTTCTTCAGCGCTTCTTCCGAAACGTTCGGAATGTCGCGCGTGATTTCTTCCGGACCAAGCTTGGTGTCACGCGCCATCACTTCGAATTCCTCGATGTGGATGGAGGTGAACACGTCGTCCGACACGATGCGCTCGGAAAGCAGGATCGAGTCTTCGTAGTTGTAGCCGTTCCAGGGCATGAACGCGACGAGCGCGTTGCGGCCGAGCGCCAGGTCACCGAGGTCCGTCGACGGACCGTCGGCGATGATGTCGCCCTTGTTCAGGATGTCACCGACGGCGACCAGCGGGCGCTGGTTGACGCAGGTGTTCTGGTTCGAACGCTGGAACTTCTGCAGACGATAGATATCGACGCCCGACTTCGACGGATCGAGGTCTTCGGTGGCGCGGATAACGATACGGGTCGCGTCGACCTGGTCGACCACACCGCCACGGCGGGCAGCAATCGCTGCACCGGAGTCGCGGGCGACGACCGGCTCCATGCCGGTACCAACGAACGGAGCTTCAGCACGCACCAGCGGCACGGCCTGACGCTGCATGTTGGAGCCCATGAGCGCGCGGTTGGCGTCGTCGTTTTCCAGGAACGGGATCAGCGCTGCCGCGACCGAAACGAGCTGCTTCGGCGAGACGTCCATCAGGTTGATGGTGTCGCGCGGCGAGAGCATCACTTCGCCCGCATGGCGGCAGACCACGAACTCTTCCACGAACGAACCGTTCTTATCCAGCTCGGCGTTTGCCTGCGCGACGTAATACTTCGCCTCTTCCATGGCGGAAAGGTAAAGAACGTCGTTGGTCACCTTGCCGTCGACGATCTTGCGGTACGGGCTTTCGATGAAACCGTACTTGTTGACGCGGGCGAAGGTGGCAAGCGAGTTGATCAGACCGATGTTCGGGCCTTCCGGCGTTTCGATCGGGCAGATACGGCCGTAGTGGGTCGGATGAACGTCGCGGACTTCGAAGCCCGCGCGCTCGCGGGTCAGACCACCTGGGCCAAGAGCCGAAAGACGGCGCTTGTGGGTGATTTCCGAAAGCGGGTTCACCTGGTCCATGAACTGCGACAGCTGCGAGGATCCGAAGAATTCGCGAACGGCGGCAGCTGCCGGCTTGGCGTTGATCAGGTCCTGCGGCATGACAGTGTCGATTTCGATCGAGGACATGCGTTCCTTGATCGCGCGCTCCATGCGGAGCAGACCGAGACGGTACTGGTTTTCCATCAGCTCGCCGACGGAACGGACACGGCGGTTGCCGAGGTTGTCGATGTCGTCGATCTCGCCCTTGCCGTCGCGCAGTTCAACAAGCATCTTGACCACAGCCAGGATGTCGTCCTTGCGGAGCGTGCGGACCGTGTCGGCAACGTCTAGATCAAGACGCATGTTCATCTTCACGCGGCCGACGGCGGAGAGGTCATAACGCTCCGCATCGAAGAACAGCGAGTTGAACATGGCTTCTGCCGATTCCATGGTCGGCGGTTCACCCGGACGCATGACGCGGTAGATGTCGAACAGAGCGTCCTGGCGGTTCTCGTTCTTGTCAGCGGCGAGCGTGTTGCGGATGTAGGCGCCGACATTGATGTGGTCGATGCCGAGAACCGGGATTTCGTCGAAACCGGCATTGAGGATGACCGGCAGGGTCTTCTCGTCGATCTCGTCGCCGGCCTCGAGATAAATCTCACCGGTTTCCACGTTAACGATGTCTTCGGCGAGATAGTTGCCGTAGAGATCGTCATTGGTTGCCTTGAGCGCCTTGAGGCCCTTCTCGGACAGCTGCCGGAGCAGACGCGGGGTCAGCTTCTTGCCAGACTCGACCACCACTTCGCCAGTGTCGGCGTCGATCATGTCGGAAAGAGCCTTGGCGCCCTTGAGGGTTTCTGCCTGGAACGGAATCCGCCAGCCATCGCCATCGCGCTCGTAGTTGGACTTCGAATAGAAGGTCGACAGAATGTCTTCGCCGTCCATTCCAAGCGCCATCAGCAGCGACGATACCGGAATCTTGCGGCGGCGATCGATGCGGGCATAGACAATGTCCTTGGCGTCGAACTCGATGTCGAGCCAGGAACCGCGATACGGAATGACGCGAGCGGCGAAAAGCAGCTTGCCCGACGAATGGCTCTTGCCCTTGTCGTGGTCGAAGAAAACGCCCGGCGAACGGTGCATCTGGGACACGATCACGCGCTCGGTGCCGTTCACGATGAACGTACCGTTGTCGGTCATGAGCGGCATGTCGCCCATATAGACGGACTGTTCCTTGATGTCCTTGATGGACTTGGAGCCGGTATCCTCGTCGATATCAAATACGATGAGACGCAGGGTCACCTTCAACGGCGCAGCATAGGTCAGATCGCGCTGGCGGCATTCCTCGACGTCGAACTTCGGCGGCTCGAATTCGTAGGACACGAATTCCAGCATCGAAGCGCCGGAGAAATCAGTGATCGGGAAGACGGACTTGAAGACGGCGTTCAGACCTTCGTCCGGGCGGCCGCCCTTCGGCTCGTCGACCATAAGGAACTGGTCATAGGACGCCTTCTGAACCTCGATAAGGTTCGGCATCTCGGTGACTTCGGGGATTTTTCCAAAAAACTTGCGTACGCGCCTACGACCATTAAAGGAAAGGGTCTGAGCCATCGTCGCTCCTTCAAAATTGCATCCGGGCCTGCAACGGACGGGGTTCGCTGGCCATTCGATCTCCCGTCGACATGGTATTCTCAATCTCGTCCCGTCTCCCAAACGCGCCGGCCGGATTGCCTAAAAGCGGTTTGGTTGGGGACCATCCTCTTGAGAACCCATTACCCAGGGACCGTGCCAGACGGTCCCTGGGTAATAAGTTCGGGGGGAAATCGGTGGGAAAGAGATAGTCCCTTTCCCACCGCATTCCAGTATTACTTCACGTCGACCTTAGCGCCGGCATCCTCAAGCTTCTTCTTGAGGTCAGCGGCTTCAGCCTTGGAAACGCCTTCCTTGACAGCCTTCGGAGCGCCTTCGACGAGGTCCTTGGCTTCCTTGAGGCCGAGACCGGTGATGGCGCGGACTTCCTTGATGACGTTGATCTTGTTGGCGCCGGCATCCGTCAGGATGACGTCGAACTCGGTCTTTTCTTCTTCTGCCGGAGCAGCAGCACCAGCAGCGCCACCAGCGGCAGCAACAGCTACCGGAGCAGCGGCAGAAACGCCCCACTTTTCTTCAAGCAGCTTGGAAAGCTCAGCAGCTTCCAAAACGGTGAGAGCAGAGAGGTCTTCAACGATCTTTGCGAGATCAGCCATTTTCTAGTTCCTTATATTCGGTTCGATCTGGTTTGATTTGAACAGCAAAAAACCACCTTAAGCGGCTTCTTCGTCCTTCTTGGCGTAGGCCGCGAACACGCGGGCAAGCTGGCTTGCCGGTGCGGCGACAACCGTGGCCACGCGGGTAGCCGGGGCATTGAGAAGGCCCAGCAGTTTGCCGCGAAGCTCGTCCAGCGAAGGCAGGGTCGCAAGCGACTTGACCGCATCCGCAGTGAGCGTGGTTGCACCCATGGCGCCGCCGAGCACAACGATCTTGTCGTTGGTCTTGGCGAAATCCATGACGACCTTGGGAGCCGTTACCGGGTCTTCGCTGAATGCGATCAGCGTCTGACCCTTGAAGAGATTTGACATCCCTTCCGACTCCGTACCCTGAAGAGCGATCTTGGCCAGGCGGTTTTTCGCGACTTTGACGGTGCCGCCAGCAGCGCGCATCTTCGAACGAAAATCGTTCATCTGCGCAACTGTGACACCAGCATAGTGGGCCACGACAACCGAGCCTGAAGCCTTGAAGACTTCGCTCAGCTCCGTGACAAATTCGCGCTTTTCCGCTCTTTCCACTGTCTGTCTCCAGTTGACGGGACCGCAATCCTGCAGGCCCCATCGGTTTGCCTTTGCCTCAAGGGATCCCTTGTCGGACCCCAAGCGACGCTTGAGGATCCTGTCCCCTCGCTCTGTCGCCGAACGGCTACAGGCACAAGGCACACTAGGCTCGAACCGAAACCGAAAGCGCCTTGGCGCTTGTCAAAATCGGGTCTTACCCGTCTCATGCAGGCAATTAAGGCCTAAGCCACCTGCAATCTCGGACAGGAATTCCGGATCTCTCCGGAAATCCCGGCCCCGAAGGACCGGAATTCAGTCTTTCCGACGCCTTAGGGCGCCGGAAAATTCTTGTCAGGCCGTTACCGTGGTCGGGTCGATCTTGACGCCCGGCCCCATGGTCGACGAAATCGCTACGCGCTTGACGTAGTTGCCCTTGGCGCCAGCCGGCTTTGCCTTGATGACGGCGTCAGCGAAGGCCTTGATGTTTTCTTCAAGAGCCTTGGCTTCGAAGGAAGCCTTGCCGATGCCGGCGTGAACGATACCAGCCTTTTCGACGCGGAACTCGACAGCGCCGCCCTTGGAAGCCTTGACGGCGCCCGTGACGTCCATGGTAACGGTTCCGACCTTCGGGTTCGGCATCATGCCGCGCGGGCCAAGAACCTTACCGAGACGGCCGACGAGCGGCATCATGTCCGGGGTCGCGATGCAGCGATCGAAATCGATCTTGCCGCCCTGGACGATCTCGAGAAGATCTTCCGCGCCGACGATGTCGGCACCGGCAGCCTTGGCTTCGTCAGCCTTGGCGCCACGAGCGAAAACGGCGACGCGAACGTCACGGCCGGTGCCGTTCGGGAGATTGACCACGCCGCGGACCATCTGGTCTGCGTGACGCGGGTCGACGCCGAGGTTCATCGCGATTTCGATCGTTTCGTCGAACTTGGCGACGGCACGTTCCTTGACCATCGAGATGGCGTCGTTGAGGGCGACCAGCTTGGTCGGATCAACGCCTTCGCGGATCTTCTGAATACGCTTTGCAAGCTTTGCCATGTTAAGCCACCACTTCCAGACCCATGGCGCGGGCGGAGCCCTCGATCATGGCCATTGCGCCTTCGATGTCGGCGGCGTTCAGATCCTTCATCTTGGCTTCGGCGATCGTCTTGATCTGAGCCTTGGTGAGGGTACCGGCCTTGGCGCCCTTGCCCGGCGTCTTGGAACCGGAGGTGATCTTCGCTTCCTTCTTCAGCCAGTAGCTGACGGGCGGCTGCTTCATCGCGAAGGTGAAAGACTTGTCCTGGTAATAGGTGATGACGACCGGGATCGGCATACCCTTTTCCATTTCCTGCGTGGCGGCATTGAACGCCTTGCAGAATTCCATGATGTTGATGCCACGCTGACCAAGCGCCGGGCCGATCGGCGGGGACGGGTTTGCCGATCCTGCCTTGACCTGAAGCTTGAGCTGGCCTGCTACTTTCTTAGCCATTTCTCTCTGCCTTTCGTTATGGACCGGTCGCCCGGCCCCATATGCCGACCTTCGTCGGCGGCTGCGGTTGCGTGGTTCGGTAGAAGTACCCGGCTAAGGCACCGTTCCTCCCACGCGCTTGCGGCAAACGCCGCACGAGGCCCACTGAACAAACAGCAGGCCCCATTCTAAAAACTCATCAGACCTTTTCGACCTGAGCGTATTCCAGCTCGACCGGGGTCGCACGACCGAAGATCGAGACCTCCACCTTGAGGCGGGAGCGCTCTTCGTCGACATCCTGAACGGTGCCGTTGAAGGACGCGAAAGGACCATCCGAAACGCGAACCTGCTCGCCGATCTCGAAGGTAATCGAGGACTTCGGCCGCTCGACACCCTCCTGAACCTGACCCAGGATGCGCTCCGCTTCGAAGTCCGGAATCGGAACCGGCTTATTGTCGGAACCGAGGAAGCCAGTCACCTTCGGGGTGTTCTTGATCAGGTGATACGCCTCGTCGGTCAGATTGGCCCGAACCATGACGTAACCCGGAAAGAACTTGCGCTCGGAATCGACCTTGCGGCCGCGACGCACCTCGACGACCTTCTCGGTCGGCACCAAGATCTTCTCGAACAGATGCTCAAGCCCCTTCTGGCGAGCCTTGTTCTCGATATCCTCGGCAACCTTCTTCTCAAAATTCGAATATGCGTGGACGATGTACCAACGCGCCGCCATCTTCATTCTCCAGAATCAAACGCTGACGTTCAGTACCAAACGTAGCAACCAGCCCAAAAGCTGGTCCGCAGCGAAGAAAAACAGCGCAGCGAAAACAACCATCACCAGGACCATAGCCGTAGAGATCATAGTCTCGCGACGAGACGGCCAATGAATTTTCGTCGCTTCGGAGCGCACCTGGCGCAGAAACGTAACGGGATTGGTTTTGGATGCCATAGATTGTCCACGCAATTACGGCACGTAAAGCTGAACTCGCTCAGCCCCACGCACCGCGTGTCTGTTTTGACCTACATAAACACCCCTTCCCCTTTACACAAGAGGGAAAACAGTGTTCGATGAAATTTCGCCGTTTTGAACGACGGCCATTTCCCGACAATTCCGCTGCGGATAATCTCGCGCCAATCATCTGAAAGTGGCAGGGGCGGCCGGGCTTGAACCGACGACCTGCGGTTTTGGAGACCGCCGCTCTACCAACTGAGCTACACCCCTTCAACCCTGGCGGAACCGTAAACCGGAAACTCCGGCTCGCCGCCAACTGGCTTGGCGCTCCCTTTAAGGGGATGCGCTGCGCTTTGCAAGCGCATTTTTGAATATCCCCGCCTTCTATCTCCGGTTTCTGTTACGCGGCTCGGGGGCATCCGCAAAGCGCCCCACGGAGAGGACCGGCTCAGGCCGTCCCACGAGAATCTCCTTGCCTGGCAGCTCGAGCCCGCCCGACAAAATGCCTGGCTGCACATTCCTTTCGGGCGCAAACGGCAGGCGCCGCCAGGAAAGGCGCGGCGGTTTTTCCACATAGGCGCCGGGCTCGTTGACCAGGCCCTCTCGAACGCGGTGGACGATCGTTTCGACAGCGAGCTTACGCCCCTCCGAATGATAGAAATTGCCCTTTACCTGGATAGTTGCCGCAATCGTCTTGATGAAATCGCGCAGCAGATCGCCATCGATCGGCTCGGGGTAATGCCAGAAACTGTCGAGACCTGCCTGATGCGTGAGCCCCGGGATATCGTAGATGGCAGCGCCAAGAGCAATGGTCGGCACGCCGGCGCGGAGGCTTTGAAGCCCCGTGGTGGAGTTTACGATGATCACCCCTGCCGAACGCTTCAGGATGCCGCCCAGCTCTCCTTCCTCAATGAAGAAGACGCGCTCGCGGATACGATAATCTTCTGCGAGTTTCGCGACGACCTTGCCCCACCGTTCGAGGTCATTGTCGAGAGGGTGCTGCTTTATGAGAAGCCTTGCTCCCTCGGGAGCATTGCGGGCGAACGACCGGAAAACCTGCGACAGCATCTGAGAGAGATGCCGATAGGGCGAATTGGCGCGGATCTGATAGTCGCTCTGCAACTGCAGCGCTACGAGATAGGTCGGTGGCGATTCTTCCGTCCAGAAATCTTCCGGCAAGCGATGACGGCGACGCATCATGCGGGGAAGCCAGGACATATAATCGAACAAGGGGTCGTAATATTTGTCGGCACGGTAGAACGGAAACATCAGACGCCCGAAATAGGCTCCGAGGTTGTAGACAACTTCGCTGGTGGCCTCTTGGCCGAAGGTGTGGCCGTAGCGGGCGTGCAAATCTGGAAGGTCGAGTTTGGCCGCGATCTGCCGAATGTGTTCAGGATCGTTCGGGAAGTGCGAGAACCGCCCCATTCCATCGCGTTCGAGCGTGATCCAATCGGGCCTCAGATAACCGAATTCCACGGCATGGCAGCGGACACCGAGCTTGCGGCCAACCCGCGCGGCAAGACGGTGATAAGGAAGTCGGTCCGCATAATAGAGGATGTCGGTGATGCCTTCGCGGCGAATCAGGTTGGCCAGGTAACGCGGCCAGGCCCGCAGCGACCCGCGATAATTGATCGCGCCTCGCTTGAACCAGAAGAGCTGGTCGCCAAACGAGAAGTTCACCCTCTTGGTCTCGACGCCCTGCGCCTCGAACGCACCAGCCAGCTCGCGCCAGAAAACCGATGGAGGACCTTGAAGGAACAGAACTTTGGTCATGCGAGAGCCAATGCTGCTTGAGACTGAACCAACGACAAGCCTGCGAAAAGCGATTTCAATTGCGCGAAGGCCGATATACACCGAGCGGGTATTTTCACTAAGGTCCCCCTCCCGTCAATGCTCAACCAGACGTTCCCCAACATTCCTCAGGTTGTGTGACATGAAAGCCCGCACGTTCCTGTTCCTTCAAGGTCCCGCTTCGCCATTCCTCGGGCGGCTAGCAGAAGCGGTTGAAAACAAAGGAGCTTCGATCCGAAAGATCAGCCTCTGCCTGGGGGATGTGGTATTTTGGTGGCCGAAGGAAAGCGACTTCTTCCGCGGCCGTGCAAATGATTGGCCGGTGTATCTCAATTGCTACATTCGCGATCACAATATTACCGACATCGTCATGTTGGGTGATGGGCGCACGCCGCATGCGGTGGCGGCCGAGTTGGGGATCCGCGCGGGGCTGCGCGTCCATATCCTGGAACATGGTTATCTCAGGCCCGACTGGCTGACGATCGAACCGGATGGCATGTCCGGTCACTCCCGCTTTCCCGCGAGGCCAGCGGACATAAGAGCGCTGGCGGCCGGCCAACCGTCGGCTTCCTCGGAAAAGCTCTATCCCTCGAGCTTCCTGACCTATGCCCTTTACGATCTCGCGTTCCATATTCCGAACGTCGCGCTCGGCTGGTTCGTCCATCCGCACTATCGCACGCACGGGCCGGTTCATCCGGTGGTCGAATACAGCGGCTGGATCTGGAAAGCTCTCACGCGCAGCAAACGTCGGCGCCAGGCAAGAACGGCAATTGAAACCTGCCTCTCCGCACGAAACGGGGCTCCCTCTCCTTTCTATTTCTGTCCGCTGCAATTGCCTGGCGACTATCAGATCAGGCGCCATGCCCCTGGCGGAGATCTCTTCAGGCTCGTCGATGCGACGATCGCCTCGTTTGCCGACCATGCGCCTGCGAACAGCCGGCTTCTCTTCAAGATCCACCCGATCGACAACGGCCTCTCCCGCTGGCCAAACCGTATCGACCTGGCTGCAAGAAAGCATGGCGTCGCCGATCGCGTCTTCGTCGCGGACGGAGGCGATACGGATCTGCTGATCGCAAAATCTCATGGTGTGGTGACCATCAATTCGACGGTCGGGCTGACGGCACTGGCTGCCGGCAGGCCGGTCATTGCTCTCGGCTCTGCTATCTACGACGTGCCCGGCCTCACCTTTCAGGAAAGCCTTGCCGCCTTCTGGCAGAACCCAACCGCCCCCGATCCGGACCTGTTCGACGCCTTTACGCGGGCACTTGGCGCGACCACCCAGGTCCGTGGCGGCTTCATCGGTAGGGAGGCAATTCAGGCGGGCGTGGAAAATGTCGCGGCGCGTCTCCTGGAAACCAAAGAACGGCTTCCCCTTGCCTTCCGCAAGTCTCGCGACACCCCCTACTACCGTTACGAGAGCGAATTGCTCGGCTGATCGATCGCCAAACCTACTTCCCCGGATGTAAAGCTCCAAAAGCAAAAGGCCCCGCCGTTTCCGGCAGGGCCTGTCTTATTCAATTCCGGTATCGCTTACTCGATGATGGA
>UBYX01000004.1 GCA_900469955.1 Hyphomicrobiales bacterium | reverse complement strand
TCCGGCACAAAACGTCACCTCTCTCTCGGGTCGGGCACATGGTGATGTCCCGTGTCCAGTTCGGCGCAAGCCACGATTTCTATCGTCTCCCTAACCGGAATGATGCCGGCCGCAATTTGGGGACGATGACATGTCGAACGATACCACTTCCTTTACCCAGCCCTCCGAACAGTCGATCGCGCTGTTCCTGCAGGACAACGACGCCGACCAGTTGACCGATATCCTGGTCGAGGCGCTCTACGAAGCATTCCGCACGCTTGAAGACGAAATCCGTTTCGACACCGTCCACTGATCGTTGCCCGTCAGGCGCTGCCGGATTGAAGCGCCTGCTCGTAATAAACTTTGAGTGCCGGAATATCGCGCGCCAGGTTCGGCGCCAGCCGCTGCTGGCTGCCAACATCCCGGCGATAATGTGCTTCCAGGAATTGACGATGTGCCGCGAGCGCGTCTTCGGCGCATTTGCGCGTGACGGTGAAGACAGGTGATTCTTCAGTCTTGCCCTTGACCGTGATCCGGTCGAGTTCCAGCACGGCAAAGGCATCGCTCACCGAGCGCGCTGTCCCCTCGCCGAGCAGCAGCGGTACGCCGTAGGCTTTGGATGCCCCTTCGAGCCTCGCCGCCAGGTTGACCGCGTCACCCAAAGCCGAATAGTCGAAACGGCTGGTGGAGCCCATATTTCCGACGACGCATTCGCCCGTATTGATGCCGATGCCGATCCTGAGGGGATAATGGGTTCTGCCGGCGATGTCGGCCTCGGCCTTGAGATCCGCGTTCAGCACCTCGATGGCCTCGAGCATATCGAGTGCCGCAGAAACCGCATGCACCGCATGGGCGGGATCGTCCAGCGGAGCGTTCCAGAAAGCCATGAGGCAATCGCCGATATATTTGTCGATCGTTCCGGAATGCGACAGGACGATCTCGGAGAGCGGCGTCAGAAGGCGATTGATCAGCGCCGTCAGTTGCTGCGGATCGTTCTTCAGCTGCTCCGAAATCGTGGTGAAGCCGCGCACGTCGCAGAAGAGAATGGAAAGCTCCCGCTTTTCGCCGCCGAGCTTCAGCTTGGATGGATCGCGGGCAAGCTGATCGACCAGCGCCGGCGCCAGGTATTGCGAAAAGGCGCGCGTGATCTGGCGGCGGTTTTTCCGCTCCTGGGCGTAGTCGAGCGTAGCCTGCGCTGCCGCGATACCGATGAAGGCGAGCGAAGGCGCCAAGGGAGGGACAAACACCCGGCCGAAGCGCAGCACCAGGTAACTGCCTGCGAAGAGGACAATGATCGCGGCGGCGCCGACCGCCACGGTGCGCCAGCCGGTCCCGTTCCACACCAGCGCGACTGCCGACAATACTGCGAGGAAAAGAAGCCCCTGCCTTACCAGCACCCCGGCCTCTTCGATCCAGTTCCTGAGCCGCAGGTTGTCGAAAATGGTCGCCTGTATCTCGGCACCCGCAGTGAGCCTGCCGGTGTGGACGGTATAGGATGTCGCAAAAGCGTCGGCTCCGCCGTTTTCGATGGAAGGCGCGTTCTGCAGGCTGAGGCCCACGATGACCGTGCGGTCCCTGAGTATCCCCGCGGGCAGAAAATTTTCCGGATCGAGCGCCTGATAGTAGGAAACCGTTGGGTACGTCCTTTGGCCTCCGAATGTCTGGATCAGGCCGGTCCGTTCCGGCAGCTCGGCGTCCACCCCGGCGGCGGTCGCAACCATCGCCGCAAACCCGTCGTCATAGGGGGGCATTTCGCGCAGGACGCCATCGCGGTGCAGCCCCACCGAGGCGATGCCCGTCAGCGCCAATTTATCGGAAAACATCGGCAGCGGCAGGACGCGAATGAACTGGTCGGCCTGGTCCGACGTCACCAGCGTCTCGTCGCCGGCAAGGACCACATCCGGACCGAGCGCCGCAGCGAGCGCCTCGTCCTCTTCCGGCGTCGAGGGCTCGGAAAAAATGATGTCCAGACCGATCACCTTCGCGCCTGCGGCACGAAGAGCCGAAATCAACTTGGCGTGCTGGCTGCGTGGCCAGGGCCACTGCACGTTGATCTCCGCTAGCGACGGCTCGTCGATCGCAACGATGATCGGTCCTTCCTCCGGCAACGATGGAGCGCCGATGGTGGAGAGATAGTCGAAAGCGCGGTAGTCGATCAGCGGCCATCCCGGAAGCCGGCTAAATAAAGCGACTGCGGCTAGAACGAAAACCGCGACGATCACGACCCGCGCGGCTCGTGATGAAAAGAAACGCGGTGCCGAAAGTGATGGAGGACGCCAACGGGCCATCAGAAGCGAACTTTAAGCGTGCCCTTGAAGACCCGGCCCCAGCCGGGCAAGCCGGCGTTCAGCTCGATCTCTTCATCGAGCAGATTGTAGGCTGCCAGCTCCAGCTCGAACAGCTTGTCGAAGGGCTCCCAGACAAGGTTGGCATCGAGTGTCCAATAATCGTCGAGGTTGGTGCCGCCTTCATTGACGCGTTGCCCGACGTAATTCGCGGCGATGGTCGCTTTGACATTGGCCTCATTGACCCAGGTCAGTGCCACCTGCCCGGCCCATTCGGGAATATAGGGAAGCGAATTGCCGAAGGTCGCGGACGCAGGATCTTCGTCTTCGGAAGCGGTGTAGGCGAGAGTTGAAGACAAGCCGAAACCATGGCCCAGCAGGAGGTTGGCGCTGGCACTCGCCCGATCGATCCTGCCTTCGGACGTGGTGAAGGGAATGGCGGACAAGGGAATTGTTATTTGCGGATCTTTGATGTCCTGATGTTGGAATTCGACAGCGGTGAAGAAATCAGGCGTCCACTCAGCATCCCACCGCATCGCGAGGGTGTCTGTGTATCCTTCCGTTTCAGTGGATATCTGGTTCGGCTGCAGACCGACAATGCCAATAGGCGAGAGGGTTGGCGTGGAGATATCGACGCTATTTCGAATAAATCCGGCCCTCAGCCATTGGCCCTCTGTCGGCGACCAAGCAAGTCCCACCCGCGGGTCAAGGCGTAGGATATTCGTCTCATCTCCCGAAAGCACTGTACCGAAAAGAGCGTACTCCGCCTTGATATTGGGGTTAATCTCGTGAAGCAGATCGACGTAGGTTCGGCCGATCCCGATGCTACTGGATGAGGAAAGAGTCGCGACAGTAGTTGGAAACGTCGTGAAATTTTCCATCCGCTGAAAAACATTGTCGTGGAGCCAGCCACCCTCGATGCCGTAACGCCACACGAAATCACCCATAGCTACTGTATGGTTCAACGCACCGATATATGATTCTTGCTCGAAGTCGCTTTGCATGGTGTCGATCGCTAAAGGTATCCCGAAGAAATCCAGGACCCTACTCATATCGCTCTGGCTATCAAGCCGATTGAACAGCAGAGCAGTGTTCACGACATTCTGATGTCCGATCGTATGGCTCCAACCGATTCCGCCATTCGTTACCGTGTTAGACTGCGACTGCTGAAGTGTAACGGGAAGCAGGAATGGCCTTGGAATCCCCAAAAGCGGTGCTACGTCGACCTCATTTTGTACCTCAAAATTAAAGTCGCTTTTTGCCTGATTGAAGTAGAATACGATCCGGTCATATGGTGTCGGGTTGGCTGTCAGATAACCGTTGCCGCCGAGGACTTTGTTTTCAGTAACGAGATCGCTCAACGCCACTACGTCACGGCTTTCCGGGACCGTTTCCCATTTCAGATTTCCATAGAAACTGATCGGGAACGGCAGGTTGCTATAACCTCGCACTTCGCCCTCGGCGACATAACCCAGCTCCCCGCTCGTATCCGTAACCCCTCCCCCGAGCGAGGTTTCGAAAAACGGCCGCCGGAAGAAGTTCGCTGAACGCGAGCGCCCCGATATCATGTGAGGTTCGAGCATCAGCGCTTGCAGAAAGCCTGAAAATGATTGGCCGTTCGCGCTGTTGTTGAAGATATCCGTGCCGGGAGAATAGTCGTTCGCAAAGATGTCGGCGCTGCCGCGAATGCTTTGGTCAAGATACGCCGTGCCGGCGAAGGGATCGAATACTGCGTCGCTATAGTATTCCGCCCAGGAATTCATCCCCTGGAAACGAAAGGCGTCGTTAAGCGTCGAGCCGGCAGCCTGATTTGCTCCCAGCGAGCTGTAGTGACCACCGCGTGCGCGGGAGCGCTTTACATAGTCCTGCGCGTGCCGGATTGCCCCTTCCGAGTCATAGCTGTCGATCGCCAAAGCAGTACGAAAGGCCGAGACCGCAGGGCTGTTGTTGTCCAATCGGTCGGCATTGTCCAGTGCCTGACCGGCTGCTACCCGATCTCCCTTCTCGTAATGAGCGGCTGCGAGCATAGTCTGGCCGGCGGAATACGCCGGGTTGGCGACGGTGCCGCCGAGCATGTCTTCCAGGCCGGCATCGAGGTTGCCGGTCTGCAGGTTGTAACGGCCACGGTCCACGAGCGCGAGATCGAAGGTAGGATCAACCTCCAGCGCCTTGTCTATTAGCGCCTTGGCTTCCTTGACGCGATATTGGCTAAGATAGTGGTTGGCGAGATTCGAATAGGCCACCGGATCATGGGGATCCAGCGCTATGGATTTTTTGAAAGCAGCTTCCGCCGACCTGTCGTCTCCGCGTGCTGACTGTATGTTTCCCAGGGCATTCCAGAAACCGGTTGAGCCAGGCGCGGTCTTCAGCGCGGCCTGAATATCTAAGAGCGCTCCCTCCAGGTCACCTTCGAAATCGGAGCGATAGTTGGCGCGTGCTTCAAGAGCGGTCGGCTCGGCGGGATCAAGCGTCAGCGCGCGCCCGATCGCCTCCTGAACCTGCGCGCGGTCGTTCAACAGGATTGCAAGTTGCGCACGATAGGCCGGCAACGTCGGATCATTCGGGAATTGTCGTTCGGCGTCTCGAATGACTTTGATCGCCGCGGGAATGTCTTCCAGAAACCCTGCGGCATAAGCCTTCAGAAGTGCCGCATATGAGTTGTTGACGGTCGTCGGGGGCCGTTCCACCCGGTCAGGCTTAGCAAGGGATCTCGCGTAATAGCTTCCATAAGAGGCGACGTTGCCCCGTTTTGCATCAAGACGCGGCGAAGCGCTTGCAAAAAGCGTGGCAGCCTCGTCGTATCGTCTTTCGGCGGCGGCGAAGATCCCCTTCATCAATTCAAGGCGGCCGCGTTCGGCGCTCGACAGCGTCCTGCCGTTCAGCAGCGCGATGGTTGCCTGCGCCTGCGCATGGCCTTCAAGCGAGGTCTGGACCTCGGCCAATGTAAGAATGTCTTCCGTCTTCCGCCGGGAAGCAGGAATGGCGGCAATGCGATCGGCCTGACGGCGCATCTCGGCAACCGGCAGCGGCGAAGCCGGCATGAAATTGAAGGCATTTCTGGGGGCCAGATAATAAAGCATCTGCTCCCGATCGTCGGATTCGACGATAACGACCTTCCGCGGCGCCTGCCCGATCGAGGCCACGGCGCCCTCGCCCTGCTGCACATCGACACTGCCCTGCGGGTTGCTGAGCTGCACCAGGCCTTCGAGCACCTGCAGCGAAGTCTGGCTGCCCTTGACGGTCATCGTCCAGTCGGTGCCTCGGATTGCCGCTGCCGCGGCAGGCGTCTCGACCCGCACCCCCGGCCCGCCGCGTTCGGCGCGCGCCCAGATGGTACCGGACTGCAGCTCCAGAGTGGTGTCGGCGCTCGTCCCTGCGGTCATCTGTTTGACGACCAGCGACGAATTGCGGCCGAGGCGCACCTGGGTCCGATCGGAAAAAACGATCGCCAGCTGGCCCGTCGCATTGGTGCGCAAAATGTCGCCCGTCAGCAGATCCTGCTTGAGATCGACGACCTGCCAGTTGGACAGGTCGATGAAACGGACTTCCTCGCCTGCTTTGCGGGCTATCACTGCCCCGGCCGCAGGTGCCGAGCGCGCAACGGGCTCCGCCGATGCGGGCGCCGTTATTGCACCCGCAAGTATAGGCAGCGCAATGGCCGCAATATAAAACCGATTGAAATCCCCCAACATGCTTCACCACTGCTGAGAAATATGGCGGGAGTCAAGACAGAGGCATCGTCACCGGATTGCTTTCCCGGCAAAGTGTATTAACAGGGAAACAGTTTTAGGCGGGGACGATCGACTTGAGTGATTTCGACAGCGCACCGACAGAGATGCTTGAAATGCCTATGGCGACCGGTGAGGTCACCGAGGAATATTTCAATCACGTCCGAAAGATAAACGACGTCTATTACGACCAGATCAAGATATCGGACCAGAAGGCGGCCTATATATTCACCTTCATGCTGGCTTTCCTCGTTTCCTCTACCGAAGGGCGGAATGTCTTCAACTGGACACGTTATACAAAAGGCGACTTGCCTGAAATTACTCTGTCAGCCGCGCTGGCACTTGCATCCGTCTTCTCGATTCTCTCGGCAATTCTTGTGGTGCTTCCGCGCCGCGTCGAAAAATCCACTTCGCTTTTCTGGGGCACTTGGCCAAACCACCGGCCGCTTTTCGAGCAGGCGGCACAACGAAGCGACGTCAGCTATCTTTTCAACGAATATCTGGACAATGCCGATGTGCTGTCGCTGATCGCCAGGCAGAAGTACAAATTTGTGTCCTATGCTTTCCGCGGGCTGATGTTCACGGTTCTTGCCTATGTTCTGTTGCTGCTGGTCAGCCAGAACGCCAGTTGACCGTGAGGCGGCGCCCCTGCAAGCTGTCAATCTTTGCGAAGGCGCTTGTCTTTCTGCGTCCGGCGTGGTTGCCGTGAGCATCTCGACCCATCACGGATTCGCCATATGCCATCAACTGCCGTTCCCCTGGTCACTATCGGCTTCTTGATCCTCTCCAACGTCTTCATGACATTCGCCTGGTACGGCCACCTCAAATTCGAGAACAGGCCGCTTTATCTGGTGATCCTCGTAAGCTGGGGGATTGCCTTCTTCGAATATTGCGCCCAAGTGCCGGCAAACAGGATCGGCTACGGCTATTTCAATGCCGCCCAGCTTAAGACGATCCAGGAAGTCATCACGCTTTCCGTCTTCGTGGTATTTTCGGTTTTCTATCTGGGTGAGCCGATTCACTGGAAGCAGATCCTTGGTTTCTGCTTTATCGCTCTCGGTGCCTTCTTCATCTTTACCAAATAGCTCGCCCCGGAACTCTCGCCCCGACCGGACGTTTGGTCACGGTGATTTCAGGTGGTGCGATGAGAAAACACTTGGGCGACATCCGGATCGGCATTTCAGGCTGGACCTACAAGCCTTGGCGCGGCGTCTTCTATCCGGAAGGGTTGCCGCAGAAGAAGGAGCTGAGCTATGCGGCGGAGCATTTTCGCTCCATAGAAATCAATGGCACCTTTTACGGCCTGCAGCGTCCGAGCAGCTTCGCAACATGGTATGACGCAACGCCCGACGATTTCGTCTTCGCCGTCAAAGGCTCGCGTTACATCACGCATATGCGGCGTCTCAAGGACATCGAGACACCGTTGGCCAATTTCCTGGCCTCCGGCGTCCTTCGACTCGGAAAGAAGCTCGGCCCGATCCTCTGGCAGTTTCCGCCGCGGATGAAATTCGACGCCTGCCGCTTCGAGGCTTTCTTCAAACTGCTGCCCAAAGATACCGATGAAGCCCTCGATCTGGCCGGGCGGCATGATGCTCGCCTCGATGACCGAGCCTATGTTGAGGCCGATGAGAGCCGGCCGATGCGTCACGCTGTGGAAATCCGCCACGACAGCTTTCGCTCCCCGGATTTTATCGATCTGCTGCGCCGATACCGGATCGGCCTGGTTGTGGCCGACACGGTGGATTGGCCGCTCCTGATGGATATGACGGCCGATTTCGTCTATTGCCGCCTGCACGGCTCCGAGCAGCTTTATGTCAGCGGCTATGATGACGAGGCGCTTGATCATTGGGCCCATCTGATTGCTGAATGGGTGAAGGGCCGCGACCCGAAAGAGGCTCCACGTGTCTCTCCGCCATCGCCCACCCGCACACACGGCCGCGACGTCTATGTCTACTTCGATAATGATGTGAAGGTTCGGGCGCCGCGGGATGCCGAATCTCTCGCCAGCCGCCTGAATGCGGGTGCCACGGCCTCCCGACCGAAGGGCTTTAAACACGCTTGAGCACAGCCTGCTCGCTTTTCGATCTCCATGCCTTCATTTCCGTCTCGGTTTGATTTAGAGACAGTCCTTCAAACCGCCTGGACAAGGCGGCCTGACTGTTCACAAGGTATGTCGATCAATGCTTGATTCCCTCAGAAACGCCGCCCGCTCCTGGGTTGCCAAGGCTCTCCTCCTGCTGCTGGTCGTTTCCTTCGGCGTATGGGGTGTATCCAGTTCGCTGTTGACGACCAGCGGCAACACCGTGATGACGGTCGGGGATCAGCAAATCTCGACCGAGGAATTCCGTCTCGCCTATCAACGCCAGATCGCCAATCTGAGCCGGCAGTTCGGCACGCAGCTTACTCCGGAACAGGCCCGTGCGTTTGGCGTCGAGAACGATGTTTTTGCCCAGCTTGCAGCGGGTGCTGCTCTCGACCAGCTTTCGGACGACATGAATCTCGGCCTCTCCGAAGATCGCCTCGCCACCTTGATCTCCGAGGACCCGGCCTTCAGGAGCGTCAACGGCCAGTTCGACCGCAACCTCTTCGCCTCGCGCCTGCGCAATGCCGGCCTGCGCGAGGACGACTATATCAAGGAACGCAGCAAGGTCGCGGTGCGCAGCCAGGTGGTCGAAGCCGTCTCGGATGGGTTCAAGCCGCCGCAGGTTCTCGTCGACGCGCTCAAGCATTACCGCGACGAGACCCGGTCGGTCGATTATCTCCTGCTTTCCAACGCCAATATCGATCCGGTCAAGGCGCCCGCCGAAGATGTGCTTGCGGCATGGTTCGAAGGGGTAAAGACCCGGTATCGCGCGCCCGAATATCGAACCTTCGCTTATGTCAAGCTTCAGCCTGCCGATATCGCCGACGCGTCTTCGGTCACTGACGAAGCGGTGCGCGCCCAATACGAAAAGGGCAAGGACACCACCTATAAGACGCCTGAAACGCGCACGATCGAGCAGCTTCCCTTCCCCAACAAGGAAATGGCTGAAGCCGCGGCAACGCAGCTTAAGGATGGTACGGCGACGTTCGACCAGCTGATCGCCGATCAGGGGAAGAACAGTTCCGACGTTCTGCTCGGCGACTTCACCAGGGATAACCTTCCCGACGCCGCATTTGCTGATCCCGTGTTCAAGGTCGCTTCGGCAGGGGGCACCACACCGGTTGTCCAGGGTACGTTCGGACCCGTGATCCTGCGTGTTACCAATATCCGCCCGGAAACGACCCGTTCCTTCGACGAGGTCAAGGAAGATATCCGCAAGCAGCTTTCCGTCGGCACGGCGTCGCAGGAGGTGTTGAGCGTCCACGACCGCTTCGAAGACATGCGCGGCGGCGGCACCTCGCTTGAGGAAACCGCAAAGGCGCTCAATCTCAAGGTTGTGACCGTTACTGCCGATGCGTCCGGCCGCAATGAACAGGAGCAGCGGATCACCGATCTTCCCGCCTCTACGCAATTGTTGGGTGAAGTCTTCCGCACTGAGCCCGGCGCCGACACCATTCCGGTCAATCTCGGCAATGACGGCTATGTCTGGTTCGAGGTACGCAATATCGTCCCCGAACGCGAGCGTCCGCTGGCCGACGTCCGTGACAAGGCCGTTGCCGACTGGACGGCCGAGCAGCAGCGGCAGGCACTTACCGCCAGAGCAACCGAACTGAAGGGTCGGCTCGAGAAGGGCGAGACGCTTGCCGCAATCGCCGAAGAGCTGGGCCTGGCTGTCGAAACCAAGCAAGGTCTGCGCCGCGGCGCCGAAGATGCGATCTTCGGCGGCGAGGCAATTGCCGCGGCTTTCTCCGGCCCTGTCGACACGACGGCGACAGCACTTGGAGCGGATGGCGAAAGCCGCCTGCTGTTGAGGGTCACCGCAATCGATCAGGCAACGACCGATGCCCTCTCCGGCGATGAGCAATTGCAGCGGATGGCCGAGTCGGCGGGCGACGACATGCTCGACCAGATGGTCAACAGCCTCAAGAACACCTACGGCGTCTCGGTCAATCAGACCGTGGTCGATCAGGTCATGCTCCAGTAACAAAGGATAACCCGGGTATGCCTGAGCTGAAGCCTCTGATTGCCAAGGTCGCCAACGGTGAAAGCCTAAGCCGCGAAGAATCCCGCGAAGCCTTCGATATCCTGATGTCGGGAGAGGCGACGCCCTCGCAGATCGGCGGCTTCCTCATGGCTCTTCGCGTTCGCGGAGAGACCGTCGCCGAGATCACCGGCGCGGTCTCCACCATGCGGGCAAAGATGTTGCCCGTCACAGCACCCCACGACGCGATCGACATCGTCGGCACCGGTGGCGATGGTACCGGCACCTATAATATTTCGACCCTAGCCTCGCTGATCGTCGCCGGCTGCGGCGTGCCCGTCGCAAAGCACGGCAACAGGGCCTTGAGCTCGAAATCCGGTGCCGCAGATACGCTGTCGGCGCTCGGGGTTGACCTGGAGATCGGCCCCGACCAGATCGCCCGTTGCATCAGCCAGGCAGGCATCGGCTTCATGTTCGCCTCCATGCATCATGCGGCGATGCGCCATGTAGGCCCAAGCCGGGTGGAACTCGGCACGCGGACGATCTTCAATCTGCTCGGTCCGCTTTCAAACCCTGCAGGCGCCAGGCGCCAGCTTTTAGGTGTCTTTGCGCCGAAATGGCTTGAGCCGATTGCCGAAGTGCTGCGTGATCTTGGCTCCGAGACCGTCTGGGTCGTGCATGGCGACGGTATGGACGAGATCACCACGACAGGCATCACTCAGGTCACCGCGCTCGAAGATGGAAAGATCCGCTCCTTCGAGCTGACGCCGATGGATTTCGGAGTTACTCCTGCGACGCTTTCCGAACTTAAGGGGGGCGATGGCGTGGCGAATGCGGCCGCCTTGCGCTCGGTCCTCAGCGGTGCCAAAAATGCCTATCGTGATATATCTCTCTGCAACGCGGCGGCGTCGCTTGTCGTCGCCGGCAAGGCCGAAACGATCGCGGACGGCATGAGGCTTGCTACCCGTTCGCTGGAAAGCGGTGAAGCTGCGGCCGCTCTCGAGCGTCTGGTCGCGGTGTCGAACGACGAGGATTAAGGCCGTGACGGATATCCTGAAGAAGATCGAAGCCTATAAGCGCGAGGAGATTATGGTCGCCAAAGCGAGCGTGCCGCTCGCCGATTTGAAGGCCCGCGCCGCCGACCAGCGGTCCCCGCGCGGTTTTTATCGGGCCTTGAAGGCAAAACAGGATAGCGGCGCTTTCGGTCTGATTGCCGAAATCAAGAAAGCCAGCCCGTCCAAGGGGCTGATTCGTCCCGATTTCGATCCACCGGCGCTTGCCGCGGCCTACGAGGCGGGCGGAGCCGCCTGTCTCTCCGTGCTCACCGACAAACCGAGTTTTCAGGGCGCGCCGGAATTTCTGACGGCCGCGCGCAACGCCTGCACCTTGCCGGCTCTGCGCAAGGATTTCATGTTCGAGCCCTATCAGGTTTACGAAGCGCGGGCGTGGGGCGCCGATTGCATTTTGCTGATAATGGCATCGCTCTCAGACGACGAGGCGCGGGAACTCTACGATGTAGCCGCGGAACTCGGGATGGATTCGCTGATCGAGGTGCATGACGAGGCGGAGATGGAACGGGCGTTGAAGCTCCCCTCGCCGCTCGTCGGCATCAACAACCGCAACCTGCGGACTTTCGAGCTGAGCCTGGAAACGAGCGAGACGCTCGCCCCGATGGTTCCGGCCGATCGCTTGCTGATAGGCGAAAGCGGCATCTTTACCCATGAGGATTGCCAGCGCCTGAAGAAGGTTGGCATCAACACATTCCTGGTCGGCGAAAGCCTGATGCGCAAGGACGACGTCGCCGCGGCGACCCGATTGCTGCTCACCGGCCAGACCGCGCTGGCGGCGGAATAATGGGAAACCTGACCCATATCGGCGCCTCCGGCGAGGCGCATATGGTGGATGTCGGCGACAAGGCGGACACCGTGCGTCAGGCGACAGCCGAAGGCTATGTCAGGATGATGCCGGCGACGCTGGCGCTCATCCGCGAAGGCAACGCCAAGAAGGGCGACGTGGTCGGCACCGCGCGACTTGCCGGCATTATGGCGGCCAAGAAGACGTCCGATCTCATTCCGCTCTGCCATCCTCTCATGCTGACCAAGGTTTCCGTCGAGATCGTCGAGGATGAGGCGCTGCCGGGACTTCGCGTCAGTGCGACCGCGAAACTCACCGGCAAGACGGGGGTCGAAATGGAGGCGCTGACAGCAGTATCCGTTGCGTGCCTGACGGTCTACGACATGGCCAAAGCCGTCGACAAGGGGATGGAGATCGGTGGGATCCGTCTTCTCGAAAAGACCGGCGGCAAATCCGGAACCTACCGCGCGGGGGATTAAGAATGGCGCTGTTGCCCGTCTCGGAAGCGAAAAGCCGGCTTCTGGCAAAGGCGATCCCGGTTGAGGCGACAGAGACCGTGCCGCTTGCTGATGCCGATGGGCGCGTGCTTGCCGCCGACGTAGCGGCGCGGGTCACACAGCCGCCATTCGATGCTTCTGCGATGGACGGCTATGCGCTGCGAGCTGCGGACGCTTCCCGGATCGATACAGAACTGACTGTGATCGGCAGTGCCGCGGCCGGCCACGCTTTTTCGGGTGCTGTCGCGGAAGGTCAGGCCGTACGGATATTCACCGGCGCACCGCTCCCCGATGGCGCCGATTCGGTGCTGATCCAGGAGGACGCCGAAAAACTCGAAGGCGACCGGATCCGTACGAAATTCGCTGTGACGAAAGGCCGTCACGTGCGCCCCCGAGGTCAGGACTTCACCGAGGGTGAAACCGTATTGTCGGCAGGCACCGTGCTGGACTTCTCCCATGTCACCGTCTCGGCGGCGATGAATTACTCGGAGCTTTCCGTCCATCGCCGGCCCCGCATTGCCATTCTTGCCACCGGCGACGAACTCGTTCAGCCCGGCAATATGCCTGGCGCGGCGCAGATCATCGCGTCCAATACGTTCGGTATCGCTGCACTGGTCAAGGACAACGGTGGTGAAGTCCTCGACCTCGGCATCGTCAACGATCGGGAGGCGGATATAGCTGCCGCTATCGCAAGAGCGAGGGCTGCCCGCGCCGATGTGCTCGTGACGCTCGGCGGTGCATCGGTCGGCGATCACGATCTCGTTCAGACGACCCTGAGAAACGCCGGCATGGAACTCGATTTCTGGCGTATCGCCATGCGGCCGGGAAAGCCGCTGATGGTTGGACGGCTTGAGGACATGCAGGTGCTCGGTCTGCCGGGCAACCCGGTCGCGAGCCTTGTCACCGGCATGCTCTTTCTGGAGCCGCTGGTGCGAAAACTGGCCCGCCTGCCGGAGAGACGGCGGCAGATAGAGGGAACCACGGCCGCAATGCTGCCGTCCAACGATCAGCGTCAGGACCATCTCCGCGCAAAGCTTACCAGGGACCGGGATGGGAACGTGGTCGCCGAGGCCTTCGACAAGCAGGATTCCTCGATGATGAAGATTTTTGCCCATTCCGACGGGCTGATCATCCGGCCGCCACATGCGCCTGAACTGCCTGCGGGCGCACCCTGCCCTATTCTTCTCATCAGGCCCTGATCCGGCCAAGCGCGCTCCCTCTAGGTGGGAGAACAGGGAGTTCCGAAGCAGTGCCCGCAGATGAACCCCGCCCGAGCATCCTTTGGTTTCGGAAGGATCTCCGTCTTGATGACAATCACGCTCTTCATGCCGCGATTGAGGCCGGCGGACCGATCGTTTCCGTCTACATCCGAGAGCCCGTCGCCCATAATATCGGCCCGCTTGGGGCAGCGCAGAACTGGTGGCTGCATCACTCTCTGGAAACGCTGCGAAACTCGCTGAGATCGCTTGGGACGGACCTGCTTTTCCTTTCCGGAGAGGCCGATCGGGTTCTCGCCGATCTGGCCGGCCAAATCGGATCGCGATCTGTCTTCTTCAATCGAGCCTATGAGCGATCGTCGCAGGACCTTGAGATCGTCCAGACTTTGAAAATGCAACAGATTGCGGCCCATGCATTCCACGGACAGCTTTTGTGGGATCCTCAAGAAATCCGGACAGGAACCGGTGCAGCCTTTCGCGTCTTTACACCTTTTTGGAACGCGCTTCAGAAGCGAGGCGAACCGCATGATCCCATCAACGCGCCGTCGAAGATTCCCGCATACACCCGCCCCCTGCGTTCTGAAGATCTTCGAAGCTGGAATCTCATCCCGAGGAGGTCAAACTGGGCGTCGCATTTCCCGGCGGTCTCGACCCCTGGCGAGCACGGCGCGCAGCAACGGCTTGCTGAAATAATCGACCGAAACCTGCAGAACTACCGGGACGGACGCGATCTCCCCGCCGAAGAGAACACGTCGCATCTTTCACCCCATCTGGCCTTCGGGGAAATTTCGCCCGCCCGCATCTGGCATGCCACACGGGGCCTGCCTCACACGGCATCTGCGGACGTCGCTCATTTTCGTCGTGAATTGGCTTGGCGTGATTTCTGCTACGGTCTGCTGGTCGAATTCCCCCATCTTCATGATCGGAACTGGAATGGCAGGTTCGACGCGTTTCAGTGGGAGGACGATGCGCAAGCGTTTCGAGCCTGGGCCCGAGGTGTGACGGGTTATCCGATCGTCGACGCCGGAATGCGTCAGCTGTGGCGTTACGGCTTCATGCACAACAGGGTGCGGATGATTGTCGCGTCTTTTCTGGTCAAGGACCTGATGATCGATTGGCGCAAGGGCGAACGATGGTTCCGGGACACCCTGGTCGATGCCGACCCGGCCAATAATCCTGCGAACTGGCAATGGGTTGCCGGATCAGGCGCGGACGCCTCCCCGTTTTTTCGGATTTTCAATCCAGTCCTCCAGGGGGAGAAGTTCGATCCCGAAGGCGACTATGTGAAGACGCATGTGCCGGAACTTGCGAAGCTTGACCGTAAATTCATTCACCGGCCGTTTGAAGCACCAAAGCAGGTTTTGGATCGCGCGGGTATCGAACTGGGCAAGGACTATCCGAAACCCATTGTCAGTCATGCTTTTGCCCGTGAAAGAGCTCTCGCCGCTTATCGCGCATTGCGAGGCTGAGCAGTCAACGCCTCACTCGTTTGAAGCGCCGTCGTCGTCGGGGATATGAGCCTGGGCCTCATCCGATTTCCCGATCAATACCCAGATGTGGCCGCCCGGATCAAAGATCGACGCCACTTCCCGGTCGCTAAGGTCGGTTTGTACGGGATCTCGAATCGTGCCGCCGGCTTCGAGGGCCGCGTTCACGACTCCGCCGACGTCAGGCACGGTAAGCTGGAAGATGGTGCTGACGGCACCCGGGGTCTTTGGGTAGAACGGTCCACCGTAAGACGGGGCAGCTTCGTGTTTTGGGTTGGAGCCGCAGATGACGATGCTGAATGGTCCGAGCTGCAGCTCGATCATCAGCAGCCTCAGCATCTCGTAGCAATTGACTTCTTCCGCACCGAAAACAGCCTTGTAGAACTCGGCGGTCGAGCGTTCCTGCCCTTGCTCCACGAAAAGACTCAAACTCAAGCTGATTTCATTGCCGGTCATCATTCCGATCGCCTCGATTCCGGCGTCAGGATACCGGGAAATGCGTGACAGAGCCACGTCACTCGCCGCTATAACTGCTCATTCCCCAGGCCATAGGAGCGGGAGCCGATGGCGGGTCCGGTATAACGGGCACGGGGCCTGATCAGATGCCCGCTTTCGACCTGTTCCATGGCATGGGCAAGCCAGCCGACCGCATGGGCGAGCGCAAAAATGACCAGCGGCGCATCCTCGGGAAGCTCAAACTTGGCAGCGAGCGCAGCCAGCGCAAAGTCGATATTCACCGGCTCGCCGAGGATCTCTTCGCCCGCCTCGGCAAGGTCGGTATAGAGTTCGGAGGCATCGAGGTCCGCCATCAGTGCTTTGGCGCGCGGATCTCCTTGCGGATACAGCCTGTGTCCGAACGCGCGGACAAGGCCTTGCGAGGACAACGCGCCGCGGATCGCTTCCCGTGCTCCAACCGATGCGGCCTGTTCCGCAAGCAGCGCTACGCTCACCCACGCACCGCCGTGGCGTGGACCGGAAAGAGCGGTCAGTCCCGCCAGTACGGCGGCGGAAAGAGCCGCTCCCGAGGAAGCCGTCACTCGAGCCGCAAAGGCCGATACGTTGAGTTCGTGCTCAGCAGAAAGCACGAGCGCCTTCCGGATAAGTCCCGCTGCCCGCGGCCGCTGCCAGCTCAATGCCAGCCTCTCATGCAGCGGCAGTTGTCCCGGCCATGGGGCAAGTGCTTCGGCCAGCGTCGACAGCACGTCCGCGGCCTCAACCCGAAGAACCGCGGCATTTCTTCCCAATGCCGGAAGATCGGTTGCGGCGCGGGCCGCGAGCCTCATGAAAGCCGAGCCCATTCGAGACGTTCCCGGTTCGACTTGGCCGCCTGCGGAGACCTGTACGCTGGCAGTGTTCCAGAGGAGCGCCCCCGCCTCCTCCAGGGTCGCATGCCGGGATAGTTCGACAGCGTCCAAGCCGCGATAGAAAAGCTTTCCATCGGCGATAGCTGAGATCGTCGTAGGCAGGATCGGATCGCCCCAGCGAATCGTCTCGGCGGCCACGGCCGCCGATTGCCGCCGCCCGGCGTTGCGTTCCGCCAGCCGTTTGACGTCGGCAAGCTGATAGAGGCTGCGGCGCGGATCTGACGGATCTGCCTTGGCGCGAATGCGCCCGCGGCTGACATTGGCATAAAGCGTCTGCGGTTTCGTGCCGAGAAGGGCGAGCGCCTCCTCGGCGGTGATCCAGAGCGTGTTCATATTGATCGATTGCATCAAGATTGACGTCAACAAGACTAGGTCCGATCATTTCCGCCGTAAAGGAGAAACATTCATGAAGAACGGACTTGAGGACGTTATTGCCGCAGAAACGAGGCTTTCGGACGTTGATGGAGATGCCGGTCGGCTGATCATACGCGGCATATCACTGGAGCAACTCGTCGAAGGTGCGAGCTACGAAGACGTTGCCGCCTTGCTGCTCGATGGACTGTTGGAGCGACCGGTCAGCGCGGGAGAGCTTCAGGCCCTTCTGGGTCGGGTGCGCGCCGAAGTCTTTGTTCATGTGCAAGCCATGGACGGTTCGCTGAAGAACCTGCCGCCGGTCGATGCCATGCGCGCGCTGATCGCACACCTGCCGGATGGCGATGACTTCGAGACGGCACTCCGTTTGCTCGCCGCCCCCGCCGTTTTTCTGCCGGCGATCCTGAGACTTCGGGAAGGCAAGGCGCCAATTGCTCCCAATTCGTCGCTTTCCCAGTCCGCGGACATTCTGGCAATGTTGACGGCAAGCCTTCCGACCGCCGAGCAGATATCGGCGCTGGACGCCTATCTGGTGACAATTTCAGACCACGGGCTCAATGCGTCGACGTTTGCCGCCCGCGTGATAGCCTCCACCAAGGCCGGTCTCACCTCGTCGGTGCTGGCCGCCATCAGCGCACTCAAGGGGCCTCTGCATGGCGGGGCGCCCGGACCGGTGCTGGATATGCTGGATGCCATCGGTACGCAGGAGAACGCAAGGAAATGGCTTGGACAGGCGCTCGATCGCGGTGAACGTCTGATGGGTTTTGGCCACCGCATCTACCGTGTGAGAGATCCGCGCGCCGATGCGTTGAAGGGAGCGCTCGTTCCCCTGGTCGCCACGGGCCAGGTTGATGCCGACCGCATCCGGCTCGCCGAAGCGGTCGAGCAGGCAGCCCTTGCAATCTTGAGAGAACGCAAGACCGACCGCACGCTTGATGTCAACGTGGAGTTCTACACCGCCCTGCTGCTCGACGCGCTGAAGTTTCCGCGTGAGGCATTTACCGGCGTCTTTGCGATCGGTCGCACGACCGGCTGGATCGCGCATGCTCGCGAGCAGGCGCTCGAAGGACGGTTGATCCGTCCGCGGTCGGCCTATATCGGACCGGTACCGCAGGCCGCGTGAAAGAAAACCCGGCAGTTCCACCGGGTTTTCCTGATTGCATCAAACGAGGCGGCTCTGTTCCAGGGCCGCTTCGATGAAGCTCGCAAAGAGCGGGTGCGGATCGAGCGGCCGGCTCTTCAGTTCCGGATGGTACTGAACGCCGATGAACCATGGGTGATCCGGATACTCGATCGTCTCCGGCAGAAGGCCATCCGGCGACATGCCCGAGAAGACCAGCCCGCAATTTTCCAGCCGATCCTTGTAGTCCACGTTCACCTCGTAGCGGTGACGGTGGCGCTCGGAGATATCCGTCGAGCCGTAGATGTCGGCGATCTTGGTTTCCTTCTTGAGGGCCGCCTTGTAGGCGCCAAGGCGCATCGTGCCCCCGAGGTCGCCGGCAGCCGAGCGGATTTCGAGCTCGTTGCCCTTCACCCATTCGGTCATCAGGCCGACCACGGGCTCCTTAGAAGGACCGAATTCCGTCGAAGATGCCTTCTCGATGCCTGCGAGATTGCGGGCAGCCTCGATGACGGCCATTTGCATCCCGAAGCAGATGCCGAAATAGGGCACCTTGCGCTCACGGGCGAAGCGCGCGGCATTGATCTTGCCCTGCGCGCCGCGCTCGCCGAAGCCGCCCGGTACCAGGATCCCGTGGACCTTTTCCAGCCACGGTGCCGGGTCTTCCTTCTCGAAGATCTCCGATTCGATCCACTCGAGCTTGACCTTGACGTGGTTGGCGATGCCGCCGTGATGCAGTGCCTCGATCAGCGACTTGTAGGCATCCTTGAGGCCGGTATATTTGCCGACGATCGCGATCGTTACTTCGCCTTCCGGCGTGCGGATGCGATTGCAGACTTCTTCCCAGGGCTCCAGGCGCGGCTTCGGGGCAGGCTCGATGCCGAAGGCCGCGAGCACTTCGTTGTCGAGACCTTCCTTGTGATAAGCCATCGGCACGTCATAGATGTTCGCGACATCAAGCGCCTGAATGACCGCCGAGGGGCGCACGTTGCAGAACAGCGACAGCTTTCTCCGTTCGGCCTCGGGAATTTCCCGGTCGGCGCGCACGAGAAGAATGTCGGGTGCAATGCCGAGCGCCTGCAGTTCCTTGACCGAATGCTGGGTCGGCTTTGTCTTCAGTTCGCCTGCGGCCGGAATGTACGGCATCAGGGTCAGATGGACATAGATCGCGGTTCCACGCGGCAGATCGTTGCCGAGCTGACGGATCGCTTCCATGAAAGGCATCGCCTCGATGTCGCCGACCGTGCCGCCGATCTCGCAGATGACGAAGTCGTAGTCGTCATTGCCTTCGATGACGAAATCCTTGATCTCGTTGGTGACGTGCGGGATCACCTGTACCGTCGCGCCGAGATAGTCGCCGCGCCGTTCCTTGTCGATGATGTTCTTGTAGATGCGACCCGTGGTGATGTTGTCGGTCTTGGTCGCCGAACGCCCGGTAAAGCGTTCGTAGTGCCCGAGATCGAGGTCTGTCTCCGCTCCGTCGTCCGTGACGAAGACCTCGCCGTGCTGCGTCGGGCTCATCGTGCCGGGATCGACATTGAGGTAAGGGTCGAGTTTTCTGAGCCGCACCCGGTAGCCCCGGGCTTGCAGCAGTGCTCCAAGTGCTGCGGCCGCAATTCCCTTTCCGAGGGAGGAAACCACGCCGCCAGTGATGAATACATATCGCGCCATGGGAGTCACCGGATACCTTTTCATTCGCGATTCCGCCAGCCCAAATCGTCCGATCGACGAAAACGGCTGTGGAATCTCCACAAAATAAAACCGGCAGGCTTTTGGCCTGCCGGAGCTTGAAGCGTCGACCGGGGCTTATTGACCGGTCGGAACACCCGTCGGTGCCGCTGGTGCGGCCGGGGCTGCGGGAGCCGGAGCAGCGCCCGTCGCCGGTGCTGCAGGCGCCGGTGCGGTAGCGCCGGAACCCGAAGGAACGCCGTTGCCCGACTGGGCTGGAGCCTGGGTCGGCGCCGGGCCGAGCTGATCGAGAATACCGCCGCCCTGGCCCTGCTGGCTCTGGGGAATGCGGTTCAGGATATCGCTCGGGCGGCTTTCGTAGCGCGCCAGGATACCGAGAGCCAACGACGTGATGAAGAAGAGCGTCGCAAGAATGGCCGTGGTGCGGGTCAGCGCATTGGCCGTGCCGCGTGCCGACATGAAGCCGGAGCCGCCGCCGACGCCGAGCCCGCCGCCTTCGGAGCGCTGGATCAGCACGACGCCCACCAGCGCGAGCACGATCATGAGGTGAATGACGATCAGAACGGTCTGCATATCAAAATCCATGCCTCCGGAGGAGAGGCAACACTAGAGTTGGCGGCTCTTTACATGAGAGCCGCGCGCATTCCAAGCCCCTTGAAGAGCTTTAGGCGCTCAGCCCATCATAGACGCGATAGATGGCAAGGAAGTCAGCCGCTTTCAAGCTCGCTCCGCCGATCAGCGCACCGTCGACATTGTCGATGCTCATCAATTCCTTGGCGTTTGCAGGCTTCACGGATCCGCCATAGAGAATGCGCATCCGCCTGCCTTCCTCGCCGAAGCGAGCGGCAAGTTCGGAGCGCATGAAGGCATGGGCGGCCTTCACGTCTTCAGTGGTCGGAGTGAGCCCGGTGCCGATCGCCCATACCGGCTCGTAGGCAATGACGGTGTTGCCTGCTGTGGCTGCGGCTGGAACCGAGCCTGCGAGCTGACGCTTCAAAATGTCGAGCGTCTGTCCGGATTGGCGCTCGTCGGCCGTCTCGCCGATGCAGATGATGGCCGTCAGGCCTGCGCCATATGCAGCTTCCGCCTTGGCACGCACGAGTTCGTCGCTTTCTGCATGGTCCGTGCGCCGCTCCGAGTGGCCGACGATGGCATAGGTTCCAAAGCAGTCGGCGATCATCTCCGCCGAAATATCGCCCGTGTGGGCGCCGTTGCTTTTCTGGTGGCAATCCTGCGCGCCGATCGCGAGCGGGCTGTCCGTGCACAGCGCCGTCGCGACATAGAGCAGCGTCGCAGGCGGGCAGATCAGCGCATCGACCTTTTCCGACAGGGCGCCCTGGACACCTTCGGCCATCGCCTTGATCTCGTTCAGGGACTCACGGGTGCCGTTCATCTTCCAATTTCCGGCAACGAGCGGGCGCACTTCTGGCGTCATGGGCAGCTATTCCTCTCTTGCGGCCTTGTCGACCAAGACCGAAAACCTCTGCGGATAGGGCAGGTGTTTAGACGCTTCCTGCGGAAATTGGTACGCAAAACACGAACGTTGTTCAAAGACTTTGGTTGGCGCGCTCGGTTCAACGCACACCCAGCACGAAGTTCAAGGCCTTGCGCCAGTCCACCATGCGGATCGGCGTGCCGTGACTGCCGGTTTGAAACAGCGTGAAGCGGACAGGATAACCGGCACGCTTGAGCTTGCGATAGATTGCCGTCTGCTCCTCCGCCTCGTAGACGCTGTCGGCGCTTCCATGGGCGAAGTAGATGGGTACCCGCCTCGCCGCGAGAGCACTGCCTGGCAGGGTCGGGTCCGGAGGCCCTCCGAGCAACACCATGCCCTTGAGGTAGCGCACAGCCTCCGTGTCGCGGCTGATTCCCTGGCAGATGAAGCCCCCCATCGACGCGCAGGCGAGGATCACCGGCCGACCGGAGGATTGCTGGGAGGAATAGCGGATCAAGGCGGAGATGTCGGCGACACCTTTGTCATCGAAGGAGGTGACACTCGGCGCATAATAGGTGCCGCCGTTGTTCAAGGCGAGGTTCTTCAGCCGGTTGAAGTTGCCGCCGAATGTATAGTCGTTAGCCCCGAGCCGTCTGTCGCCGCCCCGCCCATGGATGAAGATGACCGTAAAGGTCGCGCCCTGGGCCTGTCCCACCCTGGTGACATCGAGCTTTCGATTTTCGATCGCCAGTGTCTCGTTCTCTTGGTAGCGGCGCGCTCCGGGGGAAACATAGGCGTCCTTGACGCGGCGCTCCGGGTCTCGGTCGCGGCCGTTGATGTCGCGCATTTCCTGGTAATCGATCACCTCGTAAGCGCCGCCATCCTCCATCCGCAACACCGTGTGGCCGGAAAACAGGTCGTCCTTGAACGGCTTGATCGGGCCGTCCGCTGCCGCGGCCGATGTGCCGGCAAAGGCGAGCAAACCCGCAAAAACCGTGCCGAAGACGAAATGAATTGTGGACATGGTAGGCATCACCTGTTTACTGCATCCGTAGCGCCTTGCCATTCGCGGCCGCGCGACGCATTCCTCGCATAAGACGTTTCCTCGCGACATCGCGAAAAAGCCGGGTTTCTGGCAGAATCGCGAGTGATTCGAAACAGCACGAGATGGGTATGGCTTCTTCCCCCGCACCCCGACAGGTAGTACCGACGCAGCCGATGGATGACAATAACGACCTTTTCGCGGACCTGCCTTTGACGTCAAAGCCGGTCGCCGCCGAACCCGCGCCCGCCATACAGGCCGAGCCTTCGACACCGCGCCCTGCCCCGGTACAATCTTCCGGTGACGATTACGGCGCGTCCTCGATTCGCGTGCTCGAAGGTCTGGAACCGGTGCGTATGCGTCCGGGCATGTATATCGGCGGCACGGACGAGAAAGCGCTCCATCACCTTTTTGCGGAAGTCATCGACAACTCGATGGACGAGGCCGTGGCCGGCCATGCGAACTTCATCGAAGTGCATCTGGATTCGGAAGGTTTTCTGACTGTCACCGACAACGGTCGCGGTATCCCGGTCGAGAACCATCCACAGGTGCCGGGCAAATCGACCCTCGAAGTCATCATGACGAAGCTCCATGCGGGCGGTAAATTCGACGGCAAGGCCTACGAAACGTCGGGCGGTCTGCACGGGGTTGGCGTGTCCGTAGTCAATGCCTTGTCGGACTCGCTTGAGGTCGAAGTCGCCCGCAACCGCAAGCTCTATCGCCAGCGCTTTTCGCGCGGCGTCCCGCAGGGGGGTCTGGAGGAATTGGGCGACGTCCACAACCGACGTGGCACCAGGGTTCGCTTCCATCCCGACCCGCAGATCTTTGGCGAGCATGCGCGATTCGAAGCCGGCCGCATTTTCCGCATGGCCCGTTCCAAGGCCTATCTCTTCGGCGGCGTCGAAATACGCTGGAGCTGCGATCCGGGCGTCGTCATCTCCGGCGGCGACATTCCGGAAAAAGCGGTCTTCCACTTCCCCGGCGGTTTGAAGGATTATCTCTCCGCCACCCTCGGCAAGGAATTCACCGTCACCCGAGAGATTTTTGCCGGCCGCACGGAAAAGACCGGCGGTCACGGCGCGATGGAGTGGGCGATCACCTGGTATGGTGGCGATCCGCAGGTCCATTCCTATTGCAACACCATCCCGACCCCCGAAGGCGGCACGCATGAGGCAGGCCTGCGCATTGCGCTCACCAAGGGACTGAAAAACTATGCGGAGCTGACGCAGAACAAGCGGGCGGCGCAGATCACCACCGATGACGTGATGATCTCGGCCGTCGGCATGCTCTCGGTCTTCATCCGTGAACCGGAATTCGTCGGCCAGACCAAGGATAAACTGGCAACGGTCGAAGCGCAGCGTCTCGTCGAAAACGTGCTTCGTGACCCCTTCGACCACTATCTCGCAGGCAATCCGAACGAGGCGGCGAAACTTCTCGACTGGGTGATCGAGCGCGCCGAGGAGCGGTTGCGGCGGCGCAAGGAAAAGGAAGTCAACAGAAAGACTGCGGTCCGCAAGTTGCGCCTTCCCGGCAAGCTTGCCGATTGCTCGCAGAACACGGCCGAAGGCGCCGAGCTCTTCATCGTCGAAGGCGATTCGGCAGGCGGTTCGGCGAAGCAGGGCCGTAACCGCGCCAACCAGGCGATTCTTCCCCTCCGCGGCAAAATTCTGAACGTCGGCAGCGCCAGCCGTGAGAAGCTTTCCGCCAACCAGCAGATCGCCGATCTCATCCAGGCGCTCGGCTGCGGCACGCGTACGAAATACCGGGAGGAAGACCTCCGTTACGAACGCGTCATCATCATGACCGACGCCGATGTCGACGGCGCCCATATCGCATCGCTCCTGATTACCTTCTTCTATCAGGAAATGCCGGAACTGATCCGTGGCAATCATCTCTATCTTGCCGTGCCGCCGCTCTATGTGCTGCGCCAGGGTGCCAAGACGGTCTATGCTCGCGACGATGCGCATCGGGCCGAGCTGATGGAAACGGTATTCAAGGGCAAGAAGGTGGAGATCGGCCGCTTCAAGGGTCTCGGCGAGATGATGCCGGCGCAGCTCAAGGAAACCACCATGGATCCGGCCCACCGCACGCTCTTGCGCGTGGCGATCGATGATGTGGATTTCGAAGGCACCCGCGAAGCGGTTGACAACCTGATGGGCACCAAGGCGGACGCCCGCTTCCGGTTCATTCAGGAGCGCGCCGCCTTCGCCGACAATCTCGACATCTGATCACTGCCGGTCGCCGAGCACCTTGGTGACGGCGCCGATCAGTGCCGCTGCCTCGTAGGGCTTGCGAACGACCGGGGCAGAAAAGCTTGACGGTATGATCGACCTGTCGCTGTAGCCGGTGGCGAAGATGAATGGCACATCGCGCCGCATTAGCTCCTCGGCTATAGGCAAGGATGTATCCGAACCGAGGTTGACGTCCAGGATGGCGACGTCAGGAGTGAAATCTTTGAGCTTCCGGAATGCGTCGGCGGTGGAAGGCGTCGTCGTTACCTTGGCTATTCCGTAGTCGGCGAGCATCGCTTCCACATCGGCGGCGATCAGCATCTGGTCCTCGACGAGAAGAAACTCCAGATCGGTCAGTTTGGAAACCCCGGTCTCTTTGGGAGCTTCCGGAACTGCCTCCAGGCCCTCGATCTCCGGCAATTCGTCGTCACGGTGAATGTGCTTGGATGGGACCAGGAAGCGAGCCCTGACACCTTCTTTCCCGTATTCAACCTTCGACGCCCCTTCCAGCTCGTATGGGACGCTACGGGTGATCAGAACGCTGCCGAAGCCGCTGCGGCTAGGCGGATTGACCGGAGGCCCTGCGCTTTCCGTCCAGAAAAGCTCGCAATCGCCATTCGCAAGCCGTGACCATTCGATATCGAGCTGTCCGTTTGGAACTGAAAGAGAACCGTATTTCGCCGCATTGGTGGACATTTCGTGAAACACCAGGGCCATGACGGAAAAGGCCCGGCTGTCGAGCCAGATGCGTGGTCCCTTGAGAGTAACGTTGCGCGTCCCCTCGCTATAGGGCTTCAGCTCCGCCTCGAGGAGATCCGACAAAACCCCGCCGTCGCCGCCACGCACCACTTGATCATGGGCGAAGGCCAGGGCCTGGATGCGGCCCTTCAGGGAACCGATATAGTCTTTCAGGCTGACATCGGCGTCGATCGAATGGCCAACGAGCGCCTTGATCACCGAGAGTATGTTCTTGACGCGGTGGTTCAGTTCCTCGTTCAGCATGCGCTGGCGAAGGTCCGCCTTGCCGCGCTCGTCAGCCAGAAGCTCCTTCTGATGCAGAACGATCTCTACCAGAACGTCGCGGATGGCGTCCGCGATCTCGCGATCGCTCAAAGTCCAGGGGGCAGCCTGCTGCCGCACCGTTTCCTTCCAGATAGCAAAGCTTTTTCGCGGAGTCAGCCTGTCTCCGAGCGGCCCGGTGTCATATGACTTTTCCGGGTTGCCGGCCCAATTCAGCGCTTGAACTATCTCACGACGGAAGAAGAACAGATAGTCCCGCGCCCTCTGCGACAGGGGGATCGCCAACACGCCGCAGATGTCCTCGGGCAGAGCGGCCAGTTCGGGCAAATCCCGGGAAATCTGATTGCTCGCCCAGATTTTTCCGCCCGAGATTTCTCCGATCTGGGCTGCCAGATCCTCTATCACATCACGAAGAGACGCGGCGCTGTCGGTGGTCCAGCTACCGTCCAGCCACAACCCTACTCCGTCGCATGGCAACATCTTGCCGAAATCGGAAAGCGAGCTGCGCAAAAGCGCGCCGACATCGGCATGATGCGACGCGGCTTGCAGGAATCGGTCCAGGGATCGCCGGGCGCTATCGGCAGCTTCCATGAGTTGCCGCTGCTTGAGCGCGCCCAGATGCAGCGAAAAGAATTCGCCGAAGGTTTCCGCGGCTACGCGCTGCGGCATGGAAAGCACTTTCGGTGAATAGTGATGGCAGGTGATCAGGCCCCATAATTCGTCGTCGATCACGATCGAGATCGACATCGACGCGGCGACGCCCATGTTGCGCAGATATTCGCAATGGATGGGCGAGACGCTGCGAAGGTGAGCGAAGGAAAGGTCGAGCGCCTCCCCCTCTTCATCCACTTCCGGCACTATCGCCACGCGCGGATTGGTGGCGTCCGAGATCACCCGGATCGTGTTCTTGACATAGAGCGCGCGAGCCTGCTTCGGAATGTCGCCTGCGGGAAAATACTGCCCTTTGAAGCTTTCCAGATCCCTGCGCTTGTATTCGCTGATGACCTTCCCGGCCCCGTCCTCCTCGAAGCGGTAGATCATGACGCGATCATATCCGAGCATGGCATACATCAGCCGCGCACCGTTTTCGATCAGCCGGTCGAGGCTCGTCATGTTCCGAACGCGGCTGATCAGCATGCGCGCGACTTCGAGCGGCTGGTCGGAATCGGTTGCCGCCGGCTCGAATTCCAGGATGACCTTGGAATTGAGCTGGTGGATGGAAACATCGAAGCTCCCGCCGGAGGCAAGCCGCAGGCCATGCCTCAGTGCTGGCCGCGCCGGATCGTCGCAGGTCGCGAGTGCATTCCGCAAGGCGTGGGCGGCCTCGCCTCCGATAACGTCCTCGAGCCTTCGGCCGTTGAGATCGCGCGGCACGGAGAGCATCTCCGGAACGTTCTCGGAATGCTGAACGACGACCGCCCCTGCGGCATCACAAGCCAAAAGGCATCCGTGAGGCTGAATGCTGCCGGGGATATGGATAGGCTCTCGGTCGCAGTTTGTCAGGTCGACCGTATCCATGGAAGGCATATTTCAAGTCCCTGAGGTAGGTTCCGCCAAGCCGCAAACAGCGGCGGACGCCTCGGCATCCGTCGAGGCTTAAAGAAGCCTCATCAAGAAGGTTGATTTGCAATTCCGGCCGTAACCGGAGGCTGATTTCATATTTCTATCGCATCTGGCGTCTAGGGCAAGTAAGTAAGCTTCCTTTTAACGGCGAAGAGCATAGTCTTGTAGCCCGGCGCTGCAAACGCCATATGACGCGAAACCGGGAAGGACAACGGGTGAGTTTGAGCAACGATCGCAACGGACCGAAGGAGCCGCGGTGGCTAGGGCCTGCCGCGCCGAGGGTGGCTCTCATACCGCCTATCTCGGCGGCTCGTTGGCTTCTGGTGCTGGTCGCTGCGGCAGCCATCTACTTCTTCCACGGCTTTGTGGTCCCCGTCCTCGCCGCCCTGGTGATCGGTTTCGCGAGCTGGCCGCTTTACCGCAAGCTCCTTGGCCGTATCGGCGGCAATACGACGGTTGGTGCTTCCCTTGCGATAATCTTCATCCTGGGATTCCTCATCGTTCCGATCGGAATCGCCGTCTCCTATACGATCGATGAAGTTCGGCAATGGATTGTCTGGGCTGCCGAGGTCAATCGTTTCGGCGCGCCTCCACCGGCCTGGATTATCGGATTGCCCTGGGCGGGCGAATGGCTGGGCGTGCAGTGGGTCCAGCATGTCGGTTCTCCCGGAGCAATCGGCGAACTTATCCAACTCGTCAGCGGCGCCAATATCGGCAACATTTATCGGGCGGTCGTAGCCGCCGGCGGTGGCGCTTTCCACCTGCTGCTGATGCTGCTTTTTATGCTGATCGCGCTTTTTTTCGTCTATCGCGACGGCGCCTCCTTCTCCCAGCAGATCGACCTGCTCGGCGAACGCATCTTCCCATCGCGCTGGGAGCGTATTTCCCGCGTTGTCCCGGCGACCATCAGTTCCACGGTCACCGGCCAGACGCTGATCGCAATCGGGGAAGGCATCGTTCTCGGGGTGGCCTACTTCATTGCCGGGGTCCCCTCGCCCGTCACCCTCGGCGTGATTACCGGCATCATGGCCCTCATACCAGGTGGCGCTCCGCTCTCCTTCACCCTCATCTCGTTCTATCTGGTAGCCAACGGTGCCTACGTCGCAGGCGGCAGTCTTTTCCTGTGGGGAACGGTGGAGCTTTTCATTGTCGACAAGACATTGCGACCCCGTCTCGTCGGCGGCCCCATCAAGTTGCCGTTCCTGCCGACCTTCTTCGGACTGGTGGGCGGCGTCAGCACCATGGGCTTCCTCGGCCTGTTCATCGGTCCGGTGCTGATGGCGCTGCTGGTTTCCATCTGGCGCGAATGGATCCGTGAAGCCCGGATGGCCGAAGGACCCGAAGCAGAACCTGTCGATCTTACCGCCCCTGCGGCAACCGTCGAGGAATTTCCTCCCGAACTGCCGGTCAGGAAAGCCTCTTCTCCATAAAAATGCTCAAGGGATCCGGCCTGTAGTTGCCGAAGGCCTCGATCTCGACGAAACCGTAGGAGCGATAGAGGCCGATTGCCTCCGGCTGGTAAATCCCGGTTTCCAGCCGGATGGCTGAAAGTCGGAGCGCGTCTCCCCGTTCTAGGATCGTCTCCATCAGTCGGCGCCCCAATTTGAGGCCACGGGCAGCCTCGTCCACGAACATGCGTTTGATTTCGGCCGTGCCGTCGCCCGCTTCCACAAGCGCACAGCAGCCGATTGTCCCGTCTCCATTGCGCGCAACGAAGAACGAAACCTCCGGCTTTTCCAGGCTGGAAATGTCGACCATGTGGTTGCTGTCGGCTGGATAAAGGGAAGCCGCATAGGCGTCGGAAAGTTCCAGAAGCCTCACGACGTCTGCCTGTCGAGGCGGTTCCAGAGCGATTGTGACGGTCATTGCTTTCGTTCCCGCAGAGATCGGTTCATCTTTAGCGACGCATCTATGAAAACCGCCTTGGTCGGGTCAAGATTGATCGCTTTATGGCATGGATCATCTCAGGAAAACGACATGAACGCCGCACTCATCGTTATGACCATCCTCGGCTGCAACGACGCCGGAACCGACTGCCACTACGTCGCCACGGTGGACAACCGCTGGCCGACGATCGAGATGTGCGACGCGGTGTCGGAACAGCAACTCGCCGGTTACGCCAACCAGCCTTTTCCGATGATTATCGCCGTATGCCAAAAGCCGGAGGCCTCTGAGGTCGCGAACGTTCCTTTGCCGCAGGAAAAACCCGCGGACCCGACGCCCCAAGCGCCGGAGGTAACGGCGCAGGAAAAGGAAACGCTCGCCGGCCGCGCCATTCAGCGGGTCAAGAACGTACTGCCGACAACCGAAGGCGTGACGACGCTGATGACAAAGCCGGTGCGGCTCGTCGAAGACGGATATTCATGGGTCGCGAAGAAATTCCAGCGCTGAACCTTTAAGCAGCCAGCACTATTTCGCTCGCCGCATAGGAGCGTGCATCGAGCCGCATCTCCAGGTGATGAAGTTTCTCGATCATCCCCAGCAGTTCCGCGACCGGCGAGAGCAGCATGTCGACGCGCTCGAACTTCTTCAGCAATAGAGCCGATATGCTATCAGGCGTACCCGTCGCAGCGGCATCGCGCCAGAGCAAGACCGCCTCGACAAACACCACTGCGATATCCCGCTGCAGCCCGGAGGATTCGAAAAGTGCGCGCACCGCATGCATTCGTCCGGTCGCGAGGATGGCCCTGACACGGCGGTCTTCCAGGCCGGACAGCGCCACCATCGCACCGGCAAAGAAATCAACCTTGCCGCTGCAGAGCGCGTGAATGAGAAATGCAGGCGTCAGACACCCGGCAGCGCGCAGATGCTCGACGAGGCCGGGAATCTCTTCCGTGGGTACAAAACCGGCAATCGTGACCGCCGCCACCTCTCCTGCCTCTCGCGTGACCTGATCTATGCGAGCCGGCGCTAGCACGGCGCGCATCAGGCCTGAATTGGCAAGAGCAGCGGAAATCTGGTTCACGAGCATATGCTTTACGTCCGCGGGCAGACCGTCTCGGTCGAGCAGCAGATTGCGGATATCGCTGCGATGTCCGAACCGTTCTGCAATGCGCCGCAACGAAATCCGGGTGATCGAGGCGGTTTCGTTCTCAAGAAGGATCGTTACCTCGTTCTCGGACCCGATCTCGGCGATCGCCGCGGCAGCCCCGCGCGAAAGCGCGGGCCTTGCTGCAATCATTCCTCGGGTCAGGCTGTCGCCACGCCCGATCAGATCGACGAGATCACCTTCCGCCAGCACGGGCGAGCGGGCGATCACCGTGCAGGCGATTTCCGGCTGATCCTCCGCAAGCGAAAGTATGATGGCCCGGGGTGCTTCAATGGAATCGGCAAGAGCCTCGGCCAGAGCCAGCCGTACGAGCGGCGACGGATCATCCAGAAGATGCGTCATTGCAAGCGCTGCAGCCCGATGGTGCTCCTGGCCGAGCGTCGAGCGCAGGTAGGCCCGGCCAAGAGCATTGGCCGCCTTCGCCCTGTCTGCCGCCTTTGCCGTTTCCGCCCAACGAAGAAATGCCTGTACGATCACGCCCAGCCCCGATAACAAATGCCAGAACGCGCCTGGCTGGCTGAAAATACGCTAGAGGCAAAAAGTTTAAGATTGGTTCACCATCCTTGTTAACCATGGAAAACCCTTGGAAAATCCGCTCTTGGCTCCTGGTTGAGCCGTCTGCCAACCCGGCCGAAATACTTCGCAGCGGCGCAGACAGGATCGTCGCCGATCTGACCGGACCTGTTGAGTCCTGGCGGCCCCTGAATGACTTCTGGAGAATTTCCGCCGAGGCTCCCACTCCGCTCTGCGTCCTGCTGCCGCCAGTCACCTCGGCCCGGACAGAGGCGGCCGTGGAGCTGGCGGTCCGGGCAGGTACCGATTCGGTGCTTCTTGAGGGCGCTCGCGGCGGTGCAGACGTCCAGCATCTCGACGTACTTCTGCGCGTCGCCGAATCGAAGGCTGGCCGCCCCGCGTATGAAACGAGCATCGTCGCGCTTGCCGATGCTGCCGGAATACTCTCCGCCGCGAGCTTCCGGTGCTGCAGCAGGCGTCTCACCGGCCTCGGCTGGCAGGTCCAAGGCGCAGCCGTTTCGGACACAGTCCAGCTTGCACGCGGCACCGTCGCGCTTGCCGCGGCGGCGGCAGGTGTCATGGCCGTGGATGCCGTTTCGGATGCGACCGATGAAGCTGGCTTGAGGTCGGCATGCATTGCGGCGCGCAACAGCGGTTTTCAGGGTAAGATTAGCCGGCTAATCTCAGAGATTCCGACAATCAACGAGGTCTTTTCGCATCAACTGCCTGTTGGTCTGGTCATTTCGAAGACATCCGATCCGCCGTCTGCGTAATCGCGATAGCCCATGCGTGCGATCGGCTTCGCGAGGCCCATGTCGATTCGACCGTCCCGCAAAATGTCCTCGCTGATATGGATGCCGACCACCTGTCCGAAGACCATAAAGGCTTCGGAATTTTCCCCTTCCAGATCCTTGGGCCGGATGATCTCCGTCACGCGGCACTCCAGCGCCGTATAGGCCTCGGCGACATAAGGGGCGTCGACCAGCTCGGCCATCTTCGGCGTCAGTCCCGCCACGTCAAACTCGCTGATCCCATAGGCGACCGGTGCCGATGACGCATTCACCTGCTCGGCAAGGTGCCGGCTTGCAAGGCTTGCGGTGAAGACGCCCGTCTCCTCGGCATTCTGGAGGCTGTGCTTGCGGCCGCTGGAGGAAAACATCACCAGCTTCGGATTGTCGGAGACGATGTTGAAGAAAGAATAGGGCGAGAGGTTCAGCGTACCGTCCCTGCCCTTCGTGCCGATCCAGCCGATCGGCCGCGGCGCCACGATCGCCTTGAAAGGATCGTGCTTCAGGCCATGCTGATTGGTATCGGTCGCGTAGAACATCAGAGTTCGCCTTCGCCTGCATAGGTGACGACTTGCGAAAGTTCCGGCCGCGGACGATCGGGCGTCTGGAAATCGCTGGAGCCGATATGAACGAAGCCTGCCACTTTCTCGCCCGGCTTGATGCCGAGAAGCGCAAGCGCCGCCTCGTCGTAGGCGATCCATTCCGTGCGCCAGTTGGCGGCGTAGCCATGCGCATTTGCCGCAATCAGCATGTTGAGGCATAGGGCGCCGGACGAGAGAAGCTGCTCCCATTCGGGGATCTTGACATGCGGCGCAGCCGTGCTGACGACGCCAACCACGAGCGGCGCCCGGGTAAAGCGGGTAAGTTCGGCCTCCTTGGCGGCATCGGCCATATCGGGGGTGTTTTTGAGCGCAATAGCAAGGAACGCCTCCCCGAGCTTTCTGCGTAGATCTCCGCGATAGACGACCAGACGCCACGGCGCCAGCTTGCCGTGATCGGGAACTCGCGTGGCAAACGTGAGGATCGCGTCCAATTCCTCCTGCGACGGGCCGGGCTCCTTGATCTGGGCTACGGGCGTGGAATGCCTGTCGCGCAGGAAGTCGATGAGTTTAACGTCATTTTGCATGGTCAAAACTTTCGCTGGGAACGGAATGCGATGGGAAGGTCTTGAAATTGCCTTGGCATTGGTCTTCAAGTGACGTTTCGGAAAAGAAGAGTCAACCGGTACACAACAGATGTCATGGACTTCCTTCGCGGCACGCTGGATCCTCGCTGGAAGCATGGCTTTCGGCGTCGCCGTCAGTGCATTCGGTCAGGATGATGCATTCAGGAATTTCCGCCAGCTCGACAGCACCGCCAAGATGCCGAAGCTCAATGCTTTTTCCGCGCTGCCCGGCGGTACGGCCGGCATTGCGGGAAAGGATGTCCTCTTCGACGCCAAGCTGACGGCCGATGGCGACGTCATGCAGGAAGGCCTCGTCTGGCGTGTCTTCAGCCCGATCGCGGGCGAAGACGGCAAACTGCCGCTCGTTGCAAGCTCCGAGGGCGGCTCGGCCGCCTTCCAGTTGGTACCGGGAGACTACTTCGTCAACTGTGCCTTCGGTCGCGCCGGTGTCACGAAGAAACTGAACGTGCCAGCAGACGGCGACGTATCGAAACAGACACTGGTGCTCGATGCCGGCGGCTTCGTCCTCAACGCCGTGGCGGGCGCCGACCAGCGCATTCCCCCGAACGAACTCAGCTTCTCGGTCTATTCATCGGAAGTTCGCGAGAACGGCGACCGGCCGCTCGTCATGACGGATGTCAAGCCGAACACGGTCGTGCGGCTCAATGCCGGCACATATCACATCGTCTCCGAATATGGCGACGTCAACGCGGTCGTGCGAGCCGATATCCAGGTGGAGGCCGGCAAGCTTACCCAGGCGGTGCTGCAGCATCGTGCCGCGCAGATCACCCTGAAGCTTGTATCGCAGCCCGGCGGCGAGGCGATAGCCGACACCGCCTGGTCGGTGCTGACGGCTGCCGGCGACGTTGTCAATGAAAGCGTCAGCGCCTTTTCGACCATGGTGCTGGCCGAGGGCGAATATCTTGCCGTTGCTCGCAACAAGAACAAGATCTACCAGCGATCGTTCACCGTCAAAGCAGGCGGCAATACCGAGGTCGAAGTCCTCATGCGCGATGCCGCGCAAGTCGCCGGAGCGGCCAACGAGCAGGATTGAACTCTGCCTGCTTCTCAACTTCCACGTGGCCGACGGCCCCGAGCCTCATCTTCACCAAAAAGATTGTCGACAGCGCCTGCGGATGGCAGGCGCTGTCTGCTTGATGATCAGGCCGCAGCGGCCCTCTTTGCTTCAATCCGGCGGAGCAAGTCCGGAGGCGTTGCTTCATGGCCGAGCGAAGCGATGGCCTCTTCGAGCGTCATCGACGTCTGGGCCTGAGATCCGAGGCGGCGGATGTTGACCGAGCGCTCTTCCGCCTCCTTCTTGCCGCAGACGATGATGACCGGCACCTTGGTGACTGAGTGCTCGCGGATCTTGTAGTTGATCTTCTCGTTGCGGAAATCGGTTTCCACCACCAGCCCGGCATCGCGTAGCGCTTCGGCCACCTCGCGGCCGTAGTCGTCCGCATCCGAGGTGATGGTTGCCACAACGACCTGCATCGGCGCGAACCAGAGCGGCATATGCCCGGCGAAGTTCTCGATCAGGATACCCAGGAACCGTTCCATCGAACCGCAGATGGCGCGATGGATCATCACCGGTTGGCGCTTTTCCGAGTTCTGGTCGATGTAGAAGGCACCGAACCGTTCCGGCAGGTTGAAGTCCACCTGCGTCGTGCCGCACTGCCATTCGCGGCCGATCGCATCCTTCAGCGTATATTCGAACTTCGGACCGTAGAACGCACCTTCGCCCGGCAGGATGCCGGTCTTGATGCGCCCGCCGGATTGCGCCTCGATCGTATTAAGCACATCCATCATGACGCTCTCTGCGCGGTCCCATAGCTCGTCGGAACCGACGCGCTTTTCCGGCCGCGTCGAGAGTTTCACCACGACTTCCTTGAACCCGAAATCCTCGTAGACGGAGAGAATCAGGTCGTTGATGCGCAGGCATTCGGCGGCCATCTGCTCCTCGGTGCAGAAGACATGCGCATCGTCCTGGGTGAAACCGCGAACGCGCATCAATCCGTGAAGCGCGCCGGATGCTTCGTAGCGATGAACGAGGCCAAATTCCGCAAGCCTGATAGGTAGTTCGCGGTAAGACTTGAGACCGTGCTTGAAGATCTGGACGTGCCCCGGGCAGTTCATCGGCTTCAGCGCAAACACGCGGTTGTCCGCCTCCTTGTCCTCCGGATGCGTGAAGGCGTAGGCCGATTTTACCGCGAACATGTTCTCCTGATACCAGCCCCAATGGCCCGAAGTCTCCCACAGCGAGGCATCGAGGACCTGCGGCGCGTTGACTTCCTCATAGGTGCCGGCAAGCCGGCGACGCATGTAAGCAGTCAACGTCTGGAACATGCGCCAGCCCTTGCCGTGCCAGAACACGACGCCCGGGCCTTCTTCCTGGAAGTGGAAAAGATCCATTTCCCGGCCGAGCTTCCGGTGGTCACGCTTCTCCGCCTCGGCCAGCACGTGGAGATACTGGTCGAGCTCTTCCTGCGTCGCCCAGGCGGTCGCGTAGATGCGCGTCAGCATCGGATTGTTGCTGTCCCCGCGCCAATAGGCCCCGGCCACCTTCATCAGCTTGAAGGCGGTGCCGATCTGGCCCGTGGAGGCCATGTGCGGGCCGCGGCAAAGGTCGAACCATTTGCCCTGGCGATAGATCTTGAGGTCCTGATCCGCCGGGATCGCATCGATAAGCTCGACCTTGTAGGTCTCGCCCATCTCGCCGAACACCCTGCGGGCCTCGTCGCGCGACCAGACTTCCTTGGTGAACGGATCGTTGCGCTGGATGATCTCCTTCATCTTCGCCTCGATCTTCGGCAGATCTTCAGGCGTGAAAGGCCAGTCCTCGCCGCTCTCCTTATGGACGCGTTTGAAATCGTAATAGAATCCATTCTCGATCACCGGGCCGATGGTGACCTGGGTTCCGGGCCAGAGTGCCTGCACGGCCTCCGCCATCACATGTGCTGCGTCGTGGCGGATCAGTTCCAGCGCCTGCGGGTCCGTGCGGGTGATGATGGCGATCGAACCGTCGGTGACGGGATCGGCTAGATCCTGCACGGTGCCGTTGATGGCAACCGCGACCGCCTTCTTGGCGAGCGACTTGGAAATGCCCTCGGCAACGTCACGACCGGTCGTTCCGGCGTCGAAAACGCGGACGGAGCCATCGGGAAATGTAAGAGAAACGGATTGGGACATGTCTTTCTCCTGTCCAGTCCCGCCAACGAATGCGGGTGGTGGTAAAAAAATGGCCGGATCGGCCGGCTGTTAACGGGCGCGGTGATAGTGTGTTTCGCCGATTTAGTAAAGGCGGCCGCGGCTCAGGCAACCATTTCTGCGAGGCGAGCGACGGTGTTGGCGTTGCGGGCCGTGCCTATGCCGAGCTTCTTCGTCGTCATCGCGGAGAGAAGCCTCGTCTCGCTTGCCTTTCCGCCGAAATCGACCCAGAGATTGCCGTCGATGACGGCTATTTGTTCTCTTTCCCTGTGTCGCTCTAGCAGGGTCTTGACGCTTTCGTCGAGCGGCGTGCGCATGATCCGCACACCGACTTCCGAACCGTCCCTCCCGGGAAACGGATTGGCCGCGGCAAGCTTGAGCCAGTCCGACCGCGAGCGCACGAGGATGTCGACATGCTTGCCGAACCGGTGGGCGAAAGCGATTTCCAGCGCCTTCTCGATACCGGAGACGGATGACTGAGCCGCTTCAAAGACAAGGTTGCCGGTGGAAACCAGTGTTCGGCAATCCGTATAGCCGATGTCCTCGGCCATTGCGCGCAGGTCGGTCATGACAACCCGCCTGCCTCCGCCAAGAACGATGCTGTAAAGGAGCGCGACGTAGATCATTGCGGCAAGGATGCCTTCCGGGAAGAGCCTCGCCAGTAGCGCCAGGGCGTCCACCAGCGCAGTCGTTGGTCAAGAAGGCTGGGGACGGGATCCAGTCCGCCGCTTCCGCCCGGCCCGCAGCGGGCGACGCGGAACAGGGTCATCCATCCGCCCGGCCACAACCCGTGGCGCGCGATTGCCTCGTAGCCATATTCCGAGCAGGTCGGGATATGGCGGCAGGAATTGCCGATGAAGCCGGAAAGCGTCAGCTGGTACAGGCGGATCAATCCCATGCCGAGAAGCCTGCCGGGCGTCTTGCGGAACGGGCCGGACCAGTTGCGGGAGCGGCGCGCTCGTTGCTGTGGCTGAGGATGGCGGCAATCCGGACTGTCGCACATGATCAGATGGCGGCCGCCTCGGACCGTTCCTTCACTTCAATCTGATTGATCGCGTCGACCACGGCTTCGAAGGTCAGCATCGTGGAAGCGTGGCGCGCCTTGTAGTCCTTGACCGGCCTCAGGTAGCGCATGTCCTCGAAGCGGCCCTCGGGTCCTTCGCCACCCTCCTTCAGCATCGCAAGCATGTCCTCGCGGGCCTTCCGGATTTCATCGGCCGTCGCGCCGATGACATGCCGCGCCATGATCGACGACGACGCCTGACCCAGGGCGCAGGCGCGCACCTCGTGGGCGAAATCCGTGACCGTGCCGTGATCCATCTTCAGATAGACGCGTACCTTCGAGCCGCAGAGCTTCGAGTGTTTTTCGGAGTTAGCATCCGCGTCCGGCAGGCTTCCCGCGTGGGTAATGTTGCCGGCGAATTCGAGAATCTTGCTGTTGTAGATTTCGTCCATCTCAGGCTCGCTTGTAATGCCATCGCGATGTTGAACACATTGTCTCGCTCGCCGCGGACTACCGTAAAGGGGCTTGTGCCACTATATGTGGTTTTGATCGAGCGTCATCAAGGAAGGATGTTTTCACGAAATCCGACCGAAATGGGAATAGCATGCCTTGTCAAAACGCCTGCCAGCGATCAGATAGCATAAGATTGCATAAAAATCAGTCGTGATGCCCTCACACTGTTCAGTCCTTGAGTAAAGCCAGTCGGGTGCGGCCTTGAACCGCATCGGGAGACGATAGATGGATGCCATAGTGAAGAATTTCCCGGCCTCGAAAGAGAAGCTGGTTCGCCCATCCCAGCAGGAGGCTGAGGAGGCTGTACGCACTTTGCTTCGTTGGGCAGGCGACGATCCTGCTCGCGAAGGCCTTCTCGACACGCCGAAGCGGGTCGCCGCCGCCTATCTCGAACTGTTCGGCGGCTACGATCAATCGGCGGAAGAAGTTTTGGGCCGGACCTTCGAAGAGGTCTCCGGCTACGACGATATCGTGCTCGTGCGTGACATTCCGTTCTTCTCCCATTGCGAACACCACATGCTGCCGATCAAGGGCAAGGCGCATGTCGGTTATCTGCCGAACGGTCGCGTACTCGGTCTTTCGAAGATCGCCCGCGTCGTGGAGATATTCGGCCGGCGCCTGCAGACGCAGGAAAACCTCACGGCCCAGATCGCCCATGCGATCGAGGAGACCTTGAAGCCTCGCGGCGTTGCCGTGATGATCGAGGCGGAACACATGTGCATGGAAATGCGCGGCGTGCAAAAGCAGGGTTCGCAGACGATCACGACGACCTTTACCGGCGGGATCAAGACGGACGCTGCCGAGCAGGCTAGGTTCTTCATGCTGGTTCGCAACCGCTGACGGGCACCAATTCCAATGTCCATCTCTTTTGAAAAACCTTCGGCCGACAAGGCCGAGATCGAAGGTGCGGGTGCCTTTGCGCCGCGGTTCGACGGCAACGGGCTCGTCACCGCGGTCGTGACCGATATCCGCGAGGGCGAATTGCTGATGGTTGCCCACATGAATGCGGAAGCCCTGGCGCTGACGATCGAGACGGGGACTGCTCACTACTATAGCCGGTCGCGCGGCAAGATCTGGAAGAAGGGCGAGACCTCCGGCAATCTTCAGACCGTGCACGAACTGCGGACGGACTGCGATCAGGATGCCGTCTGGCTGAAGGTTTCCGTCGCCGGCCATGAAGCAACATGCCACACCGGCCGCCGCTCCTGTTTCTATCGGACGGTAAGAAAAAGTGACAGCAGCGCTGTCCTTGAAATCACCGACGATGAGCGCCATTTCGATCCGGAAGCCGTCTATTCGGACGGGGGAACCAAATAAGCAACTGTTTCGTTTTTCGACACCAAGAGGTCGGATAAACGATTTCGAAACCTGTCCGCGCGCTATAATCGCCAGACTGGGGATTGTTCAGCTTGGAGGGTTTTAGTCGATGCTGAACTGGAGTTGGAATCGTCACGATCCGCAAGCTGCGCCTGCCGAAGGCGGCGGTGCGCGGACCTTGGAACCACCACATCCCCCGATCGTCGAACCGCCCCCAAAAGCAAAGCTTGCGCTCGCCCTTGGCGGAGGCGCGGCCCGTGGCTGGGCTCATATCGGCGTATTGCGCGCGCTCGACGAAACCGGCATCGAGGTCGGAATGATCGCCGGGACTTCGATCGGCGCCCTCGTGGGCGGCTGTTATCTGGCGGGCAAGCTCGACGAAATGGAAACCTTTGCCCGTTCACTCACCATGCGCCGGATCGCGGGGCTGCTGGATCTGACTATCGGCGGCGGTGGCCTTTTAGGCGGCATGCGGCTGACCAAGCGGATGCAGGAGCACCTCGAAGGCCTGGCGATCGAGGATCTCGATCGGCCGTTCGTGTCGGTGGCGACCGAGCTTCACACCGGGCATGAGGTCTGGATTTCCAGCGGATCGCTGATCACCGGCCTGCGGGCCTCGTACGCCCTTCCGGGCATTTTCGAACCGGTGAAATGCAACAATCGCACGCTGGTAGACGGCGCGCTGGTCAATCCCGTCCCGACCTCGGTCTGCCGTGCCTATGAGCAGCCGCTCGTGGTCGCGGTTAACCTGAACTACGAGATCTTCGGCCGCTCTGCGGTGGTCAAGCACAGCGCCAGCATTCAACCCATGGACGACGACCGCAAGAGAGATGGCGTTCGTGTCGGGGTCACCGGTACGATGGTCCAAGCCTTCAACATCATCCAGGAACGGATTTCGCGTGCGAGGCTTGCCGGTGATCCCCCGGATCTGGCATTGCATCCCCGCCTTGCCGATATCGGCCTTTCCGAATTTCATCGGGCGGGTGAGGCGATCGATCGCGGTTATGCCGAAACGATGGCGCAGATCTCCGCCCTCAAGCGCATGCAGGAAGTGTTTGCCCGGTAAGGCAGGAGCGACCCCGTCGGTAGGCGGGGTCACGACGGCAAGGCTCAGCCGGCAATGTAAGCCTTGATCTGCTCGGCCTCGAGTTCGATTTCTCGGATGCGCGACTTGACGACGTCCCCAATCGAAATGATGCCAGCGAGTTTCCCGTCCTTTTCGACCGGAACGTGACGGAAGCGCCCGCCGGTCATGATGCCCATCAGTTCGTCGACAGTCGTCTCCTCCCTGCAGCGCTGGACCGTCGTGGTCATCGCGGATTTGACCGGCTTATCGAGTACGCTCGGCCCCTTGCCGGCGATGGCACGCACGAGGTCGCGTTCGGTGAAGATGCCGGCAATCCGGCCCTCCATGGCGATGACCACCACTGCGCCGATCTTCTTTTCGTGCAGGATGCCGGCGACCTCCAGCAATGTCTTGTCGGGGCTCACCGTTACGACATCGCGGCCTTTTGCATCCAGCATGTTCTTGACGACTATTGCCATGGCTCTCTCCTCGTAGACCAGAATGGCTGAGGCGCCGCCCTCCCCCAAGGACCGGCGCAAATGCGCAGCGAAGACTCCCTGCCTGCAGCGAATTTTAGAGCTAAGTCAAAAACATATCAAGGTTGCGTAATCGGCATCCGGCTCGGAGGAACCGGATCGAACAATCCGAAGAGCAGGAAGCCGAACAGGAAGCCACCGATATGCGCGTCCCAGGCAATCGGCCCCATATCCGCGCCGAAAAGCTGCACGCCGAAGGCGATCAGAAGATTGCCGGCGAACCACATCACGGTAAAGATCACGACGGTCCGGTTTCTAAACGAACCGAGAATGGATTGCCGCGGATAAAGGTGGCCATGGGTCCTGTCGTAGCCGCGATCGCCCGGAAAGGCGAACCGGCAGGCAGCCCCCATGAGTGCCGAAACGACGCCCGATGCTCCGATCAAAAGGGTTTCGTTGTTCCAGTTCAGCAGCGCGTGGAAAAAAGCTGCCGCCACCGCCGAGAGAATCCAGAAGACCACGTACCGGAAGGTCCCGATTCGCCTGACGACCGGAGCCCCGAACGCCATGAGCCAAAGCGCGTTGAAGAGAATGTGTTCGACCCCGCCGTGAAGGAGCGAATAGGTCACCGGCGACCACAGCCAGGCGAGATCCTGGTCCGCCAAAGGGAAACCGTAGCGGAGCGGGATGAATGCGAATGTAAAGATGAATTCGCTGCGCGCAGCCTCGTCCAGGAGATATTCCTGAATGACATAGATCCCGGCAAGCAGAGCCAATGTCACCACGAGACTCTGCGGCAGGTTGAAGACGGGCGGCGAACCTTCGTTCGGCTCGCGCCGTTCTTCCGCCATGTCCGGCTCGTCGCTCATTCCTGTCCCCTTGCTTCCAAACAGCGATGGAATCCTCCGTCAGCCTTATAGGAGCGGCATGTCGAAGGAAAGCATTTCGGGTGTGATGGCCCTGCCCATCGAGATTGACGATTCCTTAACCACAATGGCCGCGCCATGGCACGATATTCGCTCCGCAAAGCGTGAAGGTCGCGCATGAGGCGCGATCTGTCCCGGAATGCGACAGGTAATGGCGGATGCGAAACCAGGCGACCCGCGCGGTCTTTGACTACTGGATCAATCTGAAAGGTGATCGCGCCGCGCCGCTGCGGACCGAAGTCGATCCAACGGCGCTGCGCCACCTCCTTCCTCATCTTTTTATCGCAGCGGTGGATGAAGAGGGTGTCCTGGCTTTTCGGCTGGCCGGGACGCGAATCTGTGACCTGTTCGGTCGTGAGCTGCGCGGCGCGGCCTTTGACCAGGTGTGGTTCGAAGCCGAGCAGCCGCAACCCCTGCATATCGCTCGCAACGTCATTCGGCACGAGCAGCCGGCTCTTGTCGATCTGATTGCAGTGAGCGCCGATGCCCTCCAAGCCTACGAAATGCTTCTCCTGCCGCTCCGCTCCAATGATGGAATGGAGAGTGACCGCCTTTTCGGAGCACTTCTGCCGCGCGGCGCTCCGTTCCCGGCGGTCGCCCTTCCTGTTGACGGACTGGAAATCGACAGCTGGACTTTCCTCACCGGCGGGGCATCGCATTTCGGCGTGCCGGTCACTGTCGACCACAACAGTCCACTTGCCGGTCTGCGTCAGCCCCACCCTCTCAAGAGCGGAGATTCTGACGTCCTCTCGCATTCGCCTCCCAAATAAAAGATTCTATTAACCGCGGTGCGCTATCAATTTCAGGTACACTCTCGACGAGAAAAGCTCTTTCAGATGTATTCATTTCAGTCGGCCCAGACCCCAGCCAAACAGGCCGTTCCCGCCCAGCGGACCTTTCAGCGAGTGTCTGTCAATGTTGCCGGGCGGCTGATGCTGGCGACGCATGAGGAATTTCCCTGCAGCGTTGTGGATATGTCACCGGGCGACGTGACCTTTGCCTGTTTCGGCCGGCCTCGCGTCGGTGAGCGTGTGATCGCCTATCTCGACCATATCGGCCGACTGGAAGGCACCGTGCTCAGCCTGTCGGACGACGGTTTCGCGATGTCGATCAACGCGACGGACCGCAAGCGCGAAAAGCTTGCCGCCCAGCTCACCTGGATCGCCAACAAGCACGAACTCGGCCTGCCGGAGGATCGCCGTCACGATCGCCTGGCGCCACGCAACACCCGCGCCGAAATCACCCTCGATGACGGCCGCAGATATGAATGCCGCATCATGGACCTTTCGCTCTCGGGCGCAGCCGTCGACCTCGACGTCCGCCCATCGATCGGTACCCCCGTTCGGCTCGGGAGCATGCGTGGTCGCGTTGTCCGTCACTTCATGGAAGGCGTGGCGATCGAATTCAATTCGGTCCAGTCCCGCGAAGCCCTGACGGAATTTCTTTAAGGCGCCAAGGCGCTTTTCTGCCTCCCAATCCGCAGGCAATACCGTTCGCGCGCCGCTCTTGGTGACGACGGCGGAGTGTTGGATCGTTCATTCCCCCTCTACCATCCGCTTCTCCTCAAAAAAAATTGTGCCCTTTTGGCACTTTTTTTGTAGGGCGTCTGAACCGTATTGAGCCGCCGGAGGCGCTTTTGGCGCCTCCTCTGATGCGTCTGCCGAGTCTCTATGGTTAATTTGGTAGCCGGGGACTTTGCCTCGTCCGAGGTTGTCGTCTCGCGTTCCTCTCGAAAAGTCTTTCAAGTCAAGGAACTTAACCTCACGTCGCCGACGATCGTGGCGATGTCCGAAGTTAAGCGTTCTCGCCAATTGCTGACCGAATTAGCTAGAATTTGATTCACATTCAAATTGCATTTTAGACAAAATGAATTCAAATAAGACTTTGATTTTACTTCGCTATTTTGCGGTCGCTCAAGCCCTCTGTGTCAGTGTTCTTCCCACAACGGGGAGACATAAAAATGAAATTCAGCAAGGGACTGGGCCTCGCCGCCATCACCGCAATCGCAGCGATCTTCACCGCCGGCAGCAGCTACGCAATGCCGGCCGGCGCCATGCGCGTCATCAGCCAGGCCAATCCGCCGGTGGGTCACTACGAGTTCTGCAAGACCTATACGAGCGAATGTGCCGCGACCTACCAGGACGCCGGTCCCATGCCCCTCACCGAGGACAAATGGCGGACGATCCTCGACGTCAACTATACCGTCAACTCCTCCATCACGCCGATGACCGACCAGGAGATCTACGGAGTCGAAGAACGCTGGGCCTATCCGCGGACCGTCGGCGACTGCGAGGATTTCGTTCTGCTGAAGCGCAAGATGCTGATCAAAAAGGGCGTCGATCCTTCCGACCTGCTGATCACCGTGGTGCTTCAGCCGAACGGTGAAGGACACGCGGTTCTCACGGTCCGTACCGACCACGGCGACTTCGTACTCGACAACATGCGCAACAAGGTCATGCTCTGGTCCGACACGGAATATACCTATCTGAAGCGCCAGGCCTCCGACGATCCGTCCCGCTGGGTCAAGCTTCAGGACGGGCGTGCGACGGCGGTGGGTTCGGTCGGCCAATAACACACCTGCTGCGACGAGCGCCTTCAGGGAACATCGCTGCACATCTGAAGGCGATTGCCGAAGGGGTCGTGGAAACTCGCAAACACCACATGACCCTCGAAGACGACCGGCTCGCCGCAGGCGACGCCGCGGCACCGAAGATCGTCCACTGCCGCATAACAGTCCCTGACGTTGAGAACCACGGTCGTCCCCGTCGATGGTTCCCAATCCGGTCCTGCCACCGTCACGGCAAGATTGCCGCCCTGTCCGCCCGTCGAAAACTCCAGCCAGCCTGCTTCCGGCAAGTCGTATAGCGGCTCCCCGAGCCCAAGCGTCTCCCCGTAGAAGAGCCGTGCCCGGCCGAGATCGGTCACCGAAATCGAGACGACGTTGATTCCCTGAAACAGCTCCACCTGCTCCTCCTTGTCGGCGCCGATCGATTTTTAATGAAACATTAAGGATGAAATCCCAGACTGACGCGCAATCGCCGGACCGCGTTCCGTATCCTCGTCTCCGTCTCATTCCGGTGCATGGCGAATTTCCTTCCGGTGAACATGGAGCGCACGTCATGGCAGGTCCAGCCCCCGACGCTACGGCTGAAGAAAGGCCGCTGATCTCGAGCCGTTTCCTCTACCGCTTGACGGCGATCGTGGCATTCCTCGCCGCCATGACTCTGGCGGTCAGCGTCGGCGGTCGCTGGTTCGGCGAACGCATCGCGCTTGCTGGTCACACCGACAGCACCGAGGAGTTCCTGATCCAGATCGGACAGGACAAACTCAGTCTTCCAGCCAACATGATCCGCTTCCGCGACCAGCGCCGCAATGGCGTCGCCGAACGAGTCGACATTTATTTCACATGGCCGGAACGACAGGGTTACAGTTCAGCGTTGCGCGCCCGGTTCGATGATATCGCCCAGTCTTCGAATTTGATATTCCTGCAGATTTCACAAAGCACGATGTCGCGCGACATGTCCGGCCGTCTGGAGCCGATCTATTCGAAGCTCTTCGAGGGCGATCCGCAGCCCGGAAAGTTCGGCCTGACGCTCCACCGGCTGCGGCCTGATTCCGGTTATGGGGACGAACTCATCCTGTCGGCGCAACGCCGCGATTCGCCTGACTATGTGGTTCGCTGCCTCCTGCCCGGCTCCGGCGAAAAGCCGACCAGCGGAGATTGCCAGCGCGATATCCACATCGGCCAGGATCTGACGGTGCTCTATCGCTTCTCCAGCGTGCTTTTGAAGGATTGGCAACATATTGATGCCGCAGTTCGGCTCTTTGTCGAAAACCGGCTGGCGAAATAGCCGCCGCGGACGGATGGGTTGATGTCTAAAATGCAGCACATCGAGGCAAGCTGCTGTTCATCATAAACCTCTTGGTAACGCTGTTCTCCTAGAGTGTCGGCAACGGCTGCGACGGGGGAGCGTCCGGACGTGGCAAACTTGATGCAAGCGATGAGTGCGGCAGTGTCGAAAGCAATGTTTTCAGCATCCTTCCCCAAGGATGGCGTTACGGTCCCGGGACGGCTTCTCGGATATCTATTCACCTTGGTTCTGGCGGTTTCGGTCTTTGCTGCACCTGCGGCGGCTGCCCCGAAATATGCCGGCATCGTCGTTGACGCGAAGACCGGCAAGGTCCTCTACGGCGAGGACCCGGATGGCCTCCGTTATCCTGCGTCGCTGACCAAGATGATGACGCTCTATCTGACCTTCGAAGCACTCGAAGCCGGACGCATCAGCCTGGACACGAGTGTGCCGGTGTCGACCAACGCAGCCGCGGAGCCCCCGTCGAAGCTCGGCGTCCGTGCCGGTGGCTCCGTATCGGTCGACCAGGCTATCCGGGCTCTTGTAACCCGCTCGGCAAACGACATAGCGACGGCGCTCGGCGAATTCCTCGGCGGCTCCGAAGATCGTTTTGCCCAGATGATGACCGGCAAGGCCCGTGCACTCGGCATGACGCGAACCACCTATCGCAATGCCCATGGCCTGCCAAATACGGCCCAGATGACGACGGCACGCGACCAGGCTCGGCTCGGCATGGCCCTGCGTCAGCACTTTCCGCAATATTACGGCTACTTCTCGATCCGCACGTTCAATTTCGGCAAGCAGGTGATCGGCAACCACAACCGCCTCGTCGGCAACGTAAGAGGCGTGGATGGGATCAAGACCGGCTACACTCGCGCCGCCGGCAGCAATCTCGCGACATCCGCCCAGCTTGACGGACGTTCGATCGTCGCCGTTGTTCTCGGCGGCCGTTCCAGCGCTGCCCGTGACGCGACCATGCGCCAACTGGTCGCCGAATATCTGCCGAAGGCCTCGCGCGGCGGCAATTCGAACCTGATCGCCCAGGCCGCTCCGATTGCGCCGATCGCGGCAGCTCCCGTCAAGCCGGCTCCAGCCGCTGCGGCGCCCGCTCCGTCCGAGGCCCGTCAGATGGCGGCCCTCGATCTGCCGAACAGCGGCCCCAAGCCTGGCGCTCGCTACAACGAGCAGCCGGCGGCCGCTTCTCCGTCGGCCGTCGCCTATGCCGCCGAACCGGCCGAGAAGAAAGTCATCAGCCAGGTTATGAACACCGCAATGGCGAGCGCCGCAGCCGTGCCGACCCCCGCGCCGGAATTCATTCCGGAGCGTAAGGAAGAGGTCGCAGCACTCCGTGCGCCCAAGCCGAGCGTCGATGAAGTTACGACCGCCTCGACCAAGGCTTCCGTCAAGGAAAGCCAGTCATCAGGGCCGAGCGGTTGGGTCATTCAGATTGGCGCATCGCCCAATCAGAAGATGGCTCAGGATCTCCTGCAGAATGCGCAGGATAAAGGCGGCAAGGTATTGCGTTCCGCCAAACCCTTTACTGTCGCCCACAGCAACAACGGCGAACAGATCTACCGGGCCCGCTTCGGCGGCTTCGATGACCAGAAGAAGGCCGTCGATGCCTGCAACGTACTGAAGAAGAAGGGCATTAGCTGCTGGGCGTCGCTCCAGTGAGCGGCGGCTGCCATAACGAAAGTGGCCGCGCCGATATTCCGGCGCGGTGGAATCTCGAAAGTAAAGCGTAAACGGGGTTTCCGATGGGAATGAATGAAAACAGCGCGGAGTTTGTCTTCAAACCCGCATCCAAGACGAGAGCAAGGGGCGTCGCCCTCAATCCTCTCCACGAAGCGGCCATGCGACTGGCAGGTGTCGGCCTCAGTCGTTCGAAGGAAAAGACCCGCGATCTGGTTGCGATGTTATTGAGCCACGGCGCCCGCGCTTGGCGCCACTCTCAACCGGAAGCCAATATCCATCTTCATATCGGCATCCGCTCCGGGCGGGCGCCGATCCGCCTCAAAATCCGCTGATTTAGAGCAATCCGAGTTCGGCGAGTTCCCGCCGAAGGTCTTCAGGAAGCGCCGCAACGCCCTCGCCCAATCCACCGAGGTCACGCGGCGCTTCTTCTGCTTTGAGATACCGCCAACCCTGAAACGGACGCTTCGGCTGCGGTGCGGTCTCGATCACCTCAGGTCCGAGGACCAGGTGACAGCGCTGGATGCCGTCGCCGCCGGTGAACGTCTCCACTCCCAGGAGTTTTTGCCTGGCGGCCACCTGACCTTTGATCACCCAATAGAGCGAACCGTCCTTCAGAAGCTCCTCGACACGCTTCGGCACCATTCGCGTGGTGTGGACGCTGTGCGGTTCGAGGCCGGCCGCGATCGCATTGAGCGACCGCTCCGCGACCCAGTCCCGAAGATCCTGGATCGAATCCGCGCCGACGCAGAGTTTGATGAGATGAAGAGCCATGGGTTTGTTGGAGACCCATCCGGGCGCGCGGTCAAGCGTTTGCTCGATCACTCCACAGCGACGAAACGACTCAGCACTCCACCACGTTGACGGCAAGGCCGCCCGTGGAGGTTTCCTTGTACTTCTCGCTCATGTCGTTGCCGGTCTGGCGCATCGTCTCGATACAGGCGTCGAGCGGCACGAAATGGGTGCCGTCGCCTTTGATCGCCAAAGATGCGGCGGTGACGGCCTTTACCGCTCCCAGAGCGTTGCGCTCGATGCAGGGAACCTGGACGAGGCCCGCAACGGGATCGCATGTCATGCCGAGATGATGTTCGAGAGCGATTTCCGCGGCGTTTTCGATCTGCTCCGGCGATCCGCCCATGACGGCGGCAAGCCCTGCCGCGGCCATGGCTGCGGCAGATCCCACCTCGCCCTGACAGCCGACCTCGGCGCCCGAAATCGAGGCATTGTGCTTGATGATGCCGCCTACGGCCGCCGCCGTCAGCAGGAAATTGCGGATATCCTCCTGCGTCGCATCCTCGTGGAAATGCAGATAATATCTGACTGCCGCCGGGATAACGCCTGCAGCGCCGTTGGTGGGCGCCGTGACGACGCGGCCGCCGCCGGCATTTTCCTCGTTGACGGCCATGGCGTAGACGGAGAGCCAGTCGTTCGCGAGCAACGGGTTCAGCCGGTTGCTGCGCCATTCTTCGTTCAGCTTGTCATGGATTGCGCGTGCCCGCCGCTTCACCTTCAATCCGCCGGGCATGATACCGTCGACCTTCAGGCCGCGGTCGATGCAACTGCTCATCGCGTCCCATATGCCGTCGAGGCCGGCGTCGAGTTCCGCCGCGGTCATCTTCGTCTCTTCGTTCGCTCGCTTCATCTGAGCGATCGTCAGGCCTGAGCCGCGCGCCATGTCGAGCATCTGTTTTGCGGTGGAAAAAGGATAAGGGACGCGTACGTCGCCGGACGCCTTCTTGGAGGTGCGCATGGCCTCCAGTTCGGTGTCCGTCACCACGAAACCGCCGCCGATCGAATAGTAGATGCGCTTCAGGAGAAGCCGGCCGTCCCGGTCGAAGGCCGAAAAGCTCATGCCGTTGGCATGCCCCGCCAAGGGCTGCTTCTTGTCGAAGATCAAGTCCGTCTTGGGCTGGAACTCGTACGTCGGATGGCTTGGCGGCGTCACGTGGCCGGTTCGTTCCACCTCGGCAATGATCTCGTCCATCCGGTCCGGATCCACGCGTGCCGGCTCTTCGCCCATCAGCCCGAGGATCACTGCCCTGCCGGTCCCGTGGCCTATTCCGGTGTAGGCCAGCGAGCCATGCAGGCTGACCTTCAGCGCCGTGACATGCGCGCCCGCTGGCCTTGGCCAGTCATTCGACAGGATCAGCGCCAGGAACCGGTTTGCGGCCGACATTGGCCCCATCGTGTGCGAGCTGGATGGGCCGATACCGATCTTGAATACGTCGAACACAGAAAGAAACATGGCGATCCCGGCACTGATGCGGTTATGGCCCCGAGTCTATGTCAGGCGTGCCGGCTGCTTCGGCGACTGCCCGACATCCCTTTTGACGGCCGCGACATAAGCACAAATAGAAACGGCGTGGTTCGAATACCACGCCGAGTGAATGGAAATCTATTTATGGGCGAAAATCAGATAGCGCCGAACAGGTAGGCAAGAGCCAAAGCGCCCGCAAACCCCGCCAGCGCCTTGATGGTGACGCCCCAGCAGGATTTCTCCACAGTTTCTTCCATTTGGTCTCCGTCGGAATGTCGCATTTTAACGTCCTCACGGACCGCCATGGCTAACCGTTTATTAAACTCCATCCGCTTTCGCAATAACGAAGATGGCGGAAAAATGGCGCTGGCCACAGCTTTATCAAAATTGAACGTGCGGACCCGTGCCAGGTTCCCGCCGCACTTGCCGATAGAGAGGAAACAACGCATGACGGAAGGCATGGACCGATTCCCGCCCGGTGAGCACCATGACGACCGCTGATTATATCGCGCTTGCCCTCTTCGCTCTGCTCTGGGCCGCGTACTCCTGGATCACTGCCGGTGCGGGAGCCCGCTTCTTTCCGCGCTCCAGCCTCAACCGCGCCATGGCCGAGCGACGCAAGCTGTGGATCTACAATTCCTTGCGTCGCGATCTGAAGATGATCGACACCCAGATCATGGCGGGGCTGCAGAACGGCACCGCCTTTTTCGCCTCGACGTCGATTTTCGCGATCGGCGGCTGTTTTGCATTGCTGGGGGCGACCGATCAGGTCGAAGCCGTGTTCAGCAGCCTGCCGCTCGTCGCTTACGGCGGACGTACGGCTTTCGAGATTAAGGTGGCCGGCCTGACGTTCCTGTTCGGCTACGCCTTCTTCAAGTTCGGCTGGTCGTACCGGCTTTTCAACTACTGCACCATTTTGTTCGGCGCGCTGCCGATGATGCACGACACCAATGTCGATCGGGCTGCCGCCGAACGTGCCGCCGATCAGGTGGTACGCATGAACACCATCGCAGCGAAGCACTTCAATGCCGGGCTCAGGGCGCTCTTTTTGTCCGTCGGTTACCTCGGCTGGTTCGCCGGCCCCTATATGTTCATGGCGATGACCCTGTTCGTCATCTTCGTGCTCGCTCGTCGCCAGTATTTCTCCGAGGCGCGGCTGGCGATCATGGACGAGATTCGCAGTAACTGAGAAAGGCCGTCAGTGACCGTTGCAGATAACCCCGGCCCCATGTTGCGCGCACCACGCATCACGCTCATCGATACGCTGCGCGGTGTCGCTCTCGTCGCCATGGCGACCTACCACTTTACCTGGGACCTCGAGTTCTTCGGCTATCTGGAGCCTGGAACCGCAACGCAGGGCTTCTTTCGCATCTATGCTCGCGCGATTGCGAGCTCCTTCCTGTTCCTGGCCGGCGTCAGTCTGGTTCTTGCGCATTTCCCGGTGATCAGATGGCGCTCCTTCTGGAACCGTTTTGCGCTCGTCGCGGGCGCGGCATTGGCCATCAGCATCGCCACATGGTTCGCCTTCCCCAATGAGTGGATCTATTTCGGCATCCTGCACAATATCGCTCTATCGAGCCTGATCGGCCTTGCCTTCCTGCGTCTGCCTGTCCTGTTCACCGCCGGAGCGGTGGTGGCGATCGTCGCTGCAATGCTCGCCAACTACGCTCTGATTCCCGGCGTTCTCGATTCGGCCATTTTCAACACGCGGTTCCTTGCCTGGCTGGGTTTTGCGGAAATACCGCCGCGCTCGAATGATTATGTACCGCTGTATCCCTGGGTCGCCGCCTTGCTGGCAGGTATAGCCGCGACACGGCTGGCGATAACAAGGTACTGGCTGCCGCGCCTCGCCGCCGCGCAAACGACGCCGAACCTTCTTTCGAAGGCCGGGCGGCACAGCCTCGTCATCTATCTCCTGCACCAACCGGTGCTGATCGCTGCGGTCTATCTGTTCTCGCTGGTGCAGCCGGCGCCGCCGCCGGATCCCCGCGTCGGCTACATGTTCAGCTGCGAAGCAGCCTGCCGCGGCGAAAATAATGATCCCGGTCTCTGCCAGCGCTTCTGCGGCTGCACGGCGGACCGGCTGATCTCGCAATCGCTGCTCGTTCCGCTGCAATCCGGCCAGGTGTCGCCGCAGGATGACCGCGTCCAGTCGCTCGCGCAGCAGTGCTCCATAGAGGCGCAATAATGATGAGGATCAGGTGCCCACGCCGATCTCAGCCAGCCGCGTCAGGCAGGCCTCTTCTGCATTGTTGAGCTCGTCGAGCGTCTCGTCGATGTCCTTGCGCTTCTGGCGAAGCTCCTCGCGCTTCTCGTCGATGCGCTTCATCATCAGCTTGAGCTGGCCGAGCTCGCCCGGCGGCTCCTTGTAGACCTTGATGATCTCGCGGATCTCGGCGATCGTGAAGCCGATCCGTCGGCCGCGCAGGATTTCCTGGAGCAGCCGCCGGTCCGCCGCGCGGAAAAGCCGGGTGCGGCCCCGTCGGTCGGGCTGGAGAAGGCCTTCATCCTCGTAGAAACGAAGCGTGCGGGTCGAAACGCCGAATTCGCGCGTCAGCTCCGTTATGCTATAATATTTGTTCACGATCCCATCCTGCTACTCGTGAGACGAAAATAATTGACTTTTACGTAACAGTCAATTTTCGCAGGGTCAGCCCAGCAGCCAGAGCGTCGCCAGGCCGAGAAACGAGAAAAATCCGGTCGTATCGGTAATCGCCGTGACGAAAACCGCAGAAGACACCGCGGGATCGGCGCCGGCCCGATCGAGGACCAGCGGAATCATGATGCCGGCCATGGCGGCCGCGAACATGTTGATCAGCATGGCCGTGGCGATCAGCCCGCCGATGTTGATGTCATGGAACCATAAGCCCGCCACCATCCCTACAAGGCAGCCGATCACCACGCCGTTGATGAGACCGACGCCCGCCTCGCGGCGGGCGACGCGCCAGGCATTGTGGATGTCGAGGTTGCGGGTAGCGAGCGCCCGCACCGTCACGGTCATCGTCTGGGAACCTGCATTGCCCCCCATGCCGGCGACGATCGGCATCAGGATCGCTAATGCCACCACTTCCTCGATGGTCGCCTCGAAAAGGGAGATGACGGAGGCGGAGATGAAGGCGGTGAAGAGATTGATCAGCAGCCACGGCACGCGCGACCTCGATGTCTGCGTGACGGAGTCGGAAAGTTCTTCATCGCCGACGCCCGACAGGCGCATGATGTCCTCTTCCGCCTCCTCCTGGATCACGTCGACGACGTCGTCGATGGTGAGCACGCCGACGAGCCTGCCATTTTCATCGACCACGGCGGCCGACAGAAGGTCGTATTGTTCGAAGAGCTGGGCAGCCTCTTCCTGGTCCATATCGGCCGGGATCGGATAGTTCGTCTCCCGCATGATCGTCTCGATCTTCACCTGCCGCTTGGCGCGCAGGATACGGTCGAGGTCGAGCACGCCGAGCAGCTTGAACGTCGGGTCGATGACGAAGATCTGCGTGAAGCTTTCCGGCAGGTCCTCCTCATCGCGCATATAGTCGATTGTCTGGCCGACGGTCCAGAATGGCGGCACGGCGACGAATTCCGTCTGCATCCGGCGGCCGGCCGATTGCTCGGGATAGTCAAGTGCCCGGCGCAGCCTCACCCGTTCGGTGAACGGCAGCTGCGCGAGAATCTCCTCCCGGTCTTCCTGATCGAGGTCTTCAAGGATGTAGACCGCGTCGTCCGAATCGAGATCGCCGATGGCCGCGGCGATCTGCGCATTCGGCATCTGGTCGACGATCTCCATGCGGATCGCTTCGTCAACCTCGGTCAGTGCGGTCAGATCGAAGTGGTCGCCGAGCAGTTTGACCAGCGCAAGGCGCTGGTCTGGCAAAATGGCTTCAAGAAGGTCGCCGAGTTCCGATTCGTGCAGCCGTGCGACGTGGCTCCGCAGGAAAAGCACGTCGCGATCGGCGATTGCGGCGCCGACCATGGCCAGAAAATCGGCGCGGATGGAGCCGTCCTCGGAATAGATGTCGCCACCCGCTTCGTCGGTCTTGGTGCGCAGGCGGTGCTCTTCGCCGGTATCGCTCATCTGCCGCCCTCGCTGCTGGTATCCGACGTAAGGAGAATGGCGGCTAAAAGCATATTGTCAACAACCGGATAGCTCGATCCGGAGCGACTGCCCATACCACCGGTTTTCCTGCTAGAACAAATGGTCGCCCGGGTCCAGTCCGCATGGCAAAAGGATATGGCAAAGGCGCATGCAATGTCCGGCCGCCGGCGAGAGGAATTCCATCATGACCATTCGTCCCATTCTCAGATATCCTCATCCGGACCTCATGAGGCCCTGCGCATCGGTCACCGTCTTTGACGGTGAGCTCGGCACCCTCGCCCGCGATCTTCTCGATACCATGCGCGCAGCGCCCGGCGTCGGCATAACCGCCGCACATGTCGGCGTGTTGACGCGTCTCGTGGTGCTGGAGTTGTCCAGCGAGATCGGCCCACGCTTCTACGTCAATCCGGAGGTCCTGTCCTTTTCCGCCGAAACCATGCGGCACATGGAAGGCAGTGTCTCCATGCCGGGTGCTACCGATGAGGTCGAGAGGCCAAGAGAAATCCGTTTTCGCTATCAGGATCTCGACGGTGCGCACCAGGAGGAAGACGCCGAAGGTTTTTATGCCATATGCATGCAGCACGAGATCGATCAGCTCGACGGCATCTTCTGGCTGAAGCGCCTGTCCCGGCTGAAACGCGACCGCCTCTCCCGCAAGTGGGAAAAGGGAATTTAAGGCAGGCGTCGAACCAAAACTGCTTTCGCTCGTTTTGCGCTCGCAAGCCATGAGGAGCGATACGATGAGTGTATCTCAAGGCAAGAGTGGGGCCGAACTCGAGCGGAAGGTCGCCGAGCGTCTGGCTGCCCTGCCGGATGTCGATGCCTCGGCGATAGAACCGCATGCCGAGGGAACGAAGATCGTCCTGGAAGGTTCTGTGGACACCGTGTTTTCGGCCCGCAAGGCGGTGCTGAGCGCGGAAACCGTGGATGGCGTGCATGATGTCGAAAGCCATCTGACCCTGACGGGTAACAAGAATGGCACATCCACGAGCCATTGAGGCTAATCTACCCGGCGCATCTGCTGGTGCGCCGGGTCCAATACAGAACCGACAGGAGAACACCATGCCGTCCAAGCGGAAAGTTGACGACATTTCCCGCGAAGAGGATTTTCGCGATTACGACGACCGCAACATCGGTGAAGGCTGGCCCTATGATGATGCAGCGGGTGCCGGTGCGCGTCCTGTCGACAACGCCGCCTATGGCGATCCCAAAGCCAATTTCGATAGCGACCGCAATCGAGGCTATCATGTGGACGAGGCTGGTTTCGACGGACTGGAGGAACCGGTCATCGATAGCGATTCCCCGGCTACGGAAGGCCTGGCAGATTCGGATGACCTCGAAGAGCGGATTACCGATGCAATCGAGAGCCTAGATGTCGTTCCCATGGAGGCGGTCGACGTCCATGTCGACGGCGGCGTAGTGACGCTTGAAGGCGTGGTGGACGATGCGGCGACGTCACGCAAGATCGGCCGTCACATCCAGACGATCGCGGGGGGCCGGCAGGTCGTGAACAATCTCAGGCTTGCCGGTGTCGACAGCCGGATACCGGATGACGACTAGGCGATTTCCACCGAGAACTCGGGCGACCCTTTCAGCGTATTACTGACGGTGCAGATCTCTTCCGCCATATGAGCAATTTCGGCTTTTTGACTTGCCGTCAGTTCCCCGTCGACTTCCAGGCTCACGATGAACCGGACAATACGAGACGGCTCCTCATGGGCTTTCTCGCCGGTCACATAAGCCCTGACCTCGGTCAGTTTATCCAACATGCCGAGCTTGCTTGCGGCGATCCGCCCGCTCAGGACGAGGCAGGAGGCGAGCGAAGCGAACATCAGGTCGAGCGGATTGAAGCCGGGTTCGGAGGCGCCGGTGACGACCTCCAGTCCGCCCTTAGTCGCGCTTGTCACCCGCGGGTGACCAAGGCGTCCGAGGACCGCTTTAGCGCCGATCGGCCGAGCCTTGACCTTTATGTCCACCATATGCCTCCCCTTGTCAGCTTTCCGATACCGTCGGTCCAAACACGCCTTCAAAAGCCTCTCGCAGGCGTATGTCCACATCCGCCATCATCACGGGCAAACCGAGGTCGACGAGGCTCGTGACGCCATAGGTGCTGATTCCGCACGGCACGATACCGCTGAAGTGGGAGAGATCCGGATCGACATTGAGCGACAGGCCGTGGAAGCTTACCCAGCGCCGCAGGCGGATGCCGAGAGCCGCGATCTTGTCCTCCGCCATGCTTCCATCCGGCAACGTCGGTTTTTCCGGTCGCCGCACCCAGACCCCCACCCTGTCCTCGCGCCGCTCTCCGCGCACGTTCATCAAGTCCAGCGTGTTGATCACCACTTCCTCGAGCGCCCCCACATAGGCGCGCACATCCTGGCGGCGCCGCTTGAGGTCGAGCATCACATAAGCGACCCGCTGGCCGGGGCCATGATAGGTATATTCGCCACCCCGGCCCGTCGCAAAGACGGGAAACCGATTCGGCTCGATCAGGTCGGCGGTATTGGCGCTTGTACCGGCCGTGTAGAGCGGCGGATGTTCGAGCAGCCAGACAAGCTCGTCGGCGCGCCCGTCGGCAATTGCCGCCACCTCGTCCTCCATCTGCCTGATCGCCTCTTCATAGGATACGAGGCCGTCGGAAATACGCCAGCGCACCGGGGGTGAGCCGGGCTGGGGCATCATGGAAAGATCGAGATCGGTGCGGGTCAACATGAAAGTCTTCTTACAATATCGAAGGGACGCGGCAAACGAGGCTTTTCGGCGGTTTTGATATAGGCATTTCCACAGGCGATTTTTATCCTCCAAAAATCTGTCACGGCGCACTTGTGCACCCCAGATGCTTTTGCTACATGCAGCCCCGCCGGCGCAAATCGGCACCTACCACGATGCGGTCGTGGCGGAATTGGTAGACGCGCAGCGTTGAGGTCGCTGTGGGGCAACCCGTGGAAGTTCGAGTCTTCTCGACCGCACCAAAGAAACCCGCTTCGGCGGGTTTTTTTCTGTCTGGCCCATGCTTGCGGCGTCCTCGGCTTGAACCCTTCGAATGGCTGTGATTGAAGAAATTTCCTTCTTCGAAAGCGCCGTCATGCCCTTCTCCACATCCGAAAATCCGCTCAAGGGCATGGCCATCATGGCCGTCTGCATGCTCATTCTGCCGCTGATGGACGCGATCGCGAAATACATGGCGACCTTCGAATCCATGTCGCCGGGACAGGTGACGTTTTACCGCTTCTTCTTCCAGTTGGTCTGCGTCCTGCCGCTGGCGGCTGTAACGGGCGCCGCGGTTTTCAGAGCCAAACGCCCCTGGATGAACCTGCTGCGCGGCGTGCTGCACGCAGGCGCCAGCCTGATGTTCTTCGTCGCGGTCAAATACATGCCGCTTGCCGACGTGTTCGCTATCTATTTCGTCGAACCCTTCATGCTCACCATGATGTCCGCGATCTTCCTGAGGGAGAAAGTCGGCTGGCGCCGCTGGCTCGCGATCCTCGTGGGTTTCTGCGGGGCCATGGTCGTCATCCAGCCGAGCTACGCGATCTTCGGCTGGACGGCCCTTCTGCCGATAGCCTGCGCCTTTCTCTTCACGCTCTACCTGTTCCTCAACCGTGCGATCGGCGATGCCGATTCGCCGCTCGTCATGCAGACCATGGCGGGCATCGGCGGCACGATCTTTACCGGTGTTGCGCTCGTCATGGGAAACGGAATGGCGGCGGCCGATTTTGCCCCTTCGCTCCCCTCGTCGTGGCTCGGGCTTTTCCTGCTGATTCTGCTCGGCTCCATTTCCGGTTACATGCACCTCTTGGTGGTGCGGGCCTTCCGGCTGGCGCCGCTGTCGCTGCTTGCACCGTTCCAGTATTTCGAGATCATCTCCGCGACTGTGCTCGGTTACGCTCTCTTCGGCGATTTTCCCACAGCATCCAAATGGCTTGGCATACTGATCATCGTCGCGTCCGGCCTCTTCATCATCTGGCGCGAACGTTCCGGAACGAAACAGGTGGAAGCTCTTTAGGAGCTTGTTTGAGCAGGCGTTAACCCCTCTCCTTTCCGGACCCTAAACTTCTGAAGTTTATGACCCAAATCAGTTTCATGAGGAAACGGAGATAGGGGATGAGCGGGTTCCGCTTTTCTTTTCCGGCATGTGTGACCGCCGGGAAGGGTCGGATTGATGCCGACGACATTTTGATGCTGCGCCGATATGCATTCCCGGAGGGAATCGGCTCGTTTGACGATGCGCTCACTCTTTTTGCGCTGAACGAGGAATGTCGCGAGCACGGCCCCGAATGGGCGAGCTATTTTGTCGAGAGCCTGACGATGTTTCTCGTTCACGACTGCGCCCCGCGCGGTATCGTCGACGAAGCCAAGGCCGGCTGGCTGATGCGCACGATCGCGACGGATTGCGCAGTGCGTTCACCCCTGGAGCTGGAGCTTCTCCTTCACGTCATGGAAGTCGCGCCTGAAGTCCCCGAAAGCCTGTCGGCTTTCGCGCTGGACCAGGTCCGCCTCGCCCTGCAGGTGGATGCCTGCGGCGCCTATCATGCCATCCGTCCCGCCTCGCCCGGAATTGCACGTCACGATCTCGCCTATATCTGGCGGGTTCTCCGCAGCGCGCTCGATCGCGGTCGGCTGATGCTCTCACCGCTCGAGGCGGTCGTGCTGCGCGAAATCGACGGACTGGCCGATGCCTCCGCCCATCACCCCGCATGGCGTGAAATGATCGAGGCGATCGTGACGCTCGACAGACCTCGGCGCGCGCTCCGTTCCGCCCCCTGGCTGATCACCAATGACGTCCATCCGCCTTCGGAGGAACTCGCCGCCTGATTGCGCCGGCGCCTTCCGAGGCAATTGATGCGGCCTAATTCGGATTTTAGCGTTTGGCTAAATCCTGGGGAAAACGGTTCGCGCTAGACTGGCTCGAATGACCGGCCACCCCGAGTCGGCGCCGGAGGTGCCCAATGTCGCCCCTTGTATCTGCAACGCTGCTGCTTTCGCTCAATCTCGGCCTCCTCTGGCTGCTGATGGCGGCGCCGCTCGGTCGCCGCAGGATCGAGCTGCGCCGTACCGTGGCAATCGCTCCCGAACGTCTTTGGCAAGCGGTCCAGCCTAGCGGGGAAGCGACAGGCTGGAACCCGGCGATCCTCGCGGTGGAAGCGGACAAAGCCCACCCCGGCTTCATCGAGATTGCTTATACCCACCCCGATCGCCATGGCGATCCGATTCGCCGGATCTTCCGGATCGACGATCACCTGAACCCTGCTGAAGGCCGTTACGAAAGCCACGCCCGCGTAGTCGAAGACAGTGCGATGGATCTCTCCTTTTGGCGAAATTTCGAGTCCTACAGGTCTGTTTCGGCGGTCCCGGGCGGCGCCATGGTCACCTTCGCCGAAACCGACACATATCGCGGCCTCGCCCTTTATCTGTTCCGCTATTTCATGATCCGACGCACCCTGCAGTCGCTGACGGGATGGCTGGAGGGCGGTCGCGACAGGAGCGGCATGGCAATCGAGCACCCGCTCTTCCAGGTGTGTCTGGCTGTCCTGTCCACGCTGCTGCTCTGGCCGTTCTTCGGCCTCAACGCTGCGGGCCTGACGATCTCGGTGATGCTCACCGTAGTCATCGTGCTCCACGAAATGGGCCATCTGGTTGCCTATCGCGCCTTCGGACACGAGAGTGCCCGAATAATCTTCGTGCCGTTGCTCGGGGGGCTCGCCATCGGAGGACGCCCCTACAACAGCCGCTTCGAGGTCGCCACCTGCGCACTCATGGGGCCCGGCATCTCGGCCTTCCTGGTGCCGGTTCTGGTCTCAGCGTGCGAATTCGCCGCCGCAAACGTCCTGCCGGCTCCGGTCCGGGACTTCGCACTCCTTTTCCTCCTCATCCTCGGTGCCTTCAACCTTCTCAATCTGCTGCCGATGTATCGCTTCGACGGCGGACAGGTCCTGCGCCAGATCTTCACGAGCCGCCGCCTGCTCGTCGCCGGCAGCTTCGGGGTGACCCTGCTCCTGTTGTGGGTCGGCTATCGCATCGGCATGTCGTCCACGGCACTTATCGCCGCACTGGCGGTCTTCACGCTCGTCAGCCTGATGGGGTTCAGCACCATCAAGCCGCGACGAAGCCTCGATCCGATGCATCCCGGCGAGCGGCTGATGGCCGGGCTTGGTCTCTATGCCGCGCTTTTCATCCACGCCTATGCGGTGGTCTTTGCGTGCGACCACCTGTTCGGCTGAGGCGGCGATCCTTGACAACAATTGGCGAAATGGCTCCAAGGGTCGCATGAAGACCGAGAACCCTCCATTGCCGTTTGGCTATTCCGCCGTTCCGCCGGGCAAGCTCGCCACCGTCGTCACCTGTCTGCAGATGCTGGCCCCACCGGCAGTAAATTCCGGCGCGGAAAATGGCTCGCTCGTCGCGGAAGCCTGGAATTCTCCGGGGTTGGAAGCTTACCGCTCCCTTTTCCGCGCCGTCGGCGAGGATTGGATGTGGGTGTCGCGGCTGGTCATGGCGGACGACGAACTCGCCGCGATCCTCGATGACCCGCTTGTCGAGATTTACGTCCTCAAGGACGGCGAGCGTCGCATCGGCCTTCTCGAACTCGACTTTCGTACCGAGGGCCAATGCGAACTGGTGTTTTTCGGGGTCGTTCGCGACGCCATCGGCAAGGGTGCCGGACGCTTTCTCATGAACCACGCGGTTGAGAAGGCCTGGTCCCGTCAGATAACCCGTTTCTGGGTCCATACCTGCCATTTCGATTCGCCCGCAGCGTTACCCTTCTATCAGCGCTCGGGTTTTGTTCCCTATGCCTCGATGGTCGAGGTTTTTGACGACCCTCGCCTTGCCGGCCAAGCGCCGAAAAACGCCTCGCCGCATGTGCCGCTGATCGAGCCCTGACGCGGCCACAGTCCTTTTTGCGACGTCCAAGGTCCGCTTCCGGCTTGAGCCTGTGGGTCGGGCCGTGCAAAGGTCCGCCGCAGATTCTTAAATGCACGAAGGGAGAGAGACATGGATGTACGCGCCGCTGTTGCCGTTCAGGCAGGCAAACCGCTGGAAGTGATGACCGTGCAGCTCGAAGGCCCGCGGGCCGGCGAGGTGCTGGTCGAGGTCAAGGCGACCGGCATCTGCCATACCGATGATTTCACCCTGTCGGGCGCCGATCCGGAAGGCCTCTTTCCGGCCATCCTCGGCCATGAAGGTGCAGGCATCGTCGTCGAGGTCGGCCCTGGCGTCACCTCGGTGAAGAAGGGCGATCACGTGATCCCGCTCTACACCCCGGAATGCCGCGAGTGCTATTCCTGCCTGTCGCGCAAGACGAATCTTTGCACCGCCATCCGCTCCACGCAGGGGCAAGGCCTGATGCCCGACGGCACCTCGCGCTTCTCGATCGGCAAGGACAAGATCCATCACTACATGGGCTGCTCCACCTTCGCGAACTATACGGTTCTGCCGGAGATAGCGCTTGCGAAGGTGAACCCGGACGCCCCCTTCGACAAGATCTGCTACATCGGCTGCGGCGTGACCACCGGCGTGGGCGCGGTCATCAACACTGCCAAGGTCGAGATCGGTTCGACGGCGATCGTCTTCGGCCTCGGCGGCATCGGCCTGAACGTGCTTCAGGGCCTTCGCCTTGCCGGTGCGGACATGATCATCGGTGTCGACATCAATCCCGACCGCAAGGCCTGGGGCGAGAAGTTCGGCATGACGCACTTCGTCAACCCGAAGGAAGTTGGCGACGACATCGTGCCCTACCTGGTCAACATGACCAAGCGAAACGGTGACCTCATCGGCGGCGCTGACTACACCTTCGACTGCACCGGCAACACCAAGGTGATGCGCCAGGCGCTGGAATCGGCCCATCGGGGCTGGGGCAAGTCGGTCATCATCGGCGTCGCGGGTGCGGGTCAGGAAATCTCCACCCGTCCGTTCCAGCTCGTCACCGGTCGCCAGTGGATGGGTACCGCCTTCGGCGGCGCGCGCGGCCGCACCGACGTTCCCAAGATCGTCGACTGGTACATGCAGGGGAAGATCCAGATCGACCCGATGATCACCCACACCATGCCGCTCGAGGACATCAACAAGGGCTTCGACATGATGCACAAGGGCGAGAGCATCCGCGGCGTGGTGGTTTATTGAAAGGTACCTGCTTGTATTTGGGAACAACGCTTCTATCATCCTAAGCGTTGCTAGTGAGGGGACTCCCAAATGTACAAGTTCGAAATCTACAAGGACAAGTCCGGCGAATTCCGCTTCCGCTTCAAGGCCTCGAACGGCCAGACTTTGTTCTCGTCCGAAGGCTACTCGGCAAAGGCTTCGGCCGTTGCTGCCATTGAATCCATCAGGAAGAACGCGCCGGGGGCGACCACGGACGATCAGACCACGGCAATTGCCTGAAGGCCCAGCCTTCCCGGTCTCGGTCGGACGACATTGCTCCTCTGCAGAGAATGACGCAGCATGATCTATGTCGATGCCGACGCCTGCCCGGTAAAGCCGGAAATCCTCAAGGTCGCGGAACGCCACGGCCTTGAGGTAACCTTCGTCGCCAATTCCGGTCTCCGCCCGTCGCGTGACCCGATGATCCGCAACGTGATCGTCTCGGGCGCATTCGACGCGGCCGACGACTGGATCGCAGACCATGCCGGCACCGGTGACATCGTCGTTACCGCCGACGTGCCGCTTGCCGTTCGATGCGTTTCCAAGGGCGCGCTGGTGACAGGCCCGACCGGCCGTCTTTTCGATGAGACCAACATTGGAATGGCGAGCGCCATGCGCGACCTCGGCGCGCATCTGCGGGAAACCGGCGAAAGCAAGGGCTACAACGCGGCCTTTTCTCCCCGTGATCGATCCAAATTCCTTGAAACGCTGGATCGGCTCTGCCGCCGTGCCAGAAACGAAGTGCAATCCGGAAACCGATAATGAAAGTTCTGTCGCAGAACACCGCCTTCGGCGGTATGCAGGGCGTCTTCGCCCATGATTCTGAAGCCTGCAAATGCGAGATGACCTTTGCGGTCTTCGTGCCTCCGAAGGCGATCAAGGAGCCCTGCCCCGTCCTCTGGTATCTCTCCGGCCTCACCTGCACCCATGCCAACGTTATGGAGAAGGGCGAATACCGGCGGCTGGCTTCGGAGCTGGGCCTCATCATCGTCTGCCCGGACACCAGCCCGCGCGGCAACGATGTGCCGGACGAACTCACCAATTGGCAGATGGGCAAGGGGGCCGGTTTCTACCTCGACGCCACCGAGAAGCCATGGTCTGAACACTACCAGATGTACACCTACATCACCGAGGAACTGCCTAACTTCGTCAGTCAGCACTTTCGCATGGACATGAGCCGCCAAGGCATTTTCGGTCATTCCATGGGCGGCCACGGCGCCATGACGATGGCGCTGAGGAACCCGGACCGCTTTAGAAGCTGCTCGGCTTTCGCGCCGATCGTCCAGCCCTCGACGGCCGACTGGTCGGCGCCGGCCTTGGAAAAATATCTCGGCGCTGACAGTTCAACCTGGCGCCAGTATGATGCCTGCGCGCTGGTGGAAGACGGCGCGCGTTTTCCCGAATTCCTGATCGACCAGGGCAAGGCGGACGGCTTTCTGGAAAACGGCCTCCGGCCGTGGCTGTTCGAAGAGGCGATCGGGGGAACCGATATCGCCCTGACGCTGCGCATGCACGAACGCTATGACCACTCCTACTATTTCATCTCGACCTTCATGGACGACCACCTGCGCTGGCACGCGGAACGGCTGGCATAAGCCTTACGGAAACAGCGCGCTCGCGATCGCCGGACGCCCGTCGCCCTTGAGGCGGAATTCTGCGGCGATCCGGTCGGCGACCTTCTCGGCGAGCGCCGTGTTCCCGTCGCCTCCTTCCAGCAGAAAGACCGAGGTTTCGAAATTTCCCTCGGCGATCGCCTCGCCGCTGCTGACCGAAATCACCTGAACCGCTACCTTCGCCGCATGCCGGCTGCCGATCAGCTGCGGGACCTGCGAGGCCTTCTCTATCCGGATGGCGATGATCGTCCGCGGCAGCATGGTCGAACGGCTGGTCGCGCGGATCGCCTCGTCCACCAGCATGTCGATGGCGATCACCAACCCCTGCGGAACATTGCCGCGCGCAGTCACGAATGCGCCGCGCACGTCATAGAGAAATTGCTCCCGCGTTTCATGGCCCGCGGGCATGCGAAACGCCGTCAGCGGCAAAGCCGCGAGCACGATGAGAGCGAAACGGGAAAGGCGGCGGAACATGAGAAAATCCGGAAGACGAGACTTCCGGATGTTCCACCAAACAGGGTTAGAGAAGACTTAAGCGATCGGGCGCAGAGCGAGAAAAACTGCCGCAGCTGCCTGCATTTCTTCGAACCGCTTGGCGCGGCGGTGCTCGGCTTCCGCGTCAGCGCCCCAATGCTCGTTGGTCCAGTCTTCGTCGAGATGGGCGAGCGTCCAGGCTTCCTGATCCGTGATGCGGCCTTCCGCAAACGCAAGTGCCAGGATCGCCGATCCGGTCAGCGACGTCACCGTATGCAATGCCGCCAATTCGATCGGCGTGTCGTATTTGCGAAGGGTCACGGCAAAGGCGGCGACCGCCTCCTTGGGTTGTTCCTGAGGCATGACGCCTTCGATCAGGATGAAGCGGGCGCCGAGTTCGTTCGCCGCCCAGTCCATGATCGGGTCCCAGTTGTCATTCTGCCTGATAACGAGATTGTCGGGCCCTTCGGCGCGGTAGCAGAGCATGTCGCTCGAGGAAAACCTGAGAATATCCTCGAACACCGCCTGCGGGTCGGTTGCAACCCCGTCGATTGCAGTGTTGACGAGCCTTGTGACCGGCATAGTGCGTGGGTCGATGACCTCTACCTGTGACGCCCATTCGTCGCGCACGAGCTCCGCCAGCCTTGCGGTCGGGACAATAAGGCTGTTCTTCGCGGGGGTCTTTACCGGCCGGCCGTCGAGATGGATGGCGTGACCGCCCTCGCCTTCGGCGACGCCTACCTCGTTGTAGAAACGTTTCGGCAGCGGCTTCTGCATCTGGATCTGCGCCCGTCTGGTCGGATCCGCATGGCTCAGCTCCTCGGAGGGGTCAGGAAAGATGTCACGCATAAAACAACCTCAGCCGATATGGGCGAGAATCTCGCTTGGATGATCAACGATCGCGTCGGCTCCGGCCTTCGTCAGCTCTTCCACCGAGGCATAACCCCAGGAAACGCCGATCGCCGTGGCGCCGGCAGCCTTTGCCATCTGCATATCGTAAATGGCATCGCCTATGACAAGGGTATCGGCCGCTCTCATCCCGGTTTCGTCGCAGCATTCCGTCACCATCGCCGGATGCGGCTTGGATGGACAATCGTCTGCCGTCCGCCCGACGACGAAATATCTGTCGAAGCCATGCGTCTCCATGATGAGATTGAGCCCGCGCCGCGACTTGCCGGTGACTGCGCCGATCAATAGATCCTCGCGCGGGCCGATTTCATCGATCAGTGCCCGGATTCCCGGAAACAGCGGCTCCTTGAAGTCGAGATCCTGCCGGACGACCGAAAACAGCGACTTGTAGTAGGCTGTCATCTCGATCGCCTCGTCGTCCACATGCTCCTTTCCCTGCATCCGGGAAATCGCGATGTCGAGCGTCAGACCAATGATCGCCTTGGTGTCCTCGACCTGCGGTTCGGGCTTGCCGAACTGCGCGAAGGTCCGGCGCATGGTTTCGTGGATGAGGCCGGCGCTGTCGACCAGCGTGCCGTCGCAATCGAAAAGAACGAGTTTCATTCTTCATCGCCCCTCATGCCGTTTTCCATATCGAAGCCCAGCAGGTTCCAGCTCTGCACCATGTGCGGCGGCAAAGGTGCGGTGACCTTCAGCCGCCCGCCGCTGGGATGCGGGACATCGATATGCCGGGCGTGCAGATGCAGTCGCTTCTGAATGCCCCCGGGGAAATCCCAGTTCGGATCGTCGATGAAATATTTCGGATCGCCGATGATCGGGTGGCCGATATGCAGGGCGTGAACGCGAAGCTGATGGGTGCGGCCCGTATAAGGCTCCATCTCCAGCCAGGCGAGCGTTTGTGCGGCCGTTTCCAGGACGCGGTAATACGACACCGCATGATCGGCGCCCTCCTCGCCGTGCTTGGCGATACGCATGCGGTCGCCGTCCGGCGTCTGTTCCTTGACGAGCCAGGTGGAGATCTTGTCCTCGTGCTTGCGTGGCACGCCTCTTACGAGCGACCAATAGGTCTTCTTCGTGTCCCGTTCGCGGAAGGCTGCCGTCAGCTTCTGTGCGGCTCCGCGGGTGCGGGCGATCACCAGGACGCCGGACGTGTCGCGGTCGAGCCGGTGGACGAGTCGCGGCTTTTCACCCTTCGGACTGACCCAGGCGTCGAGCATCTGGTCGATATGCCGCGTGACGCCGGAGCCGCCCTGTACGGCAAGCCCTGCAGGCTTGTTGAGAACGATGACCTTCTCGTCCTCGTGCAGCACCATGCGCGAGAGCAGCTCGAAGTCGCCGGAATGCTTCAGGTCCTTCGATGCGATCGGGCCGGCCTTCCGGGCGTCCGTATCCATCGGCGGAATGCGCACCGTCTGGCCCGGCTGAACGCGGGTGTCGGACTTCACACGCCCGCCGTCGACGCGCACCTGGCCGGAACGCAAGAGCTTCTGCAGCGGCCCGAAACCGAGGCCCGGGAAATGGATCTTGAACCAGCGGTCGAGACGCATGCCCGCCTCGTCCGCCTCGACGCGGATATGCTCGATGCCTGCCATCAACGCTCTTTCGTGTCTCGTCTGATTGAGCCCGGTCTTTAGAGCATTGCCCGCCCGAGCGCCAGCCCGGCGAAGACGGCGCCGAGCGAGATCGCTACGCTCGCAACGATATAGGTCACACCGGCCATGGTGGCGCCCCGCTCCAGCAGCGATACGACATCAAGGGAAAAGGCAGAAAACGTCGTGAAGCCGCCGAGAAACCCGGTGATGATCAAAAGCCGCATTTCGGGCGATGCATCGAACCGTCGGGCAATGAGTTCGGCGAGCAAGCCGATCGCCAGCGAACCGGCGACATTGACGGCAAGCGTCCCCCAGGGAAAGGAGGCCCCCCATAGGCGCAAAGTCCAGAGCCCGACGAGATAGCGGCATACGGAGCCGATCGCTCCGCCGAGGGCGACGAGAAGCATGTTGTTCATGAGAAATACTGTGTAGCCCGGAACCAAAAAACGTCAAATCGATAAAATGCCGACGTTTTGCTTAAACGGGAACGAATCGGGTTTGGCTTACTTCTTTATGATCGGAGAAGAAGTGGCAGGTAATATGACTCAAGTGCTTAGCATCTCGGCGAACACCGCCGCCATGGCCATAGAGGCGCTGAAACCCGGCCGGCGCCTGTCGCCCAAGGATCAGGCTGCCGACATCAAGGCCGATGCCGAGCGTAATGCGAGACGTGCACAAAACGCCGGCGAGCCCGGCGACATCGAACTCATGATTCCCGCCACCACCGTGTCCCCCGACCTGTTGAATGCGGGCCAGCAGCCGCACCAGCAGGTCACCTATCATCACGTGCAATCGGCCTACCGGGATTTGGACGACTAATTCCCTCCCTCTGCACTAGCGCGCCTGCCTGGCGGACTTGCCTGCAAACTTCAGCGGAAAGCCGTCAAAACCCTTGATCTCCTTCAGCACAAACGTGGTCTGCATCTCCTTGATGCGCGGCAAGCGCCTCAGCGTCGACATAGCGAAATCGGCATAGGCGTCGAGGTCGCGCGAGACCACCTGCAGCAGGAAATCCGCGTCGCCTGCGATGCTGTAGCACGCCACCACCTCATCCAGTCCGCTCACCTCATCGGCGAAAGCTTCCGCTTCCGCCGCGCTATGGCTGTCGATCTTGACGCGGATAAAGGCAAGCACGCCGAGACCGATCGCCCGCCTGTCCAGGATCGCCCGATAACCCTGGATAACTCCCGTCTCTTCCAGATGCCTGACCCGTCGCCAGCTCGGCGACGTCGAAAGCCCCACCGTTTCCGCCAGCGCCTGATTCGTCAGCCGGCCGTCCTCCTGTAGCGCTCTCAGGATTCGTACATCTGCCGGTTCGATCTCATCTTCCATGTAACTCTTCCCACATCTGACGAAGGAGAGGAAAATTCTACCGGAAAGGAACGGAAACAAGAAGCGAAAGGTAAGATCGCCCCGACGGACTGGGCTATTGTCCGAACCATCCTTCAACCCACATCGGACAATCATGAGCGAAGACATCCGCCTTGCCATCGTCGTCAATCCCGCCCTGCCGATCGGCCTCGTCGCCAATACGGTCAGTGCCATTTCGGTAGGTCTCGGCGCGCGCCTGCCTCAGCTTGCCGGGCAAACCCTCGCCGACCGGGACGGTCGCGCCATCGACACCAGCTCCCGGCAGCCGGTCCCGATCCTCGCGGCAGACGCAGACATGATCGGCGCGCTCCTCCTGCGGGCGCTCGGCCGGTCCGACGACCGCGCCATCGTCCCCTTCCCGGCTTTCGCCCGGTCGCTGCACGACTACAGGGAATACGAGGCCGCTTTTCCGAGCTGCGACCTGTCGCAAGAGGCGATCGACGGTTTGGGCATCGCCGGTCCCTCAAAATGGGTCAGGTCGCTCACTGGCAGCCTTAAGCTTCTACGCTAGGAAAAAATGAGGCCGCCCCTAGGCGGCCTCCGGAAAACATTCAGTTTGTCTTCTGCCCGCTAGGACCAGCCGCCCCGACGGCCAGCTTCACTTCGATCTGGCCGGCCTTTTCGAATGTCAGGGTGACGGGCACTTCGCTGCCGGCCTTGAAGGGCTCCTTCACCTTCATGAACATCATGTGCAGCCCGCCGGGCTTCAGCTCGACGGTCTGGCCGGCGGGAACGGCAATCCCGGCATCGAGCTTGCGCATCTTCATAACCTGCCCTTGCATCGCCATTTCGTGTAGCTCCACCGACCCTGCCGCCGATGACGACGCAGAGATCAGCACGTCGTCCGCTTTGCCGTTGTTGGTGATGGTCAGGTAGCCGCCGCCGACAGGCTGGCCCGGCAGCATGGCCTTGGAGAACGCGCCTTTGACTTCCAGATCGCCGACCTTGACGGCGTCGCCGGTAGTGGTTGCGCCAGTCGCCGTCGTGCCGTGCGCGTGATCCGTACCGGCCGCCATGATCACGCCATTCATCGGCCTGCCGGGATTAACGAAGTTAGGCTGCGCAAAAGCGTGAGCAGCGCCGGCGGCTGCGAGCATGCCGGAAAGGGCGATTTTTGTGATGGTCTTCATGATATGTCCTCTTCCGGTGACAGCATGCTTTGGCTGCCCGACCGGGACGGTTGATCTGTGCGGGTTGGGCGTCAGATCAACGCTGGCGGCGCGCGGGATCTCGGCCGGTCGATCGCCGTCGCGCCGCGTATCTCGACGGACTTCGGAAGCAGGATCGCATCGGAGCCCCGCTTGCCCGTCAGCCATGTTTCATCGTTGGGGGGCGGCAGGATGACCGAGGCGGCAAGCAGGCAGACTTCGCAAAGAGGCTTTGCCGCCGGCTCCCGCCTGTGTTCACCGTCGGCGCAGATGTCGGCGAAACTGCCGTCCGGAAGCCGATATTCTTCGCTGAACGATTCGAGCGGAGCGGCGCTTACCGGCTGATGCCCAAGGCCCAGCGAAAAGAGGACTATTGCGCAAAAGATGCGCAGCACGCTTGCCACTGTGCGGGGACTTGTCGTCATCGCATAACCTGTTCGAATACCACTCGGCATAACCCAATTCGTCGCGAAGCGCAAAACATGGTCGTCTCTATATCACACCCTCCCGAGGGCTGTTTGCACCAGATCAAGCAGCATTCGTTGCGCTGCGACAGAAATTATGTCCGGAGCGACATTGGCCCCTTGTCAAACCCCGGTCGAGGCGGATAATGACGCCTCACTCGCTGGGAGAAGCCACTTCACTGTGGTGCCGAAGGAGCAACCGCCCCGGAAACTCTCAGGCAAAAGGACCAGCGAGCGTCGACAGGACTCTGGAGAGAAGTCTTTCCGAAGGGAAGGCTCGCCGAAGGGATAACAATCTCAGGCGAAAGGGACAGAGGGGGCTCAAAAAGTGGCGCGGAAACGCGCCTGACCGTGAGCCGGTGCGTCAAGCGCCAAGACCTGGAGGCGTCCTTGGACGATCAGACCGTTCTGAAGAAAACACCCCTTCATGCCCTGCATCTGTCGCTTGGAGCGAAGATGGTGCCGTTCGCCGGCTATGAGATGCCGGTGCAATATCCCGCAGGCGTCCTGAAGGAACATCTGTACACGCGCACGGACGCCGGCCTTTTCGATGTCTCACACATGGGACAGGTCGTTGTGAAGGCCAGGTCCGGCACCTATGCGGATGCGGCCAGGGCGCTGGAAAGCCTCGTGCCGGTGGATATTCTCGGCCTGAAGGAAGGACGCCAGCGCTATGGGTTCTTCACCGACGAGAACGGATGCATCCTCGACGACCTGATGATCACCAATCGCGGCGATCATCTCTTCGTCGTCGTCAACGCCGCCTGCAAGGATGCCGATGTCGCGCATATGAAGGCGCATCTTTCCGATTGCGATGTCACCCTCCTCGAGGATCGCGCGCTTCTCGCGCTGCAAGGCCCCCGGGCCGAGGCCGTGCTCGCGGAATTCTGGCCGGATGTCGTCGACATGAAATTCATGGATGTCTGCGACGCCAGCCTTCATGACGCCGCCTGCATCGTCTCCCGCTCCGGATATTCCGGCGAGGACGGGTTCGAGATTTCCGTCCCCGCCGAAAACGCCGAACAGATCGCCAGGGCGCTGCTCGAGGATCTGCATTGCATGCCGATCGGTCTCGGCGCCCGCGATTCGCTGCGGCTCGAAGCCGGGCTCTGCCTCTATGGCAACGACATCGATACCACGACCTCTCCGATCGAGGCCTCGCTCGAATGGGCGATCCAGAAGGCCCGCCGCCCGGGCGGCGAACGCGCAGGCGGCTTCCCCGGCGCCCGCCGCATTCTGGATGAACTGACGAACGGTACATCACGCCGGCGCGTCGGCCTAAAGCCGGAAGGCAAGGCTCCCGTTCGCGCTCACGCCAAGCTTTTTGCGGACTCCGAGGGCAAGACTGAACTCGGCGAAGTCACCTCCGGAACCTTTGGTCCCTCGGTCGAAGGACCGGTCGCCATGGGCTACGTTCCCGCCCAATATGCCGAGCCCGGCACCCAGATCTTTGCCGAGGTACGTGGAAAATATCTGCCGATGACCGTCGCCAAGCTTCCTTTTATCACCACCACCTACAAACGCTAAAATCCCCGGAGAGAACCATGCTGAAATTTACCGCCGAACATGAATGGCTGAAGCTCGAAGATGGTGTCGCGACCGTCGGCATCACCTCTCACGCTGCAGAGCAGCTCGGTGATCTCGTTTTCGTGGAACTGCCGGAGGTGGGTGCCGAACTGACGAAGGACGGCAATGCCGCCACCGTGGAATCTGTAAAGGCGGCATCCGATGTCTATTGTCCGCTCGATGGCGAAGTCGCCGAGATCAATCAGGCGATCGTCGACGATCCTTCGATCGTCAATTCCGATCCGCAGGGTGCGGGCTGGTTCTTCAAGCTGAAGCTCAAGAACGCTTCCGACGCCAACGCGCTGCTCGACGAAGCTGCCTACAAGGACCTCATCGCATGAGCGATTCCACAGATTTCCACTTCACCGACTACCAGCCCTACGACTTTGCCAACCGCCGGCATATTGGCCCCTCTCCGTCCGAAATGGCGGAGATGCTGAAAGTGGTTGGATATCCGTCTCTCGACGCGCTGATCGACGTCACCGTGCCGTCCTCGATCCGCCAGACCGTGCCGCTCGCCTGGGGACCCGCGCTGACCGAACGTGAGGCGCTCGACAAGCTGCGTGACACGGCCAACCGCAACAAGGCGCTCGTTTCGCTGATCGGCCAGGGCTATTACGGCACGATCACGCCGCCCGTCGTCCAGAGAAATATTCTGGAGAACCCCGCCTGGTACACGGCCTATACGCCTTATCAGCCGGAAATTTCGCAAGGCCGCCTGGAAGCACTTCTCAATTTCCAGACGATGATCTGCGACCTGACCGGCCTCGATGTCGCCAACGCCTCGCTGCTCGACGAAGCGACCGCCGCCGCCGAAGCCATGGCTCTCTGCCAGCGCCAGGCGAAGTCGAAGGCGACCGCCTTCTTCGTCGATAGCGCCTGCCACCCGCAGACGATCGCGCTGATCGAGACGCGCGCCGAGCCGCTCGGCTGGACCGTTATCGTCGGCGATCCGATGACCGACCTCGACCCGGTCGATGTGTTTGGCGCCATCTTCCAGTATCCCGGCACTCACGGACAGGTCCATGACTTCACCGGCCTCATCTCCCGCCTGCACCAGACTGGCGCGGTCGCGGCCGTCGCCGCAGATCTTCTGGCGCTGACGCTTCTCAAATCCCCCGGCGAAATGGGCGCCGACATCGCCATCGGCTCCTCGCAGCGATTCGGCGTTCCGGTCGGCTACGGTGGCCCGCATGCGGCTTATATGGCGGTCAAGGATGCCCATAAGCGCGCCATGCCCGGCCGTCTCGTCGGCGTCTCGGTCGATGCGCGCGGCAATCGCGCCTATCGCCTGTCGCTCCAGACCCGCGAGCAGCACATCCGCCGCGAAAAGGCGACCTCGAACATCTGCACCGCACAGGTACTGCTCGCCGTCATGGCCTCCATGTACGGCGTCTTCCACGGTCCGGACGGGCTGAAGGCGATCGCCCAGCAGGTCCACAAGAAGGCCGTACTGATGGCCAAGGGCCTCGAAAAGCTTGGCTACAGGATCGAGCCGGACACTTTCTTCGACACCATTACCGTCGAAGTCGGCCACATGCAGGGCCTGATCCTGCGCGCCGCCGTCGCCGAAGGCGTCAACCTGCGCAAGGTCGGCGAGACGAAGATCGGCATGTCGCTCGACGAACGCACCCGCCCCGCGACGCTCGAAGCCGTCTGGCGCGCTTTCGGCGGCAATTTCAAGGTTTCCGACTTCGAACCGGAATACCGGCTTCCGAACGCGCTCCTGCGCAAATCGGCCTATATGACCCATCCGATCTTCCACATGAACCGCGCCGAAAGCGAGATGACCCGCTATATCCGCCGGCTCTCGGACCGGGATCTTGCGCTCGACCGGGCGATGATCCCGCTCGGCTCATGCACGATGAAACTGAATGCCACGGCGGAAATGCTGCCGATCACCTGGCCGGAATTTGCCGATATCCATCCCTTCGTACCCGCCGACCAGGCAGTCGGCTACAGGGAGATGATCGACGATCTTTCCGCAAAGCTTTGCCAGATCACCGGCTACGATGCCTTCTCCATGCAGCCGAATTCCGGCGCGCAGGGCGAATATGCCGGTCTGCTTACCATCCGCAATTACCACATTGCCAATGGCGATGCGCACCGCGACGTCTGCCTGATCCCGACCTCCGCGCATGGCACCAACCCGGCGTCCGCCCAGATGGTCGGCATGAAGGTCGTGGTCGTCAAGGTCCGCGACAACGGCGATATCGATCTCGACGATTTTCGCGCCAAGGCCGAACAGCATGCGGCAAACCTCTCCTGTTGCATGATCACCTATCCCTCGACCCACGGCGTCTTCGAGGAAACGGTGCGCGAGATCTGCGAGATCACCCACAAACATGGCGGCCAGGTCTATCTAGACGGCGCCAACATGAACGCCATGGTCGGGCTTGCCCGCCCCGGCGACATCGGCTCCGACGTCTCCCACCTCAACCTGCACAAGACCTTCTGCATCCCGCATGGCGGCGGCGGCCCCGGCATGGGCCCGATCGGCGTCAAGGCGCATCTGGCGGCCCATCTGCCGGGTCATCCGGAAAGCGATGGCCGTGAAGGCGCGGTCTCCGCCGCCCCCTTCGGCTCGCCGTCGATCCTGCCGATCTCCTGGTCCTACTGCCTGATGATGGGCGGCGAAGGCCTGACCCAGGCGACCAAGGTGGCGATCCTCAACGCCAACTACATCGCCGCGCGACTGAAGGGCGCCTATGACGTGCTCTACAAGTCGGAAGCAGGTCGTGTCGCGCATGAATGCATCATTGACACGCGCCCGCTCAACGCGTCCGCCGGCGTTTCCGTCGATGATGTCGCCAAGCGCCTGATCGACTGCGGCTTCCATGCGCCCACCATGAGCTGGCCGGTTGCCGGCACTCTGATGATCGAGCCGACCGAATCGGAAACCAAGGCCGAACTCGACCGCTTCTGCGATGCGATGCTGGCGATCCGCGAGGAAGCCCGCGCTATCGAGGACGGCCGGATGGACCGGACGAACAACCCGCTGAAGAACGCCCCGCATACGGTGGAAGACCTGGTCGGCGAATGGGACCGCCCCTATTCCCGCGAACAGGCCTGCTATCCGCCGGGCGCCTTCCGCGTCGACAAATACTGGTCGCCGGTCAACCGCGTCGACAATGTCTATGGCGATCGCAACCTCGTCTGCACCTGCCCGCCGATGGAATCTTACGCCGAGGCGGCGGAATAGCCGGCATCTTGGGTGGCCTGTTTCCCGCAGGCCACCTGACCATCCCTGGCAGCAAGGCCAGCGATGACACGTGGAGACGGCTCTAATCCGAAGTTTTCACCGGTTCCGTTAGCCGACTACCGGATTTCCGCGCAATCCAGGCGATAGCGCCAGCCATCTCCGCGATGGGATGCAGCAGCGCCTGTTCGTCCGGTTTTCTCCGATTGCGCAGCCAGGCCTGAGCCGCTTTGGGAGCCAGATACCAGCCATAGATCAGCCATGACAAACCGCGCACCGCGCGCGTCGCCTTGTTGCCCATCTCCAGCATGGCCCGGAATCCCGACCATTTCGTCTCGGGCCAGATCTGTATCACCCTGAATCCGGCGAGGCTCAACGTCATGAAAACCCCATAGGGGGTCATGTGGTAGTAGCTTGCATCGTGCCAGGGCTCGAGAAACGAGGCCGAGCCGAGGCAGACACCGCCGGGCTTGAGAACGCGGGCGGCCTCCTTTGCCGCAAGTTGGGGAAAGGCCAGATGCTCCCACACGGCGGAGGCGTAGACCGCGTCGAAGCTCTCGTCCCGGAAGGGCAGCACATGGGCGTCGCATAAGATGTCCGGACCGCCATGCGTGCGCAGCCAGTCGTGCACCCGGTCCACGGCCACGTCGACGCCGATATAGCGGATGCCGCGCTCGTCCATCCATTTGCGCATCTGACCGCCGCCGCAGCCGATTTCCAGCACCGTGCTTCCCGCCGGCAGATCCTTCAGGCACGCTTCATGCGCCCGGTCGAGGTGATAGATGCCTTCTCTGGGCTGGCCGTGCTCCAGAGGGAAGCGCAGGATCTCCACCTCGGGGATGATTGCGGGGTTGAAGGCCTGTCGAGGCCAGTCGAAGCTGACGGTGCCGCCGCTGCTCGGCATCAGGCTGGGACGCTCGTCCTCCCGTTCGAATTCGCGACCGCATGCGACGCATCTTTGGGGTGAGGCGAGATCGGCGCGGCAATCGGGACAACTCAACAGACCATCGCATGCCGAAATCATGCCGAACGTCCCTCCTGACACCTCATCCGACGACACCGATTGCACTCCTGAGCCGTCCCTCGTTTCCCACTCGGGCTTCCCGATGGCCGGCTGATCCTGGCGCTCGCCACGCCGGATGCTATTGGCCTGCCTGCCTTGGCCTCCGAGGATCGGCCGGGCATGTTGAACAAAGGATTTGAGCGCGGGTAGCACAGTGTTTTTCCAATGCAGCCCCGATATCCGACCCAAGGCCGAGTGACTTACCGGTTAATCGAAAGTTATTGTCAGAGCTTCTACATCGTCAACGCCCCACATTGATTGCTGGTTCTCCACCAGTTCCTCCGAAAGAACTACTGGTAGTGGGCTCTCGGTGAAAGCGATGATCAGTATAGCGACGTTTCCTCCCTTCGCGAGTTCGAACGACCAGCCCGCATGGGCGGAACAGTAACGCTCCGCAGCAGTTACGTTAGGGGTGGCAGGCATCATCCGCGAAGTCATGCGGCAGCCCGGAATATTAGAAAGCCCTGCACAAGCTCGAATTGCGACAGTCTCGCGAGAGAATCGTTGCCCTTTTTGCCATATGGGGTGCCGCGAGACTGCTGAGGGAAGGCCGTCGGCGATACTTGAATGAGAATGCTTATGCTTCAGCGATACGCCAAGCAGTCGGCAGTTCTTCTTGGTCCTGATGACCTTGAACTGCTGCAGAAATTTCTGGAAGCCTGGTGCGAGGAAAACGCCGTCGACCTGACCGATGAATCGGCGGCCGATGTCGCTTCCGCTCTGATCGACTGGTATCAGTTCGACCTGACAGAGCGAAACCTTCTGAAATCCGAGCCAGCGGATTTACCCTCGAAGCCTTCGAGGATCCAGCAGCTTCTGCGAAGACTGGACGACGTCTGAGCGTTGAACGTACCGTGGTGGCCCACATCATCGCTCCCGCGAGCGGGGAATATTTGCGCCGGCGCAGGCTCTATACATCAACGTCTTAGCTGGAATTTCCAGGTCTCATCATCCCCGTCTCCTCAACCCATGCCTACACTCTCCCCGTCCCGCATCGGATACACCGGAAGGCGTTCCGGCGAGGCGGGGCCGGCGCCGAGTGCAGGGAAACGACGTAAGTCCTTGTATCAGGGGTCCGCGGAAAATGGTCTCCCTCCGGCGACACGGGGAGAGATGAGTGGCAACGGACCGGCCCTCGTCTCTTGATGCCCGAAAGCGCGCCGGGCGTGCCTGTGCGGCACACATGGTGGCCCGAAGGATGGTTTCGCCGGACTCTTTGAAGTCCGTCCGAAATATCGAGAAACCGGCGGCAGAAAACCGTCCGGAAAGGCCACGGCAGAGGGACCGCAGTCGCGGATAAAAACCGCCGAACGGGGCGCTGAGAGGTGTCACCTAAAACTAAAACTTACGAGGCAGCTCCCAGCGCCCCGTCCGACAAGAAAACCGAGGATCCCCAAGGGAGGATTCCGTCTTCCGTCACCCTCATCCTCGGGTTAAACCCGAGGATGACCCGAGGGCAAGGGTTGTCCTTACCCCGCCAGCTTCTTTTCTTCGGCCTGAACCCGAGAACCAGCCTCAATGTCCACCGCCGCAAAGGCCGCAGCGATGACATCGACGCCGGCCCCCGGCCGAGTTGCATCAGCCGAAAGGATCTGACGGAAACGGCGGGCGCCGGCAAATCCCTGGAACAACCCGACCATGTGCCGCGTGACGTGATGCAGCCGGCCGCCGGCAGCGATCACGCCTTCCGCATAGGCCATCATCCGGTCGCGCAGCGCCAGCCAGTCCACCTCGGCAGGACCCGTTCCCGCCACCGCGGCATCCACCCCTGCCAGCAGCCCCGCATTCTGGTAGGCGGCGCGGCCGAGCATCACGCCATCCATCACCTCGAGGTGACTTGCCGCCTGATCGAGGTCGGCGATGCCGCCGTTGATGCCGACGAAGACATCAGGATTCTCCCGCTTCATCCGATAGACGAGCTCATAGTCGAGCGGCGGGATCTCGCGGTTTTCCTTTGGGCTCAGCCCCTGCAGCCAGGCCTTGCGGGCATGAATCCAGATTGCGTCCGCACCGGCACCGATCATCCGCCTGAGGAAATCCGGCAGCACCTCCGCCGGCTCCTGATCGTCGACGCCGATCCGGCATTTCACCGTCACCGGGACCGTAGCCGCCGCCTTCATCGCCGAAACGAGATCCGCCACATGGCCCGCATCGCGCATCAGGCAGGCGCCGAACGTTCCTGATTGCACCCGGTCCGACGGACAGCCGACATTGAGATTGATTTCGTCATAACCGTAGTCCGCCGCGATCCGGATCGCCTCGGTGAGCTTGCCCGCGTCCGAACCGCCGAGCTGCAGCGCGACCGGATGTTCCTCGGGCGAATAGGAAAGCAGCCTCTGGCGCGGCCCGTGGATGATCGCGTCCGCCACCACCATTTCGGTATAGAGCAACGCCTGCCTCGACAACTGCCGGTGCAGGAAACGGCAATGCCGGTCCGTCCAGTCGATCATCGGTGCGACGGCAAATATCTTCTGGCCGTGTTTCAGCGCGTCGGCGTACATCCAAAATCCTTCTGTTGGCGGTTTCCATACAGCAGCTTCAAATTTTTCGCCAGTTTTCCCCGCAGGTTCAAAAAGGGCTAGGATTGTCCGGTGAATCGAGAGACAAAGACGGGCGTTGTCTTATGCCACTGTTCAGGATGTCCCCATGCGCGCTACCGTGATCCCCGCTCCCCAACCCGTGCTTCTCGACGTCGAAGGGGTGACGGAACAGTTTCCGGTGCACCGGGTCTATTGCGTCGGTCGCAACTATGCCGACCATGCGATCGAAATGGGTCACGATCCGTCCCGCGAGCCGCCCTTCTTCTTTCAGAAGAATGCCGACAACCTCTATAACGGCGACACCTTCCCCTATCCATCGGCATCCTCCAATGTCCATTACGAAGTCGAACTCGTCATGGCGCTTGCCGAAGGCGGCGCAGGGATAGCGGTGGAAGACGCGCTTTCCAAGGTCTACGGTTATGCCGTCGGCGTAGATTTCACCCGCCGTGACCTGCAGGACAGGGCAAAGAAGATGAGCCGCCCCTGGGAAGCCGCCAAGGCCTTCGAGAAGTCCGGCCCCGTATCCGCCATCGTCCCGGCTGCCCGCATCGGCCATCCGAAGATCGGCGCCGTATGGCTCGACGTCAACGGCACCCGCCGCCAATCGGGGGACCTCAACCAGATGATCTGGTCGCCGGCCGAAATCATCGCCGAGCTCTCCAGCTATTTCACCCTGGCGCCCGGCGACGTGATCATGACCGGAACCCCGGCAGGTGTCGGCGCCGTGGTCAGGGGGGACCAGGTCGCCTGCGGCATCGACGGCGTCGGGAAACTGTTGCTGACGGTCGCCTGAGCAAGCCACGGGAGGAGAAAGATGCCGCTTTACGCGCTTGGAGAATTCCAACCCAAGACCCCTGCCCCGGATCGCTTCTGGGTCGCTCCGGATGCGACCGTGATCGGAAAGGTGGAACTTGGCGAAGATGTCGGCATCTGGTTCGGCTCGGTGCTGCGCGGCGACAACGAGCCGATTGTGGTGGGCGCAGGATCGAACATTCAGGAAGGTGTGATGATCCACACTGACCCGCGTTATCCGGTGAGGATCGGTGAAGGCTGCACCATCGGCCACCACGCGATCATCCACGGCTGCATCATCGGCGAAAACTCGCTGGTCGGCATGGGTGCGACGATCCTGAACGGCGCCAGGATCGGCAGGAACTGCCTGATCGGCGCCAACGCGCTCATCACCGAAGGCAAGGAATTCCCCGACAACTCGCTCATCGTCGGCTCGCCGGCGAAGGTCATCCGGACGCTGGACGACGAGGCGGTCGAGAAGCTGAAGCAATCCGCCCTTCGTTACATCGAGAACTGGAAACGGTTCGCCCGGGACCTGCGTCAGCTCTAGGCAGCGCAGACGCTGCACAGCCCCCGGATCTCGATCGTCGTCTTGGCCGGCTTGAAGCCCTTGTGTTTCGCCCAGTCGCTGAGGCGATGATCGACCTCATGGTCGTGGAATTCCGAGACATGCCCGCAGCTCTCGCAGATTGCGAAGGCAACCGAGCCATGGCCGTGGCCATGCCCGCAGCATTCGCTTTCCCGATGGGCGCAGGCGACGAAGGCGTTCAGGCTTTCCAGCCGATGCACCATGCCGAACTCCAGAAGCTTGTCCAGCGCCCGATAGACCTGTAGCGGCGCGCGAAAACCGTTGTCGCGCAGCTTGTCGAGGATGGTATAGGCGCTCATCGGCGCATCGGAGCGGGTCAGCACGTCGAAGACGAGCGACTGGTTCTTGGTCAATGCCGGGGCGGATACTGGTGCGTTCATCATCGCACTCCTTGGTTACCGGCCTTCTCGGCCGTGTTTTTCCCCAGGGCCGGGAAAAGGCTTAGAATGAAAAGTAGGAGTGCCGCAACCACGATGGAAGGCCCTGACGGCGTATCGTAATGCAGCGAGCCGAACAATCCGCCGATCACGGCCAGGGCGCCGATCAGCGACGCCAGCACCGCCATCACTTCCGGACTGGATGAAAACCGCCGTGCCGTCGCCGCCGGAATGATCAGAAGCGAGGTGATCAGCATGATGCCGACGATCTTCATGGCAATCGCAATAACCAGCGCCATGAGAAGCATGAAGAAGAGGCGCGCCCGCGCCGGCTTCATGCCTTCAGCCTCCGCGACATCCTCGCTGACCGTCGAAGCGATCAGCGGACGCCAGAGAAAGACGAGCGCTGCGAGCACCAGCACGCCGCCGCCCCAGATCAGCCCGATGTCGCCCGGTGTCACCGCCAGGATATCGCCGAACAGAAAGGCGATGAGATCGATCCGGACCCAGGTCATGAAGGCGACGAGCACGAGGCCGATCGCGAGAGCCGAATGGGAAAGGATGCCGAGAAGCGCATCGGCCGAGAGCGACTGGCGCCGCTGCAGCATGAGAAGCAGCAGGGAAACCGCAACCGCTACGCCGAACACAGTGACGAGCAGGTTGATCTGGAAGAAAAGCGACAGTGCGACACCCAGCAGCGCCGAATGGGCCATGGTGTCGCCGAAATAGGCCATCCGCCGCCAGACGACGAAACACCCAAGCGGTCCCGCGGTCAGCGCCACACCGATGCCCGCCACCAGAGCGCGGGTGAAGAAATCGTCAAGCACGATCGTTCCCCCTGTCTGCGGCGGGTGCATGATGGGCGTGGTCATGCCCGGCATGGCCGTGTTGATGGTGATCGTGGGTATGGTCGTGAGGGTGGTCGTGAACCTCGTGGTGGTGATGCCCGTCGTCTGGATGGCAATGATCGGTGATCGAGCCGTCCCCGTGCAGCACGCGGCCATCAGGCAGATGAGTATGGTCGTGATGATGACTATAGACCGCCAACGAGCGGGAATGACCGCCGAAGAGCTTCAGATAGTCGGCGCTCTGGCTGACGACTTCAGGCGTTCCGCGGCAGCAGACGTGGCCGTTCAGGCAGATCACCGTGTCCGTACCGGCCATGACCATATGGAGGTCGTGGGAGATCATCAGGATGCCGCAGCCGGTCGAATTGCGGATTTCGCGGATCAGTTCATAGAGAGCGCTTTCGCCGGCAAAGTCGACGCCCTGCACCGGTTCGTCCAGCACCATGAGATCGGGCTTCCGGGCGATGGCACGGGCAAGGAGTGCCCGCTGGAACTCGCCTCCCGAAAGATGACGGACCTCGGCATCGACCAGATGAGGAATCCCCGTCGCCGCCAGCGCACCAGCCAACTCGGCGTCCGAAAGCGGGCCGGTCAGCCGCATCAGGCGACGCACCGAAAGCGGCATGGTCCAGTCGATCGCCAGTTTCTGTGGCACGTAACCGATCCGCAGGCCCTGCATTCGCTCCACGGCACCTTCGTTGGGCCGAAGCACGCCGATCGCCAGCTTTGCCGTCGTCGATTTGCCGGCGCCGTTCGGTCCTATCAGCGTCACCACCTCGCCGCGGCGGATCGAGAAGTCGACGCCGCGGACCAGCCAGCGGCCATCGCGCAGAAGCCCGGCATTCGCCAGCGATACGAGCCGGTTCTCGGATTGGGCGCCCAGGGCCCGATCGGTCATCAGCATGTTTTTCCAAAAATCCTGTTGTCAGCCCTCATGGCACACGTTATAGCATAACGCAATTGATGTAATAACATTACACATCAAAACAAGGAAGCCATGTCATGAAATTTGCTGCCGCCCTTCTTCTGTCTTCCGCTGCTCTGGTGAATGCACCAAGCGCCTTTGCCGCGCCGGATGTCGTGGTTTCCATCAAGCCCATCCACTCTCTCGTGGCATCCATCATGAAGGGCGTCGGGGAACCGAAGCTGATCGTGGAAGGCGCGGCCTCCCCCCATACCTTTACCATGAAGCCATCCAATGCGCGGACGCTGGAGAATGCCGACCTCGTGTTCTGGGTCGGTCACGGCATGGAGGCTTTTATGGAAAAGCCCCTCGAGGCTCTGGCGTCGAAGGCCAAGGTCGCCACCTTGGAAGATGCGCCGGGACTTGAAAAGCTGCCGTTTCGCGAGGGTGGTGCTTTCGAACCCCACGATGACGGAGATGAGGCTGAGGAGCACGGGCACGCCGCCGAGGGGCACGCGGATCACGACGGCGACGGCCACGAGGCAGGTCATGAGGATCATGACCACGAAGGATTCGACACCCATTTGTGGCTTGATCCGATGAATGCCAAGGCGATGGCTGCCGAGATCGCCAAAGTGCTGGTTTCCGCAGACCCGGCCAATGCCGCGACCTACCAGGCCAACGGTGCCGCTCTGATGAAGGACCTGGACGCGCTGGATGCGGAATTGAAGACGACGCTTGCGCCCGTAAAGGACAAACCATTCGTCGTTTTCCATGATGCCTATCAGTATTTCGAACATCGTTACGGCGTAGCCGTCGCCGGTTCCATCACGGTAAGCCCCGAAACGATCCCGGGTGCGGAGCGCATCGGCGAGATCCACAAGAAAGTCACCGAACTCGGCGCGACCTGCGTCTTCGCCGAGCCGCAGTTTGAACCCAAGCTCGTGGCGGTGGTGACGGAAGGAACGCCGGCCCGTTCAGCTACGCTCGATCCGGAAGCCGCCACGCTGAAGGAAGGGCCGAGCCTTTATTTCGAGCTGATGCGCGGGCTTGCGAGTTCCATGAAGAACTGCCTGTCACAGGGAACGTAACGGCTAAAAGACGCTTGGACCGCCGACCGCATAGCGGCGATCCATGCCAGGCCTGCGGACGCTTGAAGGCAGCATCCGCAGGCCGACGTTTTTTATCGACGCATCGTCAGGTCGCAATGGACGCGCCTGAAACTCCGACCAACAGAGACCTGCTGAAAAATGACGATGTCCGAAAACGTAGCGCGCTCCCTGTCAGCCATTCGAAAGGCATCCGCCGCTGATGTGGACGCTTTGGCCGTCATCGGACCTGCAGCCTATGCCGCCAGCTACAGCTATCTGTGGGACAACGGCTCCCAGTTTGCGGAACATCTCGCCACGTTTGGCAGCCAAGCCTTTGAGGAATTTCTAGCGCGAGCGGATACGGAACTGTGGGTAGCACAGATGGAGGGATCTATCGTCGGCTTTTTGTCGATGATCATCGGTTCGCCGAACCCGATCAGCCACGAATCCAATGGTTCCGAGATTCCGAGAATCTACCTCCTGCCCCAAGTTCAAGGTTCTGGATTAGGCAGGCAGCTTCTGGAAGCAGCCGTTACCGAGGCGAGGGAAAGGGGATTGGGCCACATCTGGCTTGATGTCATGGCATCAGCAGATCACGCGAAGGCTGCTTATTTGAAATGGGGATTTTCAGTGCTGGGAACCAAAATGTTCAGCAAACCCGTCAGGGCCGGCTATGCCGATATGGTCGTGCTGATCAAGCACCTGCCGTAACGCAAACCTATGACCCATGATCGGCTGTCCGCTGCTTGAGGCGAAACCTAAAGCACCTCATAAACGAAATTGTTGAAATCGGCGTACTTCGCCCGCCCGGAGGTGTCGAAGGCGAAGATGCCGGCGAATGCGCCTGTAAAGGAACCATGCTCCCCGCGCCCGCCTTCGTCCGAGACGACTCCGGCGTCCAGCACCGGACCAAGCGCGCGCCACTCTGCCGAAACGGTGCCGCGCCAGAAGAACCGCAGGTCGTTGTCGCGGATTTCCATGGCGAGATGCACAGGGCCCTCCGGAACGCCAAACCCGCTCTCCACCGGGAAAGTCATCCGGCTGTTCGGATAATCGCCTGGGCAGGAGAAGATCGTCACCACGCGGCCGAGTTTCTCGTGAAGCGTCACGACGACTGCGTGGAACTTGTGGCGATTATAGTAATGCGTCACGCCAGCAACCTGCTGATAGGTCTCGGGCGCGAAATCCACCACCGTCTCCACCCGGAACGAATGATGCTCCTGCCGGCGCGCGACGAGCGACTGTTCGAACCAGGAACCGATGCTTTCCCGCCCGAAGAGACGCAGGTGGCCCGGCCGTTCGGTCAGGCTGAAGAGCCGCTCCGAATGAGGCGTTCGCAGCCATTGGAATTCGGAAGGCAGCGTCGAGCCATCAAAGCTCCGCTCGATACGGCGAGGCTTCTCGACCGCCGCGGCACCCGTCGGGGCCGGAACATCGACGTCAGGCACAACCCCGCCCTGGGCCAGATACAGCCAATCGTCTTCCCAGATGCATTTCTGCAGCGCGGTTTCCCGGCCGAGTGTGCAGCGCCGCTGCGGCGGAAGCGGGCGGCCGCAAAGATGGGTGTGATAGGCCTGACCATCCGGCGTCTCGACATATTGCCCGTGCCCGGCACGCTGAAGTGCGGCGTTCGGGTGGTCCTTCGAGGTGATCAGATGAGTTTGCGGATGCATCTCATAGGGCCCGTCGATCGTCCGGGAACGCGCCATGGTGACGGCGTGGGTATAGCCCGTGCCGCCCTCTGCGGTCGTCAGATAATACCAGCCGTTACGCCTGAAGAGATGCGGGCCTTCGACGAGGCCGAGCGGACTGCCGGCGAAGATATTCTTGATCGGACCTTTCAGTGCCTTCGTCGCCGGGTCCCACTCCTGTAGCAGGATGCCGTCGAACGCGGGATGCTTGGGCGCCCCGCCATAGCTCTCGGTGCGGTGGTTCCACTGCATGTTGAGGAACCATTTGCGCCCGTCCTCATCATGGAAGAGCGAGGGATCGAAACCGGAGGAATTGACATAAACCGGATCGGACCACTCGCCCTCGATGACAGGCGAAGTCACGATGTAGTTGTGCGCGTCCTTGAAGTTTCCGTCGAGCCGCTTGACGTCCGTGTAGACCAGCCAGAACAAGCCGTCGGCATAGGAGAGACATGGCGCCCAGATGCCGCAACTGTCAGGGTTGCCGCGCATATCGAGCTGGCTCGCGCGTTCCAGCGGCCGGCGCACCAGCGTCCAGTTCACCAGATCCCGCGAGTGGTGGATCTGCACGCCCGGATACCACTCGAACGTCGAAGTCGCGATATAATAGTCCTCGCCGACGCGGCAGATGGACGGATCGGGATTGAAACCCGGCAGGATCGGATTGCGGATCATGTCTTCTTCCAACGACACAAGGGTATGCCCGGCGGGAAGGCCGCCGGGCATGGTTTCACTTCACTTGTTGCGGGATGGGCCCTGGCGCTCCGCCGAAGCCGCCCAGAGGTTGATGTCGGCTTCCTTGGCATGGACGTCGATTTCAGCCAGTTCCTCAGGAGTGAAATCGAGTCGCTCCAGCGCCTTGACGCAATCCTCCACCTGTTCCGGACGGCTTGCACCGATCAGCGCTGTCGTGACCCGTCCGCCGCGAAGCACCCAGGCCAGCGCCATCTGCGCCAGCGTCTGGCCACGCTTTTCGGCGATTGCGTTCAAGGCTCGCAAGTTCGCGACGTTCTTTTCGCTCAGGAATTCCGAACGGAGCGATTTGCCTTGGGCCGCCCGGCTGTCGTCTGGAATGCCACCGAGATATTTGGACGTCAGCATGCCCTGCGCCAGCGGCGAGAAGACGATCGAGCCGATCCCAAGCTCATCGAGCGCGTCAAGAAGACCGTCTTCTTCGACCCAGCGGTTGATCATGGAATAGCTGGGCTGATGAATGAGCACGGGAGTGCCGAGCGCCTTCAGGATCGCGACCGCCTCGCGGGTGCGCCTGGAATTGTAGGAGGATATCCCGACGTAAAGCGCCCTGCCCGACCGGACGATGTGATCGAGCGCGCCGCAGGTTTCTTCGAGTGGCGTATCGGGGTCGAAGCGGTGCGAATAGAAGATGTCGACGTAGTCGAGGCCCATGCGCTTCAGGCTCTGATCGCAGGAGGCGATCAGATATTTGCGGCTGCCCCACTCGCCATAGGGGCCGGGCCACATGTTGTAGCCGGCCTTGGACGAAATGATCAGCTCGTCGCGATAGCCCTTGAAGTCCTCCCGCAGGATCTGCCCGAAGGCAGTCTCGGCGCTCCCCGGTTTCGGGCCATAGTTGTTGGCGAGATCGAAATGGGTGATGCCGAGATCGAAGGCCTTGCGGCAGATGGCCACCTTCCGCTCATGCGGCGTGTCGTCGCCGAAATTGTGCCAGAGGCCGAGCGAGATCGCCGGCAGCTGCAGGCCCGAACGGCCGCAGCGGTTGTATTTCATCTTGGAATAGCGGTCTTCCGCCGGTTGCCAGGCCATGACGCCCTCCTCATGTCTTGGATTGACGCGGGCGCGAACGGCCCGCGTCAAACACATAGCGGATCAGCGCAGAAGTGCCAGTGCTTCGTTGATGCCGAGAGCCGCCGGCTGGGTGCAGGTGGTGGACAGCTCGATGAAGCGGCCCTCCTCGCCAGACTTCAGGATGGACGTCATCACATCCATGCCATGCAGCGTCCGCTCGAGCGAGCAGCGGGCATCGCGGCCTTCGATGATGGCGATCGCCATATCCGCAAGACCGGCCGTGCGATAATTCGCACGCGGACCCTGTGGACTTTCCTGGTTCAGGATACCGAAAGGATGGTCCCAGTCCTCCAGGGGCTGGATATCCTTATTGCGCCCGCTTGCCTCGACGACGCCGCCAAAGAAATTCGGATCGGGAACGAAGATCGATCCTTCGGTGCCGTAGAGCTCCATGTTGGCGTGGCGGTGTGACCAGACATCCCAACTCGCCGAGAGCGTGATCGTGGCACCGCTGACGAATTCGAGGAGCGCGTGGATCGTTGTCGGCGTTTCAACCGGGATCACCTGACCATTCAGCGGCTCGCTGGTGACGGTACGGGTCGGGCTCGCCATGGAGGTAAGCGCCCCCACACGCTTCACCGGACCGATCAGATTGATCAGGTTGGCGATGTAGTAAGGCCCGAGGTCGAGGATCGGCCCGCCGCCCTCAAGGAAAAAGAAGCCGGGATTGGGATGCCACATCTCCATGCCGGGGCTCATCACGTGGCAGGTGCCAGACGTGATGCGGCCGACGCCGCCCTCGTCGATATATTTACGGGCAAGCTGATGCGAGCCGCCGAGGAACGTGTCGGGGGCGCAGCCGACCGACAGGCCTTTTTCCTTGGCAAGCGCCTGAAGCGCCTTGCCTTCTTCCAGGGTGACCGTCAGCGGCTTTTCGGAATAGACGTGTTTTCCCGCTTCCAGGATCGCCTTGGAAACGGAAAAATGCGCGGCCGGGATCGTCAGGTTGACGATCACGTCCAGCTCGTCGTTGGCCAGCAGGTCGGAGATCGACTGCGCCTTGACGCCATATTCCTCAGCTCGAGCCTCGGCCGTCTCTTCGTTGAGATCGGCGCAGGCCAGCACTTTCAGGCCTTTGAAAAGGGGCGCCAGCTTGAAATAGGTCGTGGAAATATTGCCGCATCCCATGATGCCGACGCCAAGTTCCTTAGGCATGGAAAACTCCGAAATCTCAGTGATCAATAGGTCTTGAAGGAGGCGATGGACCGCCTCAGCAGCCGGTCGATATCCTTCGGATTGTCGTGTTCGAGGACGTAGTGCTTCGCCGGCGTCTTCCTCAGCGCAGCCGCCAGATCCTTCCACGGCACGGTGCCGTGACCGACATCGGCCCAGCCGTCTTCATCCGCATTTTCTCCCGCCGGCGCGATATCCTTGACATGCACTGCGGTAATGCGCTCGCCGTGGCGTTCGATCCAGGCAAAGGGGTCGGCGCCGCCGCGGATGACCCAGGCGATGTCGGCCTCCCAGGCGAGGTCGGGGCCGCCGGCAAAAATTTCTTCCTGCGGTGCAGAACCGTCCGGGAGCGCCTTGAATTCGAAATCATGGTTATGCCAGCCGAAGATATAGCCGGCATCCTGATAACGCTTGCCGGCCTCCTGAAGGCGCTTGCCGAAGGCGAACCAGCCCCCGGCGTCGGTCGGCCGCTGATCGGGCAGGAGATAGGGGCAATAGATCGCTTCCATACCGAGCGTCTTGGCGATCAGCAGTGCCTGCTCCGGCTCCTTTTCGAGAAGATCGAGGCCGAAGTGGCCGGTGGGCATGGCGAGCCCATTGGCATCGAGATCAGCCCGCAAGGCCTTGAGCGACAGCTCGTCCATGGTGGCGTAAATGCCGCCGTAGCCTTCGACTTCCTCATACCCCGCTGCCGCGACCTTTTTCAACGTTTCGGACAGCGGCGGAAAATTGCGGGCGCAATAGAGCTGAAAACCAAGTTTCGTCATGGTGATCCTCCTTGAGAAGAGCGTCAGCCTGCCGTCTGGCAGGAATGGAGATCGTAGATACGGAAGTTCGGGATCGCGTCCGTCTGTGCGGCGGGCGTGAAGGTGATCCGGCGGTTTTCGCCGGCGGCAAGATCGAAGGCATTGTCGGAATAGCGGCCGGCAGTGCTGCTCTCGACCAATACGAAAAGGGCGAGCCCCTTCGCCTGGACGAGAATATCGACCGCGCCGTCACCGGCAGGAGACACGGAAAGCTCAAGGCCCGCCGGCTGCAGGTCGAGGGCTTTGTAGGTGCCGTGGACATAGTGCCCATCTCCACCCGTTCCGTTGGATGCGGTGAAGGTCCAGGCAAGAATCGAGTTCTCCGGCAGATCCGAAACCGGGATCGTCAAAGCCGTGACCGCAGTATCGGGCGTGCAGACCGCGTCGATGCTGCGAAGCGGCTTGCGCTCGCCAGAAAGCGTCAGCAGGGAGAGATTGACGGTTACGGTGACATCCGCCGGTGTGTCGTTGACCAGCGAAATTCGGATGTCCCCACCATCCTCGGAAGGGATCGCCGCTACGGCAACCGGCTGGAAGAAACGCCGCGCCATGTAATGCAGCACCTTCCAGCTGCCGCCATAGTCGAGGCTCGACCAGGAGGCGACCGGCCAGGTGTCGTTGAGCTGCCAATAGAGCGTGCCCATGCAATGGGGCTTCAGGGATCGCCAGTAGTCGACCGCGGTCTTGATCGCAACGCCCTGCTGCACCTGGCTGAGATAGACGAAATTCGGAAAGTCCTTCGGGAACCGGAAATTGCGGAACATCGTGCCGGCGATGCGCTCGTTGCCGCCGACATTCTTCTGGTGGTGCTCCATCACCGGCGAGGCGATGTTCATGTCCTTATTCGCCGCATAGGTCTCGATCACCGGCAGCGAGGTATAGGACTGGAAACCGAATTCCGAGCAGAAGCGCGGACGAACCGAACGGTAGTTGTCGAACGGCTTGTTCTCGTGCCAGACCGACCAGTAATGCATGTCTCCGGAACCGTCCGCGTGCCAAGCGTCGCCATAGTCGAGATAACCGGATGCAGGGCTCGACGGCCACCAGATGGCCTCCGGCGCCGCCTTCTTGAGCGCCTGCTCGATCACGCGGTTCAGACGGTCATAGGAAACCAGATAACGATCCCGGTTTTCCAGCGATTCCTTGAACCAGTTGAGCGCGCCGACGAGTTCGTTATCGCCGCACCAGACGACGATCGACGGGTGCGAGATCAGCCGACGGACCTGGTAATCCACCTCCGCCTCGACATTTTCCAGGAAATCGGGCGTAGACGGATAAAGGTTGCAGGCAAACTGAAAGTCTTGCCAGACCATCAGACCAAGCCGGTCGCAGAGGTCATAGAACCAGTCGGCTTCATAGAACCCTCCGCCCCAGACGCGGATCATGTTCATGTTCGCGTCGACTGCGGATTGCAGCAGGTCCTCTGTCTTTTCGGGACTGGTCAGCGAAAAGAGCGCGTCGGCCGGAATCCAGTTCGCGCCGCGGCAGAAAATCTCGCGCCCGTTGATGCGGAATGCAAAGCGGCTGCCGGCTTCGTCGGGATCGGTAAGCAACTCGACGGTACGCAGGCCGATCTGGCGGATGACCCTCTCGCCCGGAATATCGACCGTCAGCCTGTAAAGATGCTGATCGCCGCTGCCGGCCGGCCACCAGAGTTTCGGGTCATCGATCTCGAAGACGTGACGGATCACCGTCTCGCCGGCCTCTATGCCGCAATCGAGCCGCACCCGTTCCCCATCAAGCTCGAAATGCACCGGCACGATGCCGGGATCCCTTGCGTAAAGCGTCAGAGCGATGTGAAGCTCGACTTTGCCGTCACTATGTCTCTGTTTGGTGACGATATGTTCGATGCGAGCCGTGTCGAGCCTGTTCAGCGAGATTTCGCCATAGAGACCGAGCGGCGCGAGCGCGATATTCCAATCCCAGCCGAAATGGCACTGCGGCTTGCGCAGCATGTTGCCGTTCGGGATCGGGCAATTGGCCGTGGAATACGGAATATAGAACGGCTGGCGTGCCTGACGCTCGGCTCCCGCAGCAATACTCGAATGAAAATGGATGCGGATCGTGTTTTCGCCCGACTGAAGCGTCGAGGAGACGTCCGGCCGATAACGGCGGAAACAATTGTCGGCCGAGAGCACCGGAACGCCGTTGATGAAGATGATGGCAACCGTATCGAGATCTGTAACGTCAAGATACCAGCTGCCGTCCGGGTCATCCACGATGAACCGCCGTTCCGCGATCCATTCACCTTGGGCCACCCATTGGACTTCGTTCTCGTTACGCCCGAAATAGGGATCGGCAATAATGCCGGCCGCCTTCAGCGCGCTGTGAACGTCGCCTGGGATCGACATCTCGGTGCGATGCGCTCCGTCAGCAGACGCAAGCTGCCAGGCGCCGGAAAGGTCTAAACGGGAAGAATCCATTGGCTCTGCTCAGATGCGATCTTCTGTCTCGGCGTCGAAGAGCGAGGCCATGGTCATGTCGAAAGCCAGGCGAACCTTGGTGCCGACGGCATAGCGGCGGGCGCCTCCGATACGCACCGACATGGTATGGCCAGCATGTTTCAGCCAGAGAAGGTTGTCGGCGCCCATCGGCTCCTCGATGTCGACCACCGCCTCATGCACCTCCCCGCCCTGAATGTCGCCATCCACCTTGATGTGTTCCGGCCGAACCCCGAGGATCACCTTGCGCCCTGCTCTTAGTGGCTCGGAAGCGTCATAGCCGTCGAGAGAGAAGCTGACGTTGTTCGTTCTGAAGAGGACGCGGCCGCCCTCCTCCACCAGTTCCCCGGTGAGGAAATTCATGGAGGGCGAGCCGATGAAGCCTGCGACGAACCTGTTCTTGGGTCGGTTGTAGATGATTACCGGGTCGTCGAGCTGCTGGATGACGCCGCTCTTCATGATGGCGATCCGGTCGGCAAGCGTGAGTGCCTCGATCTGATCGTGCGTCACGTAGATCATCGTGTTTTCCAGCGACTGATGCAGACGCTTGATCTCGACACGCAGTTCCGAGCGCAGCTTGGCGTCGAGGTTCGACAGCGGCTCGTCGAACAGGAACACGTCGACATCGCGTACCAGCGCCCGCCCGATCGCCACACGCTGGCGCTGGCCGCCCGAAAGTTCGGCCGGTTTGCGTTTCAGGAGCGGTTCGATCTGCAGGATGCCGGCAGCGCGCGCCACGCGGCGATCGATCTCGTCCTTGGGCACTTTGGCGACCTGGAGGCCGAAGGACAGGTTCTTCTCCACCGTCATCTGCGGATAGAGCGCATAGGACTGGAAGACCATGCCGATGCCGCGATCCTTGGGTTCTTCCCAGGTGACGTTCCGGTCCTTGATGAAGATCTGGCCTTCGGTGGGTTCGAGAAGCCCTGCAATGCAATTGAGCAGCGTGGACTTGCCGCAGCCGGAGGAGCCGAGCAGCACCAGGAACTCGCCATCGCGGATGTCGAGATTGAGATTCTCCAGAACCGTGACCGATCCGAAAGAAAGCGACAGATCGCGAATGGAGACGCTGCTCTGCTTGCCGATGGAAACGATATTGTGCATCAGGCTTACCCTTTGACTGCGCCGGCGGCGATACCGCGAACGAAAAGCCGGCCGGACAGGAAATAGACGATGAGCGGAACCGCGCCCGTCAACAGCGTCGCCGCCATATTGACGTTGTATTCCTTCACGCCCTGAACCGAATTGACGATGTTGTTGAGCTGCACGGTCATCGGATAGGTATCCGGCCGGGTGAAGACGACACCGAACAGGAAGTCGTTCCAGATGCCGGTGACCTGCAGGATCATGGCGACCACGAAGATCGGCAGGGACATGGGAAGCATGATCCGGAAATAGATCTGCCAGAACCCGGCCCCGTCGATACGCGCCGCCTTGAACAATTCCACAGGGAGCGAGGCGAAATAATTCCGGAAAAGCAGCGTCAGGATCGGCATGCCGAAGATCGTGTGGACGATGACGAGCCCGGTCAGCGTGCCGTAGATTCCCAATTCCCTGAGCACGATGACGATCGGATAGATCATCACCTGATAGGGAATGAAGGCGCCGATGATGAGGATCGAGAAGAACAGCTCCGCTCCCTTGAACCGCCAGTTGGCAAGCGCATAACCGCTGACCGAGGCGACCGCGATCGAAACGACGACGGAGGGCACGAGGATGCGCACGGAATTCCAGAATCCGCGGGACAGACCGTCGCAATTCAGTCCGGTGCAGGCCTGGGCCCAGGCCTTTACCCAGGGCTCGAAGGTGATTTCCAGCGGCGGCGAAAAGATGTTGCCGAGGCGGACCTCGGGCATGCCCTTGAGCGAGGTGACGACCATCACGTAAAGCGGCAGCAGGTAATAGAGCGCAGCGACGGTGAGCGTCCCGTAAAGCACGATATTGCGGGTCGACAGCATACGGCGGGGCTTACGGCCGCTCGGACCCGAGGCGAGACGGGAAGAGACCGCATCAAAGCCCGCGACAGTGGTGTTGAGAGTGCTGATATCAGCCACGCTTGCGTCCTCCGAACTCGAGGTAGGCCCACGGAACGACGATGATCGCGACCGTCAGCAGCATCATCGTCGAGGCGGCAAAACCCTGACCGAGGTTCTGGGCCTGGAACATGTAGTCGTAGACGTATTTTGCCGGCACTTCCGAGGCATTGCCGGGGCCGCCGCTGGTCTGGGCGACGACGAGATCGTAGACCTTGACGATGCCGCTTGCGATGATGACGAGCGTGGTGATGAAGACCGGACGCATCATGGGAATGATGATCAGAAGATAGGTCTTCCACATCGGAATCCCGTCGACGCGGGCCGCCTTCCAGATGTCTTCGTCGATGCCGCGCAGGCCGGCCAGCATCAGGCACATGACCAGTCCGGTGCCCTGCCAAAGAGCCGCGATCAGGATGCCATAGATGACGATGTCTGGATTATAGAGCGGATCGAAGGCGAAGGAGGTCCAGCCAAGCGAGCGGATGACCGACTGGACACCGAATTCCGGGTTGAGCATCCATTGCCAGACGAGCCCGGTGACGATGAAGGAAAGAGCGAACGGGTAGAGAAAGATCGTCCGGAATGTGTTCTCGAACCGGATCTTCTGATCCATCAGCGCCGCCAGCATGAAGCCGATGACCAGACTGAAGATCAGCGACAGGATGCCGTAGATCGCAAGGTTCTGGATCGAGATGATCCAGCGGGACGACGCCCAGAGGCGCTCGTATTGATCGAGGCCCACGAAGTTGAGCCGTGGCAGAAGCCTAGAATTGGTGAAGGAATAAAACACCGTCCAGATGGTGCCGCCTAGGAAGATCACCAGGGCGACGAGCATCATCGGGATGGAAGCGATCTTCGCATTGAGGTTGCGGAAGAGCTGGTTGGGTCGGCCGGTCGGAGCATGTGCCGCCATGGTCTCTCCTCTCCAGGGAATGAACCGTTTCCTGAATATAATCCTCGTTCCGGCCCCGTAAGCTACGGGGCCGGCTGCCGAGGCATCCGGGAGGAAATCAATCCGCCGAACCGATGAGATCCGCGAAGCGCTTCTGCGCGGCTTCCGGCGTGATCGACGCATTGGCGAAGAATTCGGACATCAGGTCTTCCTTCTGCTTTTGCGTATCGGCGGAAACGAGCTGATCGACGCTCTTGATGATGTTGCCCTTGCCGAGGATTTCCAGACCCTTTTTCATGCAATCATTGGCGGCGGCGAGATCAACGTCGCTTCGGATGGGCAGAGAACCCTTCTTCAGGTTGAAGGCGACCTGCGTTTTCGGATCGACGATCGCCGCGGCGAGAATATCCTGAGCCTTGGACTTTTCTTCGTCCTTCAGCAGCGGGAAATAGAACGCATCGCCGCCGGTCGTCAGGTACTCGTTGAGGCCGAGACCCGGAAGGCACGTATAATCGGTGCCGGCCTTCTTGCCGGCGATCTGGAATTCGCCCTGTGCCCAGTCACCCATGATCTGACCGCCGGCCTTGCCGGTGAGGACCATGTTGGTTGCCTGGTTCCAATCCTGGACATTGCTGCCCTTCGCCATGTCCCGAGCCTGGGCCGCGGCTGCGAAGATCTTTGCCATGTCTGGACCACCGGCTGCCTCGGCATCCTTCTTGACATAAACCTTTTCGTAAAGTTCCTTGCCGCCGAGCGAGATGGTCAAGGTGTCGAACAGGCCGTTTGCCTGCCAGGCCTGACCGCCGAGGGCCAATGGCTGAATCCCGGCCTTCTTCAACGCAGGCGCTGCCGCAACGAGATCATTCCAGTTCTTCGGAACGTCCACGCCGGCCTTCTTGAAGGCTTCGTTCGAAAGCCACAGCCATTGCCACGAATGGATGTTGATCGGAGCGCAATAGATCTTGCCGTCGATGGTGCAGGAATCGAGCAGGCTCGCAGGCTTGATGACGTCCTTCCACTTGCCCTTTTCCGCAACCGCGGTCAGGTCGCGCATCAGGCCTTCTTGGACCAGTTCCTCGGCCTGACGGCCATGGTTGAATTGAGTTGCGCCCATGGGATCGCCGCCGGTGATGCGGCTGATCATGATCGGGCGAGCAGTGCTGCCCGAGCCGGCGATGGCGCCGTCGACCCACTTGTTACCTGTCGCGTTGAATGCCTTTGCGAGTTCGCCCACGGCGGCGGCCTCGCCACCGGAGGTCCACCAATGGGTGACTTCCAGATCTGTGGCAAAAGCGGCGCCGAGCGGCAGTGTTACGGTTGCGGCTAAAGCGGCCGCCATCGCACGAATATTCATGAGTGTCCTCCCTCACTGAAACGTTGCCGTGAAAACCTAGGCCAATCGTTAAGTTCGCGCAACCGCTTTTGCCGGAAAAAAATCGGACTACTGGAAAATACAGCTTAAGAGGGCAGTTGTCGGACTTGCGGGCTAAGATGACATGATGAAGAATGTCGCGGGAGCATGGTAAAATCCCGCATTTCTGCGGGATCTGACATATCGCCGCTTAGCGACTGCAAAAAATAGCTTCGCACCTGCGTTGTACAATCTGTGGGAGTAAAAATCGGAACAGCCTCAAAATTGTCCTCGACATTTTACCTGTATCGTTTCAGTTATTCGTTTCTGGTGAGGAGACAGGAAAGGGTCGCCGCCGTTTTCAGGCAAGCTTGGGCTCGGTATAATGGCCATCTGACTCGGGCGGTGACGGCAAATAATGGACGACAGCGGAAGATCAAGGACGGGCGGATCGCAGACGGTCCGTGAACGTCCCACCTTGAAGACGATCGCCTATATGACGGGCTTGGGGATCACTACCGTATCGCGAGCGCTCAAGGACGCTCCGGATATCGGCGCGGAGACCAAGGAGCGCGTCCGTCTCGTCGCCAACCAGCTCGGCTACCAGCCGAACCGCGCTGGCGTCAGGCTGCGCACCGGAAAGACGAATGTCATCGCCCTCGTGCTGAGCATCGACGAGGAATTGATGGGCTTCACAAGCCAGCTCGTGCACGGGATTTCCGAGGTGCTCGGCGGCACCCAGTATCACCTGGTGGTGACGCCGCATTCCTTCCAGAAGGACCCCATGGTGCCGGTGCGCTATATCCTCGACACGGGCTCCGCCGACGGGGTGATCATCTCCCGCATAGAGCCCGAAGACGCACGCGTGCGGCTGATGACGGAGCGGAATCTTCCTTTCGTCACCCATGGCCGCACCGATATGGGCATCGTCCACCCCTATCACGACTATGACAACGAGGCCTATGTCTATCAGGCTGTCCGGAAGCTTGTCGAAAAGGGGCGCCGGCGCATCGCCCTTCTCACTCCGCAGAGCCGCTTTTCCTTCTATGTCCATAGCCGCAACGGCTTCGAACGGGGGTTGTCGGATTTCGGCGGAGCAGAGGTTCCCATGGGACGCGTGACGAGCGAAACGCCGCTCGACGAGATCCGCGCCCATGCCGAGAGGCTGATGCGTTCTGCCGAACCGCCGGATGGCATCATCTCGATCAGCGGATCGTCGACGATCGCTTTGGTTGCCGGTTTGGAAGCCGCAGGCAAGAAGCTTGGGGTGGATCTCGATATGGTGTCGAAGCAGTCCGCCGAGTTCCTGAACTGGATCCGTCCGGAGATCTATACGGTCAACGAGGATGTGCGGCAGTCCGGGCGCGAACTGGCCAAGGCGCTGATGGCACGCATCGACGGTGTGGCACCGGAACTCCTCCAAAGTGTGGCACAGCCGGTCTGGTCGAAAAGAGCGCCGAGGGATTGAGGGTTTCGCCGCATCGACGTCGTCCCTGTCACCCCATTTGAGGGCGAACAACTGTTCGTGCCGCCGACTGCTGTCGGCTTCCCGGTCTCGTGCCAGACGCCATTCTGCTGCCGGCGCTGGCGTTGATCCTGCTGATTTCCGCAGTGAATGTCTGGCGCCACGTTTGACCGCTCGGGTGACCGCCGCCGTGTGCCGATGGGCCGGAATGCAAAAAGCCCGCCTTATCGGCGGGCTCAGACCGCTGACAAAC
>UBYX01000055.1 GCA_900469955.1 Hyphomicrobiales bacterium | reverse complement strand
AAGGAGCTTATCTCGCGGCCCCAATCACAAAAGGAAAGGTGGGATGTTCGTCGCGCTCACAGACGATCATCGCCTCGACCGGCTCAGGCAGTTGGTTGGCATAACGCACCGGTCTTCGAGGCCGATCCGTCAGCGCCTGAAGGCCGTCGTCCTTATAGCGATTGAAAATTTTGTAGCCGGTCTTGCGCGAGATGCCGAACGCACGGCACACATCGCTCATGCCTTCGCCTTCTAGTAGCCGGGCGACAAATCGTAGACGTTCCTCCATCACCGAAGTCTCTTTCCACGGCATCAACACCTCCCGCCAAAAAGCGAAAAGTGTTACCCATGTCTCCGGCACAAAACGTCACCTATCTCTCGGGTCGGGCAACCCCGAGCTTGGACATTTTCCCTTTTTGAGTGATGGACACGCCGAATTGCCTCCGGCACTGTAGGCAATTAAAAGAAGCGGTGCTGGGCAAGCGAGCGTTCGGACGGTCCTGGCCCCCCGATGGGGGAGCGCAATGGCGTGTCTCAAGGGGAGGCTTTCGAGCCACCTATGAACATAATAGGTTTTTCAATTGTGGTTTCCGGTAGCTGATTGCCTGTGAGTCGAATATCCTTAACCGGCCTGAGTTTTGGATCTTCCTGCCGGAAAACGCTGCCAACGATGATGCTTGCCAAAGGCGGCGGAGTATCTTTCCCGATGAAGTTGTTGTCGGAAATCGTATTGTCGTCATCCTCGACTATGACCTGAGCGAGTGAATTGCCGACGATGTTATTTTCAATAATCTTGTTCCCGCTTGCATGGTCTTGATAGTATGTTTGCCCCTTGACTGCATAACCTGGATCAGAGCAAACAGCTTTTGTGGTCTGCAGGGCGTTTGACATCCATGTCTCGCTGAGCCCTTGTCTGGAAGCAATCCATACACCCACGCCCATGCCTGGGATTTTGCCTCGCGCAGCCGCGGCGCTCAGAGTTGACATCGTCAGCGTCATGTCCCTTGAGTTCGAGCCCTGTTGATCGCGGATTACATTGTGACGCAAGGTATTGCCGTCGGAGTGTTGGTAGCGGGTCACACCGCCGCGCTCTCCGCAGTTTTTGTATAGAGCAACTCCGATCGAGCCGTTCTTTTGAATCAGATTTCGTTCGATAAGATTATAGGCCGAAGCATCGATTGCTACTCCGACGCCTAGATTTTTCGCTATTGTGGAGGTAATCACCCGGTTGCGCCGGCTCTCTCGTTCAAGATAGATACCAATACCATTGTTTTGGATGAGTGAATCTTCGATAAGCCAATTCACAGCGTATTCGTTGACGAAAATTCCCGCCTGTTTGCCGCCGGAAACCTCCAGATTGCGGATTGTCACGTCTGAGGGATTGAAGCCGTAGCGTTTATTCCGTCCCCCAAGATACTGGTCCAGATCGCCAGAGCTGCCTTTTTGGGGGCTTTGTGAGTTGAATTCGGAAAGGGGGATGCAGGAAGCGCCTTTCTCTGGCTTTGTCCAGACCCGACGGTTGAAATAAACCCCGAACGCAAAGTTGGTGATTCGGCAGTTATTGATTAGACTGCCACTGCCGTCGGCGTCGGGAAAACGGGAAGCTTTCCCCGGAGCCTCTGCTTGCTCGCACATTTCCTTTCCAGTTTTCAATCCGATGCCTTGACCTCGTGATCCAGGCGCAATTGCGATACCGGAGCCGTCAACCGTAGCTCCATTGCAATCCAGGCTTAGATTCGGCCCGCTAAACGTAACTTGTTTGTTTAACTTGCAGTTTGCTGGTTGAAGACGGATGTTTCGGTCGACGATCCCATTCCAGGTGGCGCAATTCACAGTATCATAGTTGACATCCGGCATGGCAAACGTTCCCGACCGTTCAAGGGCGGCATTTCCAGTCTCATCATTGGCAGTCGATATGCCGTAGACGAATATCTTGCGGCCCGCAAAGCGGTCAGCTTCCCGCTTTGTGAAGGAAATGCTGAAATTATGCTTGCCGAGCGTGGTGCCGCAGCGCGCTGCGATAGCCGCCGAACTTGTCTGATCGGCGACGGTTGAGTATATAGCTACGCCTTCCCCTGCAGGCTTTCCAAATGTGACTCTTACAGTAATTGATTGATTGGCGCTGTTTTGGCACGCCCAGCCGCGAAGGATATATCCGCTGCCGACGGGTGCTTTTTCAATCCCGTCGATGTATCCGATGACATTGCTTGCAGCGTGACTTGGAGAGGATGCCGCCATAGCAATAAAAAACAGATAGGAAAGGCTTTTCACGAAGTTATCCTTTTTCAATTCTGCACGGTCTCGGGTTTGGCTTCGGCTGATTTGGATACGCTGTACCGTAGCCACGGGCCCAAGGGCACTTGAGATGCGGCTGCTTGTGCGGATAGCTTAAGTAGTGGGCGGCGCCCATTTTTTGTCTAGATGCCATCCACCTTTCGCCGTGATTCATCCTGAATATCCGCACCCACGTAGAACATGAATGATGCGTAAGGAGGAAGCAATGACGACCGTCAGAGGCGATGATTTCGCAAATGTGATTTATCAGGATGATTATGGTCGTGAACTCGATATCTATGCATATGGAGGAAATGATCGGATTTATCTAAACATCACGGGGACATATGGTGGATTTAATTGGGTGGATGCGGGGTCAGGACAAGATCAGGTTTACAATGTTTTTGAAGGTGGAAACGATATAGATTTGGGTTCTGGTGATGACTACTATGTCGGATCCGGATATTCTACTGATCCAGATTACTATGACGTCGTTTATGGTTACGACGGGAACGATATTTTCGAAATCTCTACCTTTCACAGCGATTACTATGGAGAGGTCGGCAACGATGTTTTCTATTCCGTTGGCTTCAACAACCTTTTCCATGGTGGCGTAGGCGTAGATGTTGTCAGCTATGAACTTCAGGATACTGATGAGGATTTGGCAGGTCGGGGCGTTGTGGTCGATTTGGCTGGCGAATATTCTAGGACCAGAGGCACGAACTACGAAGAAATCCTTATCAGCATTGAAAATGTTGTTGGAAGCGGCGCCGCCGATGACATCTACGGCTCGGCGATTGCGAACAGGCTTTGGGGCAGCAACGGCAACGACTATATCGCCGGACGAGCTGGTGAGGATACTCTCTTTGGCGAGGGAGGCAACGATACCCTCGATGGTGGTGCAGGCAATGATGTTGTTTA
>UBYX01000074.1 GCA_900469955.1 Hyphomicrobiales bacterium | reverse complement strand
CTTGAAAATAGAATGCACCCGGCTACAACAGAATATCGCATAAGATAGCTTATGGAACTTCGATTGATCAACGGAAGTTACGGTGGAAATAATGATTGCGGTGTTCCTTAAGTGAACCTCCGTCATGTCATTCGGCTCTGGCGGCCAGTCTTGCACTGAACACGAAGAGCTATTTGGTCATCGACTGAGACGCGGGACATTTCTCTGGTTGGTTTGATCAAACTGCCATATCGGACGTCTCAGGTAACCTCTCGTCATTTGGCTCGCTTCCACACGTTCTTTTCCTTCTTGCGGCTATCTGATGATGCCTGCAATGCGCGTGCGCCGGATGCCCCCAAAAAAAAATTTGCGCAAGAAAGCGACCAAACACACCGATTTCATTATAGCCTGGCTCTGAACATGGCGAACATTCTTGTGCCAGATGCTCACGAATTAAGCTGATATGTGGCCGTATGCCGTGTCCTTGGCGACCATTGGGTTGCTGATCCTATCCAACATCATCATGACCTTCGTCTGGTTTGGTCACCTCAAGTTCGAGAACAAACCGCTTTACCTTATCATGGACAGTTGGCGTATGGCGCCGTTTGAATATTGTGCAGAGGTTCCAGCGAACGGTTTGGCTAGGGCTACTTGGATGCGGTGCAGTTGAAGACCCTTCAGGAGATTATCACCCTCTCCGTCTTTGTCATTTTCTCGGTGTTTCACCTAATGTCGTGCTCTCGGTGTCTGAACGATTGGTTCGTTGGCTGCTGATGTGCCACGATCGCTTTCAGCCGACGAACTGGCGCTCTCCTATGGAGCTCTAGCTATGATGCTTGCTGTTCGCCGACCAAGCGCCACAGTGGCAATCCATGTTCTTGAGGGGCATGCGGTCTATCAAGGCGGAAGGCGGGACCATCACGATCCGCAACCGTCATGCTTTGGAAGGGTTCGCACATGATGCCTACGGCCGATCAGACGACGCTAACCGACGCTTGATGCGCGACCTGTTCTAGCACCTCGCCGGATGGAGTGCCCCCCATTTCGCCGGACAGGTCAGCTATTGAGACAATGCTTTGATGAAATCCCTTGGGGAAGCCATCTTCAGCGCTGAGTG
>UBYX01000041.1 GCA_900469955.1 Hyphomicrobiales bacterium | reverse complement strand
CGCGTTGCAACGAGATTGCTCATCACTCTCGGTAAAGCGGAAGGGCCGCCTTTTCGTTCGAGGCTTTCCACCTCATTTGAAGCCTCATCTTCTTTGTCATGGCTCACGCGCGCGCTATCGCACAGCAGATGTTTCCGGTCGATCCGAAGCTCTCGTCGTTCCTCGCCGACGCCGTCGGGATTATGACGGCTGTCATCATGTATGTGCGATACCAAGCGCCGCCACACCGACGCACACTAGCGATCGTATGCCCGATGGCGTCTCTCAGAGGCGACGCCCTTCTCCGGGCGGCAAGGGCAATGCAGGATTCTAAGTCCCACCTCACCAATTTGTTACAGAACCATCCCGACGCTTCAGGTGCGGCGCTTCCCAGAACTCGAAGCTCTGCTTCGCGATGAGCTCTTCGTTGACCTCGACCCCAAGGCCAGGTGTATTCGAAACCGGATAGTGCGCGCCTTCAAGGCGCGGCTGGACGGGGAAAAATTCCGAATTGTCGAAGCCCAGGTGGGTTTCCGCAGGACTGTTGCGGGTCTCCAACCAAGAGAAATTGGCGACCGCGGCCGAGAAATGAATGGTCGCTGCGGTGCAGACCGGCCCAAGCGGATTGTGCGGCATCATATCGACGTAATGGGTCTCGCTCCACGCGGCGACCTTTATGCTCTCCGTCAGGCCGCCGACATTGCAGACGTCGAGGCGATTGAACTGGTGGATGTCGCGTTCGATATAGGGCTGGAACTGCCATTTCGAGGAAAACTCCTCGCCGATCGCGAAGGGGATGTCGGTCATCCGCCGCAGCGCCTCGTATGAGCTCGGGGATTCGTCGCGGATCGGCTCCTCGAGGAAATCCAGCGTGCCCTTCGGCATCTTCTGGCAGAAGCTCGCCGCTTCCGCGACCGACAGGCGGTGGTGGTAATCGATGCCGAGCACGATGTCGTCGCCAAGTGCCTCGCGCGTCTTGACGCACCATTTCGCAGTCGTCGCAATATGCTCGCGCGGCTCATAGATCTCCTTGTTCTCATGGCCAGAGGGCGACAGGCGCATGGCCGTCCAGCCGTGCTCGACCAGCATCTTCGCCTGTTCAACCATCGCCGGGCCAGGTTCGGCGAAGGTGGTTGCAAAGGTCGGGATGCGGTCACGCTGCTTGCCACCCAAGAGTTCGTAAACCGGCACACCGAGCGCCTTGCCCTTGATGTCGTAGAGCGCGATGTCGATCGCCGAGATCGCCGCCTGCAGCACGCGGCCGCCCTCAAAGTACTGGCTGCGGTACATTTCCTGCCAGAGAGCGCCGATCTTGAACGGATCGCGGCCGCGCAGGAATTCGGCATAATGTTCGAGCGCGCCGACGACCGCCTTTTCGCGGCCCGACAGACCGCTTTCGCCCCAGCCGAAAATGCCCTCATCGGTCTCGACCTTCACCAGAAGCTGGTTGCGGATGCCGACCTTGACGGCATAGCTCTTGATCGCTGTGATCTTCATCGTCTTCTCCCGTATTACCAGTGCCCGACTTACCAATGCCAAAGAGTGCCGTCTTCGAGACGGTTCACCGGCAGGTAGGCGCGCTGATATGGATATTTTTCCGCAAGCTTTTCGTCGATATCGACGCCGTGGCCGATCGCCTCGCCCGGATGCAAGTAGCCGTCCCCGAGGCTCCAGGCACTGGGGAAGACGTCGAGAATTTCCGGCAGATAGCCGGAATATTCCTGGATGCCGAAATTCGGGACCCAGAGATCGAGATGCAGGTTGGCGCCGAGGCAGATCGGCGACATGTCCATGGCACCGTGGCAGGCCGTGCGGACATTGTAGACGCTCGCAAAGTCCATGATCCGGCGTTGCGCCGTAATACCGCCGGCATGCACGGTCGTGGTGCGGATATAATCGATGAGCTGCTCTTCCATCAGAAGCCGCGCATCCCAGATGGTGTTGAATACCTCGCCGACGGCAAGCGGCGTCGTGGTGTGCTTGCGGATAAGCCGGAAACCTTCCTGATGTTCGGCGGCGACCGTATCCTCCAGCCAGAACAGGCGGGCAAATTCGAGATCCTTGCCGAGCCTCGCCGCCTCGATCGGCGTCAGGCGGTGGTGGCTGTCATGAAGCAGCTCGATATCCCAGCCATGCGCCTCGCGCACCGCCTTGAACAGTTCAGGCACGTAGCGGAGATATTTGGAGGTCGACCAGGTTTCCTCGTGCGGAAACGCATCATCTGCCGCATTATTGGTGACGGACTTTTTGCCCGTACCATAGACATCCGGCAGGCCCGGAATGCCGACCTGGACGCGGATCGCCTTGTAGCCCTGCTCGATGCGCTTTCCGACCGCTTCCACAGCTTCGGCGATGTCCGTGCCCTGGGCATGGGTGTAGCACAGCACCTTCTCGCGGCTCGCCCCGCCCAAGAGCTGGTAGAGCGGCATATCGGCGGCCTTGGCCTTGATGTCCCAAAGTGCTGTATCGATGCCGGCGATTGCCGCCATGGTCACCGGGCCGCGGCGCCAGTAGGCACCCTTGTAGAAATACTGCCAGATATCCTCGATGCGGCTCGGATCGCGGCCGATCAGGAGCGGCGCTAAGTGCTCCTGGAGATAAGCGACAACCGCTTTTTCGCGGCCGTTCAGCGTCGCATCGCCAACCCCGGTCAGGCCCTCGTCGGTAAAAATCTTGACGGTGACAAAGTTGCGGCCCGGCGAGCAGACAATGATTTTGACGTCGGTAATTTTCATCGATTTATCCGTTGGCTGAAACTATGCCCGTGGGCTTGACTGTGGGGTCGTAGCGGAACCGCTTGTGGATGCGCCGGTCGCGCGGATCGGGATGGGGAATGGCCGAAAGCAGGGCTCGTGTGTAGTCGTGTTGCGGGTGGTTGACGACCTGATCGGTATCGCCCGTCTCGACAATCCTGCCGCGATACATGACCGCGACGCGGTCGCACATGTAGCGGATCACAGACATGTCGTGGGAGATGAACACGTAGGAGAGGCCAAGCTGGTCCTGCAGGCTCATCATCAGGTCGAGCATCTGCGAGCGTAGCGACACGTCGAGCGCCGAAGTCGCCTCGTCTGCGATGATCAGCCGCGGTTTGACGGCGATTGCCCGGGCAATGCCGATGCGCTGCCGCTGACCGCCGGAAAAGGCGTGCGGATAACGCTCCCGCCATCCGGGATCGAGGCCGACCTGTCGCATGAGTTCGGCAACGCGGTCCTCCACGTCCTTGCCCCTCATGCCGGCAAGCTTCAGCGGCTCAGCGATGATCTGGCCGACATTCTTGCGAGGGCTCAGCGAGCCTACCGGATCCTGGAAGATCATGCGCACTTCGCGCCTTACATCCTTAAGCGACGCCCTGTCCGCGGTGCGCAGATCGATCGTGCTGCCATCGGGCCGGCGGTAGGCGATGGCGCCGCTCTGCGGATCATAGATGCGCAAGAGGCAGCGGCCCATGGTGGTCTTGCCGGAACCGCTCTCGCCGACGATGCCGAGCGTCTCGCCGGAGCGCACGGTCAGCGACACGTCGTCGACCGCCTTGAGGCCGGAAGGGAAGGTCAGCGAGAGGTTCTTGACGTCGAGAAGCGGCGCCGCCTCCGCCGGGATGGCGGCACGCGTCAGGCGGACCTCGGCCTTCTTCTCCAGCTTGACGACCGAGCCGATCAGCCGGCGCGTATAATCGTCCTCCGGCGCGTGGAAAATCTGCTCCACCGGACCGCGTTCCATCACCTTGCCGCGATACATAACCAGCACTTCGTCGGCGATCTCGGCGACGACGCCCATGTCGTGGGTGATGAACAGCACGGCCATGCCGTGGCTCTGCTGCAGCTTCTTGATGAGGTCGAGGATTTCCGCCTGGGTGGTGACGTCGAGCGCCGTGGTCGGCTCGTCGGCGATCAGGACCTGCGGATTGCAGGCGAGCGCCATGGCGATCATCACCCTTTGGCGCATGCCGCCGGAAAATTCAAATGTATAGCGGTCAATCGCGGTTTCGGGACGCGGAATTTCCACCTGCCGCAGCAGTTCGAGCACCCTCTCACGCTGCTCCTTCTTCGGGGTACCGAAATGAATGCGTAGCGCCTCACCGATCTGGGTGCCGATGCGGTGGACCGGCGACAGTGAACTCATTGGCTCCTGGAAGATCATGGCGATCTCCTTGCCGCGCACCGAACGGATGTCTTTTCCGCGCGGATCGAGCTTCGCAAGATCGGTCACCGAACCGTCGGCGCGGGTGAGCAGGACCGAGCCGCCTTCGATGCGGCCGGGCTTGTCGACGATCTGCAGGATCGAGCGGGCGGTCACCGACTTGCCCGAACCGCTCTCGCCGACGACGCAGAGCGTCTTGCCGCGCTTCAATTCGAAGGAAACGCCGTCGACCGCCTTGAAGATGCCGGTGCGCGTCGGAAAGTAGGTCTTGAGGCCCTCGACCTTGAGGATCGTATCCTGGGACATATTCGGGTTCATGCTCATGACACGGACTCATAGGGATCAGCGGCATCCCGCAGGCCGTCGCCGAGGAAATTGAGGGACAGGACCGAGATGACGATTGCGGCCGCCGGCGTGAACAGCAGCCAGGGCGCCTGCGCGACCGCTCGGATGTTCTGCGCCTCCTGGAGCAGCACGCCCCAGGAGATGATTGGCGGCTGCAGCCCAATTCCTAAAAAGGAGAGCGCCGTCTCGGCGAGGATCATCGAAGGGATCGCCAATGTCAGCGTCGCGATGATGTGGCTCATGAATGACGGCACGAGGTGGCTGAAGATGATGCCGATCTCGCTCATGCCGTCGAGCCTTGCGGCGATGACGAAATCCTCACTGCGCAGCGACAGGAATTTTCCGCGCACTTCGCGGGCAAGACTCGTCCATCCGATCAGCGAGACGATCAGGGTGATGACAAAATAGGTCCGGAGCGGCGGCCAGCCGACAGGGATCGCAGCCGCCAGTCCCATCCACAGCGGGATGGTCGGGATCGAACGTAAGAGTTCGATGAAACGCTGGATGGCAAGATCCGCCCAGCCGCCGAAAAAGCCGGAAATGCCGCCGATCGTCACCCCGAGGATGAGGCTCATGAACACGCCGACAAGCCCGATCGACAGCGAGATCTTGGCTCCGTGCACGACGCGGCTGAAGATGTCGCGGCCGAGCCGGTCGGCCCCGAAGATATAGAGGCTGTCGCCGACCTGTGGATTGGTAATGCCGAAAAGCTTGGTCTGCATCGGGATCAGACCGAGCAGGTAATAGGGCTGCGGCGCCTTGACGAAGAACCCGACCGAGACCGGCTTGGTGGGATCGGGCACGAATTCGCGGCGCATGGATTGGGTGTTCAGCGTCATCTTCAGCTGCTTGACGTTCGGCTGGAACGACCCGTCGTGAAACAGCGAAAGGCTCTGAGGCGGCGCGTAGGTGAAGCGCGCATTGGTGGCATTCGGATCAAAGGGCGCGATGAAATCCGCCAACGCCGCGACGAGGTACATGAAGAGGATCACAACCAAGCTGACGAGCGCGACCTTGTGTTTCTTGAATTTGAGCCAGAAGAGGCGCCACTGGCCGGCGACGGCGATGTCCTTGCCGGTCAGATCGAGTGAGGGGCCGCCTTCGGGAGGAAGGTTGGTGATATCTGTCATTGGAAACGGATCCGCGGGTCGGTGAGAGCGAGCAGGATGTCCGAGATCAGGGTCCCGATGATGGTCAGCACCGAAATCAGCAGGATGAGCGAGCCGGCTAGATACATGTCCTGGGCAAGCAGCGCGCGCAGGAGAAGCGGCCCCGTTGTCGGCAGGCTCATGACGACGGAGACGATGATCTCACCTGAAATAACCGCCGGCAGGATCCATCCAAGGGTCGAGATCAGCGGGTTGAGTGCCAATCGCACCGGATAGCGGATCAGCAGTTCCAGCTCGGACATGCCCTTGGCGCGCGCCGTGGTGACATAGGGCTTGGAGAGTTCGTCGAGCAGGTTGGCGCGCATGATGCGGACCAGCGCCGCGAGCGACCCGAGGCCTATGACGACGACCGGCAGCCAGACATGCTCGGCGAAATCGACGAGCTTTCCAAAACTCCAGCCGGCATCGACATATTCAGGCGAAAACAGCCCGCCGACGCTTTGGCCGAACCAGGCGGACATGACGTACATGGCCGACAGCGCCATCAGGAAGTCCGGCACGGCGAGGAAGAAGAAGGCGAGAAACGTCGCCATATAATCGGAGATCGAATATTGCCTGACCGCCGACAGGATGCCGATCGGAATGGCGATCGCCCAGACGAAGCAGAGCGTCAGCAGCGACAGGAGCAGCGAGAAGCCAAGGCGGTTCCAGATCAGCTCCGTTACCGGCTTGCCAAGCTCAAACGAAATGCCGAAATCGCCGGCGGTTAGGATGCCCCAGATCCACTTGTAATATTGGAAATAGATCGGCTGGTCGAGGCCATAGCGCTCGCGCATTGCCGCGACCGTGCCGGCTTCCACCGCGCCGCCCTGGCTTGCCCAGTCGGCCATCAGGGTCGTCAGATAATCGCCCGGCGGAAGCTGGATGATAATAAATGCAATGATGGAGACGGCGAACAATGTCGGTATGGCAAACACGATTCGCTTGAGAATAAAACGTAGCATGGGTCTGGCCGTTCGATTTAGATCGAAGGGATGCCGGCGGCAGCGGCCATGCCGCCACCGGCTTCGGGAGGAACCTTATTTGGCAGGTTCTATTTTGTCGGTTTATCGAAATACCACTGGGTCAGCGTCGGTGCCGGATGCCAGAGGTTGCCGGTGATCGGAATGCCGTTGACGACATTCTTAAGGTTCTTCGAGGTCATCATGTATTTCGGCATGGGGCGCGAGATACCGATGTTGAGGAAGTTGTCGGCAGACAGGTTGAGGAAATCCTTCATCTTCTGGCGACGGTCGTCGTCAGTCACGGCGGCATTGACTTTGTCATAGGCGGCCATCAGCGCCTTGATGTTTTCCGGCGGTTCTTCGCCCGTGGCAGGGTTCGAATACCATTCGCTCCACTTCATGGCGAAGAAGATGTCGGCTTTCTGGAAGGGCATGTAGCAGCGCGGATCGGTATAGACTTCCGACAGCCCTCCGACGCAGTTCCAGATATAGGCGTCCTGCTCGTTGGCCGCCCACATGGTATTGAGGCGGGCGCGGTCAGTGGTGCGCAGCTGGATGTCGATGCCAACATCCTTGGCATATTTCTGCACCATCTGCATCACGTCCGGATAGGACAGACCGAAGACGTCGGCGACCATGAAGTTGATGGTAAAACGCTTGCCGCTCTCATCGAGGCGGAAACCTTCGGCATCCTTTTTGGGCATGATCTTATCGAGGACGGCCGCAGATGCCTTCGGATCGAACTCGGTATACTGCGTCGCCTCGCGCTCGTTGAAGAGCTCGTGCTCGGGCTGAACTGCGACCTGCGCTGGAGCCCCCTGCCCGACATAAACGAGGTCGATGATCTCCTGTCGGTTGATCGCTTGGCTAAGCGCGATGCGGAAATCCTTGTTCTGGAAGACCTTGCGCTTGACCGGATCGGTGGAGTTCAGATTGAGCAAGATGACCGCGTCGTTGGCGGGCAGATCCTTCACATCGACGAATTTGTAATTGCCGGTTTCCTGGCCATCGAACAGCACCGACTTGAAGGTCGAATTGTTGATGTGGCGGAAGGCGAAATCGAACTCACCTGACGTCATCTTCAGCGCCATCAGTTGCGGATCGTCGAGCTTGGCCCAGGTGATGCCGTCTACGTAAGGCAATTGATTTCCGGCGGCATCGACCTTCCAGTAATAGGGATTGCGGGTGGCGACGACGCGCTCGCTGTCGGCATAGGGGACCGTCAGGATCCACGGATTGAGCGTCGGCAGGGCGAGGTTCTGCCAGAAAGGCGGCTGGAAAGTCAGCGAGACCTTGGAATTGAACAGTGCCACCCAGTCGCCGGCAGCCGGATTGGCCTTCAGGAGCGCCGGGATGCCGTCCTTGTTGTACTTTTCGTGGAACTGCTTGAGGTAGTGCTTCGGATAGATCACCGGCAGGTGACCTTGGCCGTAGGCAAGCTGCTGGATGAACAGGCCGTAGGGCGACTCGAACTTGAACTCGACGGTGAGGTCGTCGATCTTGGTGACCTTGACCGGCTTGCCGGCAACCGTGAAGGTCGGGTTCTTGGCCGGCGAGAGCGCCGGGTTCATGAACACGTCCTCGTACCAGAACATGATGTCGTCGGCATTGAACGGCTGGCCGTCGCTCCATTTCAGGCCCTTGCGGAGCTTGAACGTGTAGGTCGTCGCATCTTCAGAAGCCTTGAACTCCTCGGCCAGCGACGGCATCACCTTCATCCACTGCGGATCCCAGCGGACGAGCAGTTCGTTGGCGATGGTGCGGGTCAGGTTGTACTGGTCGCCATTGGCAAGGATCGTGGTGCGCAGCGTGCCGCCGTACTTGCCGACACCGTCGATCATGGTCTCGACATAAGGATGTTCCGGCAGACGCTCGGCGACCGCCGGCAGCTTGCCGGCCTTGACCTGCTCGTCGAGCATCGGCGCCTGCTTGTAATCCGCAGCCCAGGCCACGGGTGCCGCCCCCAAGAGCACGGTGGTCAACAAACCCGTCGACACGACGAAGCCACGCAGCTTCTGTTGGTAAGCCATATTCTCTCCTCCTCTTTGACCGGCTGTCTCCGCCGAATTCCTCCCAAACGAGTGCCATTGCGGCCTTCGCGTTGCACGAAAACTTCCAGATCGTACATTCTTTGTCAATCCGAATGTACGAAATTTAATGTTTTGCTCTTGGAAGACGATCGTAAGTGCATTAAAAAGCAAGCCTATGAGCACGATTACCAATATTCGACAGGCTGTTCCCGACCGCGACGATCTGGCGGAGGACGGCGGCTCCTCGATCTACGAGAGGCTCCGGGACGACATCATCCACGGGCGCGTCAAGGCGAACGAACGCCTGAAAGTGGCCGAGCTTGCAAGCCGCATGGGCACCTCCACCAACCCGGTGCGCGAGGCGCTGCAGCAGCTGCGCGGCGAAGGTTTCGTGATCATGACGCCGAACCGCGGTGCCCGCGTTCGCCCCATCGACGAGGAGTTCGTTCGCGACATCTGCGAGATCGAGGTGCTGATCGAGCCGGCGCTGACCCGCTGGTTCGTCGGCATCGCCACCAAGGCGGATATCGAGGAACTGGAACGGCTGCAGGCGGAGATCGAGGCACTGAATTTCTCCGACGAGATGAAACATTCCAATCTCGATCTGCAATTCCACCGGCTGATGTATGACCGCCATTACAATCGCCATGCGGTCGATCTTTGGGTTCGGCATCGACAGATCCTCGGTGCGATCAGCCGACAGTTCACCACTTCCATCAAGCGTCAGAGAGATGTCATCGAGGAGCACAAGGAATTATTGCTCTGCTTGAAACGACATGACGTGGACGCAGCTGCTGTCGCGATCGCCAAGCATGTCTCAGGTTCAGGCGCTCATATTGTTGAGCACATGCGGGCACGCCGATATTAACTTCGCAGTACAACGAGTGGCTACATCATCAGGGAAACCCATTCGGCAGGCACACCGCTCAACTAAAGCAGCGCCATTATTTGCGAAGCCGTCGGCCGGCCGACGATGCGTTTTGTTCCGCCGAAATCAGCCGATCAATTGGCAATTCAAGCGGTTCATCGCATTCGCAGCCGTCTGGTTGCAGATCGGGTCAAGCTCGTCAATCAGGTTCGTGGACTTCTAGCCGAGCATGGAGTGGTCATTGCCCGCGACATCCCACGGCTGCGCCGGGCCCTTGCTGACATTACGGGGAGCAGCGATGATGGTCTCAATGAATTGGTGCGGGTGCTGATACGAGAAGTGGAAACGGAGTTGGACGAACTGGACCAACGCATTGCATCCTATGATCGGCGGGTTCGGGAGCTCTTTCGCAACAGCGAACTATGTCAGCGGCTTGGAAAGATCGAAGGCATCGGCCCTGTGACCGCGACAGCCTTGATCGCGGCCGTAGGTGATCGAACTTGCTTCAAGAACGGCCGCCAGTTTGCGCCATGGCTCGGTCTCGTGCCGAAACAACGATCCAGTGGAGGGCGAGCCCGCCTGTTCGGTATCAGCAAACGCGGCGATCGCTATCTGCTTACATTGATGATCCATGGCGCTCGGAAAAGCAGCCGGTAAGCAGGATCCTCGAAGCCTCTGGCTTAGTAAGCTGCGGCAAAGGCGGCATCCCATGTCGCGGCTGCCGCGCTCGCCAACAGGAATGCGAGGATCGTGTGGGCCATCCTCTCGGGCGGCACACGCTGCGAGCCCGTACCATCGGTGAAAGCAGCTTAAGGCGCGAAGCGGCAAACGGAGGAATAACAGAAGGAGGTCTCACCCCGGCAATTGCAGCAAAATTGTAGGAGATGGTGAAACAGTCATTCCGTCGCTTCCCGAAGCTGGTGTGTGGACCGGCTTGGCTTCGGCCAATGTCTAGGGGCCGATGAGGTGGGAAGTGCGCGAAAATCCATCGGCTCGCGGCGACGACGTTGTCAAGCCGCATCATGAAGCCGGATATACGTCAGCAGTTGTGACCGACGATCTTGATCTAGCCGACCTGTTGCAATCGGGCGACGTCCATATACGTCCACATATGGGATTCGAACCGATGGCCCCTTAGCCGAAGTTTTGACCATTCCACGGATTCATGACCTTCAATCCAGCCGCAGTGAACGGGCTTGTGTCTCTCGTTGCCACCACTAGACCCATCTCTGCAGCTGTGGCTGCAATGAGTCCATCAGCCTTGCCGATCGCCTTACCGGATGCTCGCGCGCCCGCCATCAGTTCGGAGTATAACCGCGAGGTGCTTAGGGTGAAGGGCAAAATACGCTCAACAAAATGTGGCAGCACCTCATCCTCAAGACGGTTGTGGAGGATGGTTTGACGCCGCCCGGGCGGCATGGATGCGATGCCAAACCGAAGCTCAGCAATCGATATCGCAGAGATAAAGAGCGTCTCGACAGCTTGGGCATCCAGCCAAGTCACAACCGCTGCATCAGGAGCCGGCTTCCACGGCTCTGATATCACATTGGTGTCTATCAAAATCATTCGAAAGTCATCGGTTCAGCTTGCGTCTTATCGCGCTCTTGCAGAGCTTCAACGTCCCTGTTGGACAGTTCGGCCTCCCGACCGATCGACGCGAGCAATGAGCCGAGCTTTACGCGTTGAGACGGACGAACAGCGGCCTCGAGGATGTCGCGAATCTCTGCCTCCGTGCTACGGCCATGATGAGCTGCTCTAACACGCAATGCGCGGTGGGTTTCATCAGAGAGGTTTCGAATGGTAACTGCTGGCATCTTCATGACCTCACTTAGCCACTAACAATGATATCAACTTAGCGGATATGATATCATTTTTCAAGTTGCTCATTGCGTGGCCGGAGTAAAGTCAAAGCCGCCGTCTTCGCCTTGAGCGGACCCGAACTCTCGGCACCATATATGTCTCCGCCACTTAATTGCTTGTCTTTCGAAGCGGAAGCCAGCCTATTGTCCAAACGGAAGTTCAATTTCTTCGCGGTTTTTTTTTGCGCCCTCGATCAGGACCGCGTTGAACCGCTCGGCATCCTGTGCCGGCAGCATTCCCGCCCCGGTTCGAATACCTTCTTGCCACGCGGGCCCGCGCTCCCATGCTTCGTTGTAGACGAGCGCCAAGTCGGCAGATCGCCTTGTCTGCTGCAGGGCTTCAAAGAGCAGCGCAGCTTGACGAACATCCTTCTCTCGCTTCGCCGGCCCTTGCCCGTCAGTGTGTCGGCGGCTGGCGACTATGAGCTTGTGGACTGCATACCGGGACGGATCAGGGACGACGACTGGGACACCTCTTCGGTGAAGCAGCATTGTCCTGACAGGTTCGCTTATGAGGAAGTCGAGAAAGCGCAATGGATCGGCGCTGGCGCCACCTAGGGCAGGCATCTTCGCCGGATGGTCGATGTAGTCATCCGAACCACGGTTCGAGGTCAGGAATTCAACCCTGTAGCCGTCGGCATTCTGAAACGCTGACGAGGCCGCAGACCCCGATCGATGTGGAACTGGCCGGAAGCTGTCGTCGACGCCCTGCAGCAGCTCAACGATCGGAGGCAGACTGTCTTCAACCTCGCGACTGATGGCATAGTCCTGGGCGATGTCTGCATCGCTGGTCAGGATCGCGGCCATGGGAAGGCGGACGCCCAGCAGTCCTGAATAGCACTGAAAGGCCACCGTGCCGATGAGAACGCCCCGGAGCCGAAAAAGACCGCCATTGGCAAGAGCCTCGACGATGTCGCCCGACATGGAGTCAGGAGTGATCATCCCGCCTTCGCGGGTCAGGGTATTTACCAAGCGCCTGCGAGCGCGTAGATCGTCCTTGTCCCGCTTATGATCAGCTACGCGCCGCGCGATATCGGGATCTTCAGCAGAACCGACGTAACGGCGTTTCGTACCGCCACGTCCATCTGGTATGTCGAAGTACCAGTACCTGCGCCCCTTGATGTTTGCCGGGGTGAACCGACCCTCCGGAGGGAAATCGGCCGTCCAAGCGGCGTCCAGCGAGCGCTGACCTAGCTCGGCAAGCATCGTCTGATACATGAGGTCGATGGACTTCATGAGCTGCACCTGGAGTTATACTGTTTTTCAAAAACAGTATAACTGTCGAGAGAACGGGCCGCAAGCTAGGATGCTGGCTCTATCGCCTTACAAGAATCCGAACCGTTGACTCCGTTTCTCAGCCGGCCTGTGGCATGGTATTTATGGAACTTCATCATTCAGCTAGGGGCGATCATGCTGGCCTTCACGCCGATGCTGCTCATAACTGCCAAATTCACGCTTTTTAAACCGCCGGCACCGTTCGGCCGCAGCGGCTTGGCGTTTAGCCGCTATCTGCTGCAGGCAGTGGCCGACATTTCCACCGGCCTCCGAGACACCGCTATAACCGATAGAAGTGCGCGGCGTTGTCGTGAAACAGTGCGAGGCGCTCGTTTGGAGGATAGCTGGCGGTGATGGACTTGAAGCTGTCCATGATCATGTCGTAGCTGCCGAACAGCTTGTCGACGGGGAAGTTCGAAGCGAACATGCATCTCTCTACGCCGAATGCCGCAATCGCCTCCTCGACATATGGCCTTATGCTTTCAACGGTCCAAGCCCAGTCGCCCATTCCGAGGCCTGAGATTTTGCAAGCCACATTCGGCGCCTGCGCAAGCATACGCATCCCGGTTCGCCACCCCTGGAAATGGCTCGGGCCGTCTACCTGCATACCCGTGTGGTTGAGTATGATCTGCACGTTGGGAAAGTCGCGGGCAAGATCGAGAAATTCTTCCATCTGCCAGTAGTAGAGCTGGAGGTCGAAACTGAGATCCCGTCGGGCAAGTTCCTTGAAACCCCTGCGCCATTCCGGGGTGCGGCTAACGCCGGGTTCGGTCAGGTAGGTCTTGGCAGGATCCTGGTGATAGTTCATCGACTGCCGGATGCCCCGGAAGTTCGCGTAAGTCATGTGCTCGTCGAGAAGGTCACCGACTTCGGGTCTGCGGAAATCGGCATATCCGACGATGCCGTGAGGAAAACCGTGCTTGTCAGCCACGCCCTGCAGCCACCGCGTCTCGCCGGCCGGATCCTTCGGATCGTATCCGACGTCGAGGTGGACTGCCTTCACCAGGTTCTGATTCCTAGCGTCCGCCAGAAAGTCGTTGATGAGGTAAGTCTTGTTGATCGCGGTGTAGTCGCCGAAGGCAGACGGTTTCACGCCGTCCGACAGCCACGGATAGTAGTTGTTGTCGAGATCCCAGAGATGAAAATGCGGATCGATGATCGGGAGGTCTTTCATGCCTGCGGCCCCTTCAAGAGATTGCCGAAAAGGACGCCGGCCAGAACAGCCGGCGTCCGCACCGCTTAGTTGGCCGGCGGGAACACCCGTGCGATGACGGCCCTCGCTTCCGGCGATTCAACCTTATCGGCCGTCACCAGCGGCATGACGAGAGCGAGGTCTTTCTTGACCGGCGCGCCGGAGATTGCGTTGAAGACCTGCTGCGTCCCGTCGATTCCTTGTCCGACCGCCTCCTGGAAGAAGATGCCCTGGATCGCGTTCGACTTCAGCAGCGAGATCGTCGTCGGGCTGCCGTCTGCAACCGCAATGCCCACTTTGCCGGTAAGACCGCGGGTCTGCAGCACTTTCGCGGCACCTGTCCCGGCCTCGTCATACATGCCGTAAATGGCCTTGATATCAGGATGGGCGGTGAGCATGTCATTGGCCTGCGTGACCGCTTCGTTGACGGTAAGCCCCCTGGTCTCCAGCATCTGCGCCAGATCGCACCCGCTCGCCTTGAACGCTTCTTCTGCACCCTTCAGATATTTCTGGGCGTTCTCGCGGTCCTGCGGCAATGAGAGCATGCCGACCTGGTTGCCGCCGCGGTCCTTGGCAAGCTTGCAGACGAATTCGCCCTGCGCCTTGCCGGTCTCGTAATTGTTTGCCGTAACCGACGACGTGTAGTCGGTCTGGCCGGGCTGCGGGCCGATGCCGGCGAAAGCAATCGGGACGTTCTGCGATTTCAAGTAGGCGAGAAGCGGTGGCGTGCTCGTCGAACTCACGGGGCCAATCACGATGGCGTCGACGCCTTTGGTCACCGCGGTGCGCGCATTGTCCATCTGTTTTGCCGGCGAATTTTCCGAAGTGTACTCGACGTAGTCCATGCCGAGTTCCTTGGCCTTTTCCTTCACACCGTAGCCGACCCACTGCCAGTAGGAGATGTCGAGCGACGGCGCGAGGTACGCCACTGTCTTCTTTTCCTCAGCTTGGGCGGCAGCCGAAATTGAAAGGGCCGTCATTGCAACGCCGGCAAACAACCTCACTGCGTGTTTCGTGCTTTTCATTTTCATTCCTCCTCCAAAGACCGGCTTTGCCGGGTTGCTGTCAAACGGCCCCCCGCCGCGACTTGCTGAAGCGGTCGATGAGGACCGCAATAAGAATGGCGACGCCGGTGACGGACCCCTGCCAGAAGCTGTTAATGCCGATGAGATTGACGCCGTTCTGGATGACCGTGATCATCAGAGCTCCCAGCACCGCGCCGACCGCGGTGCCCGTGCCGCCGAGCAGGCTTGCGCCGCCGATCACGACTGCCGCTATGGCCTGGAGCATCAGGCTTGATCCCGCCGTGGATTCCGCGTTGAGAATGTAGGAGATCGTCAGGAGGCCGGAGAACGATGCAAGCAGCGACGACGCGACATAGGCCATGAATTTCGTGCGCTTGACAGGAATGCCGAGCAGATAGGCTGCCATCGAACTGCTGCCGACAGCATAGAACCAGCGGCCTGCGACCATCTTCTTCAGGAAGAACTCGATCGCGATCATGAGAACAAGGCAGAAAAGGATGTAATTCGGAACGCCAGGAATCAGGCTGCCGCTGTTGAGCAGCCAGAAGTCCGGATCGCCGATCGGCATCGAGCGTCCGTTCGTGACGATGAACGCCAGCGATCCTGCGACGGCAAAGGTGATGAGGGTTACGACGAACGGCGCCAGACCGGCGATCGTGACGAGAAAGCCGTTGATCGATCCGAAAAGAAGTCCGGCGCCGAGGCCGATCAGGCTTGCCGCGATGCCACCAAATCCATTTGCCATCGCCTGCGCGGTCACCATGCCGGTCAAGGAGAAGACCGAGCCGACGGATAGGTCGATGCCGCCGGTGATGACGACAAGCAGGACGCCCAGCGACATGATGATGAGAGGCGCACCGGCCTGCGTGATATTGGCGAAGTTGCCCCAGGTGAGCGCCTGCGGAACCTGCGAGCCGACCGCAAGGGCCAGCAGCGCGATGGCCAGAGCGATCGCGATCTCCGTCCTGTAGGCGCTAAAGAGGCTTTCCCTCTGCCTGATTTGTGTTGGTGGCGCCTCAGTCGGCGCGATACGTGCCCGGGTTCCAGTCATGCGGCCATTCCAGTCAAGGTCACAAGTTTCTCTTCACTGAAGTCATTGCGGTCCAGCACGCCGGCACACCGCCCCTCGGTGTCGAAGGCGATGACGCGGTCGCAGACTTCCAGCAGTTCGACATTTTCGGTGGACCACCAGATGATCACTGTCCCGGACGCGGCCATCTGTCTGATGAGTTGATAGATCTCACGCTTGGTTCCGATATCGACGCCTCTGGTCGGTTCCTCGAGGACCAGCAGCCGGGAGGGCACGCCCAGCCAGCGGGCAAGCAGCAGCTTCTGCTGAGTGCCACCGCTCAACGTGCTCGGCAGATCCCAGACGGAAGCCGCCTTCACCTTCAAGGCCTTCAGCAGATCGAGGCATTCGCCCCCTTCAGAGCCGCCGGCGAGGAGCGCGCCTCTGGTCACACGACGGGACGCCATCACGTTATCGATGATCGGAAGATTGTGGAGGACTCCCTTGTGTGCCCGATCGCCGGTCACATATCCCGCTCCCAGGCAGGCGGCTTTGCGTGGCGATCGGAGCTGGTCCGGCCATCCCGCACGCGCAACCGTCCATCGCTTCTTCCGGGCGGTGCCCGTCAGCGCTTCGATCAGTGCCGCCGGTCCAGCCGGTGCGCCGGCCACGCCGAGCACGGTGCCTGGCTGCAGTTCCTGTCTGAAACCGGTCTCCTCGATGGTGATGATGTCCGTCGCAGCGGAGGCGTCCGACCGGTATTCGGACCGCGGCGCCCGTTCTGGTGCATGAGAGGCTGCCACCTGTCCCATCCTTTCGATGATGCCGGCGTCCGTCAGCTCTTCCATCGGCTGACGATCGACCACCGTGTGGCCGCCGCGGATGATCGTGCAGACATTGGCGATCTGCCTGATCTCCTTCATGCGATGGGAGACGAAGACGACGGATAGACCGTTCTCGCGGGTCAGCTTCCGCAGTACCGTGAAAAGCCTCTCCGTCTCATTAGCTGTGAGATTGGCAGTCGGCTCGTCGAGGAGGATCAATTCCGCACCCGAGGAAAGAGCCCTGGCAATTTCGACCATCTGACCTTCGTGAAGGCTCAGGCTGCCCACCAGCCAGTATAGAGACTTAGCGGCGAAATCCTGGTCGATCATTCTCAGCGCATCGTAGGCGTGTCTCGCTGCGGCCACACGCCGAAACAAGCCCGCACCTCTCCTTTGATGCGGCAGGGCAATGTTTTCGGCGACGGTCAAATGCGGCAGGAGCGCAAGTTCCTGGTGCACGACCGCGACCTTGGCCCTGCCCTCGGTCTCGCTACGTACCCGGCCCTCGTTGTCGAAGAAGCGGATATCTCCATCGTTCCTCGACGACGCACCTGTGATGATCTTGATCATCGTCGACTTGCCGGCGCCGTTTCCGCCGAGCAAGGCATGAACCTCGCCGCGTCGAACCGTGAAGTTGACGCCCTTTAGGACGGAAGTTGCGCCGTATGACTTCGTGAGGCCTCGAATGGTGATGACGTGGTTCGTTTCAATCATCGCTCGCCCTCAATAGATCGTCAGGGCGGGCACGAAACTGACCGCGAGCAGGAGAAGCATCGCCATCCCGAAATACGGCCATAGTTCATTTGTGGTCGTTCCCAGCGGCGCCTTTGCAATGGACGATGAAATGAAGAGCGTCGTGCCGATCGGGGGCGTATAGAGCCCGATCCCGAGATTGATCACCATCATCAGGCCGAGTTGCACGCGGTCGAGTCCGATGGCGTCGGCGAGCGGCAAGAAGATCGGCCCGAGCAACAGGATAGCCGGAGGCATGTCGAGCGGCATGCCGACAATCAACATGATCATATTCATCATGAGAATGATTGCGATCGGGCTAGAAATGTGGGCCGAAACCCATTCGGCCATGTGCTGGGGCGCCTGGTCGAAGGTCAGCACCCAGCCGACCGCCGCGCTGCCCATGATCACCAACATGACGACCCCAGTCGCGACGCCGGCCTCGACCATGTTTTCGTAAAAGCGCTTCCAGGTAAGATCCCGGTAGAACAGGATGCTGAGCAGCAGCGAGTAGACCACGGACAGGACCGAAACTTCGGTCGGCGTCGCGAAGCCGAACCGCAAGAGCACGATGATGAGGATTGGAAGCAGGATCGCGGGGAAACTTTGAAGCGCCAGCCGGGCGAGCTCCCGTTTGCGCACGTTCACAGCCGGGGTCTCGTAGCCGCGTCTCACCGAGATGAACCAGCAGACGAACACAAAGCTCGCCGCCATGATCAGACCCGGAACGATGCCCGATATGAATAGGTCGCCGACGCTGACGCCGCTAACCAGCGCATAGAGGATCATCGGTATCGACGGCGGAATGAGGACGTCAATGACGGCCGATGTGGCGTTGTTGGCGGCGCAGAGCGCCGGTGGAAAGCCATGCTTCTTCTGCCATGGGATCAGCACCGAACCGAGCGCGCTCGCATTTGCCACCGCCGAACCGGACACGCCACCGAAGACCACCGAGGATACGACTGTGGTCGAAAGCGGCCCGCCTCGCCAACGCTGCATGGCACGGGATGCAAGCTCTAGGAGCTGACGCCCGAGTTCGCCGCCGAGCATGAGAGTACCAGCGAGCATGAAGAACGGAAGTGCCAACATCGGAAACGACTGCGTCTGGTCGTAGACCTGCTGCGCCACGACCGAGAGCGGGACATAGCCGTTGAAAAGGACGCCAAGACCAGCCGCGATGATGAGGCCATAGCCCACGGGTACGGCGAGCATCATCAGGACGCAGAAGGAGAGGATCATCACAATGGTCATAGCGCCATCTCCTCGGGCTTAATTGCGATGCGATGATCCCAGCCCGAGCGGAGAACGCGGGTGGTCGCGGCTATCGTTACAATGGACACGAGCACCGCGCCCACGCTGAGCGAATAGTATCCGATGCTATTCGGAAGCTGCAGGACGGGGCTGCGCTCGGCGGCGGCGATCTCGGCAACCAGGGTCGCCTGATAGGCCAGCACCAGAAACGCGGCAATACTGATAGCGTTCGCCACAACTAAGGCCGTCGTCCGCAAACGACCGTGTAGCCTATAGTAGAGCCACTCGACCGCCATATGCCCGCCGGCATGGGCGGCAATGACAATCCCGGCGATGATGAACCATGGGAAAATCAGCATCGGCAGTTCCTGGGCGAATGACAGGCCTCCGCTGACAGATGCGTATCGGACGACGACATTGGCCGTGGTGACTACCGTCAGCGCTATGCCGCTGATGATGATGACCATACGTGCGAATGCGACGATGATGCCGGCGACCCAATCGACGGCAAAGTAGAACCTGCTCATGAGGCCTCCGGATCGAAAGAGCGTCAGCCCTTGGCTGCGGCTTCCACTTGGGCAACGAAATCGCCGAACGGCTTCTTCTTCCACGCATCGGCCACCGAAGCCGTTGCTTTGACGAAGGCGGCGTGATCGACTTCTGCAACCTCGACGGCAGAATTCTGCTTGAACTTTCCAAGCACCTCCGCGGCCTTTTCGTTCGAGAGCTTCCGCTGCAGCTCCCCGGCTTCCTTTGCAGCCGCTCTGACAGCTTCGAAATCCTTGCCAAGGCGAGCCTGGACCATCTTCGACATCAGGAAAGGAGTGGATTCCCACTTGTGGGCGGTGAGACTGATGAACTTGTTCACCTCGTGAAGCTTTGAGCTTTCGATATTTGCGAGAGGATTTTCCTGGCCATCGACCACGCCCTGTTGCAGGGCGATGTACAGCTCACCGAAAGCAATCTGTTCGGTACCCGCTCCCAGGGCCTTGAAGATGTCGATCGTCATAGGGTCGGCCGGGGTGCGAATCTTCATGCCGGCCAACTCCGCAGGCGAAATGACCTTTCGCTTGGAATTCGTGAGGTGGCGGATGCCGTTGTCCCACCAGTCCAGCGGAACCACCCCGACTGCCTCGAAGCGCTTGTTGAGTTCGGCACCCACCGGACCGTTCAGCACGGCCATCGCCTTCTCCGTATTCTCAAATAGGAATGGCAGGCCGAGCGCATTCAGCTCTGGCACGATAGCCGAGGTGGCGCCTTGGCTATTGGCGGTAAAGTCGAGCGCGCCTGTCCGCAGGCTGGTCAGCATCGCGGAGTCGCTTCCGAGTGTCTCGGCGCCTGCGACGTTGATTTGGATCCGGCCTTCCGTCTTCTGCTTCACTAGTTCCGCAAACTTGGCCGCGGCTACGGTTCTCGGGTTGCCAGGAGCAGCCCCGTGCCCGAGTGTCAGAGTGGTCGCGGCGGCGTTGGCCGAGCGGCCGGAGACCACGATCGCCGGCGCGGCAAGAGCAGCGGCGGCACTCGCGAGAAAAATGCGTCTGTGTACTAGAAAGCTCATTTCATCCTCCATCATAAGCTTTAATCGGTCGGCTCCTCTCAACCGGCCAGGAAAATCACTTCGAAAGCCAGCCCTTCACCGCCTCCGTAACCTTGAGCGTCGAGAGTCCGTACTGGTCGTGAAGGGTCGGCAGGGCACCCGCCTCCAGGAATTCGTCCGGCAGGCCGATCTGGCGGAAGGCCGGAGGCAAAACGCCGGCGCGCAACAGCGTCCCGGCGACGGCCTCTCCCAAGCCGCCGATAACTGTGTGGTTCTCTGCCACGACCACGAGCCGTCCACCTTTCCGGCATTCGGCGACGATCGTCCCCTCATCGAGGGGCTTGATTGTCGGGACGTGAAGCACCGCCGCGTCGACGCCGTCCTTCTGGAGGTGCTTTGCTGCCTCGAGCGCACGCATCGTCATCAAACCCGATGAGATGATGAGCGTGTCCTTGCCGTCGCGAATGAGCTTCGCCTTGCCGAGTTCGAACTTGTAGCCGTATTCATCAAGAACCAGCGGCACGTTACCGCGCAGAAGGCGCATGTAGACCGGCCCCTTGTGGGCGGCGATCGCCGGGACCGCCTGTTCGATCTCGCTGGCATCACAGGGGTCGAGGATCGTCAGGTTCGGCATTCCGCGGAACATCGCGAGGTCTTCCGTAGCCTGGTGGCTCGGCCCATATCCGGTCGTTAAGCCTGGAAGCGCGCAGACGATCTTTACATCGAGCATCACCTCGGCGATCGCCAAACAGATGAAGTCGTAGGCGCGCCGGGAAGCAAATACCGCGTAGGTCGTGACCCACGGCTGGAAACCCTCCCGCGCCATACCAGCGGCGGACATCATCAGTAGTTGCTCCGCCATCCCCATCTGGTAGAACCGGTCGGGATGCGCGGAACGGAAGACGTGCAGGTCAGTATACTTCGCAAGATCGGCGGTCATGCCGACGATCCCGTCGTCCTTGTGGGCCAGCGCCGCCAGGGCATTCCCGAAGGGTGCCGGTTTTGTCGGCTGATCGGGCCCGGCGATGGACGCGATCATTGCGGAAGTCGTCAAACGAGGCTTGTCGCTCCCGTTTTCGAGGTGTGCCGGCCGGATGTATTTTGAACGTCTCATGCTTCCGCTCCGGCATCGATGATCCTGAGGGCCTCGGCCCATTCGTGGGGCTCGACGCGCAGGAAGTGGTTTCGATCACGCGCTTCGAGGAACGGCACGCCTTTTGCCATCTTCGTGTCGCAAATAATGATGCGCGGCTTCGCCTCGACATAGTTCCGAGCAGCGTCGAATGCAGCGACAAGAGCATCGATGTCGTTTCCGTCGACCCGCTGGACCAACCAGCCGAAGGCTTCGAACTTGGGCGCCAGCGGTTCGAAATTGAGAACGCCGATCGAGGGGCCGTCGGCCTGCATCTGGTTGACGTCGACAATGCCGATCAGATTGTCGAGCTTGTAGGAACCCGCCGACATAGCCGCTTCCCAGGTCGAGCCTTCATCGAGCTCGCCGTCAGAAAACAGATTATAGATGAAGGACGATGACTTCTTTCGTTTCAGAGCGAGCGCCATTCCGACGGCGATGCCGAGCCCGTGTCCGAGCGAGCCGCCCGTGATCTCCATACCCGGCGTGTACGCGGCCATGCCGGACATTGGCAGACGGCTGTCGTCGGTCCCGTAGGTTTCCAGCTCGTCCTCGGGAACGATCTTAGCTTCGATCAGGGCCGCGTAGAGCGCGATTGCATAGTGGCCGATCGACAGGAGGAACCGATCGCGATCCTCCCATTCCGGATCTTCCGACCGGTAGTTCGTCGCGTGGAAATAGGAGACCGCGAGGATATCTGCGACCCCGAGCGCCTGTGCGATATAGCCCTGTCCCTGGACTTCGCCCATGCGGAGTGCATGTCGTCGGATGCGGCGCGCCCGTTCCGTGAGAGCTATGTTGTGGCCAATCTGGGTCATGTCGATGTTTCTCCTGATTGGCCTCAGTGGATCAGCATGCCGCCGTTAACGTCGATAACCGCGCCAGTCACGTAGGCCGACAAGTCCGATGCGAGGAACAGGTAGATATTCGCCACGTCTGCCGCCTCGCCGAGCCGGTTTAGGGGGATGCCCTTGATGATGTCGTCACGCATCTGTTCAGTGAGCTTGCCGCCGGTTATGTCAGTCTGGATAAGACCAGGTGTTACGGAGTTGACCCGGATGCCGGCTGGACCGAATTCTCGCGCCATTGCCTTGGCGAGGCCGAGTACGCCGGCCTTGGCTGCGGAGTAATGTGGTCCGCCGAAGATGCCACCACCTCGCTGCGCCGAGACGGAGGACATGCAGGCGATCGAGCCGCCGCCACTATCGCGCATGTATGGAATGAAGGCTTGGCTGAGGAAAAGCACGCCGGTCATGTTGACGGCAACGATCCGCTCCCAGTCGGCTTCGGTAATGTCGAGCGTTCTGACAGGCTGAGTGATGCCCGCATTGTTGATCAGCGCGTTCACAGAGCCGAATGACGCGATCACCTTGGATGCGGCGTCTTCACATGAGCCTTTGTTCGCGACATCACAACGTAGTCCTACGTGAGCGCCGGCGGCCACCCGAGGCAAACTCGCCGCTGCTTCCGCTGCTGCGTCTGCATCAATATCAAGGATAGCGACGCGCGCGCCATGTTCGGCAAAAAGCTGTGCTGTCGCACGTCCGATGCCGCGCTTGCTCGCCGCGCCCGAAATGGCCGCGGTCTTCCCATTCAATAGCATGTAATCTCCTCCCGATGCTTCCCCAGCATCTGGCAAATCGTCAACACGTCAGTGCCTTGCGGATTTGAACCTGGCCTACTTGATGAACTCGGACAAACGCGAAGTTTACAACGGTAGGTGAATCTGCTTCACTAATCTGATGTTCCAAATGGCTTCCCTCTCCGCTGTCCGCATCTTCGAATCCGCTGCGCGACTCGCGTCCTTCCGGGCTGCCGCAGAAGAACTCCATCTGTCTCCAAGCGCGGTAAGCCACGCGATTTCAAAGCTCGAAAGAGACCTTGGCACGTCATTGTTCGAGCGGAGCACGCGAAAGGTGACATTGACGTTGGCCGGGCAGACGTTGCTGGGCCATGCCTCCAATGCGTTCGAGGAACTACGGCGTGGTGTTGAGACAATCACATCCAACAAGGCTCATCTGCTTCGGGTCCACTGCGCCCCGAGCTATGCTGCCCAAGTGTTGTCGGCACGCCTCCCAGATTTTCTTGGGCAGAACGCAGGCGTGGAGGTCAGGGTTGCTGCTAGCACGACCTACGCTCGTTTCGTCGACGGCCTCTTTGACGTTGACATCGTGTATGGCGAGCCGTCGAACCGCGAAGACCTGATTGTTGTGCCGCTTGGGGAGGAGACCGTCTCTCCGCTCTGCTGCCCTAAAATGGCGGAACGCCTGATATCCCCGCGCGATCTGGCTCGGGTGCCATTGATCCGGAGCGACTTGAAACGAATTCAATGGATCGACTGGTTCGAACTGAACAACCTTGGCCCTGCTCCTCTCCCTGCCATGAGCTTTGACAGAAGTTTCCTCGCGGTCGACGCTGCCGCCAACGGACTAGGGGTAGCGCTGGAATCTAACACTCTCGCACATCGGGAATTAGGAAATGGTCGGCTTGTACGCCCTTTCAGTAACAGCAGGGACAATCGTTACACTGGGCACTATTTGGCCTATCCTAAAGCTGGTAGCCAGCGTCGGCTCTCCAAGGTGTTCGCCGACTGGATCACGTCGCAACCATCGCTGATTTAGCGAGATCGGATATTCTGCCGACAGCGCGATCAAACCCTCTCTGATTGGAATTGCGCTGAATCCTATCGACAGATTCTGTTTCATCCAATCCGCACGACCTGCAGGCGAGCGATTGTTCATCTGGAATTATTCCCCGAATGGTCTGGTGGTGAGCTATGAAGCGGCAGCCAAAATGACGGCGATAACGAGCAGCAATGGCCCCATCCACTTGAAGTGACGAACCAACGGTGGCCGGCTTGCCGGATTTTTTGATAGGGATAGATAACCAAAGCCGACGGACGTCATCCACAGGCCGGCGCAAAGCATGATGAATTCATCTATATAGGCTGCGATCATGGCTCTCCCGCGGTCGAGGCATTCGATAAGTCGGCCCGCCCGCCGATGGCTTCCTGCGGATCCAATGGGTACAGGCATGACCGGTTATGTCGGCGGAACACCGTCGCTTTGTGCGTTGTCGGGCTGCTCCAGAGGCTTGATGCGAGTGCCCCCCAAAAGCCTTTCAGCAAGATACCGATCAAAACGACAACGCCAAGACTCATCAGCACGTTATACAAGGCCATAGGCTTTTCCGCACTTGCTCTATCGTGGCAATATCTTCTTGCCTGGTTACGTATGGCAAGTGGATAGTTCGTCGTCGCACAGGTTCGAGCTCTCAGCGCCCACGGTGGCGGCTTTCGCGGCTAGGATCGAGTGAGGGAGATGGGCTATTCCCCTGGACAATAACACGTTATCGACCGAACCGCTCCAGCATCCTCTTCATTTGTGCATTTTGCAGCCGAAGCTTGCGCGTCAATTGCTCCCGGAACAGCCTGATCTCTTCGTCAAGGCTGATGGCATCGTCAAAAACGGCAGGAACGCCTGAAGAGGGTTCTGAAGGGCTTCACTCGTTGCCCGCTGTCTTGCCCCACCTGCTCTGCCCTCGTGATATGCTATTGCGTTGGCTCCGGTTTCATGGAGGATTAACATGAGCAAGGCCTTCCTTACCCTTTTGCTGTCGGCCATCTGTGCCGAAGCAGCCGAAAGCGCTGATCGGCGGCTTGCACAACTGGCCCAACGCCAGTTAGTTAAGGACTTCCGGATCGTCTTCCGGCTGGAGAAGAATGCTGCCATCTGCGGAAGCACGGGCGACGCCTATATCGGCGACGTCGAAGTGAATCGGCCGCGCCGTGAGGCGGCCGCTGGTGGCGGCGTCCGGCTTGCGGACAACTGGATGCCGATCGGCAAGAGCTATTCGATCTTCGTGGAAGAACTGAGCTCCGGACAGGCCGCTCTGATGGATGCCGAAAATTGCCTGGAGTGATCACGCCGAGGAACAGTCGGGCTTCCCTCCATGGCGTACGCCGTTTGCAGCTCCATCTGCATCGCGTCCATGAAATTATTAACGCATGGCCAGCTGTGGCACGGCCGGATCCTCCCACGACGATCCGCACCGGCCCACCCTAGCGCTTCCGCCAACGCCTCCTGCATGGTTTCCTCACGGGAGTCCGGGCCACCGCAATGACAACCTCCCCTTGCGTTCATCCATATAGCGAGCATGTGTCGTCGGCAGTGCCTCAGCGATCTTTCCGGCGCTGTTGGTCACCTTGATATTCACCGTCTCTCGCCGTTCATGAGACGTTTCATGGGATTTTGCACCAGGAAACTGCAGGAAACCTTTGCCGGGAGGTGGACTGTTCACGGTGGCTTCCTGCAGCAGAACAACCTTCCTTTCCCCCGCCTGCAACGGCTGCTTCTAGGCTCTCAATCGGCTGCCGTCGGCGAGCTCAATCAGCTCATGAGACAAGGGGCCTGAGGCCTACTGTTCGAGAGGCACTAAGCGGGCTTTTCCGTCCCCACTGATCGGAGCAGGTCGATGAGACTGCACCACCCAATCTGTCGCACTGTAACGCCTCCATCCGAACAAATTTCCGGTTTCCTCGTTCTAATGTGGCAGCACCGGAGAGCAGAAGGCGATGTTTAAGCGTAGAAAGGATCCGTGGAACGGGCTGCTTTCCGCAGGTGATACACCGATCGCGGTCTTCGAGGTGCCGAACGGTCGCGTTCGATTGTTCATGACGTGGCATCGCCATGAGCCGGTGATGATGATGGCCGCAAACGCGGCGATCAGCGGCAACGAGGCCGGCGAGACGCTGATCACCCCATGGTTTGACCGCCACGATCTCTACGCTCTGATCATGCTGCTCGACGAAGCGCAAGGCAGGCTGCGGGAGGAGCCGCGGCCTCTCGGGTGGCCGAACTGGCTGAAGGCCTTCGCGGCCACTCCATTCCTGGGCCGAACCATCCTTCAGCTGGGACGCGTTCGTTGCAACGGCCACCTGCAGGTCCATGCTGCCATCACGGAAGCCTATGAGACGCGCTTCCTGACCTTTACCTTCGCCAGCGGCCCCGACCTCGCCTTTGCTCGTCTTGACCAACAACAGCTCACGGAGTTGCTCGTCTGCGTACGACAGTCACTGGAGCGTCTGCGCGCAATGCAACGTGACAGCGGGATGCTCGTTAAAAGTAGCCCGTAACGCTGGTCAGCGCGGCGTCGACGCCGGTAAACCGTCTTAACGGGCGCCGCCTCAGTGACGCGGCGTAGCCCGTCTCCCAATCGCATCCCTGTGATGCCGCCAATACCCCTGTTGGGCGGTTCGTTGTTGTGCGTCCATAGCCGCTGCTTGGGGAATTCCTGTGCGTTTCAATGCTTACAATGATGTATTCGCCGAGCCATTCATGGCTGGCGTGTCAAGCGAAGCCACGAATTGACCCTAACGAAATCGAGAATTGCCCCCTCGTGTCAAACGAGGAGAGATGGATGACGAGTGAGATTTCGGCGCATCGTGCAACGTCACGAACGATGTAATAGGGTCGGAAGAGATCTGCCATCCGAGTCGAGAGGGCTTCCTGCTGAAGCTCGCGTCTCTTTGGGTTCTCTCACACCACCTCCCCTTCCGGATAGCCGAACATGCGTTCGGCCGCCCTGTTCCAGTTGACGATCATGCCTGAAAGGCCCTTGCTGATGATCGCGTCGAAGGAAGATTCGACGATGGCTGCGAGGCGTTCTGCGCTATGCTCTTCCGTGCCCGACCGCTTGGCTTAATTGCTGCTTAGTTAGAGTGATTTTGGCAGGCCCCCGGCCGATCAACCTCGAAGACCATAAGAAATTTCAGGCACGGTACCGCTGGTCCAAATTCTAGCGCTCTGGTGAGCGTGTATCGTGGTCAGGCACGGTCGTAGGTAAAGGACGTTAAGAGGGTCGTGACGAAGTTGCTGGCCCGTTCCTTGACCAACACCTCCGTCCACTCGTCGGTGCCGCGGAGTCTCAAATCCGTGTAGATGCTGTGCACTGCGGCTTCTTCGATCCGCTTGATGTGCGTGTTAAATGATGTTTCGCCGCCGGCATGATACATGTCTCTGATGATCATGCGCAGGATTTCCTGGATCGCAATCTGCCAGGAGGTGTTGATTACCTGCAGCTCGTTTGTGTTCGGTGCCATGGTTGGCTCCTAAGGAATGAGTAAGTTCGGGCATGACCGCATCATGCCCTGATTTCACGGACCCATCCAACGGAGGGTGGGTGCCTGAACGTTAAGCCTGCCGGGCCTTGCGGGCGGCATAACGTCTGTCGCGTTCAGCCTTGCGAGCGGCCTCATCTTGAACAACCCGTGATACCCGGGCATTCTCGGCCGAATGTCGCGCCTCGATCTCGGCCGCGGCTGCTGCCTCGATGGCCGCCTGTTCTTGAGCCGCAAGGGTCTCGAGCCGGGTGCGCTCCTCATGCTTAATTCGTTCCCGTTCCGCACGGCGCGCTTCACGAGCCTCAACAAGCGAGATGCGCTCTGCCTGTCTGGCGGCTTGTGATGGCGCTGCGGCCGTCTTTGCTGCTCGGTATGCTGTGAGAAGAGCTACTTTGGCGTCTGCAGCAGCGGAACGTCGGTCGGTCAGTTCGTTGTTTCTGGCGTGTTTCAATCTATATCCTGACTTTTGCGTTTGGGATGATCAGTTGGACTTCGATCGTTTAGCAAGCAACGCAGATGTTGCAGACATCCGGTCGGCTTGCTCCTTGGCGAGCCGCGCTTCGCGCAGTCTCAGAGTCTTGGCATCACGCGCCTGAGCTACGGATTCGAGCTCTTCAGCCGCATTATTCTTGGCGAAGAACTCCGTCTGGAGATTGCCGAAGGCGGTCTCCGCCTGCTGGCGGGATTTGCTATATGTGTCTGTCATGAATTTCCTCGATCTGGGCGTGAGGCCAAAACGAAAAAGGCCAGGCGAACTGCCTGGCCTCAAACTGATAATTGCTCCCGGCAGTGCCAGTACATCCGTGGTCAAAGGGAAGCAGATATCGATTAAGCGTTCTGCAAATTGCAGGCCGACATCTTGCCCGACTTCATGTCGCGCTCGAGTTCGAAGCCGATCTTCTGGCCTTCGACAAGCTCGCGCATACCGGCCCGCTCGACAGCGGAAATATGAACGAAGGCGTCAGCGCCGCCGTTGTCAGGCTGGATGAAGCCGAAGCCCTTGGTGGAATTGAACCATTTTACTGTGCCAGTGGTCATGATGAACCCTTTCAAAGCATAGAGTTGAGAAACCGCGAAGCTGATGCCACGCAGACGAAAACCGACTATTTTTGAAAGAGAAGTTCGCTTAAAGCGCGGTGCCAATCGCGCGGTAGACAAAGCTCGGCAAGCAAAAGATCGATGAGCCATGTATACGGCAGAGGAGCGGGTTCGTCAACGGTTAGTTTTCGAAGGTCGCGCTGTCCTCCTTATAGTTGCGTTTTCGCGAAAGACCCGCGGCCGGCAGCGCGTTAGAGCGACGGTCCTTACCGGACCGCCTCCAGCGCTCGTTTAACATCATCGATACCTTGCCTCCAATCGCGACAGAACACCTATTCTGGGCGGGCGGCGAGGGAACAAGCTCTTGAGGAAGAAGAGATAGTGACGCTCAACTGCAGCGCGTGGCTTTCGCCTCGAATGTCACGGCCTAGCATCGGGCGCCGGCGCCCCAGACCCTCAGCAGTTCAGTGCTTCTCTGTGACCGTCGCAAGCGGGGCGGCCCCACTCTCAAGCGCAAGGCGCGCTCGCGGCCATGCGCCCTCGTCCGCGCCGAGCGCGGTCTGAAGCCAGGCGAGCGTCAGGCGTCTGGTCGCTTCCAGTACTTCTGGTGCTTCAGTCTCTGTTTCCTTTGCGTCCAGGGCAGCGATCCCGCCAAGGCCATGCCCGACGCCGTGCATCATCAGCATTGCAACTGCGCCTGGCGCATCATGGAACGCATCCGCATGCCACTCAGGGCCGCGGGGGGTAAAATGCGGTTTGTCCATATCACCGCAAATGACCAGGCTGCGTGTCAAGAGTGTCGAAAAGTCGACGTCGAAGAACGGAAAGTGTTCAGCTTTCTCAGGAGTCATATCCTTGCCACCGCGTCCCGGGGTTGTCAGGAGAATGCCGGCCGAGATGCGACGGTCGGAGAAATCCTCACCATCCAGCTGGACGCCGAGGAGGAGTCCGACTGTGTGGCCGCCGAAAGAGTGCCCGACTGCGGCGATGCGTGAATGATCCATGCGGCCGGCAACGGCTGGCGCCTGCCGCTCGATCTCCGGCAGTTGGTCCAGGATTGCCTTCATCTCCTCGACGCGCTCGCGCCAGAAGAACGGCGCGCCGGGTGAATCCGACGGCAGGCCGCCGACCCGCGAACTCGCATGGGTCGGCTGGATCACGACGAACCCCCTCTCCGCCCAGAACTGGACAAGGGGAGCGTAGCCGTCCTTTGACGGGATATAGTTCGATGGGCCGTAGCCATGCGACAGCAGCACGATCGGCAGCTTGCTTCCGGTAGCGGGCGCCGTCAGACGCAGTTCCAGCGGCTGGCGGCCCGGCATCGAAAGACGGATCGGCGTGTAGGCCACGGTGAGAGCGGCTTCAGGTGTCGGAATATACTTTGCGAGATTGATCAGATTGTTCATGGGTCTGGACCTTCGAGGCTGGATTTCTGATGGTGATGTTCAGGCGAGCAAATGGCCCGCTTGGCGGAACGAGGTTTCCGTGTCGGCGCCGGCGGGGATCTTCATCGGCGCGTCGATCTCTGTCACAGACCGCCAAACGGCCTGCGCAACTGCATCCGCCGTCGTGACCTCAGTGCCCGAACGCAGCTTCTTCATGTAGTCGTGGACGAAGGCGGTATATGGCTCGGGAATTTCCATGCCCATGCGCGAGACAGCATTCTTGCCGAAGCCGGTCGTCGGCGCCGAGCCAGGCAGAACAAGTTTGGCGCGGATGCCGAACAGAGCCGCTTCGAGCGCGAGGCTCTCCGTGAATGCGTTAAGCGCTGCCTTGCTGGCACTGTAGACCGAGAGCGCGGGCAGCGGCCTTATCGTGACGGCGGAGCTGACGTTGACGATGACGCCGGAGCGACGGGTCCGCATCTGCGGAAGTACAGCTTTGATCATCGCCATCGCGCCGAGGACGTTCGTCTCGAACAGTTCGCGGATTTTCGCCATCTCGGAGCCTTCGAGCACATTGAGCATGCCGACGCCGGCATTGTTGACCAGTGCATCGATCGGGCCGGCGGCTTCCACCGCCTTCGCAATGCCATCCGGGCTCGTGACATCGAGCGGCAGAATTTCGAGCCGGTCGTTCGGCGGAAGCAGGTCGTTTCGCGGCGTGCGCATGGTTGCGACCACGTTCCACCCGGCGTCCACGAATTTCTGAGCGATGGCGAGGCCGAAACCGGACGAGCAACCGGTGACGAAAATCTTTGGCATGTTCTGTCTCCTGACTATTAACTTGCCTGAAGATGGACCTGATCATCCGGACTTGCTATATGCACATGTCCAAGAGTGTTTAGCAGAAGTCCGAACAGATGACCGATCCCGTCGCCGAAGTTGTTTCATTGCTGAAACCTAGTCCGTCAATCTCGAAGCTGGTCACGGGCGGTGGTCAGTGGCTGGTTGAGCGTACAGAGCTCGGAAGCCCTTTCTACTGCGCCGTCGTCGAAGGCCGTTGCCTTATGACAATCGCCGGACGCGACCCAATAGTGCTCACTGCGGGTGACTTCGTCTTGGTCCCGAAGATCTTCTCGTTCACGATGAGCAGCATGAAGCCGCCAGCACGCGGCGCCCTTGCTCAACGTCTGGAAACCAGCCCCGGAGTCTTTCGCCTGGGTGACCCTGAAGCGCCGGCGGAAATCAAGGCACTGGTCGGGCATTGTGCGTTCGGATCGAATGACAAGGCACTTCTCGTGTCGCTGCTGCCGGAAGTCATCCATGTTCACGGCGAAGAGCGGTTGATGGCGCTGGTCCGCATGATCAACGAGGAAACTAGGGCCGACCGTGCCGCGCGCGAGATGGTTCTCCACCGGTTGCTCGAGGTCCTGTTCATTGATGCGCTACGATCGTCTGCCGGTGCCAAGGCGCCGCCGGGCCTCCTGCGTGGCATGGCCGATCCGCTACTGGCGCCGACCTTGCGCCGGATCCACTCAGATCCGGGTCGCAGCATGACGGTGGAGACGCTCGCGCAGGAGGCGGCCATGTCTCGTTCAACGTTCTTCGATCGGTTCCGAAGGGAAGTCGGTGTCGCGCCAATGGAGTACGCGACCGGATGGCGCATGGCACTGGCAAAAGAGTTCCTCCGCGAAGATATGGCCATGGCGGACATTGCCCAGCGTGTCGGGTATGGATCGACAAGCGCCTTTAGTGTGGCCTTCAATCGGCATGTTGGAATGCCTCCCGGGGCCTATGCGCGGGCAGCTGTTGCCGCCTGAACCGTGCGCCTGTCGCCCACCGAGTATATGCCGCGTTCGCGAGATTAGGCGGCCCTCTTGCTTCTCTGAGCTCGTCGAATGTCGGGTTCCACCATCCTCGGAGCAGGCTCTGACCTGGCCAGGTATGGACGAGTTTATCAAGGGTAGAGGGTCTCCACCCGGCCCAAAAATGCCCTTCAGTCCCGGCCGAATGATGTCGCCCGCCACATCGGTGATGACGACGATCCCATACGCTGCCGTGGCCACCGGCCTGCCAAGTGGCGGGAGGTCGTTGCCTGATACCAGTAGTCTGCGTTTCTCACGTTCGGTCGTTCGACGCTTCATCCTGGCCTCTCTCCAGCGGTGCTGGAGATCGTCGTATGACGCAAACCGGTTTTTCCAGACTTTATCGTCACTGTTCGCGTGAATGGTACCTTCCGAAGCTCACGTCCACCGTCCTGGAATACGGTGTCTTTATGCGGAAACCGTTGCTGAACACTCGCAGGTACGGGCTGAGGATCGGCTCGAGCTCGAAGCGTCGCGGCCGCGCGAAGGTCATCCGGTCGGACGTAAAGGAAACCGCCTCCTGTGGTAGGCCGTTTACCTCGTCCTGTTCCTGGTGCTCACCGGTCATGGATGAAGAACGATCCGCCCGCTATCGAGTTTCGACTACAGCAGGGTCTTCTTTAGAAAAGACAGCGCTTTGTGAGCGCCGGCGCTGGAAACCGTGTGTCCCGCGCCCCGTTCAACGTCCAGCTCGACCTTGAAGCCGGCTGTTCCGAGCTGCGCGGCCGCGAGCCGCGAGGCCATGGGAGGGATGGTGATGTCGTTCTCTCCATGCACCAGAAGCACCGGCGTGCTGTTGCTCGCGGGGGAAACCGGCTGCGGGGGAAGCAGGCCGGAGAACGCGACCAGGGCGCCGACCTTCCACCTCCCGGAGGCAACGGCGTCGAGCGCGACAATGGCTCCCTGCGAGACGCCGACGAAGGCAACCCGATCATGGGCGTCCGCGAACCCTTTGCGCCGGATGACGTCATTGATAAGTCCGTCGAATGCTTCTCTGGCGCTTTGGAGCCGTTCCGGATCGAGGGGATTGCCCTCCGTGCTGAACCACTGATGTCCGTACCTGTGATGCATCGGGGCGTCTGGCGCGACGAAGCGCGCGTCAGGAAGGCCGGCGCGCCAGGACGATGCCAGCGGCATGAGCTGCGCGCCAGAGGCACCGATCCCATGCAGGAAGACGATCAAGGTTTTATCGGACAATGGCTCTCGCTTTCGGGCTTATGACAAACCGAGGGCGCTCGACCCGTTGGGGAGCGCCCTCGTTCACCCGGACGGCCGCGACTACGCGAAAATCATTTCGCGGCGCGGCTATCGTTGGTTTCGGGTGGTAGTCCCTAGATGATGATTGTAGCGACGATCTTCAAGATAGGATCGAAGTGAGCCTTCGTCACCGCCAGAGGCTTGTCGACCGGGCGTCGCGCGTGGCGACATGGACCAGAACAGCCGTCGATAGAAGTATGCTGGAGACGAGAGCGGCGACCGAAAGCAAGCCACCGCTGGAGGCATCGACGCTTGCGCGCAATTCGGCATTCTTCGACACGCGTATCTCGACTTCCGCCCGTTGACGTTCGCCGTGTGCCGGAATTAATCTTGGGCGAGCATCAGTCGCTGAACTCCCGACGCTTGCATCGAGCGTTTGATCCATCAACCTTTTAGATCCGCTTCGACCTTCGTCCTACCTCGCAGAGGCACTCGCAATGGAGATTCAGTTTGCGCCAAGCGATGATTGCCCGCAGAAAGCGCAAAGGCGTCGCTTCCGGTGGACCCTCCGCCTCCGCCATTTCTGCTCTTGGTCTGCGCAGGCAGTGGCTCGCACAAGTGGTTTTAGGCGCCAGCTGGGCGGCGGATCTGAGCGCCCGCCACCTCTTGCAGGCAGGCGCGGAGGTGCGCGACACGCCCAGACGTGAGCCGTCATCTGTTCTGTGAAATGGCCGTCGAGCTTCCCATACAAGACGTGATTGAAGCAGCCATAGCCGCCGGTTGGGGCTAGGTTGAAACCCTCGCAGCCAACATCGAGGTCGCGGACAATCTCATGCTGGCGAATGCCAACAATCCGGAGCTAGATAATCTACTAGCGAGCGCCGGCGAAGGTCTCAGTCGCCACCGCCGCGGCAACCTTTGATCATGTCTGCGTTGTGCTCAGGACGCCTATCTCATCTGGCCTTCGAAAATGCAGAGAACATCTGGTCTATGCTCAGGGGACATCATCCGAACCTACGATCCCGCCTTCGCCTTCAAGAACGGAAATCCTTCTGGTTGAGGCACCGTCGAATTTTAGACGTACACCCACACCTCCTCCGTCTTTGCTCTCATCGAGGAAGACTGCTCCGGCCATCTCCAGTGCCGCTTGAATTCGCGTGATGGTTTGCTGGTCTGGTTTCTCAATCCGGTGTTCGAAAGCCTCAATAACGGGAAGGTCGATGGCCGACAGCTTTGCGAGGGTCTCCCTCGATATCTCGACGAGTGCTCGCCCGGCGCGACATTGAGCAGCGGTTATCATTGATACCTCCTGTCCCTTATACTGTGCGCCAGGTACCATATCCGGCTTCATCAGCAGTTTCGAGTCCTCTGCTCCTTCGTTGGTTTGTCTACGACAAATCGCGAGCACAACTGACGACGCTCCTCGTCGGTGGCGGTCGCACACTTCCCATCGGTCCAAATGACCGCGGAACTTCCCATACATGACGTGATCGAAGCTGCCATAGCCGCCGGCTGGTGCGAGGAGGAAACTCTCGCAGCCATCATCGAGGTTGCGGAAAATCTCATGCTCGTGAACGTCAACAATGCGGAGCTTGATGCTCTGTAAAAGGCACTAAGCGGAAGCTAGATTAGCCCAAAGAAATGCCCGCCGAAGCGGGCAAATTGGGGGACGGGAACGTCGAACCAAAACTACAAATCGGGGAGCGATCAGGAGAGCCTTGGATCGTCGTTCGGACATCGAACCAGAATCCAGTTGAAACGTTCCCGGCCGCGCGAGATTTTAGGCGGACAGCCGATACAGTTCGCCCGCATGCAGGATCTCGCAGCCCCTAGAAGGAAGGGTTTCGCTGCTTCCCGTCATTGGTCCAACCACGGTTCGATCTCTGCAACGTAAGCCGGCCCGGTCGTGACGAGATTCGCTCCTGGCACGCGGTCGTTAGGCACGCGGGTTTTGATCTTGTCCCGCATCTTCTTCAGCGAGCGGGCCACGTCGTGCTTGAAGCCCTTGCCGACGCTCCACACGCGGCGGGTCGAGTCGTCGACGCGCCAAAGGGGTGTCAACGCTGAGAAATAGACTGCCGGCTTTCAGAAACTCAAGCAGGTGATGTGGACTACCGACATGGGGCGTGACGGGGGTTTACGCCTCGGCGATCATTGCTATCGAGACCTTCATATCCGGAATCCGGACCGGCATCTTTGCTCCCTGTCGGGCAGGTGGGTTGTTGGGAAACCACTTAAGCCATTCTTCGTTGGCGCCCGCGAAGTCTTCCTCCTCGGCCACAATTAACGTTGCACTGACCGCTTTTTCCAAACTGCTACCCGCAGCCTCCAGAATGGCGGAGATGTTGCGAAGGCATTGTGCGACCTGGGCCTGCACCGGACCTTTCACGAGTTGCCCTGTCGAAGGATCAATCGGCGCAGTTCCGGACACGAAAACCAATCCTGCCGCTTTCACGGCTTGGCTGTAGGAAGATGGCGCCGCTGGTGCGGCCTGCGTGGTGATGATCGTGCGCGACATAGGCTTATTCGGCAATCTGAGCTAAGGCCGACTAGGGTCGGCTAACTCTCGCCAAAGTCAAGCATTGAATCCCCACATGCGTGCCGCCCGATTTTCCAGATGCGCCGAGTGAGTTCTGAAGGAGGTCGAAGTCGTATCTGCCCTGCTGGTCGAGCACGACCGCCTCGCCGCGAGGCTCATCGTCGTCTGGCCGAGCGCCTTGACGGCATCCGCGATCGCCGGAAACCTGTGTGTCCAGTCAAGGCCGCCGCGGTGATGATGCGAACACCTGTAGGCTCTATGTGGACAGCAAGTCGATACCCGTCCCACTTGATCTCATAGGACCAGTCCGGCCCACGCGGGGGTTTGCTCTTCAGGAGGGCCAGAGATGGCTCCACCCTCTCCGGCATAGGATCGAACGGCAATGCGGCTGCTCGGGATCGCGCCATTTGACGGGCGGCTCTGCAGCGGCAGGTTCTCGTCGGCCAGGAGAGGCTGGATGGCTTCGGAGGGCGCTTGGTCATGCGCCCATTCCATCGGCGAAGCCTCAAAAACACATTCCCCATTGACTCATCATAAGAGATGAGAACATCAAGAGAACAAATGACATGGCAGAGGAAATACCGCTGGATACGGTCATGGCCGGGCGAGCGCGGTTTAGATGGGAAGCCGCTGGAGGATTATTGCGCCTATGATGGCGAGCAATTTGCGGGGAGGATTAGGCTCGACCGTGAGACCTTGAAGAAAGATCAGTGGAATTGGGCGGGAGCGTATCCAAAAAAGCTCTATGGCTCGCCCATTGTACCGAACGCTGGCTGGCTTCCAACCGCTGCTGAAGCGGCCAAAAAGGTCGAGGATTACTGGGATGCGATGAAGGCACTGGTTGAAGAGAGGAAACGGGAGTTGCCTGCATATATGGAAGAATACAAAGGCTACCGAATCAAAATCTACAGCCCGAATGACCACTGCGCCGTGGTCACTCCACCAGGATCCAGCGCCATCATGGATTTTGGAGATCGGCAGCCGCGGGCAAAGACGACAGAGGGCCTGCAAGTATGTTTGGATCGCGCAAAAGCGCTGATTGACAAACAGTTTTGACCGTCAGACGGAGGATGGAATGTGCAACCTATACAACGTCACGACCAACCAGGAAGCCATCCGCGGCATCGCGAAGGCGTTCGATCGGCTAGGCAACCTTCAGCCGTCGCTTGATATCTATCCTGACCAGATGGCGCCGGTCGTGCGGAACATCGACGGCGAACGCGAAGCGGCCTGGCTACGGTGGGGAATGCCGAGTTCGCAGAAGGCAATCCTCGAGGCAGCAACCAAGCGCGCCGATAAGCTACGAGCTAAAGGCAAGCAGTTTGACTTCAACGAGCTGCTGAAAATGGAGCCGGACGGCGGCACCACGAATATCAGAAACACCAACAGCCAGCATTGGAAGCGGTGGCTTGGCGTAGAAAACCGCTGCGTCGTGCCGGTGACGCGGTTTGCTGAGCCGGACCCTGCCAGCAAGGCCGAAGGCGGAAGAACTCCGAACGCCTGGTTTGCCGGGGACGAGACGGAGCCGCTGATGTTCTTTGCGGGTCTCTGGGTGCGCGATTGGCAATGCGTTCGAAAGGTCAAAGAGGGCCTCATCACCTGCGACCTCTTTGCCTTCCTGACGACGGAGCCAAATAGCATCGTTGGGCCAATCCATCCGAAGGCCATGCCGGTGATCCTGAAGACCGAGGATGAGGTCGAGGCGTGGCTAACCGCTCCATGGGAGGAAGCCAAAGTTCTTCAGCGACCCCTGCCTGATAACGAGCTCGTGCCGCTGCCAAAGATGGAGAAGACGGCCGAGGAGGAGAAAGAGCCGACGCTCCTATGACAGACGAAAGCCGCACCGCTAATCCGTCCGCCAGTATTCACGTCAATCACTGTTGCTGCATTGGGGGCTGCGGGAAACGGAGAGGGTTCGGTTTCGCGCGGCCACGAGGAGAGCCACCGACCTGGTGGTGATGGGAGCACTATCCGCACAAGCCTAATCCAGAGCGGTCGGAGGCGATCGCAATTGCCGCATCAATGATTGTCAAAGTATGATGAGACCACTTTACGCTCTTCTCGCATCTTCACTCTGGTTGCTTGCGCAGCCCGCCACAGCAATCGAGGAATGTTCCGGGGGAGACCGGGCCGCCCGCCGGGTCACCTGCCTTGTCGACGGCGATACCGGTTGGGAGCGAGGCGTGAAATGGCGCCTGTTGGATATCGATACGCCGGAAACCTTTGAGGCTGCGTGCGGTCGAGAGAAGGAGATGGGGGAAAAGGCGAAACTGCGGCTGCAGTCGCTTATGTCGAAGGGATACCGCCTCGTCGACAGCGGCGGAAAGGATCGGACGTCCGACCGTCGCGCCCTGGTAAGGGTCGTACTTTCCGACGGCCGAGACGCCGGCAGGATACTCGTGAAAGAAGGACTTGCCCAGCCTTGGCCGAACAAGGGGAATAGGTGGTGCGATGCCCGGTGGCGGGGGAACTAACATTCGCACGATAGGCGGGAAATCCGGTGTAAAGCGCGGCCGACGCCTCACCTGTAGCGCTGGCGTTAATCGCTCAAGGCATTGAGGACAGCCGCTGGCGTTCCCTGCGGTCTATCCCGCTCCCGCAGGTCAGACAGGAAATCCCTGGCGCCGTAGACGTTTCCCTGGGCCTGCTTCACTTCATCAAGTTTCCGTGGATATCCGCGCTGTTCATCATAGCTGCTGAAGACGCGATCGAGCTCCTTTCGCGGAACCTGCTCTTCCCGAAGCTCCTTGATCATTGCCTCGCTTCTCCGCCGGTCCTCGGCTCACCTCGCCGTCCGCCATTCCATTTCCTTCTGCGTCACCATCCGATCGGCAAGCGTCGCAACGCTTGCCTTGAGGTCGCTGGTCGCTTCTCGGACGGGAAGGTAAGCCAAGCCGCTCAGCATGGCAGTGAAGGTGAGAGCGACACCCAGAACCTGCTATTGCGGACGACTTCGTTCGGCGAGGTTGGCCGAGAGCGCGGCGACTGAGCTCCGCATCTCAGACAACAACGCAGTCATTGACGATCCGATCTGCTTGGATTCCGAGCGCATCTCCGGCTCGAGGTTGGACTGCCGCCGGTACAGGTTCGGTACGCTTTCGCCAAGTTGAGCTGTTAAGGCGTCGGTATAGATAAGGTTTACGTGGGACCGGTTGCCGTTGTTCATGTCGTCACCGCCTGCCATCAGTCCCCCGGGGCCCCTTTTGATGCGTCATCAGGTGGTTCGTGCCGCGCAAGGGCGGCGAAAGTGTCTAGATCAATCGATATTCTCGTTCCCCGCCTCTCGACGCGGTACGATTGCAGAAGCAATGACCAGTCAAATGGACGGAAACCTTCGATGCTACGATGCAGGGCCTGCCGAGATACGGGATGGGTTTGTGAGACCCATCCTGATCGTCCTTGGACGGGAACGCACGGATGCGGCTGCGGATCGGCAGGCATGCCGTGTCCGCAGTGCAACGAGACAAGCAACGACCTTCCCGATGTTTCGAAGGTTTTCCGATCGGTGACCACCGTGGCCGAAAAAGAAGGTGAACTGATCCGCCGATCGAGATGACGCGGAACTTCGGCAAAAAACCCACGGCAATCTACGGATTGTAGAGGTGGCTTTTCGGCATCACGGCATTCGACAAATGATAAGACGTTATGCCGGACGAATTCGAAGACTTCGCGGAGGCACTGGTATACACCCTGGACATCATCGTAACCGTCTACGATGGCGGCAGACGCAGGATCGCAGCTGCCTATCATAGTGCTCGCCAACTATCCGCAGGCATCGACTTCGACAACGGCGATGCACGGCCCCGGATCGTCGCGTCATCGAGAGATCGAGGTTACATCAGACCGAGCGAAACTTCGAACCCGCTGGGTGGATGCTAACCCCGCTTGAAGAGCCGATTGCGGAACGCAATTTGGCAAACTGGAGGCAATTGCGAACAGTGGCAAAGAACGCCGCCAAAGCTCTCCCTCCTCCTCCTGCTCAAAAGAGGCTGAAGTGAAGACCGCTCTCTAGAAGCCTGGAGACCTTCGCGCTCATAAGGCCGATCGAGCAGAGATAGCTCAAAGCCGCGACCGAACGTTGTATTGACTTGGCGAGAAAAGCCGATGACCAGGCCTGAGTTGTCCTTGGGGTTCAGTATGTTAAAGGCTTTCGCCCGCTGCGTGCGTTTCCTCGCCTCTTTTACTTCTGCTGGCCACCGCTTCACACGCTGAAGACGTAAGAAAATGTCCATATCAAGGACCGCATTAAGCGGCGAGCGCACCAACTCGGCACGAACACCAAGCTCAAACCCAATTGCCGGCTAGATCAAATCCCAGCTTACTTGCTTGCATTTCGCATAGATCCCCTCAGCTTGAACCGGGAAGAATTTTTCCCTGAAGGTCGAATGTTTGGGTATCGTGACGTACTATACCGCGAAGAAGGGATTTGAAGGCCGAGACAAAGCCGTCCTTCGGGTCCAGACCGGCGGGAACGTAACCGACTACAGTCTCAGTATACGGGTGCTGAAGTGAAACGGGGACCGGCAAATGCCAAATGCGCTCGCTGCTCTGGCATCGGCCGTTCCGGTTGATTTCATTTAAACGCTAGCCTGGGCGGCTGCGGCGGCCGGAGTTCCTTTCCCGGACGTGTCGATGGTATTCAGGTCGTTCACCCATGCGGCAGGGAAGAAGGTGAACTAATCCCGCTGGAGGAATACCGGCAGTCATTGACCACTATAGATCGTTCGATCTATGTCACGGAAATTTCACGCTAAAAAGATGCCATGTCTGCTAAAAGGATCTCGCCAAACAGACGGTTGGCGGGCCGGACGGGAAAAACGGACCGACCCGCCCTTTTTGTTTTTGTACTGCGTCGGCAGTGGGGTTCGCGTCCTGGCGGACCGGCGCGGACCCCTTCTTCGTGGTCAGGATTGGGGATGCTTCGCAAGAAATTCCTCGGGAGTGATCGCCTCCACTTCGAACAGTATGTCAGCGGATTCTATGACGTGGACGACCACCTCCCTTCATCCACTTCTTTATTCGATATGGAAGTGGCTCGCCGAGAACCATTTCGGAAAGGCAATGCCAGTCTTCTACCGCAGCTTTCGGGATCGAGATGCTAACGCCGCTCATGTTGCGGTGAGCGACATCCCTTCACCCGGATCGCAAGTCTTATCCAAAAGTGGGTCACTCGAAGGACGAGTTCCTTATCGCGCCCCAACAGTGCAAAACCAGCAGCCTACGGCGTCGGTTGGACTGAGCCGACTAATGGCGACGGGGCTAGGTCGATGAGGTTAGGGCGGTGGTTCGCTTTCGGCTCAAGCAGTCAAGCTTCCGGACGATCTGCTCCCGCATGTATTCCGCAAACGATTTTGCCGCCGTGTGCTTGTCACCCCAAGCGTCGGTGATCTCACCGAGGTACGCCTTCCGAGCGTAGTCGAGGAGGAATGCGTCTCGTTCCAGAAGCCGTGGGCGAGCCCATAAAGCAGCGACATCCTTTGCCACGAAGTCACCAATCTCGGCTGTCCGCCACATTCGGGCGAGCGTCAGAATAACGTTCCGCTCGTCTCCATCTAGTCCGTCCATGAGGGCAGGGAGGCCGATACGCATTGCCGACTGAATTGCTGTGGACGACACTTCAGGAAGCAGCTGGACCGCGTCAGGGCCATACAATGGAAACGAATACTCCCGCGCCTGTGCGAGGATGAGGGTGTTCTCCGGGTCGTGTGTGGGTCCTGCTGCCTCGCCGCGTTCGTAGGCATCACGAAGCCACTCCCCATAGACCATCTCCGTCTGTGCGGGATTGCAATGGATGCCTCGCCCATTGATGTCGAAAATCATGACTTCAAGGCAGCGGCTCTCCCCGGTTCGATGCGGATGCCGCCCCGACAGTTGCAGAAGTGCCGCCGTGAGAGCAACGCGTTCGCGCTCCATCACTGGCCTCCTAGTTATCACGAGCAGATCGATATCGCTCTGCGGCCGCAACTGGCTCTGCGCTGCCGAACCATGAAGGTAGATGCCAAGGACCGCGCCTTCTAGAAGGTGAGAGATCGATGCAACGGCATTCCTGATCTGGATACCATTTTCATCAATATACATCTTGCCTCCCCTCTGCTGCCGCGAAAGCTTCATATTCCTCAAGCTACGCCTCTGGACAATGTCTCGCGACCCTTGTGACACAAAGCTCCTGTCATTCCTCCACATCGACAGTGTGGTGGGGTACAGCGATCCTGCCCACTTCACCCAAATAAGTGAGAGTTGCACCCGCGTTCATCACATCGGATTATTCAAGAAACATTACCGGAGCCCCACAGTTTAATAGTATCACGGGGGCGGACTTTTTCCGATTTTGGCCATCCCGCTTCGCGCTCCGTGCCACCCGTCTGTTGGAGAGCTTCGATGGCTAAGATCTGTTGCATACTTTCTTACGTCTTCCACAGAAGAAGAAAAGCGAAGTGTGCTCCTCCATTGTCCATTCCTGACCTGATCCGAATGGGCGCCGGAAACTGACAGTCGAATTGCGGAGAATGCATGTTTTTGACCGTAGACGACCGGAAAAGGATCTTCGAGGACGGTAGGGACGCGGCTGCTCATAATCACAGCAGAAGCTCCTGTCCGTATCTTACCGACGAGTCCCCGGAGCGGCTCTACATCTGGTTGGGCGGCTATGATGAACGCCTGACCCAAGAAGCCTTCCGATCAGGGACGGGCATTCGGTCGTAGCCGTTTTATGTAGCTCCGATGTTCGCTCCCCGTACTGCGGGCGTTCTTTGTGCGGTGGCTGACTGAAGTCCATCCTGTCTACGAGTGACCGGCGAGCGGGTGGAACTCGCCCTCCTTCACGTAGTTAGGTATGTGCCGCATTATGCGGCGAAGGAGTAACGCGCATGCAAGACACTCCGAAACCTGGTCAACAGAACGACCAGAAGTCAAACCAGCAGGGCGATCAAACCAAACGTCCGATGGAAGGCCGCCCCGATGATAAAAAAGGTGGTGCTGGTTCCGACGATAGCAGGAAAGGTTCCGACCGAACCTAGCTAACGCCATCCGGCTGGGTTAGCCCAGCCGGTTTTACTGCAGCCGATCAGGTCGACGTCGCCCTTGCCCCCTGTTGAACAGGCATCTAAGCTTGCTCGCAGTGGAGAACGGGACGCACGCCATGATGACACCCCCAGAGCAGTTTATTAGCTGCGTCAACGAGAGCGGTTTCTTAGTAACCGTCATCAAGGCCACACGGGAGCCGGACCTCGAATTTGACAATGGAGCGCGTTATACGATGATCTATTATACGGTTGATGGGCATCTCGTAGAACTTCTTCCTAACGGTGATTTCGAACTTGCGCTCACTCGCGAACGACTGACCCGGATTAAATGAAAGTGTTTCAGGCGATGCCGGTACGAATTTCATAGGTAGCGTGGAAAACCCTTCGTCGGTCATAGTTCGGGCCGCTTTCGCGAGGTCTCATGCGGACCTGGAAGAAATCAAAAATGCGCCTGGTTGACGCAAACGAGGCGCGCGTTGCGCCGATGAGGTTGCCACTCGGAGAGCTACGCTTGAAGAACGTCGGAAATTGTGTTGAGCGGCTTGTGAAAATAAACCGCAATGGACGACATACAAAACGACAAACGCCCAGGGATCACTGAACATTGCCCTTGTTGACGGCCACCACTCCGTCAGATCACGAAATCGAAAAGTCCGAACCGTCCATCGCTGGTTTGCTTCATGTTGAGGAGAAGGGCCTCTTGAAAAAGCCGATCTCTGTCGTTCCTGGACTCGCCGGGAAAATATAGTTGGGTGGTGAGAACCCGTCCGCCGGGGCGCTGGACCTTGAAATGGAAATGACGCGTTCGGCCCGGATAGAGCGCGGGCACAATAGTATTAAACCACCAGCGTCCCTGCGCATCGGAGTACTGATGTCCGCGCAGGCGGAAGCCCACGCTGTCGTAGTCGCCGTTGTCATCCGCGTGCCATATTTCCACAAGGCTTCCGGCGAGTGGCCGGCAGCGGTCGTCGAAGACGAAGCCGGCGACCGTTATTCGCTCGCCCCCGGCCGCATCGGGATAGAGATCGCGATTGAGCGGCGAGTTCGGCCTAAAGAAGGGACCAGCTTCCTGTTTGGGGGTCAGGTCGTCCCCATCTTCGCAGGAAAGGGTCAGCGGCAATTCTCCGTCGGCCTGCGCCAACGCGTTTATTCTCACCGCATCGATGAGAGGCAGCGTCAGAAAGGCCGTCAAAAGCGAGCGTCGGGTGGATGGCAAGGTCGGTCTCCTTGATTGGCAGTTTATAGCGAGCAGGTTAGTGCACTAACCGCAGCCGCACCTGATTCGATGCAGAAGTTGGCGAGGTCGCTCGTCTCCGGGGCTCAGTCGGGGTATGGGTGGCGACAGCCAGCCCTGTTGCCGCCGCCCCTCGTGTTCCGAGGAAACCGCGACGGTTGATGTTTGACTGGTCCATTAGTCTGTCCCTTTTTCTCGGGCGTCAAAACTGCCAATTGGCGGGCACCCAGGCGTAGCCGCCATCGGTCTTGAGCATCCGGCCGAGGCCTGGGAACGGAAAGTGGAAACCGAGCACCGGGATGCGGTCGGTGGCTGCCCTATCGAAAATTCGACGGCGGGAGGCGAACGCCGTTTCCTTGTCGCGGTCCGGTCCCGGAAGCCAAGGCCTGTCCACGTTGACGACAGGATGATATGCAAGATCTGCGGTCAACAACAGCTGGTCATTGCCGGAATGCACGAGGAAGGTAGCCATGCCCGGCGTATGACCGGATGCCACGATCGTCGTCAAACCCGGCACGATCTCAGCGCCCGCTTCATAGAGTTCGACCTCGTTCGTGACAGGCTGAAGGCTGTTCTTAATCGCGGCGGCGAAGCGCACACGAAAATCCTCCGGTACCGGCATGTAAGAGAGGTCCGGATCGGTTCGAACGAAGAAATTCCAGTCTGACTTCGGAACGAAGACCGTGGCGCGCGGAAAGGCCTTGCCGCCGTCTGCGGTTCTCAGGTTTCCGACGTGGTCCGGATGGGTATGAGAGACGACGACCGCGTCAATGTCTGCAGCACCGAGGCCGATCGCCGCGAGGTTATCGAAGATGCGGCCGCCATTCGGGCCCATGGTCTTGCCGGCGCCAGCCTCGACAAGAATCCGCCGACCGCTGGTCTCGATCAGCAGCGTGTTGAGGTTGAGCGTCATGTGGTCGGTCGGAAGAAATGCGTGTCGCAGGACCTCCTGAAGCTCGGCTTCCGGCGCGTTGCTTGCATAGACGCGAGGCGGACCACCAATCACACCGTCGCTCAAGACAGTCGCGCTGATCTCGCCGACGCGGAAGCGGTAGTGACCGGCATTGCCGCTCGACGAGGACGCCGTCTGAGCATTGGCGCTACGGAAGCCTCCCAGGTCTGGGATGAGCGTGCTTGATGCGCCTGCGACAGCCGACAGTATGATCGTGCGTCTGTTGAGGGTGGGGGCATTCATCGGTCTTCCCTTCCTTGTTGGGCGTACTCTCGCTTCATTTGCCACTAGCTTTTCGCCAACCATGACATGGGATGATTGATCTGATAACCTGAGTTATGTTTACCAGCTTGATTAGGTATACTTCGCAATGGATCCGATCCGCCTAGACGGCTTCGATGTGTTTGTCTCGATCGTTCGATGCGGCGGCTTCCGCGCAGCGGCGATTGAGCGAGGGGTTTCTTCATCGGCCTTGAGCCAATCGATGTTCGCGCTGGAAGAGGCTCTCGGCATTCGGCTCCTCAATAGGACGACCAGGAGCGTAAACCCGACGGAAGCAGGACAACGCCTTCTTGAACGTCTGGCACCTGCATTGAGTGATATCAGGATCGCTATCGCGGAGATCGACGAGTTAAGGGATAGCCCGTCCGGTACGCTCAGGATCAACGCGCCGGCGCCGGCCGTCGATCACTTTCTTTGCCCGCTGGTATTCGACTTTATGGATGCCTATCGCGAGGTGAAGATCGAGATCATCAGTGATGCGGCAGTCATCGATATCGTGGAACATGGTTTCGATGCCGGCGTGAGGTTCGGCAAGCAGCTGGCGCAGGACATGATTGCGTTGCCACTCGGACCCGCGCTTCGTTATGCGATCGTGGCTTCGCCAGATTACATCAGAAGGTTCGGACAGCCGCAGACGCCGCACGAACTCGTTGCTCACGACTGTATAAGACGTCGTTTTCCTGGCGGCACGCTCGTCACTTGGCGGTTTGCCGAGGGAAACGAAGAGATCGAAGTTACTCCAACTGGCCGATTAACCGTCAGTTCCGCGCATAACGAACTGCAAGCTGCGCTGGCGGGCAGAGGAATCGCCCATGTCTTCGATGACTACACCAAAACGTATATCCAAAGCGGTCGGCTGGTGGAGCTTCTGTCCGACTGGAGCCGCACCTTGCCCCACTGGTTTCTATATTACCCCAGTCGCCGCCTTCCCAGCGCCGCTATGCGTGCGTTTCTTGACTACATGAGGAATTACGACTGGCAGGCCAGGAGCCGCCCATGGGAGGAAGGACCTTTATCTGAACAGCCCTCGCGTGCGCGGCAGCGGGAAGTCTGAGACCTCAGTCGAGTCCAGAAGCCTATCGCCTTGCCGAAGTTGCTGTTCGGCGACCGTCGTTTCGTCGCCTTTCGCGCCTCTTCCAAGTCAACTGAAGCACGCTAACCGAATCCGCGCGACACTTTGATACAATTTTGGTGCACCGCGGCATAACTCAGCGACAAAAGAGGGCTAATCCTTTCTCGTGCCCAAGAGGTAAGGCTAACCAGAAAGGAACTACAGATGTTCAAGCATCTCATTATCGCACTTGTCGCAGGACTATCCTTCACCAGCGTAACGCTCGCAGAAGAACGCGAAGCCAGCCTTGACCGGACCCAGACGAACAGCGTCGAAGCAAATACCTATCGCAGTTCCGAGCAAACGCCATTTGGTCCTCGCACCAGCCGCGACGACCGCCGCATCTTCGACAGCGGCGACTACTACGAAGGTGCGTTTCGCCCCAACTAATCCTCAGTTCATCCACGACCTACATTGCTGCAAGGGCGCAAACTCATGCGCAATCAGCAAAGCACAAGGAACTTCATCAAATGATCAAGATCACAAGCATCGCCCCGCTGCTCATCGCAGCAGCTCTGACTACTCCGGCGCTCGCAGAAGGCGAGTACTATGAAGGCGTTCAGCGTCAGTCACGAGCGGCGACAACCTTGCCGTCACAAAATGCCCTTGGCGATCACAGCAGGACCTTCTACTTCCCGGGTTCAGATGTCGGCTCGCTCGGATCGAACACCAGCCGCGACGACCGCCGCATCTTCGACAGCGGTGACTACTACGAAGGTGCGTTTCGCCCCAACTAACCGCAGTTCATTCAAGACCCCGATTGCCGCAAGGTCGCAAACTAATGCGCAATCATTAAAGCACAAGGAAATCACCCGATGATCAAGATCACTAGCACCGCCCTGCTGCTCATTCCGGCGGCTCTCACCACGCCAGCCCTCGCCGAAGGCGAATATTACGACGGCGTTCAACGCCAAGGGACGTCCGCGATAACCTCGCCAGGGCAAAACACTCTTGGCGATCACAGCAGGACCTTCTACTTTCCTAAGTCGAATGCCGGCTCGCTCGCCTGGAACACCACTCAGGACGACCGCAGGAGCGGCTACAGCGGTAGCGACAGCAGCGGCGACCAGGGAGGTCTCTCGCGCTAGCACTAAATAACCTGACCTCAACCGCTAAGGGTGTGTGAGGACCGGCCAGATCGTCCCAGCAGTTGCTCTGCGCACCAGCAGAGGGCTGGTGGGACGCGGTTCTCTGCAGACACGCCGTCGACCGGTCAAGCAAATTGAAATCTTGCCTTTCGGCCAAAGTAATTACCCGGGTGGCGCCTGAATTGGATCTCGTAGGACTTGCAATGGAGCCTTCACCGCATATCGCTGTCGTGGATGACCATCATGACATCAGGGATCTCGTCGGCCAGTATCTCACAAGGCATGGGTACAGGGTAAGTCTCGCCGAAAGTGGCCAAGCATTGCGTGAAGTTTTGGAGCGTGAAGCCATTGACCTCATTGTCCTCGACATCATGATGCCTGGCGAGGATGGCATCAGCGTTTGCCGGCAGCTTCGTACATCCGCGACAACCCCAATCATTTTCCTCACGGCAATGTCGGAGGACACCGATCGCATCGTGGGCCTCGAGATCGGTGCAGACGATTATCTAGTCAAACCATTCAACCCTCGCGAATTGCTTGCGCGCATACGAGCCGTGCTGCGCCGAGTCCCGGATGCTGCGGCGCGACAGAGTAACCCAATCAAGGGAAATACAGTTCGTTTCGATCAATGGATCTTGGATTTCGCCCGGCAGGAGCTCACCGGCAAAGATGGGATTGGAGTAGCATTAAGCACGGTCGAGTTCCGGTTGCTCAAAGCGCTTCTCGATCATCCTGGCATGATCCTCAGCCGCGACCAACTCCTTGACCTTACGGCCGGGAGAACGGCCGATCCTTTTGACCGCAGCATCGACAATCAGGTGAGCCGTTTACGCAAGAAAGTCGAAGCAGATCCAAAAAACCCATCTATCATCAAGACGCATTGGGGTGGCGGCTATAGCCTTTCGGCAAGCGTGGTGAAGTCATGATCTCTTGGTGGAAGCGAAGTCTGGCCAGACAACTCATCGGCTTCATCCTTTTGGCGCTCGTCGTCTCACAGGTGCTTTCATTTCTGATCTCATGGGATGAGCAGGATAAGGCCCTGAAGGCCGCCTTTAAGCGGGAATTTTTCACCCGAACTGGCTCAATTACCCGTTTGATGGAAGTTATTCCTGCAGAACTTCGCGAGGACGTTCTGCAAGCCAGCGAGACGTCCACCTCTCGCTTCTGGCTGACAACCGAGCCGCCGGCGGACCTTGTAACGTGGCGGCGCAACGCAACCTCGCAGCTGGTCCGTCCGATCCGCAATGCTGTGGCTTTGCCTCCCGAATGGGGCCTCGGCTCCGTTCCAGGACAACCGGAAGCGGCGAGGAGCGTCGAAGCCAAAATCAATCCCTCCGCGGGGAACTCCGACTGGATTCGGGCAGGCGGTACACTCTGGCCGTTGGACCAGCCTGCCAGATATACCGATCTTGTGACGTCGCACGGTGGCGGCTCTGGAATGGGGATGGCCGTTGAGCTTAAAAGCGGGCTTTGGCTCAATACCGCATATTTCAAGAGCGTTGGGACACCATGGTGGCGCTCCCCGTCCCTCTATTCATTTGCACTTAGCGCAATCATCCTGTCCGCGATTGTTATCGTTGCGACGTCGCGCATAACCCGGCCGATGCGCCAGTTGGCCGTGGCCGCCGATGCGCTGGGGCGCGGCGAGAACGTCCAGCCGATTCCCGAAACTGGTCCGGACGACATCCGCTTGACAGCTGTGTCGTTCAACCGAATGCAGCAGCGGCTGCATCGCTATGTCGAAGACAGGGTTCGGATGCTTGCAGCGATCGGTCACGACTTGCGAACGCCGCTGACCTCACTACGGCTCCGTGCTGAATTCGTGTCTGACCCCGACGTTCAACAAAAAATGCTCGACACGATTGACGAGATACAGGCGATGACGGAGGCGACTATAGCTTTTGCCAAGGGCGAGGCGTCCACTGAGGAAACACGCACCATCGATCTATGTGCGCTGGTTGAGAGCCTTTGCGACGACCTGGGCGACCTTGGCCAGAAGGTCGAATTCACGGAAAGCAAGAAGGCGCACTATCGCTGCCGTCCTGGAGCCCTACGTCGAGCCATACGCAATCTGATCGAGAATGCTGTCAGGTACGGCGGAGGTGCTAACGTATCTATCGCCGAAAAGGCAACCGCATTCGAAATTCTGATTAAGGATGGCGGGCCCGGTATTCCGAAGGAGATGCAGGACAAGGTATTTTCGCCCTTCTTCCGGATGGAGAAGTCACGCAATCGCCAGACCGGCGGTATTGGCCTGGGTATGTCGATCGCGCGCGCGATCGTTCGGCACCACGGGGGTGAAATCGAACTCTCCTCAAACAATCCAGGGCTGACGGTCTGCCTCCGTCTGCCGAAAGCCGACCGCGCAACCGCCGAACATCGGGCGGAAACGATGGTCGCTCATTGGACCTTGTAAGCAATCGCTGAAAAGCATCCACCTCCCGAGTGAGTGAAGAACCGGTCAAACGAAAGGCCGCATGCCGAGCTGTTCTCATCAGCGTCATGCGGCCGGCGCTCACTTTTGACAAAACCCATTCCGCTCCAGATCACGCTCCCTCATCACTATCAAGCTCCAGGGCGAAACCTTCGTTACTCTTCGAACCGATGGCGATGACCGATCGACGCTGGCGATCGCGACGCTCTTGCGAGGAGTGGATTTCCTTCTCACCAAGGTGCTGTCGGCATGTGGTTCTCGCCCGCCTTTGGCATGACCCTGATCGCGCTGGCGCTCTTCTACACGCGAGCGACTCTCATCCCCGAAGCCGTCCACGATATACCTACTTTAAAGGCCGATTAGTCGAGTGATCAAAGGGGATCCGAAGCTGCCTGAGCGGCAGCTTGAAGGTCGAGGCAGTCCACAGTTTAACCTCTGGCTGCTGTTCGGCGTGTTTTCTCGCTCTTGCCTTTCGCTGATGACGTTTTAGCATCATAGCCTTGGCCGTGGTTGGTACCACCGAGGTGGCCGCCACCACTGGTCAGGGCTACCTGCCGCTGAGCACGCTTGATCTGCTGTTCTGGGTCAGTTTTTTTCATGATCGTTTCTCGCTTTGGAAAAGAAAAAGGCCGGGTAATAACCCGACCTTGGCAAGCGTCTGCCGTTTACTGCCAGTACATCCGTGGTCAGTGGCCGAAGACGCGATTTGTTAGGCAGCCTGTAGGTTTTCGGCAGAGCTTTTGCCCGAGCGTTTGTCCTCGACAACGTCAAAGCTGATCTTCTGGCCCTCGCCCAGGTAGGTCATCCCCGAGCGTTCAACGGCAGAGATGTGGACGAAAACGTCTTTCGAGCCATCGGTCGGCTGAATGAAGCCAAAGCCTTTTGTCATGTTGAAGAATTTTACGATGCCGGTGTTCATGACGATTTTCCTTTCAATCGCATAGAGGTTCCGCTGCTCGATGGAGTCGGCAACATGAAATCGATTTGAGAGGAAAGATCGGAAAGAGCGGAGACGCTCGACAAAGCTCAACAAGCAATTCGACAAAGATCATCTACAACCAAAGTTTGTTCAAAGGAAGGCGTGCCTCGATTTAAAATTGAAAATGCTTGACCCGGAGTGGAACTAAAGATGCGTCGCCGGATTGTCTGGGGTGTCGGGCGTTAAGGGCGACCACCTAAATGAGCACCGCTGCACAAATGCCCTAGACGGTGCCGTGCCGGTGATTTTATATCTGGCAGCTCGTGAGGAATTGCTGTGAAGTCCCACTACAAAGTTTTTAAGTCTTCACGGCCTGATCTGGTAGAATGTGTCGCGGCATAGCCAGCCGCTATTGTGATCTCAGCTTTGCCTCTGGGGTTGATCGTTCGTGCTGCAACTCTGAGCTAGAATCGTCAAGCTTGTTTCGTGGTGACCATGTTCATCATGTGCATTCTTGGTATCAAAGGGATGCTCGATGAGCCAGGTTATCAATGTTGCCTTTGGCGTCGAATGGGAATATCCAGTCAATGTCAGGGATGGCCCCATAAATGACCGGCTGATCCTTGGTCCGCGCGTCGCCCTCAAGTACCTGCAAGAAGACTTCACAATGAGGTCCGGGCAGGCTTATTGGGCAGCAATCGGCGCATGCACGTCAGCTTTACTTGGTCGGGGCCTTCTTGAAGATGCCCGAACCCGTTTTACCATCGCGTACGCTGAAGACATGGTTCGGGTACATCAATAGAACATGGACGCTGAATTCTCCACGGGCGAAGCGAACGGCTGCTCATGACATGTTATGTCTACCGGCGCTTGAGCGCTTTGCACTGTAAGCAGTGTCAATTGGCGCCGGATTATCCTAATTCATGATCGGAGGTTACCATAATGCAGCCATCCCTAACCGCCAGATATAAAGCACGACAAGACGTCGACGGCTCATGGTCCGTCGTCGACTCCGTCTCAGGACACAGGATCATGCTTGTTGGAGAGGTGATGGCCGATCTCGGAGAAGAGAGCGCCGTTGGACTGGCAGACATCCTGAATAGGGATGACAACTATCTTTCAAGCCCGACGTTACAGTAGAGCAACCAGATTCAAATGGGGAGCAGCTAAATGCGGATCCTGCACTTGTAAATTGAATCTGCGGCATCATATATATACCTTACGTTTAAAGCCATCTTGGCTACCTGATCCTCCGGTACAGCCGGTTGCTTGGCCAACCTTGCGAACGTTGCAACTCCGCCGTCGCGGTTGGAGGTTTTGGCAAGGCTGTCTGCGCTTTCACCAGTGTAAGGATGTCAACATGATCGACAGACTCTATTACGCCCCTGAGAACCTGTTCAGGCGCGCCGTTGCTGAACAAAGCTCTGATGCCGCTACGCTCCATGACGTTCGACGTAGACTGGCTCCACGCACTCAAGAAAAACAGATAGCGGATCGACAACATCGTCCTGAGAGGCGCTTGCTAGATACTGCTTCCACTGTGTCCGCACAATGATCTGCCGGTCCCAGCGGCTGTCGTCAGCCACGCCTGTACCTGATGAGACGAATAGGTTCCTTTTCAACTATAGTAATGGGGCGGGCTTCTATCCGTGCCGGAGCAGGCAAAGACAGAGCAACCACCGCTACCGGCGCTTTGAAACAGTGGCTGAAGCTCTGCGCTTTGCAATTGAGGTGCTTCCCGTTGCGCTCCTGCGGGGCTCGGTCATGGAAGTGGATGAAGCGCGTCTTGATGGCGCACAGATGAAGGCACTATATGACGCTGATGCTTACCCACTGACGCGGCACTCTCATAAGTATCCATGACGATGAAACGCTGGCGACCGGGTTATCTGCGAGACGGGACAAGGAGCATCCATGGCAATAGCTGTTCTAACGCTAGCGGAAGGGTCAATGACGTCAGCTGCTTGTTGGTGAGCGCAACGAATGGCCC
>UBYX01000039.1 GCA_900469955.1 Hyphomicrobiales bacterium | reverse complement strand
CCCAAGCAAAGGCCCAGAAAGGCGGCGGCAGGCCGATCTCCTCCAGATCCGCCTCCGTCTTCAACCAGAGATCATGCGCCTCGGTCGCAAGATGCAGCCGGATTTCCGGTACATGCGGCGGGGTCGTCAGCTCTGTATTTTGAAGAATGAAGGTCCGGGGATCGGTCTTCAAGGCTGGCTCAATCCGGGGACCGCGGAGGATTGTCGAGGCCCCCAAGCCTGCAGATCTCGAAATATTCCTCGTCGGTCACTGGCTGCACCGAAAGCCGCATCGACGTCACGAGCGACATCTTCTCGAACTTCGGGTTGGCCTTGATATCCTTCAGCGTCACCGGCTTCGGCACGTCCACGACGGCGCGGATATCGACGCAATCCCATTTCGGATCGCCCTTGGCGCTCGAATCCGGATGAGACAGAGCGCAGACCTCGACGATCCCGACGATCTCCAGCCCATCGTTCGAATGGTAGAAGAAGCCTTTGTCGCCGAGCTTCATCGCCCGCATGTTGTTTCGGGCGAGATAGTTGCGCACGCCGGTCCACTCGGTGCCCTTCTCGCCGGCGGCCTTCTGCTGCTCCCAGGACCAGGCGGAAGGTTCGGATTTGTAAAGCCAGTATGCCATCGATCTCTCACTCAGCCGGCTTGTTGAAAACCCAGTTGTAGGGCTTGATCTCGACCTTTTCGAACAGACCGGCGAGATAGTAGGGATCCGCTTCGGCAATCGTCCGGGCCGCCGCCATGTCGGCGGCTTCGACGATCACCAGACTGCCGTTCGGCTTGCCTTCGTCGTCCAGAAACGGACCTGCCATCTTCAGCGTACCGTCCGCATTGAGCTTGTTCAGGTGCTCCACATGGGCCGGACGTGTTTCCATCCGGACGTCAAGATGTCCGGGCTTGTCAGTACAGAGAAAGGCAAACAGCATTGGTCTCTCCTTCAAATGTTCATTGCTTATTCAGCCTTGATCGGCCGGGTCATCAGCTGTTCCATCGCGGCGATGACATCGAGCTTGCCGTCGATGATCGCCGCAACCGCGTTGGTCACCGGCAGTTCGACTGAAAACCTTTCCCCCAGCTTGGCGGCAACGGAGGCCGCGAATGCCCCTTCGACCAAAGGACCGCCGCCGATCGTTGCGGCCGGCTCCCCCCGCCCGAGCGCAATGCCGAAGCGAAGATTTCGCGACTGATGGCTCGTGCCGGTCAGGACCAGGTCGCCGAGGCCGGAGAGGCCGCTGACCGTATCTGCCCGCCCGCCCATGGCTTCGACCAGCCGCGACATTTCCGCCAGCCCACGCGAAATCAGCGCGGCCCGGGCGGATTCGCCGAGGCCCGCGCCCTCGACGATACCGCAGGCGATCGCCAGCACGTTTTTAAGCGCGCCGCCGAGCTGGACCCCGATACGGTCGGTCGATGCATAGAGCCGAAAGGTGCGCCCCGACAGGACATTCGCAAGCCGGTCCGCAAGGTCGTGGCCTTCGGCGGCAATCACCATTGCGGTGGGCAGGCCTCGCGCAATATCGGCGGCAAAACCCGGACCGGAAAGCGCAGCAATCCGGGAGTGAGGCAATTCCCGCTCGAGTACGTCCGTGAGCAGATTGCCGGACGATCTGTCGATCCCCTTGGCGCAGGTGACGACAACGGCGTCCTTTGCCAGATAAGGTCCATAGTGTCGGGCCGCATCCGCCTGCGCCTGCGAAGGCATTGCAAACAGGACGATGCTGGCGTCCCCGATCGCGTCGGGCTCGGCCGAAAATTCCAGCGCATCCGGCAACGGCACCCCCGGCAACGCCGCGTCATGCACGCGGTCCTCGCGAAGGTCGCTCATCAGAGAGGGGTCGCGGCCAATAAGAGTGACGGCGTGACGACCATCGAGAGCGACGACGGCCGCGAGCGCAGTACCAAAAGCGCCCGCACCGATGACGACGATCCGTTCTCTGCCGCTCATGCCTTGGCGCCCCGCTTCCCCGAACCGAGAACAGCCTGCGCTTGTTTGTCCAGCGGCCAGCGCGAGCGTGGCGCCACGTCCAGTGCGTCTGCCGGAAACTCTCCCGCAAACCTCTCGAGCCCGGCCCAGGCGATCATCGCCGCATTGTCCGTGCAGAGCCTGAGCGGCGGCGCGATGAACCGGAACCCGTTCTCGATGCAGAGAGCCTGCAGCGTGCGGCGGATTTCCTGATTGGCCGCAACCCCGCCGGCAACGACCAATGCCGGATCGACATCGAGCGCCGCAAACTCCTGCTTGAAGCGCGCCAGTCCCCGGCCGATCCGGTCGCGCAACGTGCGCGAGATTGCCTTCTGGAATGAAGCGCAGATATCGGCGACATCCTGCTCGCTCAATGGCGCGATTTCAGTGGCCGCCTGGCGCACGGCGGTCTTGAGCCCGGAAAAGGAAAAATCGAGCCGGGCTTCGCCCACAAGCGGCCGCGGAAACGAAAAGCGATTCGGATTGCCGGTCTGCGCGGCCTTTTCCACCGCCGGGCCACCCGGGTAAGGCAAGCCCAGCAGTTTTGCCGTCTTGTCGAAGGCCTCGCCGAGCGCGTCATCGATGGTCGTGCCCCAGCGCTCGTATTCTCCTACACCTCTCACCAGGACCAACTGGGTATGACCGCCCGAGACCAGCAGCATCAGATAGGGAAAGGAAAGCCCGTCCGTCAGCCGCGCCGTCAGCGCATGACCTTCAAGGTGATTGATCGCCAGCAGCGGCTTGCCCGAAGCGCGAGCGATCGCTTTTGCGGTCATCAGCCCGACGATCAGCCCGCCGATCAGGCCCGGCCCCGACGTCGCGGCCACGGCGTCGATCTCGTCGAGGGAAACGCCTGCTCGGGTCAGCGCCTCCTCCACCAGCCCGTCGAGCGCTTCCACATGGGCGCGGGCGGCAATTTCCGGCACCACGCCGCCATAAGCGCTGTGTTCGTCGAGCTGGGACAGGACGACATCGGAAAGGATTTCGCCGCGTCCGTCCTCATGGCGCGCGACGACGGCCGCTGCCGTTTCGTCGCAGCTTGTTTCGATGCCGAGGATGCGAAGAAAGGTCGCCATGGGCCTATCGTTGATTGCGATGCCGGATAATCCGGTCTACGAAAGCTTCCGGTAACAATGGAATGACGCGGATGCAAACAAAACCTTTCCGGATCGGAACGCGGGGCAGCCCGCTGGCGCTCGCCCAGGCCTCCGAAACGCGTGCCCGGCTGATGACGGCGCACGGTCTTCCGGAGGAAATGTTCGAGATCGTCGTGCTGTCGACAAAGGGCGACCGCATCACCGACCGCGCCTTGACCGAACTCGGCGGCAAAGGGCTCTTCACCCAGGAGCTGGAAGAGCAGCTTGTTTCGGGCGACCTCGATTTCGCCGTGCATTCGTCCAAGGACATGCCGACGAAGCTGCCCGACGGCCTTCGCCTGTCGGCCTATCTGCCGCGCGAGGATTTTCGCGATGCCTTCATTGGCCGCGCCGCGCCGACACTTACCGCACTCCCCGACCATGCGACCGTCGGCTCCTCCTCGCTTCGCCGGCAGGCCCTGATCCGGCGCATCCGGCCGGACATCAACGTGATAACCTTCCGCGGCCTTGTCGAAACGCGGCTGCGCAAGCTGGACGAAGGTCAGGTAGATGCGACGCTTTTGGCCTTTGCCGGCTTGAAGCGCCTTGCCCTCGAGGAGGTCGTTACCGAACTTCTCGATCCGGCCGATTTTCCGCCGGCTCCCGCGCAGGGCGCGATCTGTGTCGAAAGCCGCATCGGTGACAGCCGCATCGATGCATTGCTGGATCCGATCAACGACCGGCCGACCTTCGATGCCGTCTCCTGCGAACGCGCCTTTCTTGCCGCACTCGACGGCTCCTGCCGTACGCCGATCGGCGGTTATGCCGTCTGCGACGGGGATCACCTGAAGTTTTCAGGTCTCATTCTGACGCCGGACGGACAGAAAGAGCATTCGATCGCGGTGGAGGGAAAGCGCGCAAGCGCGGAAGCGCTTGGCCGCAAGGCCGGCGAGGCGGTGCGTGCGACCGCCGGCAGCGATTTCTTCGAACACTGGTCCTAGGACCATGCGGGTTCTCGTTACCCGCCCGGAGCAATCGGCCCGACGCACCGCCGATCGGCTGGCTGACCTCGGCCATCACGCCATCCTGCTGCCGCTGACGCGCGCGCTGCATCGCCCCGACATTGCCGAGACTGCTTTGAAGAAACCTCATGCCGCACTTGTGCTGACGAGTGCGGAAGCGGCCCGGGTTCTCTCGTCTCTGGATGACCTTTCGCCCTATCTGGACGAAACGCTTTATGCCGTCGGAGAAGCGACGGCAGGAGCGGCGCAAGAAATCGGCTTCCGCAATGTCCGCACGGGTTCCGGGACCGGTTCGGAACTCGCCAGAAGGATTGCAGCCGACGCCCCGATCTCGGACACACCCCTGCTTTATCTCGCCGGATGTCCGCGATCGGCGAGTTTCGAGGAAGGGCTTCTGGCCGCGAAAATACCCCTCCGCGTGGCGGAAATCTACGAGATGGTCGCGGTTCCCTACGATGAAAATACCTTAGCCCGGACCTTGGAGCCGCCGGTGGATGCGGTGCTTCTTTACTCGCGGGAAGCGGCGCGGCTTTTTTTCGAACTCGTCGCGCCATATGCGGGTGCGCTTGAGACTACCCGGATAATCTGTCTCAGCGACAATGTTGCCGCCGCCGTGCCTCCCGAGTTTCACAGAAAGATCAAGATCGCCCCCCATGCTGACGAGACGGGGCTTCTGGCCCTTCTTTAGTCGAGGACCGCGGCAAATTCCCGCCCGCCCCTTTTCTTCCACCCTCCCGCTGACTAATTTCCCCAGAGCGCATGCAAAAAGAGGTCGAGATGGTATCGGAAAAACCGCCACGCCGGTCCAAGGCAGAAAAAGAACCCGTTACCATCGACCTTACGGCAGAGGAAGCCGTTGCCGAGCCAGTGCGCAGCATTGACTCCGACGAGCCGGTGACACCGGCGGAACTGGAGGCGGAAGCGACCCTCGATACCGATAAGCCGGTGGAGGCCGACATCGCGGACGAGCCCGTGTCGGCACCTTCGGACGTCGACGAACCTTCGTTCGCGGAGGGGGAACCCAACGGCCCGAAGCAACCGGAGCCCGCGACTGTCGCTCCCGAACCCGAACCTGTCCCCGCCGCGCTTGCGAAAAGAAGCCCCGCGACTTCCACCCTGGTCGCTGCAGGAATTTTCGGCGGCATCGTCGCGCTGGCGCTTGCTGGCAGCATGCAATATGCCGGCTATCTTCCAGGCGCCTCTCCCCCACCGGCAGCCGACACGACCGACCTCTCGTCCGAGATCGCCCAGCTTCGCCAGGAGATTGCCGCGCTGCAAACCCGGCCTGCGCCACCTACAGACGAAGGGCTCGCAAATCGCGTTGCTGCCCTTGAATCTGCAGCAGGCAATTCGAACGGTGCCGCATCGGAGCAGGCGATTGCCGCCCTCAAGAGCGACGTCGATACGCTGCGGTCCGCAGTCGAGTCGACAGCCGGCAATGATTCCGATCTCGCCGACCGGCTGCAGCAGGTTGAAACGAAAATCAATGACCGGGGACCGGAGCAGCAGGTGGCCCGGGCCATCGCGGCGGCCGCGCTCAAGGCCGCGATCGATCGGGGCGGATCGTTCGAAACCGAGCTCCAGACGTTTGGAAGCGTTGCCGGTGACGATCCGGCGATTGCCGACCTGCAGAAATTCGCCGCTGCGGGCGTACCGTCGCGCGTCGAGCTGCAGCGGGAATTTCCAAAGGTGGCCGACGCCATGCTGGAAGCCACCGTCCAGCCGGATCCTGACCAGGGAATTGCCGGCCGGCTTCTGTCTTCGGCAATGTCGGTCGTAAAAGTGCGGCGGGTCGGCAACGTCGAAGGTGATACCCCAGAGGCTATCATCGCCCGTATCGAGGAAGGCCTTCGCAACGGCGATCTCCAGGCGTCCGTCCGGGAGTGGGATGCCCTGCCGGAACCGGCAAAGACCACCTCTCGCGATTTCAAGCAGAAGCTTGATGCCCGGATTCAGGTGGAAAATCTCGTGGGCGGTACGCTGACGCGCGCCGTTACCGGCACCCAAGGCTGAGGACGAAAACCCGGATGATCAGACTTTTTATTTTCCTCCTCGTCGTTTTGGCTCTCGGCTGGGGCTTCTCCTGGCTGGCCGATCGGCCCGGCCTCATCTCCATCACCTGGCAGGACCATCTGATCGAGACGAGCATCATGGTCGCGGCCACCATGGTGGCCGCCCTGGTTGCCGCCATCACGATCCTGTGGTGGATCGTCGGCGTGATCTGGACCTCACCTCACTCCGTCCGCCGCTATTTCCGCGCCCGCAAGCGTGACCGCGGCTACCAGGCGCTCTCCACCGGCCTGATCGCGGCCGGCGCCGGCAATGCGCTGCTCGCCCGCAAGATGAGCCTTCGCACCCGCGGCCTGCTCAGCTCCGACCAGGAGCCGCTGATGCACCTCCTCGAAGCACAGACGGCGCTGATCGAAGGCAGACACGACGACGCCCGCAAGAAATTCGAGCAGATGGTCGAGGACCCGGAAACGCGTGAACTCGGTCTGCGGGGTCTCTACATGGAGGCGCGCCGGCTTGGCGCAAACGAAGCCGCGCGGCAATATGCGGAAAAGGCCGTTGAGCACGCCCCATACCTCCCCTGGGCGGCACAGGCGACGCTCGAGGCTCACAGCCAGTCCGGCCGCTGGGATGAGGCTCTCCGCCTTCTCGACCAGCAGCGCATGGCAAACATTCTGGAAAAAGCGCAGGCCGATCGTTGGAAGGCGGTGCTCTTGACCGCCAGAGCCGACGACCGGCTTGAAGGGGATCCGAAGGGCGCCCGCGACGACGCCATGGCGGCGTTGAAGCTTGCCAAGGATCTTGTGCCTGCCGCCGTCATCGCGGCGAAGGGTTGGCTGCGCGAGGACAATATCCGCAAGGCGGCATCCGCTCTCGAAGGCGTTTGGAAGATCGAACCCCATCCCCATATCGCCCAGACCTATGTTCGCGCCCGCAGCGGCGACAGCACCACCGACCGCCTGAAGCGTGCTGAAAAGCTGGAGGCCTTGCGGCCGAACAATATCGAATCCCTCATCGCCGTCGCCCAGGCGGCTCTCGATGCTCAGGAGTTCAGGAAGGCCCGAGCGAAGGCAGAAGCCGCAGCCCGCATGGAATCGCGGGAAGGCGTCTATCTCCTGCTTGCAGATATCGAGGAAGCCGAGACCGGTGACCAGGGGCGGGTTCGCCACTGGATGGCGCAGGCGTTGCGCGCTCCGCGTGATCCGGCCTGGGTTGCCGATGGCTTCGTTTCGGAAAAATGGCTGCCCGTCTCGCCCGTGACCGGCCGCCTCGACGCCTTCGAGTGGAAGGCCCCCTTCGGCCAGCTCGAGGGTCCGATCGAGGAAGGCACGCTAGCCGCCGAAAAAGCGATTGCGAGCCTGCCCCCCGTGGAGGCGGCGAAGGAGGAAGAGCCCCCGAAGCAGATCGTCATTCACCCCGCTCCCGCTCCGGAACCGTCAAAAGGCGAGTTAGCTGTTGCAGCAAAAACACCAGCGCCTGCGAATGTGAAGCCGAAGGACGAAAAACCGCCGGAAAGCGAGGAGGAACCAGTTCCATTTTTCGGTCGGCCGCCGGATGATCCGGGTGTGAAGGATCCGGACGCCGGACAGCCCGCGACGAGGCTCCGGCTTTTCTAGAAAAGGCGAGGCCTGATAAAGAGAATGTTGGACCGAATTCAGGCCTTTCTCCAAACTCTCACATCACCCAGTTCCGCGCGGGAATTCGCTCCCGACGATCCGAGGGTGGCTTTCGTCGCTCTCTGCTTCCAGGTCATGGAGGCAGACGGCAACGTCTCCGCGCAGGAGCAGCAGACATTTCGGGATCTCCTGCGCGAACGCTATGACCTGAGCGAAAGTCGCCTCAAGGCGCTGATCGAAGCCGGACATGACGCCGGTCGAGAGGCGGTTGACTATTACCGTTTCACTTCCGATCTTAAGAAACATCTGGTCGACGAAGACGACCGTGTCGAACTTCTCGGCATTCTTTGGGATATCGTCTATGCGGACGGTCAGCGGAGCGAGATCGAGGATCACGTGATTTGGAGGATCGCGGATCTTCTGGGGGTCTCGTCGCGCGACAGGGTTCTGCAGCGTCAGCAGGCTGCGGCACGTTCAACGGGAGGAGATGAGGGAGAGGACTAGGGCGTTCTGAAATGTTGATGCAGCCTTCCCGCCAGACAAAAAAGCTTCCGGTGCTCATCGTCCTGCATCAGGAGCGTTCTTCTCCCGGCCGCGTCGGGCAGATGCTGATCGACAAGGGCTTTCCGCTCGACATCCGCCGTCCCGTACTGGGCGACCTTCTGCCTTCAACGCTTGCCGGACACGCCGGCGCCGTCATTTTCGGCGGGCCGATGAGCGCCAACGATCCCGAGCCCTTCATCAAGACGGAGATTGACTGGATCGGTGTGCCCCTGAAAGAGAACAAGCCTTACCTCGGCATCTGCCTCGGCGCGCAGATGATGGTCCGCCACCTCGGCGGCACGGTCGCACCCGACAAGGACGGACTGACGGAAATCGGCTGGTATCCGTTGCGCGCGACCGAACACGGCCGTCTTCTGATGCACTGGCCGAAAATGGTCTACCACTTCCATCGCGAAGGCTTCGAACTGCCGCATGGCGCGCAACTGCTTGCGCAGGGTGATGCCTACCCAAACCAGGCTATCCGCTACGGCGACAATGCCTGGGGCCTCCAGTTTCACGCAGAGCTTACACGCGCGATGATGCAGCGCTGGGTGGTGCATGGCGAGCACCGCTTCATCATGCCGAATGCCCAGAAAGGCGGCGAACATCTGGAAGGGCGGATGATCTTCGACGCGCCGCTCAAGGAGTGGCTCTGGAACTTCCTCGGCACAGTCTTCGAGGGCAAGTCCGCCGCTAAGGAAGCCGCAACGCCAGATGCCCGCGAGGCTGCCTTTCAAGGCGGTTGAACCTACCGGTCCGGCGCATCGAGACTGTCGATCTTCCGGAGCTTCGGGAAACCAAGGGCCCAGATAACCGCGACCGCAAGCGTCCCGACGCCGCCGATGACCACGGCCGGTACCGCTCCGAAAATCGAGGCCATGGTGCCTGCCCGGAATTCGCCAAGTTCGTTGGACGCGCCGACAAAGACCATGTTGACGGCGTTGACGCGACCACGCACTTCATCCGGCGTCCAGAGCGCGATCAGCGTCTCACGCACATAGACCGAGATCATGTCGGATGCCCCCATCAGCATCAGCGCCGAAATGGATAGCCAGGGCGTGGCGGAAATCCCGAAGACGAGGGTACCGGCACCGAACAGGGCGACACCGATGAACATCGCAATGCCGGCGTGGTGGCGGATGGGATAAAAGGCCAGCCAGATCGCCACAACGATGGCGCCGACCCCCGGGGCGGCACGCAACATGCCGAGGCCCCAGGGACCGAGTTCCAGAATATCACGCGCGAAGATAGGCATAAGCGCCACGGCTCCGCCGAGCAGCACCGCGAAGAGATCGAGGGAAATCGCGCCGAGCACCACCTTCTCCCCGAAGATGAAGCGGAAACCGGCCATGATCTCGCCCCAGCTGACCTTGTTGGCCGCATTCTTCTGAACCGGCTTCGGGATCATGAAGACGAGAAGAGCCGCGAATATCAGAAAGAGCACGGCGACTGCGTAGGCAACGATCGGGCTGGCGCCGTAGAGCAGGCCACCCACGACCGGGCCGAGGATAGACGCCGTCTGCCAGGAGGAGGAGTTCCAGGCAATCGCATTCGGGAGATCCTGCTCCGGCACCAGATTAGGCCCGAGCGACTGTACCGCGGGGCCCATGAAAGCCCGCTCGATGCCGAACACGATCAGGATCGCAAACACCAGCCACGGAGAAAAGGAATTGGCGATGGTGAGCCCCAGAAGGGCGGCCGCGCAGAGCGCACCCACCACCATGCAGATAGCCATGATGGCGCGCCGGTTATAGCGGTCGGCGACCGATCCGGTCACCAGGATCAACAGCAGCGAAGGCAGGAACTGGAACAGCCCGATCAGGCCCAGATAAAGCGCATTGCCGGTCTCGTCATACATCTGCCAGCCGACCGCGACGCTGATGATCTGGATCGCGAAGGCTGCCAGAAACCGGGAGAAGAAGAAGCGCGAATAGGAGGCGTGCCGGAAGGCGGCGAACCGATCGCCGGAGGCGGGAATGGTCATGAAACAGAACTTTCAGCGAAACCGGAAGCCGGCATTGCACCCGCTGCCCATTAAACATGATTCCGACGAGCGACCGGCACGGTACTTGCTCGTTAGTTCGCCAATGTCTACATGTCTGTCAACAACGAAATGGAGACGTGCATGCTCGCGCTGTTTCAGACCATCGATTTGGCCTTGAACCTCTACACCTGGGTGCTGATTTTCAGCGCCATATTCTCATGGCTCTATGCCTTCAATGTCATCAACTCGAGGAACCAGTTCGTCGATGCGGTCGGCCGCTTCCTCTTCAATGTCACCGATCCGGTGCTGCGTCCGATCCGTCGCATCATGCCGGACCTGGGCGGCATCGATATCTCTCCCGTGATCCTGCTTCTGATCATCTTCTTCATCCGCTCGCTGATGTGGACGTCGATCTACCCAATGTTTGCGTGAGTTTCCCCTACAGCAAGCACACCGATCATCTGCGGCTCGCAGTCCGGCTGACGCCGAACGCGGGCCGCAATGCTGTCGAGGGGATCGAAATCTCCGCCGACGGCGAAACCTATCTCAAGGCCCGCGTCACCGCCGTGCCTGAAGACGGCAAGGCCAACAAGGCGCTGATCCTGCTGCTTGCCGAGACCCTCCGTCTCCCAAAATCCTCCTTCTCGATCGTATCGGGTGAAACGGCGCGCAAAAAAATCCTCCGGATCGATGGCGACCCGGAGGATTTGGAAAAGAAGCTCGAAAAGTTTCTGAAGGCCGCCTGAGGCTTATTTCTGGGCCTGGTAACGTTCGATGGCTTCGACGATCAGCTTCTTCGCGACGTCGACATCCTGCCAGCCGCCGATCTTCACCCACTTGCCGGGTTCCAGATCCTTGTAGTGCTCGAAGAAATGCTCGATCTGCTTCAGCGTGATCTCGGGCATGTCGGTGTAGTTCTTGACCTTGTCGTAGCGCTGGGTCAGCTTCGGCACCGGCACGGCGATGATCTTCTCGTCCTTGCCGCCGTCGTCTTCCATGACCATCACGCCGATCGGGCGGACATTGATGACGCAACCCGGAACCAGCGGACGGGTATTGCAGATAAGAACGTCGATCGGGTCGCCGTCTTCCGAGAGCGTATGCGGCACGAAGCCGTAATTGCCCGGATAGGTCATCGGCGTATAGAGGAAGCGATCGACCACCAGCGCGCCGGCTTCCTTGTCCATCTCGTACTTGATCGGATGGCCGCCGACGGGCACTTCAACAATGACGTTGACGTCCTCAGGCGGGTTCTTACCAACGGAAATCGCATCGATACGCATTCTTTTTCCTCGATCAGCTTGGACAAAGTTACGCGTCGATAGCGGGAATCATGCTGCAAAGCAACAAGGCTTTGACGGAATGTTAGGCGATCTGCAAATTGGAAAACCACAAGTTTTCGGTTCGCCTGCGACCGAATCAGGACCAGACGAAGCCGATCTTCTTGAGCTGGGTCCCGCCGAAATCTTCCATGCCTTCGGCCACGTCGACACCGCCATGGCGGCGGAAGAAGCGCGTTGCATGCTCGCTGTCTTCGAGGCACCAGACGACCAGACCTTCGCAACCGAGAGAGCGCAGCAGTCGCCGGCTTTCCCCAAAAAGCCGCCGGCCGAGGCCGATGCCCTGGAACTCCGGACGCAGATAGATTTCGTAGACTTCACCGTCTTGCGGTAAGGCGCGCGCCCGGTTCAGGCCGATCGTGGCATAGCCGGCAATATCACCCGCGACATCGAGAACCAGCAGCGTCGCAGGCCCCCTCGCAGCCTTCCGCCACCAGGTTTCTCCCCGGCGCTCCAGCATCTGCGTCAATGGCTTGTGCGGAATGAGCCCGGCATAGGCCTGCTTCCATGCTTCCCGGTGTGCTTCCGAGATGGCACGTGCATCTTCCGGTTCGGCTCGCCGAACATCGATCGACAACGTCTTCATAACGCTACTTTAGGTCCTCGCGCAGGCAATCCGCTATTCCACCTTTGTGAGTAGGACGGATTGCCCACAGGCTTCTCATGTGGACAACGGCTGGAGGTTAACGTGTTTTTAACCATTGCCACAAGCCTGTGCAGCGCGAAGGCACAGAAAAAACCCCGGCATTTCTGCCGGGGTTCCAAGAGTGCAAATGCGTTTGCGAAATCAGCCCGCGAGCTTCGACTTTTCGTAGCGCTTGCGATCGTTCGGATCGAGATACATCTTGCGAAGACGGATGTTCTTCGGCGTCACTTCCATCAGCTCGTCGTCCTGGATCCAGGAGAGCGCGCGGTCGAGCGTCATGCGGATAGGCGGGGTGAGCTTCACCGCTTCGTCCTTGCCGGCGGCGCGGATGTTGGTGAGCTGCTTGCCCTTCAGCACGTTGACTTCCAGGTCGTTGTCGCGGCTGTGAATGCCGATGATCATGCCCTGATAGACCTTTTCGCCCGGCTCGATGATCATCGGGCCGCGGTCTTCCAGGTTGAACATCGCATAGGCCACAGCTTCGCCGGCAGCATTGGCGAGCAGTACGCCGTTGACGCGGCCGCCGATCTGGCCCTTGAAGGGCTGATAATCATGGAACAGGCGGTTCATGATCGCGGTGCCGCGGGTGTCGGTCAGAAGTTCCGACTGATAGCCGATCAGGCCGCGCGTCGGAGCATAGAACCGCAGGCGGATACGATTGCCGCCGGACGGACGCAGCTCGACCATTTCGGCCTTGCGCTCGGACATCTTCTGCACGACGACGCCGGAATGCTCCTCGTCGACGTCGATCACGACTTCTTCGATCGGCTCCATGAGGGTGCCGTTTTCGTCCTTGTGCATGACGACGCGCGGACGCGAGACGGCAAGCTCGAAGCCTTCGCGGCGCATGGTCTCGATGAGAACGGCGAGTTGCAATTCGCCGCGTCCGGAGACGTAGAACGAATCCTTGCCTTCCGCTTCCTCGATCTTCAGCGCGACGTTGCCTTCCGCTTCCTTGAAGAGGCGGTCGCGGATGACGCGCGAGGTAACCTTGTCGCCTTCGGTACCGGCGAGCGGGCTGTCGTTGACGATGAAGGACATGGTGACGGTCGGCGGGTCGATCGGCTGCGCCTTCATGGCTTCCGTGACGGACGGATCACAGAAAGTGTCGGCAACGGTGCCCTTGGAGAGACCGGCGATCGCGACGATATCGCCCGCATGCGCTTCTTCGATGGGTTGGCGTTCGATGCCCCGGAATGCGAGGATCTTCGAGATACGGCCGGTTTCGATCAGCTTGCCATCCTGGCCGAGCACCTTCACGGCCTGGTTCGGCTTGATCGAGCCCGAGGCGATGCGGCCGGTGATGATACGGCCGAGGAAGGGGTTGGCTTCGAGGATCGTGCCGATCAGGCGGAACGGACCTTCCTCGACGATCGGCTCCGGAACGTGCTTGAGCACGAGGTCGAGCAACGGGGCGAGGCCCTCATCCTTCGGGCCTTCCGGATTGACGTTCATCCAGCCGTCGCGGCCCGAACCGTAAAGGATCGGGAAGTCGAGCTGCTCGTCCGTCGCATCGAGATTGGCGAAGAGATCGAAGACTTCGTTGATGACTTCCTCGTGGCGGCCGTCCGGGCGGTCGATCTTGTTGATCGCAACGATCGGGCGAAGGCCGACCTTCAGCGCCTTGCCGACCACGAATTTCGTCTGCGGCATCGGGCCTTCGGAGCTGTCGACGAGAACGATCGCGCCGTCCACCATCGAGAGAATACGCTCGACTTCACCGCCGAAATCCGCGTGGCCGGGGGTATCGACGATGTTGATGCGCACGCCCTTCCACTCGACCGAAGTCGCCTTGGCGAGAATGGTGATGCCGCGTTCCTTTTCTAGATCGTTCGAGTCCATGACGCGCTCTGCGACGCGCTGGTTGTCTCGAAACGAGCCGGATTGTTTCAAAAGTTCGTCGACAAGGGTCGTCTTGCCATGGTCAACGTGCGCGATAATCGCGATGTTGCGAAGTGCCATATGGTGTATCTCTGAAGCTGCGGCGCGGCAAAATGACAAGGCGCGCCATATTTCGTTGGCGCGCTATTACATGCTTTTTCGCATTTGCGAAAGGGGGCCGCGTCGATGTCAGCTATGCAAAGACGCTCAGGCGTCGCTGCCAGCCAATTCCTCGACCATTGCAAGACCCTTCTTCTTCAGCATGGCCTGCGGATCCGGAAGCTTGCCGCGGAAGGCCTTGTAGGTATCCTCGGGGTCGATCGAGCCTCCGACAGAATAGATATTGTTCTTCAGCTTGCGCGCCATCACCGGGTCGAAGACGTTCCCCGCTTCCTCGAAGGCCGAGAAGGCGTCGGCATCGAGCACTTCCGACCACATGTAGGAATAGTAACCGGCCGAGTAACCGTCGCCTGCGAAGACATGCTGGAAATGCGGCGTGGCATGGCGCATGACGATCGAAGCCGGCAGACCGATTTCGTCCAGCACCTGCTTCTGCACCGCCATCGGGTCCTCCACCGCACCCCGCGTATGGAAGGCCATATCGACCAATGCGGACGACGTGAACTCCACGGTCGCAAAGCCGGCATTGAAGGTTCTCGCTGCGAGCACCTTGTCGAGCAGGGCCTTCGGCATCGGTTTGCCGGTTTCGTAGTGAACCGCATATTTTTCGAGGATTTCCGGCACGGTCAGCCAGTGCTCGTAAAGCTGCGAGGGCAACTCGACAAAGTCCCGCGCGACGCCGGTGCCGGCAACGGAGGGATAAGTCACGTCCGACAGCATGCCGTGCAACGCGTGTCCGAATTCGTGAAAAAGGGTCTTCGCATCGTCAAGCGAAAGCAGGGCCGGTTTGCCTTCGGCAGGTTTGGCGAAGTTGCAGACGTTGTAGATGATCGGCAGCTCGCCCTGCACACCGCTTTTCAGCGTCAGCTTGTGCTGCGACTGGAACGAATTCATCCAGGCGCCGGACCGTTTGGACGCACGGGCGAAATAGTCACCCAGGAAAAGCGCCTTCAGCGCACCATCCTTGTCGCGGATTTCGAAGACCCGCACGTCGGGATGATAGGCAGCGACGCCCTTTACCTCCGTTGCCGTGATGCCGAAGAGCCGTTCCGCGACGTCGAAACATGCCTCGATGATCTTTTCGAGCTGGAGATAAGGCTTCAGTTCGGTCTCGGAAAAATCGAACATCCGCTGCCGAAGCCTTTCCGCATAATGACGCCAGTCCCAGGGCATCACATCGTGGTTCCTGCCTTCTTCGGCAATCAGGCGTCCGAGGCTCGCTTCCTCCTCCAGTGCCTTGGTACGCGCTTTCTCCCAGACCTGGCGAAGCAGCGTGTTCACGGCATCCGGCGTCTTCGCCATCGTGTTGTCGAGCTTGAGAGCCGCGAAACTGTCGTATCCAAGCAGTTTCGCCTTTTCCGCTCGTAGCGCCAACGTCTCGCGCACGACGCCGAGATTGTTCGTTTCGCCTTCGTTTGCCCCCCGCGCCACCCAGGCCTTGAAGGCCTGCTCCCGCAGATCACGGCGCGTCGAGAATGTCAGGAAAGGTTCGATGATCGAACGCGACAGGGTCACGGCATATCCGTCCGCCTCTCCCGTTTCGCGGGCTGCTGCCGCCATCGCATCGCGCAGAAAAGCGGGCAGTCCTTCGAGTTCCGCTTCGCCGGAGAGCCTAAGCGACCAGTTCTTTTCATCGGCCAGCACGTTCTGGCCGAACTTGGCGCCGAGCCCGGCGAGCTTCTCGTTGATATCAGCCAGCCGCTCCTGTTGCGGCTTCGGCAACTTGGCGCCCGCCCGGACAAAACCTTTCCAATGGCGCTCGAGCACGCGCTCCTGCTCGACGGTCAAGTCGAGCTCCCTGCGCTTTTCCCAAAGCGTGTCGATACGGGAGAAGAGGGCCGCATTCATGCCGATCTTCGAATAGTGGCGGGAAAGCTTCGGTGCCATTTCCCGCTCGAGCCCCTGGATGGTCTCATTGGTATGCGCGCCAGCCTTGCCCCAGAAAAGCGCCGAAACCCGCGAGAGTTCGTCGCCGGCAATCTCCAGCGCCACCACGGTGTTAGCAAAGCTCGGCGCTTCGGGGTTGTTCGCGATCGCGTCGATCTCGCCCTCATGGGCTGAAAGCGCCGCATCGAAGGCCGGCGCAAAATCCTCATCCTTCACCAGATCGAAACGAGGCAAACCATGATGGCCGTTCCATTCCACCAGAGCGGGGTTCACGGAAAGATTTGAAGACATGCGCATATCCTTCGAACAATGAGTCGCCATTCATATAGGAGAAGGCTCCCGAATTGGGTATCCGCGTCGCCGTTTTTGATCCTCGACAAGAAATCACACCCAATAATTAACGTATATTAACTATTTGACGCAGCGCAGCACGGACGAGTACCCTCTGGCCAGTATCCGGTGACTCGGGATATAGCCATGGAAATCAGTTCCTTGCGCTGGTCTACCAATTTCCTTCAACGGGAGAATTCTCGAAACTCCAAGATCGAGAAGCCTTCCCAGCAGGAAAGCCGGCACGGCCAGATCACCTTTCAGGTGCCCGAAGCGGGTGACGTGCCGATCAACTTTTCGGCTATCACCCCGCGGGATCTGCGCGCCCTGGCCTGGGAAAACTATCAGGCCGGCAGGATCGACCAGGAAACCTACACAACGCTTTCCGAAGAGCTTCCGACGCATGCCGTAGATGCCCAGGGTAAGCTTATCGATCTGTCGCAGGTCACCGATGAGACAGGTTTCGACTTCCACGACTTTTACCGCAACCAGCTCGAGATCGCGATATCGCTCGGCGACACGCACCGTGCGGACGTGCTGCACTCGGTCATGGCTTTCCTTGAAATCTGATCCGGGCAAGCGGCATCATGCCCGGCGAAAGCCGAAAAGACCTGGCGCCGAGTGCCAAAGGGCCTGCAGCGCAAATCCGATGAACAGCAGCCCGGAAAGCCGTACGATCGTCTTTTCGTGCCTGCGATAGAAACGCCGCACGAAACCTGCGCCGATGATCGCGATGAGCACGAGGTCGGCTGTCAGGAACCCGACGAGCGAAACGGCCAGCAGGATCGGCAGCCCTGCGAAATCCAGCGCGTCTGACGAGCCGGCAAGCAGTGCCGTAAACGTCGCCAGAGCCACTGGATATCCCTTTGGGTTGGTCAGCCCGAAGATCAGCCCCCGCCTTAACGGCCGCTCGACCGTCATCAACCCGCCACCGTCCTCTTTCGGCTTCGCCCGCAATGCGCTCCAGCCGATCCAGCCGAGATAGAGGCCGCAGATGACGCCGAGGACATCGAAGAAGGTCGTTCCGACCGTCTTTGCTCCAATGATGGCCACCAGCGCCAAGGCCGACCAAAGGATGTCTCCCGCCAGATGCCCTCCCATGAAATAGGCGCCTGCCTGACGTCCCTGCCCGGCGCCGATGCCGAGAAGTGCAAGGAATGCGGGGCCGGGAATAAGCGTATAGGCCAGCGCCGCGAGAAACGCGCCGGCAAGCAGCGAAGACGACATGGCAGGCTCCATGGGAAGGATGGTACGCAGTGTTGCTGCGGCCTCTGGCTCTGTCAATGCGAGCGGACACGGGTTTTTCATTTGCCATCCCCCTAAAAGATAGTAAGTGGGCCTTATGAAATTCTCCGATACAATTGCGGAGGCTGGCCCTGAGATGGACCCTTTGGGTTTTCTGATCGTCGATAGCGCCCGTCTTCTCCGTGCAGCCTTCGAACGCCGTATCACGGAGGCGGGTCTCGGCCTCACGCCGGGCGAGGCACGAGCTCTCATGAGCATCGCTGCCGCCGATGGCAGCCGGCAGCTCGACATCGCAAGCCGCATGGGTATCGAGCCGATGACGGTCTGCACTTATCTGGATAAACTGCAGGCACTTGGCCTCATCGAAAGACAACAGTGCTCCGCGGATCGTCGGGCAAAACGGATAAACCTGACGCCTGCCTCCGATGAGATGATCTACGCGATCCGCAAAGAGCTCAACATCATTCTGGCGCAGGCGACCGACGGTCTGAGCGGCGAGGACAATCGCGTCCTGCGGGAGACCCTGGCCGTCTTCAATGCCAGGCTTCAGGCGATCAACGTTTCCCAGGCGCCCGAATTTTCATCCGATGACAGCCGGTAGCATGCCTCCAGCGTCCGGGCTGATGAGCGAGCGCCGCACGACCATCATCGGCGCCCTGCTGACGGCTATCGGCCCGATCTCCATGGCGATCTATACACCCGCCATGCCGCAGCTGGTGCATGCCTTCGAAACGACCGAAGCGGCGATCAAGATGTCGCTCTCGCTGTTTTTTGCCGGCTTTGCGCTGGCGCAGCTTGTCGCCGGACCGGTATCGGATGCGTTCGGCCGCAAGTCCGCGGCGCTCAGCTTTCTCGCCATCTACCTGGGCGGCTCGTTGCTTGCCGTCTTCGCTCCAAGCGTCGAATGGATCCTTGCGGGCCGTTTGATTCAGGGCATCGGCGCTTCGGTCGGTATCACGGTCTCACGCGCCATCGTTCGCGACCAGTTCACCGGCGCAGAAGCGGCGCGCATCATGAACACGATGGGCATCATCCTGGCGATCGGTCCGGCCGCCGGGCCGACCATCGGCGGCCTCACGCTGGCTGCCTTCGGCTGGAAATCCGTCTTTCTGCTGATGGTCGGCTTCGGCGCGATCCTGGTCTTCCTTTCGACTGTTTATCTGAAGGAGACGACGATTCCAGACCGCAGCAGGCTACGGCCGCTCCGGTTGCTCTCAGCCTATTGCGAGATCGCCGCGCAGGCGCGCTTTCTATGCATTGCGCTCGTCCTCGCAGGCTGTATCGGCGCACTCTATGCCCAGTCGACCGCCCTGCCTTTCATCCTGATCGACGAAGTGGGGCTGACGCCTACCCAATATGGGATGAGCATGCTGATGCAGTCAGGCTTTTATCTGATCGGGTCACTGTGCCTGCGCTTGACCTCGAAATGGCTTCCTGGCCGCAGGGCACCGGTTTTCGGCCTGGTTTTCAGCGGCGGGGGCGGCATCATCATGGCGCTCTCGGTGTATTTCCTGCCGCCGTCCTTCCTCTCGATCATGGGGCCGGTGGCGATCTGCACTTTTGGCACGGCCTTCATCACGCCGTATATCACGACGGCCGGCCTTGCCCCGTTCCCGCATATCGCCGGCTCGGCATCCGCGCTGATGGGCTTCATCCAGATGGGGGCCGGGTTCGTCGGCGGCGTGCTCATCGCCTGGATCGGCGCTCCGCTGGAAGCCTATGGCAGCGTCATCCCGGCCATGCACATCATTGCTGTGCTCGGTTATCTAGGCTTCCTCGCTGCCAGCCGAAACGAATAAGCCAGCCCGCCTGGCTTTGATGACCTGCTTGCTGCTGGCCGCTTTCCGCTACTTGCGGAGATTGCGCTTGGCGAGCGTTCTGAGGCGGAGCGCGTTGAGCTTGATGAAGCCTGCTGCATCCTTCTGGTCGTAGGCGCCCTGATCGTCCTCGAAGGTGACGAGCTGGTCGGAATAGAGCGACTTTTCGCTCTCGCGGCCGATGACCATGACATTGCCCTTATAGAGCTTGAGGGTCACTTCCCCTTCAACATGCTCCTGGCTCTTGTCGATCAGAGCCTGCAGCATCTCGCGCTCCGGCGAGAACCAGAAACCGTAATAGATCAGCTCCGCGTAGCGCGGCATCAGATCGTCCTTGAGGTGAGCGGCACCGCGGTCGAGCGTGATCGATTCCATGGCGCGATGAGCGGCGAGCAGGATCGTCCCACCAGGCGTTTCATAGACGCCGCGCGACTTCATGCCGACAAAGCGGTTCTCGACGAGGTCGAGACGGCCGATGCCGTTGTCGCGGCCGTAGTTGTTGAGCGCCGCCAGCAGCGTTGCCGGAGACATGGCCACGCCATTGATGGAGATCGCGTCGCCCTGTCTGAAGCCGACCTTGATGACCGTTGCCTGGTCGGGAGCCGCTTCCGGGGAAATAGTGCGCATATGCACGTATTCCGGGGCTTCCAGCGCCGGATCTTCCAGAACCTTGCCCTCGGAAGAGGAGTGCAGGAGGTTCGCATCGACGGAGAAAGGCGCCTCGCCCTTCTTGTCCTTGGCAACAGGGATCTGGTTCTTCTCGGCGAATTCCAGAAGGTCGGTGCGGCTCTTGAAGGCCCAGTCGCGCCACGGCGCGATAACCTTGATATCCGGGTTCAGCGCATAGGCCGAGAGTTCGAAGCGGACCTGGTCGTTGCCCTTGCCGGTCGCGCCATGGGCGATCGCGTCAGCACCGGTCTTCCTGGCGATCTCGATCAGATGCTTGGAGATCAGCGGCCGCGCAATCGAGGTGCCGAGCAGGTAGACGCCCTCATAGACGGCGTTCGCACGGAACATCGGGAAAACAAAATCACGAACGAATTCTTCCCGGACGTCCTCGATATAGATTTCCTTGATGCCCAGCATCTCGGCCTTCTTGCGGGCCGGCTCCAGCTCTTCGCCCTGGCCGAGGTCGGCGGTGAACGTCACCACTTCCGCGCCGAGCTCGGTCTGCAGCCATTTCAGGATAATCGAGGTGTCGAGACCGCCGGAATAGGCGAGAACGACTTTCTTTACGTCTTTCGGAAGTGCCATGTCGATTTCAGGTCCGTCTGCGGGTGGCGGCGGTTTGCGAAAAACTGCCAGGTCGGGGAATTGCGGCACTTTTAGCGAGTTTCTTTGGCCACGCAAGAAAAACCCGGCTGATTGTAACGGTGGTGTCATGTTGACGCGCTCTGCTTCGGGCTCCATATCCCGCCGGACCTTTTGAACAGCAGCGCCATAGAGGAGATCTGCATGACCATCACTCATCCCGCTCTGAAAAAGGATAATGTCGCCGTCGTCACCGGGGCCGCATCCGGTATCGGTCTTGCTGCCGCCAGGGAGTTTGCCCGCATGGGTCTCTCCGTAGTGCTCGCAGATCTGGAGGGCGACAAATTGGCGGAGGCATGCCGCGAAGTGGCAGCACTTGCCGAAGACGGCGAAACGGATGTCGCGGCAATCGGTACCGACGTCTCGAAACCGGGCGAGATCGAGGCCCTGGAGCGCGCGGTCCTCCAACGCTTCGGCCGCGTGCACGTACTGATGAACAATGCGGGCATCAGCCCCGGAAGCTCGGTATTCGGACCGCAGGCGAACTGGGACAGCATTTTCGCCGTCAATCTGCTTGGCGTAATCCACGGCACCCGGACATTCGGACCGGCCATGATCGCCCATGGGGAGCCGTCACTCATCATCAACACGGGTTCGAAACAAGGCATTACCACGCCACCCGGCAATCCGGCCTATAACGTCGCCAAGGCCGGGGTCAAAGCCTTTACCGAAGCGCTTCAGCACGAACTGCGGAACACGCCCAACTGCCAACTCTCCGCCCATCTCCTGATCCCGGGCTTCGTATTTACAGGCCTGACGAAAGGGGACCGCACCGAAAAGCCCGATGGCGCCTGGACGCCGGAAGAGACAGTCCAGTTCATGCTCACAAGCCTGGAGCGCGGGGACTTCTATATCCTTTGCCCCGACAACGACGTCGATCGGGCGACCGATGAGCGCCGCATGGCCTGGGCGGCTGGCGACATCATCGAAAACCGTCCTCCGCTGTCCCGCTGGCATCCGGATTTCGCCGACGCTGCAAAAGATTTCATTTCCAGACGCTGATTGATTTGGCATCGCCTCGAAAGCCGGATAAATGGATTTGTCCCTTTATCCGGCCATCGAGCGTATCATGGATTTCCTGCCAAGCATCGCCACCCTCCTTGCCTTCACCGCGGCAGGCCTGCTTCTGGCGCTGACGCCTGGTCCGGACATGACGCTATCCATCAGCCGCGCGCTGGCACAGGGACGGCGGCCGGCGCTCTTCGTGGTGCTCGGCACCAGCCTCGGCGTCGTCTGCCACACCCTGCTTGTCGCCTTCGGCATCTCGGCGCTGATCACCGCCTCGCCAACCGCCTTTTTCATTCTCAAGACAGGCGGGGCCGCCTATCTGCTCTGGCTGGCGATCCAGGCAATCCGCTTCGGTTCGAACTTCAAGGTGGACAAGGTGGAACAGACGGCGAGCACTCCGCTTGCCAATATTTCCATCGGCTTCTGGGTCAATATCCTCAACCCCAAGGTCATCATCTTCTTCATGACCTTCCTGCCGCAGTTCGTTACCGCGGGCGATCCAAACGTGACCGCGAAGCTGATCTTCTTCGGAATTTATTTCATCGTCATCGGCATGCCGGTGAACCTGATCGTCGTCCTGGCCGCAGACTGGCTTTCGGGCTGGCTGCAATCCAATCCCAAGGTTCTGCGCGGCATCGACTACACCTTCGCCGGCGTCTTCTCGATCTTCGCAGCAAAGATCTTCTTCACCCAGGCCAAATAAAAAAGGCCGGCTGAGCCGGCCTTTTCGTCAATCGTCCTCGCCGTGGCCGGCGATCATCATGGCCTCGAAAGCGAGCCGCTCGGTCTTGCGCATGCGCTCAGATTCCGACTTCAGCTGGCCGCAGGCAGCGAGGATGTCGCGGCCGCGGGGGGTACGGATCGGCGAGGCGTAACCTGCCTGGTTGATGAAATCAGCAAATTTCTCGATCTGTGCCCAGTCCGAGCACTGATAGTTCGTGCCAGGCCATGGGTTGAACGGGATGAGATTGATCTTTGCGGGGATGCCCTTCAACAGCTGCACCAGAAGCTTGGCATCCTCCAAGCTGTCGTTGACGTCCTTCAACATCACATATTCGAAGGTGATGCGGCGGGCGTTCGACAGGCTCGGATATTTGCGGCAGGCTTCGAGAAGTTCCTTCAGCGGATACTTCTTGTTGATGGGCACCAGCATGTCGCGCAGTTCGTCCCGCACCGCATGCAGCGAGATCGCCAGCATGACGCCGATCTCCTCGCCGGTCCGGTAGATCTCCGGCACGACGCCGGACGTGGACAGCGTCACGCGCCGCTTCGACAGGGAGAGGCCGTCTCCGTCGGTCGCAATCAGCAGCGCGGTCTTGACGCTCTCGAAATTGTAGAGCGGCTCGCCCATGCCCATCATGACGATATTGGTGATCTTGCGCTCGCCGGTCGGTAAGAAGGCACCGGGCGGGGTACCCGTGCCCGGGAAATCGCCGAGGCGGTCGCGGGCCAGCAGCAGTTGCGCCAATATCTCTTCGGCTGTCAGGTTGCGGACCAGCCGCTGGGTGCCGGTGTGGCAGAAGGAACAGGTGAGCGAACAGCCGACCTGGCTGGATATGCAGAGCGTCCCGCGGCCCTCTTCCGGAATATAGACGGTTTCGACCTCAACCGGGCGGCCGGCGCCGCGCGGGGGGAAGCGCAACAGCCACTTGCGGGTACCGTCGCTGGAAATCTGTTCCTCGACGATTTCAGGACGGGAAATGGTGAAATGCGTCCTCAGCATTTCCCGCATGTCCTTCGCCACATTGGTCATCGCGTCGAAATCGGAAACGCCGCGGATATAGAGCCAATGCCAGAGCTGGCTGACGCGCATGCGCACCTGTTTTTCCGGCACGCCCTTTTCCTTGAGAGCATCCGCCATCATCTCGCGCGTCAGCCCGATCAGCGAGGGCTTTCCCGACATCAGGTCCGGACGCGGCACGAGCGGCGTCTTGAGAGGGGCCATGACAGCCTCGGATACCGACATTCTCTTATCCCATCGAACACATGGCCTTGCCCGCTTTCGAAAGCGGAGCGACAAGCGCATGTCTATATGTGAAACCAATCTCGGTCACAGGGGCGCCTTGGCGCCTGACCTTCGTTGCCAGGGCCTTTATCATTAAATTGCCGCCACGTCCATTCTTGCTGAAATGCGAAAGGCCGGCGAGACGCCGGCCTTCTTCAACTATCAGTCCTGGAGAGCTTACTTGCAGGCTTCGATCTGCTTGAGCGCAGCGGAAATACCGGCCAGCGAATAGGCATAGGACGTCTTGGTGCCGCGGCCTGAAACCGCGCTGACGCTCATGTTCTGACCGGTCTTCATGGCAGCCACCAGCGCCGGTTCTTCTGCAGCATTCTCCACCCAGGCGGCTCTATCCTTGGTGAACATCACGAAATTCTTGTTGTCGATCGTCACGGTGACCTTGGAATTCGCCTGCAGCGTATAGCCCATCATCGCCTGCGGTTCGTAGGAGATGTTCTGGCCGGGACGTTGGGAGACAATGAAGAAGATATCGCCGTGGTCGACGCTGGCCGGCTCCTTCGTCGTCGGAACCGAAAGGACATAGCAGACATTGCTATTGCCCGATTTATACGAATACGCACCCCAGGCCTTGAACTGCTGAATGCGAGTAGGCGTCTGAGCGGAAGCGATGCCGACACTCGCCAACGTGAGTGCCAGTGCGGTTGCTATTGTTCTTACAGACATGGTCTCCTGCCGGTTTTGTCTTCTTTCAACGGCCCGAGCGGGCAAGCCTTTGCCAGGCATGATCCTGATTCGGTTCATTTTGACTTAATCCTGGTTACCAAAGCGTCAATTGCATCGTCGAAATACTGTGAATGTCTCATCCGCCGCCATATCGGGCGTGGACGTTCTCCTCGCAATGTCTCAAGTCTCATCTGGCGGGGAATTTTCCTGTGATTTGTCAAGCAGTGACACAAGGATTGGGGCAAGAGTTTGTCCTTTTCCAAAGTCCCTATATGACATTAGAATGGCCGAATATGACGGGGCCTCCTATGGGGAAAGTTTGCGTAAACTAGATGGACCTGGATGAGAAAGACCACTTCGCCAGTTTGGCCAAGGCGGTGGCCGACAACCGCGATCAGACGGCTTTTGCAACGCTGTTCGATTATTTCGCACCTCGTCTGAAATCATGGCTCGTCAAACGCTCCATGAAGCCTGATGAGGCCGAGGAACTGGTGCAGGAGGTCATGACCGTTCTTTGGCATCGTGCGCATCTTTATGACCCCAGCCAGTCCTCTCTTTCCACATGGCTTTACCGGATCGCCCGCAACCGTCGCATCGACAAGGAGCGCCGGGCCAAACATCGGCAGCTGGAGATCAGCGAAGACTGGTTTTGCCCTGCCGAAGTGCCGACCGCCGACATTCTGCTCGAACGCGCAGAAAGCGATGCAAGGGTGCGGGCGGCGCTCGAAAAAATCCCGGATGAGCAGATGCAGCTCGTGCGGGCGGCGTTTTTCCTCGGCCAGACCCATTCGGAGATAGCCTCCTCGACAGGTATCCCCCTCGGTACGGTGAAATCGCGCATCAGGCTTGCCTTTGAACGGCTCCGCAAGGCGCTCGAAGAGCCAGCCTCGTTGACCTGAGAGCAGGGCGGCTATTTCGCTCGCGCGCCGGCTGCCATCTCCGGATTGTCCGCGAGAGCCTCGTCTGCGGCGTCGTAGTGGCGATCGGCGATATGTCCCTGGATCATCCGGAAAGCCATCGCCAGCACTGCGACATCGTCTGTAAAGCCGACAAGTGCGAAGACGTCGGGCAGGAAATCGAGCGGCAGGACGAAATAGGCAAGTCCGGCAAGCAGCACGCCGCGCACCCGCGCGGGCGTTCGTCTATCGATTGCACAGTAATAGGCGGCGACGAGATCACGGCTGAAGGGAACCTGCCTTGCGGCCCGCTTGAACGTCGGCCAGAACTTCGCGCGCACCTGCCGCTCCTGGCGCTCTTGCGTTTCCTCTTCACCCGGCAGGAGGATTTCACCAATCTTCACATTATCCACGGTTTCTCCCTTCGCTCGGCACCCTTCCGCGCCTCTTCCAATATGGGCGCTCGAAAAATGGAGTTCAATTGCGGCGGGAGGATGCCTTGTCCATGGCCCTGGCGAGTTTGAAATCCAGATCCGTCAGGCTTTTGGCGTCGTGCGTCGTCAGCAGCACGTCCACCCGGGAATAGACGTTCGCCCATTCCGGATGATGATTGAGCTTTTCGGCGCGCATGGCGCATTCGGTCATGAAGCCGAAGGCCTCTATGAAATTCTTGAAGGTGAAGCTCTTGAAGATGGCATCACCTTCCGGCTTCAGCTCCCAGCCGTCCAGCGAGGCGAGCTCGCGTTCGGCCGCCGCCGCATCCAGCTTTTCATAGTTCATGCGAAAGCACTCCCTAAAGGAGGCCCTTCACCGGCTCCAGATCAGCGACATGGGCATTGCCGTAGCTGATGTCCTGCAACGGGAAGACCTCTTCCGTCAGATATGGCCCGCCGCCGACGGATTCCTTCGACGACAACAGCACGAAGCGTGAGACCATGAACGGTGCGGTGTAGAAATTGCCGCGGCCGGAAAGATACTGCACCGTGTCGTCCAGCCGGCAGTTCTTGAGCCGCGCCAGAGTGACATGCGGGGTAAACTTGCGCGGATCCGGTGGCAGGCCAATGCGCTGGCAGATCCGTTCGATCTCCGCCTGAAGTGCATAGATTTCCGGCGACGGAGCAACTCCTGCCCAGATCGAATGAGGCTTCTTCGACCCGAACGAACCGATGCCGGTCAAGGTCATCTGGAATTCGGTCCGGTCAATGCGGTCAAGCCGATCGACGATCTCATCCGCCGTACGGCCGTCGACATCTCCGATGAAGCGCAGGGTTATGTGATAATTCTCCACATCGATCCATCGGGCCCCGGGAAGCCCACCGCGCAGGAGTGAGAGGCTCATTGCTACATTGCGCGGAATTTCGAGGGCGGTGAATAGTCTCGGCATGGGGACCTCCTCGAATCTTTGCAGATGCTAACAGCGAATCATGCAACGGAGTTCCGTGCAAGATGTTATTTACTGTTATCCTTAATCTCCCCCAGGAAGCTTTCGACAGGCTGGATTGTCTTCTCGACCATTACTGCAACGCCCTTGGCGTTCGGATGCATGCCATCTTCAAGCTGCATTCCCTCGACTGTCGTCACCCCGTCGAGGAAAAACGGGTAGAGCGGCACGTCATATTTTTCGGCAAGCCGCTTGTGGATCGGATTGAAACGTTGCGCATAATCACTGCCCATATTCGGAGGGGCGAGGATGCCGACCAGGAACACCGCAACGCCCCGTTCCTTGAGGCGGGCGAGCATCGTATCGAGGTTCCGTTCCGACTGCTCCGGTGAAATGCCGCGGAGCGCATCGTTGGCGCCCAGTTCCAGAATGACCCCGTCCGTGCCGTCGGGCACCGACCAGTCGATACGCGAAAGTCCGCCGGACGTGGTATCGCCCGAAACGCCTGCATTGGTTATGACGACGTTGTGACCTTTGGCCTTGAGCGCCGCCTCGAGCTGGGCGGTATAGGATTCCGACGGCGCAAGCTGATAGCCGGCCATCAGGCTGTCGCCGAACCCGACGAGCTGGATCGGCCGATCCTGGGCAGCCGCCGGCAACCCGATAAGCGAAAGCGCCGACATGACGATGAAGTGAAGGAGGCTTGCTTTAAAACTCACGGTTCGTCTCCTAGATTGGGCGCCACTGCCACGCGGTAATGAAATCCCGTTGCTTAGGCCAATATAGGAAGCTTCGCTTTGACTGAAACCATCATCACGCTGAAGAAGGCTGATCTCACCCTCGGCAGCGCGGCGGCTTCCGTGCATGTGTTGAAGAACATCGACCTGGAGATCCGCTCCAATGAGGCTGTCGGCATCGTTGGCCCCTCCGGTTCAGGAAAGTCGACCCTTTTGATGGTGCTCGCCGGCCTCGAGCGTCTTGACAGCGGCGAAATCGTCATCGACGGCGCTCCCCTTCATGCCCTTTCCGAAGACGCGCTCGCTGAATTCCGCGGGCGCAATATCGGCATCGTGTTCCAGTCCTTCCACCTGATCGCCAACATGACCGCGTTGGAAAACGTCGCCGTACCGCTGGAGCTCGCGAATGTGAAGAACCCGTTCGACATCGCCAAACGCGAACTGGCGGCCGTCGGCCTCGGCGAGCGGCTGAGCCACTATCCCGGCCAGCTTTCCGGCGGTGAGCAGCAGCGCGTCGCGATCGCGCGTGCACTTGCTCCCTCCCCTTCCGTGCTGATCGCCGACGAGCCGACCGGCAATCTCGACGCGGAAACCGGCAGGCAAATCGCGGACCTCTTGTTTGCCAAACAGGCAGAGCGCGGCATGACCATGCTGCTCGTCACCCACGACAATGCGCTGGCCGCCCGCTGCTCCAGGCAGATCCGGGTCCGCTCCGGCGAAATCGTCGGCGACAGCGCGATCCATCCTCCGGTCCAGGCGGTTCTTGCATGAGCCGCGTCTTCCCGCGCCTTTCCATAACCTTCCGTCTGGCGCTGCGCGAAATGCGCGGCGGCCTTGCGGGTTTTTATATTTTCCTCGCCTGTATCGCACTCGGCACGGGGGCGATCGCTGCCGTGAATTCGGTCTCGCGTGCCATTACCAACGCCATTGCCAGCCAGGGTCAGGAAATCCTCGCGGGCGACATTCGCTTCGAGCTCAACAACCGAGAAGCGACCCAAGCGGAGCGCGCCTTTCTCGAAGGCCTGGGCGAGGTTAGCCTCTCCACCAGCCTGCGTTCCATGGCCCGCAAGCCGGATGGTTCGGAACAGGCGCTTGCAGAGGTGAAGGCGGTTGACGACCTCTATCCGCTTTATGGAACCTTCCGTTCGGAGCCTTCCGCGCCGCTTCCCGGTCTGCTCGCGAAAGACGGCGACGGTTTTGGTGCCTTGGCCGCACCCTTGTTGCTGGAACGCCTCGGGCTCCGCCAGGGCGATCAGATCCTGCTCGGCAATGTGAAGCTCACGCTGCGCGGAACGATTTCGGCCGAGCCCGATGCACTGTCCGACGGTTTCGGGTTTGCGCCGCGGCTGCTGATCGGCCGGGAGGCGCTGCTCGCATCGGGCCTCATCACGACCGGCAGCCTTGTCGAGCATGCCTACAAGCTGAAGCTCGATGACCCTTCGGTCCGCTCGACACTGACCGCCCGCGCCAATCGTGAATTTCCCAGCGCCGGCTGGTCGATACGTTCCAGCGACCGCGCGGCACCGTCGCTGACGGAAAATGTCGAGCGCTTCTCGCAGTTCCTGACGCTTGTAGGGCTCACCGCGCTCATCGTCGGCGGCGTCGGCGTCGCCAATGCCGTTCGGGCATTCCTCGACGCAAAGCGCACGACGATCGCCACGTTCAAATGTCTCGGCGCGCCGGCTTCGGTCGTGACGCTGATATACCTCATCCAGATCCTGATGTTGGCGACCGTCGGAATCGCGATCGGGCTTGCGATCGGCGCAGCCGCGCCTTTCATTGCCCTGGCGTTTCTCGAAGGCGTTCTTCCGGTTCCGAAAGAGATAGCGTTTTATCCCTCCGCTCTTCTCTACGCCGCGCTCTTCGGGTTGCTGATCACCTTCGCCTTCGCGATCCTGCCGCTCGGCCATGCACGCGAAGTGCCTGCAACGGCGCTTTTTCGCGAGCAGAGCTTCGACAATGTCCGGCTACCCTCCTGGCCGTATCTTGCGGCCGCGGCGGCAGCGCTGGCAGCTCTTGCGGCCTTGTCCATCGTCACCGCGGAGGACAGGTTCGTCGCCTCCGTCTTCCTCGCCGCCGTCGCCGCAGCATTCGTTCTGCTTCGCCTCGTAGCGATCTTGATTGCCGGCCTTGCGCGCCGGAGCCCGCGTGTGAATTCGCCAGCCTTGAGGCTTGCGATCGGCAATATCCACCGCCCCGGAGCGCTTACGCCATCTGTCGTGCTCTCACTCGGCCTTGGCCTTGCTCTCCTCGTAACGCTCGCCCTGATCGACGGCAATATGCGTCGGCAGCTCACGGGCCAAATCGCCAGACAGGCTCCGAATTTCTTCTTCGTCGACATCCAGGGCTCGGAGCGCGAGGGCTTCCTGGACATCCTCAAGCAGCATTCGCCGGAGGGGTCGGTCACGCAGGTGCCCATGCTTCGCGGTCGAATCCTTGCTTTCAACGGCCGAGATGTCACCCAGATGAACGTGCCCCCCGCCGGCCGCTGGGTGCTGCGCGGCGACCGCGGCATCACCTACGAGGAAAAATTTCCCGCCAACTCCACATTGACCGCGGGTCAGTGGTGGCCGTCCGACTACACGGGTGAGCCGCTGGTGTCCTTTTCGGCCGAGGAGGCAGGCGAGCTGGGGCTGACGCTCGGCGACACCGTCACCGTCAATGTTCTCGGTCGCAACATCACCGCCCGCATCGCCAATTTCCGAAACGTCGAGTGGGAATCGCTTTCCATCAATTTCGTGATGGTCTTCTCGCCCAACACGTTCCGCGGTGCCCCGCACGCCTGGCTTGCCACCCTCACCGATCCTTCCGCAACAGCCCAGCAGGAAGCCGCAATCCTTCGTTCGGTCACCAACGCCTATCCAACGATCACCAGCGTTCGGGTCAAGGATGCAATCGACATTGTCGACCGGCTCGTCGGCCAGCTCGCCACTGCCATCCGGGCTGCAGCCGCCGTTGCCCTGATCGCTTCCGTTCTGGTACTCGCCGGCGCGCTCGCCGCGAGCAACCGGGCCCGGACTCACGACGCCGTCATCCTCAAGACGCTCGGCGGGACCCGCAGCATGCTGATGCGCGCCTTCAGCTACGAATACATGATGCTCGGTGCAGCGACCGCCGTCTTTGCGCTGTTTGCCGGCGGCGTCTCCGCCTGGTTCATCGTCAGCCGCATCATGAGGCTGCCGTCGACGTTCCTGCCGGATGTCGCCATCCTCACGCTGGCGATATCTCTCCTTCTGACGGTTGGTATCGGTCTGGCAGGCACCTGGCGCATCCTTGGTCAGAAGGCTGCGCCTGTGCTCCGCGAACTGTGATTCAACCTGAGGCTGATGTCCGCCAATGTTCACCGATAAACTTCCTGTCATAACCTCCATAGGTTGCTAAATTGCCGTGCTGGTTTGCGTTTTCGCTCGCCACACCTCTTGTATGTAAAGCAATATCACATCATATTTGCGGATAGGCTTGCTGGAGCTCCGCAGCGGCGCCTGGGTCTGAAGATAAGGGGGCCCGACACCGTGAATAATTCCGGAGCTTAAAGAGGAAACAATGGCTGACTTTAACAACTACCAGAACCGAATGGCGCGCGCTGGCGCACAGTCGGGCGCAATGATCGACGAGGGCCTTCGCTCGTACATGCTCAAGGTTTATAACCTGATGGCGCTCGGGCTCGCGATCACCGGTGTAGCGGCCTTCCTGACATGGCAGATGGCGGTTGCCGATGGCCAGCTCACGGCTTTCGGTCAGCTCCTTTACACCAGCCCGCTCAAATGGGTTGTCATGCTGGCTCCGCTGGCGATGGTCTTCTTCCTGAGCTTCCGCATTAACTCGATGAGCGTTGCGGCCGCGCAAACGACCTTCTGGGTCTATGCCGCCCTGATGGGCCTGTCGCTGTCCTCGATCTTCCTGGTCTTCACCGGCCAGAGCATCGTACAGACCTTCTTTGTGACCGCCGCCGCCTTCGGCGCGCTGTCGCTCTACGGCTATACGACCAAGAAGGACCTGTCGGGCTTCGGCACGTTCCTGATCATGGGCCTGTTCGGCCTGATCATCGCTTCGATCGTCAACATCTTCCTGCAGTCGTCCGCGATGGGCTTCGCGATCTCCGCGATCGGCGTGCTGATCTTCGCTGGCCTGACCGCCTACGACACGCAGAAGATCAAGGAAATGTACTATGATGGCGACGACGTTGCCGTCATGGGCCGTAAGGCGATCATGGGTGCGCTGACGCTCTACCTCGACTTCATCAACCTTTTCACGTTCCTGCTGCAGTTCATGGGCAACCGCGACGAATAAGCCTGCAGGGCATGAATAAGAAAAAGGCGGCTGTTCAGCCGCCTTCAGACTGCTGACAAA
>UBYX01000002.1:336617-379035 GCA_900469955.1 Hyphomicrobiales bacterium | reverse complement strand
CGGGTTTGTCAGCGGTCTGACGCCGGCCTGGGGCCGGCGTTTCAGTCTTGGGGGGTATGCAATCAGGCAGCAGCCGAAGCGAAGCCCGAAGTCGGAACTTCCGAGATCGTCTTCAGAACCTGAGAAGCGATCTGGTAGGGGTCGCCCTGGGAGTTCGGGCGGCGATCTTCCAGATAGCCCTTGTAGTCGTTCTTGACGAAGGAGTGCGGAACGCGGATCGAAGCACCGCGGTCGGCAACGCCGTAGGAGAACTTGTTCCACGGAGCGGTTTCGTGCTTGCCGGTCAGGCGCTTGTCGTTGTCTGGGCCGTAAACGTTGATGTGGTCCATCAGGTTCTTGTCAAACTGGGCCATCAGCGCTTCGAAATAGGCCTTGCCGCCGACTTCCCGCATGAACTTGGTCGAGAAGTTGCAATGCATGCCCGAACCGTTCCAGTCGGTGTCGCCGAGCGGCTTGCAGTGATACTCGATGTCGATGCCGTACTTTTCCGTCAGGCGCTGCAACAGGTAGCGAGCCATCCAGATCTGGTCGGCGGCCTTCTTGGAGCCCTTGCCGAAAATCTGGAATTCCCACTGACCCTTGGCCACTTCGGCATTGATACCTTCGTGGTTGATGCCGGCGGCGAGGCAGAGGTCGAGATGCTCTTCAACGATCTCGCGGGCAATCGAACCGACGTTCGAGTAACCGACGCCGGTGTAGTACGGGCCCTGCGGAGCCGGATAGCCCTGCTCGGGGAAGCCGAGCGGACGGCCGTTCTCGTAGAAGAAGTATTCCTGCTCGAAGCCGAACCACGCGTCCTCGTCGTCGAGGATGGTTGCGCGGCTATTCGACGGATGCGGGGTGACGCCATCGGGCATCATGACTTCGCACATCACGAGCACGCCGTTGGTGCGGGCCGGATCCGGGTAAATGGCGACGGGCTTCAGCACGCAATCGGAGCTGCGGCCTTCGGCCTGCATGGTCGACGAACCGTCAAAGCCCCAGAGCGGAAGCTGCTCGAGCGTCGGGAAGCTGTCGAATTCCTTGATCTGCGTCTTGCCACGCAGGTTCGGGGTCGGGGTGTAACCGTCGAGCCAGATGTACTCGAGCTTATACTTCGTCATTTTTTATCTCTCAGGCCGTGGTGTTCATGGTTGAGCAATCCTGAGGAAACGGCTTCTTTGCGATCCGCGCCTCCGGGATGACAAGGAGAGTGCATATCCCGTGCCAGTTTGGAGGGGAGGTGTCATTTTTTGTTAAAAAAGTGTGAATGCGGGCGGTGCCGGAGCGCTCGGCTGAGCGCTTCCGTGCCGTAAATAAGTGCGTGCTCATGAAAATGGCGGTTTTTCCGCTTTGCCATGCCCGGAGTCTGGGAACTGCGAGCCATGAAAGGCGTTAGCCTGCCTGACACTCGAAAGAGCAGATTTTAGCTCCGGCAAAACCGCTTGGCTAATTTAGCGCCTAGCGCTTGAGGATGAAGTGATATAAAATCGTGCAACAAGCACAAAAAATGTGCAAATTTGTGCCGGCGTGTGTTTATATGCACTATCAGGTTTAGGAGACGATAGGATGACCACTAACATCCATCGTGAGACGGCCAAGATCTATCAATTCCCCATCCGCCCCCGGCGGCGGCTCGAAAATGGCGCGACAGTGCCTCAAGATCTGGAAATCGTCGTCAGCGTCGTCGATACCTGCTGGTATCACGATGAAGCGGTGAAGGATGCGGCGCCAAAAAACGGCGAGCGCCCTAAACCCTGCTGAATTCCCACAGAGGCGCTCTTCCTTCTTTAGACGGAGCCTTGCCGTCCTCTGGCGACCTCAAAAACCAAACAGCTTGAGCATCGCATAGCCGAAGACTGCGATGAACAGCCATCCGAAGGCGCCGAGAGCAAGCGGGCGCCAGCCTTCCGCCTTCAGTTTTCCGATATCGGTATGAAGCCCCATGGCCGCGAGCGCCATGGAGAGAAGAAAGGCGGTCGCCGTCGAGAGCATCTCATTGATGCCGGCGGGGATGGGGAGGGTGCTGTTGAGCAGCATCATGCCGACAAACCCCAGCACGAACCACGGCATCGGCGCGGAAGCCTTCGTGGCACCATCCGAACCGGAACGCATGGCGAGCGCCAGCGTCATGATCAGCGGCGCCAGCATGACGACGCGGGCGAGCTTCGAGATCGTGCCGAATTGGCCTGCCACGTCGCCGCCCTGAAAGGCGGCCGCTACCACCTGTGCAACTTCATGAATGGTCGCGCCCGTCCAGAGGCCGTAGCCACGGGCATCGAGGCCAAGAGCGGCGGCGAGAAACGGATAGCCAAGCATCGACAGCGACCCGAACAGCGTCACGCAGGCAACCGCGTAGGCCACGTGCTCCTGTTTTCCGCGAATCACGGTGTTGGCCGCGATGATCGCGGAGGCGCCGCAGACCGAGGTGCCCGCGGCGATCAGGTCCGTCAGCGAGCGGTCGACGCCCATGGCCCGACCGGCGATGCGGATTGCGCCGAAAGTTGCGATCAGCGTCAATGCGATCATGCCGAGGCCCGCTGTCCCGAGCGAGAGGATCTGCGCCGCCGTCACCTGCAGGCCCAGCAGGACGATGCCGAAGCGGAGGATTCGCCTGAGGCAGAAGTTGATGCCGGTTTCCGTCGTTGTGGGAACACTGATGACGTTGCGGATCAGCATGCCGAAGACGATCGAGAGGATAAGCGGGCTCAGCGTCATCCATCCCGTCAGATTGCGGATGGCAATCGCCGTCGCGGCGATCGCTGCCGTGAGAACAAGGCCTGGAAGGACGGGGGCGACAGAGAAGAAGCCCACCGAAATGGAAGAGCGATGTTCTGCTGTCGGTTGTATCGGCTTCATGAATTTTCCAAGGTGCGGAGCTGTTATGGAAAATCATTCTCCATCCTCAAGAAACACAAATCCAATTGATAACTATTGTGGTATCGTTCGTTAAAATCGAATGGTTGGATGGAATGACGCTCGAACAGCTCAGAATATTTCTTGAAGTAGCGGCCCGCGAACACGTGACGCGGGCGGCGGAGGCGTTGAACCTCACCCAATCCGCCGTCAGTGCGGCGGTCTCCGCGCTGGAGGCGCGGCATTCGGTGATCCTGTTCAATCGTGTCGGCCGCCGCATCGAACTCACGGAGGCCGGACGGCTCTTCGTGCCGGAGGCCCGCGCGGTGCTGGAGCGCGCGCGCACGGCCGAGCACATGCTTGCCGATCTCGCGGGCTCGGCTTCCGGCGTGCTGCGTGTTCATGCCAGCCAGACGGTGGCCAGCTATTGGCTGCCGGCGCGGCTCGTCAGTTATCATGAGCGTTTCCCGCGTGTCGACGTGCAGTTGACCGTCGGCAATACGCAGAGTGCTGCCGAAGCCGTGCTCGCCGGTACGGCCGAGTTGGCGGTGGTGGAAGGGGAAGTCTTCCTGTCAGGCCTCAAGCGCCGGAAGGTGGCTGAGGACCGGCTGGTGCTGGTCGTCGGCCGCCGCCATTCCTGGGCGGACGGGCGAAAAATACGCTCGAGCGATTTTCTCGAGACCAACTGGATCATGCGCGAAAAAGGGTCCGGCACCCGTTCGGCTTTCGAGGCGCTGCTCATCAATCTCGGCATCGAGCCGCAGTCCCTGTCCGTCGTGCTCGAACTGCCGTCGAACGAAGCAGCCATGGCTGCAGTGGAGGCGGGCCTTGCGGCGACGGTGGTTTCGAGCCGCGCGGCGCAACCTCATTCTTCTTCCGGCCGATTGCATGTCGCCGACTTTTCCATGCCGGTACGGCAGTTTTCTGTGCTTCATCACGCGGAGCGGCATACGACGCGTGCCTTGCGCGCCATGCTCGACGTTCTAGGCGAGCCTATGGACGAAGGAAACATATGAGCCCTCCAACGGCTGGAGAGCGATGCTCGCCGGAACTCCTTTCTCCCGCCGAACGTTTTGCCTCACGAGATAAACTCGAGGGACCCGTAGATGGTTGAAGATAAAAAAGCCCAGGAAGCGGTGGAGCATGTCGGCAAACCGGGAGAAGCGGCGAAGCATCCGCCAGCCGGACCGCATGCCAAGCCGCATCTCACCGACAACGAGAAGACACCGGGCACCGGTTCCCTGCCGGATCCCGAGGCGACGGAAGCCGACGCCGGACCGGACTAGGTGCGACGCCGTGCCCCTTGCCTGGATGACGGGGCGCCATTAACACCATGACGCGGCAAATAGGGCGGCGGGCATGGCAGACGAAACAATCACACTCTATGAAGCGATCGGCGGAGATGCAACGGTGCGTGCTCTGGTAAGGCGCTTCTATGAGCTGATGGACACGCTGCCCGAGGCTGCGCGCTGCCGGGCCGTGCATCCGCCGAGCCTCGAGGGCAGCGAGGCAAAACTTTACGACTATCTCACCGGTTACCTCGGCGGCCCTCCCGTCTATGTGGAGAAATACGGCCATCCGCGGCTGCGCTCACGCCATTTCGGGGCGGCCATCGGTCCCGAGGAGCGCGACGAATGGATCCTCTGTTTCCGCCGCGCCATGGAGGAGACCATCGAGAATCCGAAACTGCGCGAGATCATCTGGGCGCCGGTCGAGCGGCTGGCATTTCACATGCAGAACAAGGAATAGCGATGGAAAAGCTCGATAATCTGCGCCCGCTGATACTTCTTGTCAGCGGTGCGATGGGCGCCTGCGGCGTAGCCCTGGCAGCGGCAGCGAGCCACGGCGGCGATACAGCCTTCCTCGCTTCGGCTTCGACCATGTGCCTTGCCCATGCGCCGGTGCTGCTCGGCCTTTATCTCGGCCACAGGTTCTTCCGGACGGCCACGCTTGCCGCACTGGTGCTTGGTCTCGGCACGATCGTCTTTGCCGGCGATCTCGTCTTCCGGCATTTTCTCGGCGATCGGCTTTTTCCCTTCGCGGCACCGACAGGCGGCACGATGATGATGCTCGGCTGGCTGATCGTTGCGGCAGGCGCTTTTTTCAGAAGCCGGCAGACTTAACGTTTGAACGCAAGCACCTTGCCGGTCTCATCATCAGGAACATCGGGCGCCGGGGATTTCGAGCCTGCGGGAAAGGCGACCACATTGGTCATGTCCGCAGCCGCTTCCGCGCGGGCGGAAAGCAGCGCGTAAAGCTCGGGGACCAGACCGTCGCCATTTTGCGCGGCAAGCTTGTGCAGGCCGATAAACAGGCTCACGTCACGACGTTCTTCGTTCATTATTGCGTTCCTTCATGGTCTGGAGCGCCCGCTCCAGACTCGATTTTGATCCGTTGCGCAGGGGCACGAAGGTGACGCCGAACTTCTTGCAGCCGGTCTTCACCCTCAGACACGCATCGTGGCTGATACAGTCGATGGGGCAGAAGACGCAGTCCACCGACGGCAGCACCGTGTCGATCCGCGAAACTGCTTCACGCAAACCGCCGTCGTGATGGATTAGTTCCGCGCCGAAATCGCTGGCGATCTCGCGAAGATGCGCCACCTGGCAATCGCGGCCGCCCACATAGAGGAAACTGCGGACGTCGATCGCGCCGTTGCCGGTGGCGGGTGATGCTTTGGATGCCTTCCCGGCATCGTTATTGCCGTTCTTGCGCTTCCGCTTCTTTGCCATGACGCTCCCCGTTTGGCCGAGTCTGTTCCGGCGGAACCCCTCGATGGCGCGCACCATAGTAAAGTTGATTTTCGGAGTAAAGATTAAAGTTGACTTACATAATCATGATATTGAATTGCCCATATCGGGCGTGAGTTCCGGCAAAAATTTACCGTTTGATAAATTTTTATGCTGGTGGTACCTTTTTCCCAATAGTTGTCCATGAATCCGATAAAAGAGGGAACATAAGATGGATCGACTGGGAAACGGTATTGAGGCTGGCCGCCTCACGCCGGCGGAATACGATATGAATTTCGCCGATCTCCACCCGCGTCTCGACAGTCACGAGGCGCTGGTCGCTTCCGACCGCTGTTATTTCTGCTATGACGCGCCGTGCATGACGGCCTGTCCCACCTCCATCGATATCCCGCTGTTCATCCGGCAGATATCGACAGGCAATCCGATCGGATCGGCCAAGACGATTTTCGACCAGAATATCCTGGGCGGCATGTGCGCCCGCGTCTGTCCCACCGAAACGCTCTGCGAGCAGGTCTGCGTGCGCAACACGGCCGAGGACCGTCCCGTGGAGATCGGCAGGCTGCAGCGCTACGCGACCGACATCGCCATGGAGCAGGGGCGTCAGTTCTACAGCCGGGAAGCATCCACCGGAAAGACGGTCGCGATCGTCGGGGCAGGGCCGGCAGGACTTGCAGCCGCCCACCGGCTTGCCATGCACGGACACTCGGTCGTGATGCTTGAAGCACGCGAGAAGGCGGGCGGGCTCAACGAATATGGTATCGCCACCTACAAGGCGGTCGACGACTTCGCCCAGCGCGAAGTCGACTACGTCACCGCGATCGGCGGTATCGAGACCAGGAACGGTGTGGCGCTCGGCCGCGACTTCTCGCTTTCGGATCTTACGGCAAACTATGATGCCGTCTTTCTCGCCATGGGGCTTGCCGGCGTCAACGGGCTCGGCATCGAGGGCGAGGAGCTCGAAGGCGTCGAGGACGCCGTCGATTTCATCGCGGCTCTCCGCCAGGCAGCCGACAAGGCCACCGTTCCGATCGGCCGGCGGGTCGTTGTCCTCGGCGGCGGCATGACGGCGATCGATGCGGCGATCCAGGCAAAGCTGCTCGGTGCCGAGGAGGTGACGATCTGTTATCGCCGCGGCAAGGAGAACATGAACGCTTCCGCCTATGAGCAGGATCTCGCGACCGCCAACGGCGTCATCATCCGCCACTGGCTGGCTCCCAAGGCGATCCTCGGCAAGGACGGCAAGGTGGCCGGCATCGAGGTGGAATATACCGCGATGCGCGACGGCAAGCTCGTCGGCACCGGCGAGACCGGCGTCATCGCCGCCGACCAGATCATGAAGGCTATCGGCCAGAGCTTCCTGGCGTCCGGTCTCGGCGCGCTCCAGATCGAAAGGGGCAAGATCTCGACCGATATGGAAGGCCGCACTTCGATGGATGGCGTCTGGGCCGGCGGCGATTGTATCGGTCTTCGCGAGGATCTCACCGTTTCGGCGGTCGCGCAGGGGCGCGACGCGGCCGAGAGCATCAACCGCGTCCTGGCCGCCGGTGCGCGCCCGGCGATCGCCGTCGCCTGAGGGGAGATCGAATCATGGCTGATATCCGCAACAATTTCGTCGGCATCAAATCCCCGAACCCGTTCTGGCTCGCCTCCGCACCGCCGACCGACAAGGCCTACAATGTCGAGCGCGCTTTCAAGGTAGGCTGGGGCGGCGTGGTCTGGAAGACGCTCGGCGAGGAGGGGCCTCCCGTCGTCAACGTCAACGGTCCGCGTTATGGCGCGATCTGGGGCGCCGACCGCAGGCTGCTCGGTCTCAACAATATCGAGCTGATCACCGACCGTGACCTCTACACCAACCTGCGTGAGATGAAGCAGGTGAAGATGAACTGGCCGGACCGGGCGCTCATCGCCTCGATCATGGTTCCCTGCGAGGAAAACGCCTGGAAGGCGATCCTGCCGCTTGTCGAAGAGACCGGCGCCGACGGCATCGAGCTCAATTTCGGCTGTCCGCACGGCATGTCGGAGCGCGGCATGGGCTCGGCGGTCGGTCAGGTGCCGGAATATATCGAGATGGTGGTGCGCTGGTGCAAGCAGTACACCCGCATGCCTGTCATCACCAAACTGACGCCGAATATCACCGATATCCGCAAGCCGGCGCGCGCGGCACGAGCCGGCGGCACGGATGCCGTATCGCTGATCAATACGATCAACTCGATCACCGGGGTCAATCTCGACACCTTCTCGCCGGAGCCCTCGATCGACGGCCGCGGCAGCCATGGCGGATATTGCGGCCCGGCGGTCAAGCCGATCGCGCTCAACATGGTGGCCGAGATCGCCCGCGATCCAGAAACCTATGGTCTGCCGATTTCGGGCATCGGCGGCGTCACGACCTGGCGCGACGCGGCGGAATTCCTTGTCCTCGGAGCGGGCAACGTGCAGGTCTGCACCGCCGCCATGACCTACGGATTCAAGATCGTCCAGGAGATGATCACCGGGCTCTCGGACTGGATGGACGCCAAGGGCCACCGGTCGCTCGATGACATTACCGGCCGCGCCGTTCCGAACGTCTCCGACTGGCAGTATCTGAACCTCAATTATGTGTCGAAGGCGCATATCGATCAGGACGCCTGCATCAAGTGCGGTCGCTGTCACATCGCCTGCGAGGACACCTCGCACCAGGCGATCACCAACGTGGTCAACGGTATCAGGCATTTCGAGGTGATCCAGGAGGAATGCGTCGGCTGCAATCTGTGCGTCAATGTCTGTCCGGTCCAGAACTGCATCACGATGGAGCCGCTTGCCGCCGGCGATCTCGACAAACGCACCGGCAAGGTGGTCGAGCCGACCTATGCCAACTGGACGACCCACCCAAACAACCCGATGGCGCGTCAGGCCGCAGAATAGATCAATCAAAAAGGCGGCGCGAGCCGCCTTTTTGCCTCCGCTTCGGTCTCAACCGTTGCTGATGCCGGCATAGATCCCGATGGTCAGGTAAAGCAGCAGCGCTGCGATCGCCACGCCGGCGATGAAGAAGACAAGACCGCGGCCGGCACGCGCTTTCTTTACCTTCTCCCCATGGTTATCGGCTGATGGCGCCAGACCTGGTTCGTCTTCGGGTCTCATTCTGCTGCGCTCCGCTTCTCAGGGATCGAACATCCACTGCCTCACCAAGTTCCTCAGATGCCGAAGGTTTTATGCCGTCCGGCGAGAACGACGGGTGAGCGCTTGTCTTCTCTTCTTCAATGTCGTCCGCATGATCATCGAGCGCCTTGGCTTGTTCCTCGAGGCGGTCGCTCAATTTTCTCAGTTCGCGTTCGTCGAGTTTCTCTATGCCGACGAACTTGTTGGCTGCCTGGCTGGTCAGGATGAGTTCGTCGAGTTTCGCCTGAACTGCCCTGCCATCGCGGTTTTGGGAATTTTGCAGAACGAACACCATTACGAAGGTGACGATGGTCGTGGCGGTGTTGACGACCAGTTGCCATGTTTCAGAAAACCCGAAGATAGGTCCAGTCAGCGCCCAGATGGCGATGAGCATCACCGCCAGGACGAAGGCGATCGGCTTGCCGGACCATTCGGCAACGGCAGTCGAGAACCTGTCGAATATGTTGTTGCGTCCGTTTGGCGAGGACATTTTTCAAAATCCCGGATGTTCGCTGAAGCTAAGGTTTCCGATGTTAGAAAGCCGAAAAGCGCGCTGAAGGTTCCATCGGGCCGCTGGAATCGCGGGAGGCGCTCCCTTGAAATTCGTCGAAGACCTTGAAGGTGTTAGACATCGCTACACCTACTGTTTTTTGCCGGTCATTTCCCGGACTAGCAGAAGGCACGTTATTTAGCTCTTTGTAATGTATTTCTGGAAATGTTCGAGAGCGGCTCTGGAGTAGTTCTATGAAGGCCTTGATGATCCGGTCCACGAAGACGACACCCGTCGCCGTCCTGTTCGGATTTCTGGCCTTTTCCGTTTTGCTCGGCTGGACGGAATATTCAAATTGGAGAGCAGAGGTCGGACGGGCCGAGAGGAGCCTGGAGCAGACCGCGGAGGCAATTGCCCAGCACGCGGACGATGTCATCGAGACCTCGCGGCTGCCTCTTGCCAGTCTGATCTCGGAGATCACCGATGAAGAGGGCCATCCTCACATGGCGCAAAAGATCAGTGCGCTCATCACGCGTCAGATGAAGGCGTCCCCGACGCTCGACACGCTTTCCTACATCGACGCGGAAGGCCGTATGATCGCGACCTCGGCCCCTCGGCCGCCCGCCGACGCACTCTATACGGACCGGGAATATTTCCAGTTTCACAAGGCCAAGCCTTTCCCGCTGCCGGTTCTCGGCAAACCGATCAAGAGCCGCCTTTCGGGTGATTGGGTCTGGCCGATTTCACAGAAGGTCCCCCGGGAGGACGGTTCGTTCGGGGGCGTCGTTGTCTCCACCATCCGCGTCAAGCATTTCGTCAACTTCTTCCGGAGTTTCCCGGTAGGGAGCGACGGGTCGTTCCTGATCGCGCGTGGCGACGGCATGGTTCTTGCGCGCGGTCCGATGGCTGAAAGCCTGTTGGGCACCAACATTGCCGCGCACGAACTCTTTTCGCGATACCTGAAGGCGGCAACGGCCGGAGCCTATCATTACCGATCGCCGGTGGACCGGCAGCTGCGGATCGGCGGCTTTTATCAGAGCGACCGAACCGGCATCGTCGTACTCGCCGCGGCCTCGAAGCGACAGATTTTGGTCGCGTGGATGGAGGAGGCCAGGATCCGTTGGATCTATGCCGCCGTGTTAATGGCCGTTTCGATCCTCGCCGCGTCGCACTGGCGCCAGCAGCTCAAGCGGCGTGAGGAAAGCGAGGCGCAGCTTGCGGCCCGCGAGGCCGAGTTCAGGTTGCTTGCGGAATCTTCGAGCGACGTGATTTCGCGCTTCGATGAGAACGGCATCCGGGAATATGTCTCTCCATCCTCGGCCGTGATCCTCGGCATCGAGCCCGACAGATTGATCGGAAAAAGCGTCTATGCCGGCATGACGGAAGAAGCCGAGGCGACCGTCCGCGAGGCTGCCGCGCGGCTGCAAACCGGATCGACTCACGAAAAGTTCCTCATCAAGCATGTGAAGCCGAGCGGCGAGGAGGTCTGGCTCGAGACGGCCCTGAGTAAATTGCCGGAGCAAAACAAGGCGAGCGCGACGCGCGTCGTGGCGATCACCCGCGACGTCACGACGCACAAGGTCATGCATGACCAGCTGGATCAGCTTGCCAGTACCGACGATCTGACGAAGCTTGCCAACCGGCGCTCCTTCAACGTCCGATTCGAGGAGATGATGAAGCGTGCCCGCCGCAGCAGGACGCCGTTGTCTCTTCTGATGATCGATGCCGACCGCTTCAAGCTGTTGAACGACGTTTACGGTCATGCGGTTGGCGACGAATGCCTCACGCAGATCGCCGCCGTCGTCAGGAGTTGTGTCAAACGTCCCGGCGACATCGCCGCCCGCTACGGCGGCGAGGAGATGGCGGTGCTTTTGACCGATGCGGATGTCGGCGGAGCCTGGACGGTGGCGGAAAGAATCCGCGTGCAAGTGAGCGCGCTGGAATTGCCGCATACGGCCAATTTGCCGTTCGGCCACGTTACGGTCAGCATCGGAGCCGCCACGCTGCCGCCGGAGGCGCCGGGCGACATAACCGCTCAGGCCCTATTCACACAGGCCGATGCGGCGCTTTATCGGGCGAAGGAAGCGGGACGTAATCAGGTCGTCAGCGCGAACCGGACCTGGTATCAGATCGCGAAGTCAGCGACGTGACCGTTACGTGGTGCAAGGGGGATTGCTTTGGGGAACCTGTACGCGGATCGTGCATCGACTGTATCGGACGGGTGCATCGACTGTATCGAATGGCGACAGAATGTCCCTATCCGGCGCTCAAGCGCCATGGAAGCGTTCACCGAATAGCGCCGGCTTGCTGCTGATCTTGTGGATCAGGGGATGCGCAGTCTAGAACTTCCGGCTATGCTGCGTCAGCATTGTCTGACGATGATTTGCTCGGGACAGGGATTATCGTCGCGGATGCGGCCGGCAGAGGGGAATTTGATGGAGCGTAAGCGAGTCTGGGCTGGCGGAGAGTTTTGGAAGCGTCTCCTGCCGGATGAGCCCCCATCATGGAAACGCGGGCTGGTGGTCGCTATCGCATGCCTTCTAGCCGGTTTCGCCATACGTACCTTCCTTTCGATATGGCTGACCGGCGCGCCGTTCCTGACTTTCTATCCGCTGATCGTGGTGTCGGCGGCGTGGGGCGGTCCTTGGGCCGGCGCCCTGGTGATCGTTGCTGCCGCCTCTTTCGCTCTGGCAGGCGCTACCACCGGCGGCGCCTGGGCGGGCACCATGGCCGCGACGGTCATGTTCGTCGTGTTCGGCGGCTTGATGGTCACCATCATCCACGCGCTTCAGCAGGCTATTCAGGCTCAGCAGGCGGCCGAAAGGGAAGCGGAAATCATGGCGCGCGAAATGCGCCACCGCGTTTCGAATATCATGCAGCTCGTGCTGTCCATCGCACAGCTGACATGGCGCAATACCAAGGAGCCGGAACGCTTCATGCCGCTGTTTGAAGGTCGGCTGTCGGCGCTCTCGCAGTCGCATCGCATTTCTTCGGGCAGCGCCGGCGCACCGCCCGATCTGCACGCGCTTCTTCGCGTCTTGCTCTCGCCTTATGGCCCGGAGCGGTTCCGGTTTTCAGGGCCGAGCGTTCAGTTGCAGGAAGCCATCACGCCGCGCATCGGTTTGATCATCCACGAGCTCGCCACCAATGCCGCCAAATACGGCGCCCTTTCGGTGCCGGAGGGAATTGTCAGCGTCGAATGGCGGATGTTGCCGCAACTCGTCGAGATCCACTGGACCGAAAGCAACGGCCCGTCGGTCACTCAGCCGGAGCGCCAGGGATTCGGCAGCAAGCTCATTCCCGCTGCTCTTTCGGGAGGAATGGGGGAGGTGGAGACGGTCTTCGCTCCCGAAGGCGTTCGCAGCTGTCTGCGGATACACTACGACGAGGCACCATCCGAAGCCCGACTTTCTGCTTGAAGCGGACGGGCGAGAGCCGATCTCGCCCCCGAATGCGCTGAAGAGGCTGAAGTCGGCAAGCATCGCCCTGCCGCTCTCTTGTCCAGACACGAAATCCGCACCCGCATCCGCTCGTCATTTGGTGCAACATCCTGAAATGCGAAGCCGCATTTCAGGATGGCGGAAGGCAAATGGCTATTTCGAAAGCCCGAAGAACTCTCTCTTGTGGTCAGCGGACAGAAGGCGCAACCGCGACAGGTTCCTGAGGGTATTGACCGGCCGCTTGAGAGCGTTCCTGTTCAGGAAATACATCTCAATGAGGCTGGGTGCCTTGCTGTGCGATCCCTTGTGAGCGACGCGGTAAACGGCGCCCGGAAAAGGTAGCGAGCTCAATGGCGTCCCACGGTCGGCCAAGGCCGGTGCTATGCGGACATGGCTGCCGAGCATATCCTTGATCCACTCGAGCGAAGCCTCCTCCGCGCTTGGCGGCAGTCCGTACAGATCAGAGCGAATGATCAGCGATGTCCCGCAATAGTGGCTGAACTGGTCGCGGCCCAGTAAGAGACTGCCGCCATCGTCCCAGATGTAACCCTTGTCGATCGTCCAACCGTTCTCGTTCTGGTGCTGGGAAACATACTCAACGATACGAGAGCTTACGAAATCGTCATCATCGACGATCATGAAGAAGCGGCTGTCGCGGGCATCGAGCATGCCCGCGAGCACTCGCCGGCCCTTGTCGGCACGGAAGGAGTCCAGAAAATCCGCTTCGGTCGCGTTACCTCGGTCATGGATGTCGTTCGGCGGAAAATCCACCCACGTCACCGAGAACTTGTCCGGCAGCACAGGAAGATCGGCGCCTCTGTTGGCGACGATTATTCCCCGCCAGTCACGGCTGGTCTGATTGGCGATCGAGGCAACGGTCTGGGTGAGATTTCTCTTCAGCAGGCTCCAGTCGCGGGCGTTTTTCTGATGCCTCACAGGGATGATGAACGTTACAACACTCATGACGGCCTCCGGTCCTTGTCTCTGGGCTGGGTCACGCTGCGATACCTGCCTGTTCCCGTGCCCATCGAATGCCATCATCGAGGGAGGTAGCCTTGTAAGAGAGATCCGTGCCTCCTGAAAAAGCATTCATGAAACGCCGGATCTTTCCGTAATTGTTGTCGAGCACGGCATGGCGGCGCCCGATCAGAAGCGAGCAGATATGCACATGCAGGCGGTCGGTGACGATGGCCTTGCCGCGGGAAATCTGTCGGATACCGCGCTGGAAGCGGTTGTTGGCCGCCGCATCCAGTTTACGCAGCCGAATTTCGGAGGGGCTGAGATGAAGCAGTGCGGATGCCGCGCCGAGCGCCTTTGCAACGCGTACCTTTGAACGGTTTTCGGTAATCCAGTCTTCCTTCGGAATGTCGGGATAGGCGGAAAAATCAACCGTTCCAACCTGCTCCTTGTCCTCACGGAGCATTGCAAGAACCGGGAATTGCGGCGCATCGGGCTCTATGCTGCCGATGCAGAAGGCCATGTCCGGGCACAGATGCACCTGGCAATCGAAGTTTTCCTTGGCGAACTGAAACGATTCCTCGTCGCGCACCAGGAGCACGAAGTTCCCGTGCTTGCCAATCGCCCGCTTGCTTTGCTCCAGCCGCTCCGGAGATTTGTAATGAATCGACTGCGGAAACTGGACGATCTGCCGGTGGGGAAACAGCTCCATCACGCGCTCCCGGAAATCCTGATGGAACACCCATACGTCGCCGAAATTGCCGCCCCCGTGAATGAAGATCGGACCATTGGGGGCCGCGCTCGTCAGCTCGTCCGGTGAAAAATCGTCCGTCGTGCAGACATAGGCGGGCCGCTTTGCGTAGCGATCCTTGAGATAAGCCATCTCTCCCAGCCAGATCGCGGAATCCCCGCAGTTCTTGATGTCGGGGAAGTCCAATATCGCCAAAGGTTCATCAGGCTTGACGAATTGCTTCAGGCAATCGTGAGTTCTGTCCTGCAGCCTGGTGATGAGTTCGGATTGCTGTGCGCCGGGCATCGTGCCTCTCTTTCGAAAGTTGTAATGAAACAAGCCTCTGATCAGGCGTGACTGACTTTGGAGATCACCTTGGAGGCGATTCTTCTTATTTCGGTCTCAGGACCGTTTGGACGGTCCATGACCAGCCAAAGAACGATACTGGAGGCGCAATAGAGAAGGCCTCCAAGGCAGATGAGGATGGCGAGCTGCAGAGCCAGCGCCATCGGCGCGGTCTCGACCCCCATATGCCGGTGAGCAAGCAAGACGCCCGCGGCCATGACCGCCGAGCTCGCAAGCGCCCTGAAATTGGCCCAGAGTTGCGCCGCGACCGAAACATTGATGAAGCGCTTCACGATGATCATGTTGACGAACGCGCTGAAGAGCCCGGTGAGCACGCGGCTTACGATCAGCCCCGGAAGCCCCCAGAACACCAGGCCGATGGTAATCACCGGGACCCGCACCAGAAGCATCTGGGTATCGCGGATAAACAGGGTGCGGGTATGGCCGAGCGCCATGCCGAGCGGCTGGTTGAGAGAGCCGAGAGTCTGCAACGCGTAGACCGAGGAGAGCGCCTGGATGATGAAGATCACCGGAAGCCACTTTTCGCCGAGCACGAGCCTGACGAGGGGATCTGCAACGACGGCCATGCCGATGCCGGCGGGCAGGGCAACGGCCGTCAGGAGCGCCTGCGCCCGCTGATAGGCTGCGGCCAGGCGATAGGGGTCGTGGCGGACATTGGCGAATCCGGGATAGATGGTCGCGGTCAGGGGTGCCGTGGCCTCACGCGTCGGCATCATCGCCAGCTGGCCGCCAAGCGAATAATAGCCGAGCGCGGAGCCGTTCAGCAGCTTGCCGATAAGCAGGTAATCGAACCGCCAGTTGAGCGTGTTGACGATCTGTCCGGCGGTGATCCAGACGGAGAACGAAAAGAACTCCCGCATATGGGAAAAGGTTATGCGAGGACGGAACGGCATGACCAGATAAGAGGTCAAAACGTTCGTCGCCTGCATCACCAACGTGCCGACCACAAGCGCCCAATAGCTGTGATAGATGACCGCTATGGCGACGGTCGCTACAAAACCGGCGACTTTCTGAGCGACGTTCAATACGAACTCCTGCCAGAAAATCAGCTCCCGCTGGAGCATGATCCTACGTGGATTGGCAAGGCCGTTGATCAGGAGGCTGAGGCTGAGCGCGAGGAGAACGCCGAACAGGCGCGGTTCCTCGTAGAGGACGGACGCCGGATAGGCGAATGCGGCGAAGAGAAGGCACAATATCAGGCCGCGCGTCGCAGCCAATGTCCATGCCGCGCTGAAATGGGATTCTCCGGGATCTTCATGCCGGATGAGCGCTTCGCCGAGCGAAAGCTCGGTCACCGTCGAGACGATGGCGAGCATGGTTGTCGCAAGCGCCACCACGCCGAAATCCGAGGGCATAAGATACCAGGCCAGGATAATGGTGCTGAGCGTCGACAATCCGTTGACGATGACCCTCGAAAGGGTGACCCAGAGACTTCCAGTCACCAACCGGTCAGCAATGCTCATGGCTGGCCCCTTCGATGCAATGTCGGGCATAGGTCATTCCGTAGCCACCCTTTTTCGCGCACGTTTTCGGCTTCTTTTCGAGCCGCGGGCTGACACGGCTACGCGAGGCGGCCGCAATCAGTCGATGTCGCTTGGACGATGCGCAAGCTCTTCCTGGTGAACCGCGTCCGAAAGACACGGGTTGCCTGTTGGGCACTACGGTCATTGAGCCCCCTATCTACAATCTCCTCCCTGATGGATTTGCCGCGACTTGCGCGACTGACGACGATCGCCCCCTCCGGCGGGTGATATAGTGGAGCCAAAAGCCAAGGCTAGAGGTCCTTCATCAACTCCTTGGCTGCGAATAATGTTGGTTTTGTGGAGCGCCGTGGGCAAGTGCGGACGCCGTGTGGCAGGGTGGGTGCGAAAGCCGGCAACCACCGGGCGCCCAATTGCTGTGTCGGGTTCGCGGGGTCATGTCTCTCATGGCTGTCCGAACCTTCCGTTCCACCAAATCAATTGCGCACCGAACAAGGATGAAACTGGAAACTGGCATGTTATTGTGACGCGGCTATCTCTAAGGCCGTCCCGGAATGGCGTTTGGCCGCGGCCTATTTGCACCGGAGCTTCAAAATGGCAGTCGTTCAGGAAGAACCTTCGATCGCAGTCCCCTCACATCCCGAGGAAATCAAGTCTATTTTCGAGCTGCGGGTGGGGAAACACATCACCTTGCAAGGCAGCGCCAGGATAACGCCCGCGGGCGTTATCAGCACCGGGATCGCCGTCGCCGCCATGGCGCTGGCTCTCGGTTATCTTGCCTCGTCACTGCGGCGGCGCGGGAGGTAGAGGGGCGCTGGCCGACGGAAGCGCAGGTTTCAATGGGAATTTTCTATCGGCGCATTGCGATCAAGCGGGGACATAGGTCAGCCTGATTACGTCCTCGTCGATCCGGTCATGACTCACCAGGCGGAGCGGCGGCCGCGACGCGGCAAAATATGGCTTGCCGTGACCGAGGACGACAGGGTGCAGGTAGATTCGATATTCATCAATCAACCCAAGTTCGGTGAGGCTTTTCGCCAGATTAGGGCCGGCAACCTCGATCTCCCCGTCGCGCTCGGCCTTCAGCTTGCTGATGGCGCTTTCCAGATCAGGTCCAACAAGGCTGGCGTTGGGGCCGACAGACTTCAACGAGCGCGACACGACCCATTTTGGCTGGTTCCGCCAGGCGGCCGCAAAAGCCTGCCGCTCTCCATCCCAGTCAGGATGGTCGTCATCCCAGTAGCGCATGACTTCATACATCTGACGGCCGTAGATGCTGCCCGCCTGCCGCTCGGCCTCCTCGATGAAGTGGCGGAACAGCGCGGGGCTCGGGCCGAATTCCATATGGTCGACATAGCCGTCCAGGGACTGGTTCATGGCGAACACAAGCTTGGCCATAGCGCTCCCTTTCATGTCGCGTGACACTGATTGCCTTATGCAATCGGTTCAGGTTACGTCGACTGATTTTATATCGCAATTGGTTTTTGTCCCGTGACGAGCGGTTTGAGGTACGGTGGCTGAGAGCAGGGTGTGGTCCGGGTGATCCTCCGATTGGTGGAAGTGTCGCGTTCTCCCCGTTCTGCTAAGCTTCCGCCGCCAGCCGAGGAAATGCCATGCCCATGCCGTCGCAAAAGATCATGAGGTTGGGATTAGGGTTCGTCGTATCTCAAGCTATGCGGGTCGTTATCGAACTCCGTATCCCTGATCTCCTCGCCTCCGGCGAACAGGCCGTGGACGACCTGGCAACCGCCACCCGGACGAATGCGGACGGGCTTTATCGGGTGATGCGTCTTCTCGCGTCCGAAGGCGTCTTTAAGGAGGGCGCTCCCCGCCATTTCGAGCTGACTGAGCTTGGCGCCGCGCTTCGTTCTGATCGGCCGGGTCCCGGTGACTTCGTCCAGATGATCAACAGCGAGGCTTATCTCGCCTTCGAGCAACTGCTGTATTCCGTTCGCACCGGAAAGCCGGCATTCGACAAGCTGTTCGGGAGCCCACGATTTGACTGGCTCTCACAACATCCGGAGCAGGCTGAATTGTTTCAGCGTGCCATGGTCGCCCTGAGCCAGGGCAGCAATGAGGCGGTGGCGGAAGCTTATGATTTCAGCCCCTTCACGCGGGTCGTGGATGTTGGCGGCGGACATGGTCAGCTTCTCTCCGAGATCCTGGCCCGGAACCCCCATCTGAGCGGCGTGCTTTTCGATTTGCCCTTGGGAGTAGCGGCAGCGCGGCAAGGAGCGGGCGGGAATTTGCCGCGCACGGAATTGATCGCCGGTGACTTCTTTGAAAGCGTCCCCAGCGGTGACCTCTACGTCGTGAAGAAGGTCGTTCACGATTGGGACGATGAGCGTGCCACGGAGATCCTTCGAAATTGCCGCAGGGCTATGCGGCCCGGCGGTAAGGTGCTGGTGGCCGAGACGATCGTGCCCCCGGGTGACGAACCGAACCAGATCAAGGGAATAGACGTGGTCATGCTCGCCGTGACCGGCGGCCTTGAGAGGACGGAGGCACATTATGCAAATCTGTTCGAGGCGGCAGGGCTGAGGTTCGAACGTGCCATTCAGACCCAAGGACCCATCTCCATCCTGGAGGCATCGGCTCAGGCGTGAAGGCCGCTACAGATTGACCGGCTCAGGAAGTATTTCCTGCCAGCCATCGCGTGGCCACTTCGTGTGATAACGCTGGATCCAGTGCCGCCAAGATATTTCAAAAATATGATTTTTAGCTTCGGCGAATTCGAAAAATAATGGCGCACCCGACAGGATTCGAACCTGTGACCTTTGGAATCGGAATCCAACACTCTATCCAGCTGAGCTACGGGTGCTAACCGTGAGGCGATGACTCGCCCTGTCCGATGGCAGGTTCTTAACCCAGGATGACTGCCGCATCAATCGTCAATTTCAACGGGCGTCAATTTCGATGGAATAGACGGAACCGGAAAAGAGTTTCCGGTTCCGCCTTGCCACGCCTCTCTGCGGCGGCGGACCGAGAAAGACAGGCAAACAACGGATTCCCGCAAATCACGCCACTTTCATGGCGCCGGGGCCGGGGGTGGCGCCGGGCGGCACCTTGCCGAGAATGATCATGCCGAGCACCTCGTCCTTGGTGACGTCTTCGGTGCGGGCGTGACCCACCACCTTGCCGTTCTTCATCACGAAGACGCGGTCGGCCAGATCGAAGACGTCGTGGATGTCGTGGCTGATCAGGAAGATGCCGATCCCCTCGCGCTTCAACTGCTTGATGAGATCGCCGACCTGGGCTGTTTCCTGGGGACCAAGGGCGGCCGTCGGCTCGTCCATGATCAGGATGCGGGCGTCGAAGAGGATGGCGCGAGCGATCGCCACCGACTGCCGCTGACCACCGGAAAGCGCCTTCACGGGTTCCTTGAAGCGCTTGAAGTTGGGGTTCAGTCGCCCCATCACCTCGCGGGTATTGGCTTCCATCGCCACATCGTCGAGCGTGCCCCATTTGGTCTGCAGTTCACGGCCGAGATAGAGGTTGGCGGCGGCATCGACATTGTCGGCGACGGCGAGCGTCTGGTAGATCGTTTCGATGCCGAACTTCTTGGCGTCGCGCGGGTTGCGGATATCGGCCTGCTCGCCGTTGATCAGAATGTCCCCGGCGTCGCGCTTGTAGGCGCCCGAGAGGATCTTGATCAGCGTCGATTTGCCGGCGCCGTTGTGGCCGAGCAAGGCCACGACCTCGCCGGGAAACAGATCGACCGAGGCGTTCTCGACCGCGTGGATCCCGCCGAAGGAGATGGAAATGTTCTTCATTTCCACGAGCGGATTGGTTGGTTCCGTCACGATGAAAACTCCTGTTACTTGGCTCTGGCGCGGTAGACGGTGTCGAGCCAGACGGCCACGACGAGCACCATGCCGACGACGATGCGCTGGAAGGGCGTGTCGATGCCGAGTAGCACCATGCCGGACTGAAGCGACTGCATGACGAGCGCGCCCAGCATCGCGCCGGCGATCGATCCCATGCCGCCGGCAAGAGAGGTGCCGCCGATGACCGCCGCAGCGATGGTATAGAGCTCGTCGAGTTCCCCTTGCGCGTTGGTCGCCGCGTTGAGGCGGGCGGTGGAAATCGCCGCGGCGATGGCGCAGAGCACGCCCATCAGCGCGAAGATCTTGACCGTCACCCAACGGGTCTTGATGCCGGCGAGTTCGGCTGCCTCCGGGTTGCCGCCGATCGCAAAGACGTAGCGACCAAAGCGGAGCCTGGTGGCGATGAAGGTCATGACGATGCCGACGGCGATCGCCATCAGAACCGGCACCGCAATGCCTTGGGAAATGAACAGTCCGCCTTCCGGCCAGGCAATGTTGTTCGCTTCGGCGTAGCGGCGGGCGATGTTGATCGGCCAATAATATTGGTTGGCGATCCAGACGGCGCCGAGAACGATGGCACAGCCGAGCGCGACCAGCACATATTCGGCCCATACCGGACGGCGTGGAAAATGGAAGCGCTTGCGCTGATGCCGGGCATTGATGATCGCCGCGACGATCGCCAGACAGGCGAGAATGCCGACGATCCAGCTCCAGGTGGCGCCGATCGAACCTTCCGTGCCGCCGCCCATCAGGCGGAAATTGGCGTCCATCGGGGCGACCGTCTGGCCGCTGGTGACGAACCAGGTGGCGCCGCGCCAGACGAGCAGGCCGCCGAGCGTGACGATGAAGGAGGGGACGCTGAGGAAGGCGATGATGGCGCCGTGCAGCGTGCCGATCAGGCCGCCGATCACCAGGCCCGCACAAAGCGTGATCAGCCAGATGGCGGGGTGATTGAAACCCAGCATTTCCGGCAGCAGCCGCGCCTGGAGCACGCCCATGATCATGCCGGTGAAGCCGAGGATGGAACCGACCGAAAGATCGATGTTGCGGGTCACGATGACCAGCACCATGCCGGTTGCCATGACTGCGACGGAGGCGGTCTGCACCGAGAGGTTCCAGAGATTTCGCGGCGTCAGGAACAGGCCGCCCGTCAATATGTGGAAGCCGATCCAGATGATCAGCAGCGCGCCGATCATGCCGAGCATGCGGGTGTCGATCTCGGTTGCACGGAAGAAGCGCGACAGCAGATTGCCCTCCGCCTGGCCCGTTCCCACCGATGTCGTCGATTTCGTTGTGGTTTGCATCGTATCGGCCATCTTTGCCGTTCCCCACCTTTTTGAGGGCATCGCAGCCGGAAATCTCCCGCCGGTCAGCACCTCTCAATGGCGCTTTGCCGCTTTTCGCTTGTTCACGCGGCTGCGCATCTTACGCCGAAAACCGACGCCGCGGCAGAAATGCTGCGGCGTCGGCACGTTTATCGGCTGGACTTGGCCATTCTTACTTGCAGGCTGCGACCGCGCCGGCCTTGACGCCCTGGCAGGCTTCCGCCTTGCTGATCCAGCCGGCCTTGATGACCACGTCGAGGTTGTCCTTGGTGATCGGCAGCGGCTTCAGGAAGACCGACTGCATGGCCTGTTTCTTCGGTCCGCCGTTGAAGGTCTGGACGTTCGGGATCTCGGTCATCTTCTTGCCGGAAGCGAGAGCGAGGGCGATTTCGGCGGCGGTCTTGCCGAGTTCGCGGCTGTCCTTCCAGACGGATACGGTCTGGGTGCCAAGCGCAACGCGGTTCAGCGCCGCCTTGTCGGCGTCCTGGCCGGAGACCGGTACCGAACCTGCTAGGCCCTGAGCGTCGAGCGCCGCAATCGCGCCGCCGGCGGTGCCGTCGTTCGATGCGACGACCGCGTCGACCTTGTTGTTGTTCTTGGTCAGGAACTGCTCCATGTTCTTCTGGGCGTTCTCAGGCTTCCAGCCGTCCGTATAGGCTTCGCCGACATTCTTGATCTTGCCGGCGTCGACCGCTGCCTTCAGCACTTCCATCTGGCCTGCAAACAGGAAATCCGCGTTCGGGTCGGAAGACGAACCCTTGATGAAGACGTAATTGCCTTCCGGCTTCACCTTGAAGACACCCTGCGCCTGCATCCGGCCGACTTCCTTGTTATCGAAGGTGATGTAGAAGGCTTCCGGATTTTCGATCAGACGATCGTAGCCGACCACCGGAATGCCTTCGGCGGTTGCCTTTTCGATCGCCGGCGCGATGGCGTCGCTGTCCTGGGCGAGCACGATCAGCGCGTTGGCGCCCTGGGAAATCAGCGACTCGACGTCGGTCAGCTGCTTGGCGGCGGAAGACTGGGCGTCAGCGGAAATGTACTTTGCGCCGGCAGCTTCGAGCGCCTTCTTGATCGCGGCTTCGTCCGTCTTCCAGCGTTCTTCCTGGAAGTTCGACCAGGATACGCCGACGACGAGATTGGCTGCCATGGTGGCGGTGTTCATGGAAACGAGGATGGCCGCGCCGGCCATCAGCTTTACGAATGATCTCATAATGTCCTCCCGAGTGACGGCGGATGGGCCAAAAGCCTCCGTGCTCTCCCCCCGCCAGATTACCTGTCGGGCAAAGCCTCCGAGCTTTTTTCTCGACAGTCGAGAAATTAGATGTCAGAGATTCAAATGGCTGTCAATCGGCACTTGTGGAGGACAGGGCACTGCCGTATCGACAGAGGCGAGGAGAACCCTGCAAGGAATGCTGGCGAAATCGAGCACCGAACTGGTCCGGCAGCAGAACAGCGCACTCGTGCTGTCTGCGCTGCGTCGCCATGGCCGGCTTGCCCATACCGAGATTTCCGATGCGACGCGGCTGGCTTCGGCCACCATTTCAGCCATCACGGCGGAGCTGGAGCGCGCGGGCGTTATCGAAAAGATGGAGCAGCAGGCAGCGACAGGCCGGGGGCGGCCGCGCGTGCTCTTCAGTCAGCGGCGCAATTGCGGCTACCTGATCATCGTCATCATTTCCTCGGATTCCATTCAATATTCGCTGGTGGATTATGCCGGCACGCTCCTCGACCGGTTTACCGAGCCGCGTGCGCAGGGCGGTACCGCCGCCTTCCTCGATTCCATCTCGGCGGCGCTTGAACGGGTGCTCGCCCGTTCGCGGATCAATCCGGACGAGGTCCTGCTGATCTCGGTCAGCAGCAAGGGGCTCGCACATGCCTCCGAGCCCGTCCTCGTTTGGTCGCCGGTCTTCGGCGCCCAGCCGGTGGATTTCACCGCGGTTTTGAAGGGCGGGTGGCCCGCGAAAGTCATCCTCAACAACGAGACCCTGCTCGTTGCCGGCGCGCTTCTGGAGCGCGAGACAAAAAAGGCAGGTGAAGGCGAACCGGTTCTTGCGGCGCTTTCGCTCGGCCACAGCATCGGCCTGGGGATCGGACGCCGGGGGACGGCGCCCGCGCCCGACATATCCGCCCCGAATTTCGGGCATATGCTGCATATTCCCAGCGGAGCCCTCTGTCGTTGCGGAGCGCGCGGCTGCATCGAGGCCTATGCGGGCTTCTACGCCATCCTCCGCACCGCTTTCGAAGTGCCGATCGATACGATTCCGGCCAAGTTCGTGCCGCTTGGGGAAATCGACAAGATCGCGGCCCAGGCCCGGCAAGGCAATCGCAGGGCGCAGCTTGCTTTCCGGCAGGCAGGCGTTGCGCTCGGCAACGGACTTTCGCGCCTGCTCAGCCTGCACGGGCATATGCCGGTCTTCATCACCGGGCCCGGGACGCGGCATCAGGACCTTCTGCAGGCGGGCATCGAAGAAGGGCTTGCCGAGGCGCAGGTCGTGCGGCTGGGCGGCATGCCGGTGCTGACGATTGCGCCGGATGAGCCGTCACTTGTCTTCGAAGGCCATCTCAACCTTGCTTTTTCGATCGTGGATCAGGATATCATTCTCTCGAGGCCGCATCCCCCCGTTAGAGCGGCAGGAGAATGAAGACATGATCGATCCGAACCATCCGTTCTACGCACCGCTGTGGCGGCGGCTTCTGATAGTGGCCGTCTGCTTCGTCTGGGCGGGGTTCGAGCTTTATTCCGGCGAGCCGTTCTGGGCGCTTATCGTCGGCGCCGTAGGCATCTATGCGACCTACAAGCTGTTTCTGGAAAAGCGGGAACCGCCGGCGGAGAAGCCTTCGCAGGAGCCGAGGGACTAGCGCAGGCGTCCGCAGTCCCTTCCAAGGGCACGCCGCCCAACCCAATCTATCGCCAGAAAAGCCCCTTGATCGCCGTATCGATCAGCAGGTTGGCCGTCTTCATGCGGATGTTGGCGTTGTCGCGAAATTCCGGCGCGACGCCATCGGGATGGTTGGCCTTGGCGAATCGGCGCCGCTTTTCGGCAAGCGTCGCCTCCGTGTCGGCGGCGGTAATTGCGAGTTCCTCTGTAATCTCTTCCTGTGTCAGGCGAAGCAGGTGAGGGGGGATCTGTGGTGCCGGCGGGTCGGCCGGCGCCGGCTCATGCGAGGCATGCTCGATGTCCGCCAGTTCGGGCAGGAATGCGAAATAGGCTTCCGTCCCGGTCGCGGCGCCGGTAGGGCCGTCGTCCGTAGTGGCGACGAAACCGAGGCCAAGCCCTTTTATGCGGAAACCGGCGTCCGTCTCTTCGGCTTCTTCCTCGCCGCGTTCTTCCTTCAGCCGCGTCAGCACCGACTGAAACACGGATTGCCCAAACAGCATACCTCACCTCGTTTTTGGAGGAGGAGCAGAGCATGCGGAGGTGGCGCCGGGCTTGCGGCCCATTGAATGGAACCGGAAATGACTATATAGAAGTAAACCTGTACAGGAGATGTGGTCATGACAGCCAAAACAGTTGCTGCTGCCGAGTTCAAGGCCACATGCCTGCGTCTGATCGATGAAATGAATGAAGATGGTCAGCCGATTACCATCACCAAACGGGGAAGGCCTGTGGCTGTACTGACACCCGTTGTTGAGAAGCCTGCGGCAAAGAAGGGTATTGTAGGGGCCATGAAAGGTTCCGTGCTTCGCTATGACGATCCCTTTGCTCCCGCGATCGACCCGGGCGAGTGGGAAGCTCTGAAGTGATCCTGGCTGACACGCATGTGGTGGTTTGGGCCGTAGAAGAAGACAAGCGCCTTGGCCGCAATGCCGTTCGCCTCTTGAATGAGGCTGCAACGGCTGATGGTCTGTTTGTATCCGTTGTTACCTGCTGGGAAATTGCGTTGCTGACCGAAAGAGGCAAACTCGCTCTCAGCCTTGAAGTCGGATTGTGGCTCGAACGAAACCTCGACAGACCAGGTGTCAAGTGGGCTCAGCTTGAGCCAGCAATATCGGTAGACAGCGTCCGCTTACCCGGAAACTTTCACAACGACCCCGCCGATAGATGGCTCGTCGCCACCGCCCGTCATTTCGGAATCCCGCTTTTGACCGCGGATCGCGCAATACTTGCCTACAGCAATGATCAAGGGCACGTAGCGACAGTTGACGCCTCGCTTTGATGAGCGCTCACTGCCGTTGCGCCTCCCGGCACTTCACTTTGGTCAGGCGCGTTCGTCGCCACAGGCAATTCACGAAATCGCTAGTTCCGGCTTTTCCGGACCGCTCCTACCCCTGGGTCTGGTTCTGGCTCTGCCCGTTCTGGCTCTGGCTTTGCGTCTGGCCGGGCGCGACCGTCAGGGAAACCTTGAGATTTTCACCCGCAAGGCCGAGGCGCATGCCGGAAACCGGCGCGCAGTCGCGGTAGCAGAGGCCGGAGGCGATGCGCACATAGCGATCGTCCGGGCAGATATTGTTTGCGGCGTCGAAGCCGACCCAGCCGAGACCGGGCAGGTGCACCTCGCTCCAGGCATGGGTGGCCACCTGCTCCGTGGTGCCCTCCATCAGCAGATAGCCGGAAACATAACGGGCCGGGATATCGAGGAGCCGGGCCGCCGAGATGAAGATATGCGCGTGGTCCTGGCAGACGCCGGTCTTCGCCTCCAGGGCCTCTTCCGCAGTCGTCTCCGTGTCGGTCGTTCCCGGCGTATAGGCGACGATTTTATGGATCGCCTCCATCAGAGCGTGCATCCTGGCAAGTTCGCTGTCGCCCTTAAGGCCTTTGGCGAGCTCCTTGATCAGCTTGCCGGCCTTCGTGCGCGGCGTCTCGCGCAGGAAGAGCCAGAGCGGGCAGAAACCCTGATGCGGCCCGAAGACGCCGGCGCTGTCGCTGGTTTCCACCTCTCCGGACGCCGTAATGCGGATCGTGTGTTCCGTGCCTTCTGCCGATACGAGTTCGACGCGATTGCCGAACTGGTCGGCGTAACCGGCCTCGATCTTGGCGCCGTCGACGGTGATCGACCAGTTGATGATCTTCTGGGTCGGCCCGTCGACGGGTGTCAGCCGCAGCCGCTGCAGCGAATAGGGCACCGGCTGGTCGTAGAGATATTCGGTCGTATGGGAAATCTTCAGCCGCATGTGCTGTAAATCCTGTGCCTGTGGGCCTAGTGGTAGAAGCGGTAGCCTTCGGAGATCTCGGCACTCAACTGGTTGTTGCGGCTGACGAAGTCTTCCAGAAACTCGTGCAGGCCCTGATCCATGATGTCGGGCATCGAGCTGCGCTTCAGCGTCGAACGGATTGCGTCGGCCGTCTCATGGGCCTTCAGCCGCTCGCCGTAGTCTTCGGCGATGTAGCCGAGATTGCTGACGATCTTCTCGTAGCAATAGGCAAGCGAGCGGGGCATCTGGACTTTGAGGATCAGGAAGTCCGCGATGTTCGCCGACTGGTATTCGCCGTCGTAGACCCAGCCATAGGAGCGGTGGGCGGAGACCGAACGCAGGATCGATTCCCATTGGAAATTGTCGAGCGCCGAGCCTACGTGGCTGACGGCCGGCAGCAGGACGTAATATTTCACGTCGAGAATGCGGCTGGTATTGTCCGCTCTCTCGATGAAGGTGCCGATGCGTGAGAAGTTGTAGAGATCGTTTCGGAGCATGGAGCCATGGAAGGCGCCGCGGATCAGCCCGCAGCGATGCTTGATCCCGTCGATCAGTTCGGGCAGGTCGGCCTGTTTCGGCTTGCGGGCAAGCCGTGCCTTCAGATCGATCCACGCCTCGTTGGTGGCTTCCCAGGTTTCCCGGGTCAGGGCGGTTCGCACCATTCGGGCATTGTTGCGCCCCCATTCGATGCAGGACATGACGCTCGAGGGATTGGACTGGTCGCGCAGCAGATAGTCGATGGCATCGGCGGCGGTCAGCTGCGGGTGGACCTCCGAATAGGCTTCGCGGACGCCGGCGCTCTGCAGCACCCCGTCCCAGTCCTCGTCGCTCGAACCGGCACGCGTCAGCGAGACGCGCAGGCCCGCATCGACGAGACGGGCGATATTTTCGGCCCTCTCGATGTAACGAAACATCCAGTAGAGGCCGTTTGCAGTTCTTCCAAGCATTCTACAGCCTCAATCTTCCAGAACCCAAGTGTCCTTCGTGCCGCCGCCCTGGCTGGAATTCACCACCAGGGATCCCTGTTTCAGCGCCACGCGGGTCAGTCCGCCGGGAATGATCTTCACCTTGTCGGAAACCAGCACGTAAGGGCGCAGGTCGACATGCCGCGGGGCGACGCCTTTGTTGACGAAGATCGGCACGGTCGAAAGCGCCAGCGTCGGCTGAGCGATGTAGTTGGTCGGCTTGGCGGCGAGTTTCTCGGCGAAGTCGGTGCGCTCCTTCTTGGTCGCCGTCGGACCGACCAGCATGCCGTAGCCGCCGGAGCCGTGCACCTCCTTGATGACCAGCTCCTCGATATGCTCCAGCACGTATTTCAGGCTGTCGGGCTCGGAGCAGCGCCAGGTCGGCACGTTTTCCAGAAGCGCCTTGCGGCCAGTGTAGAATTCGACGATCTCCGGCATATAGGAGTATATCGCCTTGTCGTCGGAAATGCCGGTGCCGGGTGCATTGGCGATGGTGATGTTGCCGGCGCGGTAGACGTCCATGATGCCGGGAATGCCGAGTGCTGAATCGGGCCGGAAGGTAAGTGGATCCAGGAAGTCGTCGTCGACGCGGCGGTAGAGCACGTCGATCGCTTCGTACCCTCTTGTCGTGCGCATCTTGACGCGCCCGTCGATGACGCGCAGATCGCCGCCCTCGACGAGTTCGACGCCCATCTGATCGGCGAGAAACGAATGCTCGTAATAGGCGGAGTTATAGATGCCGGGGGTCAACACCGCGACGCGCGGTTTCCCCTTGCAGCCGGCAGGGGCGAGCGAGGCGAGCGACTGGCGCAGGAGCCTTGGATAGTCCTCGACCCTCTGCACCTTGTTCAGTGCAAACAGTTCCGGGAACATCTGCATCATGGTTTCCCGGTTTTCCAGCATGTAGCTGACGCCGGACGGTGTGCGGGCATTGTCCTCCAGCACGTAGAACTGATCCTCGCCGGTGCGCACGATGTCGGTGCCGACGATGTGGGTATAGACGCCGCCGGGCGGCTTGAAGCCGATCATCTCCGGCAGGAAGGCGACGTTCTTCTCGATCAGTTCGCGCGGAATGCGGCCTGCCTTGATGATTTCCTGCTTGTGGTAGATGTCGTCGAGAAAGGCGTTGAGCGCCAGAACCCGCTGTTCGATGCCTTGCGCCAGCTTGCGCCATTCACGGGCGGAAATGATGCGGGGGATGATATCGAAGGGGATGAGCTTTTCGGAACTGTCTGCGTGTCCGTAGACCGCGAAGGTGATGCCGGTTTTCCTGAAGATGTTTTCCGCATCCTGGGTCTTGCGGATCAGATGGGCGGCATCCTGGCTGGTATACCATTCATGATAGGTCTTGTATGGCGGGCGCGGAAGATTTTCCGCAGTCAACATTTCATCAAATGCCAAAGGCGCGTTCCCCGTTTTTCAGTCATTTGAATACAACGCAGATCGCAATGCAAGAACCATGCACATTTGCCTGCGAAGATTCGGCTGGGTTGAAAATCATGGCTTCAGCGTCTGCTCACATCGCCAGATGTGCTGATTTCCTGGGCGGCAAGCTTCCGCTTTCGGATCGGGGGGGGCGCTGCTGCCTGCAAAAACGCCAATTGCCCAAGCGCTGTTCAGCCCCTTGAAACTCGCTTCAATGAAGCAATCAGTTTTTCTGCTTTGACCATCGAGGTGGCTCCGCATAGACAGGCACCACCCGCCTTTTTGTGACAGTCAGCCGGATATCCCTATGCTTGATCGCCTGGCTCCGGCCCTCTTCGTTCTCCTGTGGTCCACGGGCTGGATCGTTGCAAAATATGCGGTGGTGCATGCCGATCCCGTTACTTTTCTAGTCGTCCGCCACTCTCTTGCGGCCATAGCCTTCTTCGCCGTTTGTCTGGTCATGGGGGCGAAATGGCCGAAGACGAAGAGCCAATTCGGCTATGCGATTATCTCCGGCATCTTCCTGCACGGCCTTTATCTGTCGGGCGTCTGGTATGCGATCGGACAGGGCGTGCCGGCAGGCTTGTCCGGCATTATCGCTGGTCTGCAACCGCTGCTCACCGCGCTCGCCGCTCCCTTCTTCATCAGCGAGCGGTTACGGCCCATGCAGAAGCTCGGGCTGGTGCTCGGCTTTGCCGGCATCCTGATCGCGATTTCGCCGCAGCTCCTCGACGTGTTCGATCGCGGCCTTGCGGGTCTTGCCCTTCCGGTGCTGATCAATCTCGTCGCGATGACCTCGGTGACATACGGTACGCTCTACCAGAAACGGCACCTGCAGGAGGGCGACCTTTTCTCGATCGCCACGCTGCAATTCGTCGGAGCGCTGATCGTGACGGTGCCGCTCGCGCTTCTCCTGGAGAACCTGCGCTTCGACTGGACGCATGAGGCGATGTTCGCCATGGCATGGTCCGTGTTCGGCATTTCCATGGGTGCGGTCGGCCTGCTGCTCTATCTCATCCGCCGCGGCCAGGTGTCTCGCGCGGCTTCGCTGATCTACCTCATGCCGCCGGTCGTGGCGATCGAGGCCGCGATCCTCTTCGGCGAGCCGCTGACGTTGCCGATGATCGTCGGCACGGCAATCGTCGTGGCCGGCGTCTATATGGTGAACCGGAAGAACTGAGCGCATCGCCGATCGATCAGGAAACGGGTGTCGCCGGCAGCCCTGCGGTCTTAGGCAGTAGATGTAACCCAACAGGAGCTACATCATGCTGAATAACAAAGTTGCCATCGTCACCGGCGCATCGAGCGGCATCGGCCGCGCCGCCGCCTTGCTCTTCGCCGCGGAGGGGGCTGCCGTCGTTGCCAATGCGCGAGGCGAGGCGGAACTGCAGAAGCTGGTTTCGGAAATCGAGGCGACCGGCGGTCGCGCAGTCGCCGTGGCGGGCGATGTCGCGGAAGAGGAAACCCATCGCAAGCTGCTCGAAGCGGCGATCGGCCGGTTCGGCGGTCTCGACATTGCCTTGAACAATGCTGGCACGGTCGGGCCTTACAAGCCGCTGGCTGACGTGACGATCGAGGAATGGCAGCAGACCATGACCATGAACCTCGGCAGCGCCTTCCTCGGCGCCCGCTGGCAAATTCCCGCCATGCTGGAGCGCGGAGGCGGATCGATCATCTTCACCTCCACCTTCGTCGGCACCAGTGTCGGCATTCCCGGCATGGCCACCTATGGCGCTTCCAAGGCCGGCCTCATGGGATTGGTCAAGGGGATTACCGCCGACTATGGGGCGAAGGGCATTCGGGCCAATGCGCTTCTGCCGGGCGGGGTCGATACGCCGATGGCCGGCGATGCGGCGCAGAAGGAATGGGCGGCCGGGCTGCACGCGATGAAGCGGATCGCGCAACCGGAAGAGATCGCCCGGGCGGCGCTTTTCCTCGCCAGTCCCATGGCGAGTTTCGTCGCGGGGACCGCGCTTTTCGCAGACGGCGGAAACGCGGCAGTCAAATGACAAAAAAAGAGGCCGCGAAAGCGGCCTCTTTTCCTATTCGTCGGTTACGCCCGGCTGCGTTTGCGGCCCTGCTGGCCGCCATTGCGATTGTCGTTGCCGAACCGAACGGGGCCGCGGTTTTCGCCCTGCGGCTGACCGGCATGTGCCGGACGGCCCTGGCCACCGTTATGCGCCTTGCGCTGGTTGCCGGATTCATGCGGAGCGTGCGCCGCATGCGGGTTCTGGCCGCCATTGCCCTTGCGGTGTTCCTTGCGAGCCGGTCTGCCTTCGCCGTTCTTCATCCCGTCCTGGGGGCCGAACTGCTTCTTGGCGGGGCGGAAATCCGACGTCGTGGCAAGATCGCTGTCGGCTTCGAAGCGCGGTGCTTCTTCGCCGCGACGCTGGCCGCGGAAGTCCTCGTTGCGGCGTTCGCCGCGGTGCGGACGGTCGCCATTGGGGCGCTGCGGGCGATCGCCGCGGAACGGACGATCCTGACGCTCGCCACCCTCTGCACCTTCGGCCGCGAAGAAAGGTTTGCGGGCAGGGCGGTCGCGACGCTCGGGACGGCCTTCGCCGTTTCCACGACCGCGACCCTGGCCTGCGCCGTTGCCGCCACGGCCGCGATTGGCGCCGCCACGATTGCCGCCGCCACGCGACGGACGGCTCATGCCCTCCGGACGCTCGCCGGAGGCGGTTGCGATTTCGATGGCCATCAGGCGTTCGATGTCACGCAGCAGGCCCGTTTCGTCCGGTGCGCAGAAGGCGATCGCGATGCCGTCGCGGCCAGCACGTGCGGTTCGGCCGATGCGGTGCACGTAAGCATCCGGCACTTCCGGAAGGTCGTAGTTGAAGACGTGCGTGACACCCGGGATATCGATGCCGCGGGCAGCAACGTCGGTTGCCACGAGGACGCGGATCTCGTTGTCGCGGAAGGCCTTCAGGGCGCGCTCGCGCTGGCCCTGGCTCTTGTTGCCGTGGATCGAAGCGACCTTGAAGCCGATATGCTCGAGATGCTTTGAAAGCTTCTCGGCGCCGTGCTTGGTGCGCAGGAAAACCATGGCGCGGCCATCGGGATTATCTTCGAGCGACTTCTTGAGAAGATCGGTCTTGTCGTTCTTGCCGGCGACGAAGTGGACGAACTGTTCAACCTTGTCGGCAGCCTTGCCCGGAGGCGTGACGGAGACCTGGATCGGATCCTTCAGGAAGTCGGCGGCAAGATCGGCGATCGCCTTCGGCATGGTGGCCGAGAAGAGCAGGGTCTGACGGTTCTTCGGAACCATCTTGGAAATCTTGCGCAGATCATGGATGAAGCCGAGGTCGAGCATCTGGTCGGCTTCGTCGAGCACAAGGTAACGCACCGTCGTCAAGCCGATTGCGCGGCGGGCGACGAGGTCGAGCAGGCGGCCGGGGGTGGCGACGAGAATGTCGGTACCCTTTTCCAGCTGCAGTTGCTGCTTGTTGATCGATGCGCCGCCGACGACGGCGTTGATCTTCAACGGCGTGTTGCGGACATAGCTCTTCAGGTTGACGGCGATCTGGTTCACCAATTCGCGGGTCGGAGCCAGGATCAGGGTGCGGGCGGTGCGGTTGTCAGGACGCTTCGGGTCCTTCAGGAGCATTTCGATGAGCGGCAGACCGAATGCAGCGGTCTTGCCGGTGCCGGTCTGAGCGAGGCCGATCATGTCGCGGCCTTCGAGAAGCTGTGGGATCGCCTGGGCCTGGATCGGCGTGGGCGTTTCGTAACCAAGCGCAAAAAGAGTGGCTACGAGCTGCTTGGCAAGGCCAAGCTCTTGGAAATTCGTCAAGTCGAATACCTTTTCGGGGCGCCACGAGCCTATGCCGGGGCCGGCACCATGCCGTCCGGTCTGCCTGTGGCGTCAAGAACCCCGCGTGAAGTGGGAACTTGCAAGTTGGAAATTGCTTTCCAGCGCTTAAACCCTGAGGGTCAGGGCGATCTATCTGTGCGCCTTGTTCCTTCTTCGCGGTTATTTTGAACGCAGGGCCAGCTCACGCGGCGGCCGGAAGGTGAAAGCTGATGCGCATTTGGTGGATTTGGGGGCAAAAGTCAAGTGAATGTTTCGCAATTGCGAGAGGGGAAACAGCCGGCCATTCCATTCCGGCGCCCCACCAAGCCGCGGGTTGAGAAGAATAAGCCCGCGCTCTAATCGAACGCGGGCTTGGTATGGTCAGCCACTGCCGGGGGTCAGTAGCGCGGGCAGACGCGGGCGCGATAGGCCTCGCCCCACTCGTTCTCGACCCACTCGTAGTGGCAGCGCGGTGCATACTGGGTGCGGTAATAGACGCGCCGCGGCGGCGGTGGCGCATAGTCGTATTCCGGCTCTACATAGACCGGCCGCTGGGATCCTGAGACGATCGCGCCGCCGATGATGCCGCCCGCAAGTCCGGCCGCGACGCCGGGCCAGACGTCGTCGTGATGTCGGTCGCGGGCTTGCGCAGCCGGAGCGGCCGCCGTTAAAGCGCCTGCTACCGACAGAGCTAGCAAGCCTGCGGAAATGCTCTTTTGCAGTACGGACATGTCTTTGTTCCTTTCCCTCTTGTGGTTTAAGGGCACGGACAAAGCGTCGCCCGCAAAGGCGGCGGATTCATGAAAGCGAGCCATGAGTAGTCTGAACCGTTGTTCAGCCACCCTCAGTTTGTGGTTGAATATCTTCGGATGAATGCGCTTCAGGGTGGGTATTTTGGCGAAATTCCGGCGAAATGCGGACGCATTTAAGATCGTCCGATTCTTGGGCTTTCCGTCGCTCCTCCACGCTCTTGGGATTCCCATTGAGCGTCTTGCCCGGCGATCCCGATAAATCGCCGAAATTGTGCCGCCCGTCTCCTTCATCAACAACACGTTGTTAACGCGCGCGTGCTGTTATCCATTGCTTGGGGGGCCAACGAATCGAACTGGTTACGGCCGGAACGCGGAGTGGGAAGGTGGAGACGGAAAGTGAACTGCTGAGAACGGCGTGCGAGCGGATCAACGATCTCGCCGAACCCGCCTTCATCAAGGACAGCGCCCTCACTTACGTGGCGGTGAACGCTGCCTATGCCCGGCTCTTCGGTAAACATCCGCACGAACTTATCGGCAAAACGAGCAACGGCCTTTTCGGCAGCGCCGTGGATGCTGATCGCAAGGAGAAGGAATGCCGGGCGATCGTCTTCGGCACCGAGGAAACCGCGTTCTGCTACGACCGCGCCGGCGTGGCGCGGCATGAACTTCACATAGAACGTTTTCTCACCGAGGACGACCACACCTATCTCTTCGGATCCTTCGTACCGGCCAAGGGGCTCAGCGTGGTTGCGGGAGCGGGCGCAGACTTCTCCCGCCTGCCTGCCGGCCGGATGGGCGAGCCTATTTCCGTCCTGGATGGCGCGCTCGTCGACGACGCGCTCGACATGCTCGAAATGGGCATCGGCATCTATGACAAGAACGACTCGCTGCTTTACTGGAACTCGGAGCTTTCGAACTATTTCGCATCGATGTCGATCGAGGTCCGGCGCGGCATCACGCTGAAGGAAATCCTCGGCCATGCCTATGACCGGCGCAAGCGTTTGTCGCCGGAGAAGATCGCGGCCGAGACCCCCGGCAAGGCCGCCTGGATCGAGGAGCGGATGAAACCGTTCCGGCTTCCCTATACGGAAAGCATTTATCAGCTGTCCGACGGGCGCTGGATGCGAAGCCTCAACAAGCGCCTCGAGAATGGCCTGCTGCTCGCCGTCCGTCACGACGTGACGGATTTCAAGGAACAGGAAATGCTCCTGCGGGCGCAGGTGGCCGAGACGGAGTTGCTGCGGGCGGTCCTGGAGGATCTGCCGGTCCCCGTTTTTGCCCGCAACAGCGACCATCAGCTGACCTATGCCAATGCCGCCTACGAAGCCATGCTCGGCGCCCCGCGCGAGCAGTTCCTGGGCAAGACGGAAACGGAGATGTTTCCGGACGCGGCGGAGAAGTTCCGCCTCGAAAACGACCGCATCATGGACGGTGAGGAAATCGACAAGTCGGAGGACGTGACTTTCCCCGACGGCTCCGTCGTACCCGTGATCACCCGTCTGCGGCGGATCATGACCCGCGACGGCGCGCACCATCTCGTCGGCTCGCGCATGGACGTTTCCTTGATCAAGGAGGCTCAGACCAAGGCGGAAAAGGTCGGCGAAGATCTGCAGACCATTCTGAGCGCCATTCCGGTCGGCATTGCCATTCTCGACGAGACGTTCAACTTCGAATACGCCAATCCGAGTTTTTACGATTTCTGGGATGCAGGCGAGCAGTTCGATCTGCCCGGCCGCTCCTATCGCGACTTCCTGAAGGTCAATTTCGACCGCGGCATCTATGCCGAGTCGAACCTCAGCTTCGAGGAGATCTACCAGGGCCGTATTGCGGCCCTGACGGAAGGCGAGGACAGGCCGCCGATTGAGGTGAAAAGCCGCAACGGCCGCAGCATCGTCATTTCCGGTACCGGGCTTTCCGGCGGCAAGACGCTGCTGACCTACATGGACATCACCGCCGTCCGCAAGCGCGAGCAGGAGATTCAGGAGGCTCGCGTCGCGCTCGAACAGCACGGCGCGCTGATGCGCGACGCCACCAGCGCGATGTCGCAGGGCCTTCTCATCCTGCATGACGGCGAAATCATCTTCTGCAACGATGCCTTGTCGAGCATGCTCGAAATGCCGGCTGAAATGGCCATGCCCGGCAAACAGTGGCGGGACATCTTCCGCTTCTGCGTCAGGCGCGGCGACCTTGGTCCACCGGACGTAGCCGCAGATACCCTCAGGAGCTGGGAGGAAAACCTGGCCGCCGGAAAGCCGGTCTTTGCCGATTTCCGGGTCGAAGGCCGCAAGTGGATTCATGTCGAGGCCAATATCACCGGCAGCGACCACTGGCTTGCCATCTTCACGGACGTCACCGACACAAAGGAACGCGAGGAGGAGCTGACACGGCTTCTGCAGCGCGCCGAGGCGGCCGATCGGGCGAAGTCCGAATTCCTCGCCAACATGAGCCACGAAATCCGCACGCCGATGAACGGCGTGCTGGGCATGGCCGAACTGCTCGCCAAGTCCAATCTTGATACCCGGCAGAAGACGTTCATCGACATCATCGTCAAGTCGGGCAACGCGCTGCTGACGATCATCAACGATATTCTCGACTTCTCCAAGATCGACGCCGGGCAGATGAAGCTCCGCAAGGCGCCATTCGATCCGGTCGAGGCGATCGAGGACGTGGCGACGCTGCTATCCTCGTCCGCTGCGGAAAAGGACATCGAACTCATCGTGCGCGGTGATGCGTCCGTTCGCGAGACGGTCATGGGGGACGCCGGTCGTTTCCGCCAGATTATCACCAACCTGGTCGGCAATGCGGTGAAGTTCACCGAAAAGGGCCATGTCTTCATCGACCTGATGTCGAAGCCGACCGCTCCGGGCAAGATGCTGCTCACGATCCGCATCGAGGATACCGGTCTCGGCATCCCCGACGAGAAGCTGCGGTCGGTTTTCGAGAAATTCTCCCAGGTGGACACGTCCTCCACCCGCCGCCATGAGGGTACCGGCCTCGGGCTTGCCATTACCGCAGGGCTCACGGAGCTTTTCGGCGGGCGCATCGAGGTCGAAAGCGAGCTCGGTCGCGGCTCGGCCTTCACCGTGCATCTGCCCTTCGATGTGGTCAGCGAGCGGAACGTCCAGACCGTTCTGCCGATCAATACCAGCGGCGCGCGCATCCTCGTGGTCGACGACAATCCCGTCAACCGCCGCATTCTGAGCGAGCAGCTTTCCATGTGGGGCTTCGACGCGGTCGCCGCCAACGGCGGCGCCGAGGGTCTGGCGATCCTCGGTGAGGCTGCCCGGATCGGCGTTGCCGTCGACGCCATCGTGCTCGACTATCACATGCCGGAAATGAACGGCCTGGACTTTGCCAGGAACCTGCGGAGCGACGCCCGGTTCGACGGTACTGGCGTCATCTTCCTGACCTCGATGGACATGGCCAGCGACGACAGCACCTTCCAGGCGCTCAATATCCAGGCGCATCTGATGAAGCCGGCCCGCGCCAATCTGCTGCGCAGCACGATTATCGAGGTGGTCCGCTCGATCCGTACGAAACGGCGCGCGCTGGAGAACCTTCAGGTTCGGCCCGACGCAGTTCGTATCGCGTCTCAGGGGGAGGGCTCCAGCCCCCGTCAAGCCACGTCCTCCACACCCGTCATCGCCGACGAACCGGTCTCGACGCCGCCGATGCGCTCCAATCCGACACTCGACGTGCTGGTGGCCGAGGACAACGAGGTCAACCAGATCGTCTTCACGCAGATCCTGCAGTCGACCGGCTGGCTGTTCCAGATCGTCAAGAATGGCGCCGAGGCCGTGGAGGCCTGGAAGGAACACGAGCCGGCGGTTATCCTCATGGACGTGTCCATGCCGGTCATGAACGGGCATCAGGCGACCCAGAAGATCCGCGAACTGGAAAGCCAGAGCGGGTTGCATACCCCGATCATCGGGGTGACCGCGCATGCGCTGGAAAGCGACCGCGAACTCTGCATCAAGGCCGGCATGGACGATTATCTGTCCAAGCCGATCAGCCCGGAAGCACTCGAATCCAAGATCCGCGCCTGGATCGGCGGCGCTGCCGCAACTTCAGTTTCCGGTTAAAGCTTTTGCGTTCTCGGACACATAACGACGCACTACGCCCATTGTACTAACCCGTATGGGGGATTTTTCGGCGCAACAATTGTGCCATTCTCCTCTCACTCGACAGACTGTTGAGGGGCTCGAACGGGAAAAACGGTCGAGCCCTGATTTTTCCCCAGTAAGTTCTGCGTCTGGTGAAGGGCTCGCGCCCTGGCGGACCGGCGCGAGCTCCCTGACCGGTTTCGGGTGGGCAAGCCGGGGTGTTTCGGGTAAGGCTTCCAAATGATCGTTTCTGCACTCCGGCTCGGTGTGGCGCGCCACGGCGAACCGGACGATGCTGACCCGATCGAACTGCCGCCGGCCGGCAGCCGCTCCTACAACTGCTGCTGCCGAAGCAACAAGGCCCCGATACCTTCCGGTATCGCAAATGCCGGCGAAGTCTGCGACTGTCCCTTTTCGGAAGGGTAGGCCGCTACTGACGCAACGGCATAGGGGCGCGCGTGGAGATGGATGACGAGGGGCTGCGCCGCCGATCGTTCAACCTGTTTTCAGCCAGCCTGTCTTTGCCGGTGCAGCATATCACGCACCAGGCTCACAAGCTCCAGCAACGGCGTTCCCCGTTGCTGCTCGACATCGATCCGACGACAAATCAAGCGCAGGTCCAAACCCACAAACATCCATGCTTACCCCGGTGAATCAGCCCACCTGATATATAGCTGGATTTACGGCCCGGGAGTATCCTCCGTCTTCGAGAATACGAATATACGTTTTGTTCGGCTTCCATTCGATTTAGGCCATAAGGGGATGTTGATGCATCCGTTTCACCCAATGTTCAAGTTGATCTTGGCCATGAACTACGGTCACCTGATAAGTGAGACAGCATGTTGCACCCCCCAACGCAGTGCGGTCTTAGCGGCCGGCTTTGTATAACCGGCCGCTTTCTTTTGTCAGCATTTGCTTGGGTCCGTAAGGTAAGTTCGCGCAATCCAATGGCTTCAGGGAAGACACGGATTTACTCCCGAACGGGTCGTGAGAGATTTGAGAACTGCAGCCAAGCCCTTGCGCTCCGCCTCTGACACAAAATCAGCTTACCCAGAACGGATGAACCGGCGGGATCTGAGGCTAGCTCCTTTGAGTGAGTTGTGCCTTTCTGTTCTGGGCGTAAAGTTATCTTTCCCAGGTCGTGCATAGAAGAGTCTGGAACTTGGGAAAGGCCCGCGCAGGGGGAACAGGCGCGGGCCTTCTGCTGCGTGGGGGAGGGGTATGGCTCGCCTCCACAATTGCGGCAACTGGGCCGGACTGCGGGTCAGGCTTTGACGCCGCAAAGCATCTCGCGTTTTCCGGCAAATCCCGGGCGGCGTTCGACCTCGAAACCGGCGGCGGACAGGTTGCGGCGCACGAAGCCGGCGGCGGCATAGGTGCCGAATGTGCCGCCAGGGGCTGTCTTCTCATGGATCGCCTGCATCAGTTCCGGCGACCACATGTCCGGATTGCGGGAGGGCGCGAAACCGTCGAGGAACCAGGCGTTGAACCCGGGTTCGGCGGCAGTCACGGATTCTAGCGCGGGGCCGCAAACGACGGTGAGCCGCGTCTGCGGATCGGCTTGGATCTCGACCTTTCCGGCGGGCTCGTCCGGCCAGGCTGCGGTAAGCGCACCGCGTTCGGCATCGAGCTCCGGCCAGCGGGACAGCGCGCGGTCGATCTCTTCGCGTTTCATTGGGTAGAGTTCGAAGGAGATGAAGTGAAGTTTTCCCGCAGTGGTGCGGGAGAGTTTCCACTGGCGCCAGGTTTCGCAGAAATTCAGACCCGTGCCGAAGCCGAGCTCGCCGATCCTGAAGTCTCCGGCTGGTGACCCGTCGTTCCGCCAGCGCTCCGGCAGACCATTGCCCGCGAGGAAGGTGTGGCCGCATTCGAGCCGCCCGTCGGTGCGGCAATAAAAGTGATCGCCAAACTTCTGGGAATAGGGCATATCGCCGTCGTGCCAGTCCAGCGGCTGGTTTTCCCCCGCAACACTGTCGGGGCGCGCAAGCTTTTCGGGGTCATCGTCGCTCATGGGACATGCGGATAATCCTGCCGGCTCCAAGGGTCAACCGCATCCTGGCGGTCAATCTCACGATCTTCCGGCAGTCGTCGATCTCGTCATTCTCGGTGGCGGCATCATGGGCCTATGGGCGGCGGTCAAGGCCGAACGCCTCGGTGTCCGGACACTGCTCGTCGATGCGGGCCGGCTGGGGCAGGGGGCGAGCGGCGGGCTTCTCGGTGCGCTGATGCCGCACATGCCGGACAAGTGGAACGGCAAGAAGCAGTTCCAGTTCGACGCGCTGCTGTCGCTCGAACAAGAGGTCGCGGGGATCGAGGCGGCGACCGGCATGCCCTGCGGGTACCGCCGCTGTGGGCGGTTGATCCCTTTGCCGAAACCGCATCTCAGAACGATCGCCCTGCGGCACTCGCAGGATGCCGAAACCTGCTGGCATCAGCAGGACCGCCGCTTCCACTGGCATGTCGTCGATCATACTCCTTACGAAGATTGGCCGGATACATCCTTCGCCGAAGCCGGGCTTGTCCACGACACTTTCGCGGCACGCGTTTCGCCCCGCGGTCTCATTGCCGCGCTTGCGGCTTTCCTGCGCCCGGCAAAGCATGTGCGGATCGTCGAAGGGCTCGGCGCCGAGCGAATCGAGCCGGAGAGAAGCCGCGTGATCTTCGCAGGTGGCGAAAGCGTTGCCTTCGGTCATTGCATCGTTGCGGCAGGTCACCAGTCCTTCCCGTTGTTGAGACACATCTCGCCGCCGCTGCCACGGCCGCTCGGGCAGGCGGTGAAGGGGCAGGCGGCATTGCTCAAGGCCGATGTCGATTCGGCGCTGCCGGTCATCTTTCTCAACGGGCTCTATGTCGTCGCCCACGAGGGCGGGCATGTTGCAGTCGGCAGCACCAGCGAGGATGTGTTCGGAAACGCCGCCTCGACGGACGACCTGCTCGACGACCTGCTCGACCGCGCCCGAGCCCTTGTGCCGGCCCTGAAGGAGGCGCCGATCGTCGAACGCTGGGCCGGGCTTCGGCCCAAGGCCATCGATCGCGACCCGATGGTCGGGCCGCATCCGGATCACCACAAGGTGATTGCTCTCACAGGTGGTTTCAAGGTCAGCTTCGGGCTTGCCCACAAGCTCGCGGAGGCGGCGCTTCGTCCGGTAAATGGCGAGGAAATGCAGCTTCCGGGCTCCTTTTCCTTGGAAAATCATCTGGCTGCCACCGCGCGCTAAACGCGAATCCTGCGCCGCCCTCGTCGTTAATCTGTCACGCAAATCACGTACCTCCATTCGTGGGGTAGTTGAGCAATGCGTAAAATACCGGGGCAGAGAAGGACGCACGAGAAGGTGACTGATGCGCTATGCCATATATTTCACACCTCCGGCATATGACCCGCTGACGCTGGCCGCCGCCCAGTGGCTTGGCCGCAACGCCTTTTCCGGCGAAGCCATGGAGCCGCCGGCGATCCGAGGCATCGGCATCCACGATATTGCCTTCAACACCGCCCTGCCGCGCCGCTCCGGTTTCCACGCCACGCTGAAGTCGCCCTTCCGGCTCGCACCGGGCGTGACGGAACAGGCGCTGCTGCGCCACCTGATGCGGTTTGCCGGCGCCCACGATCCGTTCGAGCTGCCGAGGCTCGAAGTCGTTCGGCTCGGTAATTTCTTCGGTCTTGCGCCGGTTCTGCCCTGCGAGACCATGCGGTTTCTCGCGGCCGCCGTCGTGCAGGAATTCGATGCCTTTCGCGCGCCGCTTTCCGAAGCGGAGCTGGAGCGCTGCGATCCGGGCGACCTGACCGCTCCGCAGTTTGCAAACCTCCACCGTTGGGGCAACGCCTACGTGATGGACGAATTCCGCTTCCACATGACGCTGACGGGGCCGCTTTCCACCGTCGACATGCCGCGCTTCGAACTGGCTCTGCGCGATCATTTCGAGCCCTTCCTCCGGAAGCCGGTCGAGGTTGCAAACCTGGCCCTCTTCGTCGAGGAGGAGCAGGGCGCACCGCTCGTCGTTCATTCCCTGCATCCCATGGGGCGGGTCGCGTCGCGCAAGACAGCCTGAAACTCCGGCGTCACTTTTGTTCAAGAAGCCGCAGGGCAAATCTGCTATATCCGCGCGATGGACAACATCTCGCAGGAGCAGGCAGCCGACTATATGCCGCTGGCGGAAACGGAAACCACCCGTTTCTGGCGGGATAGCCGTTTCGGCGGCATGGAATGCCTGACGGCCACCTTCCTCACCCACGAATTCGCCCCGCATGCCCATGACACGTTCAGCATCGGCGCGATCGAAAGCGGCGGCCAGATCGCCACGATCCGCGGCACGAGGGAAGCCTCCGGCCCGGGCGACCTCTATCTCATCAATCCCGGAGAGACCCATGACGGGGCACCGTACGAGGGCGGTTACCGCTACCGGATGATCTATCCCGACCTGCCGCTGCTGCGCGAAATTCTGGAGGACGTCACGGGAAAGCCTTTTCAGGGCATACCCGCCTTCGGCAGACAGATACTCCGCGACCAGACGCTCGCCGACGCGTTCCACGCAGCGCATCGCACCCTGGAGACGGGTTCCGGTGCGCTGGAGACGAGCCAGGCGATGTTCCTGGTGCTCGACGCGATGTTCCGGCGGCACGGCAGCTCGATCATCGTACCGACCGATACGGCCGAAAAATCCGCTGTCCATCGGGCGCGCGACTATCTGGTGGAAAATTTTGCCAGCGATGTCGGGCTGGAGGAACTGGCCGAAGTGGCAGGCTTGAGCCGTGCCCATCTCATCCGCGCCTTCCGCAAGGAATTTCATATCACGCCGCATTCCTTCCTCACCGACATTCGCATCCGCGAGGCGCGCAAGCGCCTGAGGCGGGGCGGCCAGCCGGCGGAGATCGCGCTGGAATGCGGCTTTGCCGATCAGGCCCATTT
>UBYX01000002.1:192-336608 GCA_900469955.1 Hyphomicrobiales bacterium | reverse complement strand
CCCGCCACTTCAAATCCCGAACGGGGCTGACGCCCGGGCAATACCGCGCCCGCTGAAGACGTCAGCGGCCGGTATCGGCGCTCGCGGCCCCCGGGTGTCACTTTCCTTCAAGACGTGAGTTCTCCGCCGGCCTATGACCTCTGCTCCCATCGGAGGTTTCGACGTGAACGAGAATGCAAGACTTCAGGATTTTCTCGGCGGCATGCGGGCGATCGCGCCGCTGATCGCCGCCGTTATTCCGATCGGCCTGGTCTTTGGCGCAGTAGCAGCGACCAAGGGGCTGACGCCGGTCGAGGCCGGGTTGATGAGTACGCTGGTCTTTGCCGGCGGTTCGCAATTCGTGGCGATGGATATCTGGACCCATCCCGCATCCTGGGTGGGCGTCGGCTTCGCCGCATTGCTGGTCAATGTCCGCCATGTGCTGATGAGCGCTTCGCTCGGCACCAGGATGGGAGGTTTCGGTCCGCGCGAGCGGTATCTCGCCATGCTTTTCCTGGCCGACGAGATCTGGGCGATGGCTGAGTTCCGGGCGAAGGTCGCCCGGCTGACGCCCGCATGGTTCGCCGGCCTGGTGGCGCCCTTCTATCTTGCCTGGGTTCTCTCCGGTATTGCCGGCGCGGCGCTCGGCGCTTTCCTCGGCGATCCGGTGGTGCTCGGGCTCGATTTCGCCTTTCCGGCGGTGTTCATCGTGCTGGTCATGGGTTTCTGGAAGGGGCGGGAAACCGGCGCCGTGCTCTTTGCAAGCGGTGCCGCCGCCGTCGCGACCCAGCATTTCGTGCCTGGTGTCTGGTACATCGCGGCGGGTGCCGTCGCGGGCCTTGTCGCCGCCGTCGTTTCCGGCAGCCGCCGCGGCGTGGAGGTGGCGTCATGAGCGTCGATCCTGCAACCCTGCTCGCCATCCTCGCCATGGCGGCGGCCACGGCGCTCACCCGTCTAGGCGGCCTCGTCCTCATTCGCCATGTCGCGCTCGACGGCAGCCGCCGCAAGGCAATCGAATCGATTCCGCCGGCGGTGCTGATGGCGGTCGTCGCGCCGACCGCGTTGGCCACGGGGCTTGCCGAAACAATCGCCTGCGCGGTGACTGCTTTTGCAGCACTTCGCCTGCCGATGCTCGTTTCGGTGGCACTCGGCGTCGTCTCGGTCGCCTCTCTCAGGGCGTTTGGTATCTGAGCCCGCTTTCGGCCTCGACATTCCGCAAAACGGTGGGCTACCGTCGCGGATGAATTTCGAGGGTGATTTGATGCAGGCTGAAGACTATCCGCGCGATCTCATCGGCTACGGCCGCTCCACTCCCGATCCGAAATGGCCGGGCGGCGCGCATGTCGCGGTCCAGTTCGTGATCAACTATGAAGAGGGCGGCGAGAGCTCGATCCTCGATGGCGACGCTGCCTCCGAGTCTCTGCTCTCGGAGATCGTGGGGGCGGCGCCCTGGCCCGGCCAGCGCAATCTCAACATGGAGTCGATCTACGAATACGGCTCGCGCGCCGGCTTCTGGCGGCTCTGGCGCATGTTCACAGAACTCAAGGTGCAGGCGACCGTCTACGGCGTGACGCTCGCCATGGCCCGCAACCCGGAAGCGGTCGCCGCGATGAAGGAGGCGGGCTGGGAGATCGCCAGCCACGGCTACCGCTGGCTGGAATACAGGGATTTTCCGGAAGAAAGGGAGCGCGAGCATATCCTGGAAGCCGTTCGCCTTCACACCGAGCTTGTCGGCGAGCGGCCCTACGGCATGTATCAGGGCAAGCCGTCGGGGAACACGCTTCGCTTGGTGATGGAGGAGGGCGGCTTCCTTTATTCGTCCGATTCCTACGCCGACGACCTGCCTTACTGGGTGCCGGGTCTCGGCGGGAAACCGTTCCTGATCATTCCCTATACGCTCGAGGCCAACGACATGCGGTTTGCGACGCCGCAGGGGTTCAATGCCGGGGATCAGTTCTTCAACTATCTGAAGGACGCTTTCGACGTGCTCTACCAGGAGGGCAGGGAAGGCGCGCCGAAGATGATGTCGGTCGGTCTCCACTGCCGCCTCGTCGGCCGACCGGGCCGTGCGGCGGCGCTGCGCCGCTTCATCGAATATGTGCTCAGCCACGACAAGGTCTGGCTGCCCCGCCGCATCGAGATCGCCAACCATTGGCACCAGCATCACAAGCCGGCGGGCGCGCCATGACCGCGCGGGGAGATTTCATCGCGAAATTCGGCGGCGTTTTCGAGCACTCGCCGTTCATCGCCGAACGTGCTTACGATAGCGGTCTTGTCTTTGTGCCGCTGACGGCGAAGGGTGTCCATGCGGGACTGGTGTCGGTCTTCCGCAAGGCGAGCCATGAGGAGCGCCTGGGCGTGCTGCGCGCCCATCCCGATCTCGCCGGCAGGCTCGCGATCGCCGGAGAATTGACGGAGGACAGCAGGCAGGAACAGGCAGGTGCCGGGCTCGACCGGCTGAGTGCTGAAGAACATGCCCGCTTCACCGAACTCAACACGGCCTATACGACAAAGTTCGGCTTTCCGTTCATCATCGCGGTCAAGGGCCTCGACAAGCAGGACATTCTCGCCGCCTTCGAAAAGCGCATCCACAACGGTGCGCAGGAAGAATTCGAAACTGCCGCCGCGCAGGTCGAGCGGATCGCGCTGCTGAGGCTGCTTTCGATGCTGCCGGAGGGGTAATGGATGCGGTTCTTTCCTCTCAACCTTGCGTCGCTTATATTGACGATATCAGGAGTGATGCCGTCATGAGACCGTCGGAAGTCTTGGAGAAGAACAGGGACATTATTCGAGCGATCGTTGCCCGCCGGCAGGTCTTAAATCCTCGTGTCTATGGGTCAGTGCTTCGAGGCAGCGACCGTGCGGACAGCGATCTGGATATCTTGGTCGATCCGTCGCCAACGACCTCGCTCTTTACTCTGGGCGGTCTCCAGGGTGATTTGGAGGAGGCGCTGGGAATCCCGGTAGACGTAAAAGTGCCCGGGGATTTCCCACCCGAGATTCGCGCGCGCGTCATAGCGGAAGCTGCCGCTATATGACTTCTGAGCGCCTGGAGACATATCTGGACCGCATGATTTTCGCCGGCGGAAAAGCCGTGAGATATGTCCGAGGTATGGATAGGGATAGCTTCCACGATGACGAGGTCATGCAGGACGCGGTCATCGCCAACATCATGGCAATCGGTGAATGCGCGACAAAGATAATGGAGCGGTTCCCGAGTTTCGTTGTCGAGCATCCCGAAATTCCCTTGCGGGATATCAAGAACATGCGCAATCGTATTGCGCATCAATATTTTCAGCTCGATATCGAGACGGTGTGGCTGACCGTGGACCAGATGATTCCGGAATTGCTCGCGCAACTTCAAAATGCCCGCCATCGGCATGTCCAAGGTGAATAGGAAGCGTCTTCCATAACGCTTTTCTCCCGATCTTCCGTCGCTTATATTGACGATATCGGGAGTGATGCCGTCATGAGACCGTCGGAAGTCTTGGAGAAGAACAGGGAAGCGATCCGCGAAGCGACGAAGCGCTTCAACGCGGCCAATCCGCGTGTCTTCGGCTCGGTGGCCCGCGGCGAGGACGGACCGGAGAGCGATATCGACATCCTGGTGGATGCGCTTCCTGGCACCACTTTGTTCGATCTTGGGGGGCTTCAGGAGACATTGGAAGAGCTTTTGAAGACCAGAGTTGACCTCGTCACCTCCGGTGGCCTCAAACCCGCGATGCGGACCAGGATATTGGCGGAAGCGTCGGCCATATGAGCGGGGATCGCCTGAGAGGGTATCTCGATCAGATGCAATCTGCCGCGCTTCAGGCCTGTGACTTCGTCGCAGACATGGAACAGGAAGATTTCCTGTCGGACGTCCGCACCCAGATGGCAGTGGCGATGGCATTGGTCCTTGTCGGCGAAGCCGCATCGAGGATCATGGCACATCATCCAGACTTCCCGGTCGAACATCCAGAGATACCTTGGTCGAAAATGCGCGGACTGCGCAATTTCGTGGTGCACGATTATTATGAGCTGGAACTGCCTATCGTCCTGGATACGGTGAAAATCTCTCTGCCCGCTCTCATCTCCCAGCTAGACTCTCTCCGCCACTGGCGTGCTCAAGGCGAATGATCAAAGGCTTTTGAATTGACCGATTTTCTTGAAATCCGGCCGCTCACCAAAGCGGCCTTCGCGCCCTTCGGCGACGTGATCGAAACTAATCCTTCTACCATGAAGCTCATCAACGGGGGTACGACGGAGCGCTTCCATGCGCTGGCAGCGCCCGAGGTGACCGGCGAGGGCGCGCGGATCATCCTCAGCATATTCCGCGGTCAGCCGCGGCAGTTTCCCTATGCCATCACGATGATGGAGCGGCACCCGTTCGGCAGCCAGAGCTTTTCGCCACTTTCGGGCCAGCCCTTTCTCGTCGCGGTTTCGCAGGATCAGGACGGCACGCCCGACGTCCCCCGGATATTCTTGGCGCGCGGCGATCAGGGCGTAAACTACCGCCGGAACGTCTGGCATCATCCGCTGATGGTAATCGGCAGCGCCAGCGATTTTCTGGTTGCCGACCGCGAAGGTCCCGGCAACAATCTGGAAGAATTCTTCTTCGAAACTCCCTATCTGATCGCGGAGCCCAGCCTATGACAGGCCTCACCACCCATGTGCTCGATACCGCCAGCGGCCGGCCTGCCGAAGGGCTGAAGATCGATCTCTACCGGTTGAGCGGCGAGGCCCGCGAGAAGATCAAATCCCTCGCCACCAATTCCGACGGACGGGCCGACGGCGGGCCGATCCTGATCGGCGAGAGCTTCCTTGTCGGCGAATACGAACTCGTCTTTTATGCCGGCGACTATCTTCGCGCGCAGGGCACGAAGCTCACCGAACCTGCCTTTCTCGACGTCATTCCGATCCGCTTCGGCATCTCCGACACCGCGGCGCATTATCACGTGCCGCTGCTTCTCTCGCCCTACGGCTACTCGACCTACAGGGGAAGCTGATGCGTTTTGCCGCGATCGCCGACATTCATGGAAATTGCGCGGCATTGCGAGCGGTGCTGGACGACATTGCATCGCTCGGCATACGCGAGATTGTCAATCTCGGCGATTGCTTCAGCGGGCCGTTGGAAGCAGACCGGGCGGGCGATCTGCTGCTGCTTCTGGATATGCATGCGGTGCGGACGGTCCGGGGCAATCACGACCGCTATCTCCTCGAAACGCCGGCCGGTGCGTTCGCGCCCTCCGATGCGCATGCCCATGCGCAGCTCTCGCAGCGGCATTTCGATTGGCTGCGCAAGCTGCCGTTCAGTATGGTTTACCGGGAGGAGGTCTTCCTTTGCCATGCCACGCCGCGAGACGACAATGTCTACTGGCTGGAGGAGGTATCGAGCGACGGGCATGTCTTTCTGAAGCCGCTCTCCGAGATCGAGGCGCTTGCGGAGGGCATCGACCAGCCCTTGATCCTCTGCGGCCACAGCCATGTACCGCGCGCCGTGCAGCTTTCTGACGGGCGCCTCGTCGTCAATCCTGGAAGCGTCGGCTGCCCTGCCTATGACGACGACAAGCCGTTGGTTCACAAGGTGGAGACGGGCCACTGCATGGCATCCTACGCGGTTATGGAGAAGACGGCGTCCGGCTGGGTGCCGCAATTCCGCAACGTGCCATACGATCACATGGCGATGTCGCGGCTCGCGGCCTCGAACGGCCGCCTCGATTGGGCTACGGCGCTTGCGACGGGGCGGGTGGTGTAAGAGATATTTGATCTTCCTGAGGACTTGTACTATTTGTTGTACATGTCTTCGTTGGAGGCGCCGATGCGCACGATCATGTTTTCCCAGGCTCGTCAGGAACTCGCGAGCCTTCTCGATGAAGTTTCCAACGATCGCGTGGCGGTGGAGATCGTGCGCCGTGACAAGCCCTCTGCCATCCTGATCGACAAGGATGAATATGAGGGCATGCTGGAGACGCTTCATCTTCTTTCCACACCGGCGAATGCAACGCGCTTGATGGAAGCGATCGCCACCGCCGAAGAGGGAAAGAACTTGATCGTTCATGACCTTATCGAGCCGGAAGACTATGCTCTGACCAAGAAGTCCGGTTGATGCCACCAGGCAAGACGTTTCTGCTTGCCTGGGAACCAGAAGCTTGGCGCGAGTATATCTACTGGCAAGAGACCGACCCGAAGATCGTCATTCGGATCAATGAGCTGATCAAGGATGCGTTGCGCCATCCTTTTGAAGGTATTGGGAAGCCGGAACCGCTGCGCAACCAACTTAAGGGCCAATGGTCTCGGCGAATTACGCAGGAACACCGGTTGGTGTATCGCGTGGAGGATGTTGGCGGTGAGCCAAGGCTTGTCGTTCTCCAATGCTGTTTTCACTACTGACCATGACCTCGCAGAAACCATTCGGCAATCCTTGCCTCCGATACTTCTCCTCGATTCGAAAAGTGGAGATGGTCATGGCTCAGTCGCGGGGAAAATCCGGTTCTCGTCGCAAAGGCGGCAAGCGTTCGGCGGCGAGCTCCGGCTCGTCGACCTGGCTCTGGGTCGGGGCCTTGGCTGCCGTCGCAGGGGGAATCGCCCTTTATGAGAACTCGGCTGCAGCGCGTCGCTTCGTCGCCAGCCTGACGACGGACAAACCCACACATGTCGCGGCCAAGCCGGCCTCTGTTTCCGACAAACCGGTTCCGCCGAAACCTGTCGTCGCAACGGCTCATCGCCCGGTGACATCAAAGCCTGCGACGCCACCTGACCAGAACCACACGGCGGCGATCATCCCGCCGGCACCGATCGGCAAGCCGCTCAGCGACGAGACGCCGAAGGCCGGCGAGGCCTCCAAAACGGACGAAGGACTTGCCGGCGCCTATCAGGCGAAATTCTATCTCTGCGGCACGGCAAAGCAGGACGACTGCGTCGTTTCCGCCGACCGGTTCGTTTTTCACGGTCAAAAGATCCGCCTCGTCGGCGTCGAAGTGCCGGACATCAAGAAGCCGCACTGCGAGGAAGAACGTGTCAAGGCGAGCGACGCGGAACTCAGGGTGCGCGCCTTCCTCGATTCCGGGCCTTTCGAGCTGGTCACCTGGCAGGGGAACGATTCCGAGGTCGACGGTCACAAGCTGAGGCAGGTGACCCGCAACGGCATGTCGCTTTCCGATATTCTTGTGCGCGAAGGTCTCGCCCGCAAGCCGGGCGCCAAGGGCGGCTGGTGCTGACGCTGCCGCCCAAGGTAGCCTTCTCAATCGCAGTTCCTGCTCAGAACGGCATATTGGCCAGAATATTGCGGTCGATCGTCTGGATGTCCCGCTTGCCGCACAGCGCCATGGTGATGTCCATCTCCTTGCGGATGATCTCGAGCGCCGCGGTCACGCCGGGCTTACCCATGGCGCCGAGGCCGTAGAGGAAGGGCCGACCGATATAGGTGCCGCGGGCGCCGAGCGCCACCGCCTTCAAGACGTCCTGGCCGGAGCGGATGCCGCCGTCAAAATGGACCTCGATCCGGTCGCCCACGGCATCGACGATCCTCGGCAGCATGCTGATCGAGGAGGGGGCGCCGTCGAGCTGCCGTCCGCCATGGTTTGAAACGATGATTGCATCGGCGCCGGTGTCGGCTGCGGCGCGCGCATCCTCTTCGTCAAGGATGCCCTTGATGATCAGCTTGCCGCCCCAGAGGTTCTTGATCCAGCGGACGTCGTCCCAGGACAGTCGCGGATCGAACTGCTCCGCCGTCCAGGCGCTGAGCGAGGACAGGTCGGAAACATTGCTCGCATGACCGACGATGTTGCCGAAGCCGCGGCGCTTGGTGCCGAGCATTTCCAGGCACCAGCGCGGCCGGGTGGCGAGCTGCATCAGGCTGTTTAGCGTCCATTTCGGAGGTGCGGAGAGGCCGTTGCGAAGATCCTTGTGCCGCTGGCCGAGGATCTGCAGGTCGGCCGTGACGACCAGCGCCGAGCACTTGGCGGCCTTGGCGCGACCGATCAGCCGCTCGATGAAGCCGCGGTCGCGCATCACATAGAGCTGGAACCAGAAGGGGTTCGAGGTGACGGAAGCGACGTCCTCGATCGAGCAGATGCTCATGGTCGAGAGCGTGAAGGGAACGCCGAATTCCTCGGCAGCCTTCGCCGCCAGCATCTCGCCGTCGGCGTGCTGCATGCCGGTCAAGCCGGTTGGGGCGATCGCCACGGGCATGGCGGCCTTCTGCCCGATCATGGTGGTTGCCAGAGATCGGTCTGTCATGTCGACCAGCACCCGCTGGCGCAGCTTGATCTTGGCAAAATCGTCTTCGTTCGCCCGGTAGGTGCCTTCGGTCCAGGCGCCGCTGTCGGCATAATCGAAGAACATTTTTGGGACACGGCGGCGGGCGAGGGTCTTCAGGTCTGCAATGGTCAGCGGCTTGGACATCAGTCGGTTTGCTTTCGAGGCGGGAAACAGGGCGGGCAAGGAGTTAGCACAAAATTTCAGGGATGGTCATCGGAAATCATGACGCAGATATCCACTCTTAACCGCCGAAAAGAAAGGGTGCCGCATCCCGAAATCAAAAAGCCACGGCGGTTGAGGCGCGTGGCTTTGTTTGTTGCTGATCAGGTCCGGAAGATCAGCGGAAAAGCGTGAGAATGCTCTTGGCCTGCTCGTTGGCGATGTTCAGGCCGATCGTCTGGAGCTGCTGCTGCACCTTCGTTGCGGCAAGCTTGACGGCGCTCTCTTCCATGTCGGCATCCACCAAACGCCCGACGCCGCGTTCGATGGAATCCTGCAGCTTCGAAAGAAAATCCATGTTGCCGTCGATGCGGCCCGAGGTGGCGCCGAGGCGTGCGCCGGCGGAGGTGAGGCCGGACAACATGCTGTCCACGGCGGAGATCATGCCGTCCAGCTCGTCCTCGGTCGTCTCGTTTGAAATCCCGACTTCCTTGGCCGTCGCCGAAGCCGGCGTGCCGCCCGAGGGTAGCAGGTAATATTCATAGGCATTGCCCGCCGGCGTGGTCCCGGAATAGGTCTTCGTCAAAAGGCCGTCTTCGGGATTGCCGCCGCTGGTCAGCGTCGTCTCGCTGGTATCGACCTCAATGGTGTTGACGGAGGTCGTGCCGTCCGGACCGGTGGACAGCGAGGCCACCAGGGATTTGACCCCCGGCACGCCGGAAGCCTGCAACCAGTTTTCGCCGTTGAAGGAGGCGGACTCCGACACCGTGCCCAGTTGCTCCTTCAGCTGCGCTATTTCCGCATTGACGGCATCTCTGTCGATGCCCGGCGCGCGCGCCAGGATGAGCTTCGCCTTGATCTCGGAGACGATGCCGGTTGCCGCTTCCATGCCGAGCGAGGCGATATCCGTGGTCGCGGCGGCAAGGCCCGCGGCGTCCTGCGCGGACGAGAGCGACAGGCCGGTGGAACGCATGGACGTCGCGATCGACCAGTAGGCGGCGTTGTCGGACGCCTGGTTGACTTCGCGGCCGGATGCGACCCGAACCGTCTGGCGTTCCAGCGCCCTAGTCGAACCGGTCAGCAAGGCAAGCGCCGAAGCCGACGACTGGTTATAGGAAATGCTGGCCATGAAACTTCTCGCGCAGGAGGGACGACACGTTTATCGGCGCGGTGAAGACTGGCATCATGCCGTTGTGGTGCGTCCCTTGCGTGAACGCGGATTCATCACCTGTGGTCATCCTTGCGCAAAAGAGATTTCAATCGGCTTTGAGGATTTGTTAAGATTTTAGGGAACGTGCGTTTTCCGCCTGGAGCGCTCAGATGCTTTCCTTCATGGCGCTCCCCGCCACATAGGTCTCGACGACTGCTCGGTCGTCGCCCATGGTCTGCAGCAGGAAGAGTTCTTCCGGCAGCGTCTTGATGGTCTCCATCCTGAGCTTCATTGCAGGTGTCGGCGCAGCGTCCAGCACCACCAGGTCGGCATCGGTGCCGGGCTCCAGAGTGCCGATCTGGTCCACCAGCGACAGGGCTTCGGCATTGCCGCGCGTCATCAGGTAGAAACTTTCGAGCGGATTGAGACGCTCGCCCAGAAGCTGCTGGATCTTGTAGGCCTCGTCCATGGTCCTGAGCATGGAATAGCTCGATCCGCCGCCGATATCGGTCGCAACCGCCACGCGGACCGGCTTTTCCCGCCGCATCAGCGTCTTCATCGGAAAGAGGCCGGAGCCGAGGAAAAGGTTGGAGGTCGGGCAGTGGACGGCAACGCTGCCCGCCTCAGACAGCGCATCCGCCTCGCGGTCGGAAAGGTGGATCGCATGGCCGAGCAGGGTCTTCTTTCCCAGAAGGCCGTAGCGGGCATAGATATCCGTGTAGTCCGTCGCCTCCGGATAGAGCTCGCAGGTGTAGCGGATTTCCTCGTGGTTCTCGGAAAGATGGGTCTGGATGTGGAGGTCCGGAAATTCCTCGGCCAGCGCCTGGGCGGCCTTCATCTGGCCGGGCGTCGAGGTGATCGCGAAGCGCGGGGTTATGGCAACGTGATTTCGGCCCTTGCCGTGCCAGTCGGCGATCACGGCCCGCGTCTCGTCATAGCCCATTTCCGGGGTGTCGAGCAGGCCCTGCGGCGCGTTGCGGTCCATCATCACCTTGCCGCCCACCATGCACATGCCGCGCTTCAGGGCTTCGGCGAAATAGGCGTCGGCCGAACTCTTGTGGACGGAGCAATAGGCGGCCGCCGTCGTCGTGCCATGGCGCAGAAGTTCGTCGTAGAAATGCGCGGCGATGCGGGCGGCGTGTTCGCTTTCCACGAACCGGCATTCCTCCGGAAAGGTGTAGGTGTTCAGCCATTCGAGCAGATTGGCCGCATAGGAGGCAATCACCTGCATCTGCGGGAAATGCATGTGGGTGTCGATGAATCCCGGCAGGATGAGATACGGCCGGTGGTCGATTTCCTCCACACCATCCGCGGCCTTTGCCTTCACTGTCGCGTAGTCGCCGGCGGCGGCGATCTTGCCGTCGGCGACCAGCAGCGCGCCATCGCTTTCATACGAATAGCTCTCGGTGTCTGTAAGGCTTTGCGGCGCGCGCCTAAAAGAGAGCAATCGTCCGCGGATCAGTTTTTCGGTCATTCGGATATCGTGCTTTCGTACCACGCCATGAGGAGCCTGCGCTCCTCCGGCGAAATGGCGGTGACGTTGCCGGGCGGCATGGCATGGCTCCGGCCGGCCTGGATATAGATTTCACGGGCGTGCGCGGCAATCTCCCGGTCAGTCTCCAGTTTCACTGATTTGGGCGTGAAGGAAATGGCTTCCCAGACCGGCTCAGCGGCATGGCACATCGAACAGCGTGCGAGGATCACGTCCTTTGCCGCGCCGAAATGCGCATTGGAGGCAAATTTCTGCTCCATTGGAGTCATCGAAGTCTCGGCCTCGCCGGTCAGCACTTTTGGCACCGTCGAAAGCCAGATGATGACGATGAAGAGCAGGACCGTCACCAGCCAGCTCCAGGTCGGTCTGCCCTTGCGCGCATGGGTCGTGTTGAACCAGTGGCGGATCGTGACGCCCATCAGGAAGACGAGTGCTGCGATCACCCAGTTGAACGCGGTCGCAAAGGCCAACGGATAGTGGTTCGACAGCATGAAGAAGATGACGGGCAGCGTCAGGTAGTTGTTGTGGAGCGAGCGCTGCTTGGCGATGACGCCGTATTTCGGGTCCGGCGTGCGGCCGGCAATCAGGTCGGCGACGACGATCTTCTGGTTGGGAATGATGATGAAGAAGACATTGGCGGACATGATCGTGGCGGTGAAGGCGCCAAGATGCAGGAAGGCGGCGCGACCGGTGAAGACCTCGGTGTAACCCCAGGCCATGGCCACCAGCACGATAAAGAGGAGCGCAATCAGGCCCCAGGTATTGTTGCCGATCGGGGACTTGCAGAGCTGGTCGTAGATGATCCAGCCGATTGCCAGCGAGGCGAGCGAGATGAGGATGGCCTGCCACGGGGCGAGCTCCATCACCGTCCGGTCGATCAGGAAAAGGTCGGCGCCGCCGTAATAGACGACGCAGAGCATCAGGAAGCCGGAGAGCCAGGTGAAATAGCTCTCGTATTTGAACCAGGTGAGATGTTCGGGCATCTCGGCGGGCGCCACCAGATATTTCTGGACGTGGTAGAAGCCGCCGCCATGCACCTGCCATTCCTCGCCATAGACGCCGGCCGGCAGATGCGGCCGTTTCACCAGGCCGAGATCCAGTGCGATGAAATAGAAGGACGAGCCGATCCAGGCGATCGCGGTAATGACGTGAAACCAGCGGGCGGCAAAGCTCAGCCACTCCCAGGCAACGGCGTATTCATACATTCAGGGTCCCCTTCGATTCCCTTTTTTGCCCCCCGGCTCGCCACTCTGCGAAAAAAACCGGAAGGAGGGAAGCGCTTATCTCGGGAACCTTTTTGTTCCTCTCCACGGAACTCACATTGATGACTCCGAGTTCTCACTTGCGCGTGATCTTAAGATGACCATTTTCGAATGTATTAATTGTGCATTGCAAAATATTGGAATGGCCGGCTAGTCCGACTCACGTAGTGTGACAAATGCAAGTCAACCGGCGAGGTCCGGGTATTGCGTGAGAGCTCGCCGGGGATGGCATCATCAACGGAGACTAAGCTCATGCGTGGTATTCTGACAGGTGTGATGATTGCGTTTGTATCGAGCGTACAGGTTGGCGCGGCGGCCGCCCACGAGGCGCACAGCCCTACGGGCGTCACTTGGAAATATGACGGCTTCTGCTGCAATGGCGACAACCTTTCCGGCGATTGCCAGATGATTTCGACCAAAAACGTCAAGGTCACCGAGGGAGGCTACGAAATCTCGCTCGGTCCCGGTGACCACAGGCTGATCACCAGGCCCCACCATTTTTCGCTGAAACAGAGCCAGGCGCGGCGCAGCCAGGACGAGGAATATCACCTCTGCCTGTATCCGACCGAGGATACGCTTCGCTGTTTCTACGCACCGGATATGAGTTACTGAGGCGTTCGGTCGGTCAGACGGTTTTCCCTCCGGAAATGCGGCGGATAGGAAACTGGCTGCTAACCTTCGGTGGCCGGCATGGTTTTCAGCAGAAAATCGCGGAAAGCGCGGATTTTTCGAGAATTCCTGCGCGCCTCCGGATAGGCGAGCCAATAGTCGCTGCCGTCATTGCCCAGAATGTCGAACGGCTGGATCAGTCGCCCGAGCGCGACGTCGGCCGAATAAAATTCCGGCTGCAGGATCGCCACACCCTGGCCGGCGATCGCGGCGGATGCCTCGAAGGCTTGCGCGCCGAACCTGCTGACCGGCCGGCCGGCGAGATCCACATCCGGCACGCCGGCGGCGGCAAACCAGCATGGCCACCACGGATCGCCGGGATCGATTATCCTGAGCTTGAGGATATCCTCAGGCGTTTTCACGCCACCGATCGTGGCGGCCAGCGCGGGGCTCAGCATCGGCGTGAAATGATTGCGCATCAGAAAATGCGTGCGTAGACCCGGCCATTCGCCCTTGCCGCTACGGATCGCTATGTCGGCTTGGGTGCGCGAAAAATCGACCATTTCCTGCGATGTCTCCAGTCTCACGGCGATGCCCGGATTTTCGAGCTGGAACGTACCGAGATGGCGCGCCAGCCATTGCGAGGCAAAGGTCGCGGTCGAGTGGATGATCAGCGTTCCCTCCGATACGTCCCGCAGGTTCGTCATCGCCTCCGTCATGATCGCAAAAGCTTCGGTGATCCTGGGCGCCAGCCGCTCGCCGGCCTCGGTCAGCGATACCTGACGCGGGCGACGCAGAAAAAGCTGTTCGTCGATCGTCTCCTCCAGCAGCTTGATCTGGTAGCTCACCGCCGTCTGGGTCAGCCCGAGTTCCTCGCCCGCCCTGGTGAAGCTCATCAGCCGCGCGGCGGATTCGAATACCCGCAGGGCATTCAGGGGGAACTGTTTCGACATCTTCATGGATAAGTTCTCTTGATCTATGCAGACGAATGTTTCGTTGGAAAACAAGCATAATCCGGCGCATCCTGCTTTCATAGTCATCAATCGAATACCGGTGAAAACCGGAGGAGAAGGAGCCATGACCCATGGTATGCCTGCGCTTTTTGCGCGCCTTTGGAGCTTTGGAGATCTCTTTGGCGTAACCGCCCCGTTCGCCGGAGCGCGGTCGAATCGTCTGGACAGGGAAGACATGACGGAACAGCATCTCAGAGACATCGGCCTGATGGATGGCCGCGCGCCCCGTTCCGCCCTGTCGAGATACGAACGCCGCCGGGATTGGCGGGCGATGGAACCGCCGCCGAGGTTATAGGCCTTGGATTTAGGCCGCGACGCTTGCGCCGGCACCATCCGAAGCGAGATCGTTCGAGAGGGTTTCGACAATCCAGGCATGGAAAGCCTTGATCTTTGCTGAATTTCGCCGGGCGGGCGGGTAGGTAAGCCAATAGGTCTTCTCATCGCAGACAGAAAGGCCGAAAGGCTGGATCAACCGTCCTGCTGCCAGGTCGTCCCTGAAGAAAAAGGGCGTAAGCATCGCCACGCCATGGCCGGACATCGCGGCCTTCGCCTCCAGATCGAGCGCGCCCAACGCGTTGAGGCTGGTAGGCCTGATAGGTGCCGGATCGATGTTTGCCGCTTCGAACCAATCGAGCCAGCAGCCTCCGATCTCGGAGATCCACGGCAGCTTCAGAAGGTCTGCGGGCTGGTGAATGCCGCCAATGCTTTCCGCCAGTTGCGGCGCAAGCATCGGCGCGAAATCGAGACGCAGAAGGGGGTGGCAGATCATTCCGTTCGGCGGTTCCAGAGCGATCTGGATCGCGATGTCGGAAAATGCTCTGTGCTCGTTGGCCATGTTGCGCAGGAGCCGGACGGAGATCTGCGGATGCTCTGCACGGAAAGCGCCGAGGCGGAACGAGAGCCATTGCGAGGCAAAAGTCGGCGGCGAATGAATTTCCAGCGTTTCCTCGGCGACATGCCGCGCTGTTTGCACCGCGCCGCCCAACAGGTCGAACGCCTCGGCCACCTTGGGAAGCAGCCGTGCGCCGGTTTCCGTCAATTCAAGCGCGCGGGGTCTGCGGATGAAGACCGCTTCGCCGAGATGATCCTCCAGCAGCTTGATCTGGTAGCTGACCGCCGTCTGGGTCATGCCGAGTTCCTCGGCGGCACGGGTGAAGTTTTCCAGACGCGCGACCGCCTCGAATACGCGAAGGGCATTCAGCGGAAACCGGCGCGACAGCTTCATCGATAAGTTCTCTTGATGGCGGTTCACTGTATTTGAATTGGAATTTTTCGGCAATCCGCATCAATCATTGCTCCAACCATCCAACAATCTCATTCGATGTGGAGCAGACATGCTTTCCGCAAGCGCCCGTTCTCTGCCGTCCAAGCCGGTACGCCCGGATCCGATCCGGCGATATCTTCACCGCTTACTCGACCGTCTCTTTCGGCCGTCCCGGCTAAGGGTGCCGTCGCTGCCGGACGAGCTTCGCGAGGATGTCGGATTTCCCGAACCCTTGCAGGCGAACCGAACTGAAGCGTTCTGGGAGGAGAGGTGGGGTTCAGGCGGTCGGCATTTGCCGTTTTGACGGGTCGCGCTGCCCGGTTGGGAGGAGCGTTTGCAGAAGCTCGCTCGCCACCATAGCCGCGATGACGGCCGGTCGCTTGTCCTTTATGAGGGAGCCGCCGATCGGCAGGACGAGCCGCGTCAGGATCGTCTCGTCGCTCCCCTCTCTCTTCAGCCAGCCGGCAAAGGTGGCGCGCTTGGTGGCCGAGCCGATCATGCCGACATAGGCGAGGTCGGTGCGGGCGAGGGCGCGCTCGGCGATCAGGAAGTCCAGCGCATGGTCGTGGGTCAGGATGATCGTCGCGCCGCCGCTCGGGATCTTTTCCACGAAGGTCTCCGGCATGGCGGTCAGGTGCGTTTCCGTTTCCGCCGGCAGGTCCTCGAGCGCCTCGGCCCGGGTCTCGACAACGGTCACCGCGAAGGGCAGCGGCGCCAGCGCTCTTGCGAGCGCCTGGCCCACGTGCCCCGATCCGAACAGGAAGACCGACGGACGATGCTCCAGTTCGTCCCGCATCCGCGCTTCCAACGCGTTGGCAACAGCCTGGGTCATGGGCGTGAAGGCAAGCCGCGTGCGTCCGCCGCAGCACTGGCCGATTTCCGGACCAAGGGGAATGTCCATCACCCTTTCGCCGCCGCCTGCAAGCATCGCCCGAGCATTGTCGATCGCCATGTATTCGAACTGACCGCCGCCGATCGTGCCCCAGATCGCCGTGTCGGCGACCAGCATGAAGGCGCCGGCCTCACGCGGCGTCGACCCCTTCGCCTGCGCGATTTCGACCAGGATCACGTGCGGGTGGCTGGCGAGGAAGGCAGTAAGGATCAGGTCGCGCACCAGGAACCCCCCTCTGCCCTGCCGGGCATCTCCCCCACAAGGAGAGAGATCGGATGTGGCCACGTCCCACTCCCTGTTGATGAGAGGGGCTTAGGTCGTAAATTAGGTCGAGGGTGGAGCAAGACGGCACGCCTTGCGCATCTCCCTCCTTGTTGGGGAGATGCCCGGCAGGGCAGAGCGGGGTAAAATTGGATGGAAAAACGATCTTGCATATCGTCAGCTTGCACCAAACCGCCTTCTATTCAAAGGGCCTCGAAGGCTGGTGAAAACTGCAAGACGCCTTTTGGCGCAGGGCCAGAGAAGATGATCCTCTGTACGTAACGACGATCCAGATCGCCGTAGGCGAGCAGGCCGTCACTTTCAAAACCGGAGCCGCGATAGACTTCGGGGTTGCCGATCAGGGCGCAGCCCGCCGCACCGCGCTGCTTCAATCTCTCCAGCCCTTCACCGATGAGGGCTCCTCCAATCCCCTGCCGTTGCCGTTCCGGCTGCACCGATATGGGACCAAGCCCGTACCAGCCGCCGTGGATGCCCCCGATAGTGACCGGCGAAAAGGCGACATGCCCGACGAGGGCTCCGCCATCCTCCGCGACCAGCGACAGCGTGAGATCGCCCGCTGCCCGCAGCGCGCGGATGATCGGCCCTTCGGTTCCCGAGCTATAGGGCATGGTGGCGAACGCCGTCTGGGTCAGCTCATGGATGATATCTTCGTCGCCGGGGCGTTCTGGGCGAATGTTCAGGGTCATCCGATCGATTTCAGCCGTTCGACCGCCATCAGCACGCGTTCGGGTGTCGCCGGCGCGTCGAGCCGCGGGCAGACCCGGTATTCGGCAACGCTTGCCACCGCCATGGAGATTGCCTCGAATACCGAGATCGCCAGCATGAAGGGCGGTTCGCCGACCGCCTTGGAGCGGCCGATGGTGGGTTCGGCGTTTTCCGACCACTCCGCCAGCTTGACGTTGAAGATCTTGGGCCGGTCGGAAGCGAGCGGGATCTTGTAGGTGGACGGCGCATGCGTGCGCAGCCGCCCCTTGGCATCCCACCAAAGCTCCTCGGTGGTCAGCCAGCCGAGGCCCTGCACGAAGCCGCCCTCGATCTGGCCGATGTCGATCGCGGGATTGAGCGACTTGCCCACATCGTGAAGGATGTCGGTCCGCTCCACCAGATATTCACCGGTCAGGGTGTCGATCGCCACTTCCGAAACCGCGGCGCCATAGGCGAAATAATAGAACGGCCTGCCGCGGCCGGCCTTGCGGTCCCAATGGATCTTCGGGGTCTTGTAGAAGCCGGCGGCGGAAAGCTGAACCCGGTCGTAATAAGCGGCGCGGACGAAGGTATCGAAGGGTACGATCTCGCTGCCGATCCGCACGCGGTTCGGGAGGAACTCGATCTTGTCGCGCCCGACCTTCCATTGGCGGGTGGCGAAGTCGATCAGCCGCTCCTTGATCTGCCGGCACGCGTCATAGGCGGCCATGCCGTTGAGGTCGGAGCCGGAGGAGGCGGCGGTCGCCGAGGTATTCGGAACCTTGCCGGTCGTCGTAGCGGTGATCTTCACCCGGTCGATATCGACCTGGAAGGTGTCCGCCACCACCTGCGCCACCTTGATATAGAGGCCCTGGCCCATTTCGGTGCCGCCGTGGTTCAGATGGATCGAGCCGTCGTTGTAGATATGCACCAGCGCGCCGGCCTGATTGTAGGCGGTCATGGTGAAGGAGATGCCGAACTTCACCGGGGTCAGCGCGATGCCCTTGCGGATCACCGGGCTGTCGGCGTTGAAGTCGATGATCGCCTGGCGCCGCGCCTGGTAGTCGGAGGAGGCTTCCAGCTCCTCGACGACCTTGGCGATGATATTGTCCTCGACCTCCTGGTGATAGGGCGTCACCGTCCGCTCCGAGCCCCGCTTGCCGTAAAAATTCAGCTTGCGGATTTCGAGCGGATCCTTGCCCGTCGCATAGGCGATCTCCTCGATGATCCGCTCAGCGCCGAGCATGCCCTGCGGCCCTCCGAAACCGCGGAAGGCGGTGTTGGAGACCGTATGGGTCTTCAATGGCTGCGAGGCGAGCCGCACATGCGGGTAATAGTAGCTGGAATCGGCGTGGAAGAGCGCGCGGTCGGTGACCGGGCCGGAAAGGTCGGCGGAAAAGCCGCAGCGCGCCGCGTAGGTGACATCGACCGCATGGATATGGCCCTCTTCGTCGAAGGCAACGTCGTAGTCGACGCGGAAATCGTGCCGTTTGCCCGTGACTGCCATGTCCTCGTCGCGGTCGGGGCGGAATTTCACCGCCCGCTTCAGCTTCTTGGCCGCCACCGAAGCAAGGCAGGCGAAGTGGTTGCCTTGCGTTTCCTTGCCGCCGAAGCCGCCGCCCATGCGGCGGGTCATGACCGTCACGGCGTTGTTGGCGATGCCGAGCACATGCGCCACCATGTGCTGCACCTCGCTCGGATGCTGGGTGGAGGACCAGACGGTGATATCCTCATCCTCGCCGGGGATGGCAAGCGCGATATGGCTCTCCAGATAGAAATGCTCCTGGCCGCCGATATACATGTGAGCCTGCACGCGCAGGGGCGAATTCTCGATCTCCGTTTCCGGCTCGCCCCGCTTCAGCACCATCGGCTCGACGACGAGCGGCGCGCCGTTTTCGCGCGCGCCGTCGATGTCGGTCCAGTGCGGCAGGTCGCGGTATTCGATTCTGGCGAGCGTCGCCGCACGGCGGGCCTGATCGCGGGTTTCGGCGATCACGGCGAAGATCGGCTGCCGGTGGAACTCCACTTTGGTGGTCGCGAGCAGCGGTTCGTCGTGCTGGCCGGTCGATGCGACGTCGTTGAAGCCGGGGATATCGGCCGCCGTCATCACCCAGACGACGCCGGGCGCTGCCTTTACTGCGGAAAGATCGACCGAGACGATCTCCGCATGCGCCCGATCCGATAGCCCAAGACCTCCATGCAGGGTGCCCGAGGGTTCGGGAATATCATCGATATATTCGGCACTTCCGGTGACATGCTTATGCGCTGAATCATGTTTCAGCGAGCTGTGCATCGGACCCTTGATGATCGGCTTGGTTTCGAAGGTCGACTTGTCCATCACGGGGCTCCACTTTCCCTTCTCCCCAGCGGGGAGAAGGTGGCCCGCAGGGCCGGATGAGGGGGGCGAAGCAAGTCCGTGCGGACCCCCTCATCGCCTCGCGTTGCTCGGCACTTCTCCCCGTGGGGGAGAAGAGGGAGCACGTTGCAAGCGTTCTGCACCGCAATCACCATCACGCTTCCTCCAGCTCGAAACGGCGGAGTTCGGTGGGCGCGCCGGCGGTTTCCAGGAAGAAGCGGGTCAGGAGGTTCTTGGCTGCGAGGCTGCGGTATTCCGCCGTCGCCCGCCAGTCGGTCAGCGGGGTATAGTCCTCGTCAAAGGCGTTGCGCGCAGCCGAAACCGTTTCCCAGCTCCACTCTTTTCCCAACAGCGCTTCCTCCACATGCTTCGCCCGTTTCGGGGTAGCGGCCATGCCGCCGAAGGCGATGCGGATTTTGCCGACCTTGCCCTCGGCGTCGAGGGTGAGGTTGAAGGCGCCGCAAAGCGCTGAAATATCCTCGTCGCGCCGTTTCGAGATCTTGTAGACGGCGAAATGGCTGCCTTCGGCCGGGCGGGGCACGCAAACCTTCTCGACGAATTCGCCTTGCAGCCGGTCCTGCTTTCCATAGGCTAGGAAATAGTCTTCGAGCGCTATGGTCCGCCGGCCGGCATGGGTCCTCAGCGTCAGCTCGGCGCCGAGCGCAATCAGCGGCGGCGGGATATCGCCGATCGGCGAGCCGTTGGCGATATTGCCGCCGATCGTGCCCATGTTGCGGACCTGCTGTCCGCCGATCCGGTCGATCAGCCGGCCAAGAGAAGAAATTTCGTCCGTCAGCAGGTCGAAGGCCTGGGCATAGCTCACGCCGGCGCCGATGGTGATGGTCGTTTCGTCGGATGTGACGGATTGCAGCTCGGTCAGGTGATTGATGAAGATCACCGGATTGAGAAGCCGCATCTGCTTGGTGACCCAGAGGCCGACATCGGTGGCGCCGGCAACGATCGTCGCGTCCGGCTCTTCGGCCAAAATATCGGAGAAGGCGGCGACCGAAGCCGGTACGATCGAACGCGCGCCATCTTTTTCCACGACAATCGTGTCGGCCTCCGAATGGATCGACCAGAGCTTTGCCATGATCTGGATGTGGTCGCGTTCCAGCGGATCGAAGAGCGAGCTAGGCCGGTTCTGCGAAACCTGCTCGGCCGCCTTCACGATCGGCTCGTAGCCGGTGCAGCGACAGAGATTGCCTTGCAGCGCGCTTTCGATATCGGCGCGGGTCGGCGCCTGGTTCGAAAGCCAGAGGCCGTAGAGCGACATCACGAAGCCCGGGGTGCAGAAGCCGCATTGCGAACCGTGTGTGTCGACCAGAGCCTGCTGCACCGGATGCAGCGCGCCGTCTCTGCCGGCCAGGTGCTCGACCGTCACCACATGGGTTCCGTGCAGGGAGCCCAGGAAGCGGATGCAGGCATTGACGCTTTCGTAGCGCAGGCCCTGTTCCGTCAGCCGCCCGACGAGCACCGTGCAGGCGCCGCAGTCGCCCTCGGCGCATCCTTCCTTGGTTCCTGTCAGCCGCCGCCTCAGGCGCAGATAGTCGAGAAGGGTCTCCGTCGGTCCGAAATCTCCACGGGTGACCTCTTCTCCGTTCAGGATGAAGCGGATGGCTTCGCTCATTTCTCTCCTTCGTCCGCCGTTGCCGGCTAAAAATCCTTCGCCGCCGATCCTACTGGGCAGTCCAGCCGCCGTCGATCGACATATGCGTGCCGGTAATGCTTCTCGCCGCATCGCTCGCCAGATAGACGGCGGCTGCCGCAACCTCGTCGATCGAGACGAATTCCTTCGTCGCCTGCAGCCGCAGCATCACCTCGCTCTTGACTTCGGCCTCCGAAATGCTGCGCTCCCGGGCGGTGTCCGGGATCTGCTTTTCCACCATCGGCGTCAATACGTAGCCCGGACATATCGCGTTCACGGTAATCCCGAATTCGGCCAGTTCCAAGGCCGCCGTTTTGGTGAGCCCCAATATGCCGTGCTTGGCAGCCACATAGGCCGACTTGAACGGCGAGGCGACCAGCGCGTGGGCGGAAGCGACATTGACGATGCGGCCCTTGCGGGCCTGCTTCATCAACGGGATCGTATGACGCATCGTGTGGAAGGCGGAGGAAAGCAGGATGGCGATCAGCTGATCCCATTTCTCGACCGGGAATTCCTCGATCTTCGCCACATGCTGGATGCCGGCATTGTTGACGAGGACATCGACGGTTCCGAAACTCCGGGCGGCTGTAGCGATCAGATCCTCGATCTCTTCCGGCCGGGTCATGTCGGCACCGTGATAAAGAACCGTTCCGGCGCTCGCATCGTCCAGTGCCTTGCGGACCGCTTCGATTTCATCCGCCTTGCCAAAGCCGTTGATGACGACATTGGCGCCCTCGGCTGCAAACGCCTTCGCGATGCCGAGCCCGATGCCGCTCGTTGAGCCGGTGACGACGACGGTTCTGGTCATGCCCTATCTCCTCCAACGCGGCGTTCTTGTGCGCCGCAACGCCCACAGGTTATTCTCAATTCGGGCGAAATGGCAATCGGTGCCGGATCGAAGGCCAAAGCGGCAGACCGGCGGGCGCTATCTGCTGGTTTCTGCTGCGATTAACGCCTAATAAATCTTGGGCTTATAGGCTGAGGCCAATCACCGGGTGAAATGACATCACCTGCAGGGGAGGTGGTGTGCCGGTCGCTGGCGCCGCCTCGCGATCCATGGAAACGGATCTCCCCGTCACATTCAACAGGTCTTCCATGAAAAACCTACCCATTATCGGCAAGTTTCTGGTCCTGCTCGTCGCCTTCGGCCTGTTTGCCGTCGGCTTGTCCTTCTATGCGGGCCATCAGATCAACAGCGTCAGCGACGCCTATTCCGACCTCCTGGAGCGGGAGGCGGATGCCTCCATCACGCTGTCGCGGGCGTCCGGGGCTTTCCAGTCCGTCCGAGGGTCGATCTACGATCTGCTCCTGTCGACGGAAAAGGAGAGGGACAAGGCATCGCTAGAGGCGCTGGCTGCGAGCCGCGGACGCTTCGTCGAATTCATGGACCTGGCTGTCGCCGACCTGCCGGGAGACGCGTCGATCAAGGATATTCGCGCCCGAGGCATCGACACGGTGGACAATCTCTGCCGCGCCACGACCGAAGCCGGTGTCAAGGCCATCACCTATATCGACATCAAGAGCGCCTCCTCGCTCTTCTTCAAGGATTGCTCTCCTCAATTCGAGGACGTGACGAAGGCGCTGATCGGCAAGGTCGCGGAAATCAGCAAGGCGACGACTGTGCGCAGCGACGAACTGTCGGAGCAGTCTGCAGCCACTTACTGGACCTCGATCGGCTCGATGGTCGGCGGGCTCGTGCTGATGACGATCGTCAGCGGCTGGGCATTGCGCGCCTATGTCGCCGCACCGATCCGGTCGCTCGGCAGCGTCATGGGGCGGCTCGCCGAAGGCGATCTCAGCGCCGTCGTGGCGGGCGAGGACCGCAAGGACGAGGTCGGCAGCATGGCGCGGGCGGTGCAGGTCTTCAAGGACAATGCGCTGAAAGCCAAAGAGATCGAAGGCGAGGCGGAGGCACAGCGCAACCAGACGGAGGCCGAGCGCCGCCGTTCGGCCGAACTGGAGCGGGTCCGCGCCGAGGCCATGACCCAGGCGACCAACGGGCTGGCGGAAGGCCTCAAGCACCTTTCAGCGGGCAATCTCTCCTTCCAGCTCAGCCAGCCCTTTGCGGCGGATTTCGAGACGCTGCGGGCGGATTTCAATCGTGCCGTGGAACAGTTGCGCGTCACGCTCGGAACGGTGGCTGACGTCAGCGCCTCCATCGATGGCGGTGCACGGGAAGTCAGCCAGAGCGCCGACGACCTTTCGAGGCGGACGGAGCAGCAGGCGGCGTCCCTGGAAGAGACCGCCGCGGCGCTCGACCAGATCACCGTCAACGTCTCCAACTCCTCCAGACGCGCCGAGGAAGCCCGCATCGTCGCCATCCAGGCGAACGAGAGCGCCCGCCAGTCGGAAACCGTGGTCGCCAACGCTGTCGACGCCATGGGCAAGATCGAACAGTCGTCGAGCCAGATCTCCAACATCATCGGCGTGATCGACGATATCGCCTTCCAGACCAACCTTCTCGCCCTCAACGCGGGTGTCGAGGCGGCGCGTGCCGGCGAGGCCGGCAAGGGCTTTGCCGTCGTCGCTCAGGAAGTTCGTGAACTCGCGCAGCGGTCGGCAAAGGCTGCCAAGGAGATCAAGGATCTCATCCGCAATTCGTCCGTCGAAGTGGAAAGCGGCGTCAAGCTGGTGAGTGAGACGGGCGAGGCGCTGAAGGCGATCGAAACCTATATCATCTCGATCAATCAGCATATGGACGCCATCGCCACCTCGGCGAAGGAACAGTCGGTCGGGCTTTCCGAAGTCAATACCGCGATCAACCAGATGGACCAGGTGACGCAGCAGAACGCGGCCATGGTGGAAGAGGCCAATGCGGCCGGCGCCACGCTCGCTACCGATGCCGGCCGCCTGCGCGAGCTGATCGGCAACTTCCAGCTTGGCCAGAATGCCTCGACGCCTCCGGTCTCGATTCGTCAGGCAGCACCGGTCGCGGCAGCCACGGCGCGTTCGCGTCCGGCAGCGTCGCCGGCCCGTTCCATGGTCAGCAAGATCGCCCGGGCCTTCTCCGGTGGAGCGCCTGTCGCGGCTTCGCCTGCGGCATCCGCGGACAACTGGGAAGAATTCTAATCGATCGAAGGTCAGACCTTCACCGAAACCTTCATCGAGCCGGCCGATCGAACTTTTCCGATCGGCCGGCTCGATGTTTTTGTTTGACACATGGCGATCCGGCCTGCTGAAACCGTCTCCACGAGACTCTAGGGGAGGAGCAGCAGTATGGCGGGTTATGTTCTGGCGATCGATCAGGGGACGACCTCGACGCGGGCGATCGTTTTTGACGGCAAGATGAAAATCGCCGGCATAGGCCAGAAGGAATTCACGCAGATCTTTCCAATGCCCGGCTGGGTCGAGCACGATCCGGAGGAGATCTGGGAAACCGTGCTGTGGACGGTCAAGCAGGCGCTGAAGGAAGCAAAGATCGAAGCCTCCGATATAGCTGCGATCGGCATCACCAACCAGCGCGAGACGGTCGTCGTCTGGGAACGCGAGAGCGGCAAGCCCATCCACAACGCCATCGTCTGGCAGGACCGCCGCACCGCGAGCTATTGCGAAAAACTGAAGCGGCAGGATCTGGAAAAGCTCTTCACCCGCCGCACCGGCCTGCTGCTCGATCCGTATTTTTCCGGCACCAAGCTCTCCTGGATGCTCGCCAACGTCAAAGGCGCGCGGGCACGGGCGGCCAAGGGCGAGCTTTGCTTCGGCACGATCGACACCTTCCTCATCTGGCGGCTGACCGGGGGCAAAAGCTTCGTCACCGATGCCACCAATGCGTCGCGCACGCTGATCTACAATATCGGCGACAACCGCTGGGACGACGACCTCCTGGAAATCCTCCGCATTCCCGCCGCCATGCTGCCGGAGGTCAAGGATTGCGCCGACGATTTCGGCGTCACCGACAAAAGCCTGTTCGGCGCGGCGATCCCGATCCTCGGCGTTGCCGGCGACCAGCAGGCCGCCACGATCGGCCAGGCCTGTTTCGAGCCGGGGATGATGAAATCCACCTACGGCACGGGGTGCTTTGCGGTCCTGAATACGGGCACGGACATGTGCCGCTCCAAGAACCGGCTTCTGACGACCATCGCCTACCGGCTCGATGGCGAGACGACCTATGCGCTGGAAGGCTCGATCTTTATCGCGGGCGCCGCGGTGCAATGGCTGCGCGACGGGCTCGGCATCATCGAAAAGGCGAGTCAATCCGGCGACTTGGCGGCGGGAGCCGATCCTCAGCAGGAAGTTTATCTGGTGCCGGCCTTCACAGGGCTTGGCGCGCCGCACTGGGATGCCGAGGCAAGGGGCGCGATCTTCGGCCTGACGCGCGCGACGGGCCCCGCGGAATTCGCTCGCGCCGCACTCGAAGCCGTCTGCTACCAGACCCGCGACCTGCTCGACGCCATGCGCCGGGACTGGCGCAATGCCAACGGCGATACGGTACTGCGCGTCGATGGCGGAATGGTCGCTTCCGACTGGACCATGCAGCGGCTCTCCGACCTGCTCGATGCGCCTGTCGATCGCCCGACCATCCTTGAAACAACCGCGCTCGGGGCGGCCTGGCTTGCCGGTTCCAAGGCCGGCGTCTGGCCGGACAGGAAGGCGTTCGCGAAGAGCTGGGCACGCCAGCGCCGCTTCGAGCCGGAAATGGACGAGAAGACCCGCGGCGCGAAAATCCGGGGCTGGAAGGATGCCGTCAGACGGACGCTGACCGCCGGCTAGACGATCTTTCCGGTGAAGCGAGCGCGGAAATTTCACTAAATTTCAGTTCCGCCATTTTCGCACCAGCATCCTTGGCCTATGTTCGTGCGCACTTAGCGAGGTTGATCGATGTCAAGAATTGCGCATGCCCTGGCCTTCCTGTTTCTCGTCGGTGCCTCTCTCGCCATGAGCCGAACGCCTGCCGAGGCGGGTTATGCGCATTTCATCTACGACGCCCAGAGCGGCAAGGTTCTGGCTTCGGAAAACGCCGACGTCATCAACCATCCGGCGTCGCTCACCAAGATGATGACGCTCTACCTGACCTTCGAGGCGCTCAAGCAGGGCCGCCTCGACTGGGACCAGCAGATCGTGATGACCGCGAACGCGGCCTCCAAGATACCGTTCAAGCTGGGGGTCAGGGCCGGCCAGACGCTCACGGTGCGCGAGGCGGTGCTTGCAATGGCGGTGCGTTCTGCCAATGACGCGGCAGCGGCGATGGCCGATCATCTTGGCGGAACCGAAGAGCGGTTCGGCATGATGATGACCCAGAAGGCCCGCGCGCTCGGGATGACCAGGACGGTATTTCGAAACGCTTCCGGCCTGCCCGACGACAGCCAGGTGACGACCGCCCGGGACATGGGCATGATGGCGCTCGCGCTGATCCGCGACTTCCCCCGCGAATACCAGCTCTTCTCGATGCGCGCCTTCGAATTCCGCGGCAAGCGCATCCGAGGCCACAACAATCTGATGTACCGCTATCCCGGCATGGACGGGGTCAAGACCGGTTATATCCGCGCTTCCGGCTTCAACATCGCCAGCGCCGTCAACATCAACGGAAGACGTGTGATCGGTGTCGTTCTCGGCGGCAAGTCGGCCCGCAGGCGTGACGACCAGATGGCGGCTCTCCTCGACAAGTATGTGCCGGGCGCCGGCACTCCCTCCGCCGGCGGTCTCATCGCCCTGGAAAGCAAAGAAGAGCGGCCCGCTGAAAGCGCCGCGCCGCTGGCCTTCGCCGCGCCGCGCAAGGAAATCTCGCTCGGCACTCCGCCGGCGCGGGTCTCTATCGCCAATCTCTATGCCGCCCCGACGCCACAGAAGCCGGTCGGCCCGCTCTGGCAGATCCAGATCGCCGCCGCCGGCGACCGCGAGACGGCGTCCGCCATGCTCGAAAAAGCGCTGCCGCTGCTGACGACGGATTTCGGCCGCATAGCGCCCAGCGTCGAGAGCTATGCGGAGGCCGGAAAGGAATACTTCCGCGCCCGCCTGGTCGGCTTTGCCGACCAGAACACCGCCACCCGAGCTTGCTCGGTGCTGCAGGCAAAAGCGGTGAACTGCTTCGTGGTGCGGTAGGGGCGGCGCCAACTACGCCATATCCCGTTCAACATTCGGATTGGATAGCGAGCTGAGGGCTGTCCTCATCCCCTTGACGAATCGCGTCATTTCTCTGCAACTTCTGCGCTACTATGCGATTGGGGGGCGGCATGAATCATTTTGGTTTTTCCTTGTGGGGCAGGGTAGTGACAGCCTTTGTCACGGTTCTAATGCTTGTGGCGATGACGTCTGCGGCTACTGCCAGGTTTATTTCGCCAGACACGCTTGATCCTTCTGTAGAGGGAGTGGGAACGAACCGGTACGCTTATGCGGAAAATGATCCTATTAATAAGAGCGATCCCAGCGGGCATATAATAGATACCGTTTGGGACGGGTTGAACGTTGCTTACGACGCTTTGACGATAGCTTATGGATACTATACCGACGATCAGGCTTTGGTAACGCAGGGCACCATTGACCTGGGCGTCGATGCCGCATCCGCCATGGTTCCGCTTGTTCCTGCAGGGATTTCAAAAGCAGCGCGAGCGGTTGAAAAGGTCGATGATGCCAAAGCCTTGGCAAAGGTCGATTTCGATCCCGATTGGGCTGGGAAGATACATGGCTTTGGGCAGCAGGCTGGGAAAGACACTGGGCACGCCGATGTTAGCTACGCAAAAGCGGTCGAGTATGCCAAGGATCCAAACGTAGCCTCGGTTCATCTGAACAGAACTATTGACTCAGCTCTTGGCGTGAAAGGCGTTTCTCAAAGCCGTCCGGATGTTACCGTTGTTTAAGGATGGCACGACTGTGAAGATTTGCGAGTGTGTTTCGCCAAGCCAGACTGTTGGTAAAATGGAGCTAAAAAATGAGTCCAATGCTTCGAAGATGGACGCCGCCGGTTATAAAACTGAAGGTGAAGTAACTGAACGCGGTGGCAATGGGGACCCGACGAATGGCCGTGCAACTGGAGAGGCGCCCACTAGGGATTCGAGCTCTAGGGACAATCGATGATAGATCAGGCTCTTTTCAAAGAAACCAACACTGTACATTCTCTAGCTGTTTATGAATGGGGACTGCAGATTGATTTCCAAGCCGCAATTGATTTGTGTAGTTGCCTGTTTACTTATCTCGGTTCACAACCTGATTTTTTGACGGTGTATTCTAGTGAGAAAAATAGGACTTATCGTTACAAAAATTTTGTGAAAAGAAATATATCTGATGCTGCCCCGTGGGAGGGGATTTATTTTTACTGGTGGAGGCGGCAGGGGATACTATCCGAAGACTCTATCCAACTTAACTTTAACGTCGGTAGATTCCCCAAGTTTTACGTTCATATCGACGAATGTGCAGTTTCTGATGTCGCCGGGGTTTACAGACGGGTACTTAACCTTTTGGTTGCGGAACTTGCCCCGATCTATGGCATCGGCTACCGTATGCCGTTCTACTGGGGTCCGTCCTCTTTCGCTGTGGGACAAGGTTATTCCCGGTTCGCAACCGTTGATCGAACTTTTTATGGTTCGCCAAAAGAGATCCAAGCCCGAAACTATGAGTTCGGCCGCGTCTTTCGTAGATTGCCGGGGCAACGGCAGCTTGAAACCAAACTGCGCGATGTATTCGAGGTCAACCTGCTCTCGGCTGGGCATCTCTCGCAGAAGGTGGGACAGGACACGCTTGCGGAGTGGATTGAGAGGGAGAGAATTGGCGAGTTGGAACGTCTTTCTGATGTGACGTGGTTATGGTCGGTGCCGCCGGAGCAAATAGAAACGGTGAGGAAAGTGATCCTCAGCGCGGGATTGATGGTCATAACGTCGTGAATTCTGCGATGCCGTGCTTCAGGCAAAAGCGGTGAACTGCTTCGTGGTGCGGTAGGTCGCCTTCAGTTCACCATTTCTCCCGGATAGACGCCCCAGAGGGAATTCTGCTCGATGAAGCCGCTCAGGGGGCTTTTTTGCAGCGATACCCTGCACCATTTTCGATCGCAGTCGGAAAGGTCGAGGCGGACTTTTGCAGACAGGCGGGCGACGATCCTTGCATTCGGCGAGGGGGCGGCGCGAAGAGCTATCGTCTGCTTCACCCATGGGCCGACAACGGCTGTGCGCCGGCCCGACAGCAAGGGTGCGAACATCCAGCCCGTAGTACCTTCGGGATCGCGCACGCGCCGCCAGTTGCCATATTCCTCGATGATCTCCATGGGCAGACCGCGGGCCGAATAGACCCAGACAGTGGGGTGATCGATCGAGGGGCCAACCCGCATATGCGCCTTAGCGGCCTTCAGTGTCACGAAACGCGGAACCGGGTACCCGGTCTCGCGGCCCTTGCGGAAACCGGCGGCCAGTGACGGCTCGGCTTTTGCCGGCCCCGCAGCCGCACCGGGAAAAGCAGGACTGAAAACAAGCGATGCGGCCAGAGCTGTAGCGCCGAACGCCCACCCTTTTCGGTGCAATCTCACCGGCTCAAAACTCCGCCTGTTTCGCGCGCCGATCGACGGTCAGCGGCACTTGCGGACTGCCTGGAGAGCGGCGCTGACACCTCGCAGGGAATAGGAATAGCTGGTATTGGTGCCGCGGCGGGACGTGGCTTCGAGTTTCATGTCGCTTCCGCCGCGCATGGCTTCGACCAGAACCGGTTCGCGTTCCTGATTGCGCAGCCAGGCGGTCTTGTCCTTAGGCATCAGACGGAAAGCCTCGTTACCCACCGTCAGGCTGATTTCGGAGCCTTCCTGCAGAGGGTAGCCCATCACCGCCTGTGGCGCATAGGCGGTCTCGCCGTGGGGCGCGATCAGGAAGAAATTGTCTCCGTGATCGATGCCGGCAGGCGCCGAATTCACCGGTACGGAAAGCGCATAGCAACTCGTCTGGCCGGCATCGGTATAGGAGTAGACACCCCACGCGTCGAACTGCGCGACCCGGGTCGGCTGGGCCGTCGCGGAAGCTGCGGCGACAAAGGTGAGGGGAAGGGCGAGGACGAAGGACTTGATCGGCATGGTATCTCCACAAAGCAACAGGCCCCAGGGCGAGAACCGGACGGCCTCGGCCTGGAGATGGGCCATTTCAGGATGGCCTTATTCAAGGTCCGGACGGTTACCGAGACGTTAATTCCTGTGTCAAAGTGAGGACCTATCCGGTCACAAAGGTTTGAGGCGATTGTGTTCGCCCGGCGCCAAACGGCAAAAGGGCGACCGAGACCGGTCGCCCTGAAGAGTCTGTTTCGACAAGGCCAGGTTTATTTTACCGGTGCGTTCATCGCCCAGGAGACACCGAAAGGATCGCTGAGCTGGCCGTAGCGGTCACCCCAGAACATCACCTGCAACTCCAGCTTCACCTCGAGCCCGGCATCGACGGCGCGCTTCCACCAGAAGTCGACTTCTTCGTTGGTCAGGGGCAGAAGCATGGTGTAGCCCTGAGCCTTTTCATGCGGATATCCGTGGTCCGGATAGGCGTCGCTCAACATCAGCGAGCTGCCGTTGATATAGAGATGAACATGCATCGTCCGGCCCTGCTCGTCCACCGGATGGAAGGACTCGATCGTGGCGCCGAAGGCCTGCTTGTAGAACTCGGCCGCCTTCATCGCGCCGTCCACCTGCAGATAGGCCACAAGCCCGCCGCGGACGGGCGAGGGTGCCGGATTGTCATTGGTCTGAGCTGCCGCTTCCATGAAATTTCCCTCCTTGTTCGGTTGAGGTTCCGCTTGAACCTGCCCAAGGACGGACGGAATGAGCGGAAGCCGACAAACGGGCGGAAAGTTTTTAGCTTTTTTCCGCGAATTCCCTGACCAATCCTTCATACGCCTCGAAAGGCGGGAACGTCTCGTAGGAATGAACGGCCGGCGTCGTCGCCCAGGGCAGCTTTTCGGATGTGTAGGTTTCGATGAACGGCGAGAACCAATTTGCGTCGTCGAGCATGGTGGGACGCAGGTTGACGAACCAGTCCATGCCTTCCGGCCGGGTAAACATCCAGCTCTTGCAGTGCGGGCAATGGTAGTGATGCGCGTCTGCTCCGTGCAGGCCGCCGATCACCGGTTCGCCTTCTGTGACCTCGAAGCCCTCCGCAGGAACGGCGGCGGAGAGCGAATAGGCGCTGGCGCTCATCTTCTGGCAGCCGGTGCAATGGCAGGCCATGGTGAGGATCGGCTGGGCGCTGATCCTCAGCCGGACCCGACCGCAACGGCATCCGCCTTCCATGGGGAGACGAGGAATCAACACGGGCATGGGTGTTATCCTTCTGGTCTTTTGCCGCCGCGTGAGAGTTGAAAGAGCCTGTAGCTTGTGCCGAGCGAGATAAGGCCGAATATCACAAACCCGATAGCTATCTTCGAGTAAAATATTATAGGCTGCTTCTCGCTCGTAACAACCGTCCGAGGACCATGCCGCCTTGGCAAGGTAGTCTGCCCCGCAAGCAAGTCTTGCGCATTATCCCAGATAATGAACGCCGATATCAAGAAAGCCGCCCAACATAGCAGGGACTCTTGAAATGGCGTCAACTGCTGTAGCTTCGCTGGTTTTTTTGCAGAAAACCAATCTAAAAAGCCGCCTAGAAAAAAAACTATACCAACGGCGCCGACTACGCGAATCACACCGTTGCGGAAGTAAAGATCCGCAATCGCTGCTCCTACAAAAAGCATCAAGCCAACCGCGCCATAGATCTTGGATTGCTTCCGCATTCAATCACGGTCGCTTGGGGATTTCCAGGCCGCGCTGTACCGCTGGACGGGCGAGGCCGCGCTCCAGCCATTTCGGGACCAGCTTCAGCTGGTCGTATTCGATCAGTTCGCCGGCGCCGTAGAAGCCGATCAGGTTGCGCACCCAGCCGAGCATGGAAATGTCGGCGATGGTATATTCGTCGCCCATGATCCAGTCGCGGCCTTCGAGGCGGGTCTCGATGACGCGGATGAGGCGGGCCGATTCCTTGACATATCGGTCGCGCGGACGCTTGTCCTCATAGTCCTTGCCGGCGAATTTATGGAAGAAGCCGAGCTGGCCGAACATCGGGCCGAGGCCGCCCATCTGGAACATCACCCACTGGATCGTCTCGTAACGTCTGGCGGGGTCGGCGGGCAGAAGCTTGTCGGTCTTTTCGGCAAGGTAGATCAGGATCGCGCCGGATTCGAAGAGGCCGAGCGGCTTGCCGCCCGGGCCGTCGGGATCGATGATCGCCGGGATCTTGCCGTTCGGGTTGAGCGCGAGATATTCCGGTCCCCAGGTCTCGTTCTCGCCGATATTGATGAAATGCGGCTCATAGGGCAGGCCGATCTCCTCCAGCATGATCGATACCTTCACGCCGTTCGGCGTCGGCGTCGAATAGAGCTGCAGGATGTTGGGGTTCTCGGCGGGCCATTTGGTGGCGATGGGGAAGGCGGAGAGATCGGCCATGAGGTGTCCTCGGCTGCAATTTGTTCCCGCGGAATATAGCCACCGGCGCGCGATGCGCCAGTGGCGATCTCATGAATATGGCGTTCAGATTACCGGGCGCTGGCCGGGAAAGCCGGCAGGCGGCCGATATGGCTCGCATCGTGCTGGACGATCAGCTTCGCGTCGAGTTTCTCCGCGATCTGCGTCATACGCTCCATCGAAGCGAGGCTTTCCGCCCTGTTGACGTTGAACGGCGGCACGCCGCGATTGGCGATCTGCTCTTCGAAATGCACGACGTCGCCGGACAGCAGGACCGGTCCCGTCTGCGGCAGGTTTACCAGCAATGCGGTTTCGCCCTCGGTGTGGCCGGGCATGGCAAGCATCATCACCTGACCGTCGCCGAACACGTCGCGATCGCCGGAAACCGGATCGACCTTGGCCTTTCCATCCAGCCACGGCTGGACGAGAGCGGACATGACCGCGAAGGGCAGGGGATCGGCATGCAGGCTCTCCCAGTCGCCGGCGCCGATCATCAGCGTGGCTTTGGGAAAGCTGGTTGCCTGGCCCATATGGTCGAAATGGTTGTGGCTGATGCCGACGATGCCGATCTGCTCCGGCTTGATGCCGATCCTGGCAAGCTGGGTCGGTATGTCGACTGTCAGCGCGGGCGCCATCGCCTGGCTCGGATCCGGCGCCTTGCCGATCAGCGCCGCCGGCAGGCCGGCATCCCAGAGCATGTAGTCGGCGCCGTGGCGGATCACGTAGCAGCTGGCGGTCAGCGTGCGGGTTTCGCCGGCATAGCTGAAGGTATCGGAAAAGCTCGACAGGTCCTTGATCACGACCGAGCCGCAGTCCAGCCGCCAGAGCTCGAGGTCGGCCGCTGCCTTGGCCGGGGTGGACAGCGTCAGCAATGCGGCGCCGAGGCTGAAGAGGGAAGCAAGGGTCTTCATCAGAATGTCTCCTTTGTTGAAGCCGCCGCCTTTTGCCCGTTACTGAAGGTCCGCTGGTGCCGGAATTTCATCGGCTTGAGCCCGAAACGCTCACCAGGCACGTTTTTCGCGTGTCAGGATGCGCTATAGTCGCCCCATGAACCTGATCATGCGCGACCGTTTTCCCGATCTTTCCCGCCGTCTGCTCGAGCGCCTGCGTCCCGTGGTTTCGGGCCGGCTCGACCGCGGCATGCATCCCTATGGCGGGCAGCTTTTTGCCTATTGCTGCTTCGATCGCGAGCGGATGACGGCGCTGCAGCTCGACTGCCCGATGATCTGCATCGTACTCTATGGCCAGAAGGACGTGTGGCTGGGCGACCGGGGTCAATCGTTCCCGGCGGGCTCGGTCTTCGTGCTGCCGACCGGGGTGCCGATGGATGTCGTCAACATTCCCGACGCGACGAACGGGCTTTACGTGGCGCTTCGCCTCGATGTGCCGAGCCTGCCGGAGGGAATTGCGCCGCTTTCCGCGGCGGAGCGACTGGAAGGCGGCGCGACCGGCTCGTTCGGCGTGCCGCTCGGCGAAGATCTGGTCGAAGCACTCTGCCATGCGGCGACGTCGATTGCCGACGGATCCACCGGCGAGACGATCAAACGGCTGAGGATGACCGAAGTTCTGGCGCTCCTCAGGCCCTTGCCGGAAGCGCGGGCATTGTTCCGCCAGAGCGTTGCCGAAGAGGTCGCGTGGCTGATCGCGACGGCGCCTTCGGAATCGTGGTGCGTTGCAGATGTGGCGAGAGAACTCAGGATCGGCGCCTCCACTCTCAGGCGTCGCCTTTCAGTCGAAGGGACCTCCTTCCGCACCATCCTGCGCCGCGAGCGTCTCCGGGCAGGGCAAAATGCGCTCGTCGCCGGTGCGTCCAGTCTCGCAGCCGCGGAGGCGGCGGGTTACTCCTCCCGCTCGCATTTTTCCCGCCGCTTCCGCGAGAGTTTCGGGACCAGCCCCACGGGCCGCCGCTAGGTTGCTTCAAAAAAATTGCTGCGGCCGGTCGGATCAGCGGCTACTCCTTCGTCTTCAACAGGAGAAGGAGATCGAGATGCTTTACGCCATCCTTTGCTACGCCCATGAGGAAACCGTCTTTGCCTGGTCCAAGGAGGAAGAGGCGGCCGTCATGGACAAGCTCATGGAGGTCCAGCAGCCGCTGATGCAGGCCGGCAAGCTCGGGCCTGTAGCGCGCCTCATGCCGACCACTGCCGCGACCACCGTGCGCAAGGGCAAGGACGAGCCGCTGGTTATCGACGGACCCTTCGCGGAAACCAAGGAGGCGCTGCTCGGCTTCTATACCGTGGACGCCGAAACGCTTGAAGAAGCGGTCGCCTTCGCCAAGCAACTGTCGAGCGTCAATCCGGGCTCGAGTTCCTACGAGATCCGGCCCTTCCACGTCTTTCACCCCGGAGCAATCAAGACATGACCGATATCGCGTGGATAGAACTTGCACTGACGGCCGCCCGGCCGCAGGCGCTCGGCGCACTGCTTCGCTACTTCCGCGATCTCGACACCGCGGAGGAGGCGTTTCAGGAGGCCTGCCTGCGCGCCATCCGGACCTGGCCGGAGAGGGGCGCGCCGCGCGATCCGACTGCCTGGCTGATCTTCGTCGGCCGCAACAGCGGCATCGACGCGGTCCGCAAGCGTGCCAAAAACGATCCGCTGCCGGAGGAGGAAGCCTTCTCCGATCTTTCCGACGCGGAAGACGATATCGCCGACCGGCTCGACAATTCCAACTATCGGGACGACATCCTGCGCCTGATGTTCATCTGCTGTCATCCTGATCTGCCCAATACGCAGCAGATTGCGCTGGCGCTCAGGATCGTTTCGGGTCTCACTGTGCCGCAGATCGCCCGCGCGTTCCTCGTCAGCGAGGCGGCGATGGAGCAGCGCATTACCCGCGCCAAAGCCCGCGTCGCCAAGGCCGGTGTGCCGTTCGAGACGCCGGATGCGGCCGAGCGGGCGACGAGGCTCGGCATGGTTTCCTCGATGATCTATCTCGTCTTCAACGAGGGATATTCCGCTGGGGTCAACAATCCCGATAACGCCGCGTTCTGCGAAGAGGCGATCCGGCTCGCCCGGCTGCTCCTGCGCATCTTTCCCGGAGAGCCGGAGATCATGGGCCTGCTTGCGCTGATGATGCTGCAGCATTCTCGCGCCGGGGCCCGCTTCGACGGGCAGAGCCAGATCATCTTGCTGGAAGACCAGGATCGCTCTCTCTGGGACCGCAAGCTGATCAACGAGGCCCTGGTGCTTCTCGACAAGGCGATCCGCCATCGCCAGCCCGGCCCTTACCAGGTACAGGCGGCGATCTCCGCCCTGCATGCCCGCGCCGCCACGCCCGGAGAGACGGATTGGGCGGAGATCAACCAGCTCTACGGCCTTTTGGAACGCCTCCGGCCGTCGCCGGTCGTCACCCTCAACCGGGCGGTGGCCGTCTCGAAGCTCGACGGTCCGGAGCAGGCGCTCGAGCTGATCGCTCCGCTTGCCGAAAGGCTCGACGGCTATTTCTATTTCCACGGGGTGCGCGGAAGCTTCCTGATGCAGTTGGACCGCAAGGCCGAAGCGCGCGAAGCCTTCGACCGGGCAATCGCGCTCGCCAATTCTCCAGCCGAATGCGCCCATATCCGCCAACAGATCGATAAGCTCGGCGCCGTCCCCTCGCCGGTGGAATGACCAAGGCGCTCGCCATCGGTCTCACCGAAGCGAGAGCAGGGTGGTCATGAGCCGTGCATCCACATGCATCCTCGGCCCCACGTGAACAAGCGAGGGATCAATGCCGATGTCCGTGAGCTGCTCGTCGCTGAGTTCGTGCAGGATCTTCATGGTTCGTGCGTGGCTTGCGTGCCGGCGGTTCTCGCTGAACCAGAAGCTCGCGGCGCCAGCCAGGATCTCGCCCAGCCCACGAGCGAGGCGCGTGGTTGTGTTCGTGGTGGTCAGGATATTTGTCATCGGGGATCTCCCTCAAAACACGACAAGTCGATTTTTTGTGATGGGGGAAGATTGCACCGCGGCGTTTGCCCAGCGTGCGGAGGGCCGTGAAATTTCCGTCAAATCGACCAGGCAAGAAGATCTCGCCTGCGCCCTCGACAAAAATACTCAAAATCTTCGCGGGCTCTGTCGGATCTCTTTTCCGCCGCCCGTCCTTGGGGCAACATCGGATACGATGTCTTTCAAACCCAACGGGAGATGGAAAAATGACTGCCAATACCGCTAGTTACCCGCTGCAGCTCGTACGCGAGATCGATGCGCCGGCCGAACAGCTCTACAAGGCCTGGACCACACCGGAGCGGATGGGCGAATGGTTCTGCCCCAAGCCCTGGAAGGTGACCGAGGCCAGGATGGATTTGCGTGCAGGCGGATCGAGCTACATCCTGATGGAGGGGCCGGAAGGCGAGAAGATCCCCAATCACGGGGTCTACCTGGAGGTTGTTCCGAACCGGAAGCTGGTCTTCACCGACGCTTACACGAGCGCCTGGGTGCCATCGGAAAAGCCGTTCATGACGGCCATCGTCGAGTTCGAAGACCTCGGCAACGGCCGCACCCGCTATACCGCAACCGCCTTGCACTGGACGGAAGAGGATATGAAGGCCCATGAACAAATGGGCTTTCACGAAGGCTGGGGCATCGTCGCCGACCAGCTCGCGCAGATCGCGAAGACTTTCTGAAAGAACGAATCAAATCGGGGAGATGGCGTCATCTCCTCGATTTTCGATTCAACGGCTACCGAAGACCCCCAAGATTGGAACAGGCTTCCGATCGCGGATCGACACAAGAGAGCGCCGCGCTTCGCCGTTTCGTCTTGAAGCGGTATCCCGTCGGATTCCATTGAAGTTGTGAATGATCTAGATTTAAATTCGAAATTGCTTGAGGCGAGGCGGCCGGCTGGTGATATAGTGACGTGAAGGGCAATTTCAGGCAGTGCCTTCGACCCTCGTCGGGCGGTCCTCCGAAATGATCTGGAGCTCTTCGTGGTTGCACATCCGGCGGCGAAAGACGAACATCCGGCATTTTCCGGCACGGGGGAAATGGGGAACCTGATCAGGCGTTTCGACTGGTCCAAAACGCCGCTCGGCCCGATTTCGGATTGGCCGCAAAGTCTCAGAACCGTGACCGGCATGCTGCTTTTGTCGCCGGTGCCCATCGTGGTTCTCTGGGGCGCCGATGGCATAATGATCTACAACGACGCCTATTCCGTCTTTGCCGGCGAGCGCCACCCGCAACTGCTCGGATCCAAAGTCCGGGAAGGCTGGGAGGAGGTCGCAGACTTCAACGACAACGTGATGAAGATCTGCATGGCCGGCGGCGTGCTCTCCTACGAGAACCAGAAGCACACGCTGATCCGTCACGGAAAACCGGAGCCGGTCTGGATGAACCTGGACTATTCTCCGGTGCTCGATGAAAGCGGCGATCCGGCCGGCGTCATTGCGGTCGTTGTGGAAACCACCAACAGCGTCCTGGGGCAGCAGAGGCTTCGCGAAAGCGAGAGCCGTTTCAGGGCTCTGACCAATGCCATGTCCGACGTCGTCTATTCGATGAGCGCGGACTGGAAGGAAATGCGCCAGCTCGACGGCCGGGGATTTCTCGCCGATACGGAAAGTCCGCGCATCGCCTGGCAGGAAATATACCTTTTTCCGGAAGATCGGGATTACATCCAATCGGTCATCGACGAGGCGATCCGCACCAAAGGAGTCTTCCAGCTCGAACATCGCGTCCGGCGCGCGGATGGGTCGATGGGCTGGACCTCGTCGCGGGCGGTGCCGATCTTCGATGAAAGGGGGCGGATCGTCGAATGGTTCGGGGCCGCCTCCGACATCACCCAGCGGCGGCAGAACGAGGAGCATCTCAAGCTCGTCGTCCACGAACTCAATCACCGGGTCAAGAACAACCTTGCCATGATCCAGGCGATCGCCATGCAGACCTTCCGGAAAAATACCGACCTGAAGGACGCGCAGGTGCGCTTTTCCGCCCGTATGGTGGCGCTTGGCCAGGCAAACGATCTTCTGACCGGCGAGCGATGGGCGGGCGCCTCGCTGCGTGGCGCCGTCGAGCAGGCGATCCGGCCCCATTGCCCCGAGAAGGGCCGGTGCGTGATCGAGGGCGAAGACGTCACGCTTTCGGCCAAGACGGCGCTCGCCTTGACGCTCGCCATGCATGAAATGGCCACCAACGCGCTCAAATACGGCGCCTGGTCGAATTCCGCGGGCAGGGTATCCGTTTCATGGTCCGCCTATCTGAAGGACGGCGCAAAGCGCCTGCGGATCGAATGGCGCGAAGAGGGCGGCCCGAGGGTTCAGCCCCCGGAACAGCGTGGGTTCGGATCCGCGCTGATCGAGCGGGGGCTCGCAAGAGAAGTGGGCGGAGAGGCCAAGATGGAATTCCTGCCTGACGGCTTCGTCTGCACGATCGATGCGTCCGACTCCATTTATGCGAGCCACTGAGATGACGTTGCGAATACTTGTTGTCGAGGACGAGATGACCATTTCGCTGCTGGTCGAGGACATGCTCGTCGAACTCGGCCATGAGGTCGTCGATCTCGCCATGCGCCTGAAACAGGCGGAGGAGATGGCGGCGACCTTCGAGATCGACCTGGCCATACTCGACGTCAATCTGGACGGGCACAAATCGTTTCCGGTCGCCGATATCCTCGCCGCCCGCGGCATCCCTTTCGTTTTCGCGACCGGCTATGGCGCGACCGGCATCGAACCCGGCTATCAGCAATGGCCCGTCATCACCAAGCCGTTCCTGATCGACGACCTGCGGCGGGCGGTTGAGCTGGTGGTTCCGCCGCCGGCCGCCGCCTGACGATGCAGGCGGCAACCTATCCAATCGATCGAACGGACCCTTCGAAAGTTTCGCGTTTGCGCGCCGGCGGCCGGATAACTATCTGACCGTCATCAACGAACGGATTTTTCAACGATGGAACTCGGACTGCATACCTTTGGCGATGTCGATGCCGCAGCGCTCGACAAGGGCGCGGAAGGCGCCCGCCGGATCAAGGATCTTCTGGAAGAGATCGAGCTCGCCGACCAGGTGGGGCTCGACGTTTTCGGGCTTGGCGAACACCACCGCCCGGACTACGTGGTCTCTTCGCCCGCGGTGGTGCTTGCAGCCGCCGCGGCGCGAACGAAGAACATCCGGCTGACCAGCGCCGTTTCGGTGCTGAGCTCGGACGACCCGGTACGGGTTTTCCAGCAGTTTTCGACGCTCGACCTTATTTCCAACGGCCGGGCGGAGATCATGGCGGGCCGAGGCTCGTTCATCGAATCCTTCCCGCTCTTCGGTTACGACCTCGGCGATTACGATCAGCTGTTTGCCGAGAAGCTGGACCTGTTGCTCGCAATCCAGGAGCAGGAGATCGTGACGTGGTCGGAGGGCCAGCTACGGCCGGCCATCAACGGCCGCGGCGTCTATCCGCGTCCGCTGCAGGATCCGCTGCCGGTCTGGATCGCAGTGGGCGGTACGCCGCAATCGGTGGCGCGGGCAGGGGCCATGGGCCTGCCGCTGGCGGTCGCCATTATCGGCGGCGAATATCCGCGCTTCGCGCCCTTCTTCAACCTCTACCGCGAGGCTGCCCGCCGGGCCGGCCAGGATGCCGCGAAGCTGAAGACGAGCATCAACGTGCACGGCTTCATCGCCGATACGACGGAGGCGGCAGCCGATCAGTTCTACGGCCCTCAGGCTGAGGTGATGAACCGCATCGGCCGCGAGCGCGGCTGGGGACCGACCAGCCGGGCGCATTTCGACCAGTCGCGCGGGCCGCTTGGCAATCTCTTCGTCGGCGAGCCGGAACTGGTGGCGGAAAAGATCATTGCCGCGCATAAAGTGTTCGGCATGGACCGGTTCCTGCTGCAGATGGCGATCGGACCGATGCCGCACGGCCAAGTCATGCGCGGCATCGAACTCTACGGCACGAAGGTCGCCGCGATCGTAAGAAAAGAAATAGGGGGCGTCAGAAAAGAATTGACGGGCAGCAGCGATGGCGCGAAACCGGCCGCCTGATACGCAAAAGAAGAACACGGACAGGCCATGGTCATTTCCACCGAAGACGAACTCGCCAAGCTGAAGGAGATCGGAAGGCTCTGCGCGCAGGCGATGGAGGCGATGGGCAAGGCACTGGAGCCCGGGATCACGACCCGCGAGCTGGACGATATCGGCCGCAGGATCCTTGAAAATGCCGGCGCCCTATCGGCGCCGGAGACCTGCTACCAGTTTCCCGCCGCCACCTGCATCAGCGTCAACGAGGAAGTGGCGCACGGCATTCCGGGCGACCGGGTGATCAACGCGGGCGATCTCGTCAATATCGACGTCTCGGCGGTGAAGGACGGCTTCTTCGGCGATACCGGGGCCTCCTATGCCGTGCCGCCGGTGAAGCGCGAGATCGAAAAGCTCTGCCGCGACGGACGCCGGGCGCTCTGGACCGGGCTTCAGCAGGTGAAGTCCGGCAAGCCGATCGCCGGCATCGGCAATGCCATCGGCAGCTTCGCCAAGAAGAACCGCTATACGCTGATCACCAATCTATCGAGCCACGGCATCGGCCGCTCGCTGCACGAGGAGCCGAAGGAAGTGCCGACCTGGCCGGATCCGGACGAAGACCGGATCTTGGAGGAAGGGCTGGTCTTTACCGTCGAGCCGTTTCTTTCACTCGGCGCCAACTGGGCCGAGGACGGCGGCAACGGCGACGTCTGGACGCTTTACAGCGACCCGAAGGCGCCGACCGTGCAATACGAGCACACGGTGGTGGTGACCCGCAACGGACCCCTGATCCTGACGCTTCCGGCGTGAAATTTACGAGAGCTCGCTCTGTTCGGTGGCTGCAACGCGGCGATAGAAGGCGTCGGCACGTTCCTCGTTCAGATGTTCAAGAAGCTGCCGCGTGTGAATTCGCGCAGCACTTTCCATCAACTGCGCGAAGGCAGCATAACCGACATGGTCGGCCTTGCGGACCTGAGCGATAAGGGGATCGACAAGCACTTCCGATAGAGTCAGGTCGGTGTCCATGTTCAGTCCTCCGCCGTGCAACATGACGACATGCTAACATTGCCCGTCATTCATGACAGCAACAAGACGAAAGTCGTATTGCGCCGCATCAAATCGTCGCGGCAGTTGCGTGATGATTCGTGATCAGCGCAACTGATCGCAGGAATGACAATTGCTGATTTGTGCCGAGGGGCCGCGGCTGCGATAAGCGAACCATGCTGCAGATGAACACCGACCATTCCAGCCGCCCTCTCCTGACCGGATTTGCAGGCGCCATCGCCATGGCGGCGGCGATGGGGTTCGGGCGGTTCTTCTATACTCCGATCCTTCCCGGCATGATGGGTGGAATTCCGCTTTCGGCGGCCGATGCAGGCTTCATCGCGGCGGGTAATTTCGCTGGCTATCTCGCCGGCGCGATCCTCTCGGCCTATGGCTGGGCGGCCGGACGCGAGCGGCAGGTGGCGCTCGGCGGGTTGCTGGCGACGGCGATCCTGCTCGCGGCCATGGCGGCGACCACGTCCGTCTTCGCCTTTACCGTCATCCGTTTCCTTGCAGGTCTTGCGAGCGCCCTTGCGATGATCTTCACCTCCTCGATCGTGCTGCCCTATGCGGTCGGGCGGGACAATGTGAATGTCCTGCATTTCGGCGGCGTCGGAGCGGGGATCGCGCTTTCTTCCGCGCTGGTGCTTGGGGTCAATGCGGTCGCCGGCGACGGCGCGCATGGCTGGCAGGCGAACTGGCTCGCCGGGGCTGCGATCGTTGTCGTCATCTCGGCCGTCGTCGGCTGGCTCCTGCCGCGGCCGACTTTCGGGGGCGGTTCAGCGGCCGAACCGCCGCTTCGCTGGCGCCTGCCGCTCGTCCTCCTCACCGTCTCCTACGGATTGTTCGGCTTTGGATACGTCATCACCGCGACCTTCCTCGTCACGATCGCGCGCATGGGAGACGCCGGCCCGATCGTGGAATTCCTCGCCTGGTTCCTGACCGGCACGGCGGCGGCGGTTTCGCTCATGCTCTGGCGTCCGGTGGTGAGGGGTTTCGGGCTCACAACGGCCTATGCGGCGGCGCTCGGGCTGCAGGCGGTCGGCGTGCTCGGTTCGGTCCTGCTGCCGCCGACGGCGGGTGCGCTGGTCGGCGGACTTCTGCTCGGTGTTACTTTCATGGTGGTCACCGCCTACGGGCTCCAGATCGCCCGCGCGCTCTCGCCCGACAGCCCGCGCCGGGCGCTCGCCTTCATGACGGCGGCCTTCGGTACCGGCCAGATCATCGGCCCGCTGGTGGCCGGCTGGGTGGCGGAGCGAAGCGGCAGCTTCACGCTCCCGACGATACTTGCGGCGGCAGTCCTTGTCGTCTGCGTCCTGCTCGCGCTGCCGGTTGCACGGCAGCGGCGCCAATAACCCCATGGTTACAATTACGTAAGCATCGGTCGAGGCCATTGCCGCATTCTTGGAACTGCCTTAGTTTCGCGCTCTAAAGTCGCTCCCGACCTTCAGAGATCTCGAACTCAGGAAAGCCCAAGCTCCGTGTTCCATTCGTTCTTTCCCCGACCGAAGTTATTCTTCACATCCGCGGCCATCTGGACAATACTTTGTATTGTCGTCTGGTATGCGGCTGGTCCCCAACTGGGTGCCGCAGTGGGGCTTCCTCCTCTGGCAGAGGGTGAGAAGGCACCTATCGGTCTGGCTTATTTCTTTTCTCCCGACAACATTTGGTTCTATCTGTACTTCACGATCTTTGTCCTCATCTTCGGGATATTCTGGAAGCTGATCGACAGAAATCATCCCTGGTCCAATTGGTCGATCTGGGGCTCGGCCTTTATCATCTTCATCGCCTATTTTGTCGTGCAGATTTCCGTTGCCATGAATAACTGGCGCGGGCCATTTTTCGATCTCTTGCAGAGAGCATTAGACAAGCAGCCAGGTATAACCTCAGAACAGTTCTACGAACTCATCATGCGTTATTTCGAAATCGGCATGGTCAGCGTTGTTCTAAACGTGTTAACGGCTTTTTTTACAAATCATTACGTTTTCCGCTGGCGAACGGCAATGAACGATTACTATATGTCGAAGTGGGAAAAGCTCCGGCACATAGAAGGCGCTTCGCAACGTATTCAAGAGGACACGATGCGTTTCGCCAACATCTTGGAAGGCTTGGGGGTTGTTCTCATCAATTCCGTGATGACGCTGGTGGTGTTCCTGCCAATCTTGTTCGGAATGTCTCAGTACGTCGATGATCTGCCTATAATAGGCGCAATTCCGCATGCGCTGTTCTGGCTGGCGATCGGCTGGTCGCTTTTCGGTACGCTGCTTCTGGCGCTGGCGGGTATCAAACTGCCGGGCCTGCAATTCCGCAACCAGCGTGTCGAAGCGGCTTATCGAAAGGAACTGGTCTACGGTGAAGACCACGAGGACCGAGCTCAACCGGTGACGGTGCGAGAGCTTTTTTCCAACGTCCGGCGCAACTACTTCCGGATGTACTGGCACTATCTCTACTTCAACGTCGCAAGATACGGCTACAGTCAGCTGGACGCGATCTTCCTGTTGTTTGTCCTGGTGCCCACCTTCGTCGCCGCGAAGATCACACTTGGTATCTGGCAACAGATCGCCACCGCGTTCGGCGAAGTCAGCAATTCCTTCCAGTATCTGGTCAACTATTGGTCCACGATCATCGAGCTGCTGTCCATCCACAAGCGTCTCGTCGCTTTCGAGGCGGCAATCGAAGGTGAGCCGCTGCCGGAGATCGATCAACGTTATCTGGCGCGGGAGGAGATGGACGGAGAATTGGCCGCCGATCGGCCGTACTGACCCTTGTCAAATCCAAGGCAGCACATTTGGCCGCGCCGGATCGTCACCCCGGCGCGGTTTTGTTTTGGGATTGGGGCAGGCGGGGTATTTCAGGGGTATTGGTATGAGGCTTTCCGCCTGCCCCGATTGCTTTTTGCGGGTTTGGAGGATTTCCCAGCCCTCCGCTGCCGCTTTCGCAACCATCATCGGAAACCGAGTTTCGAGCCCAGAGGATGCCGGTTCGCGAACCCGGTTCCCATCCGATGACGAGGGCGATTATCGCGCCGCTTCGAAAGGGGGGGATGAAACGGGGAGCCCGAAGGCGGTAAGAGGTTGACGAGGTGAGAAGATCTTTTTCGCCATTGATCGAATTATCCCCTCCTACAACCCCGATGTCTCGCTGGGCTTTTCGCGATGCTTCAGCATGTCGATCGCTTGCGAATAGCTGACGCAGGCGACGTCTTCCTTTCCGCAGACTTCCGTCACCAGCCGCTCCATGGCGCGCCAATAGGCGCCGCCGTTCATTTCCACGAAATGCAGGCCTATCTGGAGGGGAATGCGGTCCCCGTCATACTGCTTGTCGAAAGCGGCCCGGAAGGCCGAATAGGTGCGCTCTTCGAATTCCGCCGAGCGGCTCGGATTGTCGAGGCCGCCGGAATGGCGGATGAAGAGATTGTAGTCCATGGCGATGATCGGTCGGCCCGAGGGGCCTTCCGGGATCAGCGGCAGGCCGAAACGAATGAGCCCGTCCTTTTCCTCCGGCCACATCGGTCCCTTGGTCACCAGGCTTGCATCATAACGGATGCCGGCCTGTTTCTCCGCCTCCACCATGCCCGGACCTGTTGAGAAATAAGGCGCGCGGAAACCGGTGATGCCGTTTCTGACGAAATCCTTCCAGCCGGCCGGCTCCTCCGTCTCGGCGCCAACTGTTTTCCAGGCACCGGTCAGCACATCGTCAAAGGTCCTGAACTCCGTGGTCCAGTAGGTGGCCGTCCACTCCCCGCCGTCGAAGTGACCACAGGTATGGCTCGATATGTCATGGCCTTCGAGATGCGCTTGCCAGACATGGCCGAGCCGCTCGCGCGCCTCCAAAGCCGTCTGGGCGAAGCCGATATTGGACTTGCCGGGCTTCTGGCGCGGGCCCTGATAACTTCTCGCCTTCGCCCGCTCGATGACCAGCGTGCAGGAGAGGAAATAGGTGAAATGGGCGTCGACGCGGCTCGCGAGATCGCGGCTCCGCTGCCAGAGATGGTTCGCGCCGGCGCCATCGAAGGAGATCATCACCAGCTGCTTCGGTTTTTCAATCGCCTGCGATATCGCAGGGACAAGCGAAAGGCAGAGGGCGAGGGGAAGGGCAAACAGACGCATCAACGAACCTGAATCACAAATAAGCGGCGCCGGTGTTGTGGCCGGCGAATAAGGCGAAGCTTGGGAGCCGTGGCACGAAAGCGCGATTGATGCCTAAGAGCCGTTAACAAGCTTGGTCAGAATCGTGAGAGGGGCCTTACATCTCAGGGAAAATAGGCTAGAAGGCGCTTTCTTATTGGGATTGAGGCCGCTTTGGCCGGAGACTTTGATGGCGCAGCACGACGACGACAGTTTTATCCGCGAGGTTAACGAGGAGCTACGCTCCGACCAGATGAAATATGCCTGGAGCCGTTACCGCTCGCTGGTGATCGCGATTGCCGTGCTGATCATCGGCGGCACGACCGCCAGCGTGCTCTACGAATGGTATGACACCCATACGTCTTCGAAATCCGGCGACCAATTCCTCGCAGCCTTGAAGCTTGCCGAAGACAACAAGCTGGATGAGGCGCTTTCGGCATTCGAGGCATTGGAAAAGGACGGCACCGGCGCCTATCCTGTCCTCGCCCGGATGCGCGCCGCCTCGGTCAAACAGGCCAAGGGTGATGCGGCCGGCGCGATCGCCGAATTTTCCGAGATCGGCAAGGAGGCCGCCGCTCCGCAGGCGGTTCGCGATCTCGCCAAGATGCGCGCTGCCTGGCTGCTGATTGATACCGGCACCTACGAACAGGTCGCCGCCGAAGTGCAGGCAACCGCCAATCCGGGCAATCCGCTTGCCAATTCCGCGCGCGAGGCGCTCGGGCTCTCCGCCTATAAGGCCGGCGACATGGCAAAAGCCAAGGAATGGTTCCAGCAGATTGCCAACGACACCGCCGCGCCGCGCAATATCGCCAATCGCGCGCAGATCATGCTCGACAATATCGCCTCTTCCGGCAAGGCGCCCTAAGTTTCTGCCGGTCGAGGTCTAAGGAAAAAAGATGAGCTTCACCGTCGCCATCGTCGGACGCCCGAATGTCGGAAAGTCCACGCTCTTCAACCGGCTGGTGGGCAAGAAGCTGGCGCTTGTCGACGACACGCCGGGGGTTACCCGCGACCGCCGGCCGGGCGACGCCAAGCTTGTTGATCTGCGTTTTACGATCATCGATACCGCAGGCCTCGAAGAGGCGGGCGCCGATACGCTGGAAGGCCGGATGCGGGCGCAGACGGAGGCGGCGATCGACGATGCCGACCTGACGCTCTTCGTGGTCGATGCCAAGTCCGGCCTGACGCCGCTCGACAAAACGTTCGGCGAACTCCTGCGCCGCAGCGGCAAACCGGTCGTGCTCGTCGCCAACAAATCGGAAGCGCGCGGCTCGGATGCCGGTTTCTACGACGCGTTCACGCTGGGACTTGGAGAGCCGGTGCCGATTTCCGCCGAGCACGGCGAGGGCATGATCGACCTGCGCGACGCGATCGTCGAGGCGCTCGGCGAGGACAGGGCGTTTCCGGAAGATGATTTCGAGGCCGAGACCAATGTCGATGTGTCCCAGTCCGAGGTTGACGCGGAAGACGAGGCCGAGGAGGAGCCGCTCTACGACGAGACGAAGCCGCTCCGCGTCGCGATCGTCGGCCGCCCGAATGCCGGCAAATCGACGCTGATCAACAGGTTCCTCGGCGAAGACCGGCTTTTGACCGGACCGGAAGCCGGCATCACACGCGATTCAATCTCGGTCGAATGGGACTGGCGCGGGCGAACCATCAAGATGTTCGACACCGCCGGCATGCGCCGCAAGGCGCGGGTTCAGGAAAAGCTCGAAAAGCTCTCGGTCGCCGATGCGCTGCGCGCCATTCGCTTTGCCGAGACGGTGGTAATCGTCTTCGACGCGACGATCCCTTTCGAGAAGCAGGACCTGCAGATCGCCGATCTGGTGCTCCGCGAAGGCCGCGCCGCGGTGCTCGCCTTCAACAAATGGGATCTCGTGGAGGATCCGCAGGCGGTTCTGGCGGATCTTCGTGAAAAGACCGAGCGGCTGTTGCCGCAGGCGCGCGGCATCCGCGCGGTACCGATCTCGGGCCAGACCGGCTACGGGCTCGACAAGCTGATGCAGAACATCATCGACACCGACCGGGTGTGGAACAAGCGCATCTCCACCGCGAGGCTCAACCGCTGGCTCGATAGCGTGCAGATCCAGCATCCGCCACCGGCCGTTTCCGGCCGCCGCCTGAAGCTCAAATACATGACGCAGGTGAAGGCCCGCCCGCCTGCCTTCATGGTGTCCTGCACCAGACCCGACGCGCTTCCGGAAAGCTATGTGCGCTACCTGATCAACGGGCTGCGCAACGATTTCCAGATGCCGGGCGTGCCGATCCGCATTCATTTCAAGGCGGGTGAAAACCCCTTCGAAGGCAGGAAGAGGAAAAGGTAGTTTGGTCGGCGCATCGCGTCCGGGTGGGGCGACCTACAGGTTTCCGTTAAGGCCAGGCCGCAGACTGATAAGCGCCGAGCCAAAGCCGCGTTGGGGCGAGCTGTGCGTCCAGCTGCGCCGGAAAGCAGACTTTGCTCGCTGTGTTCAGGGCGCTGTGGTTCCGAGCGCTACGGCCAGTACATCGGCCAGGCCGCGCCCGGCGCTGCCGTCCTCATCAAGGCGCGGGTTATAGATGGTGATCTCGATGCCGACGGCCTTGCCGCTCGCCAAGGCAACTCGAAGCGCGACCCCTAGTTCGTCCCACGACAACCCGCCCGGCACCCGGAAATCGACAGCCGGCATGATGGCGTCGTCGAGGCAATCGGCGTCGAGATGGATGAAGAAGCCGTCCAGTTCCGCTCGCGTCAGGTGGTCCACCGCTTCGCGCGCGGCGGCCTCGATACCCATCGCACGCACAGCGGGAAGGTCAATCGCCTTGAGCTCTTTGGGGAGCGGCTGGCTTCCGTACTCCTCCTGATCCTTGTGATCGCGATATGCGAACGCGACAGCATCTTCAGGGCGGACCAGAGGACCGCGACCTTCAATGTCAGTCAGGAGCGACGGGCCATGGCCGGTCACGAAGGCAAGGTCCATCGAGGCACCCTCACCATTGGCTTCCGCCTCCGGCTGGAAGAAATCGGCGTTGCCATCGATGAAGAACAGGCCGTAGCGGCTGCGCCGTCGAAACGCGAGCATCGAGCCCAGCAGGATCGTGCAGTCGCCGCCGAGCACTATCGGAAATTCGCCAGCGTCAAGCACCGCTTCCACCGCGTCGGCGAGCTTCGGAGACCATTGCGCAATTGCCCTGGCGTTCAGGATGCAGGTCTCGGGATCGGGCGTCGGGTCCTTTGGAGGCACCGCCAGCCGTTCGGCGCGGCGCGCATGGATGCGCTCCGCAAGACCGAGGCCCAGGAGCTGATCGGGCAAGTGCTCCACACCATCGGTCGCCAGGCCCAGCGTGGAGGGGGCTTCGAGAATTGCATACGGAAGGGTCGGCATGCGCGCCTCCGTTGGCGGCTATTTTGCAGAGTAGGTCACTGCCTCGATCTTGTGCCCGTCCGGATCGCGGACAAACGCCCCATAATAGTTGGCATCGTAGTTCGGCCGCAGCCCCGGAGTGCCATCGTCGGTGCCACCATGTTTCAATGCTGCCGCGTAAAATCGATCGACCATCGAACGGTCCTCGACGGCAAACGCGATATGAGTGCCATTGCCACGGTCGCTGGTCTGCCATCAATCGGAACCTGAACACTGAAGTGAAAGGTGCCGCTTCCGTAGCCTAGTCCACCCTCGTCCTCGGTCATCGGCACAATGCCTACGATGGGCAAAACGGCATCGTAGAAGCGCTTCGAACGCCCAACATCATTCGTCCCGACCCAGACATGGTGGATCACAACTACCTCCGTTCCAGCTTTGCACCGTAACGGCAGCTTCTGGTCATTGTTCCATTAAGGCCGACCGTTTTTGTCCGTCAATCTCAGCCGTTTGCATGTATGGGGCACGGAGGTGGGTGCCCATCACACAGCCGAGGGGCTGACACCCTTCGTCGGTCCCGGCAGCGCCGGGCGGCGGCCCTGTGCCGTCAGCACGTTGTTCAGGAATTGCCTCGACGCGGCCTCCCAGGTGAAATTGCGGGCGAGCTTTCGGGCGTTCTCCCGCGAACAGTTCAGCGCCGCCAGACACGCTTGCTGCAGGTCCTCGTTCAGCGCGCCGGCACCGGACCCTTCCTCGATGATGTCGATCGGTCCGGTGACGGGGTAGGCGGCGACCGGTACGCCGCTCGCCAGCGCCTCAAGGATGGTGTTACCGAAAGTATCGGTCTTGGACGGGAAAACGAAGACATCGGCCTGGGCATAGGCGCGGGCGAGATCCTCCCCGATTTTCATGCCCGTAAAAAGGACGTTCGGATACCGCTTTTCAAGCTCGGCACGGGCCGGGCCGTCGCCCACGACCACCTTGGAGCCGGGAAGATCGAGATCGAGAAAGGCCGGCAGGTTCTTTTCCACCGCGACGCGCCCGACCGTCATGAAGATCGGCCGCGGCAGGTCGAACGGGCGCTCGTCGAGCACCATCGGATGGAATACCGTCTGGTCGATGCCGCGGCTCCAGCGAAGCAGGTTCTTGATCCCGAGCTTGCCCAGTTCACGCTCCAGGCTGGCGGTCGCCACCATGCAGCCATTGCCGGCATTGTGGAACCAGCGCACGAAGGCATGCAGCCAGCGGAGCGGCACCGGGAAACGGGCCGCGACATATTCCGGAAACCGGGTGTGATAGCTCGTCGAAAAGGACACCCGGTTCTTCAGGCACCAGCGGCGCGCGAGCAGGCCGAGCGGCCCCTCCGTGGCGATATGCACGGCGGTCGGCTGCGAGGCTTCGATCGCCGCCGCCACCTGGCCATAGGTGGCCAGCGAAAGCCGGATCTCCGGATAGGTCGGGCAGGGCACGTTGGTGAAATCCTGCGGCGTCACCATCACCACCTCGACATCCATGCGGGCAAGTTCCCGATTGGTGTTCTCGATGGAGCGGACGACGCCGTTCACCTGAGGATACCAGGCATCCGTCACGATAGTGATTCTGGTCATTCGATCGCCGACCCGATTGCCGCTCGCCGGCGACTCGGATGCCGCTGCGCGTGTTCAATCCTCTATCTTAAAAATTTGTAACAGAAGCATGTCACTTTAGACAGGCAGAGGATGCCTCAGCGACACACTTCCGACCCACTTGCCGGGCTCAACATCCGCATGATCAGCCGAAATACGAAAATCGAAATCGTCGACCTGCCGAGCCTGGTGCTGGCGCTGAAGCTCGCCGCGGGTAGCCTGCCGACGGATATCGAGGATCTTACCCCGATCGAGCGTGCCCTTGTTACGCGGGCCGAGGAGACAGGATTGATCCTGGTAAGGCGGAACCTCGCCGGGCAGCCGGAAAGGCTCGTGTTGACCGATATCGGCGCGGGTACGATCTTCTTTACGGAGGATGGGCAGCCTGACCCGGGCGCCGCCAGGCAGCTTCCGGGCGCGCTCTCCGGTGTCTTAAGCGGCATGAACGGCCTCTTTCGCAGCCGGCGCCTGATGAACGGCATCGGCGCGCTCGGCATCCTCGCGCTGCTGGCCGGAAGTTTCCTCACTTTTCTGAAGCTTTCCGGCAATTTCCACCCTGTCATCGAGGCGGAACTCTACCGATCCGCCCAGCCGACCGGAGAGGAAGTCGCCCGCTATGCCAAGGAACACGGGATCCGCTCGGTCATCAACCTTCGCGGCCCCAATTTCGGCCGGACCTGGTATGACGCCGAGGTGTCGGCCACCCGATCTCTCGGCATTGCCCACTACGATTTCCGTATCCCGAAAAAACGCGACCTTTCGCAAGCGGAAGCGGAAGAACTCGTCACCTTGATGCGGCGGGCGGAAAAACCGCTGTTGATCCATTGCGACGAAGGGGCTGACCGCAGCAGCCTCGCCTCAGCCCTCTATCTGGCAGCCGTCGCCAAGCAGGGCGAAGAGAAGGCGGAAGACCAGATGTCCTTCTGGTACGGGCATCTCTCCATCCCCGTCACCGCGGCCTACAGGATGGACGAGACTTTCGAAGAGCTCGAGCCCTGGCTCGGGTTTCCGAATTCTTGAGCCGGTCAGCCGGGCAGCAGGGTCGGGCTGATCAGGGCGCCGTGGTGGCCGATGACGACTGAGGCGACGGCGGCGCCATAGGCTGCCGCCTCGGTGGGCGAGGCGCCCCGCACAAGTGCCGAGAGGAAAGCGCCATTGAAACTGTCGCCGGCGCTTGTCGTATCGACGAGTTCCGTTGTCCTGACAGCCGGCACCTGGATCGCATCGGCGCCGCCGAAGCTCAAGGTCGCCCCTTCCGCGCCATTCTTCACCACGACATTCTCGACGCCGAGCCCCTGATAACGGGCGATCGTATCGGCCACCGTCGCGTCGCCGAAATGCGCCGTCTCATCGTCGAAGCTCGGCAGAACGAGGTTGGCGGCGCGGGCGCCGGCCTCGATGGTTCTCAGCATATAGTCCCTGTTTGGCCAGAGGCGCGGGCGGATATTGGGATCGAAGGCGACGATCTTACCCGCCGCCTTGGCGCGGCGCAGTTCTGCCAGAAGCGTCTCGACGGCTTCGGGCGCCAGGATGCCGAGCGTGATGCCGGAGAAATAGACGATATCGGCGGCCTCGACCGCGTTTCGCAGATGGTCGGCGTCGTTGGCAAGCTGCTTGGCGGCGGCCGTGTCGCGCCAGTAGCTGAAGGTGCGCTCGCCGTTTTTCAAGGTGATGAGATAGAGGCCGGGTGTCTTGCCGTCGATACGGCGGACATAGCCGGTGCCGATGCCTGCTTGCTTCATCATCGTCAGCATTTCCGAGGAAAGCGGGTCGTCGCCGACGGCGGTGAAATAGTCGACCAGCCATTCGGCGGTCAGGCAGGCGCGGGCATACCAGGCCGTGTTGAACGTGTCGCCGGCAAAACCCTTGCGCAGCAAGCCTTCGCCTGCCTGCGACAGCTCCACCATGCATTCGCCGATCGAAAGAAGTCGCCCGCCCACTGTTCATCCCTCCATATCCTCGGACAAGTCGCATAGGCCGAACTTCGGGTCATGGCAAGAGTGCTCAGGCCCTTGCTTTTGCGTTGTCTTTTACGTCGGCGGCTCTAGGTTGGCTGGGACGACAGACAGAGGAGAGTCGAGGCATGGCGACGGAAGCGGCGAAGGCGGTCGATGCAAACTGGTGGCGCGGCGCGGTGATCTACCAGATCTATCCGCGGTCCTTCCAGGATACGACCGCCGATGGGCTCGGCGACATCAAGGGGATCACGGCCCGCCTCCCGCATGTCGCCTCGCTCGGTGTCGACGCGATCTGGCTGTCGCCCTTCTTTACCTCACCCATGGCCGACATGGGTTACGACGTCTCGGACTACTGCAACGTGGACCCGATGTTCGGAACGGTGGCCGACTTCGACGAGATGATGGCGGAGGCGCACCGGCTTGGCCTGAAGGTGATCATCGACCAGGTGATCAGCCATACCTCCGACCGGCATCCGTGGTTCGTCGAAAGCCGTTCGAGCCGCACCAACCCGAAAGCGGACTGGTATGTCTGGGCCAATCCGAAACCCGACGGCACCGTGCCGACCAACTGGCTGTCGATCTTCGGCGGGCCGGGCTGGGAGTGGGACGGCGTGCGCAAGCAATATTACATGCACAACTTCCTGATCTCGCAGCCGGACCTAAACTTCCACAATCCGGAGGTCCAGCAGGCGGTGCTTGACACCGTAAAGTTCTGGCTCGACCGGGGCGTGGACGGCTTCCGGCTCGACACGGTGAACTACTATTTCCACGACAAGCAGCTCCGCAACAACCCGCCGATGGTCTACGACACCGACGGCGCGGGCATGGAAACGGATACCAATCCCTATTCCATGCAGAACCATCTCTATGACAAGACGCAGCCGGAAAATATCGGCTTCCTGAAGAGGTTACGGGCGCTGCTCGACGGCTACGAAGGACGCGCGACCGTGGGCGAGGTGGGCGACGGGCCGCGATCGCTCTCGACGCTGGCGCTCTACACGACCGGCAACGACAAGCTGCACATGTGCTATACGTTCGATTTCCTGGGGCCGGCTTTCGACGCGAGCTACATCCGCAAGGTAATGACGACCGTGGCGGACACGGTCAGCAATGGCTGGGTCTGTTGGGCCTTTTCCAACCATGATGTGGTGCGGCACGTGACCCGCTTCAGCGAGGATGCCCGGGAGCAGGACCGGGTCGCGAAACTGTCGATCACGCTTCTTTCGGTTCTGCGCGGCTCGATCTGCCTCTATCAGGGCGAGGAACTGGGGCTGACGGAGGCGGAACTTGCCTACGAGGACTTGCGCGACCCCTATGGTATCCGTTTCTGGCCGGCCTTCAAGGGTCGCGACGGATGCCGCACGCCGATGGTATGGGAGGCCGGCCTGCCGCATGCGGGTTTCACCGAGGGGTCGAAGACCTGGTTGCCGGTGCCGAGCGAACATGCGGCCCGCGCGGTCGATACGCAGGAGGCCCTGGCGGATTCGGTACTCAACCACTACCGGGCGACGCTTTCCTTCCGAAAGGCGCATCCGCCGCTGGTCGACGGCGACATGACCTTCCTCGATACCAACCAGGACCTTTTGGCCTTCGTTCGGGAAAAGGGCGGCGAAAGGCTGTTTTTCATCTTCAACCTGACCCGCGAGGCGCAGGACTTCACCCTGCCCAGGCGGCTTGGCGACTGCCTGCCGGTGTCCTTGCCGGGTTTTTCCTCGCGGCTCCACAAAGGCGTCGTCAAGCTCGATGCGCTCGACGTGTTCTGCGCCAGGGTGTGAGCCGGGTGCTCAGCCTGCCGGCGGCATGCGGGCAAATTTCGTAGCGTCCGGGCTGACGTGATCCCAGGGTTGCGCGGCGTCGGCCCAGGTGACCATCTGCGGCTGATACCGCTCCGGCTCGTCGAGGCTGGCGGCGCGGATGACGAAATAGTCCGGTGCTGCCGGGAACGTCATGTAGACCGGCGAACCGCAGGTGGGGCAGAAGGCGCGCCGCTTGACCGTGCCGCCGTCGCCGGTCGCTTCCCAAAGCGTCGGCTGTCCTTCCAACGTCACCGTCGCATGCGCGAAGGTGAGGTGAGAGGCGTGGCCGGTGCCGCTTTCGCGCTGGCACTGGCGGCACTGGCAATCGAGCATCGCAATCGGTTCGCCCGAGACTTCATAGCGGACAGCGCCGCAGGCGCAGCCGCCCGTAAAAGGCCTGCTCATAACTTCTCTCCCTGGAAAGTGGTCCGCGGTGCGGACGGTTGTCGATCTGCTCTAGTTGTCGTTGCCGAGGGCGGTGGCGAGGCGCGGGACGATCGTCTTCCAGCCTTCGCCCATGTTCCGGAATGCGGTCTCGTTCTTCGGCAGCACAAAGCCGGAATGCACCAGTCGGACGCGGGTCCCGCCTTCTTCGCCGGAAAGCGTCCAGGTGACGACGGTATCCAGCCGCGAACCGTAGCCGGTATTGGCCTCATCCCCACCCTTCCAGGAATAGGCGAAGCGCTTGTTCGGCTGCACCTCAAGTACCTGGCATCTGATGGTGCCGTCCCAGGCGCCGGCGGGCTTTGTGGTGAAGGTGAAATTCTGCCCCTCGACCGGTTCGAAACCGGTCGGCGGCATCATCCATCGGGCAATCAGTTCGCCGCTCGTCAGCGCCTTCCAGATCGTCTCCGGCGAATGCGGAAAGACTTCGTCGACCACAATCTCCTGGGTGTCCGGTTTCAATGCGGCATCGGTCATGGATCTATCTCCTTCAGAAGGGTCCTCAGGTTGGCGAAGCGCTCGCGCCAGAAGACGCCGTAATGGCTCATCCAGTCGGCCAGCGGTTCCAGGCCTTCGGGTGCTGCCCGGTAATAGACGTTGCGGCCTTCCGGCCGCTCGGCGACCAGTCCGGCCTGTTTCAGGGTTTTCAGGTGCTGGGAAATGGCGCCCTGCGTCACGCCGCTCCCCCGCGTCAGTTCGACCACGGTGATTTCGTCGGCGCTTGCTACACGCTCGAAGAGCGCGCGCCGGGTCGGATCGGCAAGCGCCCGCATGACAGTAGTGATGGCTTCGGTCTGGATCATGAAAAATAATTAGTATGCGCTAATCGATTAGTCAAGGCTAATTGTTTTGGGCGTGGCGAAATTGGGGGAATGCATGAATGCCTGCCGATAGCGGTTTCCGCGCCGGCGTGCTCTATCATGCGTAGTTGGGGCTCAGGTGGGGGTCAGTCAGCCGCTCAAGCGGCGGGACGCTTTATCGTTCTGTCGCCACGGCCTTCGAGAAGGCCGGCAACGGAAATGTCTTCATCGAGATCATCCCAGTGGATCCCGCCCGGGCTCAGTTCGAGTTTTTCACGGTCCGCCGGCTTTGCAAGAAGTAAACGGGGGAACCATGCGAGCGGCACGCCCAGCGTGCGGCCGTCATTGAGCGAGACCCACATCGTATCGTCGTCGAATTTTACTTCAGTCGCCGAAATGCTCACGCCATGCCCGCCGGATCAGAGAACGATTATCGATAACAAGGCGAATGATACCAGAGAGTTCCTTGCTGTTGAAGCCTTCGCTCTCTGCGACTCCGATCGCCGGTTCCAGCCAGATTTTCGCATTGGCGCCACCGCCTCGGACGTGGATGTGCAAAGGTTCGCGCGGATCGCCTTCGTTGGAGTAAAAGTAGAACTTCAGATTGCCGGACCGGAAGACGACGGGCATTTGCTACGCTCCAGATGTCAATGCCAGTATCATCATCAAAGATGGTTGCCGCCACCAATCGACTGTCATCCGATCAGCGCGAACCTGTCCACATCCACCATGCCCTTGTCGGAAATCTTCAGGTGAGGGATGACGGGGAGGGGCAGGAAAGCGACCTGCAGGAAGGGTTCTTCCAGAGTCGTTCCAAGGGTATAGGCGGCCTTTCTCAAGTGATGCAGCGTGTCGCGCACCACCTCGTAAGGCTCGAGGCTCATCAGGCCGGCGAGGGGGAGCGGGATCTCGCCGGTGACCCTGCCATCCTCGACCACCACGAAGCCGCCGTGGATTTCACCGAGCCGGTTAGCGGCGAGCGCCATGTCGTCCTCGTCGACGCCTACGACGCAGATATTGTGGCTGTCGTGCCCGACCGTCGAGGCGATCGCGCCCTTCTTCAGGCCGAAACCCTGCACGAAGCCGTTGGCATGGTTGCCGTTCTTGCCGTGGCGCTCGATGACCGCGACCTTGATGATGTCGCGGGAAAGGTCGACCACGGTCTGGTTGCCTGAGGAGGGGAGCTTGTAGCGGCGATGCTGGGTGATGATCTTGCCCGGCATCACGCCGATGACCGGCGTTTCACCCTCCGTGACCGGCACGCCGAAATGGGCGGCTTCCACAGGTCTCGCCCTGACGCTGTCGAGGCCGACGGGGGCGACGAGCTTGCGGGTCGCGAAGAGGTCGTCGGTCACCTTGCGGCCGGCCGAAAAGACGATCTCTGCCTTGCAGTTTTCAAGGCTGTCGAGGACGATGAGATCGGCTCGCCAGCCCGGCGCGACGAGGCCGCGGTCGCGAAGCCCGAAGGCGCGGGCTGCCGAGATCGAGGCGGCGCGGTAGATCGCGAGGGGTTCGACGCCGTTCTCGATCGCGGTGCGGATCATGTAGTCGAGGTGGCCCTGCTCGGCGATGTCGAGCGGATTGCGGTCGTCGGTGCAGAGCGCCAGGAACGGCGACAAACGCTCGGTTATGATCGGCATCAGCGCGTCGAGGTCCTTTGAGACGGAGCCTTCGCGCACCAGAATGTGCATGCCCTTGCGGATCTTTTCGAGCGCCTCCTCTGCGGTGGTGCATTCGTGTTCGGTGCGGATGCCGGCCGAGAGATAGCCGTTCAGGTCGAGCCCACGCAAAAGCGGCGCATGGCCGTCGATATGGTCGCCATAGAAGGCGTCGAGCTTGGCGAGGCAGATCGGGTCCTTGTGGATGACGCCGGGGAAATTCATGAACTCCGCCAGGCCGATGACCTTCGGATGGTCGCGGAAGGGCAGGAGCTTTTCGATCGGCAGGTCGGCGCCGGCGGTCTCCAGATGCGTGGCCGGCACGCAGGAGGAAAGCTGGACGCGGATGTCCATGATGGTTTCGAGCGACGAATCGAGGAAAAACCGGATGCCTTCGCTACCCAGCACGTTGGCGATCTCGTGGGGATCGCAGATCGCCGTCGTCACGCCATAGGGCAGGACGCAGCGGTCGAATTCATGCGGGGTCACCAGAGAGGATTCGATATGCAGATGCGTATCGATGAAACCCGGCACGACGATCTTGCCGGTTATGTCGATCTCCGTCTTGCCGGAATAGGTGCCGCAGGTACCGACGATGCGGTCGCCTGAGATGGCGATGTCGGAGGCGACGAGCTCTCCGGTGACGAGGTCGAAGAACTTTCCGCCCTTCAGCACCAAATCTGCCGGCTCCCGGCCCGTGCCCTGATCGATCAGCGTTTCAAGTCTAGCGGTCATTCTGGCCTCCGAATCCGTCAAACGACATCTTAGCCATGCGAGAGGGTGAGTGAAATGGACACCCGAGGGAGTGCGGTCCTATCTCGGACGGTTTCCCCGGTCCTGGTTGTCATGTCAAATTGGTGTAACAGCCTTTGGCTATTCAGTCATGAATGCGCGAGCGCCGGGAGGACGTGATGGATATCTACCAGCAGATCTGGGATGCCGACCAGACCGCCAACGGGGTGCAGCCGATCCTTTCAGGTCAGGACGGGGATGAAGCCAGAGGTTACGTCACCGTCGTGACCGAGGCGGATGCCGAGGAGGACACGCAAATCCTCCAGAACGTCGTCATCCCCGACAGCAAGAAGCTGACCTACGACCGGGTGCTGAAGCTTTTCGACAACTATTCCCTCGACGAGCAGGAGCAGGAGATCGAAACGCCGGAGGAGCGTCAGGAGGTGCACGATCTTCTGGCCGCCGTCATCGATACGCCGCCGATGCAGGTCGCGCGCGAATATGTCGCCAACGCCACAGGCACCGTGATCTCCCGAGACCGCTGGTATGGCGTCCTCCTGGAGCACTGGTTCCGGACATTCTCGCAGGGCGGCGACCCCGCGCTCACCGGCTTCGAACACGTTTTCGTCGGTGAACAGGAGGGCCCAAAGGTGCAGGGCTATCACTTCTGGTACAAATATTACCTCGACGACGGCCTTGCCACGGCCTACGACCGCGAGAACTTTCCGGGATTTGCGGACGACCGCATCGCCTATGTCCGCGGGCTCTACCAGAACGGGCAGGAGGATTTCCCGGAATCGGTGACGATCTCCTACAAATGGCACGCTCCGGACTATTCCCGATGGTCGGCGGGCGATGATGCGGCAGGCGTCATCCGCCCGCTCACCAAGCCGGTCGGCGGCTTCTTCGTCGGCTGCAGCGTCGAAGGGCTGATGGCTCTTGGCTCCGTCCGCGCCCATCTTGGCGCCCGAGCGCCGAAAGAGGCGGTCATCAATGGGGCGCGTTACGACCTCAAGGTCTTCCGCAGCGCCAACGAGCAGCATATCCGCACCTTCTATCCCGTCTTTCTCGGCCGGGCGGGCGGCGGGGCCGTGGAAGGCCCGGTGGTGACGCCGACGCAGCCTCAGCAGCCGACGCAGCCGGTGGTGCAAAGCCCCATCCGCATCCTGGCGGCATTGGTCAATCCGCTCGGCGACGATCCGGGCCAGGAAACGGTCACTCTCATCAATACCGGTTCTTCGCAGCAATCTCTCGAGGGCTGGTTCCTGGTGGACAAGATGAACCACCGTTTCGCGGTCAACGAGGTGAAGCTCGATCCCGGCGTCGCGACGACGATCCTCCTGCCGCGCAATTCGATCCAGCTTTCCAACAAGGGCGGCGAAATCCGGCTCGTCAACCGCGATGGCCATACCGCGCATGTGGTCACCTATTCGAAGGCCCAGGCGAGCGACCAGGGCCGGACGATCGTCTTCTGAGTGGCAGAGGGTTTGACGATGACGGACGAGCGTCTTCGGCAGCTGTCCGAGAAGGCGCTTGAAACGCTTCTCCTTGATGCTTCGCCCGAGGCCGGGGAACGGCTGAAGGCGGGGATCGAGCGCCTTGCCGCGGAACTGTTTCTCGAATGGCTGACGGGCGAGCGGCGTTTTGAAAGCCAGGCCCAGCAGAGCGAATACTGGCTCTCCCGCTTCTACGAGGAGATGTTTCCCGACGAACAACCTGATGGCACCGTGATCTATGAACGCTTCGGCCTGCCTTTGCCGCGGGCGAATTATATCGCCCGGCTGCTCCGGACCCGCCGGGCCGCACAGTGGCGCACCGCCGCACGCAAGGAACTTGTCGCCGCACTTGCGGCCAATCGCGCGGGTGCCGAAGCGGCGAAGGAGGCCGGGGCCGGCATCGAGGAGATCGACATCAGCCTTTCGGCCGGTGCGGCCGACGAACTGAGGGTGCAGCTCGACCGCTATTCCGCCACCGTTGCACCCGACGAGCGACCGCGGCCTCCCAAGGCGAAGCCGTCGCTCGGCACGACCCGCTGGTTCGCCGTGCCGGCCGAGACGCTGCTCGCGCTTCTCGGCTTCCTGCAAAAAGGGGAAAGGCCATGAACCTCGTCGGCCTGATGCTGAGCCTTGCGGGACTGGTCGGGAGTTTCTTCAACATCCAGCTCAGCCAATGGCTGCGCGATCTGATGGCGCTTGAACAGAAGGTGGAACTGAACAGGCGCCACGCCAACGAGAGCCAGCAGAAGGCGATCATCGAATGCCGGGTCGAATTTAGGAAACTGTCGAACAGGGACAGCTATGTCATCAACCTGGCGGTGCTGGCCTTCGTGGTCTTCGTGCTCGTCAACGGCCTGATGATGGCTGCAACCGCATCCGCGGATCCGCTCTATCCCCATGTCCGGACGGCGCTCTGGGCTTTCCTGATCTTCTTCGTCGGCATGTCCGGTTGGCTGTTCTGGCGCGGCTTTTCTGCCATTGCCGCGATCGGGAAAATGCTCGACGGGATTAGTTCGTAAACGAAGCGCGGAAAGTGGGGCGCCCGATATTGTATTGGTTCATAAGCCCGTCTTCGGGCTGGGAGGCGGAGGCAAGAGATCCAAGGCTTTTTTCAATGCCGCCAACAGGGTATCGATCGCAGCGGCATCCAGAACAGCTATGGGCGAGGTTTCCTGGCCACGGAGGTGGATCGCAAGATAACGGGTCTCCTCCCATTCGGTGATGAAGACCATGAGATCGACGAAACTTTCGCAGCGGACCCGGCCGAAGGAACGTATCACACGCCCCCGGAAGGGCAGACGGATGAAGTCTTCGGCGCGCTTCAACCAATTGCCGGAGGGCACCTCGGGTCCATCGAGGAACTCACGCCCATCCGCCACGACACGGATCAGATCAGTCAGATAGGTCCGGTTGAGCGGGGCGTAATCGTAATCTCCGGCACTATCGCAACGGAGCACCGCGACGCGGCCGTTCCCGCGGCGGGCGATGAAGAACCGCAAGATGCCGAGCGGTGTCTCGATCGTCGCGAGTTCAGCTTCGCTGGACCCTACAGATATCCTGTCCAAGAAGTCGGACCAGTTCTTCCGCATTCCGTTTCCCCAACCGGTGGGCACCCGGTTCAACGCTGTCGAAGGGAAATGGTTCTGGTGGTCAGCGCGGCGGCAGCGACCGGATTATCCGTTCAACGCTTTCTGCGATCGGGGACAGGGCGGTATCGATCTGCAGATGGGGCCTGTCCCATGCTTCATAGTGGCGCGCTTCCACCTCTTCCCAGGTCGGAGGCGTATGGCCCTCGATATCGGAACTCCGCTCCTCGACGCGGCGCCGGTGTTCGTGGCGGTCCGAACAGATAATTTCTACTTCAAGGAATGCCACACCGGCCTGTTCTGCAATCGCTTTGAAAGCGTCGCGCGTGATCTTCAGCGGATTGACCGAATCCGCCACGACAAAGCCGCCGATGCGCAGATTGTCTACGGCCAGCCGATAGGCGGTGATGTAGCCGGCTGGCCCCACGTCCGAACCCGAGCACAAGACGCCCGCGGAGCGAATGGCCTCCTCGATCGTATCGATGCGCAGATAACAGGCGTGAAGGCGTTTGGCGAGCTGCCGCGCGATGGTGCTTTTGCCCGTCCCCGGCAGACCGCCAAATATCACAAACATCAGATCCGCCTCCGGGTCCCCGCAAATAGACGGGCGCCCGAGGCGCCCGCCGATCGTGTTTGTGTCGAGGTTATTCGGCCGCGACGATCTTGCCGTCTTCCCACTTGAATAGCGAGAAGCTCTGCGAGGTGAGGTCGCCGGTTTCCCCGTAGGTGAGCTTGCCGATGGCGGTCGCAATCGGTTCGCCGGACTTGATGGCGGCGGCAACCGCTTCGGTATCTTCGGAGCTCTTTGCCTTTTCGATACCGGCCTTGATGACTTCGACGGCGGCATAGGCATTCAGTGTGAAGGCTTCGGCGGGGATCTTGCGGGCGGCGAGTGCTTCGGCGGCAGCCTTGGAGTCCGGGCTCTTGGTCGCGTCCGAGGCATTGGTGAAGATGGTGCCCGCAGCGGCCTTCGTGCCGATGTTCCAGAACTCGCTGTTCGACAGGCCGTCGCCGCCGATGATCGTCGCCTTGACGCCGAGATCGGCGAGCTGGCGGGCGAGCAGGCCGCCTTCCGGATGGTAACCGCCGAAATAGATCACTTCGACATTTTGCGATTTCAGGCGGGTGGTGAGGGCGCTGAAATCCTTGTCGCCGGGTGTGACGGCATCGTCGAGAACTTCCTTCACGCCGCCGGCATTGAGGGTGGCCTTGAAAGCGTCGGCAAGGCCTTTGCCATAGGCGCCCTTGTCGTTGATGATCGCGATCTTCTTGTCCTTGAACTTGTCGAGAACGTATTTGGCGGCCACTTCGGCCTGCTGATCGTCGCGGCCGCAGGTGCGCAGCACGTTGGTGAGATCGCGCTTGGTGAGATCCGGCGTGGTCGCGGTCGGCGTGACCATCAGCACGCCGTTTTCGGCAAGCACATCCGAAGCCGGCATGGCGACGCCTGACGTGACCGGGCCGACGACGAAGCGGATGCCTTCGCCGACCAGCTGGTTTGCGGCCGACACGCCCTGCTTGGGTTCGCCGGCATCATCGGCGGCCTTCAGCACGACCTTCTCGCCGAGGATGCCGCCCTTCTTGTTGATCTCCGCGACGGCGGTCTCGGCGCCGTTCTTGACCTGATCGCCGTAAGCCGCGACGGGGCCGGTCAGCGGCGCGATCAGGCCGATGACGATCTCCGCATGGGCGAGCGGTGCAAAAATCAGGGAGGCGAGGGCTGTTGCCCCCAGAAGCGTCTTGAGGTTCATTTCGGTTCTCCTTGGGTGGGCTTCAAAACAGCCCTCGATCAACGCCGCATTCCGCGCCCGCCGTCTCCGAAGGTCTTCAGGACATTCGTGCCAATGACGGAAGGCGATGCGGTCGATGCCGTGCCGCGCCATGTTTGGCTTTCGGCGGTCGGCGAACAATTCTGTAGGAATTTGGCCGAGATTCCGCAAGAAGATAACAAAACGGCGCGAGTTTTTGTCGCTGCGGTGAAGGATTCAACCGAAATTGCTCGAAACGATGCAGATTTCCGAACGCGGTCGCAGATTTTATGGGTTGCGGACCAGCGTGTCGAGAAACGCCTGTACCTGCCGGTTGAACGACTGGAACTGTGCTGACGTCATGCCGGAACGTTCCATCAGCGTATCTCCGAGACACCGGCTTTCTTGGATAAGGGTTCTGCCGGCATCCGTCAGCCGGACATGAACCTGGCGTTCGTCTGTCTTGCCACGCTGGCGTTCCACAAGGCCCGCCTGCTCGAGCCGCTTGACCGGCGGGGTCACGGTGCTCGATTCCAGCGAAAGCCGCTCGGCGATCGCGCCGATCGTCATCTCCCGCTGTTCGGCAATCGCGCTCAAGACGAGGTACTGCGGATAGGTGATGCCCATCTCATCCAGCATGGGCTTGTAAAGACGGTTGATCGCGATGCTTGCCGCATACAGCGAGAAACACAGCTGGTCGTCCAAAGGGACAGGTTGCGGGTCAGACATGCAAGGTCTCCGGAAGATGCCGGATTTAATATCACGAAAAAATGTATCGCGATAATCTTTTTTGCTGGACAGGTGCCGCGCGGCGCTTTATTAGGATGCTTATCGCGAAAATGAATATCGCGATAAATAACTGGAGAGAAATCATGAGCGGTGCAATCATCTGGACGACACGTCGGAATGCGATGAAGGCCGGGTTGATTGTCGCGGCGGCCCCAACCGTTTCGCCCTTCATCCAGATCGCTCATGCATCCACGCAACCAACCCACGAGGACAAGAAGACCATGACCAGCAGTTTCATCACCACCAAGGACGGCACCGAGATCTTCTACAAGGACTGGGGCTCGAAGGACGCCCAGCCGATCGTCTTCCATCACGGCTGGCCGCTCAGCGCCGACGACTGGGACGCCCAGATGCTGTTCTTCCTGCATCAGGGTTTTCGCGTGATCGCTCATGACCGCCGCGGCCACGGCCGCTCGACCCAGACGGCGACCGGCAACGAAATGGATACCTATGCGGCCGATGTCGCCGAACTGGCCGATCATCTCGATCTCAAGGACGCCATCCATGTCGGCCATTCGACCGGCGGCGGCGAAGTCGCACGTTACGTGGCGCAATACGGCGATCGCGGCCGGGTTGCCAAGGCTGTTCTCATTGGCGCCGTGCCGCCGGTCATGGTCAAGTCCGACAACAATCCCGGCGGCCTGCCGATCGAGGTCTTCGACGGTTTTCGTGCAGCGCTCGCGGCCGACCGCGCACAGTTCTTCCTCGATATCCCGACCGGTCCGTTCTTTGGCTTCAATCGACCGGGTGCAAAGGTCTCGGAAGGGGCAATCCGCAACTGGTGGCGCCAGGGCATGATGGGCGGCACCAAGGCCCATTACGATTGCATCAAGGCGTTTTCGGAAACCGACTTCGCCGAAGACCTCAAGACGATCGACGTGCCGGTTCTCGTCATGCATGGCGACGACGACCAGATCGTGCCGATCGCCGACTCGGCGCACCTTGCCATCAAGCTCCTGAAGAACGGCACGCTGAAGGTTTACGAAGGCCTTCCGCATGGCATGGCGACCACCCATGCCGACGTGATCAACGCCGACCTCCTGGCATTCTTCAAGGCCTGAGGAGGCAATTCCCGGCTGGGCCGGGCCGATTGGAAAAGAAGGCGGCCGCAGGGCCGCCTTTGCCGTTAAAGATGGCGCTCCGGGCTTGAAGCGATGCCTCATAACCCTAGCTTTCGCGATGACGCCGGCGGCCGTGCTTGCCTGTCCGCCGGTCACAGGACGGGTGTTTCATGCGGCATAGTCTCTTTCTCGCCGGCGCGCTCTGGCTCGTGTCCGCCGCAGCTTGCGCTCATGCAGCCCAGCCGGCGGCTCCTGACGAAGGGCTGCCTTTCGAGGCGCAGATTGTTCGCTGCTGGTCCGCTCCGTCGGGCGCCAACAAGCCGGCGATCATTGCTTTCAAACTAAAGGCCGATGGCAGCCTCGACGGCGATCCGGTGATCAAAAGCCGGGGTGAGGGAGCCATCAACGAGGCTTTCGCCCAATCGGCATTACGGGCGGTGCGGCGGTGCAGCCCCTACAAGGTTAATGGGAAGCTGGAATTCGAGTCGACGTTCATTCCCGATCCGACCAAGGCTCTGCCGGATGCGACCGGCACATCCCCAACAGAGCCCGCGGCCGATTTGCAGGATGGTGATCCGCGCACCCGCATCGCCGATTTCGGCGCGGTGAGGATCAGTTTCAAGGTGCCGGAAGGGCTCTGCGCCATCGATCCGAAGCGGGGCGGCTATCATGAAAGGCTTTGGAAGGCGCTGGCGCCACCGCTGGAGAGGAAAGCAGAATTGAAGTCCCTGGATGTCGATTGCGTATCGCTCAAGGCATCCGAGGCCGGCGGCGACAAACGCCCGAAATACGCTTTCACGATGATGCGCTATCACGGAGGCGGCCTGCCCGTTCCGGCGGACCTCCAGACTTTTCTGGACGAACTGGAGAAAGACACGCAGCCCCTGACGCCACGGTTCTGGGAAGATCCTCCCATCGCGGGATCACCTTTCCTCGGACGGGACGATCGCGCAGTCTACGCAGCACAGCGCTTCCTGGAGGATGGAAAGGTCGTGCTGTCGGGCGTCAGCGCCTTCACGCTGGTAGGGAGGATGCCGATATTGATCAACCATTATGCGGTCGAAGGCCCTGACCTTGCGGCAGAACGCCAATCGGGCATGGCAGGAATCGTCGCGGGCATCCAAGTCATCAGCGGCGATTGAGGCCACGGCCGGGTCCCGACTTAAAGCTCAATCCTCCGGGAGCAAAAGGCGCGAGGAAGGGAAAAGGCGGACACCCGCCTTTTCCGTGTCGAGCTGAAAGCCTCAGACGCCGGTCGTCAGGATTTCTCGCAGCTTGCCGACGATTTCGTCGATGTGGTGTTTTTCGACGATCAGGGGCGGCGACATGGCGATGGTGTCGCCCGTGGTGCGGATCAACAGACCATCCTCATAGGCCTTCAGGAAGGCCGAGAAGGCACGCTTGGTGGGTTCGCCTGCGATCGGGTCGAGTTCAATTGCGCCGATCAGCCCGATATTGCGGATATCGATGACGTTCGGCACGTCCCTCAGCGAGTGCAGCGCCTCTTCCCAATAAGGCGCGATGTCGCGGGCGCGATCGAACAGGCCTTCTTCCTTGTAGGTTTCAAGCGTCGCCAGGCCAGCTGCGGAAGCGATCGGATTGCCCGAATAGGTGTAGCCGTGGAAGAACTCGATCAGGTGTTCCGGGCCGTTCATGAACGTGTCGTGGATTTCCGACGTGACGAGGACCGCGCCCATCGGGATGACGCCGTTGGTCAGGCCCTTGGCGGTGGTGATGATATCAGGCGTCACGCCGTAATACTGGGCCGCGAACGGGGTGCCCATGCGGCCGAAGCCGGTGATGACTTCGTCGAAGATAAGCAGGATACCGTGCTTGGTGCAGATATCGCGAAGCTTCTGGAGATAGCCCTTCGGCGGGATCAGCACGCCGGTCGAGCCTGCCACCGGCTCGACGATGACGGCGGCGATGGTCGAGGCGTCGTGAAGCGTGACGATGCGTTCCAGCTCGGTCGCCAGATCGCCGCCATGTTCCGGTTCGCCGCGGGTGAAGGCGTTCTTGCCCGGAAGGTGAGTGTGCGGCATGTGGTCGACGCCGGTCAGCAGCGTGCCGAACATCTTGCGGTTGGCGACGATGCCGCCGACCGAAATGCCGCCGAAATTGACGCCGTGATAACCGCGCTCGCGGCCGATCAGGCGGAAGCGTGAACCGTTGCCCTTGGCGCGGTGATAGGCGAGCGCCACCTTCAGCGCCGTATCGACCGATTCGGAGCCGGAATTGGTATAGAGAACGTGATTGATGCCCTCCGGCGCAATATCGACCAGGCGGTTCGCCAATTCGAAGGCCTTCGGATGGCCGAGCTGGAAGGCCGGCGCGTAGTCCAGTTCGCCTGCCTGTTCGCGGATCGCCTCGGTGATCTTCGGCCTGCAGTGGCCGGCATTGACGCACCAGAGGCCGGCGGTCGCATCGAGCACCTGACGACCGTCATGGGTCGTGTAGTGCATATCCCTGGCACTCACGAAAAGACGGGGTTCCTTCTTGAACTGGCGGTTTGCCGTGAACGGCATCCAGAACGCCCTGAGGTCATTGGGCGTGGTATTCAGGCGGTTGGACATGCGGCTCTCCACGGCCATTCGGATCGTCAGGTGGCCATTTCCCGGTCGGCGGCTCAGCGCCAAGTTTTGACTGCATGGTCAAATTATCAGGGCAAGCGGAGTCGTCAACCGCATTCAGCGGAGCCGAAGGGAACCGAATGGATGAAGCCCACAAACTGGAGAGCCCAGCCTCCGGCGATGCATGCCGGAGGCTGGGCCCAAGCAGCGAAGACGTCATGTCCGCGCTGTCAAACTCAAGCGGCTGCCGACGTCTTTTGGGCCGGCACGCAATAGATGTCTTCCAGCGTCTCAAGAACCTTAATCACCGATTCCGACGAACTGGAATAATAAATGGTCTGTGCGTCGCGGCGGGTCTTCACCAATTTCTGCGCACGCAGTTTGGAAAGATGTTGAGACAGCGCTGACTGGCTGAGCCCGACCTGGGAAGCGAGCGCGCCAACGGCTACCTCCCCTTTGACCAGGCAGCACAGGATCATCAGCCGCTTCGGATTTGCCATGGCAGACAACAAGCCTGCTGCGGCGGTGGAGTGCTCAGATAGCGCCATCGTATCCATCAGCTACAATTCCCCTCGATCTAAAGCGGCTTCCCGCCCAAAAAATAATCGCCCCTCGTCCCTAGGGCAAAAATTAACAACGAGCAAAAGGGATTGTATATCCCTAAATTTCAGGTAACCGACCATTGTACTTTAGTTGTGGCAAAAATATATTCAAATACTATCTTCGGTGAGTCTGCAAGCTCTTCAAATTCGTGCCTGAGTTGCAAATCCCCGGAAATGAGATTGATTCCGGCACGATCCACTCCGGCGAAGCGCCAGTTCTGCCTGCTCGCCGCTCCGAGATTTGCCGCAAATTTCTCCGCAGCCTCTGTCATGCTTCCTAAACTTTTCTGAAGTTCGAGCCAGTCCGAAGTGATTCCCGGACGGGGAATCAGCAAATCGGATCCCGGCAGCATGTATGCACGGCCGAAGCCGCCGTTGAGCGATGCGGTCTGCGGCGTGATTCGGAAAAAGCGGAAATCCGGGAAATCTGCGTAAAGGGCGGCTTTCGGATGCCGGTCGAGAAAGCGGCTCCGGATGCGGGTGTGCTCCGGCGTTTCGCGGGGAACGCTTTCGGCGAGGCATTGCAGCGTGATTCGTGGATGGGCGAGCGGATCGCCCTTGCCGGGTTCGCCCGCGAGCAGTGAGCAGCGGGGATCGGCTACTAGCCCTTTGGTATGGCCGGAGAGGCCCGAAACGAGAATCACGGGTGTGCCATCGACGTCGGTGCCGGTCAGCGTCCGGCTGACGGAGGGAAAGCCGGTTTCCGGATCGAGAACGGCGAGGGCCATGAAACGTGCCCCGCGCACCAGCGTCCGTGCGAGGCGGCGAGCATCGTCGTCCGTCTCGCGCAGCACCTGCGGCCGGTCCGTTGCAGGACCGTCTGTCGCAGGTTTGTCCGCTGCGGAATTGTCAGGCATTTCGTTCACCCCGTCTTCCTAGCGGGCAGGCCAGCGAAGTCAGCAGGACATACCATCAGCGGCCGGACCAGGAAAGCGGACTTTTCGTCTCCGCTTTCAAGCTCCTCGGCGGCGGTGACGGGTGAGGCCGGCAATTACATCGTCGGCCGATATCGTACCGATGACGGCGCCGTTGTCCACGACGCCGATCGTCCCTGGCTGGCGGGAGAGCGCATCGAGGATATCGATCAGCGGCGTATCGGAGCGGGCCGTCGCGGAGACGCCGCCGGCGCCGGTCGCCGGGTTTACGCCGGCGCGCATCACGTCGCTCGCCGTCAGCATGCTGATCGGGTTCATGTGCTGCACGAAGTCTGCGACATACTGATCCGCCGGCGCGCGGACGATTTCCTGCGGCGTGCCGCACTGGATGATGCGGCCGCCTTCCATGATGGCGATGCGATTGCCTATGCGGAAGGCTTCATCGAGATCGTGGCTGACGAAGAGGATGGTCTTCCTGAGCCGCCGCTGGAATTCCAGAAGCTCGTCCTGAAGGCGGGTGCGGATCAGGGGGTCGAGGGCGGAAAAGGGTTCGTCCATCAGGAGGATCGGCGCGCCGGTCGCAAACGCGCGGGCAAGACCGACGCGCTGCTGCATGCCGCCCGAAAGCTCGCCCACCTTGCGGTCGGCCCATTTGGTCAGATTAACCAGTTCGAGCTGCTCATCGACCCGCTTCTTGCGCTCGGCTTCCGCAACGCCGGCCAGTTCGAGACCGAAGCCGACATTTTCCGAGACGGTGCGCCAGGGGAGAAGGCCGAACTGCTGGAAGACCATGGAGACGGTGTGCATGCGAAGATCCCGCAGCGCTTTCGGGCTCGCCTTGTAGGGATCTACCGGGCCTGATGGCGTTGCGACCTTCACGCCGCCGCGCACTACCGGCGCAAGGCCGTTGACGGCGCGCAGCAGCGTCGATTTGCCGGAGCCGGACAGGCCCATCAGCACGAGGATCTCCCCCTCGTGGATGGTCAGCGAGGCATTGGCGACGCCGAGGACGATGCCGGTCGCGGCGCTGATCTCGTCACGGCTCTTGCCCTGGTCGACCATCGACAGCGCGCGCTCCGGATTGTCGCCGAAGATGATGTCGACCCGGTCGAAGACGACGCAGTCACTCGGAGCATCGGGATGCCCTGGCGGTCGGGCTGTCATCTCTGTCATGCGCCGTCTCCCGTCGAGCTGCGGAATATTCGGTCGAGGATGATCGCCAGGATGACGATGCAGAGCCCGGCTTCGAAGCCACGGGCGATATTGACGGTATTGAGCGCCCGGACGACCGGTACGCCGAGGCCGTTGGCGCCGACCAGCGCGGCGATCACCACCATCGAGAGCGACAGCATGATCGTCTGGGTGAGGCCCGCCATGATCTGCGGCATTGCGAAGGGCAGCTCGACCTTGCGCAGCACCTGGCCCGGCGTCGCGCCAAAGGCGACGGCGGCTTCGGTGAGCGCGTCGGGGGTGGAGACGATACCGAGGCGGGTGAGCCGGATCGGCGCCGGGATCGCGAATATGACCGTGGCGATCAGACCCGGAACCATGCCGAGACCGAAGAGGATCAGCGCCGGGATCAGATAGACGAAGGTCGGGATCGTCTGCATCAGGTCGAGGATCGGCCGCATTACCTCATACACCCAGGCCCGGCGGGCGGCGGCGATGCCGAGCGGTATGCCGACCGCCATGCTGACCGCCGTCGAGGCGAGCACCAGCGCCAGCGTCTCGGTCGTTTCCTTCCAGTAGCCCTGGTTGTAGATGATGAGGAGCCCCAAAACGGTGAAGAGCGTGACGCCGACCGAACGGCGCAGCCACCAGGCGAGCCCCGTGAAGACCGCGATCAGCGCATAGGGGTTCGGCCATTGCAGCACGAACAACATGGCATCGATGACCGCCGAGAGCACATCGGATAAGAAATCAAAAAACCAGTCGGCGTTGGCGGTCAGCCAATCGACGAAATCCTTCGCCCAATTGCCGAGGCGCACCTTGCCGCCGGAATCCACGAGCCATTCGGGAAGCCAATTCACGTTGAAGCCTGCCTGATCCGGAGAAAATTTTCGATGAAAGGCAGACGGGCCGGCTGGCCGGCCCGTTCAAAGGTCAGAGGCCGAGCTCTGACTTGACAGCCGCGAGGCCGGGCTTGCCATCCTTGGTGGTGACGCCGGCAAGCCAGGGCTCGATCGCGGCGCCGTTCGCCTTCAGCCATTTGCCGGCTGCTGCTTCCGGCTCCTCGCCATCGTTCAGAATGCCGCCCATGATCTGGTTCTCCATGGGCAGCGAGAACTTCAGATTCTTGATGAACGTGCCAACATTCGGGCATTCGTCGGTGAAGCCGGCGCGGACATTGGTGTAGACCTCGGCGCCCCCGAAATTCGGGCCGAAAACGTCGTCGCCGCCCGTCAGGTAGGTCAGCTTGAAATTGGCATTCATCGGATGCGGTTCCCAGCCGAGAAAGACGACCGGATCGCCTGCCTTGTCGGCGCGAGCCACCTGCGCAAGCATGCCCTGTTCGGACGATTCCACCACCTCGAAACCCTTGAGCCCGAACGTGTTCTTCTCGACCATGTCGAGGATCAGCCGGTTGCCGTCGTTGCCCGGCTCGATGCCGTAGATCTTACCTTCCAAGGCATCCTTCTGCTTGGCGATGTCCTTGAAATCCTTGATACCGAGTTCGGCGCCCTTGGCATTGGTCGCAAGCGTGTACTTGGCCCCAACGAGGTTCGGCCCGAAGGATTCCACCGACTTGTCGGTGAGATAGGGCCGCACGTCGGCTTCCTGGGTCGGCATCCAGTTGCCGAGGAAAATGTCGATGTCCTTGTTTTTCAGCGAGCTGTAGGTGACCGGCACCGAGAGAACCTTGACGTCCGTTTCGTAACCGAGCGCCTTCAAAAGCACGGTCGCGGTCGCCGTGGTAGCGGTGATATCGGTCCAGCCGACATCGGAGAATCGGACCGTGCCGCACGCTTCCGGTTCGGCGGCGGAGACGCCTGTCGCAAGCACCAGCACGGAGGCGGCAGCTGCGAGCGTGGTCTTCAGCGAAGTGGTGATGCGCATGAGTTGTTCCCCTGTTTTTCGTGTTCCCGCCATTATCAATATCTCCTGAGATGAGGCAAGCGCGTGCATTCGCGGCGGAGGGCAGGGTACATTTGCGACATTTTATGCAAACTCGGAACCTTCCCTCGCGCCGCAGTTTTCCTGTGATTATCGCCATCGGCCGCTTTTCATGGAGACCGATCGCGAGCAGAAGCAGTTTATGGCCAAGCTCTATTTCCACTATGCAACGATGAACGCCGGCAAGTCGACAATGCTCTTGCAGGCCTCCTACAATTATCGGGAACGCGGGATGCGTACGGCGATCTTCATCGCCGCGCTGGACGACCGGGCGGGCAAGGGGCGGGTTGCGTCAAGGATCGGCCTCTCCGAGGATGCTATCCCCTTCACTCATTCGGACGATCTCTTCGCGGCGATCGAAACGATGCACGGGCAGGAGCCGATCGCCTGCGTCTTCGTCGACGAGGCACAATTCCTGACCGCGGAGCAGGTCTGGCAGCTCGCCCGCGTTTGCGACCGCATCGGCATTCCCGTGATGGCCTATGGACTGAGGACCGATTTCCAGGGAAAGCTGTTTCCAGGCTCGCTGGAGCTTCTCGCGATCGCCGACGAATTGCGGGAGGTGCGCACCATCTGCTTCTGCGGCCGCAAGGCGACCATGGTCGTGCGGCTCGACCAGGAGGGCAACCTGGTGCGGGAAGGGGCGCAGGTGGAAGTGGGAGGAAACGAGAAGTACGTTTCGCTCTGCCGCCGGCACTGGGAAGACCGGATGCGCTGCGAATAACGCCACACGTGGCGCGGGCGGCGATGGACGCGGGTTTTCGCAGCAGCAGCGGTGAACCTGCCGGGTGGCGTAAATCGCCCGCCGCCGTTATCCTGTCACAAGACGGCGGAGGGTTGGTGTGGCGGCAAAGCAGGTTTTCGACAGCGAGATCGAAAGGGTAACCGGGATTTTCGGTGCCATGCGCGAAGGGCAGCAGCCGCTGGCGGCGATGTTGGACAGGGCTGCTCGCGAGGACGTGCTTCCGGAGGAGGCCGAACTCGAGGGCGAAGCGGAACGGCTGAGGCGAGAAGCGCCGGAACGGCGGGCAGCCGAGACCGCGCTTGCGCGGCTTGTGGCGAAACAGGCGGCTGCGATCAGCATTCGCAAGACCCAATTCGACAATCGTGAATTGCCGACGCGTCTGGAGAAGGCGATCGGTGTCCTTTCCCGGTCGGCCATGCTGCGACGTCAGCAGACGCGCTGGAAAAGCCAGGCGCCGCTCGCCCAGCTCGGCGAGCTTCTGCGGCGAGCCGACATCCTGGCGGGGCTGCTGCAAGGCGAGCGTGACATGCTGCTTTCCCGGCGCAAGGAAAGCGAAAACGACCTGGTGACGTTTGTCGACCACCGGGCGGAGATCATCGACAGACTGCGGGGCGAGAACGGGGAGGCGACGACAGTCGTGGACGCGACGCGGCGGACCGAACATTGCGTGGACACCTTCCAGGCATTCCTCGATGGGCTGAACGCATCCGTCGGCACCTGCCACGTCCTGTTGCACAAGCTTGCAACCGACACGGAAGACCTGCTCATCCTTTATCAGGTCGTTTTCAATGCCGTTCGACGGCATGGCGACGAAAGCTTGAAACCGGACGCCTTCCCCAATCTCGAAAGTCAGACGAAGCGCTTTTCGGACGGATTACTAACCGTTCACGGACTCGACCGTCGCCGCAACCTCGCCGATCAAGCGTTTGCGGAGCGGTTTCCAGCCGAAGCCGCCGCCGAGGCTGCAATCGAGGCGCGGCAGGTGGCGGGCATGCGCTGGCCTCTCTTCCGCTTGAAGCCTGCCAGGTCGTGACCCGCGCCCGGTTGTGATCGCCGCCTGGAACACATATGTGTGAGGCAGCTCAATCGGATGCGCCCCCGCCTGACAGGAGACAGCGATGCTCGACCGGATTACCGCCTTCTTTCAACGGATCGGCCAGGCCGCCGGAAGAGGCATCGGACTTCTGGTCGCATGGCTGGTCTGGCCCTTCATGGCCGCGCACGGCTGGTACCGGCAACGTCACTGGATGGTGAAGGGGCCAATTCTGGCGCTTCTGGTGATCCTCTTCGGCCTCTATGGCTACTTCATCTGGCAGACGCAGGTCTGGAGCGGCTTCAATCCGAATTTCGTGGAAAGCTATCGCTGGTCCGAGCGCACCGTGCCCGCCGGCCAGGAACTGCCGGCTGCAGCACCCGCCGCCGCTGCGGCCGCCACCACCCCCGCAGCGCGGCAGTGCCAGTCCTCCGCCATCGTCGATGCCTCAGCCGATCTGATCGACATGAATGTCAACCAGAACGCCTGGATCTCCTCGATGCTGCTCTACCGGCTCGGCTTGTTCGGCATCGACTGGGACCACACCCCCTTCCTCGACAACAAGGCGTCGTTCCAGCGGGGCGTCCACCAGGCTGTCCGCCGCACTTCGGCGGAACTCGTCGATACGCTCGGTCGCGTCCGCGGTACGTCGGGGATCAACAGCAACCTGCAGGATGCCCGCGGAAACCTGCAGTTCGATGAGTTTTCGTGGTATTTCGGTCTCGATCCCTTCGGCTTCAAAACCCCGTCGCCCGCCTATTACCGCACGGCAATCGAAAAGCTCAGAGCCTTCAATGCCGACCTGACTTCCTGCAATGCCACCTTCGATACGCGTGCCGACAATCTGATCCAGTTCGTCGACCGCATCGCCAATGATCTCGGCGGAACGGCGGCGATCCTCCGCGAGCGGTCGGAAAACAACAGCGCCGGCTGGTTCGACACCCGCGCCGATGACCGCTTCTGGTTCGCCTACGGTCAGCTCTATGGTTATTATGCGGTGCTTTCAGGCGCCGGCGCCGATTTTTCTCAAGTCATCCGCGAGCGCAATCTCGGCCCGCTCTGGAGCGAAACGCTTGCCAGGTTCCGTTCCGCATTGCGCGTCCAGCCAACGATTGTCTCGAACGGCAGCGAAGACGGCCTGATCATGCCAAGCCATCTCGCCGTCATGGGTTTCCACACGCTGATGGTCCGGTCCAACCTCGTGGAAGTGCGTTCGGTCCTCGACCGATAGGATCGGTCCGATATTCAGGCTTGATTGCCGGGCATTTCGTCGAGGAAAAAGGTCACGCCGGGACGCTGCGCGAAGAACTCGTAGGTGACGCCGACGACTTCTCCGGAGGTGCCCGGTTTGTCGCGAAACTTGCCGACGGAGCGGACATATTTGTAGTCCTCGACATCCGTCCTGATCCGGTAGATGTTGTGATAGGTGAGCCTTTCGGCGCTGGCGCGCTCGAAGGTCTCCATCAGTCTCGGCATGTCTTCGGGGTGGATGCGGGCGGTAATGGCCATCAGATTGATCGGGCCGTCCTGAGGCTCGATGCCGAAGATGCGGCAGAGATCCTCGGTAGCGAAGAAATGGCCGGAGTCCAACTCGATGCGCCAGAAGCCGTAGAGACGGAACGCGGCCGCGAGCTCTACCACCTCGTCAGACGAAAGGCCCACCTGCTGATATTGAGTATTGACGCGTTTTTCGGTGTGTTGAACCCAAAACGGCAATCTCTTCCTCCCAAGAGGCCAGGCGACAGCTCCCGCGCTATACTATGAGTCTGAGCCTCAACGCCTTTGCTACCAACTGGGTGCGGTTGACGCAATCCAGTTTCTTGATGGCATTGTTCATATAGGCGTTGATGGTGTGATCTGAGAGTGAAAGGATTCGGCCGATCTCGGCCGAGGTCTTGCCCTGTGCGGTCCAGCGGACGACCTCCAGTTCCCGCACCGTGAGCGGGCCGGCAGCCGCAGTCTTGGTACCGCGCCGAATTCTGTCGAACACATCGAAGGCATGCAGCACGATCATGCCGATCTCGTTGAGTTCCGCCTGGCTCAGCCGCGGGCGGACGCCGTCGAACCGCAGCAGGAACCGGTCGCCATCGATGGAGTTCAGGGCCATCGCGACGCTGGTGATGAGATTGTAGCGGCGCTGCAATTCCTGCATCGTTGCAGGAATTGCAAATCCCCGAACGGTGTCCGGATCATCGAGAGACCAGCAGATCGGCAGGACCGACCTGCTGATGATCGGGGCAACGGGGCAGAGCCGCAGGAGGCGGCGGCGGTCGAATTCCTGGACATAGGCGGCGGGCAGCGTTGTCTCGACGATCATCCGCGACATCAGCACCTCATCGGGCGAGGTGGCGGCAAACAGAGTGACATGCAGAAACCCGAATTCCCGGGCGACGCGCTTCATCGCCGCAAAAATTTCCCCCTGCGAATCGGCAGCGGAAATCTCGCTGTTCAAGATAGACTGCCGTTCAAGGGTGATCATGCTGGGCAAAGCTGACAGGGATTTATTTTATCGTTAAGAAATATACGAAGTGACTTGAATAGCTAGTGAAAATTCTTATCCTGGGCAGTTATTCCCGATGTTTGCGACAGTCAATCAGTTTTATCGCAATTTCCCAACTCAAACGGGAAGGTTTTTTCAAGCCGGCAGATATTTGGCGCTCTTAACTTCCTCCATGGCCGCGGGAGTGCGGCTTTCCCGCACTCCCGGAAAAGGAAGAATCACCTCCGACAGAAACTGCCGACGGCTCTCATAGCCAGTCGGTGCAGGCCGCCTGCAACTCCTCATAGGTAGGTGCAAGCATGCGGAGCCAGTCCGCCGCTTTCGCATGATCTCCAGCGACGAGCGGATATTGAAGCGATCCAATGAGCCGCGCCTGACGGTCCATGATCTCCGCCGGTTTCTCCCTTCCGATGCGAGCGAGACAAGTCGCCGCATCCGCCGCCCGCCGAGCGCCCACGCGGACGGCGAAATGGATAAGGTGGCCCTGGAGTTCGGGATTGTCGCCAGCCTCGACCAGTTCAGCAAGACGCACGGCAGCCTGGGCGTTGCCAAGCGTGCCCGCGGGGACATCATGGTCGCCGGCCATCGACAACCATCGCGCCGCATGCGGCAGGGATCTGCGGATCACCTCCTCGTCCGGAACAGTTTCCACCTGCCGGAATGCGGTCCGCATGGTGAATGGCGAACCGTAATCGAGGGTTTCGGCTTTCCATGCCTCCATGAAATGGCTGAGAGGGATCGTGGCGTAAGGATAGCCCTGAGGGTCGTGCATGAGCACATGATCGGCTTCGAGCCCGAGGACAACCAGATAGTGGTCCGCGCCGATCGGGCCCTTCATGTCCGGCTGGTGCCGAAGATGACCAAGTTCAACGGGCCCGACCCATACCGGGCCGGATAGCAGAGCCTCTTTCAGGGCCGCAACGGCCTCTTCAGCGTTCCGGCTTCTTACGGTTCTTGATGTCCAACCCAAGGCGGCAAGGGCAGCATCGAAGCCCGCCTCCGGCGTCCAGCCATAGGGATCGAAAAAGGGCAACGTGCCGCTTATGAGCTGCATTCCAAAGGGGCTGCCGATGGCGAATTCGATGACTGAAGTCGGCGCTGCCCTCTCGCCAAACATCATGGCGAAGGAATTCGCGTAGCAATAGGGGCCTGATCCGATATAGGAAAAATCTGTCATGTCCTGTCTCTTCCATACGCTGCAGGAGACACGACAAGAGCGGCAAATTTCTCAAAATTGTCAAGCGGTTCGCTGAATCCATCCCGACCGGACCCCGGTCGGCGAAGGCTCAGATCCTTTCTTCGTCCTTGCCGGCCTTGGTCTTCGACATGATGCGCTCCAGCCAGCCGAGCATCACTGCCGAAATGACGAAGGCGATGTGGATGAGCGTGTACCACATCAGCTTCCAGTTATCGTACTGGTGGGCGTTGAGGAAAATCTGCAGGAGATGGATCGAGGAGATCGCCACGATGGAGGAGGCGACCTTGATCTTCAGGCTGCCGGCATCGAGCTTGCCGAGGAAGGAGATGTCCGCATCGGCATCTTCGAAGCGACTGACGAAATTCTCGTAGCCGGAGATCATCACCATGACCATGAGGCTCGCGACGAGTGCCGCATCGATCAGGCCGAGCATGGCGAGGATCATGTCCGCATCGCTCAAGGTGAAGACGTTCTTGGCGACCTTCAGGAGTTTCATCGCGAAGGAGAGGGCGTAGACGGCGAGCGCTATAACCATGCCGATATAGAACGCCACAAGGATCCAGCGGCTCGACAAAATGATCCATTCGACCAGGCGTTCCAGCGATTTCATGCGATCGTTCCGTGGTTCTTGAAGCCGTGCCTCATTTAACCGCCAGCGGCGAGGCTCGCAAGACTGGCAGGGATGTTGCTTTTCTACAACTTACTTGTCCTCTCAAAAATATGATTATCTGAGTCATATTTTAATAATTGACAAACAGAGTCATGTTTTCTAATGGCATGAATAAGGCAATATTTCTGCCTCCCGCCACATTCTAGCCAGATTTGAAAAGGCCGCCGGTGCCGGTGCGCAATTGCGCGCCGAGGGTTCCGTGCGCCTTATGAAAGGACTGTCATGGCTCGCCGCCAGATGCGATCGATCCTGCTCACCTGCACCGCGCTTGCGGTGGTTTCCTTTGGTCCGGGCGCTTGGGCGCAAGAGGCTGCGCAGCCGGATACCACGCTGCGGCCAATTACGCTCAAGGGCAAAAGGATTGCGCAACCGGGTGGCGTGGCTGACACCCCTCTGGCAACCGAGACCACGCAGGAGCAAATCGAAAACAAGCAGATCACCAATGTGGAGGATCTCGGCCGTGTGGCGGAACCTGGGGTGAATTTCAATCGCACTACTGGCGCCATCAACATCCGCGGGCTCGAAGGAAACCGCGTGCTGACAACGGTCGACGGCATTCCGACGCCGTTCATCGATGACGTCACGCGCAATGCAACCGGCGGCGTCGACGCTTTCGACTTCGGTTCACTCTCTGGAGTCGACGTCGTGCGCGGCGCCGATTCCAGCCGAGCCGGTCCGGGAGCGCTCGGTGGCGTCCTTGGTCTCAGGACATTGGAGCCGGAAGACCTCATCGGCGAAGGCCGCGATTGGGGCGGCATCGCCCGGACCGGGTTCGACAGCGCCGACACGAGCGGCTTCGGCTCGGTGGGCGTCGCGAAGAAGATCGGGAACAGCTCGGTCCTTTTCCAAGGCGGATACAAGAAGGGCGAGGAGCGCAGGACGAACGGCGACATCGATGCGCTAAGCACTGCACGCACTGAAGCCAATCCGTCGGACTATGATCAATATAACCTGCTCTTCAAGCTGCGGCATGAATTTGACGGAGGGCACACCTTCGGGTTGACCGCGGAGCGCTTCCGCCGGGACCGCGAGACTGATCAGCGCACCATGCAGACGGCGACAGGGAACTACCGGGCGGGTGACTACACGACGATCAAGGACACCGACCGCGACCGTATTTCCCTTGATTACAGATACCAGTCCCAGAGCGACGACAGCCCGATCGACAGCGCCTGGGCCTCGCTCTACTACATGAATCAGAAAACCGTGGACGGCTATGACGGGGTCCGCTCGACCTCGGTCATTGGACCGATCGGTCGCCGCAACGATTATGAGCAGGACAGCTTCGGTCTGATCGGCGCGCTGGAAAAAAACATCGATGCGGGTGCTCTCAGTCATCGGCTCACCTTCGGCTTTGATTTGGCACGCATCACCTCGGAACAATACTCGTCCGGTTACGACAATTGCCCGGCTGAGATCAGCCCGGGCGTCTACCCCCCGGGCTTCGCCGCTTGCGCCAACTTGCATACGAACCAGGCCGACACGCCGAAGGTCGAGACGAGCCGCATCGGCTTCTATCTCGACGACGAGATCAGTTTTGAAAACTCCGCTTTCACGCTGACCCCAGGGATCCGCTTCGACTGGGTTCGCCATGCTCCAAAGATGACTTCGGCGTATGACAACAACGCCAGCAACCCCGCGCTGCCGGACGGCTTCGAAGACTGGGCGCTGTCTCCGAAGCTGCGCATCGGTTACGAAGTAAACAAGGATGTCGAGCTTTTCGCACAGTGGGCGATGGGCTTTCGCGCTCCGACTGCCGGCGAACTCTATAGTGTCTTCGGAGGCCCCGGGACCTATCTGCGCCTCGGTAATCCGGATCTCGAATCCGAAACCAGCAATGGTTTCGAACTTGGCGCCAACCTAGGTGATGAGGCCTTCGGCGGACGCATCAATCTGTTCTACAATCGTTACAAGAACTTCATCGACACCCGCGGCTTCACCGCGGCCGAAACGATTGCAGCAGGCTACGACCCTGCCGACTTCCCGTTCGGAGTCTCCGGGTACCAGAACATCGCCCGTGCCGAGATCTTCGGCATAGAGGCCAGCGTTCACAAGAGCTTCGACAACGGATTCCGGATCGGCGGCGGGCTTGCCTTTGCTCGGGGTAACGACCTCGATCGGCACACTTTCCTGCGGTCGGTCCCTCCTCTCAAGGCGGTCGCAAGCGTGGGATATGATACGGAAACCTGGGGCGTCGGCCTTGACGTGATCGGGGTTCAGCCATCCTTCAACGACGACGGACTCGGCGGGACCTATTTCAAGACCCCTGGCTACGGCATTTTCGACCTCACAGCCTGGTGGGAGCCGGAACAGATAAAGGGTCTGAAGATCAACGCGGGCATCTATAACGTATTCGACCGCACCTATTACGACTACGCGACGGCCAGACAGAACAGCGCCGCGCAGTCCCGCGAATTTTATTCGGAGCCCGGCCGGACGTTCAAAATCTCGCTGACGCAACGGTTCTGAAGCACCAAAAGGGGTGGGGGCCTTGAGAAGAGCGGCGCGATAGAAGCGCCGCTCTTTCTATTTTTCTGCAGAGCGCTCCGTGCCGCAGCGGCACCGCCATTCCCACATTGCTTTTCCTTGGCTATTCATAGGCAAGCGGCCGGTGCGGCCGTGGGGAACGGGGAGAGTGGCATGGCAGCCGTCAAGTCGGACATCGAGATTGCGCGCGCCGCGAGGAAGAAGCCCATTTCGGATATCGGAGCGGGGCTGGCGATTCCGCCCGACGCCTTGGCGCCCTATGGCTCCGACAAGGCCAAGCTGAGTGCCGACTTCATCGGTTCCCTTTCGAAGCGGAAAGACGGCAAGCTGATCCTCGTCACCGCGATCAATCCGACACCCGCAGGCGAGGGCAAGACCACGACGACCGTGGGCTTGGGCGACGGTCTCAACCGGATCGGCAAAAAGGCGGTGATCTGCGTTCGCGAGCCCTCGCTCGGGCCCTGCTTCGGAACCAAGGGCGGGGCCGCCGGCGGCGGTTATGCGCAGGTCGTGCCGATGGAGGACATCAACCTGCATTTCACGGGCGATTTCCACGCGATCACCTCGGCCCACAATCTGCTTTCGGCGATGATCGACAACCATATCTACTGGGGCAATGCCGAGAATATCGACGTGCGCCGGATCGCCTGGCGACGGGTGATGGACATGAACGACCGGGCGCTCAGGCAGGTGATCGCCTCGCTCGGCGGGGTTGCCAACGGCTTTCCGCGCGAAAGCGGGTTCGACATTACCGTGGCTTCGGAGGTCATGGCGATCCTCTGCCTTGCCGCCGATCTCGAAGATCTCGAAAAGCGCCTCGGCAATATCGTGATCGGCTACCGCTTCGACCGGTCGCCGGTCTTTGCCCGCGATCTGAAGGCGGACAAGGCGATGACCGTGCTCCTGAAGGACGCAATGCAGCCGAACCTGGTGCAGACGCTAGAAAACAATCCGGCCTTCGTGCATGGCGGGCCTTTCGCCAATATCGCCCATGGCTGCAATTCGGTGATCGCCACCAAGACGGCGCTCAAGCTCGGCGACTACGTGGTGACGGAGGCGGGCTTCGGGGCCGATCTCGGTGCGGAAAAGTTCTTCGACATCAAATGCCGCAAGGCCGGGCTGATGCCGGATGCGGCCGTGATCGTCGCCACCGTCCGGGCGCTGAAGATGAACGGCGGCGTCAAGAAGGAGGAGCTCGGCGTCGAGAACGTGGAGGCGCTCAAGCGGGGCTGCTCCAATCTCGGGCGACACATCGCCAATGTGCGAAAGTTCGGCGTGCCGGTGGTGGTTGCGATCAATCACTTCACCTCGGATACGGATGCCGAGGTGGCGGCGGTGAAGGACTACGTGGCGCGGCACGGGGCGGACGCCATTGTCTGCCGGCATTGGGCAGAGGGTTCTGCCGGTATCGAGGAACTGGCCCAGAAAGTGGTGGAGCTTGCCGAAGGCGGGCAGGCCAAATTCCAGCCGCTTTATCCCGACAACCTGCCGCTGATGGAAAAGATCGAGATCATCGCCTCGAAGATCTATCACGCCGGCGAAGTGACCGCCGACAAGGGCGTGCGCGACCAGCTTAAGGCCTGGGAAGCGCAGGGCTACGGCGACCTGCCGATCTGCATGGCGAAGACGCAATATTCCTTCTCGACCGATCCCAATCTGCGCGGCGCGCCGGAGGGGCATGTGGTGGACGTGCGCGAGGTGCGCCTGTCGGCCGGCGCCGGCTTCGTCGTGGCGATTACCGGCGAGATCATGACCATGCCGGGGCTCCCGAAGATACCGTCGGCGGAGCGGATTTTCCTCAACGAGGCGGGCTTCGTCGAGGGGCTTTTCTAAGCTCTTCGGGCAGGTTCCGGCAAAGCGAACGCGGCGACATCAGGATACGGGTTAGCATTCAGGGAACCGAAACTTGAATTGCGAATTGATGCGGCGCAGGATCGGCGGGCAAAGGCCGTTCCAGTTCATCCCGTATGGAGAAAGCCCCATGTCGATCGCATCCGCAAAGCTTCCAGTTTTCGTTCTTCTGACCATGGCTGCGACCTCGTTGGGCCAGCAGTCCGCATACGCCGCCGACCTCACCGGCGGATATCGCGAGCGCCCGCGGGTCGTGAGAACGACCTATGTCCGCCGCAATATCCAGGAATGCAGCCTCTTGAGGGTCACCGAATGGGACCAGTCCAGGATCGTCGAGGTCTGCTACCCGCCGTTGGACTTGAGGCCGACTCGGGCGCGGGGATCAAGCGGGGATTTCTTCGGCGGATCCACGTTCACGGTGACGCAATCCGGGGATTTCTGAACAGAACCCGTTTCGCGACCGGACGGTGGCGGTTGCCGGCATAGCTACCGGCAATACCGGTAGCCGTTTTCCCGTTCCATGACGTCGAGATGCAGGTGGTTCTGATGGGCGGCGTCGCTGCCTGGTGACAGGACGGTGGTGAAGTGCAGGCAGGCGCCGGCGGTCGCGGTGCGCTGAAACGCACCTTCGAGCGTCGAATCCTCTTCACGCGGCTTCATTTCCATCGTCTCCCCGTTGTCCAGCTTGAAGGCCGCAAGGTCGATGCCGTTGCCGCGGGCGTGTTCGGAGATCTTGCCGGTCGCAGCGCCGTTCCTGAGACGGCAGGCATAGGTGGAGCCCGGCACGATGCCCACGATCTTTCGCCCCGGCATGGCGATGTTCATGGCCGGCTGGGTCGTATCCTTCAGCCAGTGGGCCATGGCGACCGCCGTCTTGCAGCGCATGACCGCGCCGCCGAGCTCGACGCCCGGCAACACTTCCGCAACTTTGATCGGATGTTCGATGCCGCAACCACTGCCGTCGTCGATAGGACTGATGGGCTCGAATTTGGTACCAAGACCCGTGAGTTCTGCAAGACAGGCCTTTAGCTCTTCCGGATTTTCCTTGACGAGCGGCGGAGGCGGGGGAGGAGGTGGCGTCTCGGCCTTGTCCTCCTCCTTTTCCTTGCCGTCCGGTTTGGCCTCGTCTGGTTTCTCCGCATTTTTCTCGTCCGGCGTCGCAGGCTCGAGGCTTTCAGGTTTTGCGAGAGGCTTTGGGACTTCGGCTTCGTATGGAGGTGTGGTCGCGGTGCCGGGCTGCTGGACGACAGGCGGCTCTGCCGCGGGCGTAGTGGCCGGCGGATTGTCCGGGCGCTCGTTTGTCTGGTTTTGCGCGACGGTCGGCGGCGTTTCGGGAACAGGTGGATTTTCGGTGGCGCTGCCGGCCTGCTGAGGCACGTCAGGCACGCTCTCGGCTTGTGCCGTCGAATCCTGGGCGGGTTTCGGGATCGGCACGGGGACGCTCGCCAGCGCCGGTGGTTTCGGTACCGTGTTGCGTCCGCGCGACGAAGAACCCCGGCGTTGAGTCGAGGACGCACGTTTAGGCCTGCCATCCTGAAGGAGGCGATCGAGGAAGCTCACTTCCAGCACATCGGCCGGCTGCGGCCGCGGTATTGGTCGATCAAGCGGCAATCCGGCGCCTATGATCAGCGGCAGGCCTGCCAGAAGTGCGATCCATGAATACTTCATGTCGTATCCTTCTTGAATCCCCAGGGGATGATAAACGCCGATCCTCCGGTTTTGGTCGCATTGCCGGTCCAAGAAATTCGCTTGCGCACAACAGCGACCCACGCTAACAATTCCGCCCATGACGATTTCGATGAACATTGGCAACTGGTGGTGGGCACGCTTCGCGCGGCCTTGACCAGTCATGTCCATCGACAAGACGACGACAAGCCGCCCGAGAACCGAGGCGGCTTTTTTGTTGGCCGCTTGAGGAGGCGGGCAACAGGATCGGAGAGGCAGGATAAATGGTAACGATCATTCGGGACGACGGTTCGGAGACCTACGAGACGCGGGGCGGAGTAACCGTCAGCCGGCAGCGGAGGGCGGCGGATTATGCGACCGCGATTTCCTCCTATGTCGACAGGCTCGACGAACGGCGCGGCGCGGTCTTTTCCTCCAACTACGAGTATCCGGGCCGCTATACCCGCTGGGACACGGCGATCGCCGATCCGCCGCTGGGGATTTCCTGCAACGGTCGCAAGGTCTGGATCGAGGCCTATAACGGCCGCGGCGAAGTGCTGCTCGGCTTCGTCGCCGACAAGTTGAAGACGGTCGCCGACCTGACGTTCGGTGAACAGACGGCACGGCGGCTGGATCTCACCGTCAACGAACCGTCCCGCGTCTCCACCGAGGAAGAGCGTTCCAAGATGCCGACGGTGTTCACCGTGTTGCGCGCCGTGGTCGACCTCTTTTATTCCGAGGCGGATTCGGCGATCGGCCTGTTCGGCGCCTTCGGCTACGACCTCGCCTTCCAGTTCGATGCGATCAAGCTCTCCATGGCCCGCCCGGAAGACCAGCGCGACATGGTGCTGTTCCTCCCAGATGAAATCCTCGTCGTCGACCACCATGCCGCCAAGGCCTGGATCGACCGCTACGACTTTGCCAGGGACGGCGTGACGACCGAGGGCAAATCGGTCGAGATCGCGCCCGATCCGTTCAAGCGCACCGACACGATCCCGCCTAAGGGCGACCACAAGCCCGGCGAATATGCCGAACTGGTGACCAAGGCAAAGGAGAGCTTCCGTCGCGGCGACCTTTTCGAAGTGGTGCCTGGCCAGAAGTTCATGGAGCGCTGCGACTCGAAGCCTTCTGAGATTTCCAACCGGCTGAAGGCGATCAACCCGTCGCCCTATTCCTTCTTCATCAATCTCGGCCACCAGGAATATCTGATCGGCGCCTCGCCGGAAATGTTCGTGCGGGTATCGGGGCGCCGCATCGAGACCTGCCCGATTTCGGGCACGATCAAGCGCGGTGAGGATGCGATCTCCGATAGCGAACAGATCCTCAAGCTCCTGAACTCCAAAAAGGACGAATCCGAGCTCACCATGTGCTCGGACGTGGACCGTAACGACAAGTCGAGAGTCTGCGAGCCCGGTTCGGTGAAGGTGATCGGGCGGCGGCAGATCGAGATGTATTCCCGGCTGATCCACACGGTGGACCATATCGAAGGGCGCCTCAGGGAAGACATGGACGCCTTCGACGGGTTCCTCTCCCACGCCTGGGCCGTGACCGTGACCGGCGCGCCGAAACTCTGGGCGATGCGCTTCATCGAGGGCCACGAAAAGAGCCCGCGCGCCTGGTATGGCGGGGCGATCGGCATGGTCGGCTTCAACGGAGACATGAACACCGGGCTGACACTGCGCACCATTCGTATCAAGGACGGCATCGCCGAAGTGCGGGCAGGGGCGACGCTGCTCAACGACAGCGATCCGAACGAGGAAGAGGCCGAGACAGAACTGAAGGCTTCCGCGATGCTGACTGCAATCCGTGATGCAAGGGCCGGCAATGCCGCCAAGGTCGGCCGCGACGTGGCACGCGTCGGGCAAGGCGTGAAAATCCTGCTCGTCGACCACGAGGACAGCTTCGTCCATACGCTCGCAAACTATTTCCGCCAGACGGGGGCGGAAGTCTCGACCGTGCGCACGCCGGTGCCGGAAGAGGTGTTCGACCGCTTCGATCCGGACCTCGTGGTGCTGTCGCCGGGACCTGGCAATCCGAAGGATTTCGACTGCAAGGCAACGATCAAGACGGCGCGGGCAAAGAACCTGCCGATCTTCGGCGTCTGCCTCGGACTGCAGGCGCTCGCCGAAGCCTATGGCGGCGAACTCAGGCATCTGGCGCTTCCGATGCACGGCAAGCCCTCGCGCATCCGCGTGCTGGAACCCGGCATCGTCTTCTCCGGCCTTGCCCGCGAGGTGACGGTCGGCCGCTACCACTCGATCTTTGCCGATCCGAAGACGCTCGACCCGAATTTCATGATCACCGCCGAAAGCGAGGACGGCACGATCATGGGCATCGAGCACGTCAAGGAGCCGGTGGCCGCGGTGCAGTTCCATCCCGAATCGATCATGACGCTCGGCGGCGATGCCGGCATGCGGATGATCGAGAATGTCGTGGCGCATCTTTCGCGCAAGCGCGAGACCAAGGCGGCGTGAGGTGACGGAAAGCATTGCGATCGAACGCATCCGAGAGGACCATATCGAGAGTTTTCACCAAGCTCTCGATACCGTGTCCCGCGAGCGCAAATACCTGACATTCCTGGAGGCGCCGCCGCTCGAAAGCGTGCGGTCCTTCGTGCGGGACATGATCGAAGGCGGCCATCCGCAAGTCGTCGCCATCGCGGACGGCAAAGTGGTCGGCTGGTGCGACATCCGCCGCAATGCCCGGGAGACGCATGCCCATTGCGGCGCGCTCGGCATGGGTATCATCCCAGGCTATCGCGACAATGGGCTCGGCAGGCGGCTGATCACCGCGGCGCTGGATCTTGCCAGGGAGAGCGGTTTCCATCGCGTCGAACTGCATGTGCATGCGGACAATCCACGGGCCGCCGCTCTCTACGAGAAGGTCGGTTTCGTCCACGAAGGCGTGGCCCGCGACGCGGTGAAGATCGACGGGCGGTTTATCGATGCAATTCAGATGGCGGTGATTCTCGACTGATCCGGCCATGTTTTCATGGCGGTCGCGTATGGGCAAATGCGGTCCCCGACCTAGATCACCTTTCTCGGCACGAGGGAGATTGGGTGATGGGACGACAGGTGTTTTCTTGGATGTGGCTGGCATTGGCGCTGGCCGTGTCTTCTCCGGTCGCCGCGCAGACCAATCTGGATCGCGCGAAGGCGTTCGCGGCCTTTATTGGCCCGGCCTACCCGCTGTTCCTCGCCCGCGCTGGCACTTGGGAAACCGATCAGCAAAAACTTGCCGGCTTGGCCGAAAGGGCCGCGGTCGGTATCGCCGCCGCAGCGCCTGCGGACTGCAATGCGGAGCGCTTCCGAACAAATCTCTGCGGTCTGCAGGTCTTCCTGCAGCCTTCCACCTCGATGGAGCCGACGCTGCTTGAAGGCGAACTCATCGTTCGCAAGCGTTATGCCGCGGACGAGAAACCGAGACGCGGCGATATCATAGTGTTCGAGACTGTGCCGGGTTATTCGGACAAGCCGACGACCTATGTCAAACGGCTGATAGGCCTGCCGGGCGAGGCCGTCGAATTGCGCGACGGTGTGGTGTTCGTCGACGGAAAGGCTTTGCCGCAATCGCCGACCAACGCGACCTTCAGGGGTATTCTGACCGGCGAGATTGCCGTCATGCAGGAAACGTCACCCGACGGCAGGCGCTACCGGATCGGCATGAGCGGCAGTCCGCCTTCGGACGAGATGGACAATGCCGGGCCGTTCGACGTACCAGAGGGGCACTATTTCGTACTGGGCGACAACCGTCACAACTCCGCCGACAGCCGGTTTCCGGAACAGATGGGAGAAAACGGCTTCGTTCCCGCCAAGGACGTATCCGGCCGGATCGTCACCATCATGGTTTCGAAGGATCAGCCGCGTGTCGGTCTGGTGGTGGATTGACGCGGCTTTTGCAAATCATCCTTTGACAAATTTCGACGCCTGAACGATAAGGCGGCCGTTCGAAACCGCCGCAGCGANNTCGCTGCGGCGGTTTCGCCGTTTTGGACTTCGGTTCTGCAAATCATTCGCACGCGCAAAAAGGGAAACGATAGTGGCGAGGGACAACAGGATCGTCGAGCGGCTGGCCTTCTGGGGCATTCCGGTTTCGCTCTTCGTGATGGGGCTGAAGATGCTGGCCTGGTGGGTGACGGGCTCCGTCGCGCTGCTTTCGGACGGGCTGGAATCGACCGTCAATGTCGTGGCGGCCTTCATCGCCTATTTCGTCATCCGTTACGCCCAGCGCCCCGCCGACCACGACCACCAGTTCGGACATCACAAGGCCGAATACATCTCGGCGGTTATTGAAGGCGTGCTGATCGTGGTGGCCGCGCTGCTGATCATACAGGAGGCCTGGCGCGGGCTTTCTGAGCCCGATCTCCTGGATGCGCCGGTGCTCGGTCTCGCCATCAACGGCTTTGCCGGCATCATCAACGCGTTTTGGGCAATCACCTTGATCCGCACCGGCAAGGCCCACCGCTCGCCGGCCATGACCGCAGATGGCCAGCACATCATGTCGGATGTGGTAACCTCGGCGGGTGTCCTCGTCGGGCTCGTCCTTGCGGTCTTGACCGGCTACCCGATCCTCGACCCGCTGCTTGCCATCTTCGTCGCCTTCAACATTCTCTGGCAGGGCTACAAGGTGATTTCCAATTCGCTCGGCGGGTTGATGGATCGGGCGCTCGAGCCGGATGAGGAGGCGGCGGTGCGCGAAGCGATTACCGCTCATTCGAACGGTGTGCTCGGCGTGCATGATCTGAAATCGCGCCGGGCAGGGGCGGCGGCATTCATCGATTTCCATCTGGTGGTGCCGGCGGAAATGAGCGTCGGCGAGGCACATGACATATGCGACCGCTTGGAAGATGCGATCAAAGAGACTATTCCGGGCGCCACATTGGCAATCCATGTGGAGCCCGAAAGCGAGCGCGCCCATGGTCAGAATGTAGAGATCGAAGGAACAGGCAAATGACGATGACGGATGTAAGCGGGCTTTCGCAGCTCGGAGCGAATGTCGGCACTCCCCAAAGCCCGGAGGCCGCGGTCCTCGAAAAGGTGCCGAACGGCAATCAGGGAACGGACTACGTGGTGCGGTTCACGGCACCGGAATTCACCTCGCTCTGCCCGATGACGGGCCAGCCGGATTTCGCCCATATCGTCATCGACTATATCCCCGATGGCTTCCTGGTCGAGTCGAAGTCGCTGAAGCTCTTTCTGCATTCCTTCCGCAACCATGGCGCTTTTCATGAGGACTGCTCGGTCTATATCGCCAAGCGGATCATCGACCTCCTGCAGCCGAAATGGCTGAGGATCGGCGCCTACTGGTATCCGCGCGGCGGCATTCCGATCGATGTCTTCTGGCAGACCGGCGAGGCGCCGGCAGGAGTCTGGCTTCCGGAACAGGGCGTGCCGACCTACCGGGGACGTGGGTGAGGATCGGTCCGGCGAAGCCGGAGCAATTGGTCCACTGAATCGACTGCAGCGGGGAACGCGCCGAGCTGAAGCGAGGCGCAGGCGTTCGGCACCGCAGATCCCGCTCGCTTACACATCCATCGAATTGTCGTCGCCGAGGTCGCTGTTGTCGAAGTCCGGCTGGTCGTCGGCAAGGTCGTCGTTGCTGTAGTCGGCCTGCTGAAGCGCGTCGCCCGAATTGTCGGCGGCACCGGCTCCCCCTCGGCTGTCCGAAGCCTCCCGAATGGCGTCGTCGCCGAAGTAGTTGTTGACGGTGGTTTCTTCCGCCGGAGCATTGCCGAAAGGGTTGGCTCCTTCGAAAGGAGATCCCCAGCCAAGCGACGACATATGGTGGCCAAAAATTCCGGACAGCGAATTGGCAAGCAGCATGCCGCCCGCCACACCGGCGGCCGTGCCGAGAGCGCCGCGCAGGAAACTACCGCCGGCAGCGGGCGCAGAGGCTTGCTGCGCCCATGGGCCGGGGAACGCGGGCTGGGAGGGCGCGGGCCGATAGCCGTCGTCACCATCGCGGTTCGCACGGTAGGTCTGACGAGGAGCGGTGTTCCATGGGCCGGAGGAGGGAGTTGGGCCGGGCTGCTGCGGCTGGGTGGAGCCGAAAATGGAGCTCAGGAAGCCGCCGCCCTGTTCGGCGCGGTGGTGTTCACTGTCGCCAGCCTCCAGCTGACGGACGTGTTCCTCAAGCTCCTTGATACGGTTGGCTGCGGCTTCCAGCCCTTTTTCCTGAACCACCACCGCCTGGGCCAGATAGTAAGTGGCATAGGGTTGTTCGCGGCTCGCCTGTTCGATGAAGACCTCGGCTTCGCGATCCCTTGGCGTCGAGGATGCCGTTCGGATGCGATCAAACAGGGAGGTCAGGATCTGGCGTTCTTCCGGTGACATGGTCTTACTCCTTGCGAGCAAACAGTTCTCACAAGGAGTTAGGTTCCGTGTCGGACGTTTAAAGCCGACGCTTCCTTAAATCTCGGTAATGCGAGGCTCAGCCGAAGGCCAGCGACAGGCCGAGCAGCGCGGTGACGGCGCCGGCAATGCGGGTGGCGGAGGGCGCCAGTCTGGTGATCCCAAGGCCAAGAACAATGCCGACGCCATGCAGCAGGCCGGTGGCGATCAGAAAGCCGAGAGCGAACCGGAGGGCGCCCGCCGAACCAAGTTCGCCGCCATGGGCAAAACCGTGGAAGAGCGCGAAGACGGCAACGACGGTTGCGGATACCAGTGCGGGGACTTTCACGGCCATCGACACCAGAAGGCCAAGGCCGATCACCGAGGCGAGGATTGCCGGCTCGACGAAGGGAAGGGCGAGCCCGTTCAGGGCAGAGAAGAAGCCGAGCGCCATGGTGCCGACGAATGCTGCCGGCACGGTCCAGAGAGCCTTGCCGCCTATCTGTGCCGCCCAAAGACCGACCGCCACCATGGCCAGGATATGATCGAGACCGAAAAGCGGGTGCGAGATCCCGGCAAAAAAGGAGCCATGTTCCGTCGGATCAAGGTGAGCAAATGCCGGGGCGGTAAAAGCGGCAAGAACGGCGGTTGCTAGCAAAAGGCGTCTCAGCATTCGGGTCCCCTGGAAATCGTGATCGTGCGAAATGATATCGGAGGATAGGCAAGCGGTTGCGCACTGTCCATTGCCATTCGCCGATCGGACGGAATGCCACCTACGTCATTCACCTTAGTCCGGGGAAGGTTGCTTCTTAGACCTCGTCTCCATTGTTTTACGGCCGCGAACGCATTATGTCCGATATCAGAATCCATTCAGGAGACCGTAATGAACGACGAAGACGACAACGACGACAAGACGAAGGAACTGCCGCTCGGCAAGGAAACGGAGGCGAATCTTTTCAAGTCGCGCTCGATCTTCATCTACGGGCCGATCACGCAGGAACTGGCTCAGAAGGTCTGCACACAGCTCGTGGCGCTCTCTGCGGCCAGCGACGACGATATCCGCATCTACGTGAATTCGCCCGGCGGCCACGTCGAATCCGGCGATTCGGTCCACGACATGATCAAGTTCATCAAGCCGAAGGTCTGGATGATCGGCACCGGTTGGGTGGCCTCGGCTGGCGCGCTGATCTATGTCGCCGCTCCCAAGGAGCGCCGCATCGCTCTGCCGAACACCCGCTTCCTGTTGCACCAACCGTCCGGCGGCACGCGCGGCATGGCCTCCGACATCGAAATCCAGGCTCGCGAAATCATCAAGATGAACGAACGCCTGATCAAGATCTTCTCCAAGGCCACCGGCCAGCCGGAAGACAAAATCGCCAAGGATATCGATCGGGACTACTGGCTCGGCGCCGAAGAAGCCGTTGCCTACGGCCTAGCTTCGAAGATCGTCACGTCCCAGAACGAAATCTGATCGACCGAATTGACAAAAAGGCCCCGCCGGCAGAAGCCGGCGGGGCTTTTTTTATCTGTCCCGGCTAGGCTTCGTCACTAACCCGCAACGCTGGTCCGGCTGGTCTTGATGTAGGCGAGCAGCCTTGTGAACAGCGCTGCCGCGATCAGCACCATGGCCGGAAGATAGGCGGCGTTCATGACCGCGCGTTTTCCAAAGGTGAAGACGAAGGAAATACAGATATACCAGGCGCCGAAGCCGTGCACGCCGTGCCAGAGCCTGGCGCCCATTGCCGCCGCGACCCGATCGAACGAACTGGCGGCCATGGCGACGATGAAGACATAGGCAAGGCCTCCGGTCAGAATCGTGACGAGATTGGTCAGTTTCCAGAACAGGTCCGGATCGACGGATGCCAGGGTCAGGATCGCGCCGAGATGCACAAGGTGCGAGAGGGCGAAGGAAAGCCCCAGATAACGCCGATTGCGACGCTGCCAGATGGAGTATGCGCCCGGCCAGCCTCACCATTGCAGAGGCCGTAAAAGCCATAATGAACAGGATGAGGGAGAGGCGCGCGGTCCACCGGATGACCATCCGCGCCGCTTCCGTGGTGCCGGCTGTCCAGCCGGCGGCCGCGGCGAGCAGCAGAAGAATTATAGACGCGACCAGTGCGATCAGTCGCCAGCCGTTCAATGTCATGGGAAGCCTCCAGGGTTGAATTATGTAATCATTGATTACATCGCATATTCCAGATCGCAAGTGATGTAATCAGTGATTACGTGAAAGTGATGCCGTGCTAAGGCTGCGTGAGGACGATGCAGTTTGAAAAGACCATGCCGAAGACCAAAGACACCAAAACCGCCCGAGAAACCTACCACCACGGAAATCTGGTCGAAGCGCTGGTCGCCGCGGCCATCGCGATCGTGGAGGAAAAGGGGGTCGACAATCTTTCGGTGCGCGAGGTCGCGAAAAAGGCGGGCGTTTCGCCGGGCGCTCCTTTTCGCCACTTCAGCAGCAAGGGCGCATTGCTGACGGCTGTGGCCGAGCAGGCGATCCATCGCCTTGCCGGATCGGTAGAGCAGGCGTTGTCGACGCTTGCTGCAGACGATCCCATGGAGCAGCTACGTGCCGTGGGAATGGGTTATCTCGACTGGGCCCGGCTGAACCCGACCCATTTCCAGATCATCAGCTCGCGGACGCTGATCGATTTTCACGGCTCGGAAACGCTGGTGTCTGTGAACGAAGCATTGCGGCTGCTGCTTGGGGATATCATTCGGCGAGCCAGGGACGAGGGGAGGATGAAGGCGTCGCTCGATACCGACGATGTCATGCTTTCGGCGCGCGCCTTCGTCTATGGGTTGGCGCGGATGTATATTGACGGCCATTTTTCGGAATGGAAGGTTTCCCGCCCGCCGGAAGACGCGATGCGCCAGGCTCTCGATCTGTTCATCGAGGGGCTTCGCGCAGCGCCACCGGACGCGAGGCGATGACGCCAACGTCGGTGGTAAGCCGGCGGTGCAGATCCGAAGCATCGTCACCAGTCCGGCGCAGACCGAGAAAGTGCGCGCCGGGCAGGTGCGGGCAATCTCCCCGGCAAGTCTGGTCAGGGGCGGCACGTAAACGGGGGTTCTATCGATCTCCGGTGCGTTCCGTGCCGGCACTGGCCTTAAGCCGAGCGGACCAGGGCGGGAGGGTATGACATCGGCCCGGCATTCTGCCAGTTCTGTGCGAAGGCAACGAAGTCCGCCGACGACATGGGCTTGGCGAATGCGTAACCCTGGAGGATCTGGCAACCCAGGCCGCGCAGTATCTCGATATGAGCCGCCGTCTCGACGCCTTCCGCGACGATCTCGATGCCTTGCGAGCGGCCGATTTCGATGATCGATGCCACGAGCTGCCGCTGCGAGCCGGACTCCAGCGGCGCGATGAGCTTTCGGTCGATCTTCAATCTCTTCGGACCGAGTTCGAGCAGGCTGACGATGGATGCGTGGCCGGTCCCGAAGTCATCGATCTCGATGTCTATTCCCAAGGCTTTCAGGCTGAGGATGGCGGCTTTCAGTTCCTTGTCCTGATCCTCGAAGGAAATCGATTCCAGAAGTTCGAAGGAGAGCGTCCCCGGCGTGAATGACAATTCCGCCAGACGATTGAAGAGCCGCTCGTCCTTAAGTCTCTGGGCGGAAATATTGACCGACAGATGCGGAACGTCGATGCCGAGTGTTCGCCAGCGCGTAGTCTGAAAGAGCGCCCGGTCGAGAATGGTCGCGTCCATGTCCGCGGCCTTGTGCAGGTTCTCGGCGATATGGAGGAATTTGTCCGGCGTCAGCAGGCCGCGGGTCGGGTGCTGCCAGCGTGCGAGCGCCTCGACGCCGACGATCGCCAGCGAATGCGCGTCGAACTGGGGCTGGAAGTAGGGGATGATCTGGTCCTGCTCGAGCGCGCTCAGGAACTCGTCGGACAGCCGCTTTGTCAGCACGGCGGCGGCGCGCAGCTTCTCCGAGAACAGCTCGACCCGGTTGCGGCCCAGCTTTTTCGCCTCATAGAGCGCGATGTCGGCATTGATCAGCAACTGGCCGAGCTCTTCGCCGGCTCTGGTCTGGCAGGCGATGCCTGCGCTGCAGCCGATCCGACATTGGTGCTCGCCGATATCGATCGGCCTCGCAAGCGCCGTCACGATCGATTGCGCAAGGTGGTTCGCCCGCGCAAGCGGTTCGGCCCCGCCGGTGATCACGACGAATTCGTCGCCGCCGATCCGGGACGCGAATTCGTCGTGTCCGATCAACTGGAGAAGGCGGGCCGTGGCTTCCTTGAGGACGGCATCGCCGGCCGCATGGCCGAAGGTATCGTTGACCTCCTTGAAGCGGTCGAGATCGATATGGATGAATGCAAGCTTGTGATCATCCTGGCTGGCAGTTTCCTCGGCGGCCATGAACTGATCGAGGAACCGGCGGTTCGGCAGGCCTGTCAGCGCATCGTGGAGAGACTGGTGCTCGAGCGTCCGTCTCGCCGACCGCAGTTCCGCGTTTTGCCGCTCGGCCTGAGCCTTTGCTTCCCGCAGTTCGGCGTTCATCGTCACGTCCGTGGTGACGTCCCAGTTGGCGCCGACGACCCGCTTGATACCGCTCGCGGCAACGTATGTGGCGCCGTTGGCGCGGATATGGCGGATCTTTCCGTTACCCAGCACGACACGGAATTCGAGCTCGTGGCTTCTATCCTCACGAATCGATCTGAGGAGCTGTTCATCGACGGCCTGAATGTCATCAGGATGGACGAGATCGCGCCAGTCGTGATGTCTGCAGGTCGTTTTGTCCTGCGGCACATCGTAAAGCTCGTGCATGCGCTGGTCCCAGATCAGCGTCTCGGATGAAGGTTCGTATTCCCAAACGCCGACGCCGGATGCTTCGAGAGCCAGTTCCAGCCGTTGGGAAAGGGTTTCGAGCTGCTCCTCGCGCTGTTGCAGGGTGAGCATGTTGCGATGGCGCTGCTTCATCAGCAGGCCGGCCCAGATCAGCGGTCCGGCGATGCAAAGCGCTACCAGAAACGCGGTGATGCGGAAGCTGACGATATCTGGCGGCGAGCCTTGCCATCCCTCTTTCGGCACGGCCGCCAGATACCAGGTATCGTGGCCGAGCTCGAACCGCGTCTTGACCGGATCCTGCGAGAACACGTCCCGGTTTCCGAGAAACACATCCTGCTCGCCCGGAATGGGGCGTCTTGCTATGGCTATGTCGAGGCTTTGGCGGCGCGTATTGACGTTGCTATCGGTATAGAGCCTGTTGAGATCGATGACGGCCGAGACGACACCCCAGAAACGCCCATTGGCCAGCGAGAAGACGGGATAGCGCGCAATCAGGCCCTGGCCGCCCTGAACGAGGTTGACCGGGCCGGTGATGACCAGGCTCCGCCTTTGGACCGCCGTCATCACGGAATCCCGTTGCTGCTCGTTTGTCCGGTAGTCTAGGCCGATCGCTTTTTTGTTGGCGTCTTCCGGATAGACGAATTTGACCACGAGATCAGGCGCCGCCGCGATGTTCCGGAGCTGGGACGGGACACCGAAAATGCGCTCCGACAATGCGGAAAACTGCGGCTGCGCCATGTTGGGATTTGCGGCGACCGCGGCGATCAATCCGTAGACCAGGTTGACGTTGCCGCGGACATTGGTCTCGAGGCTCGATGCGACGCGTGCAAGCTGTTCTGCTGCCTTGACCTGTTGTGCGCTCCGGAACTGTTCACGCTTCTCGATGTCTGCCCGAACCACCCCGATCACGACGGCGGTAACCGCCACAATGGCAGGAAAGAAGTAGCCGAGCCCGTAAAAGCGTGATTGGGGCCATTTCGATTTTGCAGAGAGCGACAGTGGGATCATGAGTATTTCCGAGAGGAATTCAAACTGTTGCTCATAAACTTTAAGGATGTCTAATGTGCGAGAAGGAGTTGCCTAAAGATTTCGGCGCCTCCCACTCTGCCACGGTGAGCGTCCGGTATCAGGCGGAGTTGATCCGGTTCCTGCCGGCGCGCTTGGAGTGATAGAGCCCGTCGTCCGCTCGCTTCAGAGCCTCGTCGGAAGACGCATCGAGGGCGGAAAAATCGCTCAGGCCGCCGCTGATCGTCACCTTGTATCCGACCGCACGCTGGAGATCGGCCGCAACCTGCTGGCGAAGCCTGTTGGCGATCATCATGCCGTGCTCCTTGCGGGTGGCGGGCATCACGATCACGAACTCATCGCCGCCGAGACGGGCCACGAAATCCGTCTTGCGCAATTCCTGTCGACAGACATTGGCGGTTGCCTGCAGAACTGTATCGCCCACCGCATGGCCCAGCCGATCGTTGACCATCTTGAAATTGTCGATGTCGAACATCAGCACCGATGTGGGGATGTGTTCATCGCGGAAGAGTTCGAATTTCAGTTGAAGGACGTCCAGCAGTTTTCTGCGATTGAAAAGCCCGGTCAGGGCATCGGTTTCGCTCTGGTGGCGCAGCTGGTTCTCGATCGCGTTCTTTTCGGTGATGTTGCTTGCCACCCAGACGACCGCATCCTCGTCGCCCACCTGGAAGTCCAGAGCCTGGACGCGCCCCTCGAACCAGATCGGATGGTCCGGGCCGGCCGATTCCATTCCCAGGATATCGCGGGCGGAAAGGCTGTATTCGACGATGTGCAGGGAGCGCGAAGCCAGCGCCTTGTCGATCTCGCGGATAAAGCGATTGGCCTTTTCGAAGCTCAGGACATCATGGACATTCTTGCCGACGAGCCCGCTGCCGTCATGGTAGTAACGGGTGTCCTTGCCGCCGAACAATGCCGCATAACGGCCGCTGCGCGTCAGAATGAAACAGGGGTCCGGCATGGCCGACAGGATGAAGTAGAGCTGCTCACGCGGAAAGAGCGTCTGAGTTCCGACATCAATCTCTGCAAGGCGACCTGGCAATGCCGTCATGGATGGTCTCTAAGGTTCTCGTTGGCCCGTTTCTCCAGTGGAGCAGTGGGAGAGGACATACAAAGACAAGGCTACAGCCAAGTTCCTTCGAAATTATCAACGCATGCGAATATTCGCACTAACGAGAAGACGGGTTGATTTTGCCGGAGCTGGACGCTCCGGCTGGGTGGATGAATCCCTCCGCGGTTTGCTTGCCACCGTACCTTTTTAGCGCCAACGGACCTTGCCTCAGCGGCGGCAGTGATGCTCCATGTCGACTTTCGAGGTCGCGAGTCCCGCCGGCATGCTCAAGGATTTTTCCATCTCCGCCCTGATGATGGGGCTGCTGACTGCTTTTGTCGGCTTCATCAGTTCGTTCGCCGTGATCATGCAGGGGCTGCAGGCCATGGGCGCCAGCGCACCGGAGATCGCCTCGGCGCTGCTTGCGCAATCGGTGGCGATGGGCGTGCTGGCGATCGTCTTCTCCTCCTGGTTCCGCATGCCGATCAGTATCGCCTGGTCGACACCGGGTGCGGCGCTCCTGTCCGGCATCAGCGCGATCGAGGGCGGCTTTCCCGCCGTCGTCGGGGCGTTCGTTGTGTGCGGTGTCCTGATCGTGCTTTCAGGCCTGTTCCGTCCGCTCGGCCGCGCGATCCGGATGATCCCGGCGCCGCTCGCCAACGCGATGCTCGCGGGCATTTTGCTGAGCCTCTGCCTTGCGCCGGTGAAGGCCGTTGCATTCAACCCGGCGCTCGGCCTGCCGATCGTCCTGACCTGGATGGTTGTGGTTTCGCGCTGGCGTCTCTGGGCCGTGCCCGCCGCTCTTGGAGCGCTCATGCTGGTGTTGATCTTCGGGGTCGAACTGCCGCCTGATGTCTTTGCTCAGATCGGCGCGGCGATCCATCCGGACCTCACCTTCATCGATCCCGTCTTTACCTGGCACGGCATCGTCTCCGTCGCGGTGCCGCTCTTCATCGTCACCATGGCGTCCCAGAACATACCGGGCATGGCGATCCTCAAGGTGCACCATTACGAGCCGCCGCCGGGCGTGCTCTTCGCCGGCACGGGCATATTTTCGATCCTCGGTGGATTGGTTGGCGGCGTGCCGGTCAACATGGCCGCGATCACGGCGGCCATGTGTGCCAGTGAAGATGCCAATCCCGATCCGAAGAAGCGCTACTGGGCGGCGATCGTCGGCGGCTTGGGTTATATTGGACTGGGTTTGGCAGCCGGGGGAATCATCGCCTTCGTGTCGCTGGCGCCACCGATCCTGCTGCAGGCCGTGGCGGGTCTCGGGCTGATCGCAGCTTTTTCGAGCGCCGCTTTCGCCGCGTACAAGGAACCCGACACGCGCGAGGCGGCGGCGATCACCTTCCTCGTCACCGCTTCCGGCACCTCGTTCGCCGGCATTTCCGGTGCTTTCTGGGGCCTTGTGGCAGGCGGCGTGATGATGGGACTGCGGCATTTCCTGCATGCGCCGAAAAGATGAGCGAGGACTTGCCTCGCTTTTCGGCTGCGGTTATACATCCCGACATGACCATGACAGGCGCAATCATGTCCAACCGTTTGCTGACCCGCCGCACCGCGGCCGGGGCGACGGCTTTTGCGCTTTCCTCGCTTCTTAGCCTCGACCTTACGCGCGGTTGCCGGGTCCGTTGAGGAGCGCCCGGCGGCCGAAAGCCTGCCGGCGTAAGAGCTCCTCTCACGAACATTCAAGACATCGGCAACAATAGACCCTAAGGGTCCGCATCGACGGTAGGTTCTCCCGGAACGGGCGCCGCAGCGACGCGTGAAGCGAGAAGAGAGTTCAAATCATGGACGCCAAGACGCACTCCGTAAACCAAGGCATGCCGGAAGCAGCGGTGAAATACCGTCCCTATCCGACGATCAACATTCCCGATCGGACCTGGCCTTCCAGGACGATTTCCAAGGCGCCGATCTGGTGTTCCGTCGACCTGCGCGACGGCAACCAGTCGCTGGTCAACCCGATGGGCCACGACCGCAAGGCGCGCATGTTCAAGCTGTTGCTGGATATGGGCTTCAAGGAGATCGAAATCGGTTTTCCGTCCGCATCACAGACGGATTTCGACTTCGCACGCTGGTGCGTGGAGCAGGGCGGGGTGCCGGCGGAGGTTTCGCTGCAGGTGCTTGTTCAGTGCCGCCCGGAGCTGATCACCCGCACCTTCGAGGCGCTTGAGGGCGCGCACAAGCCGATCATCCATTTCTACAATTCGACCTCGGAACTGCAGCGCCGCGTGGTATTCGGCAAGGATGTCGCCGGCATCAAGCAGATCGCGGTCGATGCGGCCAAGATGATAACGGAGATGGCGGAAAAGGCAGGAGGCGGTTATCGCTTCGAATATTCGCCGGAAAGCTTCACCGGGACCGAACTGGAGGTCGCGCTCGAGATTTCGAATGCCATCATCGAGATCATCAAGCCCACGGCCGACAACAAACTGATCCTGAACCTGCCGTCCACCGTCGAGATGGCGACGCCGAACATCTATGCCGACCAGATCGAATGGATGTGCCGCAATATCGACAACCGCGAGAACGTCATCGTTTCGCTGCATCCCCATAACGACCGGGGCACGGGTATCGCCGCAACCGAACTCGCTCTGATGGCTGGCGCGGACCGGGTGGAAGGCACGCTGTTCGGCAATGGAGAGCGCACCGGCAATGTGGACATCGTCACCCTGGCACTCAACATGTACACCCAGGGCGTGGATCCGGAACTGGATTGCTCGGACATCGAGCGGATCAAGGCCGTCTACGAGTATTCCAACGAGATGAAGATCCCCGAGCGCCACCCTTACGTCGGCGAGCTGGTCTATACCGCGTTCTCCGGTTCGCATCAGGACGCTATCAACAAGGGCATGAAGGCGATCAGGCAAGCCAACCATCCCGTCTGGGAAGTGCCTTATCTGCCGATCGACCCGCGCGACGTCGGCCGTTCCTACGAGGCAATCATCCGGATCAACTCCCAGTCGGGGAAGGGGGGCATCGCCTATATCCTGCAGGAGGATTACGGCCTCAACCTGCCGCGCAATCTGCAGGTCGAATTCCGGGAGGATATCCAGCGCATCACCGACGAAGAGGGCGTGGAGCTTCCGTCGAAACGGATCTATGAGCGCTTTATCGAGCGTTATGTGGAGCAGCCCGAGGCACGGCTGAAATTCGTAGACCATCACACCTATCCGGCCGGCACCGACCACAAGGGCGTGCGTGTGGTTGCCGCCGAGATCACCGACGGCGGCGAGATCAGGCGCATCGAGGGCAAGGGCACCGGCCCCATCGACGGCTTCATCAACGCGCTTTCGACCTATCTCGGCATCGAGTTGTCGGTGAACGACTATTCCGAACATTCGCTGCAGCATGGTTCGAACGCATCGGCGATCGCCTATGTGGAGATGGAGCATCCGGGCGGAAAACTCTTCGGTGCCGGCATCAACAAGAACATCGTCGCCGCGTCGCTGGAGGCGATCGTATCGGCGGCAAACCGGGTGCTGGAAGCCAGAGGCTGAGCGGCAGCGGGTTGCCGGACCAGTCGTAAAACTGCGAAAGGCCGCCTCGATCTGGGCGGCCTTTTGAATCGCTGTCGGCGTCACGTCGGTCCGCGAGCCGGCAGAGGTACCAGAGCATGCCGGTGCTTTCCGGCGCAACGTTGACGTCCCTTGAAGCGACGAAGGCCCTTTCAGGTTCCGTCGAATTACTCTAACTGATGCTTTACGCCCGCACCTTGTCCGCTGGCGGCGTTGGAACTCTTCATGAGAGCGTCTGGTCTTGGAGAACGACGAAACCCTGCTGCAAACGGCGCAACTGATGGAGGCTGCGGAGGTCCTGATTGCGGTCTACGATCAGGACGATCGGATCCGCTATGCCAATGGCGCCTTCCGTGCGGCCTGGTTCATCGGCGCGGACGAACGCCCCTATTGGCCGGATCTGATGCGGCGCAACTTCCAGGCAAACCGCGGCACGATCATCAGAAGCGGTGACTTCGAGGCCTGGCTGCTGTCGACATTGGCAAGGCGCGGCAAAACCGGCTTCCGGGCATTCGAAACGGATCTTCACGACGGCCGCTGGTTGTGGATGACGGAGACCATGCAGGCAAACGGCTGGATGTTGTGCGTGGCGAGCGACATCACGTCGATCCGTTCCGACGAAAGGACGCTCCGGCAAGACCGCGACAATGCGATCAAGGCATCCCAGACGGATGAACTGACGGGCATTCCGAGCCGGCGGTATGCCATGGCCAAACTCGATGAGCTTCTGCGCGAACCGGGCGACGATTCCGAGACGCTTGGTTGTGTGGCCGTTCTCGATATAGACAATTTCAAATACATAAACGATCGCTTCGGCCATGCCGTGGGGGATCGGATATTGAAGGATTTCGCCGCTACTCTCCAGCGCCATGTCCGCAAGACGGACGTTCTCGGCCGAGTGGGAGGAGAGGAGTTCATATTGATCCTTCCGAGGACCGCGCCGGAGGAAGCTCAAGTCATCGTTGCCCGGATGCTGGACGCCGTCAGGAGGTCGCGACCCATGCCTGAGCAAGTCAGTTTCCGCTACACATTTTCCGCCGGCATCGCCTGCGGCAAGAGCGGCGACAGCGCAGCCGATCTCTATCGGCGTGCCGATCTCGCACTCTACGCGGCAAAGATGCGGGGGCGCGACCAGATCAGTCTCGATCCCACCATGCGGCTTGGCTGATCACGGAAGGAGTCCTGAAGGCCGGCCAATCTCGGCCAGACTGCGCTAGATCAACCCCGCTGCCTTTGCGGCGATATCGTCGAGATCTGCTGCGGAGGACGGGCCGATGACCATGTAGGTCGCAAGCGGAGTGACCCAGGTGACGATCCCCGTTTCGTTGCGGATTTCCTCGAGTGAACGATTGCCCGCGGGCCGCGTCTTGGTGAAGGTGATGGCGATCACGTCGCCGTCCGCGTCACCTTCGATGCGCCGGTAAAGAAGCTGCGCGACCGGCGTGCCGCCGGCCGTGAACATACGCGCTCCCTGGAAGGCGAGACCGCTGCCTTGAAGATCCGGAATGCGGAAGCTTATTCCGGTATTGGTCGTCAGCCATTCCAAGATATCGGCGGGCCTTTCCGCCGGGATCTCTGCCAGATGGGTGGTCTGGCGCGCATACAGCCGATACTGGGCTATGATATCGTCCAGCCAGTCGCGATCGGCCTGCGCCGGCGCCGCAATGGTGACGCGCTCCCCGGTCGCTGCCGGACGGCTGCCGAGGAAGTAGCCGATTGCGCCGCCAAGCACGAAGAGCGAGAGGCAGGCGATAAAGGTCTGCATGCCCGACGGTTTCAGCAAAAAGCCGGGACGCGGGGCCTGCGGCAGGCGAACGGCCCGGCGCGGCAGCGGCGCGTTCTTGATGGAACGGACGAGATCGAGCGGAACAGGTTCCTTGAGCATATCGTCGAACGCCCGTCGCCCCACTTCCGAGCCCCGCCGCAGGGCATCGTGCAATGCCCGGGCCTGAGGATCGTTCACCAGCAGGTCTTCAACGTCGTGCCAATCGCCGTCGCCCGCCTGTGCGTCGACATAGGCGGAAAGCCGCAATTCGAGCGGCGATGGCTGCGAGACGCTCACTGTCACGCCCTCCGCTCGCTCGTCATGGCGTTGGCCGACGCAAGACCGAGGCGGGCCGCGCAGAGGCGGGCTGCGAGTTGATCCGCCTGAATGCCCAGGATGGTTGCCGCTTCCTGACAGGTGAAACCTTCCACATCGGTCAGCAGGAAGGCGGCGGAAAGCCCATCCGGCATCGCGAGCACGGCATTCGCCGTCTTCTTTCTTTCGGTCGCCGAGCCGACATCGATCCCGGCTGGCTCAGCCTTCTTGCGCTTCCTGGCTTCGTCCGACCAGGTCGTGCGCATGATGCTGAAGAGCCAGTTTTCGAGCCGTCCTTCGCCCTTCCAGTGGTGGCTCTTCTGGATGGCACGGTTGGCCGAACCCCGAACCAGCAGATCGGCATCCGACGCATCGCCCGTGAGCGTCAACGCAAAGCGACGCAGGCGTGGCAGGAGGGCGACGAGATCGCGCCTGATGTCGGTCGATGGGCTCGGTTGGCTCATAGGAAGAGAGCGGCTTTACTGCTGTTGATATGTCGGTGATGACTGTGTCTGACACTAGCTATGACGGGAATGTGGCGATTCCGCAACAATCCCGACATTGATTCTACAACATTCTCGCGGCTTCCGGGATGGAAACAACCGGCGGCATCTCGCCATAGAGCAGTCGGCTATTGTCGAGACCCACGCCGTCTCCATTCTCGGTGAGGCTGTAGCGGTCGCAAAGAAGGTTCCAGGCGCCCGGTTCTCCGGAAAGGGTGAACAGGTTGTAGGCGGCTCGCGGCTTGTGCCCGCCAGGTCCCTGCGAGGCAGAGGCTATGCCGACGACCGGAACCTGGCCGTGATGGCTTCTCAGCCAATAGAGCGTGTTGAGGTGGGTATGCCCGTGGAGCACCAGCTCGGCGCCACCGGTCGAGATCGCGGCGGCAAAGCGGCGGATGCCGATCATTCGCTTGTGCGACGACGCTGCGCCATGAATCGGCGGGTGATGGATCAGCACGACGCGGAACAGGCCCTCTTCGCCGGCCTTTTTCAGCAGGTTCACGGTTTCGCGGGCCTGCCTGGGACTGTAATAGCCGGAAGCCGAGAACGGTGGGGTCGCATTGGATGTCGAGCAGCCGATGATCGCGACCGGCCCGCGGCGCCGATAGGTCGGGAAGACGTGGTCGTGTTCCGGCCAGGTTTTCGGATCGTCGTCGCTGGCGATAAAGGGATACCACGCGGCCACCGATTTATCGTGGGCGCCGGGGACATAGGCATCGTGATTGCCCGGCACGACCGTCGTCTCCAGCGGGTCTCCGATCGTCTGCAGCCATTCGGCAGCCAGCCTGATCTCGATGCCGGTCGCAAGATTGACGAGATCTCCGGTCAGGACCAGGTGGTCCGGCTCGCGCGACTTCAAATCGCTCAAAAGCAGGTCGAGGGTATTGACGAAAAGGTGCTTGCGGCGATTGCGGTGCCAATTGACAAAGCCGGTGATGCGCTTCGAAAAGAGTTCGCGAAGCGTCAGTTTCGGCAGCGGGCCCAAGTGGATATCGGAAATATGCGCGAATTTGAACATGCCGCAGACATAACGCATAAGCCGGCAAATCGTTATCGATTTTCTGGCCGCTCCCGGAGTTATGAATGAGCAGCGAAGACATCCCGGAAATCCGCGGTTTTCGAACACGAGCAATGGTCTGGCTATTGCACCAGTTCTTCATCTTGAGACGGGGCATGACGCTCGGCGTGCGCGCGGCCTGCTTCGATGCCGAAGGCCGCGTCTTCCTGGTCCGCCATACCTATGTGCCAGGCTGGTACATGCCGGGTGGAGGCATGGAACGGCACGAGACTGCCCGCGCGGCGCTCACGAAGGAGTTGAGGGAAGAGGGCAATCTGGAAATCCTCGGCGAACCGCAGCTCGTCCACGTCTACTACAACCGCAACGCCAGCAAGCGCGACCATGTGCTCTTCTATCGCCTGACCGTGGAGCAGACGGCGCCCCGGGCTGCCGATCGGGAGATCGCGGAGAGCGGATTTTTCGCATTGGATGCTCTGCCGAAGGATACGACGACCGCGACGCGGAGACGGCTCAAGGAATTGAGCGGCGAGGTGGAGACGTCGGATTTCTGGTGAGGCTTGCCGGCCTGCCGACCGCCCAAAATTCCAGTCGCTCCAAAAGCTCGCGGGGCCTTAGTCTTCCAGTTCTGCGAAACATCCCTCGGCTTGCGCGGATGCCCGGTTTGCGATGTCCGCACCGAAGGAAAACGCCTTGTTCAACCTGATACGCTGCCCTTCAGCCCAGGAGCGGGCGTAAACCTCATAACGAAACTCGCGTTCGCTTTCGGCGCCTTGTTCGACAAGCCGCACGACCCAATTTTCGTCTCTCGCAAATACTGAAACTGCATTGCACATGGCTGCCTCCCTTCAGTCGGGGGAGAAGCGAGTACCGGCGCCCGACCCGTAATTTCCCGTCTCCTTTTCATAGCCCGTTTGGCTTCCAAAGTCGATCGAAATATTTCGTGGGATATATCGATTATTACGTGTCGCGACGGCGGCGGACGCAGTGATGCCGATCAGGCCGCTGTCTTCAATTTCTCTCTTCCGTGAGGTGCGTCGAGATCTATCGCCGGGCCGACGGGCACTATGCCGGTCGGATTGATCGTCCGGTGGCTGCCGTAATAATGGTTCTTGATGTGCAGGAGATTGCATGTCTCGGCAATGCCCGGATGCTGGTAGAGATCACGCAGGTAGCCGGACAGGTTCGGGTAGTCGGCGATACGGCGGATATTGCATTTGAAGTGGCCGACATAGACGGGATCGAAGCGGAAAAGCGTGGTGAAGAGCCGCCAATCGGCCTCGGTCAGTCTGTCACCGAAGAGATAGCGGCTGCCGCCAAGGCGCTTCTCCAGCATGCCCAGGGTGTCGAAAAGACGGGTAACGGCCTGCTCATAGGCTTCCTGGGAGGTGGCGAAGCCCGCCTTGTAGACGCCGTTGTTGACGGTGTCGTAGACAACCGTGTTCAGTTCGTCGATCTCGCCGCGCAGCGCTTCCGGATAAAAATCCGCCGCCGAGCCGGTCAGCCCGTCGAAGGCACTGTTGAACATCCGGATGATTTCCGCGCTCTCGTTGGAGACGATCGTGTTCTGCTGCTTGTCCCAGAGGACCGGCACGGTGACGCGGCCGGAATAGCCGGGATCGGCCTTCAGGTAGACCTGGTAGAGATAGTCCGAGCCGAAAAGGTCGTCGCCGGTGGCGCCGTCGCGTTTCTTGAATTCCCAGCCGTTCTCCAGCATCAGATAATCGACAACGGAGACGGAGATGAGGTCTTCGAGCTTCTTCAGCTTGCGGAAGATCAGCGTCCGGTGCGCCCAGGGGCAAGCGTAGGAAACGTAGAGATGGTAGCGGCCGGCCTCGGCCTTGAAGCCGCTCTTTCCGGATGGGCCGGCGGAGCCGTCCGCAGTTACCCAGTTGCGGAACTGCGATTCGGCGCGCTTGAAATGGCCCTTGTTTTCCTTGGTGTCATACCAGACGTCCTGCCATTTTCCATCGACGAGCCTGCCCATGGCGATCTCCTTCGCGTGTCCGTTGGCTCAGTAGATACGGTACCGTGCGACGAATGCGAGGCATGATTTTATGAACGCTGTGTTTTTGCGTTGGACGCGACAAATTTTTCCTGCTAATTCGCTTCCCGGATTTTAAGGATAATTCCCCCTATGACCGAAGTACGGGCACTGCGACGACGCTGATCGACCAAGACGCCACGCGGCGTCATCGAGATCCCTTGTCCTGTCCGCTCTTTATCCTACGGCTTCGGTCCATCCATGTCTCAGCTCGAATTTCTGCATAAGCACGAACTTGTCTACCTCACCGAAGACGCGTCGCATGACGACGTCATCGAACTCATCAATGCGGAAGCCTTCGGGCCCGGCCGTCACACCCGCGCAGCCGCCCGCATTCGGGAGCAGGGGCCGCATGACCGGTCGCTGTCCTTCGTCTGTACCGATGACGGCGAGACGATCGCCTCGGTACGTATGACCCCGGTTCTCGCCGGCGGCGTAAAGGGACATCTGCTCGGACCGCTTGCCGTACGGCCGTCGCATAAAAATCGCGGCATCGGCCGCGAGCTGGTCCGGATCGCCATCGAGGCTGCCAAGCGGCGGGGGTCGGAAGCGGTGATCCTGGTCGGCGATCCGCCATATTACGGCCCGCTCGGTTTCGAGAAGGTCGCGTATAACGCGCTTGAATTTCCTGGCCCGGTCGATCCGAACCGGGTTCTGGTCGTACCCGTTTCGGCAGATGTGCATGCGCGTCTCAAGGGAACGATCGTCTGGCGCGAATAGCTCAAGTCCGCTAATCAACCTTACCATTGGTCGGCAAGGATGTGTCGGCATGATTCGTCAACTCCGGGGGGCAGGTGCATGGCGGCAATCACGATGGACGAGGCGCTGGATCGCGCCGGAGCGGGGACGTACCAACGTCGGTTGATGGGCATCTTTGGTCTCGTCTGGGCCGCGGATGCGATGCAGGTTCTGGCGGTGGGCTTTACCGCCGCCTCCATAGCGGCGACCTTCGGCCTGACGGTGCCTCAGGCGCTGCAGACGGGCACGGCCTTCTTCTTCGGCATGCTTCTCGGCGCGATGGGTTTCGGCAGGCTCGCCGACCGTATCGGCCGTCGTCGGGTGCTGATCGTGACGGTCGCCTGCGACGCGCTGTTCGGCACGCTTTCCATCTTCGCTCCAGACTTTACGATCCTCGTCATATTGCGCTTCCTGACCGGCGCTGCGGTCGGCGGCACATTGCCGGTGGACTACGCGATGATGGCCGAGTTCCTGCCGGCCAGGAATCGTGGGCGCTGGCTGGTATTGCTCGAGGGCTTCTGGGCCGTCGGCACGCTGATCGTCGCGCTCGCCGCGTGGGCGGCCAGTCTGGCCGGGGTGGCCGATGCCTGGCGCTATATCTTCGCCGTGACAGCAATTCCGGCCGTAGCGGGTATCGGGCTGCGTTTCCTCGTGCCGGAATCGCCGCTCTATCTCCTGCGCTCCGGCCGTAGCGAGGAGGCGAAAGCCATCATGGAGCGGATGCTTGTCGTGAACGGCCGGCCACGGCTTGGGGCTGACACCAGTCTCGTTTCGCCACCGCCGGTGAAGTCGACGGGGATCTTTTCGTCCGGACTGCGCCAGCGCAGCATCATGATCCTGACGATCTGGTTCCTCGTATCGGTGTCCTATTATGGCGTATTCACCTGGATGCCCGCGAGGCTCGCCGGGGAAGGTTTCGGTTTCGTGCGGGGCTACGGTTTCCTGGTGCTCGTGGCGCTGGCGCAGCTTCCGGGGTATGCGCTGGCAGCCTATGGCGTCGAGAAATGGGGCCGCAAGCCGACTCTGATCGGTTTCTGCCTTCTGTCGGCGCTTGGTTGCCTGCTCTTCGTCATCGCTTCGGATGCAAGTCTCATCGCGACGGCCCTGCTGCTGATGAGCTTTGCGCTGCTCGGCACCTGGGGCGCTCTCTACGCCTATACTCCAGAGCTTTATCCGACAGCCTCGCGCGCAACCGGCATGGGGGCTGCGGGCGCCATGGCCCGTCTCGGTGGACTGCTTGCGCCGTCGCTGGTCGGTTATGTCGTCGTGCAGGGCCTCGGGCTCACCATCGGCATCTTTGCGGGACTGCTCGTTCTCGCCGCGCTTGCCGGGATCATGATCAACACGGAAACGCGCCAGACATCGCTCACCTGAGGTGAGGGGAGTTCACAAGCGCTTTTGCAGCCAGGTCACCGAATGGCCTCCCGCGAGGCCATTGAGGGTGCCGATCTCGGCATAACCCTGCTTCCGATAGACCCTCAAGGCGTCCGGATTCATCGTGTCGATATAGGCGCCGATGCAGCCCCGGGCGCGGGCTTCCGTCTCGGCCATATCCAGCATGCGGGCGGCAAGGCCCTGGCCGCGCAACTCGGCGGGAACGTAGAGCATCGCGACATAGAGCCAGCCGCGGCCGGTATAGCCGGTCAGTCCGCCGATCATCTTGCCATCGGTATCGTAGATCGGCACCGCGAGATCCCGGCGGTCGCTCTTGCCGAATCTCTCGACATTGTAGGCCTTCAGCCGATCGAGGATGGCTTCCTCTTCCTCGGGCGTGACACCCTCGACCAATTTCAATTCGATATCCATGCCGCCCGCGTCTTTCCGCGTGAATCTGCAGATGGAATAACTCAAAGCGTCTTTTTGAGGAAGGTACGGGTTCGCCCTGCCACGAAGCCCGGCAACTCGCCGAACTTCTCGTAGCCTTGACGTTCATAGGCCTTGAGAGCGACGGGGTTGAATGTGTCGATCCAGGCGCCATGGCAGCCCCGTCGGCGGGCTTCCTCCTCGGCTTCCTGAAGCAGCCTGCCGGCCATTCCCTGGCTTCGCAGCGATTGTGGGATGAACAGCAACTGGGTGAACAACCATCCCCAGGACGTGTAGCCGGAAAGACCGCCAATCACCCTTCCCTCCGGATCACGGATGAGTACGGCAAGGGTCTGGCGTTCCGGCGCGCCCACTTCGCCTTCGTTGAAGGCAGTCAGTCCCTCCAGGATTACGGCCAGATCCTCGGGGGAGGGCTCGGACGTCAGTTCAAGATCGACGGCCATCTCAGCGTCCCTCGCGCCACCACATGGCCGCGACAGCGAAGAGGAGCGCGGAGAGACCGGCAAAGCCGGCAAACAGCGGCAGCGTATTGATACCGCGCAGCACGCTCTCGTCGGTCATGCGGATCACCATCCTGTCGGGATCGTTGACGCGCACTTCGCCGCGCACGGGCAGGATGCCGGGCAGCGAAATTCCGTCCCCGGAGGCCACTCGCGTGACAAGGCCGTGGGTCTTGTCGGCGTAAGGCTTCAGCGTGTTCTCGGTCGAGATCATCGCCTTGAATTCCGGCGCATCGACGGTGCCGACATGGACGAGCGTCGAAAACTCGCCATTGGTGACCTCGAAAAGGCCGGTCTCTTCCATCCGTCGCTCCAGCCGGTATTCGCCGGGGCCGGAGGCAGTCATGGGCAAGGTTTCGGTGCGGCCGGAAGGATAGCGGACCCTGGCGGGACCGGGATCGTCGCCGATCGTCTGGCGCGTCGCCTCCAGCGTCCGGCCGACGGCGCGAGCGGTCAATGCCTCTTCCTCAAGCTCCGGTTCCTTCATCAGCCAGTGGGCGATGCGGCGGTAGAGTGAGACATGCGGCCCCCCGCCTTCAAAGCCTCGCGCCCAGAGCCAGCCCTGGTCGGACAAGAGCATCGCGACACGGCCTTCGCCCTGGCGGTTGAGCACGAGAAGCGGCCGGTTGCCATCCCCTTCCATGACCGTCTGGCCCTGAGGGGTATCGACATCGATGGTGCGGAACCAGCGGCCCCAGGCGGGCGGCGTCTGATCCGACCCGTCCAAGCCGCGGGTGACGGGGTGCTTCTGCCCCGCTTCCGAAAGATGGGGGTAGAAGGCTGCGCTGTGGACTTCTCCGGTCGGCGCGGCCGGCAGAACCTGTTCGAGCGGCGTCGATGCGATCGAATCTTCGCCCGCATGTTCCGGGCCTGCGGCGATCAGCAACGCGCCGCCGTTCTGCACATATTGAGCGATGTAATCGTAATAAAGGATCGGCAACACGCCGCGATGCTTGTAGCGGTCGAAGATGATCAGGTCGAAATCCTTGATCTTTTCGACGAAAAGCTCGCGGGTGGGGAAGGCGATCAGCGAAAGTTCGTTGATCGGCGTGCCGTCCTGCTTTTCCGGCGGCCGCAGGATGGTGAAGTGGACGAGATCGACCGAGGCATCCGATTTCAGGAGGTTGCGCCAGGCGCGCTCGCCGGCATGCGGTTCGCCGGAAACCAGCAGGACGCGCAGATTTTGCCGGATGCCGTCAATGACGTGGACGGCGCGATTGTTGGCGGTCGTGACTTCGCCCGGCAGTTCGGCGACCGAGAACTCCATGACGTTGTTGCCGCCGCGCGGTACCGTAAAGGCAAACGGCGTTTCGATGCCGGTGCGCGCCTGAAGCGTGGCGATCTGCTGGCCGTTCATCCGCACCGTCACCTGGGCGGTGCTGCTGCCGGAGCGGCCGTCGTCGAAGACGCGCAGCGTCAGTTCCTGCTCTTCGCCGACAATGCCGAAGCGGGGCGCCCGCACCACCTCGACGCGGCGGTCGAACTCGTCCGGCTGGCCGGTGATGAGGCCGTGGACGGGAGCGTTGAAGCCGAGATCCTGATTGATGCCGGGAAGGTCATGGATCTGGCCGTCGCTCAGGAAGACCGCGCCACCGATGCGTGCCGGCGGCACGTCGGAAATGGCCGAACGCAGGGCGGTAAAGAGCCTTGTCGACGGTGTATCCGAATTTTCGTCGTCGGCTACCTCGACCACCCTTGTCTCGATCCGCGGATAACGCGAGAACCGGTCACTGAGGCTTGCGAGAGCCTCGTCGGTCTGCTCCTTGCGTTGCGCGGTTTCCTGGCTTTGCGAGCGGTCGACTATGATCGGAACGATGGTCGAAAGCTGTTCCCGGTCTTCCTGCATCAAGGTCGGATTGGCGAGCGCCAAAAGCAGGGCCGCAAGCGCAAGCGTGCGAAGCGTGGCGCCGCGCACGCCCCGCCAGAAGGCGAGGCCTGCCAGGACGAGCGCCAGCACGCCGAGAGCGGCAAGAACCGGCCACGAGAAGAAGGGGGCGAATTCGATGGTCATCGGTTGCTCCCTACTGGCCAAGCCGTTCGAGGAGGGCCGGCACATGCACCTGATCGGCCTTGTAGTTGCCGGTCAGCATGTACATCATGATGTTGACGCCGGCGCGATAGGCGTATTCGCGCTGCATCTCATCGGGCGGCACCGTGGGCAAGACGGGCGCTCCCTGCGGATCGATGGCCCAGGCGCCGGCGAGGTCGTTGCCGGTAATGAGGAGCGGCGTGACGCCATCGCCCGACGACGACAACTGCGCGCCGGTGTTCCTCGCCTCCTGTCGTGCCTCGACCCAGAGCGGGCTGCCGGTATAGCGCCCCGGGAAATTGGTGAGCAGGTAGAAGGAGCGCGTCAGGACGTGATCCTCGGGTGTCGGCTCGAGCGGCGGTATGTCGATATTGGCAAGGATCGCCTGCAGGCGCTCGCCGTTCGGCGTCGTCCCGCCTCCGTCCAGCGCGGAATACTGGTCGCGCGTGTCGAAGAGAACGGTGCCGCCGTTGCGCATATAGGCGTCGATGCGCGAAATCGCGGCCTGCGAGGGCATCGGCGCATTGGCAGAAATCGGCCAGTAGATGATCGGATAGAAGGACAGGTCATCCTTGGTGATATCAAGCCCCACCGGCGCGCCGGGTTCGAGCGTGGTGCGATAGGTTAGAAACTGGCTGAGCCCTTCCAGCCCCTGTTCCGAGAGGTTGTCCACATCGGCTTCGCCGGTGACGACATAGGCGAGGTGGGTGGTGTCCAGGCGCTCGAGGATCTGTTCGTCCCCAGGCTTGGCTCCCGCGCCCGGCGGCATGTCCTGCGCCGTGGTCTGGTCGGGCGTAAAGGCAGAAAGGCCGAAGGCGAGGGCCGCGACAATCGTTGCAGCCGCCGCGCCCCGATTTCGCCGTGCGCCGCGGGCGAAGGCGCCGTTCATGAACAGCACGACGAAGCTGTCGAGCACCAGCAGCGCGAAGGCTGCGGCAAACAGGGCAGGGCGGAGCGAAATGGCTTCGCCGCCCGCGAGCCCCTCGCGCACCACCGCCGCTCCGGCAGGCGCCATATCGAAGGGTGCGATGATGGTTTTCGGAGCCAGCAGGTTAACGGCGGTAAAGCCGTCTTCCGTGCCATAGAGGCCGGGCGGATGATCGAAACTCGCGACCGGGGTCTGATTGGGAGCAACGGAGATCGGCTGGGCGGTTCCGGTTTCGGTGGTCAGGATGCCGTCCGCGGTCAGGAGGCGATAAGGCGCCAAGGTCGCTGCCGCACCATCCGCGGCCGGACCGGAGGACGCAGCGCCACCGGCGCGGGCGATCTGCACGAGGCGGCGCAACATCTCCACGAAATTGCCGGAGAGCGGCAGGTTCGACCAGCTCGCTTCGGCGCTGGTGTGAACAAGGACGATGCGGCCGGCCTCGACCTCCTTGGTGGTGACGAGGGGGGTGCCGTCGGCAAGGCTCGCCCAGGTGCGTTCGGCAAGATCGGGCGTCGGCTCGGCAAGAACCTGCCGGGTCACGGTGATATCGGCCGCCCGCGGCATGCCGGCGAAAGGACCGAAACTCGGGAAGTCGGCGAGCGGCTGGGGTTCGGACCAGGACATGGCGCCGCCGAGCGCCCGTTCGCCCTGGCGGAGGATGACGGGAACCAGCGGGTCGTCGGCGGGGGCTGCCGCGAGGCGCGGACCGGCGAAGCGGATCAGCGTACCGCCGCGGGAGATCCACTGCTGCAGCGGCGCATAGGTTTCCGCCGGCAGGCGGCCGACATCGGCCAGGATGATGGCGGAGGGATTGCCTTCGAGGATCTGCGGGATGGAAACGGACAGATCGGCGGTGTTGGGCTGTATGACGTCCGCATAGGGCTGCAACGCCCGGCTGATATAATAGAGCGGCTGGAGGAGCGGCTGGAAATCGCTGCCGCTCTCGCCTGCCAGCAGCGCGACGCGCCGGCGCTTGAAGCCGTCATCGAGCAGGTGAGCCGAGCCGGCCGTTGCCAGTCCGTCGAGGCCGAGCCGGGCAAAGTCGTTGCGAAGTTCGAAGGGGGAGGCGATCTCTGCCGTGGCGGTGGCGGCACCGGCGGCAAACTCGAATGTTCCGGACGCAAGTGCGCGGCCTTGGGCGTCCAGCGCGTTGACCGCCAATTGCTGCGGCGCTCCGGTCGTCAGACGCGTGGCCGTGACCGACATGGCGCCGGCGTTGTTGACCGCGTCGGTGATTGCAACGGCGCTCCGGCCGTCGCCTTCGATGAGACGCAATTGGGCGGGTGAAAGCGCCGCCAGAACCGACAGAGCTTCGGCATCCTGAGGGGCAGCCACTCCGTCGGACACCATGACGAGCGTGCCGGGACGGTTTGCATTCATCGCTTCGCTTATTGCCTCGGCGGCGCGCACACGGTCGGGAACCAGAGGCTTCGGGCGGGCCGCAGCGAGCTTTTCGCGGGCCGCGGCGGCGGTGCCGGGGACGGCTTCATGACTGGGATCGGCCGTAAAGGCGATCGACACCGGCACGTCGGCGCTTTCTGCATCGTCGACCAGAAGATTGGCGGTTTGGACGCGGCGTTCCCAATCGGTAGCGCTCGCCCAGCCATTATCGACAACGAGTACCAGTGGCCCGTCGGCATTCAGCGAATTGACGCGCGGATTCATCACCGGGTCGGCGATCGCCAATATGACGGCGGTGGCAAGAGCCATGCGAAGGAGCGTCAGCCACCAGGGGCTCTTCGACGGCGTCTCTTCACGCTTCAAAACGCTCGCCAGGATCTTCAGCGGCGGAAACACCTCCGTCTTCGGGCGCGGCGGCGTCAGCCTCAGGAGCCACCAGATGACCGGCAGCGAGAGAAGGCCGAAGAGAATGGCGGGGTTTGCGAAGATCAATCCGCTCATGCCCTGCCTCCCGGTTTCTGTGCCGGCAGGCCGGAGAGGTAGCCATGCACGGCGACGAGCGCGTCGGAAGCGAGGTGATCGGTCCGGTGGAAGACAAAGCTCCATCCGAGCCGGCGCAGCCCGTCGCCAAGGGCCATGCGGCGGGCGAGATAGGCGCGCTGATAGTCTTCGCGGATCATTTCCGCGCGGCCGGAGACGAGCCTTTCGCCAGTCTCCGGATCGGTAAACTCGGTACGGCCGGCATAGGGAAAGGTTTCCTCGGCAGGGTCGGCGATCTCGACCAGGTGACCGCGCAGGCCCCGGCGTCCAAGCGGCGTGATACGGTCCATCACCGTATCGGCATCGTCCAGGAAATCGCCGATCAGCACGATATCGCTGTGGCCGCGGATCATGGCGGTGTCCGGAAGCCCTGTCGTCAGCGGTGCGTGCATGATGGCGGCGGCGAGCCGCTCGGCGGCATTGCGGGCCGAAACGGGCTCCATGATGCCCGGACATCCGATCCGTTCGCCGGAGCGGGCAAGGATTTCAGCAAGCGCCAGCATCAGCACCAGCGCGCGGCTTTCCTTGGAGACCAGCGCCAGCGTCGACTTGTACATCATTGACGGGGACATGTCGGCCCAGAGCCAGACGGTGTGGGCGGCCTCCCATTCCCGGTCGCGGACATAGGTGTGGTCGTCGCGGGCCGAACGCCGCCAGTCGATGCGCGACAGGTTTTCGCCTTCCGCATAGGGCCGGAACTGCCAGAAATTTTCACCGATGCCGCGTTTGCGGCGCCCATGCCAGCCGGCAATCACCGTATTGGCGATCCGTTTTGCCTCCACCATGCAGTCAGGGACCAGTATGGCACGCGCCTGGGCGCGGGAGAGAACTTCGCTGCTGGATGTCTGCTCTACGATCTGGCCGATGGATGCCACGATTGTCCTTTCTGACCCGACGGAGGCTATCCGCGCGCCTGCTTCACCAGGCCGCCGATCACGTCGCGTACCGACATGCCTTCCGCCCGTGCCGCGAAGGTGAGCGCCATGCGGTGCTCGAGCACGGGTTCGGCGAGCGCATAGACGTCATCGAGCGAAGGCGCCAGCCTGCCTTCGTAGAGCGCGCGGGCGCGGGCCGTCAGCATCAGCGACTGGCCGGCGCGGGGGCCTGGACCCCATGCGACATGCTTGTCGGTGGAGGCATTGCCGTGTCCGGGGCGGGCGGAGCGAACCAGCGACAGTATCGCGTCCACGACCTTGTCGCTCACCGGCATCTGGCGAATGAGCACCTGGATTTCCTGCAGGCGGGCAGAATCGATGATGCCGCGCGGCTTTGCTTCGGAAAGTCCCGTGGTTTCGAGCAGGATCTGCCGTTCGGCGGCAAGCTCCGGATAAAGCACGTCGACCTGCAGGAGGAAGCGGTCGAGCTGCGCTTCCGGCAGCGGGTAGGTGCCTTCCTGCTCCAGCGGATTCTGCGTTGCCAGCACGTGGAAGGGCCCGGGCAGGTCATAACGCTGGCCGGCGACCGTGATGTGATATTCCTGCATGGACTGCAGCAGCGCCGACTGGGTGCGCGGTGAGGCGCGGTTGATTTCATCAGCCATCAGGAGCTGGGCGAAGACCGGGCCCTTGACGAAACGGAAGGAGCGGCGGCCCGTGTCGCTAGTATCCATCACTTCCGAACCCAGGATGTCCGACGGCATCAGGTCCGGGGTGAACTGGATGCGGTTGGAATCGAGCCCGAGGACGGAGCCGAGTGTGGTAACCAGCTTGGTCTTGGCGAGGCCCGGCACGCCGACCAGAAGGGCATGGCCACCGGAGAGCACCGCGAGCAGCGTATTTTCGACCACCTTTTCCTGTCCGAAGATCACCTTGGCGACCTCCGTGCGGATAGCCGCAATATCGGCAAGCGCCTTTTCGGCGGCTGCGATGATGGCTTTCTCGTCCAGGACTGTTTCGGTGGAATTCATCATGCCCATGTCGTTCTCCATCATCCAGAACCGGCAGGCTCAACCGAGCCGTCGGCGGCCGGCGGCGAATCGCTGCGTCGCAGCACACACCTCATCAGATCAAACTTATTCCCCGAAACATGGCTGACAAGCTCGTTTCGAATGACTATCTCGTGAGGGAGATTTGCTTCAGTGATTGATTACGGACGAACCGGGACTGAAAGATGGCGGCGCAAACGATAAATTCCGCATCCGATGCGGCGGGGCTTGCAGCCCTGATTTCGCGCGCCTCGGAACAGAAGGGCGAGGGGAAAGCCGGTTTGCCGCCGGTGGAGAAGTGGAATCCGCCCTTCTGCGGCGATATCGACATGGAAATCCGCGCCGATGGTACGTGGTTCTACGTGGGAACTCCGATCGGCCGTGCACCGCTGGTGCGGCTCTTCTCGACGGTTCTGCGCAAGGACGAGGACGGCAAAACCTATCTCGTAACACCTGTGGAAAAGGTCGGCATCCGGATCGTCGACGCGCCTTTCCTGGCGGTCGAGATGCAGGTCACGCGGCGTGAGGGCAATCAGGTCCTCACGTTCAGGACCAATGTCGGTGACGTGGTGGAGGCGGGAGCAGACCATCCGATCCGCTTCGAGATCTCGGGCGAAAATCGCGAACTCAAGCCCTATCTGCTGGTGCGCGGCCGGCTGGAGGCATTGGTGTCGCGGGCCGTGATGTACGACCTCGTGGAGCTCGGCGAAACGGTTACGGTGGAGGGCGTCGAAATGTTTTCCATACGTTCGGCCGGTCAAACCTTTCCGGTGATGCCTGCCGCGGAACTGGAAGCCCTGGCGCGATGAACGAATTTGCTCCCTATTCCGCCGAGGATTTCCGCCGGCGGGCTCTGAACCAGAACGGCGGCCCGATCGATCATGCCTGGCGTGATCATGGCGACCATCTTCTCAACCCTGGACTGGTGGATTTCGCGTCCGGCCTGAAACTGAAGGACGCTGCCGTACTGGTGCCTGTCGTGGACGATGGAGACGAGGCAAAGGTCATCCTTACGCAACGGACATCGACTCTACGGAAGCATTCGGGTCAGATTGCTTTTCCCGGCGGAGCGATCGATCCGGAAGACGTCTCGCCGGAACAGGCGGCGCTACGCGAGGCAGAGGAGGAAATCGGTCTCGACCGTTCTTTCGTGGAGCCGCTTTCCCGCTTGCCGACCTATTATGCCGCGACCGGGTTTCGCATCACCCCGGTGCTTTCGCTGGTCAGACGGGGTTTCGATTTGAAGCCAAATCCGACGGAGGTGGACGATGTCTTCGAGGTGCCGCTGTCGTTCCTGATGGACGAGGCGAACCATCAACGCGGCAGCCGCGTGTGGGATGGGCATGAGCGGCATTTCTATCTGATGCCCTATGAGGAGCGGAACATCTGGGGCATAACCGCCGGCATTCTCCGCACGCTTTACGAAAGGCTCTATGCATGACTTCGGTTGCCCATGAGGCCTGGTTTCAGGACCCGGCGCTGCAACATGTGCTCGAGCTGCTGAACGGCGATGGCGGCGAGGCTCGGGTTGCTGGCGGCGCGGTCCGCAACGCGCTGATGGGGCTGCCGGTCGCCGATGTCGATATCGCCACCACGCTTCTGCCGGAGCAGGTGGTGGAACGGGCGATAGAGGCGGGCATCAAAGCCGTGCCGACTGGAATCGACCATGGCACGGTGACGCTCGTCGCCAACCACCATGCATTCGAGGTGACGACCCTGCGGCGGGATGTCGAAACGGACGGCCGGCGCGCCAAGGTCGCCTTCGGCACCGGCTGGCAGGAGGATGCGGAAAGGCGCGACCTGACGATCAATGCGCTTTACGCCGATGTGCGGGGCGAGGTGATCGATCTTGTCGGCGGTCTGCCCGATATCGAGACCCGGATGGTCCGCTTCATCGGAGACCCCGCGCAAAGGATCGCCGAGGACCATCTGCGCATCCTGCGCTTCTTCCGCTTCTTCGCTCACTACGGTTCCGGCCGGCCGGATGCGGAGGGGCTGAGGGCCTGCGCCCGGGCCAAAGACAAGCTTGCCGCGCTTTCGGCGGAGCGGATATGGGCGGAAACCAAGAAACTGCTCTCGGCTGCCGATCCCTCTCGCGCACTGCTCTGGATGCGGCAGGTCGGAGTGCTGACGGAAATCCTGCCGGAAACGGAAAAATGGGGGATCGACAGTATTCACGGTCTCGTCGCCACCGAGCAGGCACTCGGCTGGGCGCCCGATCCCATACTGAGGCTCGCGGCGATCGTGCCTCCGGATGCGGAGCGCCTGGAAGGGCTCGCACAGCGCCTCAGGATGTCGAAAGTCGAGGCCGCAAGGCTCACCGGCTGGGCGAATGCGCCCATGCCGCCGAATGACGTGACCGACGTCGTTTTCGACCGGCTGCTTTACCGTCACGAGATCGAAGGCGTCAAAATGCGGCTCAAGCTCGCCCTTTCCCTGGCACGGGCAGGGGCGCAGGATGATACGGCGGGGATGCGCAGGTCAGCGCGCCTGTCGACGCTTCTCGGAAGGGCCGAGAGATATCGGAAACCAACCTTCCCGTTTGGGGGCGCAGATGTCGTCGCTGCCGGAGTGCCGCCGGGAAAACGTGTGGGCGAAATCCTCACCGCACTCGAAGATTTCTGGATGGAACGCAATTTTACGCCGGACCGGGCAGCGCTTGCCGCCCGGCTCGGCGAAATGATCCGCCAATCCCTTTAACTTCCTCGATGGTGGATCAAGCCGCAGCGGCACCTTCGTCGTTGCGAATGCGCGCCTTGATGTTTTCGATCATGTTTTCACGAATGATCTCTTCGCCATGGGCCGTGCGCATATGCTCCACGGTTCGGCGGACGACTTCCGCATCTTCCTCGGCGCGAGTATGCCACTGGCAGCCCGGTACCAGTGTTCCGCATTCGAACAATCGCATGACGTCTCCTCCTGTTGTCGTTGAGCCGAAGCGGGCCCGGCAGTCTTCCCGTTAGCCCGCCTCGATCCGATAACTCGGAACCAGAACCGCCGTTCCGACGATTATTCGCACAAAGCCCAAGATTCGAAGACCGAAACCTGCAGCGGCGTCTTGCGTTCGCCTGGCTGATCGTTAGCCGCAGCGGTTTCATAAGTCTTGCCTGCAAGCTGGCGCTTTACCTGCTCCACGCAGAAGGCATGGGGTAGATCGCCGCCGCTTTTCGCGCGCATTTCCGTGGCGAGGCGTTCGATCATTTCAGGGGGGGTGACGGGTTTGAGAGCGTCCATCGCATAGGACGCATTCGGCATTGGCACGCTATTTGACGCAATCATCGCATCCTCCTCCAGTGCAACCGAAAGGGAAGCTAGCACAGCGCAGAAAATATGAAATGACTTTTGTTAAGCTAGAGCTAAAACGCCGCAGCTGTTATCGCCGAATACACGGAACGGAATATGTTACGGCCATCGGACTACCGGAGGCAGAGACGACAGGATGGAGTCGACATTGCCGCCGGTCTTCAAGCCGAAGATCGTACCGCGGTCATAAAGCAGGTTGAATTCCACATAACGGCCGCGGCGGATGAGCTGCTCGTCGCGGTCCTCTTCCGTCCAGGGCTTGTTGAAATTGGACCGTACGATCTTCGGATAGACCAGATTGAAGGCCCGCCCGACATCCTGAGCGAAAGCGAAGTCGGCTGCCCAGCCACCTTTCTCATCTTCGGAGTGCAGCCAGTCGAAGAAAATGCCGCCGATGCCGCGGGGCTCGTTGCGGTGCTTGAGGAAGAAGTAGTCGTCGCACCAGGCCTTGTAGCGGTCGTAGTCGGCCACCGCTCCATGGCGGGTGCAGGTGATCTCCATCACCCGATGGAAGAGCGTGCTGTCCGGATCTGTCTGGGTGCGGCGGCGATCGAGCACCGGGGTCAGATCGGCTCCGCCGCCGAACCAGTTGCTCGACGTCACCACCATTCGGGTGTTCATATGGACAGTCGGCACATTGGGATTGACCGGGTGGGCGATCAGCGAAATTCCGGACGCCCAGAAGCGAGGGTCTTCCTCGGCACCGGGGATCTGGCTGCGAAAATCCGGCGAGAACTCCCCAAATACGGTGGAGGTATGGACGCCGACCTTTTCGAAGACACGGCCTTCCATCATCGACATCTTGCCGCCGCCGCCGACACCTTCGTCGCGCTGCCAGTCCTTTTGCTGGAAGCGGCCCGGAGCCTGATCGGAAAGCGGGCCGGTGAGTTCATCCTCGAGTGATTCAAACGAAGCGCAGATGGTGTCGCGCAGGCTTTCGAACCATGCCCTGGCGGCAGCCTTCTTCTCTTCGATATCCTCGGGCAAACCCTTGGGCAGTTCCGGCCGTTCCATGTCGCAGTCCTCTCGCCATCTCCTTGGCGCGATTCGTATTTTTCCCGGTGGCCTTAGCATCTATAGCTTTCGCGAGCCATTCCATTGCTTCTCGCGGGTGGAAAATGAGACTCGCAAAGCGTGTCCCCCAACATTATTCTAAACTGCAGACAGGTGCGGATGAGAGGCTCTCATGGCGAAATTCACACCACCGCCCCTCGACGGGCTGCGACGCAGGATCCAACGCCATCGGCAGGAGAAAGCCGGCGAGCGCTCAGGAATGTTCGTGCGGGAAACCTTCCAGCTGTCGCGGGAAGAGGCACGCGAAAAAGCGCGGCAGTGGTTCAACGAATTTCCAAAGGCCGCATACTGGACCGAAGTGGAAAGTTGGCGCCAGCTCGACGGCGACCGCATCGAGTTTACAATGCGGCGGCTGCCGAGCGCAGATTGAGCGACCGGCAGACTTTCCGGATTACCTAATCTTTGAGCCCGGACGTTTACCGGATCGCGGCGCCCGGCGCGTCGTCGCAAGCGGCGCGGGGGCGACCGCGACCGGTGGCGCGGGGAAAGGTTCCGGCTCAGCCGGAGAGACTTCCACGGAAGGCTGATCCTCAGGTTGCTCCTCGACCGACTGCGCAGACGGGGGTTCTTCAGGCACCGGAGCGATCGCTATGGCCGCTTGGTCGGGTTCGGCAAGCGCCGCCTGCGAGGGAATAGCCGTTGGCTGGACAGCCTCTTCCGGAATTTCGACGCGAGCTAGAATTTCGCGCAAGACTGCCGTGACGGGAAGATGGCCCGGAAGTTCCGTATTGGTGTGATGCCAGGCCTGAGGAACCACTTCGTCATTGGGAATGAAGGTGCGGGAATTGATCTCGCCGAACCAGTCCCAGCCTCCCATCACGTCCACCACATCCGTGAACAGAGGCGGCATGGCGATACGGGCGCTGAACGTGACGATCCTGGCTTCCTGGGCAAGTTTTTCCGCGGCCGGCGCGTCAGTTTCCTTGAGGTCGTAAAGGGCTTCCGACAGAACCAGGTTTCCCTTGGAATGACCGGTCAGCAGGCGGAACGACAAGCGGGGATCTCCCAGCATCGCCCTGACCGTCTGCGTGTCGAGGCTGCGACTTGCGAGCCTTTCTGGGTCCAGGCGTGGTGCCGCCCCAAACTTCGGCCGGCCGGAAAATTCGTCCAGAATTTCAAAGGTATGCCGGATCTGGTTAAGGTAGCCGAACAAGAAATAGCCGCCGAGCGCCTCCGTCGCCACGTCGGCAAGGCCGTAGCCGGACACAACGACGGCCACGGGCCGCCCTGCAGCGTTGGCCACGTTGCGGGCGAAGGCCGCAGAACCGAGGGCGGAACTTCCCACGCCCGCCACGGCCAGGATATCGATCTTATCTCCGCCGCCGATGATGAATTCGTCGAGCGTATCGTAAAGTTTCAGCAACGGACCGTCCGAGGGCGGGACAATCAGGATCGCACCTTCGGCGGCAAGGGAGTCGCTGATATAGAACACCTCTTCCGGCGTGATGGTCTTGATGTCGTAGAAGAGGGAATCGAGCGTCGTATTGCGCCGCCGCAAGGTTTCGAGGGAGAGATTGCGAAGCGGCGTATTCTGCAGGCGCTCAGGCAGGCTGAGGATCCGCGCGAACTGCGTGATGTTATGGGTGAATGCGGTAGGGAACATGATGGCCTCTTTCAGGTCGCCGTTCGTTCGTGGCAGGCATTCATGGCCAGAGCTTCTCATAAACATGCTGCAGTGCCAACCGCAATTTTGCGGTGCGATAGCGAGCGCGCTTATTGAGGATCTTCGTAGGTATAGAGCGCGCACATCTCGTCGCTGCTTTTCGGTGGTCTCTTTCCGGTAAAGACGGCAATCGCCGACATGCCGTCGCCGGCTGCCCAGTTGGCGACATAGGTGACGTCGCCGGCGCCGCAGAGCTGGTTGCCGTTTTCAAGTTCCGGGTCGGCGGGATCCTCCACCCGATACACCGAGGCGGGCACGCGCTTGCCGTCGACCCTGAAGTTATCGGCGACAAGATCGGAGAACGCGAGGGACTCGCCGCTTTCGAACCTGATGCTGAAATCGTCCATCCAGACGTCTCCCGTCACGCTCATCGCCGTATTGCTCACAGCAGTGTAGCGATCCGCCTCCTGGGCGAAAGCCGGGATCGCAACCAGCGCAAGGGCAAGGGCCGGCAGACTGCGAAACAGGTGACGAAGATTGGTAAACATGATGATCCTTTGCCGGCGTATGTCAGTGGGCTGACCCTAGCAAACACTTGTTAAGCCGAAGAGAATGGACATAGCGACGGATCACGGCGTGACAATCTCTTTCAGGGTTCTGGACGTTTTCTCCTCCTCAAGCAGGATGGGACCTTCGCCTTTTTCGCCGAGCACGTCGTGAGGATTGCGAAGCGGACAGTCCTGCATCGACAGGCAGCCGCAGCCGATGCAACCGGTCAGCTGATCCCTCAACGCCGTAAGGCTGGCGATCCGCTCATCAAGCTGGCGTTTCCAGGTCTCCGACAATTTCCGCCAGTCCTGGGCGGTGAGCGGCCGGTCGTGCGGCAGTACAGAGAGAGCGTCGCGAATTTCGGCGAGCGGCACGCCCGTCTTCTGAGCTACCTTGATGATGGCGACGCGACGCAGAACGGAGCGCGGGTAACGCCGCTGGTTGCCGCGATTGCGGTAGCTCTGGATCAGGCCCTTGTCTTCGTAGAAGTGGAGCGTCGACACGGCAAGGCCGCTTCTTCGCGCCACGTCTCCGACCGACAGCTCAAGCTGGATACGCTCGTCAGGGGTTTTCGTCATTACGGCTATTGACCTCAATATTACTTGAGGTTTTATAGCAGGTGCTCCTATGACGCGAAACCCCGGGAGCATCGTCCGATGACGGTAAAGACCACCTTATCTCCGCCGCCGCACGAGACCTCGGCTGTTCGGGCCGACGCTTTTGACGGCTCAGCTGTGCGGCTCGACGAGGCGAAGGCGGCTTTCGATCAGTACGCCGCTGTCGTCGAGGATCGGATGCGCGACGGAAACGATGTGGGCGTTGATACGCTTGAGATCGCGCAGCAGGTCGAGATGCAGCGAACTGGTCTGAAGGCTTTCCATCCTGCCATCGCGAAGACGCTCAAGGTGGCGTTCCGCAGATCGCTTCTCGAGGCGGCGGACATCGACCTTGATCTCCATCAGCTGGCGGGCGAGCTTGAAGTCGCCCGTCACGAAGATGGTCTGGGCCGCGCGCAGATTGTCGATGGTCAGGTTGAAGAGGCTTTCCAGCTCCTGATAGCCGTCGTCGGAAAATTTCAGGCCGTTCGAGACTTTCTTGCGCACCTGCTCGCAGAGGCCCTTCTCGATGATATCGCCGATATGTTCGAGGTTGATGGCGTAGTCGAGGATGGCGATCGAACGGCGCGCGCCCTCGGCATCGAGGCTCTGTCGACCGAGCTTCGACAGGTAGATCTTCACCTCCTGCTGGAGGCTGTCGACACGCTGCTCCAGCGCGGCAACTTCCGCAAGCGGCGCAAGGTCGTTGTGCTTGAAGGCGTTCTGGGCGCGGATCAGCATCCGCTCGATCGCGTCACCTACGCTGAGCACTTCCCGGGTGGCGTTGGCGAGCGCCATGACGGGATTTCCGAGCGCCTGAGGGTCAAGGAAGCGCGGGCCGCTTTCGGCTTCCGGATCCGCCGCGACAAGGCGGGCCGTCATGTCGGATAAAAGCCCTGAAAAGGGCCAGGCGACGAGCGTCAGAAGGATGTTGAAGGCGAGATGCGCGTCAACCGGCAGCTTTTCTGGCGAAAGCGGCAGCGATTGCATGATCTCGGCGCCGAAACCCGCGAGTGGCAGCGCGATGGCGCAGCCGATGCCCCGCACGATCAGATTTCCGAGCGTAATGCGCCGGGCGGGGGCCGGCCCGGAGAGCGTTGCGACCACCGGCGGAATGGCGCCGCCCAGATTTGCGCCAAGCACCAGCACGATGACCAGCCCCGTCGAAAGGATGCCGGTCGAGGCTAGCGACAGGATCAGCACGATCACGGCCAGGCTGGAGGACGAGACGAAGGCGAGCGCTGCGGAAACGACAAGTGCGACCGGCCAGGCGTCGTCGAGCAGGCCGATGAACGCGGCAAGCGCGGGCGACTGGCGCATCGGTTCAGTCGCCAGGCCAAGCAACTGCAGAGACAGCAGCATCAGGCCGACACCGATCAGCGCCGTACCGGCGCCTTGCCGTGTGCCGGAGCGGCCACGATGGAGAACGAGACCGATGAGAATGACGAGCGGCGAAAGCCACGCGATGCCGGTGGCGACCAGCCATGCGGTCACGGCGGTGCCGATATTGGCGCCTAGCAGCACGATCTGGGCCATTCGCGGGCGGATCAGATTGCGGTCCGCGAACGAGGCGACGGTGAGGGCGGTCGCTGTAGAACTCTGGAGCGCGATGGTGGCGACAAGGCCGGAGACGAAAGATCGCCAGCCGCTGCGGGTGCCCGTGGCAAGTCCGGCGCGGAGCCGGGTGCCGAATGCTCTGGTCACGCCATCCTTCACCTGCGCCAGGCCGAACAGCAACAGTGAGACTGCGCCGAGGAGGTTGATGATGACGATCGTCGATTGCATGCGGGTGCTCCGTGGTCCCCGGCGGCCGGCGACGCGAGCGGACGGGAATTATAGGTTGCCGGCTAATGAATATAGGCCGGCCGCACGCCTGCGCACAGTGCCGTTCGCGACAGTATATGACTATAATTGTGTAGGATTAGTTCCAGCTAATCTGGCGGAGCGCCTCGCCGGCGATCATTGCCGCCGACATGGCGACATTGATCGAACGCTGCCCCTCGATCATGGGGATCAGGATACGCGCTTCTGCCGCCTCGTGCACGTGATCGGGCACCCCGGCACTTTCCCGGCCGAAGAGGAGGATGTCGCCCGGCTGAAAGGCAAGACGTGTATAGGGCAGGGCGGCCTTGGTGGAGGCAAGGACGAGGCGGCGACCGCCGTCCTTTCGCCATTCGTCGAAGCGCTGCCAGTTGACGTGGCGCTGAAGCGCGACGCTTGCCAGATAATCCATGCCGGAGCGTTTGAGGTTGCGATCGGAAATGTCGAAGCCGGCGGGCTCGATGATGTCGACACCGAGGCCGAGGCAGGCGGCGAGCCTGAGGATCGTGCCGGTATTGCCGGCGATATCGGGCTGGTAAAGGGCGATGCGCAACATGGTCATGTGAGGTGCTTACGGGAAACCGGCAATCGGACACAAGGGTTTTCAGTGCTCGGGATGGCTGTGACGATCAGGCAACATGAAAGCTGCGGAGGTAATGTTCGTGTCGATTTACCCTTTCCAAATTGTCGCGGACGGGATAGAAGAAACTCGCATTTCAACGCCAGCCGACGGAGGCCTACATGGATATGACCGTGCTCTCGCGCCTCGGCAGCCAGATCATTATTCGTCTGGCCTAGGCGTTTCGCGGTTTCTCGCAAACTTTTCCCTCTCTGATCCGTTACGTGGCCAGCATAAGGCCGCGCTGTCCTGAATTTCACCGTCCGCCCCTTGGTCCGCATTGCTTCCGCCGGGCACGACGGCAGTCCGATTTACGGAGCTTTTTTCATGTTCTCGTGGTTCGAACGGCGCATCAATCCCTATCCGGATGAAACGCCCAGCTTGCCGCCCTCCGGCCTCCTGGCCTTCCTATGGCACTATACCAAGCCGGTATGGCCGTGGGTCGTCATCATGTCGACCTGCACGATGCTGATCGCGATCGGCGAGGTGATGCTCTTCCAGTTCCTGGGCGACATCGTCGACTGGCTGTCGAATGCCGACCGGACGACCTTCCTTCAGAAAGAAGGGATGAAGCTCGTCTTCATGGCCTTCGTCGTCCTGATCGCGCTGCCGCTGATCGCCGGGTTCAACTCGCTGATCATGCACCAGATCCTGATGGGCAATTTCCCGATGATCGCCCGCTGGCAGATGCACCGCTTCCTGCTCAGGCACTCGATGACCTTCTTTGCCAACGAGTTCGCCGGTCGCGTCTCGACCAAGGTGATGCAGACCTCGCTGGCGATCCGCGAAACGGTGATGAAAGTGCTCGACGTGTTCGTCTATGTCGTCACCTATTTCGTTTCGATGATCGCGGTGGTGGCCTCGGCCGACCTGCGTCTGGCGGCACCGCTCGTCTTGTGGATCCTCGTCTATTCGCTGACGGTCGCCTATTACGTGCCTCGCCTGAGAAAGATCTCGGCCGAACAGGCGGATGCCCGGTCGATGATGACCGGCCGCGTGGTGGACAGCTATACCAATATCGCGACGGTGAAGCTGTTCTCGCATGCGGGCCGCGAGGAGGCCTATGCGCGCGATGCGATGGATATCTTCCTCAAGACCGTACACGCGCAGATGCGTAAGGTGACCGGCTTCCAGGCGCTCGTCTACTTCTACAACTGTGCGGCTCTGTTCGTCGTCGGCGGCCTGTCGATCTGGTTTTGGCTGGACAGCGCCATTTCGATCGGCGCCATCGCGATCGCCATCGGCCTTGCCATGCGCATCAACGGCATGTCGCAATGGGTGATGTGGGAGGTTTCCGCACTCTTCGAAAACATCGGCACCGTTTACGACGGCATGTCGATGATGACGAAGCCGCATGACGTCGTCGACCAGCAGGAGGCCGCCCGGCTTGCCGCGAAGAAGGGGCATATCCGTTACGAAAATGTTCGGTTCCACTACGGCAAGGGCAAGGGCGTGATCGATGGCCTGACGCTGGATATCCCGGCGGGGCAGAAGGTCGGCCTCGTCGGCCGTTCAGGCGCCGGCAAGACGACGCTGATGAACCTGCTTCTCCGGTTCTATGATCTGGAGGGCGGCCGCATCACGGTTGACGGTCAGGATATCTCTGCGGTCACGCAGGACAGCCTGCGCTCGCTGATCGGCGTCGTGACCCAGGATACCTCGCTTCTGCACCGGTCGATCCGCGACAACATCGCCTATGGCAAGCCGGAGGTGAGCGATGCTGATATCATCGAGGCGGCCAAGCGGGCGAATGCCTGGGACTTCATCGAAGGTCTCTCCGACATGCAGGGGCGCCAGGGGCTCGAAGCGCATGTCGGTGAGCGCGGCGTGAAACTCTCGGGTGGCCAGCGCCAGCGTATCGCGATCGCCCGCGTCTTCCTGAAGGATGCGCCGATCCTGGTGCTCGACGAGGCGACTTCGGCGCTCGACTCCGAAGTCGAAGCGGCGATCCAGGAAAACCTCTTCGCGCTGATGGAAGGCAAGACGGTGATCGCGATCGCGCACCGTCTCTCGACATTGACGGAGATGGACCGGCTGATCGTGCTCGACCGAGGCCGGATCGTGCAGACCGGGACGCATCAGGAACTGGTTGCATCCGGCGGCATCTATGCCGACCTCTGGAATCGCCAGTCCGGCGGCTTCCTCGGAGACCATGCTGTGGAAGAGGAGGCGGCGGAGTAATCCGCCGCTTCCCCTTCAGTCACCGTTCAGCGTCGCCGAGATTACGAAAATGTAAGCGGTGTCCGCATGGCTTTCGCTTTGCCGGGAGCGGGAATCCGCCTATATCGGGATGATGCTGAAATCGGTCTTCCGCACTTTCGAAAACTGGATCAAGCCGTTCGAGAGGCGGGACGACCTGAGGCCGCCCGTCGGCCTCGTCGGCTTCGTCTGGTTTTATGTCCGCCAGGCCAAGCTTCCCTTCTTCGCCATGCTGGTGCTCGGCGGTCTTGCCGCAGGCGTCGAAGCGGCGATGTTCTGGTATGTGGGCCGGCTGGTCGATATTCTCGATACGGCCAAACCCGCCGACGGATGGTCCGGCCTCTTTTCCGAACACGGAACCGAACTCGTCGCCATGGCGCTGGTCGTCTTCATCGGCCGCTTCCTGATCGGGCTGTTTACAGCGTTGGTCGACCAGCAGATCATTACGCCCGGTTTCTACAACCTGGTGCGCTGGCAATCGTATATTCACGTTTCGCGCCAGTCTCTGAGCTTCTTCCAGAACGATTTTTCCGGCCGGATCGTCACCAAGGTCTGGTCGGCGGGTCAGGCAACAGGGGACGTGCTGACGTCCTTCATGGAAAGCGTCTGGTTCGTCGGCATCTATTCGGTCTCGACGATTGCCCTGGTTGCGCAACTGGACTGGCGGCTGGCTGTCGTCGTGGTCGCCTGGCTTACCATCTTTGCCGTGCTTGCAAGATATTTCGTGCCACGTATCCGCGAGCATTCCAAGGCATCTGCCGAGGCCGGTTCGATGATCAGCGGAAGAATGGTGGATGCCTATTCGAACATCCAGACGCTTCGCCTCTTCGGCCGCGACGAGGCCAACGACCGCTACATGCGGTCCGGTTTCGAGACTTTCCAGGAGACGATCATCGCCTTCACTCGCCTGCTCACCAGCGTGCGAGCCTCTATGGCTTTCCTTTCCGGAACGATGATCGTCACCATGGCCGCGATGAGCGTGCATCTCTGGCTGTCGGGGCTGATCAGCTCCGGCGCTGTCGCCTTTACGCTGGCGCTGATGCTGCGGCTGAACTTCCTGCTCGGCCGGCTGATGACACAGCTGAACAGTATCATGCGCAATATCGGCACGATCCAGAACTCGGCCGAACTCATCTCGCAGCCGATCGGTCTCGTCGATGCGCCGGACGCCGCCGAACTTGTCGTCAAGCGGCCGGAAATCCGGTTCGAGAACGTCAGCTTCCACTATGGCAGGGCGAGAGGCGTGATCGACAACCTGTCACTGACGATCCGGCCGGGGGAAAAGATCGGCATCGTCGGGCGCTCCGGCGCCGGCAAGTCGACACTCGTCAATATTCTCCTGCGCTTCTACGACCTCGAAGGGGGGCGCATCCTCATCGACGGCCAGGACATCGCCCAAGTGGTGCAGGAGTCGCTTCGGGCGCAGATCGGTATGGTGACGCAGGATACTTCGCTGCTGCACCGCTCGATCCGCGACAACATTCTGTTCGGCCGGCCGAACGCGACCCAGGACCAGTTGATCGAGGCGGCGCGCAAGGCCGAAGCCGATACGTTCATCGCGGCACTGGAGGATCAACGCGGACGCAGGGGCTTCGACGCACATGTGGGCGAGCGCGGCGTGAAGCTTTCGGGCGGTCAGCGGCAGCGGATCGCCATTGCCCGGGTGATGTTGAAGGACGCGCCGATCCTGGTGCTGGACGAGGCGACCTCTGCGCTCGATTCCGAGGTCGAAGCCGCAATCCAGTCAAATCTCCAACGGCTCATGCACGGCAAGACGGTCATGGCAATCGCCCACCGGCTCTCGACGATCGCGGCACTCGACCGGCTGATTGTCATGGACAAGGGACGGATCATCGAGGAAGGCACGCACAGCCAGCTCATCGGCCGCGGAGGCCTCTATGCCGAGCTCTGGGCGCGTCAGTCGGGCGGTTTTCTGGCAGCCGATGCGGCCCAGTAGGCTTCAGGGAGCTGCGCCGGTAATCGCAATCTCGGCCATCAACCCGTAGTGGTTCGATCCATGCGTATCGGCAAGCCGCGTCAGCGACTTTATCTTCAAGGGCGCCCGCGCGTAGACATGATCGATGGGGACGCCGAATGCGCCCGCCCGGATGGGCCATGTCGCCGGCTCCCATTCCGCCGTCTTGAGCTCGGTCAGGCTCAGGAAACGCCGCATGTTCGGCGCGAGGCTGGATGCGTTGAAATCGCCCGATACCAGGAGGGGGCCATCGGCTTCCGAAATCGCCAGTGCGGCGCGGATCAGTTCCAGCGAATGAAAATTGTCGAAATAGGGCTTTGTCGTGTGGATCCCGACGAGGTTGATGGACCGGCCGGCGACGGCGACTTTCGCAAGAATGAAGCGCGAGGGGAAGATCTCGCTGAGGCTGCGCACGATCGGCGTTTCGATCGGCGTCTTTGAAAGCATCAGCTGATCGCAGAACGGGATGATGACGCCGCAGCCGACCCGATAGGGATATGTCTTCGCCAGTTCATCCAGGTGGACGCGCAGCGGTGCCGCCTCCATGATGTTGACCAGATCGGCGCCGGACCCGGCAATGGCGCGGACAACGCTTGGGGCGTTTTCATAGTTGTCGTTGAGGATGTTGAAGGAGAGGAGGCGGAACGTCGGCGCCTGAGCTTCCTCGGCTGTTACCGGTGCGGCGAACTCGCGGCCCATCAGCACCGCGTGGCCGGTAAACAGAAGAGAGGCGGCAAACAGAAACCAGACGAGGAAGTGCCGCTTCACCGCAAGTGCAACGACCATGGCGACGATGCAGGCGGCTGCCGCATGCAGCTGCAGGCTGTAGAGCGTTGCTAAAGTCCAGTGAGGATGGATGTAACGGGTAGCGATTGCGGCGAGCACAAGCGACACGATGACGCAGATGGCAACCGATAATGCTTGTCTCATTCAGGTCTGTCCGGAGCGGCAGCCTTTCGCCGTGCGGTTCGCCTATCACGCCCTCCGAATTGTTGCAATGCGGTATGCCCGAAGCGGTTAACGGCGAGCGCGGCAAAATTGGGGCCGCCCACAGGGAAGCGCAGACTTTCCAGAGATTTGGAAGCGCTCGGTATCGGCTCATCATCCCGCTTGGAAGGCTCGTTGTGGCCGCGTTACCGGATGGCCGCAACCCTTCAGTTTTCCCGCGACAAACTGGCTTGCGGCACTTGCCAAGGCTGGACATATTTTGCGATCAAGCATAGAACGCGCCGGATTGCCGGGGGAATCTATGTTCGAATTGTGTTCAACCAAGATTCGTCTGGAGCGGGGGCAATGCGGTTTTCGCGAATTGCGTGAGAAGGAAGATTGAGCCGTGAGCGAACACGAGACACATAGCGAAACACTAGGCGAGCCTACGCGCCGTGATTTCCTTTATCTGACGACCGGCATGGCCGGCGCTGTCGGCGCGGCAGCGGTCGCTTGGCCTTTCATCGATCAGATGCGTCCGGACGCTTCGACGCTCGCGCTGGCTTCGATCGAGGTGAATGTCGGAGCGGTCGAGCCGGGCATGTCCTTGACCGTCAAATGGCGCGGCAAGCCGGTCTTCATCCGCAACCGCACACCTAAGGAAGTGGAAGAGGCGAATGCCGTCGCTTTGGGTGATCTGAAGGATCCCGTCGCGCGCAACGCCAACCTTCCGGCCAATGCCGAGGCGACGGCAGTCGACCGTTCGGCTGGCGAAGGCAAGGAAAACTGGATCGTCATGATCGGTTCCTGCACGCATCTCGGCTGCGTTCCGCTCGGCCAGGCCGGCGATTTCGGCGGATGGTTCTGTCCCTGCCATGGCTCGCACTATGATACGGCGGGCCGTATTCGCAAAGGTCCCGCGCCGCAGAACCTTGCCATTCCGACTTTCGCGTTTACGTCCGACACAGTGATCCAGATCGGGTGAGGGGATAAATACTTATGAGCGGTCATTCCACATACCAGCCATCGACCGGCATCGAAAAGTGGATCGATTCGCGGCTTCCTCTGCCGCGCATGGTCCATGACAGTTTCGTTTCCTATCCCGTTCCCCGCAATCTCAACTACGCATATACCTTCGGCGCGATGCTGTCGGTGATGCTGATCGTGCAGATTCTTACCGGCGTGGTGCTGGCGATGCACTATGCCGCCTCGACGGGGGTTGCCTTCAATTCCGTCGAAAAGATCATGCGTGATGTGAATCACGGCTGGCTGTTGCGCTACATGCATGCCAACGGCGCGTCGTTCTTCTTCATCGCCGTCTATCTGCACATTGCCCGCGGCCTCTACTACGGCTCCTACAAGGCGCCCCGCGAAATCCTCTGGATCCTCGGCGTCGTCATCTACCTCCTGATGATGGCAACCGGCTTCATGGGTTACGTGCTTCCCTGGGGCCAGATGTCCTTCTGGGGTGCGACCGTCATCACCGGTTTCTTCTCGGCCTTCCCGCTGGTCGGCGAATGGATCCAGCAGTTTCTGCTCGGCGGTTTCGCGGTCGACCAGCCCACGCTGAACCGCTTCTTCTCGCTGCATTACCTGCTGCCGTTCATGATCGCAGGCGTCGTCGTCCTGCATATCTGGGCGCTGCACGTCACCGGCCAGACCAACCCGACCGGCGTCGAAGTGAAGACCAAGACGGATACCGTCGCCTTCACGCCCTATGCGACGCTGAAGGACGCACTAGGCGTATCGGTCTTCCTGATCGTCTATGCCTGGTTCATCTTCTACATGCCGAACTATCTCGGCCATCCGGACAACTACATTCCGGCTGATCCGTTGAAGACGCCCGCCCATATCGTTCCGGAATGGTATTACCTGCCGTTCTACGCGATGCTACGCGCGATTACCTTCAATGTCGGCCCGATCGACTCCAAGCTCGGCGGCGTCCTGGTGATGTTCGGCTCGATCATCATCCTGTTCTTCCTGCCCTGGCTCGATACGTCGAAGGTCCGCTCCGCCGTCTACCGTCCGTGGTTCAAGCTGTTCTTCTGGCTCTTCGTCATCAACGCCATCATGCTCGGCTGGCTCGGCGCCATGCCGGCAGAAGGCGGCGGACTGCTGGCGTTCCTGTTCAAGGGCGAACTCGCCGGCAACTACGTCGGTTACTCCCAGCTCGGCACTCTCTACTACTTCGGCTTCTTCCTCGTCATCATGCCGTTGCTCGGCCTGTTCGAGACGCCGCGGCGCATTCCAAACTCCATCACGGAAGCCGTTCTCGAAAAGAACGGTAAATCCGCCGCAGCCGTTGCCACAGCCCGCGCCTGACAGTACGCGACCGAGAGGGATTAAAAAAATGAAAAAGCTTGTTGCAAGCCTCGTGTCGCTGGCCTTCCTGGCGGGGCTCGGTGCCGCCACGGCAATGGCTCAGGACAATCACGCAGCAGCGCCCGCCGGCGCCGAGGCCGGCGGAGAGCATGCAGAAGGCAGCACGCCGCATTATCCGATCCACCATCCGAAGCAGGTCGACTGGAGCTTTGCCGGTCCGTTCGGCCACTACGACAGAGGTCAGCTTCAGCGCGGCCTGAAGGTGTATACGGAAGTCTGTTCCGCCTGCCATTCCATGCAGCTCGTTTCCTTCCGCACGCTGGAAGACCTCGGCTATTCGGAAGCACAGGTTAAGGCCTTCGCTGCGAACTATGAAGTGCAGGACGGCCCGAACGACGCCGGCGAAATGTTCGCCCGCAAGGCCGTGCCGTCGGACTACTTCCCGTCGCCGTTCCCGAATGCCCAGGCCGCTGCCGCCGCCAACAACGGTGCGGCGCCGCCGGACTTTTCGCTGATCGCCAAGGCACGCGGCGTCACCCGGGGCTTCCCGCAGTTCGTCTTCGATATCTTCAAGCAGTATCAGGAAGGCGGCCCGGACTATATCTATTCGCTGATCACCGGTTACCAGGAGCCGCCTGCCGGCGTCGAGGTTCCGGAAGGTACCCACTATAATCCGTATTTCGTCGCCTCTGCGTCGCTCGCCATGGCTCCGCCGATCAGCGAGGGCCAGGTGACCTATGACGACGGTGCTCCGCAGACGGTCGATCAGTATGCCAAGGACGTTTCCGCCTTCCTGATGTGGGCCGCAGAGCCGCATCTCGAAGCCCGCAAGCGCACCGGCTTCATGGTCATGGTCTTCCTGGTGATCTTCACCGGCCTGATCTACCTGACGAAGAAGTCGGTCTACGCCAACAAGGAACACTGAGGTCTCCACCTCGAATGCAAAAAGGCGGCTTCAAGCCGCCTTTTTTGTTGGGAGAAGGTTGCCAAGTTGATAGGCTAATCTCCTGCTGTTCCCGCCATTCTTTTTCAGGGTCTCATGTCCTCCAAATCAGATCTTTCCGCCGCCATCCGCTCCATCCGGGACTATCCGAAGCCCGGCATCGTCTTTCGCGACATCACCACCTTGCTCGGTGACGCAGCCGCTTTCCGCCAGGCGGTGGACGAATTGGTGCGGCCCTATGTCGGGCTGGGCGTCGGCAAGATCGCGGGCATCGAGGCGCGCGGATTCATCCTCGGCGGCGCGCTGGCGCACCAGTTGTCGGCCGGTTTCGTGCCGATACGCAAGAAGGGCAAGCTGCCGCACGACACGGTCCGCATCGCCTACAGCCTCGAATACGGGGTCGACGAGATGGAGATGCATGCGGATGCGGTGAAGCCCGGCGAGAAGGTGATCCTGACGGACGACCTGATTGCAACCGGCGGCACTGCCGAAGGCGCTGTGAAGCTGTTGAGGCAGCTGGGCGCCGAGATCGTGTCGGCCTGCTTCGTGATCGACCTCCCGGATCTCGGCGGCCGCAAGAAGCTCGAAGCGCTTGGGGTCGAGGTCCGAACCCTGGTGGAGTTCGCCGGCCACTAGCGGCGAGGGCAGTTTTCCGATTCGATTACGCGAATTCGAGAACCGTACCCTCGTAACGCATGACGACGTCGCCGTTCTGGTTCACGCCGTCGTTGATGGTCATGTTGATCCAGGTACCGGAGCGCGAGGTGAGCGGCCGGCTTTCCGTCAGCTCTACGGAATAGGTGATGGCGTCGCCTGCATAAACCGGCTTCAGCCACTGAAGCTTCCTGAACCCGGCAGAGGGGCCAAGCTTCGGCGCTACCCTGCCTTCGGCTTCGAGGCGGGCGACCTCTTTCGTCCAGTAGGCCATGTAGGTCTTCATCCAGCCGGCGCAGGTATGCCAACCGGAGGCGCAGAGCGCGCCGAAGACATAGTTCTTCGCGGCTTCCGCATCCACGTGGAAGGGCTGCGGATCGAATTTCTGGGCGTAGCGGACGATGTCCTCGGCGGTGAAGAGAAGCGTGCCAGTGGTCACCTTCTGGCCCGGCGGAGAGAGTTCGATCAGCCTCATGCGGCGTCCTCCCGGGCGCCGCGCAAGCGCATCATGATGGCGTTCTCGCCGCGCATGACGATCTCACCGCGCTGGTTCTCCACCTCGTGCAGAAACTTGACGAGGCCGATACCTGGACGCGAGCGCAGGGGACGGGATTCCAGAACGGTGGACCTGCCGGAGAGCGTATCGCCGGCAAGCACCGGCTTCTTCCATTCCATGAATTCGATGCCGGGGGAGCCTTCGGAAGATGAGCGTGACAGCCAGCCGTCGAACATCATCCGCATGAACATGCTTGCCGTATGCCAGCCGGAGGCGGAGAGGCTGCCGAGAATGCTGGCCTTGCCGGCTTCCTCCGACAGGTGCATGGGCTGCGGATCGAACTCCTTGGCGAATTCGACGATTTCCGCGGCCGTCACCAGTTTGGACGCGAGGGGAAAGACCCGCCCGATCGTGAAATCCTCGAAATGGAAATCGGCTTCCGTCATGAGGCCCTCCCGCCCTCGGCGATTCGATATCAGGTATTGAAGCGGAAATGGATGACGTCGCCGTCGTTTACGACGTATTCCTTGCCTTCGTCGCGACCCTTGCCGGCTTCCTTGGCGCCAACTTCACCCTTGAAGTTGATGTAGTCGTCATAGGCAATGGTGAAGGCACGGATGAAGCCGCGTTCGAAGTCGGTGTGGATGACGCCCGCGGCCTGTGGGGCCTTGGTGCCGCGCACGATCGTCCAGGCACGAGTCTCCTTCGGGCCGACGGTGAAATAGGTGATCAGGTCGAGCAGGTGGTAACCGGCGCGGATCAGCCGGTCCAGACCGGCTTCCTCAAGCCCGAGGGCCGAGAGGAATTCCTTGGCTTCCTCTTCCGGAAGCTGCGCCACCTCGGATTCGATTGCAGCCGAGATGATCACGCATTCGGCGCCCTGTTCCTTGGCCATGGCGGCAACCGCTTGCGTGTGCTCGTTGCCGGTTGAGGCATCGGCTTCCGCGACGTTGCAGACGTAGAGCACAGGGTGCGAGGTCAGAAGGTTGAGGCCCTTGAGGATTTCGATCTCTTCGGGCGCGAGCGTCTTCAAGAGCAGGCGGGCAGGCTTGCCGTCGTTCAGGAGCTTGATGACCGCTTCCATGACCGGAAGCTGCGCCATGGATTCCTTGTCCTTGCCGGTCGCCCGCTTGCGGGTCTGCTCGACACGGCGCTCCAGGCTTTCCAGGTCGGCGAGCATCAGCTCCGTCTCGATCGTATCGGCATCGCCGACCGGATTGATGCGGCCTTCCACGTGGGTGATGTCGTCATCTTCGAAGCAGCGCAGCACATGCACCACCGCATCGACTTCGCGGATATTGGCGAGGAACTTGTTGCCGAGGCCTTCACCCTTCGACGCGCCGCGCACGAGGCCGGCGATGTCCACGAAGGAGATACGCGTGGGGATGATTTCCTTGGAGCCTGCGATTGCGGCAAGCTTCTGCATGCGCGGATCGGGAACGGCCACTTCGCCCGTGTTCGGCTCGATCGTGCAGAATGGATAGTTGGCGGCCTGTGCTGCCGCCGTCTTGGTGAGTGCGTTGAAGAGGGTGGACTTGCCGACATTCGGCAGGCCCACGATACCGCATTTGAAACCCATGGGTCCGGACCCTGTATCGCTAGAATTTTCGTTGCTGTGGCTATGGGGGAACGGGCTCTCCGGGTCAAGGGTTTGACGCGGGTTGGCGCATTCATCGAGCCGCAGTTGCTTGAAATAATCCGGTTGCGGTGCGATATAGCCGACATGTCTCCCGATAGGATTACGTCGTCAGGAGAGGCCGATGGCCGAGGACACTACCCTAAAACCGAAAACGACCACAAAGCCCAAGCTGGAGCGGCCGAAGCTCTACAAGGTCATATTGGTCAACGACGACTACACGCCGCGCGAATTCGTCATCATGGTGCTGAAGGCCGTGTTCCGCATGAGCGAGGAGACGGGTTATCGCGTCATGATGACGGCCCATCGCATGGGCACATGCGTGGTGGTGGTGTGCGCGAAGGATATCGCCGAGACCAAAGCCAAGGAGGCCGTGGATCTCGCCAAGGAAGCGGGCTATCCGCTGATGTTCACGACGGAGCCCGAGGAATAGGCTTCATTTCCCGGCCGAGACGCCGAGTGCCTCCGCGGTAACCCAAAATACGGCGTCCTGGGATTCTGCCGTTTCCAGCCACAGCAGTTCGAGATCCGGGAATTCCTCCTCGAGAATTTCGCGACCGGAGCCGATCTCGCAGATCATGCCACCGCCGGGATTGAGATGCTTTGGCGCTTCTGCAAGCAACTGGCGGACGATGTCGAGGCCATCGACGCCGCCGTCGAACGCCATGGCCGGCTCGGCCCGGAACTCGTCCGGGAAGCCCGCCATCGCCTCATGGTCCACATAGGGCGGATTGGTGATGATCAGGTCGTATTTCTTCTTGCCAAGCGGGGTGAACAAATCGCCTTCGTGGAGGCTGACCTGGTCTTCAACCTCGTGCTCCCCGACGTTCCGCCTGGCGACGTCCAGCGCATCGGAGGAGAGATCGACCGCGTCGACTTCCGCATTGGGAAAGAACTTGGCGGCGAGAATGGCAAGACATCCCGAGCCGGTGCAGATATCGACGGCGCTTTCGACGCTCAGCGGATCCGGAAGGAAGGACGAGCCTTCGTCGCTCAGATATTCGGAGAACAGGATTTCGCCGATATGGGAGCGGGGTACGATGACCCGTTCGTCAACATGGAATCGGACGCCCTGAATATAGGCATGGCCGGTGATATAAGACGTGGGTTTTCGCGTTGCCACGCGTTCCTCGATCCGTTCGGCAAGCAGTTCCCGTTCGGCGGTCGTCAGCCGGGCATCGAGAAACGGATCAAGCGCATCGATCGGCAGGTTGAGGCTGTCCAGGATAAGAAACGCGGCGTCGTCGCCCGCCGTCGTCGTGCCGTGCCCGAAGCTCAGGTTAGAGGCGTTGAAGCGCGAGATGGCGTAACGCCAATAGTCACGAAGGGTCACGAGTTCGCGGGCTATGTCGGTCGTGTTAAAAGCGTTGCTCATTCCAGATTTCCGGTTGTCTCTATCGGTTCGGCGGGCGGGCCGAAACCGTTTCACTTACCCTTGTCGCCAAACATCTTCTTCAGCATCTCGGCCATCGGGCCGGTGGTCGGGATATTTGGCTTGGCGCCGCCGCGGGCCTGATGGATATGCGATTTTCCCGCCGGCTTCGGTTGCTGGGGCTTTTCGGCTTTCGGCCTCTCATCGTCCGGCTTGCCGCCGACGGCGAGCGCCAGCTTGTTCATCAGCTGCGAATCCTCGGCCTTCACCAGCATCTCGGCATTGTCGGCGATCGCGTCGAGGAGGGGAGAAAGCCAGGCCTGATCGGCCTTGGCAAAATCGCCAAGCACGTGATTGTGCACCAGCTCCTTGACGCCGGGGTGACCGATGCCGAGGCGCAGGCGTCGATAGTCCTTGCCGCAATGGGCGTCGAGAGATTTGACGCCGTTATGGCCCCCATGGCCGCCGCCCGTCTTGATCCGGGCCTTGCCAGGCGCCAGGTCGAGTTCGTCATAGATCGCAATGACGCTTTCCGGGCCGAGCTTGTAGAATCGCATCGCTTCACCGATGGCTTCGCCCGAGAGGTTCATGAAGGTCTGCGGCTTTATCAGCAGCACCTTTTCGCCTGCGAGTTCGCCCTCGGAAATTTCCGCCTTGAATTTCTTCGACCACGGCGAAAAGCCGGGCCGACGCTGGATCGCATCGACAGCCATGAAGCCGATATTATGGCGGTTGCCCGCATATTTGGAGCCTGGGTTGCCGAGACCCGCAATGATAAGCATGAAGAAATCCGTCCTTCGCTGATGGTCTTCACCAACGCGAAACGCCGGCAATGTCAACCGGTTTCGTGAGCGAGCGGTGCTACTGGGGCTGGTTGATGCCGTAGCGATTGAGGATGGCGGTCTGAGCGCCGTCCTTGATGAGCCTGTCGAGATGTGTCTGCATCGTCGCGATCAATGCATCGGGTGTGGCTCTGTTGCAGGCAATACCGAGATGCTGCTCCGAAAACACGATCACTCTCTCGATGGCAGTTCCGGTGCTGCGAAGCTTTTCGTAGACGCCTTCCGACATCGGCATCATCTCGATACGGTCCTCGAGCAATTTGCGAAGCGTGGTATCAATATCGGAACTGAGGTCGATCTTCGGGAAGCCGAAGCTCTTCAGCAGACCTTCCGTGTAATCGGCGCGGTGAGTGCCGACCGTATACTGCTTGGCTTCCTCCATCGTCGCGGCCGACACTTTAGAGCCGCCGTGCCGGACCAGGATATTTCGGTCGACGAAAAGCGGAACCACCCATTTGAAGCGCGGCTCGCGCTCCGCTGTGCGGGCTGCCGCGAAGACGCAGTGGTCGGCTTGCGTTTCGGCCATGGCGATCGCTCTCGCCCACGGCAATATTTCCAGCGTGAACGGAACCTGCGCCTCGCGCATGATGATCTCCACCTGGTCGATGCCGGCACCCCGATATTTGCCTCCCGGCTCCTGATAGCTGAAGGGCGGATAGGACTCGGTCATCAAGACGATCGGGTGTTGCGCAGCGACGCCAGACGCGAAACCGAAACTGGCGAGAAGCAGTAATGCTGTTTTCATCTGTTCCCCTCCAAACGAGCATGTTGTCTTTCTTGACCCAGCATGTCGTCCGGCGGAGACGATGTTCTAACTCGCCAGGGACCTCACTTCGGCCTGCCGGGCGGATAGGGCCGAAAGCAATTCGGAAATTTCGCGGGGCCTCGAGAAGAGGTAGCCCTGGGCATAGTCGATGCCCATCTGGCGGAGCAGCGCGCGCTGCTCCTCCGTTTCAACGCCTTCGGCGACGACTTTGCAATTCATCTTATGGGAGATGGCGCTTATACCTTCGACCAGCATTCGGCTCTTGCTGCCGATATCGCCCGCCTGTTCCGTGAGCGAACGAATGAACGACTGGTCGATCTTGACGATGTCGACCGGAAAACGGCTCATGTAGCTGAGGGAGGAATAACCTGTTCCGAAGTCATCGAGCGCGATCCGACATCCGAGATTGTGAAGATCGTTGAGGATGGTGCGGATCTCGGGATTGTCATGCATCAGCACCGCTTCGGTAATCTCGATGACGAGGCGGGACGGCGCGATGCCATGGCGGCCGATCAGGCCGGCAAGGCGGGCGAGCAAGCCGGGCTCGAACTGCAGCGGCGAAAAATTGACGGCGACGTAGGTATCCTCCATCCCGGGTAGGCGAGACACCCGTGCGAGGTTCGCCATCGCGTCTTCCAGAATGAGGTTGCCGATCTGGCCGATGCTGCCGGTTTCTTCGGCGACGCAGATGATTCCTGCCGGCGATAGCAAGCCTTTGCGCGGATGACGCATACGCATCAGGGCTTCGAAGCCCGACGGCACGCCCGTGGCTATGTCGACGATCGGCTGGAAGTGTGCCTCGAACCAGTTGTCGGCAATGCCGGCTTCGATGTCGTTCTCGATCTCCGCCCGTTCCCGGGTCTGGTCGAGAATGGCCGGGTCATAGACCTGGGAGCCATTCTTGCCGTCGCGTTTGCGGGCATACATGGCCATGTCGGATTTCTGCAGCAGTTCTGCGGCGCTGGCGGCATGGGTGGGGTAAAAGGCGAGACCGATACTGGCGCTGAGCCGCACGCCGGTGCCGTGGACGCGGAAGGGCACTTCGAACATGTCCACGATTGTCTGGGCCAGCTCGGTCGAACGATGTTGAGCGTCGGTGCCGGCGATCAGGATTGCGAATTCGTCGCCACCGAGGCGTGAGGCGCTGTCGTTCTCACGTAGCATCGGTTTTGTTCGTTCGACAAACTGGCACAGGATGGCGTCGCCGGCTGCGTGGCCGAGATTGTCGTTGATCGACTTAAAGCGGTCCAGATCGACGAAAAGGCATGCGACGTCGGTTTTTGCCTGATCCGCCTCGGCAATCTTGCGGTCGAGCATCGCCTCGAAGCCCTGGCGGTTCAAAAACCCGGTGAGGTGATCGGATATCGCCTGCTGATGATTGCGCAGTTCGGACTGCTTCAACTCGGTGACGTCGGTCATGACGCTGAGCGAGCCGGGAATGCTGCCGCTTGCGGCGCTCAATTCGGTTTCGATGATCAGAACGTTGATCAGTCGGCCATCGGCACAGAGGAAACGGACCGTCGCCTCGATCACCGGGCCGCTCGATTTTCCCTGCTCCTTGCGCTGGTGGTAGACCTCCCTGTCCGAGGGAGCCACGAGTTCGGAGAAGGGGCGGCCGATCACGTCGTCGCGGCGATAACCGGTGGCGAGCAGCCAATAATCGCTGACGGCGGCTATCTGATCGCTGCGGTCGAGGGAAAACAGCATGGCCGGAGTAAGATTGTAGATCTCCGTGGTCTGCTGATGCGCCCGCTTGAGTTCCCGTTCCTCGCGTTCGAGGAGGGTCTGCATCTCATTGAAGCTTTTGGCCAGCCGGCCCATCTCGTCGTTGGAGCGCCAGTCGACGTGGTGGCGCGAGCCGAGGCGGCGAGTGGCCTCGATAGCGGCCGTCAGCCGCATCAGCGGCTTGATCACCATCACGCGGTTGCCAAGGATGGCAGCTCCGAAGACCGTCAGGATGGCGATGATGAAAATGGAGATGAAGGCCATTTCCATCTGATGCAGCGCCGAGAACCATCCAAGCTTCGGCACATAGACGGTGATGCTGCCGACATTGCGTATTCCCTGCTGCGACTTGTAGAAGATCGGTTCGGATATCGATTGCAGTCCCCGGAAATCGACCGGATTTACATCCACCTCGGCAATGTTGAGCTTGCCGGTGTTGTCGCTGATCTGCACGCCGAAGATGGCGGGGTCTGCAACAAGCACGGAGGCGATCTGACGGATGCTGTCGGTGTCCAGGTCCCAAAGCGGCTTGCCAAGCGCCTGGGAGTTGGTGAGCAGCATTACATTGACGTGCTCACCCTGGATCTTGGCAGCCTGTTGCGAAGAAAGCGCCAGGAACAACGTGAAAAGCGGAGCCACGACGACCAGCAGGGCGCCAGAAATGATCGTGATGAAACGACTCTCGACAGAACGAGTCATTCGTCTTCCCGCACTTATTCTCCGGCGATGCCGGATCGTTCCCTCATCCTAACTCGTTCATGCTTTCATGCATTGATTAAACTTCACTGAATTTGGCGCGACCAAATCTGGTTCAATTGTAGAAGCATAGTAAGGAAGTCGTATATTTGAACAATAAAAAACCCGCCTCCGGATGAAGGCGGGTTTTTTAATTGGACGTCTGCTTCGTTATTCGGAAGCAGGCGCTTCTTCTGTCGCTTCTTCGACGCCGCCAGCCGGGGCAACGATCGTAGCGATGGTGAAGTCGCGGTCAGCGATGACCGGACGTACGCCCTTCGGCAGCTTCACCGCAGAAATGTGGAGGCTGTCGCCGATCTTGGCACCAGCCAGATCGACCGTGATGAATTCCGGAATATCGTTGGCCGGGCAGTAAAGCTCGACTTCGTGACGAACGATGTTCAGAACGCCGCCGAGCTTGACCGCGGACTTGTCTTCGTTGACGAAGTGAACCGGAACTCCGACCGAAACTTCGGTGTCGCCGGAAACGCGCAGGAAGTCGACATGCATGGTGAAGTCACGGACCGGATCCAGCTGGTAGTCCTTCGGGAGAACCTGGATCTTCTGGCCATCGACTTCGATGGTTGCGACGGTGGTCATGAAACCGCCGGCGTGGATGCGCTTCGTCACTTCGTTGGTCGAGAGTGCGATCGCGAGGGGGGCCTGCTTGTCACCATAGATGACAGCGGGAATCAAACCGTTGCGGCGAAGTTCACGGGAGGACCCCTTACCTACCCGTTCGCGCGCCTCGGCCTTGAGCTCGTAAGATGCGTGGCTCATGGCATATCCTTTCGAGGTTATTTGGAGAGTTCTTCGCAGCGAAGTCGCCGCGTCAAACCGAAGGGCATCGTCCGATGCGCTTCATCCGCGTTGCCTCCAAGGGTGTCTGCGCGGACGGGCGGGCTATAATACAAAGGCGGCGGAAGCGCAAGTATTGCGGTTAACCCATCACCGCCCAGCTTGACTTCTCTTCTGCCATATCCAAATTCACGTCTCGTTCAGCGAGGGAAGGGCTTCAATAAATGCGTCGGATATGGATTGCAGCGGGCATGGCAGCGATGTCGTTTGTGCAGCCGCTTGCCGCAGCGGAGATCAACGATCAGGGTGCTCGAAACCTTCGCGACGACCTCGGCCATTTTCTGCCAGATTCGGTGCTGGGCAGCGGCTTTCTGACTGTCAAGCCTTCAGGGGAAAGCTACGAAATCAAATACGATTTCGCCAAGCTTATCGAGAGCATCGGGAATAAAGACTTTGTCGTCTCGGGCCTTGCTCCTTTTTCCGTTTTCGCCGCGCCAATGAACGGCGGACTGTGGAAATTCACGAGCGACAATGACCTGAACTTCTCAGTTCAGGGGAAGATGCCGGATGGCAAGTCTACCGATCTCACCTATTCGGTAACCGACGCGGTCTTTTCGGGTATTTTCGACCCGGCGATCAGTTATCTTCGTTCAGGGGAGATGACGTCCGGCCCGATCCGTATGGTATCCAAGACCGGAACCGAAGAGCTCGAGGCGAGCTTCGCCGGCATGAATTATTCCCTCACGTCGACCGCTGCTGCGAGCGCTGGCGCAACCAATTTCCAAGGCAAGGGTTCGTTTTCGAGATTCTACGAACGGGTCACGACAGCCGAGACCCCGCCGATACAGATCCGTGCCGAGAGCCTCGACTTCGACGTTGGCGTCGAGGGTGTCGTGGCAGAGAAAATCCGAAACCTCGTGTCGTTCGGGCTCGAACTCGTGAAGGACGAGGAGCCCTCCCAGGCCGAGATCGCAAAGCTGAAGGAACTGATCCGGGGCGCAATGCCGTTCTTCAGCTCGCTGTCGGAAAAAATCACCTTCAACCGTTTTGTGGTGGCAAGCCCGATCGGCGATTTCGAGGTGGGCAAACTGGATTACACGCTTGCCATGACGGAACCTTCCGAGGCGACCCGGATCGGGTTCGGCATCGGGGTAGAGAAGATTTCCACGCCATCCGGTCTCATCCCTGAGCTTCATGCCCAGTTGGTGCCTGAAGTCGCCGAAATACAGGTGGGAATCACCGATCTCAACTTCGCTCGCTTTGTCGACACCCTTATGGAGATCGATCTTTCAGACCCCGGCCCGGTGCCCGAAGCGGAGAGCGCCCGTCTCGGCGAAGCCTTCCTGCCCGACGGCCAGATCAAGATCGACTTTCCGAAGGTCGTTGCGAAGTCATCCCTCTATGATGTCGAAGCTTCCGGAGAGATGAGCGGTTATCCGGACCAGAAGGATCGCTATACACTCCAGACCTCGATTTTTGCCCGGGATGTGGACAAGCTAATCCAATATTTTCAGGGCGCGGCGAAGGTGGATCCGCAGTTCAATCAGGTCTCTTTCGTGGTGATGATGGCGAAGGGCATGGCAAAGACGGAACCGGATGGCCGCCTGCGCTGGGACATCAAATTCGAAGACGGTAACAGCCTGACCGTCAATGGACAGGTACTCCAGTAGGATTTTCCGGACGGTCATTCCCACTCGCAGATATGGTTCCGTTTACCATCGGCGCGAACCATTCCAACATGTTTCACTGCTAAAGTTCTCAAAGACCAATTGAAAACTATCAGAGATTCATGTTTCGCGTCCTCTCCTGTCTATTGATCGAGCACGACCCGCGCTACGTTGCCTGTGCCGCGCTGCTTTGCGTTGTGGGTTCCTTCCTCACGGTCCGGCTTTTCGCGCGTGTCCGGCGTGGCCGCGGCGTCGACAAAGTCATATGGCTTTTCCTGGCGGGCTTCGTGGGCGGCTCGACCACCTGGACCACACATTTTCTCGCGATGCTGGGATATCTCGGGGGCGGGCAGGCGACCTACGACCCGGCGCTTACGTTCTGGTCTTTCCTGATCGCCGTGATGGCTTCCATCTTCGGCTTGGGAATTGCCAGCTACGGCGGTCGGTCGGCGGTCGTGGAAGCCGGCGGAGCCGTCATGGGGCTTGGTATCGCAGCCATGCATTATACAGGCATGTCGGCTTATGTAGTGCAGGGCGTCATCGAATGGGACCGGGATTACGTTTTCGCCTCTCTGGTTTTCGCGGCTCTCTTCGGAGCCCTGATCACCAGCCGGGTCGTACGCCCGGTCACCCGGTTCTGCAGATACGGTTCCATGTTCGCCATGATCCTGGCGATCACCGCCACGCATTTCACCGGCATGGGGGCAATCAACGTACTGCTCGACCTGCAGGCAGCCGTTCCGTCCAATGGCGTGCCGGCGGTCGTGCTGGGCTTTGGCGTTCTTTCGCTGATGCTGATCCTTCTGGCCCTTACCGCGGCAACCTATCTGCTCGATGCGCGGACCGCCAAAGCCGCGGTGGAGCAGTATCGCCATCTGTCGCTGCACGATCCATTGACGGGCCTTTCCAATCGCGCTGCCTTCAACGAACATCTTCAGGAGATCGAAGCATATCCGGCGGATCCGACCGCTCGGACTGCCGTCCTGTCCTTCGATCTCAACCGCTTCAAGGAAATCAACGACGTGCATGGGCATGCCGCCGGCGATGCGGTGCTAAGGACCATCGGCGGCAGGCTGATGCAGGTCACTGGGGAGGGGGAATTCATCTGCCGGGTCGGCGGAGATGAATTCGTCGCCGTGAAGCGCAGATATTACCGGCGCTCCGACGCCATGCTTCTCGCCAACCGGCTGCTGGCCGAGATCTGCAAGCCGATCGAGTGGAACGGCAACAGATTGGCAGTGGGATCGAGCGTCGGCATCGCGCTTTATCCAGGTGAGGCGAAGACGATCGACGATCTGGTGGCGCAGGCGGACGTGGCGATGTACCGGGCCAAGAAAACCGGCGACAATACGATCTGCTTCTACGATTCCTCGATGGACCAGGCGGTCCGCGAGCGCAACGCGCTGGCTATGGACATGCGATCCGGACTGGCCGCCGGCCAATTCGAACTCTATTACCAGCTTCAGAATGATACCTTCACCGGCGACGTGATCGGTTTCGAGGTGCTGCTTCGCTGGAATCACCCCGGACGTGGACAGGTATCTCCCAGCGAGTTCATTCCGATCGCGGAACGGACCGGCTTCATCTGCGAACTCGGGGAATGGGTGCTTCGGAGCGCCTGCGCAGAAGCGGCCCGCTGGCGGAACCCACTGGGTATCGCTGTCAACGTGGCGTCGCAGCAGCTCGCCGACCCGAACTTCCCGCTGAAGGTACTGGCGATCCTTGAAGAGACCGGACTGGATCCCAACAGGCTGGAAATTGAAGTCACCGAATCCGGCATCATTGCCGACCACCAGCGGGCACTGCAGACGATCAGGCACCTGAAGAGCCTCGGGGTGAGGATCGCCATGGACGATTACGGCACCGGCTATTCGTCGCTCTCCACTCTGATGACCTTCCCTTTCGACAAGATCAAGATCGACCGCACCTTCGTGGATGGTCTGGCGGTCAATTCCCATTCGGCCGCGATCGTCAGGTCGACGCTGATCCTCGCGTCCAGCCTCGATATTCCGGTGCTTGCCGAAGGGGTGGAAACCGACGAGCACATGGCTTTCCTTCGCAAGGAAGGCTGCACGCAGGTGCAGGGCTTTCTTTTCGGGAAGCCGGGGCCCCGTGCGGGCATCGAGCACATCGTCAATGCCGGGTTGGGGGAAATTGCCGCCAAGGTCGCCTGATCGGAACCTAGCGGCGGGGTTCGCCGCCCGGCGCATAGATTGTCTTCTGTTCGAAGCGGAACTTGTGTCCACACTGGCCGCAACGGAGCATGTATTTGCGAGGGTCGGTCGATGCGAATTCGGTGAAGAAGCCGCGCGGCAGTTCGTCTATCCGGAAGTCGCGACTTTTGTGCCGCTTGTCGTCGGTCTCTGATACTTCGGCAAAGCCGGTGTTTCCGCACTGTGAACATTCGAGTTTTCGGGAATAGCGGTCGCGTGCGGCCATGCGGAATCTCCTGCGTCTGGTCCTTACCTAGCCAAAGCAGCCCGGCAAAGCAAAACACCGGGACGGTTGTCCTGGTGTTTTGCAGAGAAACGTCTTTGTGCCCGCCGGTTCAGCGGCGGCATTCTCCTGGCGTCACCGATCTGGCGCCGGCATTCCTGGCCTCGCAGGCGTTCGGAAAGGTTTGCAGGGTCGGTCCAATCCGTCCGCAGACGGGATTGAATTCCCGTGTGCAGGCGCGGCCTCCATCCGGACGACCGGGCGCATCCCAGTCGGGTCGGTCGGGCCTGCCCGGCCTGCCTGGGCGATCCCAATCGGGTCGGTCCGGGCGACGCGAGCACTCGCCGGTGCCGACGATCCGAAAACCGCGCTCGCGCGCCTGGCAGGCATTGCCGAAGGTTTCCAAACGTCCACCGCGCTCGCCGCAGACGGGCCGATATTCCATGGTGCACATCTGTGGTCGCGGTTCGGGCCAGGGGCGCGGAGGTGGGCCACCGCCCGGTCCTGGCCCACCTTCGACGCAGCTCGAAAGCATGGGGAGAAGAAGGGCGAAGGCCGCCCATGTCTTCCATTGTCCGGAAAAGCCGATCATAGCGAATGCCTCCTCGTTGTTTGTACGGGGAGTCTACCGGAATACTTGCAGTTGAAAAAGGTCAGTCGAACAGGCTGGAGACAGACGATTCCATGGCCGTGCGGTTGATTGCTTCGCCAAGCAGGTTGGCGGTCGTGATCACCCGAATGTTGGGGGCGGACTGTACTGCCGTTGTCGGCTGGATGGAATCGGTGATGACGAGTTCGCGCAGCTTCGAAGTCGCGATACGCGTGACGGCGCCTCCGGAAAGAACGCCATGGGTGATGTAGGCGGTGACGCTTGTCGCGCCGTTCTTCAGCAGTGCTTCCGCAGCGTTACAGAGCGTTCCACCGGAATCGACGATGTCGTCGATCAGAAGGCAATCCTTGCCGTCTACATCACCGATGACATTCATGACCTCGGATTCGCCTGCTCGTTCGCGGCGCTTGTCGACGATAGCGAGCTGACAGTCGATACGTTTGGCAAGCGACCTGGCGCGGACAACGCCGCCGACGTCAGGCGAAACGACCATGACATTGTTGAGGTCGTAATGTTCCTTCACGTCGCGGGCGAGGATCGGCACCGCATAGAGATTGTCGGTCGGGATATCAAAAAAGCCCTGAATCTGACCGGCGTGCAGATCAAGCGTCAACACGCGATCCGCACCGGCCTCGGTGATCAGGTTGGCAACGAGCTTTGCCGAAATGGGCGTCCGAGGGCCGGCCTTGCGATCCTGGCGTGCGTAGCCGAAATAAGGAAGCACCGCCGTGATGCGCCGGGCGGAGGACCGCCGGAACGCATCGATCATGATCAGGAGTTCCATCAGGTTGTCATTGGTCGGAAAGGACGTCGACTGAATGACGAAAACGTCTTCCCCGCGCACATTTTCCTGAATTTCAACGAAGATTTCCTGGTCTGCGAACCGCCTTACGCTGGCTTTTCCGACTGGTACATTGAGATAGCTGCAGATCGCGTCGGCAAGATGCCGGTTCGAATTGCCTGCGAAAACCTTCATTGCGGTCCGCCTATTTTGAAGCTGGATGCGGGCCTTTTACCGCCGCCGCCTTCGAATGCAATAGCGTTTTGCGCCTCACCATGGATTTTTGTGAAGAAACCATGACCAGTGTCTTTTTGGGCGCGCCAGCTATCCGCTCCGCGACTGGCGCCAATTCAGATAGTCCTGAATGGTTTTTGCGGCGATCGCCTCCATCGTGGAGGCCGGGACTGCGGCCCATGGGTCCGAATCCCTTGCCGCGATGGTCTCCTGTCCCTGCATGCGGTGCAGGCGCGCACCGGAGCCGTCGAGAATGTCCCAGACGTAGACGATCGTCACCTTGCCACCATCGGCGAAAGCGGAGAAATAGCCTTTGAGGATGTGTTCCGTGCTCGCATCACCGGATGGCCGTATCGTCAGCCCGCCGGCGCGCGCCTGCGCGCCCAACTGGCGCGACAGCGGCGTGACCGCCTGCACTGGTGCGCCGATGATCGGCAGGAAGCGGATCGTTCCGGCGGACGGACTTGATGAGGGGAGCGATGCGCCCTGCTGCGGAAGCGCTTGCCCCGTCGCGGCGGATTGCTGTGTCTGTGGTGGTTGAGAGCCCTGACCCTGCCATTGCGGAGGAGGGCCTGAGGATGCGGGTGAAGCGGCGTTTCCGGATTCCAGCGCGCGCGCCTGCGCTTCCAGTGTATTCTGAGGTCCGGACTGATATACGCCGCCGGCACCGCTGTTGAACGTCTCCGGCTGCGAGGACCGGGCCATGCGGTCGGTGTCCCCCTGGGTCACCGGCGTCGATGTCCGCCCACTTGCGCCCGCGACCTCGGCCTGCGGCGTCAACGCTTCCGTCGTATTGCAGGATGAAAGGGCGAGCGCGACAAGCCAGGCGGAAACCAGTCTTCCGTAAAGCCGCATGCCCGCCCTCCTGCCAAAGATTCCCTGGTCCCGAAGCTTATGGTTCCTTCGGGAACTGTCAATCGGCAGATGAGAGACTGGAATCAGCGCAAAATAAGGTCGAGATCGTGGCGCGAAAGCGGCTCCGGATCTGATTCCGTAGTCAGATAGGTATGACCCAGGGTCATCGCCGCGCCGCTGTCTGAATCCATTATGATCATATGCACGAAAAGCGTCATGCCTGGCAGGATCTCCTGCGGGTTGCCGACGTGGAACATCTGGTGCTCCATCCAGGAGGGGGAGAAGCGGGCACCGAGGGAGTAACCGCAGGCGTTCAGACGATGACGCGACAGGCCGCGCTCGTCCAGGATACGCGCATGGGTATCGAAGACATCACCGAAAACCTGACCGGGCCGCAGCACGCCTTCAATCGCCTGAATGGTCTCGTGGCAAGCCTTGTAGAGTTCCTGGTGGCGCATCGATGGTTCGCCGATCAGGACCGTGCGCATCATGGCCGCGTGGTAATGTGCTGCGGTACCGGCCCATTCGAGCGTCAGCTGGTCGGTCTCATCGAGACGGCGGCGGCCGGCCTTGTAGCGGCAGAGCAGGGCATCGGCGCCGGAGCCGATGATGAATTCGTTGGCCGGATAATCCCCGCCACCCAGGAAGATCGCGCCTTGCATGGCCGCCAGGATTTCCGCCTCATCGCCGCCGGCTCTGATCAAGGGCAGCGCTGCATCGAGCGCGTCATCGGCCAGTTCGGCCGCACGCCTCGTATAGGCTATTTCCGCCGCACTTTTTACGAGGCGCAAGCCGCTGACGAGATAGGACGCGTCGCTGATCTGGCCGAAAGTCGAGAGCTGATTGTCGAGCAGGCGCGCGACCCGCCCGGTCATGCCATGCGTGTCATATTCGACGCCGATCCGAGCGCCGAGGAGATCCATGTCGCTCAACAGGTTCTTGAGATCGAGCGTGGGATCGGCATTCGTCCGATCGACCCAGACGACGACGTTCTCGACCGTCGAGGTGTGACGCGCCTGCCGCAGGTCGGCCGAGCGCGTGAGCAGTGTCATGGTGCCGTCCGCCTTGACGATCAGCGTCTGGAAAAAGCAGTAGCCGAACGTATCGTAGCCGGTCAGCCAGTACATGCTCTCCTGTGCGAAGAGCAGGAGAGCATCGAGCTTCTCGGATTGCATCTTCTCCGTGAGCCGCGTGAGGCGATCGGTATATTCGGTCCTTTCAAAATGCAGGGCCATATCAATTCTCCCGAATAGCGATTGCTGAAATCTGACGGCCGTAATCCGGCTCCTGGGCGTGCGTGGTGCGGCGATAGGAGAAGAACCTCTCGGCATCCGGATAGGTATCCAGTCCGAGATTTTCAGCCTGTACGCCAGCCGCCGTCAGCCGCCTCATCGTCAGCGACGGCAGGTCGAACATCGAATGTCCCGGCTTTGCCGACGGCGTGAAAAAAGTCTCGTAGGAAGGGTCTACGGCGAGAAACCGGTCGATGAATTCCGGACCGACTTCATAGCTTTGCGGGCCGATGGACGGCCCCAATACGGCGACAATCTTTTCGCGTGCTGCGCCGAGCGAAAGCATCGCTTCGATCGTGTTTTCGAGAACGCCGCCGAGAGCGCCCTTCCAGCCGGCATGCGCCGCTCCGACAACGCAGTTATCGGCGTCTGCAAAAAGGATCGGACCGCAATCGGCGGAAAGAACACCAAGCACCACGCCCGGAATGCTGGTCACCATGGCGTCGGCCTGAGGGCGCTCACCCGAATAGGTCGCATCGACAACAAATACGTCCGGCGAATGCACCTGATGAACCGTCGCGAGCTTTTCGACCGGGAGGCCGAACCAGGAGGTGACGCGGGCGCGATTTTCCATGACCTTCCCGCGATCGTCATCGGAGCCGATGCCCACATTGAGACCGGTGTACAATCCTTCCGAAACACCGCCCTGGCGGGTGAAAAAACCGTGCCGGATGCGGGTGCCGCCTCTTTCTTTGAGCGAAGGGCTTTCAATCGGCGTCGGCAAGGGCCTGTCCTGCATCAGCGTTGTCTATCTCATTGATTTCAAGGAGTTTTACGCAAGCGTTGAAGATTGACCGCTGCTTCGATTTAGGGCGAGAGTGGCGCAAGGGAAGGGCGGATGTCAATCCACCGAACGGAAGGGCATCAAATTGAGGGCGGGGCTGGAGACGGCAATCACCTTGAAGAGTTCGCCCATCTTGCCGGCACCTTCGCCGGCCAGCCGGTCGACAGCGGCGGCGATCAAGCGCTGCTCGGACGGCTCCTTGTCCTTGGCAAGTGCGGTAGCGCGTTCCGCGAGGCCAAGGCCGAACAGGAAGTCGCCCTGGTGCAGGCCGCCGTTGAGATGCACGCCCATCGAGACCGCAACCTTGGCCAGATCCTCGAAATCCACATGGCTCGTCAGGTCGGCTTCGCCGGGATGAGCAAGTGGCGGGTCGAAGTCATGATCGCGCACCGCCTGAAGCGTATCCCCGAAGCCGGTGACCATATGACCGTAGTCGATGATCAATGCTGTTCCGCCAAAGGTTTTGAGCCGGTCGCAGAGGGTCTGCATCACAGCCTGCCTGGCGGGTGCCACCTCGAAGATGGTGCCATCGGGAATGGAGCCGATCGGCGAGGGCAGCAGACCAGGATCAAGCGTCGCCACACCGGCGGCGAAGGCCAGATCGTCGTCCGCTCCGAGGCCGACGAGACGTTCCCGAAAGCCGGTGGGCGTCTTCACGAACTGGCGGATCGGGATTGCGTCGAAGAGTTCGTTTGCCGCAATCAACGTAAAACCTTCGGGCACTTCCTCGAAGGCGTCATGCCAGGAGATCTTTGTGGAATAGGCCTCCAAGGTTACCCGCTGAACGCCACGCAGCCGTTCGCTGGTCTCGACCAGATGCACATGCAGACCTTCGAAGAGCGGCGGTGCGATTCGCCTGATGACCCGCAGCATATCCGCCATCATCGTGCCCCGCCCCGGGCCGATTTCCACCAGCCGGACCGCATCGGGCATGCCGTGACGTTGCCAGGCATGTACCATGAAGATGCCGACCATCTCGCCGAAGAGCTGGCTGATCTCGGGCGCGGTAATGAAATCGCCATGGCGACCGAAGGGTTCGCGGGTTCGGTAGTAGCCGTAGTCCGGGTCAGCGAGGCAAAGCGCGAAATAATCCGTCACACTGATCGGGCCATTCGCCCGGATCAGGCTCTTGATCTTGTCGGCGAGAGGAGTGCTCACGTGGCCGCGCCTCCGTTTCAGGGCTGCGCCGATGCCGCAGTCGCGGCACGGGCCCTAAGGACGGCCCAGAGACCTACGGCGATCATCGGCAGAGAAAGAACCATGCCCATGGTAAGCCAATTGGTGCCGAGGAGATAGCCGAGCTGTGCGTCCGGCTCGCGGAAGAACTCCACGAAAATGCGGCAGAGCGCGTAGCCGATGACAAACGTTCCGGCGATCACGCCGGGTACCTTCAGCGCCTTGAACCGGAAGATCATCAGGGCGAGAACCAGCAGCAAGACTATGCCCTCGAGCGCCGCCTCGTAGAGCTGGCTCGGATGCCGAGCGAAAGGTCCGCCGGTCGGAAAGACGACTGCCCAAGATGCGCTGCTCAAGCGGCCCCAAAGTTCGCCATTGATGAAGTTCGCGATGCGGCCAAAGAACAGACCGAAAGGAACGACGGCGGCGACCGTATCGAACATGCTCCAGACGGGAATGCCGTTCCTGCGCGCAAACAGGATCATCGCCAGCGTCGCCCCCAGGAAGCCGCCGTGGAAGGACATGCCGCCGTTCCAGATCTCGAGGGCTCGGAACGGATTGGCCGCAACCATGGGGAAATCGTAAAACAGAATATAGCCGATGCGCCCGCCAAGCACGATGCCGGCGGCGACCCAGACGAGGAAGTCGTCCAGATGGGTGGCAGTGATCGGCGGCTGGCCGTTTTTCCAGAGGGAAGGGTTTGCCGCAAGCCGGCGGGCATAGAGCCAACCGAGCAGGATCCCGGCGACATAAGCAAGCCCATACCAGTGAACGGCCAGCGGACCGATGGAGAATGCCACCGGATCAATGTTCGGGAACGGCATAAGGGCGAAAAGATGAAGGCCGTTGTGCAATCTACATAGTTCCCCGCTAACCGTATTGCCGCGGAACATGGCGTTGCTGCCATCGGCGGTCAAGGCGAATCTAAGTAACGGCTCGTGCTAACAGTGGATGATGCTTGCAAGCCGGCCTTGCAGGCCCTACTTCAGATCAAGGACATTGCCGGCGATCCGCCGGCCGAAGATATACGGGAGTAAGACCATGGCAACCGGAACGAACCGCATCCTCGACGACTTTGCGCGACTGATGACGGATGCCGCCGGCGCCGCACAGGGCGTACGCAAAGAGGTTGAAACCGCATTTCACGCGCAGGCCGAACGGTTCCTGAACAATATGGACGTGGTCAAGCGCGAGGAATTCGAAGCCGTCCGTGAAATGGCCGCGAGAGCTCGCGACGAGAACGAAGCGCTGAAGGCCCGCATCGAAGCGCTGGAAGCCAAGCTCGCGGGACAATAACTCTCCGGCGCGCGAGGAGAGGATAAAGCCACCCACCAATGACGATGTGTCATTGGCGGCTTCGCGCAAGCGGCCATCAGAACTCCCTTTCACCCGGAGTGGATGACCTCGCGAGCCGCGAGGTCACATTTCTCTACTGCCCCCAGGTCATTTCGCCCTTGGCGACCTTCGCACCGAGTTCCAGCGAGATCGGCATGGCGTCGTTGGGATAGAGCTTCTTCATGGCTTCGATCAAAGCTTTAGAGTCTGCCGCCTTGGCGGCCTCGGCTTCGAAGGCAATCAGATAGTCCCGGGTGTAGGTGACGCTCGAAGCGTCGGTCGGCCACGCGGCGGTGGTGTGACCCGGGACGACGATCCTGGGCTTGCGAGCAAGGATACCGTCAAGCGCGGCACGCCAGGCGGCGCGTTCCTCGGTCGTGGGAAGATCGGCTATCCAAGGGTACATACCGCCGAAAACCGTCACGCCGCCGAACACGGCGCTGAGCGACGGAACCCAGATGTAGCGGCCGCGGTCCTCGAGGCCAGGCGCAGTGATGATTTCAAGCGTCTCGCCGTCGACGGAAAGTGCGGCGATGTCGCTGATTTCTGGAAAAACGAGTTCCGAGACCGATTTCGGACCGTTGTCGCCGAGGACGGGCGACCAGGTCTTGATCTTGCTCTCGGCCTTCTTGCGCATCAGTGCAACCGTGTCGGCCGCCGCGAGGATGCGGGCATCCGGAAAGGCCTGATGGACGGGCGCAAGGCCGAAGTAGTAGTCGGGATCGTTGGCGGTGATGTAGATCGTGGTCAGGTGCTTGCCGCTGGCCTTGATGGCATCGGCGATGACCTTGCCATCCGCAAAGCTGAAACTGGAGTCGATGAGCACCGCTTCCGTCTTGCCCGTTACAAGGACCGGAGCGCGCAGGAAGCCCGCCTCGGTGGTCTTGAATGCCGTCCATGACAGGGGAGACCGCTCCTGGGCGACAGCGGATGTGGCCAGGGGAATTATAAGCGCGGCGGCTGCGGCGATCGTTTTGAGGGTCGTGCGTCTGTTGATCATCGTAATTTTCCTGAGGTTGTAGGGCTAGACCGGCCCTGCCTTCAAGGCAGGGGAGTGTGGCCGCGGCCGACACCGGAATGATGTCGACCGCGCTGGAGTGAGGGATTCAGTTTTTGAAAGATTGAATTAGTAGCCGACGGTAAACCGCTGCCTGACGTGGGCCGGAGCTTCGATTTCGTCGACAAGCGCGACGGCGAAGTCCTCGAAGGAAATGCTGCTGCCGTTCTCGTTCGTCAGGAGCTGATCTTTGCCGATGCGGAAGGTGCCGGTCCGCTGGCCGGGAACGAATGCGGCCGAAGGCGACAGGAAGGTCCAGTCAAGGTCGTTTTCAGCTTTGAGCTTGTTGAGGTAGTCGACGCCGCCCCGCGCTTCCGACTTGTAGATCGCAGGGAACTCCGGGCGTGTCGACAAGGAGGACGCCGGGAGCGACTTCGAGACTGCCCGCCCCACCCACCACGTAGTAGCGGCGAACGCCGGATGCCTTGACTGCGCCGATCAGCTTGTCCGGATCGAAGGCAGCGAAATGCACTGAGCTGATAACTCCGTCATGGCCTTCCAGAACTCTCGCGAGAGGTTCGGGTGCCTCGATGTCGCCGGAAGCGGCCCTAACGTTCGGGAGAGATGCGATCCCAGAGGGATCTCGGGCAATCGCGGTGACCGCATGGCCACGAGCGGACAATTCGGACAGGATGCGGGAGCCGGCCTGACCGGAAGCTCCGATAAGAGCGATTTTCATGATATTACTCCTGGTTGATCGAGGGTTCATTCGGTGGCGGAAAGTTCGTTGAGAACCGCGATCAGACCCGCCGGACCGTGATAGAGTGTCTCACTGCCAAGGACATGAGGCTCGCCGTCGACGACGGCGATGATCTGCGGGACACCTCGAATGCCGAGGTTATTCATCTGACGCTGTGTATCTTCCATCCGCTCCAGCGCGCGATCGCGCAGTTTAGTGTCGCTCCGGAGCCTTTCGGCAAGCGTCTCGACGGTGAGTTCGATGCCGTGTTCGGCGGCTACGCGAGCCGCGACCTCGGCCACCTCGTGGATTACAGAAGTGTCCCGTCCCTCGACGTAGCGAGCGATTTGGACGGCATGCAGGAAACGGGGTTCAAGCGTTGAATCCCGTTCGCCAAGAGCGGTCAGCGCAAGTGTTGCAGGCCCGGAGTCAAAGATACCGCCCGGAGCCAGCAGAACGTTCCGGTGGTATTCTTCTGAAAATTGCTGTCCCGTAATGCTCTGGATGCGCTGGTCGTTGCGCCAGGCGTGGTCGGCGATCGACGAGATCGGCCGCCCTCCGACGAACAAGCCGGACGGCCGCATCGTGAGCTTTTCTCCGAACGTGTCGGCGAGGCCAGCGAGGGCCGGCGCGCTCGCGTAGCACCAGCCGCAGAGGGGGTCGAAAAAATATTGAAGTTCGATGTCGGCGGTCACTGCGATCTCCTTGTGGTGAGGAGAATTTAATGTTGCGCATATCAAAGATAAAAGAATGTTGCATCAATCGAGCGAATAGATGGACCGGATAATCGCCGCAAAAGTTCTCCTGAAAACGGTTGAGCGGGGCAGCGCCTCGGGCGCAGCCGAAGAGCTGGGCATGTCTCGAGCGATGGCATCGCGTTACATCGGGGCCATGGAAGACTGGTCAGGAACACGGCTTCTCCACCGCACCACGCGGCAGCTCAGCCTGACGTCTGCGGGCGAACGCGTGATCGAACTCTGCCGGGAGATGGTCCGCGTCGCCGACGCCGTGACTGACGTGGCGGGCCATGCGGATACGCCGCACGGCCTCCTCAGGGTGACGACCCCTGGCATTCTCGCAGAGACGCAGTTGATCCCGTTGCTCTCGGAGTTCGCGGATCACTATTCTCGCATCAAGATCGACCTGCAGATTTCGGACAGGCCGGTCGATCTCGTGCAGGACCGTATCGATGTGGCAATCCGGATCGCCAACCACCTCGATCCCTCTCTGATTGCCAAACGGCTGGGACAGTGTCCGTCGCGGCTCTACGCGTCGCAACAGTATCTGGACAAGCAGGGGGCACCGAACGCGCCGGAGGATCTGAAGGGCCACAGGTGCCTCACCTACACGAATCTCGGCGGTGCGGAATGGATTTTAAAAAAGGGCGAGGCGCAGGTGGTGGTTCCCGTAGCGGGAGGATTCCAGACAAACGACGCTCTCGCTCTGAGGCGGGCCACGCTGTCCGCCCTCGGCATCGCGATGCTGCCATGCTTCGCCGCCGATCAGGAGGTTCAGGCGGGCAGGCTCGTGGTCGTCTTGCCGGAGTGGGAGCCGACCACGCTCGGTATCCATGCTCTCTATGTTTCCCGCAGGCATATTCCCATGGCGGCGCGGGTGCTCATCGACTTCCTGGCTGCACGGCTACGGTAGACGTAGGGAATTGCTGATTGCCCGATACCTCCGTCTGCCTCATTCCCTTCCGATCGTGTCGGAGGAATCGTCGGCGCAGCTATGTGGGTGTTTCCCTCCTCAAAAGCGCCCTGTTTCCTGGATCATCCTGGGACGGGCGATATCGCGATCGGCACGGGGTTCCGATCGCACCGTGTGTGCCGGTGCGGATCGCTCCAAAAAAATGATACCCTGTGGACACTGCCAAAAAAGCCTGTGTCCAGAGTCGGTTATGACTCCCTTCTGATTTCCGACACGAAGATGTTTCCACGGTTGATTGATCAAAATGGAGGGAGAGGGGCTGGCAGCCGGACTCGGTGTAGGTACACTGATTTTAAAGGATGATTCGAAACGGCTTGGTAAGCTCCAGACAGGGTGACTGCGTTATTCTGGTAGCGTCGGGCGATCGTCCAAAGTGTTGTTCCCGGTCATTGTTCGCGTGTTGGGCGTATCTCGCACCAATTCGCATTCATTCCGGTCAAGAAGGTGCCGCATGAGCCTTATGGAAATGGGAATCGAACGCCAGTCGAACCCGGTCGACATGATCGAGTTCGTTGCAGCTTCGAACGATTGGACGTTCGAACGGTCCGGCGAGGACGAAATCGCCATGACCGTAGAAGGCCGCTGGACTGACTACCATGTTTCCTTCTCCTGGATGGAGGAGTTCGAGGCGCTGCATCTGGCCTGCGCTTTCGACATCAAGATCCCGGACATGCGGGTCAACGAGGTGATCCGTCTGCTCTCCCATATCAACGGGCAGGTGCTGATGGGGCATTTCGACCTGTGGCGCCAGGAAGATGTGATCATCTTCCGCCAGTCCTTGCTGCTTGCCGGCGGCGCGGAACCCAACAACCAGCAGGTCGAAGTGCTGCTTTCCAGTGCGCTTGAAGCATGCGAGGCCTATTACCAGGCATTCCAGTTCGTCGTCTGGTCGGGCATGGAAGCGAAGGCGGCCATGGATGCGGTTCTGTTTGAAACGGTAGGCGAAGCCTGATGGCCTTGGCGCAGCTGGCTTCCATCGTTCTCATTGGTGCCGGCAATATGGGCGGCGCGATGCTTTCCGGCTGGCTGAAGAATGGCGTACCCGGAGCTTCCGTCACGGTGATCGATCCGTCTCCGTCGGAAGCGATGAAGGCGGTGATTGCCGATGCCGGCGCCCGTCATCTTGCCTCGCCCCCAAGCGGGCTTGAAGCCGATATCCTGTTTCTCGCGGTCAAGCCGCAGTTGATGGACGTGGTGCTTCCGCCGCTGAAGCCGATGGTCGGCGCAGGCACCGTCGTCGTATCTGTCGCAGCCGGCAAGACGCTATCTTATCTGCAAGGCTATCTCGGCGACGCCGCCATGGTGCGCGCGATGCCGAATACGCCAGCCATGATCGGCAGGGGCGTGACGGGCGCCTACGCCAATCCCAAGGTCTCCGAGGCGCAGCGGGAGGCGGTGCAGGCCCTTCTCAAGGTCAGCGGTCCGGTGGAGTGGGTGGCGAGCGAAGCCGACATCGACGCGGTCACCGCCGTTTCCGGCAGCGGGCCGGCCTATGTGTTTTATCTCGTCGAGTGCATGGCAGAAGCGGGCCGGAAAGCCGGCCTGCCGGCGGACCTCGCCATGCGACTTGCACGGGAAACTGTCTCGGGGGCTGGTGAGCTCCTTCACCAGTCCCCCGATGACGCCTCGAAGCTTCGTCAGAACGTCACCTCTCCAGGTGGGACGACTGCGGCCGCGCTGTCCGTGCTGATGGCGGAGGACGGCATGCAGCCGCTGTTCGACAGGGCAATCGCTGCCGCACGCAAGCGGGCCGAAGAGCTCGGAAGCTGAGCAGCGCCATGGCCGAGCAGATCACCTATGGCGATTTCGAGAAGGTCGATATCCGCGTCGGCACCATTGTCGAGGTGGAGCCGTTCCCGGAGGCAAGGAAACCGGCATTCAAGCTGAAGATCGACTTCGGTCCCGAAATCGGCATCAAGAAATCCTCGGCGCAGATCACCGTGCACTATACGCCGGAGACGCTTGTCGGCCGGCAGGTGCTGGGGGTTGTCAATTTCCCGCCGAGGCAGATCGGCCCGTTTCGATCCGAGGTTCTCACGCTTGGTTTCGAGGACGAGAACGGCGCGATCGTGCTTGCCGCCGTGGAGCAGGCCGTGCCGAACGGCAAGAGGCTGATGTAGGGTTTCGGCTTCAGTGGATATCGCGGCTCTTGACCTCGGTCAGGCTGAAGGAGCGGAATTCCACCTCGAATCCTTCCCGTTGCGGCGAACAGAACATCATGCCGACCGAGAGATCGGCGAGATCGGGCGGGAAATACGCGAGCCGCGCCATGCGCCAGTCCGGCTGGGTATCGGGGCGATACTGAATGAAGAGCGCGTCGCCCATTCGGGTCACCCTTACAAACATCTCGCTGAAATCCTCGGTCAGGCGGAACGCCGACCAGTCCGAGTGACCATTGGTGACGACGACGCTGAAATGGCAGGCCCCGTCGGTGAATTCGATGCCGCATTTCATCCAATGCGTTTCATCATGGCGGATCATCAGCCCCGCCTGATCGTAAAGCGTTTCGTAATGGCCGATGAAGGACGTTTCGGCGGTGAAATCGCCGGGCCGGCGCCGATGGAGAAAATGGCCGCTATCGCGGTGGAAACCGTAATAGGTGCCCTGCCAGAAATCGGTGTCCTTGCCGGAGCGGACGATCAACCTGTCGTCGTTCAAGCGGCTTTCGGCCGGTGGGTTCAACCATTGCATATCGGAGAGATCGATGGACATCTTTTCTCGCTTCAAGCTGGCACGCGGACGACGGCGCGCAGACCGCCCCTGGGGCTGTCGGCAAGCGTCACGTTGCCGCCGTGGGCACGGGCGACGTCGCGGGCGATTGCAAGCCCCAGGCCCGTACCCGACGCATTCAGGTTGCGGGCCTCGTCAAGCCGGTAGAACGGCTTGAACACATCCTCGCGCGCTTCGACAGGGATGCCCGGGCCGTCGTCGTCGAGCGTCAGCGTCAGCCATTTTGCGCTGTGCCGGGCATCGATATGCAGCGTGTTCGCATAACGCTCCGCATTCGAAACGAGATTGCCGAGAAGCCGGGTAAAGGCGTTCGGGCGGACGGCGATCTCGTCTTCGCCGTCGATCTCGTAGGTCATGGTTTTCCCGCGAAGAGAAAAATCGCAGCGCAGCTTTTCGAGAAGCTCACTCAACCGCAGTTCCCCGAAATCCTCTTCCGCCTCACCCTTGGCAAAGGCGAGATAACCTTCCAGCATCGACTGCATGTCGTCGACGTCCTGGCTCATGCCGGCAAGTTCCGGCTTGTCGCCGGCCAGCGCCAGTTGCAACTTAAAGCGTGTCAGAATTGTCCTTAGGTCGTGGCTGATGCCGGCGAGCATCGCTGTGCGCTGCTCCATCTGCCGCTCGATGCGCTCGCGCATCTGGATGAAGGCGAGGCCGGCACGGCGGATTTCATCGGCGCCGCGTGGCGAAAAGCCTTCGGTCTTCTGGCCCTTGCCGAAGCTTTCGGCCGCTTGTGCGAGCGCTAGGATCGGCCGGATCTGCCCGCGCAGGAAGAGGATGGAAATAACCGCCAGCACGAAAGCCGCGCCGACCATCCAGACGAGGAAGATATGGGTGTTCGACGCATAGGTCGAGCCGCGGCGGGTGAACACCCTCAACACCCTATTGTCGAATTTGATGCGGATCTCGACGAGCCGGCTGTCTCCGACTGTGTCGATCCAGAACGGCATCTGGATCTGACGAGTGATCTGTTCGGCCAGAATATCGTCGAGGATGGAGAAGAAGGGGCGCGGGCGGGGCGGCGGCAACTGCCCGTTTTCCTCGACCGCGACGGTGAGGTTCAGCGCGTCATCGGCAATGCGGGTGATCGCATCGTAGTTCGCATCCTGCGGATAGCTCTTGATGACTTCGATGATGCCGGCAATGTCGCGGACCGTGCCTTCCGAAAGGCGCTCAGTGACCATGCGCCAGTGCCTCTCCATGAAGACGGCGGCGACGACACTCTGCAAAAGCAGCATGGGCAGGATGACGATCAGCAGCGAGCGGGTATAGAGACCGGTCGGCAAGCGGCGGCGCAGCCAGCGGGTGAACGGGCGCCAGCCGGGGACAATCAACCGGTCCATGTCGCGTTTCAGGGTGTCAAAAAAAGCCATCCGCCTTCCGCTGTGCCCGCTTTCTCGGCTAGTCGATACTCAGTCGGTATCCGATGCCGCGCACCGTCTGAAGATAGACGGGGTTGGCCGGATCTTCCTCGATCTTACGCCGCAAACGGTTTATCTGCACGTCGATCGTGCGCTCGCCGACCTCTGCATCGTCGCCGATCAGTTCATGGCGGGGAATGGTGTCGCCGGCCCGCAGCGCGAAAAGCAGCATGATTTCCTGTTCCCTATCTGTGAGCCGGATGGTTTCCGCTGCCTTGCGCAATTCCTTGCGCGGGATCGAGAATGTAAACGGCCCGAACATGATCTGCTCGATCTTCGGCGTATCGGGAGAGGAGCTGCGACGCAGGATATTGTTAATGCGCAGCACCAGTTCGCGCGGGTCGAAGGGCTTGGCGAGATAATCGTCGGCGCCGGCCTCGAGACCTTCGATCCGGGACTGGGCTTCGGCCCGCGCCGTCAGGAGGATCACCGGAATCGTCTTCTTCTGATAGAGCGATTGGGTGAGCGAAAGGCCGGACTCGCCGGGCATCATGACATCGAGGATGATCAGGTCGAAATGCAGACCTTCCAGCTTTCGGCGTGCTTCTGCGGCATCGCCTGCGACCGTGACCCGGAAACCCTGTTCCATGAGATAGCGATTCAGAAGATCGCGGATACGGGTATCGTCGTCGACCACAAGAAGGTGAGGGGCATCGTCGGACAGGGGTGTTTTCGTCATTTGCTCAATCCAGGTCAGTATCGATCGGCTCGAGATTTTCATCGCGTCCGCGCATGCGGCGCAGGAACTGCTTTACCGCCGTCCGCATCTCAGGCGTCAAGTCCTCCATGGCGTGAGCGATACGGCGTGATTGCGGCTCGGAAAGGGCAAGCGCCAGCTCCCGGCCAGCCAGCGTCGGGTAGAGCCTGCGCTCGCGACGATCCTTGGCGCCCGCCATCTGGCGGATATAGCCAAGTTCGATCAGCTGCTTCAGCACACGTGCGAGGCTTTGCTTGGTAATTTGCAGCGTATCCAGAAGATCGGCCACCATCATGCCCGGCTGACGGCTGACGAAATAGACGACCCTGTGATGGGCCCGGCCCATGCCGATCTTGGCGAGGATTGCATCGGGGTCGGACACGAAGTCGCGGTAGGCGAAGAAGAGCAACTCAATCGTCTCGAAGTCGATCTGTGCTTCGTCGACCGCCGGCATCGGCGGCATGGCCTTCTGGACGGCTCTTCCCGTCGATGTGCGCGCCACTCGCGTTCCCTTTCCTGACGGCTCCTTGCCAGAGGCTGAAGCTCTTTTTGCTGACGATCGATTGTAACCTGCCGTCCGTCATAAAGCGCGAACGGTTTGAACAATCAACAGCATTTGTTGGAAGAGGGGATGGCGTTAGCCACAACAGGTGAAGGGGCGCCGACCCAAGGCGCCCCTTCAAGATGATGGTCATTCGTAGATATGCACGATGCGCCGGGTACCGGGGTCGACGAGAACGCGTCGATCGTTCACGACCACGTAGTTGTAGTCATAGTCGGGCACTTCGCTCACCACGACATCCGCTGGGAGGGTGGCACCGACGACCACCTCATTGCGCACCTGGATCGACTGAGCCGGGTGCTGATCGATATAGCGGATCACCGTTTCCGGCGGATCGATCACTTCCACCGCGCCGACCGGACCGAGCAGGACATCACCCGGCGCGGGGGACGGAGCGGCAGGCACCACGCTTGCGGTCGTTTCATAGGTCACGGCGGGCACCTCGTACTGAGTGCGATATTCCTGCACCACGACCGGCGTGCCGTTGTGGCGTATCGTCAGATATTCCGCAAACACCCAGCCGCGCATGCCGTTGACATCGATGCGGCACCAGTTGCTGCCTTGAAGGCAGCCGTCCATCATGGCCGGGCTCCCCCGGGTGGCAAGACCGATCTCCGGATAGTCCTGACCAGGGCCGGAACGGACGACGATATCCGACGCGGTGGTCGTGGCCATCTGGGCGGCCGCGGGCAGCGCCAGTGCCGAAAAGACGGAGCCCAGAGCCAGACATTTCAACCAAGTCGTCATGGATTTTCTCCTCATGTTGACTGGCGGTGAAACCCTTTCGCCTCTCGGTGGTTCCGTTCAGTTGGGGTAGATTCTTCAAGCTGTGGCGTGCCCGCAACAACGGAAAGGTGTGGCGGAACTTTTGTCAGCGCCGGCCATTGATGTGGCCAAACAGACTGGAGAATAATCATGATCGCCCAAACATTTTCCGCCCTTCCTCCGATCAAGGCGGATGCTGTCGCAGCCGAAAACCCGCTGAAAGGGGTCCTCGTCACCGTATTCACCCTGAAGATCATCGTAACGGCCTTCCTGCTGACGACCGTATCGCTCGCTCCCCCCGTCGCGGCCGATGAGACCTATAATACGCTGGCCTTTGCGGATTGATTTTTTCGGCTGAAATGCCCCTCGTTTCTCGTTATACCGCGGCTGACCTTTCATCTGAGCCGAGGCATCATGGGCAAGCTACAGGCCGGTATCATCCCGGTTACTCCATTCCAGCAGAACTGCACGGTCCTTTTCGACGACGAGACCAAGGAAGGTGTCGTCATCGATCCCGGCGGCGACGTGCCTGAGATCCTCAAGGTCATCAGGGAGAACGGCATAACGCTCAAGGAGATATGGCTGACGCACGGGCATATCGACCATGCCGGCGGCGCGGATGAGTTGCGGGAGGCGCTGGGCATCCAGGTGATCGGACCTCACGAGGCCGACCTTCCGTTGCTACAGCGGCTGGAGACCCAGGCGGAGAAGTTCGGAGTGAAGATGGCCGTGCGCAACCTGACGCCGGACCGCTGGCTCAACGAGGGAGATACTGTCTCCTTCGGCGATCACGTTTTCGAAGTCTTTCATTGCCCCGGGCACGCACCGGGTCATGTCATCTATTACAATCGCAATCAAAACTTCGCCCATCTCGGCGATGTACTGTTCAACGGTTCAATCGGCCGGACCGATTTACCTGGCGGCGACCACGAAACGCTTCTGGCATCGATCCGCGACAAGGTTCTGCCGCTTGGCGATGAAGTCGGCTTCATCTGCGGCCATGGACCGGGAAGCCGGATCGGCGACGAACGGAGATCCAATCCCTTCCTTCGCGGGTTCTGACAGAGACCGTGGCCCCAAACAAAGAAAACCCGGCATAGCTGCCGGGCCTCAACTCGAATAGAAGCCTCTAGGGCTTAACCAGCGATCTGCAGGTTGACGGCCTTGGGGCCCTTGCCGCGACGATCCGGTTCCGTGTCGAAGCTTACCTTCTGATTTTCTGAGAGACCGGACAGGCCGGAAGCCTGTACGGCAGAGATATGGACAAAAATGTCGGCGCCACCACTATCAGGTTTGATAAAGCCGAAGCCTTTGTCCGTATTGAAGAATTTTACAGTGCCAGTCTCGGCCATGCAGCAGGTCCTTTTCTTTCTGTCCGTGTTCAGCGGCGGACAGCATCGTGGTATTGCCCCGAAGGGCGGCGGCAGGCAGCTTTAAGAAAGGGTCCCTGTATTTACCGCGGCGACCGGCAGGAATAGCTTTGAAAATCTCTGCCCCCAGCCCCCGCCCGAAGTCTTGGCGCCTTCGGAGCGCGTCATTATAGGTCTTCCCATGCTCGTAAATTGCCCGAACTTGGACAGAGTGCTGTGTTTATAAAAAATTGGCAAGAAAAAGTTTTTCGAAACCTGATGCGCAGCTAAAATTACGAATCGCTAAAACCCCCGGAAATGAGGGGGTTACGTCAGTTCGTGAGCGAGCCTCACGGCGATTCATCGCCAGCAATGTTTCCTTAACTCTGACCTGTGCCATTTCGAGGCAGATGGCGGTAAGAGAAAAAGTCCTGTCGTATGCGCGCCAGTTCGACTGTAGCAGGAGCAGTCTCGGAAGCGGCGCGGTCAACCCGCGCCGGTTGTCAGTCGCTGGCCGATTGTCTTCGCCCGAAAGCCCGGATCGGCCTCGCCGAAGAAGGCCTGGCATGATGATGCGGTTGCAGAGGGGCGGCATAGGCGGAGGAAGCCGAGGGTTCGACCTGCGCCGTCGGCCCTGTCACCAGGAGGCTTTCCGGAAAGGTTTCATTGAACGTGGTCGGCGCCAGTTCCGGTCTAGCAAGCGCATAACCCTGTATGAGAGGAACGCCGAGTTCCTTGCAGAGATCGATCTGCCAGACCTCCTCCAGCCCCTCAAATATGGGCTCGATGGCATCATCCAGCATCTGCCGGACGATGACGCGCAGGAGAGCAAAACCGGCCGAGTTGTCGAGAAAGTCGCGCACCCAGGACGCATCGAACTTCGCGTAATGCGGCCGGATGCGTTTGAGGCGGGCAAGATCGGAGTCGCCTGCGCCATAGTCGTCGATCGCCACCTGAAAGCCGATCGCCCGCATCTGCTCGGTGAAGGCCACAACGATATCGTCCGAGGCGCCCGATTTTTCCGATATCTCGCAGACGATGCGTTCCGGTCCGAAGCCTGCCTCGTGTGCCGCGAGCTTGATGCGCTCGACTTCCTGGCGCATCTCGGATGGGGTGCGGAAGAGGCCTGGATGGAATTTGACGAAGATCCGCGTGCGGGCCCGGTTCAGCCGTCCCGTGTTAAGAATGTGGATCGTCCGCGAGATACTGTCGACGTCGGCGATGTCGGCGGGCGAGACCAGACGGAAAAATTCGCCCGGGGACACGGGCTCTTCGCCACGGGAGACACGTACCAGCCCTTCCAGCGCATCGATCTCCAGCTTGTGATCTGACGTCAGACGAAAGATCGGTTGCAGCGCCGATTGCAGCACAAAAGGACCGTAGGCGGTGGAGAAGGCGCCGTCTTCGCTGCGCACCAGATTGGCAAAAATGCTTCTCTGCGTCATGCCTTCGGACTTTCCTTGCTTGTCCTTCTGGTTGTAGCAGTCAAGGGTTACGCGGTTGTAAAGAAGGTTGCGAAGGTTTTAATCAGCTTCTTTGATCGGTCGCATTCAAGCTTTCCGCTTGAAACACCGTCATAGTTTAGACATAGAGCGTAGGGCGGTTTCGGCGCGCGATGCCGCCTTGTTCAACAGCTCTTCAGGACGAAGATTATGGCCTTTCTTGCCGACGCTCTTTCCCGCGTAAAGCCCTCCGCCACCATCGCCGTTGCCCAGAAAGCCCGCGAGCTCCAAGCGAAAGGCCGCGACGTTATCGGGCTCGGCGCTGGCGAGCCGGATTTCGATACGCCGGACAACATCAAGAAAGCCGCCATCGATGCGATCAATCGGGGTGAGACGAAATACACCCCGGTCTCCGGCATTCCTCCGCTTCGCGAAGCAATCGCAAAGAAGTTCAAGCGCGAAAACAATCTGGACTATACGGCTGCCCAGACAATCGTCGGGACGGGGGGAAAGCAGATTCTTTTCAACGCGTTCATGGCGACTCTCAATCCTGGCGACGAAGTCGTCATTCCGGCTCCCTATTGGGTATCCTATCCCGAAATGGTGGCGCTGTGCGGCGGCACTCCGGTTTTTGTCCGCGCCAGGCAGGAGAACAACTTCAAGCTGACGGCCGAAGATCTGGAAAAGGCCATCACGCCGAAGACCAAGTGGTTCGTCTTCAATTCCCCGTCGAACCCAAGCGGGGCCGCCTATACGCATGCAGAACTCAAGGCTCTGACCGATGTTCTCCTAAAGCACGAGCACGTCTGGATCCTGACCGACGACATGTACGAGCACCTGACCTATGGCGACTTCAAGTTCGCGACGCCGGTCGAGGTCGAGCCGAAGCTCTATGATCGTACGCTGACGATGAATGGCGTTTCAAAGGCTTACGCGATGACCGGTTGGCGCATCGGTTATGCTGCCGGCCCGCTGCAGCTTATCAAGGCGATGGACATGATCCAGGGCCAGCAGACATCCGGTGCGACTTCGATCGCCCAGTGGGCGGCCGTGGAAGCGCTCAACGGTCCGCAGGACTTCATCGGCAAGAACAAGAAGATCTTCGAGGGACGACGCGATCTCGTGGTGTCGATGCTGAACCAGGCCAAGGGTATCGTTTGCCCGTCGCCCGAAGGCGCCTTCTACGTCTATCCGTCCTGCGCGGGCCTGATCGGCAAGACTGCGCCGTCCGGCAAGGTCATCGAGACCGACGAGGATTTCGTGACGGAACTGCTCGAGACGGAAGGCGTTGCCGTCGTTCACGGATCGGCCTTCGGCCTCGGCCCGAATTTCCGCATCTCCTATGCGACCTCGGAAGAGCTTCTGGAAGAAGCCTGCAAGCGCATCCAGCGCTTCTGCGCCAACTGCAAGTAAGCATTCCACGCGGTTCAACAAGAGGCCCGCCGGCGACGGCGGGCCTCTTGCTTTCGACGCCCTCAGCCTTTTGTCAGTCGCAGGATCGTCGATTCTCCGCCGCCGCGCTGTTCGGTGACGGCATAGACGGCGCCGTCCGGTCCGACCTTCACATCGCGGATACGTGCTTTCAGGGGGACCCGCTCCTCATAGGCGACCTTGTCGCCATCCATGTGGAGAACGACGATCCCCTGCGAGACGAGGCCGCCCACCAGGAATGAGCCTTTCCATTCGGGTATGGCGTCGGCGTTATAATAGGCCATGCCGGAGGGGGCGATGACCGGATCCCAATAATAGACCGGCTGTTCGGTCCTGGCTTTTTGGGTCATCCCTTTGCCAACGGGATCGCCGCTATATTCGATGCCGTAGGTCACTTCCGGCCAGCCGTAGTTTTTGCCCGCTTCAGGCCGGTTCAGTTCATCGCCACCGCGAGGTCCATGCTCGACGGTCCACAAACGACCCTGACCATCGACGGTCGCCGACTGCAGGTTGCGGTGTCCCAAGCTCCAGATTTCGGGCTGGGCGTTCTGCTGATCGACAAATGGGTTGTCCGGCAGTGCCTTGCCATTCATATCGACGCGGAAGATTTTTCCGAGGCCGCTATTCAGATCCTGGGCCTGCACACGGGGCTCCGGATCCGAGCGTTCGCCGACGGTGACGTAGAGTTCGTTCTTGGGGCCAAACGTCAGGCGCGAACCGAAATGCTTGTTGCCGTCATAGCTCGGCATCTGGCGGAAGATGACTTTGACGTTTTCCAGCTTGCCGCCGCCGCTGTCGTCCGTGACGAGCTTCGCGGAGGCGACCGACGTGCCGTTGCCCTCGTCGCGCTGTTCGGAGAAGGAAAAGAAGATGAGCCCGGAGGTCGCGAAATCGGGAGCAAGTGCGACATCCAGCAGCCCGCCCTGGCCGCCGGAGAGGACCTTGGGCACACCGCCGATTTTCGGACCGGCTTCACCTTCCTCGGAGATGATATGCATGGCGCCCTCTTTTGCCGTCACGAGCATGCGGCCATCGGGCAGGAATTCCATCGCCCAGAGGTGCGGCAGATCCTCGGCTACGGCTTCGGCCTTGATTTCCGGCATCCTGTCCGGCTGTGGGGCGCGTGTCTGCCCGGTAAACGCGGGCTTCTGATCCGGCGCATTCGGTCGCTTGGTTTCGGCTGGGCGACTTTGCGTCTGTGCGGCCAGCGGGCCGGCCATCAACGCAGCCGACAGCATGGAGCCGGTCAAGAGTAGGGTGAGGCGCTTCATTTCAAAACTCCCTGGATGCGCGGCAAGAGCCGCAAAAGCTTCCGAACACGATACGGCGCGCCAAACGCAGCATCGTCGTGATGGGCTTTCAATCTAGGGCATTCATAGCCAATGGCTTTACACACGGCATTCAAGATTACTTTATCGAACTGGCAGAACATGCGGGAACGCCCACTGCCCAAGCGGGCGTCCACGCAATAGGGCCGACTATCTCAGTCCGTGAGTTCGGCTGGAACCTTGCCCCCGTTTTCCGCAAGTTTCTTCATGAGCGCCTTGTGCAGCCACATGTTCATGGTGGCCGAGTCATTGGTGTCGCCCGTGTAGTGCAATTCGGCTGCAAGCTCCTTGCGGGCCGCAAGGCTTGAATCGAGATCGAGCGCTTTCATGAGATCGACGATGGACTTGCGCCAATCGAGCTTCTGGCCGCTTTTCTTGACGGCCGCATCGAGTATCGGGGTGATATCAACCGGGCCGGACGACGAAGGAGAGGCCTGCGCCGTCTGGGGCGCCGAAGGAGCGGGCGCGGCGGCGGGAGTGGACGCCGGCGGCGCCGAAGTCGAAGCGGCGACTGGAGCGGCCGGCTTCAATGGTTCTACCGGTTTTGCTACTGGCGCCGCTTCCGCGCTGCCCCCGAAAATCGCAGTCTTGATCTTGTCGAAAATGCCCATCTTGCTCTCCCTTGGATTGTGTCTCAGGGAAACGTCGGGCGGAGCGAGGATTTCTCAAGGGGCCGACCGCGAGGAAAAAGACTACCCGCGGTCGCCATAGGCGACTAGGCCGTACCCCAGATGGTTTCGGCCGTTTTGACCACCAGTTCCAGCTTGCGCTTCTGATCGTCTTCGGTGATGGAATTGCCTTCTTCCGTGGAAGCGAAGCCGCATTGGGGCGCGATGCCGAGCTGGTCGATGTCGACATATTTCGCGGCTTCATCGAAGTGGCGGCGGAGCGAATCCAGGCTTTCCAGTTCACCGGTCTTGGTCGTGATGAAGCCCGGATAGACACGCTGCTTGGAGCCCTTCTGAAGCAGGCTCAGCGGCTGCAGGCCGCCGGCGCGTTCGGTGTCGTATTCCATGAAGAACATGTCGACGCCGGTGTGGTTGAAGATGGCGTCGGCTGCGGCGTCATAACCGCCCTCGGCCGCCCAGGTGGAGCGGAAGTTGCCGCGGCACATATGCATGCCGATCAGCATGTCCTTCGGGCGGTCCTTGATCGCCTCGTGCATCATCCAGGCGTATTTCTTGATCAGCCAATCCGGATCGAAGCCTTCCTCGCGCTTCATGGCGCGCTGCTTTTCGTCGCCGAGATAGGCGAAATAGATATCGTCCATCTGCAGATAGCGGCAGCCGGCTTCGTAGAACTTCTGCACGGCCTTGGCATAGGTCTTCGCGAGGTCTGCGAAGAGAGCTTCGACGTCCTGGTATTCGGCCGGATGGATGTCGGCCTTCGCCGTGCGGTAATGCGCGACGCTCGGACCGGGGATGGAAATCTTAGGCGTAACGTTCGTCACCGATGCCAGGTACTTGAAGTGCTCGAGATGCGGATGATCGTCGGGAAAATCGAGCTTGCCGTTGATCGTCGGGAAGGTCGGGGGAAGTTTGACGCCATGGAAGGTGACGCCCTGGTGGGCTTCGCGGGTGACGAATTCCATGCCATCCAGTTCGCCCAGAAAATCGTAGTGCCAGAAGTGGCGGCGCGCTTCACCATCGGTCACGACCTTGAGGCCGACGCTTTCCTGCAGCTTGACCAGATCCTTGATCGCCTCGTCCTCGACAGCCTTCAATTCGGCCGCGGGAATGCTCTTTTCCTCGTAGAACTTTTTGCGGGCTTCCTTGACGGAAGCGGGGCGCAGAAGCGAACCGACGTGATCGGCTCTGTAGGGTGGTGTCGACATGGGGTTCCTCCACTGGAATAGATCGAAGGCTTGAAGAATCTTTCCGGATGCCTTGCCTGTATACGCTCGGCCCGCCTTCCATGGCAAATGGAGAAACGGGTTCAAGAAGTTTTCAATATGATTCCGGTTCGGCCAGCAAGCGTTTGGCGGATATGGGTTTTTATAGACCCAGAAGGGTCAACATGATGAATGTGGCGAACAAAACGAAATGCGTCATGCCTTCGATGGCGTTGGTCTGGCCGTCGTTCAGGTTGATGGCAGCGACAACCAGAGTGATCACCACCATCACCGTCTGAACAGGCGTCATCGCCATGATAAAGGGTTGTCCTGTATACAAAGCGATACTTTCCATGACCGGCACGGTCAGGATCACCGTTGACAACGAAGCGCCCATGGCGATGTTCACGACGGACTGCATGCGATTTTTCAGCGCCGCCCGCAGAGCCGTCAATATTTCGGGGGCGGCCGAAATCACTGCCACGGTGACAGCCATCAGCGCCGGCGGCGCGCCGCTGCCTTCGAGGCCGATGTTCAGGAAGGCCGACATGAATTCCGCGAGGAAGCCGATGATCAGGACGCCTGCGAGGATGACGGCGATCGAGAGTGCCGACGAGTCCTTTTCGGCCTCTTCGTCGGGTGCCGGTTCGCCCGAAGCCTGTTTGGCCCTGGGATAGCTGTAGCTGAAGAAATAGCTGTGCGTGCCCACCTGCATCCTGAGAAAAAGGGCATAGAGGGCGATCATCGCGCCGATGGTGAAGGCCGAATAGTAATGCCACTTGGCCGCCGGAATGAATTCCGGCACCATCATGGAGATGCCCATGGCCGTCAGGATCATGACGCTGTAGGTGCGGCTGGAGTCGTCGTTATAGGGCTGCTCGCCATGCCGCAGCCCGCCGAGCAAGGCGGCAAGCCCCAGGATGCCGTTGATGTCGAGCATGACGGCCGAGTAGATCGTATCCCTGACCAGCGTGGGGGATGTCGTAGTCCGCATCATAATGGCGAGGATCAAAACCTCGACCGCAACGGCAGAAAGGGTCAGGATCATCGTGCCGTAAGGGTCGCCAACCTTGTGGGCAAGGACTTCCGCGTGATGGGCAACGCGTGTGGAAGCGAGAATGATGACGCAGATCAGCGCGGCCGCTGCAATCAGGGATGCCGGCTTGCCCGCCTCCAGGATGGAATGTTCGGTAAAAAAACTGATCCCGACAGCCGCGAGCGCGATGACAAGAAATTTTTCCTGCTTCACGAGAGAGGACAATCCCACTGGCGGCTCCTGCTGTTGGTGCTGGCGCATGTAACGCCGCAGGCAGCCGCATCAAGAGCGCCGTTTTTCCATCGACGGTTTGCGACATCCGCGTTTTGATGACATAATTTCATCGTGGCCTGGAACTTCGCGGCACCCTTTTCGCTTTCCCACCCCGATGCCGCATCCGGACTTGGTTCCGCCAGGATAAATGCGGCCACAAGGAACACGGAGGGAGTATGACCAAGGTTGTCTATAAAGTCGTGCAGCACGATGGTGGCTGGGCCTACCGTCTGGGTGACGTCTATTCGGAAACTTTTCCTACTCATTCCGATGCTTTGCAGGCGGCGCGCATCGTCGCGACGGAACAGCAAGTCGGAGGTGAGCCGGAAGAGATCAGCTGGCAGGACGAAAAAGGCGTCTGGCATACCGAATACAGCGATGGTGGTGACCGCCCTGAGGCGGAGGTGGTGGACGGCGATGAAGGCGTCGATGCCCGCTGAGATTTCAGCCGCGGACGTATTCCAACAAGCCTTTGACGAGCGCATCGAATGTGGCGCGCCAGCGCGGTGACGATTTCAAGTTCTCGTGCATCGCAACCCAGGTATCGAGCGGCAGTTCGAAGACCTCCGGAAGGACGCGGACAAGCTCCCGATTTCGCTCGGCGATACCGATCTGACAGATGCCGATCCCGGCGCCGCCGCAAATGGCCGCGAGTTGAGCGAGATTGCTGTCTGCCCGATAACTCCAGCGGATATCGTTGATGTCGGGAAAGCCCGGAGCCGTGGAGCGGATGCGGGCCGCCGCCGCCCGAACGAAGGCAGTCCGTCTGTCGAAGCCGATCATCCGATGGTGTGTCAACTGTTCCGGGCTTTCGGGGATCCCATGCCGGTCCAGATAACGCCGATGCGCATAAAGGCCGAGAGGGATTTCGCCGATATAACGGGCAATCAGTGCATCCTGAGCCGGATTGGTCATACGGACTGCGATATCCGCTTCGCGGTTCAGGAGATCCTCGAGCGAGTCCGACAATGACAATTCCAGTTCCAGCCCGGGATGCTCGTCCTGAAGGCTCGCCAGGATTGGCGGCAGGACTTCGACGCCAATCACTTCGCTTGCACTGATCCTCACCGTTCCCTTGACGGTGCCGATCTCACCCGACGCCAGCCGCTGCATGGCGGCAGCCGTGACCGCCAGATTTTCCGCATAGGGTTTCATCGCCAGCGCCGGCTCGGTCGGCAGGAGCCCCTGCTGCGAGCGGGTGAAGAGCTGGTACCCTACAGCTTCCTCCAGCGCATCGATGTGCCGGCCGACGGTCGGCTGCGTCAGACCCAGTTCGCGGGCGGCGGCAGACAGCGAACCTGAACGGAGGACTGCCAGAAAAGTCCGATAGAAGTCCCAGCTGATGTCATTCATTTTTGTATTGATACTCAATGAAATTCGAGAATTCCGTATACCAGAAGGAAGCGCGATATTCCAATCACCAAAACCGCAATCCGGAAAAGGAGTATCGATATGAGCACCATCTCGAATTTTCCACCCGTCGCTCTCGTCCTCGGCGCCACAGGAGGCATAGGCGGCCACGTGGCCCGCGGCCTCGTCGCCCGCGGCTGGAATGTCCGTGCCTTGCACCGCAAGGCAGCCGAAGCGGCGAAGCGCGAACCTCGCTTCCACTGGCTGCAGGGGGATGCGATGAGGGCGGCCGACGTTCGCCGTGCCGCCCAGGATGCGCAGCTCATCGTTCATGCGGTCAATCCGCCGGGCTACAAGGACTGGGACAAGCTCGTCCTGCCGATGCTCGACAATACCATCGCGGCGGCCAGTGCCGTCGGCGCCCGTATCCTTTTGCCCGGGACTATCTACAATTATGGGCCGAACGCCTTTCCGGAGATCACCGAGGAAAGCCCGCAGAACCCGGTGACGCGCAAGGGCGCGATCCGCGTCGAGCTCGAGCGGCGGCTGGAGGTCGCGTCGAGGGAGGGCGTCCCGGTGCTGATCGTGCGGGCCGGTGACTATTTCGGTCCTGGTGCTGCCAATAGCTGGTTCAGCCAGGGGCTCGTGAAGCCCGGGAAACCGGTTCTGTCAGTCAGCCGGCCGAACGCTAGGGGTGTCGGCCATCAATGGGCCTATCTGCCGGATGTGGCCGAAACCATGTTGCGGCTGATCGACCGCGAGCGGGAACTGCCGGGGTTCGCGCGCTTCCAGATGCGCGGGTTCTGGGATGAGGATGGCGAGCAGATGATCGCGGCGATCGGCCGGGTTATAGGCGGCAAGCCGAAAGTGAGGGCGTTCCCCTGGTGGCTTCTGAGGCTCGGTTCGCCCTTCGTGCCGATATTCCGGGAGCTCGGCGAGATGCGCTATCTCTGGAAGCTGCCGGTGCGGATGAGCAACGACAAGCTGCTGGCCGTGCTCGGCGAAGAGCCGTCAACCCCGATCGATGAGGCGGTTCGCGCCGCACTTCTCGACCTTAAGTGCCTGGACCTGCCGGAACCTTCCAGGGCGAGGCTGCAGGAATTGGCTCGCCAGCCGGGGAGGGCGGCATGACCGATGCTCTTGTCGAGCGCAAGGCAGTCCCGGCCGCCTTTCGCATCCTCGCTCTCGCGATGCCGGCCTTGATCGGCGGACAGGTGTTTCTTGCAGGTCTCGCGATCTTTTCCGACGGCTCCCTGTGGGAAACGCACGCTGCGACGGGCGGAGCGTTGGCCGTGCCGCTCCTTGGAATGGTCGCGCTTGCCTTCCTGCGGTTGGAGCTGCTCCGGTACAGGGTATCGGTCCTTATGCTGCTTGGCCTTTATTGCCTGCAATTTGTTTTTGTGATCGCGGGCGACGGAATAGGTTTCATCCAGGCTCTGCATCCGGCAAATGCGATCGCGATGACGGTCGTCGGCGTTCTCCTGGCGCGTTCCGTATGGACGGGAGGCTAGAAGGAAAAAGGGGCCGGTCATGCCGGCCCTTTCGTCATTTCGGTCAGGCGACTGCTTCGAGCGCCGGGTAGTCCGTGTAGCCTTTGGCGCCGCCGCCGTAGAAGGTGGACTTGTCCGCTTCGTTGAGCGGCGCATTGTCCTTGAAACGCTGCACGAGGTCAGGATTGGCGATGAAGAGCTTGCCGAAGGCCACCGCATCGGCATAACCGCTTTCGACAGCCGCCTTGGCGCTTTCGCGATCATAGCCGTTGTTGACCAGCCAGCCGCCCGTGCCGCCTGCCTTCCGGTAGGCTGCCTTCATCTCCTGATAGTCGAAGGGCTTGTCTCCCTGGGAGAAGTTCCTGTCTCCGCCGGTCGCACCTTCGATCACGTGGATGAAGGCGAGGCCGCGCGAGCCGAGCTGTTCGGCAACATAATTGAACAGCGGCTGCGGGTTGGTTTCGGTAATGCCGTTGCCGGGCGTGACCGGCGACAGGCGGATGCCGACGCGGCCGGCGCCGATTTCCTTGGTGACGGCATCGACGACTTCCAGGACGAAACGGGCGCGGTTTTCAATGGAGCCGCCGTATTCGTCGGTGCGCTGATTGGCGCCGGACTTCAGGAATTGGTCGATCAGGTAACCATTGGCCCCGTGGATCTCGACGCCGTCGAAACCAGCGTCGATTGCAGCGCGCGCACCCTTGCGGAAGTCCTCCACAATGCCCGGGATCTCGGAAAGTTCGAGCGCGCGAGGATCGGATGTGTCGACGAATGCGCCGCTGCCATCAGGATTGATGACATAGGTCTTGCTTCCGGCGGGGATGGCCGACGGCGCGACCGGAGCGCCGCCATTCGGCTGAAGCGACGTATGCGAAACGCGCCCGACATGCCAGATCTGGGTGACGATCTTGCCGCCTTTGCGATGAACGGCGTCCGTGACCTTCTTCCATCCGTCGATAGCCTGCGGCAGGTAAAGGCCGGGCACGTCCGCATACCCTTGGCCCTGCTGGGTTACCGGGGTACCTTCGGTGATGATCAGGCCCGCTGCGGCGCGCTGTTCGTAATAGGTGACATTGAGGTCGTTCGGAACGGCCCTTGGCGAACGGTTGCGCGTCAGGGGCGCCATCACGATGCGATTGGCAAGTTGAATATCGCCGAAGGAGGTCGGATCAAAGAGCTTGGCCATCAGAAATTCCTTTGTCTGCAGTTGGGAGAAGTCAGCCCCGGTCAAAGCGTCGACCGAAGCTCGTCGAGGAAGGTTGCAATGGTGTCCTCATTGCGGTGATAGAACGCCCATTGGCCGACGCGGTTGATCTTGAGCAACCCGGCCTTTTCGAGCGTGGAAAGATGCGCCGAAACCGTGGACTGGGAGAGGCCGCAGCGTTTTTCGAACTGGTTGGCGCAGATGCCCATGCTCAGCGGATGCGCCTGATCGGAGAAATTAAGCTCCGGCTCCTTCATCCATTCCAGGAATTCGATCCGGGTGGGATGCGCCAGCGCTTTCAGAATTTCCGTCTTGTCCATCGTCTGGATCTCGTATCGAAGTTACACGATATATAGATCGTATAATGACGATATAAAGGGCGCGATTTCCAAAAGATCGGGGGCTTTTAAAAAAAATGGGCCGCCGGATCGCTCCAGGGCCCTTTCAGTTGTGAAGGTCAAAACCTCCAGAGGGGAACAGCCGACGCGGACGACGGGGAGGTCGCCGGGGGCGTCAGCTATCAGGTATATGGGGAGGTGATATCTGCCCGACAAGGTGCAATCTTCGGTTTTGAAGAGAAGTTTGGCCGATGCCGTGCCGCGGAGGCTGATCGCGCTGACGGGCAAAAAAAGAGGGCCACCGGATCGCTCCAGGGCCCTATAAGTGTGAAGGTCAAAAAACCTCCAGAGGGGAACAGCTGCTGCGGTGGAACTGGGAGGAAAAGCCACCATGTGCATCAGCTGAGTGCGATATGGTGGTTTTTTGTGCAGTGAACAATGCTCTTTTGTGCAGGTCAGCCATGCGCGATGCGCAACACTGTTGCTGCCCGAGAGGCAGAGACCGCATATCTGGCCGTCGTATGCGACTGAAATCATTGGAATATGAGGGAATTACCGCCTTGCGAGCGGTGGCTGAAAAATCAGAAATTCCAGTTGCGCGCCTTGCCGACGATGAAGTCACGGAAGACTTTGAGCTTCGCCGCGTTCTTCATTTCGTCGGGATAGCAGAAGTAGGTATCGAAAGATGGGATGTCGGCGTTGATCGCGAGCTGAATGAGGCCCGGATCGCGGCCGACGATGTAGTCCGGAAGGCAGGCGATTCCGATACCAAGCAGACAGGCGCGCTTGATCGAGGTCTGGCTGTTGATTTGCAGATGCGGTGTGCGGCTGTTGTCTGACGAGCGGCCGGCATATTCCAGCCAGTTCACGTCGAGCAGGTAGCTCGGCGCCGGTTCCCCGAAGGTGATGATCCGATGCGTGTCGAGGTCCTCGACTGATTGCGGTTCACCATAGCGGTTGATGTAGGAGGGGGCCGCGTAGACGTGCATATGGACGGTGAACAACTTGCGCTGGATCAGGTCGGACTGTTGCGGCTGGCGCAGGCGAATGGCGCAGTCCGCGTGGCGCATATTCACGTCCACTTCCTCGTTGTCGAGGATGAGCTGGATCGACATTTCGGGATAGAGCTGCAGAAACTCCTGCACCTTGTCGGTGAGCCAGCCCTGGCCAAGCCCGACCGTCGTGGTGACGCGCAGCTTGCCGGACGGTTTCTCCGTCGTCTCGGTGAGCTGCATCTTCACCGTTTCGAGCTTCAGCAGGACGTCGTGGGCGGTGCGGTAGAGCAGTTCGCCCTGTTCTGTGAGAATCAGGCCGCGCGCATGCCGGTGAAAAAGCTTGACGCCGACATCCTGTTCAAGCGCGCTGACCTGGCGGCTGATTGCCGACTGGGAAAGGTGGAGCTTATCCGCGGCATGGGTGAAGGAGCCCGCCTCCGCCGCCGCATGAAAAATTCGCAACTTGTCCCAGTCGAGCGGCACACCCATGTCTCAATGTCACTCCGCGGCCACAGCCACCGGCTGAATGCCGGCAAGATAACGTTCGGCCTCGAGCGCTGCCATGCAGCCCATGCCCGCGGCGGTGATTGCCTGGCGGAAAGTGTCGTCGGTCACGTCGCCGGCGGCAAAGACGCCCGGCACGTCGGTCGCAGTCGAATCCGGCGCCGTCCACAGGTAGCCGTTCGACTTCATCTTCAGCTTGCCCTTGAAGAGTTCGGTCGCCGGCGCATGACCGATCGCCACGAAGACGCCGTGGATCGGAAAATCGGTGATGGTGCCGGTCAGGGTATTGCGCAGCTTCACCCCTTCCACCGAGGGTGGCATCGGCGCCTTGGCGGGCTTGCCGGTGATCTCGGCGATCTCCGTGTTCCACAGCACGTTGACATTCGGGCGCTGGAACAGGCGTTCCTGCAGGATCTTCTCCGAACGGAACGAGTCACGACGATGAACCACGGTGACGGATTTGGCGATGTTCGAAAGGTAGAGCGCCTCTTCGACGGCGGAATTGCCGCCGCCGACCACGATCACGTCCTTGTTGCGATAGAAGAAGCCGTCGCAGGTGGCGCAAGCGGACACGCCAAAACCCTGGAAATGCTGTTCGCTTTCGATACCCAGCCATTTGGCTTTGGCGCCGGTCGAAATAATGATCGTCTCCGCCGTCCACACGGCGCCGGAGTCGGTGCGCACCGTGAAGGGGCGGCGGTCGAGATCAACCTCGGTCACCAGGTCGTTGACGATCTCGGCGCCCACATGGGTGGCCTGTTTCAGCATCTGCTCCATGAGCCAGGGCCCCTGGATCGGGTCGCCGAAGCCCGGATAATTCTCCACGTCGGTGGTGATCATCAACTGGCCGCCCTGTTCCATGCCGGCGATCAGCACCGGCTTCAGCATGGCGCGGGCGGCATAGATGGCGGCGGTGTAACCGGCCGGGCCGGAACCGATGATCAGGACCTCGGTATGACGGGCGGACATGTGTGATTCCTTTCAAAGACCGATCGACTCGTATTCTATGCCCTCATATAGGGGGTCGATTTCCGGTCTGCCGCTTTCAAAACGCCATGTAAGATCGGTCTATGCAGCAATGCAAGGGCAGCCTTGCGTTAATAACAGATCAGTTGGCATAGAGGCTGCTCCTTGCGTTAACTCAGGTTTCCGCTAAAAGCCTTGCCGACAAAAGGGGAAAGCCGTGTTCCGCGCCGATTTGGACGCCATCGACATCAAGATCCTCCGGGAGCTTCAGCGTGACGGGAGAATGACGAATGTCGAGCTCGCGGAACGTGTCGGTATTTCCGCGCCGCCTTGTCTACGCCGGGTGCGCAAGCTCGAGGAGGCCGGGATCATCGAGGGCTATCACGCTCTTCTCAACGGTCCAAAGCTCGGCTTCGATCTCGTCGCCTTCTGTATGGTCGGTCTCAAGCGCCAGTCGGATGCGGACTTGAAGAGCTTTGCTTCCAAGGTGCAGCAATGGCCTCTGGTGCGCGAAGCCTGGATGGTCAACGGGGACAGCGATTTCCTGCTGCGTTGCGCGGCACAGAACCTTACGGTTTTCCAAGATTTCGTCATCGAAGTCCTGACCGCCGACGAGCATGTGGACACGGTTCGGACCATGTTGACGATCCGGCAGGTGAAGCAGCTCGGCCTGGTTGAGATTTAGGGGGCTGGCCCTGGGTGTCCGGATCCATGAAAGAGAGTTGAATGCCTGAGACGGTCTATCCAGCGCCGGGCATGAAAGGCGCGCTTTGGCGGCGTACTCCCGTCGAGCAACTGTTGACGTGGCATCGGACGAGGAAGTCGCGAAAGCGCATCCGTTCCTTAAGCAAGGCAAGCTCGCTCGGCCTGGCGTCACCGCAGCAGTTCAGAGCGCTCGCGCAGGACGACATTCCGCTGGTTTTCCTCTGCCGCAACGATCGCCGTCTGCTGCCGTCCTTCTTCTCCCATTACCGCCAGCTCGGCGTAACGCGCTTCATATGTGTGGATGATCAATCCACGGACGGGACTGCCGAATATCTGACCGCGCAGGCGGATACCGATCTCTGGGCTTCTCCGCTTCGCTACAAGGACGCCAGGCGCGGGAAGAGCTGGCGGGAGGAACTGTTTTCGATCTACGGCTTCAATCGCTGGTATCTGAACATCGATTCCGACGAGTTCCTGATCTACGACCGCTGTTTCGATATGCCGCTGCCCAGGCTGATCGCGCGGCTCGAAGAGCGTTCCATCCGGCGGCTGGCGGCGCCGATGATCGACATGTACCCCTCAAGCGACATTTCGGCTGCCGAATTTACCGGCGAAGAGGGGCAGATGCCGTGGCAGGTCGCGGATTGCTACGACCGCGACGGATATACGGTCGTCAGGAACGCGCGGTTCCAGCGGATCCGCGGCGGGGCGCGAAAACGCCTGTTCGGTTCCAATGTGGACCTGATGAAATATCCGCTGATGTTCTGGGACAAGGAATGTTCGCTCGGAGAGAACATTCATCAGCCCTTGCCCTATCAGCGAAACTTTTCGCCGATCTTCGGCGTCCTGCTGCATTTCAAGTTCTTCTCGGACTATCAGGAGCGCGTGCAGGAAGCGATTGCGAGCGGGCAGCATTTCGGCGGCGCTCAGGAATACGTGAAGATCATGCAGAGGATTTCGGCCGACCGGGAAGTCGAATTCGGTTATCCGGGGAGCGTGCATTTCCGCGATCCCGGCCAACTCGTCGAGCAGGGATTTGCAATGTCTCCCTTCGACAGGTCCGATGGCGGCGGTCATGTCTAAGCTTCCCATCTCGGCCTTCATCATCTGCCAGGACGAGGAACGTTATCTCGGCAACTGCATCGAGAGCCTCGCCGATTTTTCCGACATCGTCATCGTCGATTCCGGATCGACCGACGGCACGATCCCCCTCATCCAGTCCTATATCGACAGCGGGTGGCCGATTAGGCTCTTTCATGAGAAATGGCGCGGCTACGCGGCTCAGAAGCAATTTGCCCTGGAGCTTTGTCAGGAGAAATGGTGCTTCAGCATCGACGGCGACGAACGGCTCGATGCGCCGTTGCGGAAATTGCTCCCCGAGATGATCGCCGCGGATGACGGCATCGTCGGCTGGAGGATGGCCAGGCGGCCCTATCTGATCGGCTACGGCTACACGCCCGAGGGGGTTAGGGAGCGCAAGATCCTGAGGTTGATCCGCAAGGGCAAGGGGGCTTTCGACCTGACGCAGGCGGTGCACGAGGGGATCGTTCCCGAGGGGCGGGTCGAAAAAACGAAGGCGGGCAGCTTGCTGCACTACCGACCGATCGTCATCGACGAGCAGATTCTCAAGGAAAACAAATACTCGACGCTCAAGGCGGATCAGAGATTTGCTGCCGGTAAAAAGCCGAGGCCGATCAAATTGTTCGTTTCGCCGGTGCTTTACTTCTATCGTCTGTATCTGAGAAACGGATTGTGGCGCTGTGGAGCGCCTGGATTCATCGAGGCGATGACGGTCGCCGTCTATGCGTTTCTCACCGAAGCCAAACTATACCAGCGTCAGGCGCTCAAGGAGCGGCCGAACAAGGACGACGCGCTGACGCGTTGATGGAGAATTCTATGAAGGTCCTGCACATCCATTTCGGGAAAGAAGGCGGTGCGGAACGGTTCCTGGTCAATCTTGCCCATTCGCTCCACGGGCGCGGTGTCGAACAGCGGGTACTGATCCGCCCAGGCCGGACCTGGAAGGAAGAAATCGGCCAGTACGGGCAGGTTTACGAGGGCATCTTCCGGCGGTATTCGCCCTCCCGCTTCCTCTTTGCCGCCCGGCTCAGGCTCATCCTCAGGGATTTCCAGCCGGATGTCATCATGGCCTGGCAAATGCGCGCGAGCCGCGCCTTGCCGAACTACAAGAAAGCCAGGCGGATATCCCGTCTCGGCGATTACCCGCACCATCTGAACTACTATCGAAACTCCGAGATCCTCGTCTGCAATACGCCGGACATTGCCCGCAAGGTCGGCGAACTCGGGTGGCAGCGCGGGCTCGAGGTGATCACCAACTTCACCTATTCGCTTCCCGGGCCCGTGGTCTCGCGTGAGACGCTCCAGACGCCTGAGGGTGCCTTTGTTGTCGTTGGCATGGGCAGGTTCGTCCGCCGTAAGGGGTTTCATACGCTCGTTCAGGCCATGGTGAAGGTGGAAAACGCTTATCTCTGGCTGCTCGGCGAGGGAACCGAGCGCGAAAACCTGGAACGCCAGGTCGATGAACTTGGAATAAGGAATCGCGTCCGCTTCGCAGGCTGGCAGACGAATGTCTATTCCTTTCTGGCCGCCGCGGATGTGCTTGCCGTGCCATCGACGCACGAGCCGCTGGGCAATGTGTGCCTGGAAGGCTGGTGTGCGGAGAAACCGACGGTCTCCACGAGATCCGAAGGCCCTTCATGGATGATGACCGACGAAAAGGACGGCCTGCTGGTGGACTGCGAGGATTTCGAAGGGCTCGCCGCAGCAATCCGGCGCGTCAGGGATGATCCTGCGCTCAGGCAGCGTCTGGTCGAGGGAGGTCGCCAGACCATGCGGGAGCGCTTTTCCGAAGAGGCGGTCACCGACGCTTATCTGCGCCTGTTTTCCACGGGCACGAGCAAGCCATGAAGGTCCATCACTATCATTTCGGCAAGGAGGGCGGCCTCGAACGTTTTTTCACGCACCTCGCCAACGCGCTGGCACGCCGCGGCGTCGAACAGCGCGCGATCATCCGCCCCGGGCGGAGCTGGCGAAAGGATATCGAAAACGTCGTCACGATCACCGAAAGCAACTTCCGCAATGTCTCCCTCGATCGGTTTCTGCTGCCCTTGAAGGCAAAGCGGCTGGCCGAGCGTGAGAAGCCGGATGCGCTGATGGCCTGGGGCACCCGCGGGAGCGAACTCCTGCCGGCCTATCCCGGCTGCATCAAGATTTCGCGCCTCGGGGATTATCCGAAGAGGCTCAGCTATTTTCGCAATACGGATGTGATCGTCTGCCTGACGCCGGCGATGGCCGACCACGTGCGGGGCCTTGGCTGGACGCGCCGGATCGAGGTCATTGCCAACTTCACCAATACTCAAGCCGTAGCCCCGATTGCCCGGTCCGCGGTGAATACGCCCGAAGGTGTTCCGCTTGTCATGGCCATGGGGCGTTTCGTGAAGCGGAAGGGATTCCATACGCTGATCGCGGCGCTTGCGACCTTGCCGGACGTCTGGTTATGGCTTGCAGGGGAGGGTGAGGAAGGAGAGGCGCTTCAGGCGCTTGTCCGGGAATGTGGAATGACGGAGCGGGTGCGCTTCCTCGGCTGGCAGACCGATACGCGGCCCTACGTCGCTGCGGCGGACGTCTTTGCCATGCCGTCCAGCCACGAGCCCCTGGGAAATGTCATTTTCGAGGTATGGGCCCAGAAGCGGCCGATCGTCGCCACCCGTGCGGAAGGGCCGAGCTGGTGTATCCGCGACGGCGAGAGCGGTCTGCTGGTCGACATAGACGATGTGAAGGGCGTGGCTCGTGCCATTTCCCAGGTTCTCGATGACAAGGAACTCGCGGCCAACCTTGTTCGGGGCGCCTCCAGGACGCTGACCGAACGGTTCTCCGAAGAAGCGATCACCGACACCTATCTTGAGCTTTTCAGGCAGAAGCCGTGATCCGGTAGATGTTGCCGAGGCGTTTTGCCTCGCCCTCGATGCTGAAGTTTTCCAAAGCATGCGCCCGCGAGTGGGCAGCGGCCGCCTGTCTGCGGCTTTCGTTATCCATGAAGGCGGCGGCGGCTTCGGTCATCGCATCGACGCTGCCGCCCGCGATGATCACGCCGGTCTCCTGATCGCCTGTCACCAGAAGCTCCGGAAAGGCGCCGACATCGGTGGCGATGACGGGCAGGGCCGTCGCCATGGCTTCAAGGGGGGTGAGCCCGAACCCTTCCCAGCGCTGCGGCGCGACGAAGAGATCGAGCGCCCGATACCACTCGTTGATATCAGTGTGCTCGCCAACGAAGAGGATGCGGTCGGCGAGACCTGCCGCGGCCACCTTTGCCTTCAGGCCGTTTTCAAAATCCACATGTGGGCCGGTAGCACGTCCGGCAACCACCGCCGCCCAGTCGGGCCGACCCGGCAGCAGGCGGATCATCGAATCGACGAAAACATCGGTGCCCTTCTGGTGCCGCACACGTCCGAAACAGCCGACGAATTTTTTCATCGGGTCCAAACCTCGGGCGCGTTTCGCCTCGGCCTTTTCGGCAGGCGGCGAGAAACGATCGGTGTCGATGCCGTGCAGGATCACCGTATTCGGTACGGCAAGATAATCAGCCGTCTTATTGCTGGTCGCGATGACGGCATCCATCTTCGAGATCAGCCACTTGGTCCAGCCGGTGTGGCGTCGCTGCGAGGCGGATGTAAAGACGATCTTCAGCGGCATGCGAAGCATATCCCGCATCAGGATGGCCGGCAGCATCTCGATGTTGCGGCGGGCATGCCAGACGCGGCACCGCTTGCCGCGCGGAGGAACCCAGAGCGCCCAAAGATCGCGGTAACGAATGTGAGGAAGATCGGCAGGCAATCCCGGCCCCAGCGTCGCCACCTTCTGGCGGAGCGATCTCTGTACGGGCACGAGCTGGACGATCGTCGAGGTGACGCCGGAGAGCCGCCGCTTGAAATTCGGCGCGACAACTTCGACGTCACGGATGTCGACAATGGCGGGACCGCCGTTTTTCCCCACGGACAATCAGCCCCAGGAAACGGACAGGATCTCGTAGGCCTTGGAGCCGCCTGGCGCGACAACTTCGATCGATTCGCCGGCTTCCTTGCCGATCATCGCGCGGGCAATCGGGGAAGAGATGGAAATGCGGCCTGCCTTCACATCGGCCTCCTGATCGCCAACGATCTGGTAGGTCTTCTCCTCGTCGGTATCCTCGTCGACGAGCTTGACGGTGGCGCCGAACTTGATCTTCGAGCCGGACATCTTGGTGAGGTCGATGATCTCGGCGCGCGCCGTCAGGTCCTCAAGCTCGGTGATCCGGCCTTCGTTGTGGCTCTGGGCCTCTTTGGCGGCATGGTATTCGGCATTTTCCGAAAGATCGCCGTGGGCGCGGGCCTCCGCAATCGCCTCGATGATACGGGGACGCTCCTCCTGCTGGCGCCAGCGCAGTTCTTCCTGCAGCTTGGCAAAACCGTTCGGCGTCATCGGTACCTTATCAACCATTTCACTGTCCTTCAGACTCATGTCCGCGGATGCCGCGAACACAAAAAGAAACAGGTTCCGGAGTAAAACTTCGGAACCATCGTAAGATCAAAATTTGGTTCACTATAACAGAACTTTGACAACGAACGCTAGAAATTTCGAAGCTCTGTCGGGAGGGACCCAAGCCTCCTCATGAGAGGTGAAGCCCACCCATTTGTCAACGTCTTGACTTCCTCAATCGGAACAAATAAAGAACACGTAATGAAGAAGTCGCTAAAAGAACGGTTGGCAATTCTCTCGGATGCCGCGAAATACGATGCTTCCTGCGCTTCCAGCGGAACTGTTAAAAGGGACTCTTCCGCCTCGGGAGGGCTAGGATCGACGGAAGGCTCGGGGATCTGTCATGCGTATGCCCCCGATGGCCGCTGCATTTCCCTTCTCAAGATCCTGCTGACGAATTTCTGCATCTATGACTGCGCCTATTGCGTCAATCGCTCCTCCAGCAATGTCGAAAGGGCCCGATTTACACCGCAGGAGGTGATCTGGCTGACGCTGGAATTCTATAGGCGGAATTATATCGAAGGCCTGTTCCTATCTTCGGGAATCATACGCTCCTCGGATCACACCATGGAGGAAATGGTGCTGATTGCCCGCGAGTTGAGGACGACGCATAATTTCCGGGGTTACATCCACCTGAAGACCATTCCGGAGGCCTCTGCTTCCTTAATCGAGGAAGCCGGGCTTTACGCCGACCGCTTGTCGATCAATATCGAGCTGCCCACCGATAACGGCATTGCCAAGTTCGCGCCGGAGAAGCGGCCGGATGGGATCCGGCAGTCGATGGGCAATCTCCGTCTCAAGATCGAGGAAATGGCCGAGCCTACGCTGCAATCGAAGCGGAGGAAGAAGTTTGCTCCGGCCGGGCAGAGCACGCAGATGATCGTTGGTGCCGATGGCGCCAGCGATGCGACGATCCTCGGCACGAGCGCCCGGCTCTACGGAAGCTACGGTCTGAAGCGCGTCTATTACTCGGCATTCAGCCCCATCCCCGACTCGTCCAGGAACCTGCCGCTCATCAAGCCGCCGCTGATGCGTGAGCATCGGCTTTACCAGGCAGACTGGCTCTACCGCTTCTATGGGTTCGAAATTGGTGAGATTACCGCAACCCGGCCAGGCGGCATGCTCGATCTCGATCTCGATCCCAAGCTTGCCTGGGCATTGGGGCACCGGGAGCAGTTTCCCGTCGACGTGAACAGAGCGGACAAAGAACGGCTGCTGCGGGTGCCGGGGTTCGGCACCAAGACCGTGAAGGGAATTCTCTCGGCTCGACGCTTCCGGCGGCTGAGGCTCGATGATCTCAAGCGGCTCGGCGTATCGTTGAAGAAGGTCCAGCCGTTTATTGCCTGCGAGGGCTGGACACCGCATCGACTTGTCGACCGGTCCGACCTTGCTGCCATGTTCCAGCCGAAGCCGGAACAGCTTTCGCTTCTATGATGTACCGCTATTCGCTCAGGGGCAGGGGAGACCTTACCGAATGGCGCGACGCGGCCCGAGCATATCTGATGGCGGGTATCGTGCCCGATGTCATCGAATGGCGGACCATGGACGACGCCGACAGCCTGTTCGGGTTCGACGACAACAACCTGCCGCCGCCTCATGAGGCACATCCGCCGCTCTCCGTGCCGCCGGCCTTCATCCGGCTGGCCGGGGCCGTGATCTGTCATTCCGATCCGACACGTTTTGCTCTGCTCTACCGCTTGCTCTTCCGACTGATGCATGGGCGGCATCTCCTGCAGATGGCATCCGATACCGACGTCGTCGCGGCGCAGCGCATGGCCAAGGCCGTCGGGCGGGACTACCACAAGATGACCGCTTTCGTTCGCTTCAAGGAGTTGCCGTTGCCGGAAGGGACTGCAGGACGCAGGCAATTCTTCTCCTGGTTCGAACCCGATCATTTCATCCTCGCGCGCGTAGCGCCTTTCTTCCAGCGCCGCTTCACGGACATGGATTGGCTGATTGCCACGCCGAAGGGCTCGGCCTCGTGGGATGGGGAGACTTTGAGGACCTGCGACGAGCCTGCGGTAAAACCTGATCTGAGAGATGAAACCGAGGATCTTTGGCGCACCTATTATGCGTCTATCTTCAATCCGGCACGGCTGAAGGTGAAGATGATGACAAAGGAGATGCCGAAGAAATACTGGAAGAACCTGCCCGAAGCTGCGCTCATTCCGGATCTGATCGCCAACGCGGAGGCGAGCGTGATCGAGATGGGGAAAAGAGCGGCCAGCGAGCCGTTGCCCTTTCACCACCGCATTCAGGAGGCAGCAGCGAGGGTGCCGGTGCCGCAGGCCCCTGCTGCCGGCACCCTTTCGGCCCTCAAGCAGGAAGCACGGCACTGCACGCGCTGCGATATCCACTGTCTGGCAACCCAGACGGTTTTCGGGGATGGCCCACCCGACGCCAGGGTTATGTTCGTCGGCGAACAGCCGGGCGATCAGGAGGATCTTGCGGGCAAGCCGTTCGTGGGGCCGGCCGGAAAGCTCTTCAACGACACGCTGTCCGAAGTCGGCATCGACCGGCGCTCTCTCTATATTACCAACGCCGTCAAGCACTTCAAATACATGCCGCGGGGTAAACGGCGGATCCATCAGAAACCGAACATGGGCGAGATCAGGCAATGCCGCTGGTGGCTGATGCAGGAGCTTGAACTGGTGAAGCCGAAGCTCGTGGTGGCGATGGGCGCAACGGCTCTCTTCGCGTTGACGGATATGCGCCAGAAGCTCGAGGATGTGCGCGGAGAGCCGATGGCAATGGCGGATGGGCGCATACTCTTCGTGACCGTGCATCCATCCTATCTGCTTCGGATTCCGGATGAAGCCCAGAGGGCGAGAGAGTTGAGCCGCTTCAGGGAAGATATGAGATCCATTCAACGCCTCATCAGAACCCATGCGGCATATCATTCCGGTCCCTCGAACTTCGCTTAAGGGCGTAGGCAAGTCGATCTTCCGGGGGATTATCCACAAGTCCAAAATAGGGGTATTGTCGTTTTACGGATCACAAACGTGCGGGATTGGCGCAGGCGTGACGATACGAACCCCGGCTGTTCAGAAGCCATCAACCTTGATGATTGGCTAACAAAGACATGATGCCGGCTTGTTCTTAAATGCCTTCAGCGTCGATTCTGGAGGGCTCGCCTATGACGAGGCGGCTGAGATATCTGATTGTCTCGGTACTGATTTCGCTTGTGATGTGGGCGACCATCATCGCGGTCGCTTTTCTGGCGTGGCGGCTGATACGAGACTATTTGTAGCTTGAGGTGTGGCGCCGATCAGAGGACGGAGCGCCTAGCTTTTCCTAGGCTTTTTGACAGACATGAGTGGACGCCCTTCGAGGGAGAGGGCGTCCATCGGATAGCGAAAGCAGAGCCGTTCAGGCGAAATAACTTTGCAGCGGGCGGACTTCCAGATTGCCTGCCTTCAGCGCCTTGATGGCCAGGGCCGCGGCTTCGGCGCCGGCCATGGTGGTGTAATACGGCACCTTCTGCATCAGCGTGGCACGGCGCAGCGACTTTGAGTCCGAAATCGCCTTGTTGCCGTCCGTCGTGTTGATGACCAACTGGACCTGACGGTTGCGGATCGCATCTTCGATGTGCGGCCGGCCTTCGAGCACCTTGTTGATCTTTGTGGCCTCGATGCCGTTTTCGCCCAAGAAACGCGCGGTGCCGCCGGTTGCCAGAACCTTGAAGCCGATCTCGGTCAGGATACGGATTGCCGGAAGGACGCGGGCCTTGTCCTCGTCGCGGACGGAGACGAAGACCGTGCCGGTGCGCGGCAATTCCACACCAGCACCGAGCTGCGACTTGGCAAACGCAAGCGCAAAATCGGTGTCGAGGCCGATGACTTCCCCGGTCGAGCGCATTTCCGGGCCGAGCAGGGTATCGACGCCCGGGAACTTGGCGAAGGGGAACACCGCTTCTTTGACTGCGATGTGCGTCAGGTTGCGCGGGTCGGGTTTTTTGCCGTAGGCGGCAAATGTCGGATCAAGCTTCTCGCCGGCCATGACGCGGGCAGCGATCTTTGCAATCGGTGCGCCGATGGTCTTGGCGACGAAAGGCACGGTGCGCGATGCGCGCGGGTTCACTTCCAGCACGTAGACAATGCCGTCCTTGATGGCGAACTGGACGTTCATCAGGCCGACAACGTTGAGAGCCTTGGCCATCGCTTTCGACTGGCGTTCCAGTTCGTCAATGAGTTCCGGCGAGAGGGTGCGCGGCGGCAGGGAGCAAGCGGAGTCACCGGAATGGATACCCGCTTCCTCGATATGTTCCATGATGCCGGCCACATAAACGTCGGTGCCGTCGCAGAGGCAGTCGACGTCCACCTCGATCGCATTGGTGAGATAGCTGTCGAACAGCAGCGGGTTCTTGCCGAGCAGCGTGTTGATCTGGCCGGTCTTGTCGTTCGGGTAACGCTGCTTGATATCTTCCGGCACGAGGCCCGGCACGGTGTCGAGCAGGTAGGTCTGCAGCATGCCTTCCGAATGGATGATCTGCATGGCGCGCCCGCCGAGCACGTAGGACGGGCGAACGACCAGCGGGAAGCCGATTTCCGACGCGACAAGGCGAGCCTGTTCGACCGAATAGGCAATGCCGTTGTTCGGCTGGTTCAGGTCGAGCTTCATCAGAAGCTTCTGGAAGCGGTCGCGGTCTTCGGCCAGATCGATCATATCGGGCGCCGTGCCGAGGATCGGGATGCCGTTTTTCTCAAGCGCTTCGGCAAGCTTCAGCGGCGTCTGGCCGCCGAACTGCACGATGACGCCGACGACTTCGCCCTTTTCCTGCTCCGCGCGCAGGATTTCGATGACGTCTTCTGCGGTCAGCGGCTCGAAATAGAGGCGGTCGGACGTGTCGTAGTCGGTCGACACGGTTTCCGGGTTGCAGTTGATCATGATCGCTTCGTAGCCGGCATCCTTCAGCGCGAAGGCGGCATGGCAGCAGCAATAATCGAACTCGATGCCCTGGCCGATGCGGTTCGGGCCGCCGCCGAGAATGACGACCTTCTTGGCGGCGGAGACTTCCGCTTCGGAGCGGAGTGCACCGACGAAGGGGACTTCATAGGTCGAGTACATATAGGCGGTCGGGGAAGCAAACTCGGCCGCACAGGTGTCGATGCGCTTGAAGACCGGACGCACGTTGAGCGAGTTGCGGAGTTCGGCGACCTCCTTTGGACGCTTGCCGGTCAGCGAAGCGAGGCGGGCGTCGGAGAAGCCCATGGCCTTCAGCATACGCAGGTTTTCTGCGTCGGTCGGCAGGCCGTGTTCGCGGATGCGCGCCTCCATGTCGACAATCGCCTTGAACTGGGCGATGAACCACGGGTCGATCTTGCAGGCTTCGTGGACTTCGGCTTCGGTCAGGCCGAGGCGGAGCGCCTGGGCCACCATGCGCAGACGATCCGGGGTCGGCGTGCCGATTGCGGCGCGGATGGCGTTCTTGGAGTTCTCGCCGTCTTCCAGGCCGGGGATCTCGATTTCGTCGAGGCCGGTGAGGCCGGTTTCGAGGCCGCGCAGTGCCTTCTGCAGCGACTCCGCGAATGTGCGGCCGATCGCCATCACTTCTCCGACGGACTTCATCGCAGTCGTCAGGATCGGTTCGGCGCCCGGGAATTTTTCGAAGGCGAAACGCGGGATCTTAGTGACCACGTAGTCGATCGACGGTTCGAACGAAGCGGGCGTCGCGCCGCCGGTGATATCGTTCTCAAGCTCGTCGAGCGTGTAACCGACAGCGAGTTTGGCTGCTACCTTGGCGATCGGGAAGCCGGTAGCCTTTGAGGCCAGCGCAGAAGAGCGCGAGACGCGCGGGTTCATTTCGATGACGACAAGGCGGCCGTCCTTGGGGTTGACCGCGAATTGCACGTTGGAGCCGCCGGTCTCGACGCCGATCTCGCGCAGGACCGCGATCGAGGCGTTGCGCATGATCTGATATTCCTTGTCGGTCAGCGTGAGCGCCGGCGCGACGGTGATGGAATCGCCCGTGTGGACGCCCATCGGATCGATGTTTTCGATCGAGCAGATGATGATGCAGTTGTCCGCCTTGTCGCGGATGACTTCCATCTCGTATTCTTTCCAGCCGAGCACGGACTCTTCGACCAGCACTTCGGTGGTCGGCGAGGCGTCGAGGCCGGAATTGACGATCTCGAAAAATTCCGTGCGGTTGTAGGCAATGCCGCCGCCGGTGCCGCCGAGCGTGAACGACGGACGGATGATCGCCGGCAGTCCGACGACGTCGATCGCCTGGGCGGCGATTGCCATGGCGTGGCTCATATAGCGCTGCTTACGGTCGCTCTCTCCGAGGTTCCACTGGTTTTCCAGTTCGTCGAGCGCCTTGTCCAGATCCCCGCCGGAAAGGCTTTCGCGCAGCTTGGCCCTCTCCGCCTCATGGGTCTTGCGGTCGGCGTCCTTGATATCGGTGGCGTTCGCCAGCATCGATTTCGGCGTTTCCAGTCCGATCTTCGCCATGGCTTCGCGGAAGAGGGCGCGGTCTTCAGCCTTGTCGATGGCAGCGGGCTTGGCGCCGATCATTTCCACATTATAGCGGTCTAGCACTCCCATGCGCTTGAGGGAGAGCGCGGTATTCAGCGCGGTCTGGCCGCCCATGGTCGGCAGCAGGGCGTCCGGACGCTCCTTGGCGATGATCTTGGCGACGACTTCCGGGGTAATCGGTTCGACATAGGTCGCGTCGGCGAGGCCGGGATCGGTCATGATGGTCGCCGGGTTGGAGTTCACGAGGATGACCCGGTAACCTTCCTCCTTCAGTGCCTTGCAGGCCTGGGTGCCGGAATAGTCGAATTCGCATGCCTGCCCGATGACGATCGGACCCGCGCCGATGATGAGGATCGATTTCAAATCTTGGCGCTTGGGCATGGGGTATCTTTCCGCTTTTTTCCTGCGCGAAAAACCGGCACGGTGTGGAGGGCACCGGTCGGGTCGCGCGCGCATGTCTTTTCAGGCTAGACGCGGCTTATAGGCAAATGTTTCCCCGAACGGAACCCCGAATCTCTCCGAATTTACAGATTTGCTGTGACTGGCGTCATGCCCGCTCGATCCTGTTTAAAAGCTTTGCATCCGAGAGAGGGAATATTCAGGCCTTTGTCGTAAAGACGGACAGGTGTTCGATGGAAGCCTCGGGATGAGCAGGACAATGGGTACATTTGCCGATTCGCGCCGGACGCTAGTCATGGTAGCCGCTGCTGCAATCCTCTGCGCCGTCGTTGTTGTGGTCGCCATCTTCCTCGGCCTGACCGACAAGGGCAGCCTTGCCTGGACTAATCGTGATTTTTCCAATTACTGGATTGCCTCCCGGCTTGTACTGGAAGGAGGCGTCCGCGAACTGTTTCAGGGGCAAGATATCTATTTCCCTCATATGACAGCAGCTTTCGGCGCGGATTTCCCTTGGCATACCTGGAGCTATCCGCCCCATTTCCTGCTTCTCATATGGCCGTTTGGGTGGCTTCCCTACAGCGTGTCGATGGTGGTTTTTCTGCTGGTGACGCTGCTCATCTATCTGCACGCACTGTCGTTGTTAGCGCGGCAAAATCCTGAATTTCCAGTATTGTTCCTCCTGCCGTTCATCGTGTGCAACGTACTCGCGGCTCAGAACGGCTTTATGACGGCGGCGATGCTGCTCTATGGGCTCTCGCTCCGCGACAACCGCCCGCTGCTGGCCGGCGTCGCGATCGGCTTGCTGACAGTCAAGCCACAGCTCGGCATCCTTCTGCCCCTGTTGCTGCTCGTCGAACGGCGCTGGCTGGTTTTCCTGTCCGCCGGCGTGACAACCGTGTCGACCGTGTTCCTGTCCGCCTGGATTTTCGGCTTGGAGACATGGATCGGCTATATGCAGCAGACTTGGCCCTACCAGACGTGGGTGATGAACGAAGGGGAAGGCATTTTCGTTCATATGATGCTCTCCACATTCGGTGCGCTGCGCAGTCTCGGATATGATGCCGCCGCTGCGTTTCGCGGGCATGCGCCGGTGGCCCTCGCGGCATTTCTCCTGTTCGGATGGGCATCCTTCAAGCTCAGAAGCCCACACAACCGGGCCGCCAGCCTGGTGTTTGCGACCTTTATGATTTCACCCTATTCATTGGTCTACGATCTTGGGGCACTGGTGGTCGTGAGCGCGTCGATCTATAAGCGGGGGCCTGCAGGCGTAGGCGAGCGGCTAGTCTATCTTTTGGTTGCGTCGTTGCCCTTGAGCGGACCGCTGGCGTCGCTAGGCGGATTGCCCGTCGCGCCATTGGTATTTGCCGCTGGCTGGGGTGTGCTCATCCTTCAGGATGTAAAACAGGCCCGCACCGCGTCTATGTAAGTGCGGCTCACGGGAATCTCGGCACCGTCTTTCGTAATCACGTACAGCTTGCCGCCCTCGCGCTTCAGTTTTTCCACTTGCGCTTCCGCCACCCAGTGCGAGCGGTGGACCTGCAGGCCGGGGGTATCACCGAGTTCCTTCAGCGCGTCCGCAAAGCGCAGGAGGATAAGTTCGCGGCCGCGGACGGTGACGACCTCGGTGTAATGATCCTCAACGGACAGGCGCACGAGTGGCCCACGATTTTGCGGTTTCAAGCGATTGAGGATCTCCGGGGCGGACGGCTGACGGTTAGCAGCCGAGGGGCGGTCGGGTAACAGTTCCGATGGTGCCGATGGCGTAGCCGCTGCGGCGATCTGCCGATGCATCGCCGTGTAGGTGAGCAGGCAGAAGAGGGCGCAGAGCGGAAGGGCCATCAGCGCACGGCGAAAGCCGTCGGCCGTTTCTGCCCAGACTCCCGTAAATGCGAAATCGACGAGACCGAGCGCAAAGCCGATCGGCAAGGCCGCAACGAGCGAGCCGATCATCATGCGCAGCAGCGTGTTGCCGAGCCGTTCTCGCATCAGGACTTCGGCGGCGAGCGAAAAGCTGATGGCGATCGCCCACGTGACGGCATGCACGATCAACCAATAACCAAGCCGGATGCCGAAGGTCATGCGTTCAAATGTGCCGTAGGGGCCGCTGACCGCGAAGATGAGGACGACGAGCGAAAAGGTCATCCAGAAACGCGCCGAGCGGATAAAGAGCTGCAATTCACGAAGCGTGGAATCAAAAAACGCCTGTTTCACGAAGTTTGTCCGCTGTCTGCGCCGTTCCGGTTGAGGATGCGGGCAGTCTTGGCCGAAACAGGCGACGAGTTCAATCGCTTGATGACCCAGAGGTAGCCTCGTGAACCTTCAACCGCTTCTCGACGCCCCGCTTGCCGTGCAGATCCATGTCGCGGCGGTGCTGCCGGCCGCCGTGCTTGGCGCTTACATTCTCCTCGATCGCAAGGGTACGCCGCGGCACCGGCTGTTTGGCAAGATCTGGATGGTGCTGATGGTGGTCACTTCGCTCTCCAGCTTCTTCATTCATGGGATCAACCTCTTCTACGGCTTCAGCCCGATTCATCTGCTTTCGGTCTTCGTCCTCGTCGGCGCCTGGCGCACGATCAGCGCGGCGCGTGCCCATAACATTAGGGCGCACAAGGCTTCTGTGATCGGAATGTATCTCGGCGGTATCGTCGGCGCCGGCCTCTTCACGCTCATCCCCGGACGCATCATGAACGCGGTCGTCTTTTCCGGCGGGCCGAGCTGGATCCTGTTGCTTACGCTGGTCGCCATCGTTGCAATGTTCATCTTGCGGCAGCGGCTCGGGTCCCGTCGCGCCTGACGGACAAAAAATTTCTGAACCGTACTGATATCAGCCTTGCTGTCATGGACAGCCGCGGCTTGCGGGAATAAACACCGGCCATAAGGAATTTGCCGCAACGGCCATCGATGAGGACCGCTTGCGCGGAGGAAATGCTCATGGCCGATGCAACTTCGAAGCCCGTCGCCGCTGCCGCAGCGGAGGTGACGGTCCTGCCGATCATTTTTGCCGTCAGCTTCTGCCACATGCTGAACGACATCATGCAGTCGATGATTTCGGCGATCTATCCGATGCTGAAGACCGACTTTGCGCTCGACTTCTGGCAGATCGGGATCCTGACGCTCGCCTTCCAGTGTACGGCATCGCTGCTGCAGCCGGTGATCGGCATCGTTACCGACAAGAAGCCTTTTCCCTATTCGCTGCCGGTCGGCATGGGCTCCACCTTCGTCGGTCTGTTCATCCTTGCATGGGCACATTCCTACCCGATGCTTGTGATCGCCGCCTCGCTGATCGGCATCGGCTCGGCCGTCTTCCATCCGGAATCTTCCCGCGTCGCCCGGCTAGCCTCCGGTGGCCGCTACGGTTTTGCGCAGGCGACATTCCAGGTCGGCGGCAATTTCGGCCAGTCGATCGGTCCGCTGCTCGCCGCCTTCATCATCGTGCCGAACGGGCAGGGGAGTGTTGCCTGGTTCTCCGTCATCGCCATGCTCGGAATTGTCATCCTGGCCTGGGTGGCGCGCTGGTATAAGGCGCATATGGCAGCCAACAAGGGCCGCAAGAGGATTTTGAACGCCCACAGCCTCTCCAAGCGGACGGTGGCGACGGCACTCGTCGTGCTGGCGTTGCTGACATTCTCCAAGAACATCTACATGGCGAGCATCAGCAGCTACTACACGTTCTTCGTGATCGAACGTTTCGGCGTCACGGTGCAGCAGTCGCAGATCATGCTCTTCATCTTCCTCGGCGCCGTGGCGCTGGGAACGGTCGTCGGCGGCCCGATCGGCGACCGGTTCGGCTCGAAGGTGGTCATCTGGTTCTCGATCCTCGGCGCGCTGCCGTTTACGCTCGCCATGCCATTTGCGAACCTTCCCCTGACCATCGCGCTTTCTGCGATCGTCGGTTTCATCATGGCCTCGTCCTTCCCGGCGATCGTGGTGATGGCACAGGAGTTGGTGCCCGGCCGTGTCGGCATGATCGCCGGCATCTTTTTCGGGCTTGCCTTCGGCATTGGCGGCATTGCGGCGGCCGTGCTCGGCATCTTTGCCGACCTTTACGGCATCGGTTTCGTCTATACCATCTGCGCTTTTCTTCCGGCTCTTGGGCTGCTGACGGTCTTCCTGCCCGGCAAGAAGGTGCTGCAGGTCGCCTAAGACCAAATCTTCAGCGGGTGATGGCTCCTTTTTCCCGTCATCTGCGTTATATCGCGTGATAAGGGTTATTCGCGATAGGAGATCCTGAGATGGAATGGAAAGGCCGCCGTCAATCGGACAATGTCGAGGACCGGCGCGGTGCCTCCACGGGCGGCAGCCCGTTCGGGCGTGGCGGCGGGTTCCGCATCCCCATCGGCGGCGGGCGCCGAGGCGGAGGCGGGCTCAGCATCGGCGGTATCATTCTCATACTGATCATCAGCTGGGTCCTCGGTATCAACCCCCTGACGCTGCTTTCGGGCGGCGACATCGGTCTGGATGGTTCCGGCACGCAGCAGGAGACAAGCAGAGCGCCCGCCAATGACGACACCACTGCTTTTGTTCGTACAGTCCTCGCCGAAACAGAGGATACGTGGAACGGCATCTTCCAGGCGAACGGCCAGACCTACCAGGAGCCAAACCTGGTGCTGTTTTCCGGACAGGTGAACTCGGCCTGTGGCTTTGCTTCCTCCGCAACCGGTCCCTTCTACTGCCCTAACGATCGCAAGGTTTATCTCGATACGGAGTTCTTCGGCGAACTCGAGCAGCGGTTCGATGCCGCCGGCGACTTTGCGGAAGCCTATGTCGTGGCGCATGAGGTGGGGCATCACGTGCAGAACCTGCTCGGCATTCTGCCGCGCTTCAACCAGGCGCGTCAGCGCATGAGCGAGACCGAGGCAAACCAGATGTCGGTGCGGGTGGAATTGCAGGCGGACTGCTTTGCCGGTGTCTGGGGCAAATTCACGGAGCAGAAGGGCATTCTGGAACGCGGCGATCTGGAAGAGGCGTTGAATGCCGCGCAGCAGATCGGGGACGATACGCTGCAGAAGCGCAGCCAAGGCTATGTCGTGCCGGAAAGCTTCAACCACGGCACCTCGGAGCAGCGCATGCGCTGGTTCAAGCGCGGTTTCGATACCGGCGACATGAAGACCTGCGATACGTTCTCCGGAGAGGTCTGAGGTTTACCCGAGATTGGCCGGTCTTCAGCTTGCTTTGAGGTCAAGGGAGGCGCGGTATGCCGACGGCAACGGCGCCCCGATGTCTCCGACTGAAGCTCACTTGTACATTCCCTCGCGCAGGTTGATGCCGTATTCCACATAGGCCTTCATCGCGCAGAGCATCTGAGACCATCCCTGGCAATTGCCGTAGGAGGCGGTCAGTCCGCCGGGTGTTTCCCTCCAGCCTTCTTCGGCGATCGTCACCAGAGTGCGGTTGTCTTCGAGCGGTTCGAAGGTCATGGTGACAGTCGTCATGTATTTGCCGGCCGGATTGCCGTCGGGAGCCTCGCCGGGTTCACCTTCATTGGCTTCCCATCTCAGAACGATCTCTTTGTCTTTCTCGACCTTCACGACCTGCACGGGGAAAGCGCCGGGAAAGTCGTGAAAATCCCAGGTGACCGTTGCGCCGGTCTCCAGTCGCCCTTGTGCGCCGCCAGTCGTGAAATAGCCGGAGAGCTTCTTCGGATCGGCGACGGTCTCGAACACTTCCTCCACCGGCCTTGCGATCCGGCCCGATACCTTGAATTTCAGTTCCATCATCCTTCTCCCTTGTTCTGCTCAGAATAATGTTATAAAAAAATAACATGTCAAGCGGCGAAAAAAAACAACAGGCCTTTCAAGCTGTTGGTTCCGCCGGCTCGCAGGGCGATTCAGGAAGTGGAAGACCACGTGAAGCGGGGTCTGGAAGATCAGCGGATCATGAGCGCAGACCCGTAGAGCCCGAGGGCGAAAACCGTGTGAGCGGCGAGATTGAGAAAACGCACCTTGTTCGGCTTCGGCGTCTTCGACGCGGCCCAGCCAAGCCCCATACCGGGCTGCATAAAGAACCAGCCGGCGGCGACTGTGACAATTCCGAAGACCCATGCCGGCACAAAGGTCGGGGCAGAGAACCAGCCGAACCCGACGATGAAGGCGAAAGCCACGCCATAGATGACGCCGACTGCATAGTGGCCAGCCCAGCCGAGCGCCAGCTCATGGGTATAAGGTTCTGCTGCGGCGATGCTCTCGTGGAAAACGGTCCCGCGGGAGAGATGCCAGAACCAGCGTCCGCCCAGTGCCCAGTTGGCCTTGGGCTGGCCGAAAACGCGGTGCAGCAGGATTGCCCAGAGGTCCATTAGGATAGTGGCGCCGATGCCGATCAGAATGCCGCGCCAGAAAAGTTCGATCATGGGGGAGCCGCCATAGGAGAAGAATTTCTCTCTATGATCTCCAGCCGTGAATGTCGAGCCGGACGGTGCGGTCAGGGGAACATCTTGTCGGTGGTTGCTGTGGCGAGCGTCTTGCCGTCGGCGTCAGGTAATCTTGCTTTGATGCGCAGATTGCTTCCAGGCGAGCGGTTGGGCGCTCGCCTGGAACTGCTGTTCGGACTATTTCTCGCTGTCCATATGGGCGAGTTGTGCGGCCGGATAACGCGCGCCGGCGGCAGCACCTCTCGGTATCGCTCTTTCGATGGCGGAAAGATCGTCCGAAGACAGCGACACATCGAGCGCGCCGAGCGATTCCGTCAGCCGGTCGCGGCGGCGGGCGCCAACCAGCGGGATGATGTCGTCTCCCCGCGTCGCAACCCAGGCGATCGCGATCTGCGCCACCGAGACGGACTTGCGGTCCGCGATTTCCCGCAGCGCTTCGACCAGCGCGAGATTGCTGTCGACATTGCCCTCCTGGAAGCGGGGACTGAAGGCCCGGAAGTCGCCTTGGGTCGCGTTTTCCTTCTTCCAATGACCGCTGATCAGACCGCGGGACAGGACGCCGTAAGCGGTGATGCCGATGCCGAGTTCGCGGCAGGTCGGCAGGATTTCGTCTTCTATGCCGCGGGAGATGAGTGAATATTCGATCTGCAGATCACAGATGGGGGCGACCTTGGCTGCACGGCGAATGGTCTCGGCCCCTACTTCGGAGAGCCCGATATGGCGGATATAGCCTTCCTTCACGAGATCCGCCATCGCGCCGATCGTTTCCTCGATCGGGACGTTGGGATCGAGCCGAGAAGGCCGGTAGATGTCGATATAGTCGACCCCAAGCCGGGTCAGGCTATAGCCCAGAAAGTTACGGACAGCCGCCGGGCGCGAGTCGTAGCCGTACCAATTGCGCTTCGGATCGCGCAAAGCCCCGAACTTGACGCTGATGATGGCGTCCTCCCTCCGACGCCCGCGCAAAGCCTCTCCGATCAGCATCTCATTGTGACCCATGCCGTAGAAGTCGCCGGTATCCAGAACATTGATACCTGCATCCAGTGCGGCATGGATCGTGGCTATGCTTTCGCTGCGATCGGTGGGGCCGTAGAAATCGGACATTCCCATGCAGCCGAGGCCGATTGCGGAAACCTGAGGACCGGTCTTTCCAAGTTGGCGCGTTTGCATTGCTTTGCTCCTTGCTTAAAATCTCTGTCAGATACCGGGCTCTTTTACGTCGGATTTCTTTGTGCGATAATCCGTATGGTCATGCACAAGCTGTTTGGATTTTCGTACAATGGCTGATCTTCCGCTCGCCGATCTCGACGCGTTCGCAACCGTTGCGCGGCTCAGAAGTTTCCGCGCGGCGGGTAAGGTGCGCGGTGTATCCGCCTCGTCGCTCAGCGAAGCGATGCGGAGGCTGGAGGCGCGCCTAGGGGTCCGGCTCCTCAATCGTACCACAAGAACGGTAACGCTTACGGAAGTCGGCGAGCGATTGCTGGAGCGTCTCGGACCAGGATTGGCGGAGATAGAAGCCGCAATCGACGGCATCAACAGTTTCCGCGATACGCCCGTTGGGCGGCTTAGACTGAACGTGCCGGGTATCGTTGCACGCAATATTCTGCCGGACATAGCTGGTCGGTTCCTGAAGCAATATCCCGGCATCACGCTGGAGGTGTCAAGTAACGACGCCTTTATCGATATTCTGGCCGAAGGTTTTGACGCGGGCGTGCGTTACGAGGAATCCCTGCATCAGGATATGATCGCGGTGCCGATCGGCCCGCGGGTCCAGCGTTTTGTCGGGGCGGCCGCGCCGTCCTATCTCGAGGAACACGGGATGCCGCAGCACCCGCGCGACCTCCTGCAGCACCGATGCATATTGCACCGCTTTGCAAGTGGACGGATCGTGCCCTGGACCTTCGAGGAGAACGGCAGGGAGTTCACGATCCATCCGCCCGCCGCACTGGTAGCCGAAACCACCGAACTTGAGGTGAGCCTCGCCTGCCAGGGGATCGGGATCATCTTCAGCTTCGAGGAATTTCTGGCTCCGGCCCTTGAAAGGGGCGAACTGCTGCCGATCCTGGAAGGCTGGACCCAAGAGTTCTCCGGTCCCTTTCTCTACTATCACGGGCGGCGGCACATCCCGGCGCCGCTACGGGCATTCCTCGATTTTCTTAAGGCGGAGCAGCGGCGTGCGCCCTGATTGATATTCAACCCGGTCATCCTCGCATCAAAAACTTTGAAATGTTCACGGATTGTTTCCTTTTCCGTTTGCGTTTATGTAGGCTGCGCGGCGACACGGTCGTCTTTCCAGAAACCACCAGATCCTAGAGAGACAACCGATGCTCGACCCGAAATTCGTTCGCCGCGGTCTTTTTCTGGTTTTCATGATCCTGTTCCTGGATGTGATCGGGATCGCGATCATCATGCCGGTACTGCCGACGTTCCTGCGGGAATTGACGGGCGACGACATGAGCGCTGCCGCCGTCGACGGCGGCTGGCTTCTCCTGATCTATTCCGCCATGCAGTTCCTGTTCGCGCCGCTCCTCGGAAACCTGAGCGACCGCTTCGGACGGCGACCGATCCTGCTGGCATCGGTCCTTACCTTCGCGCTCGACAACCTGATCTGCGCGGCGGCGACCAGCTTCTGGATGCTGTTCGTGGGGCGGGTATTGGCCGGCATTTCCGGCGGCAGTTTCGCGACCTGCTCAGCCTATATCGCCGACATCAGCAATGACGAAAACCGCGCCAAGAATTTCGGCCTGATCGGTATCGCATTCGGTGTCGGCTTTACCGTCGGCCCCGTCATCGGCGGGCTGCTTGGAGAACTGGGCCCGCGCGTCCCGTTTCTGGGGGCGGGTCTCCTATCGCTCGCCAATTTCATCGCCGCCTGGTTCCTGCTGCCAGAGACGCTCGACAGGGGCAACCGCCGCAGATTTGAATGGCGGCGGGCAAACCCGCTCGGAGCGTTGCGCCAGATGCGCCACTATCCGGGTATCGGCTGGGTCATGCTGGTGATGTTCCTCTATTGGCTGGCGCACGCGGTCTACCCATCCGTCTGGTCCTTCGTCTCGGCCTATCGCTACGGCTGGAGCGAAGGTCAAATCGGTCTTTCGCTAGGGCTTTTCGGAATCTGTGCGGCGCTCGTGATGGCATTTGTCCTCCCGAAGCTCGTGCCGGTCCTCGGCGAATGGAAGACGGCGGTCCTTGGCCTTTCCTTTTCGTGCCTCGGACTGCTGGGATATGCTTTCGCCTGGGAAGGCTGGATGGTCTATGCGATCATCCTTGCGACGACGATCGAAAATGTCGCCGATCCGCCGCTGAGAAGCATTGCGGCCGGCAAGGTCCCCCCGTCTGCCCAAGGTGAACTGCAGGGCGCGATGGCCAGTCTCACAAGCCTGACGACGATCATCGGCCCAGCGATCTTTACGCAACTCTTCGGTGCCTTCACCGGTCCGCATGCGGCGGTGGAGTTCGCCGGCGCACCCTACATGATGGCGGCGATCTTCATGCTGGTCGCCATTTTGGTGTTTTTGAGCAAGATTTCGCGGAAAGTTCCACTCGTGGTGCGGGAAAACGAACTCAGCCATCAGATTTCTTGAAGAGACGGCCAAAAATTCTGCTGAATCGCGGCAAAGTGTTGCCGCCCGGCGAATGCTTCTTTATACGCGAGGCATCCGCCGCTCGCCAGTTCCTGGAAGCGGCGTTTTTCGTCTGCGGAGGTGCCCATGTCGAGCTCGAGCCAGGCCGTGACGTTCCAGGGGTCCACGGACAACTCCTGGTCCTCGCATATGCGCGCGACCTTCGCCCTTGGCGTGCCACTGGTGGGGGCACAGCTTGCGCAGATGGCCATCCACACGACCGATGTCATTCTCGTCGGATGGCTCGGCACGACGGAGCTCGCGTCCGTCGTGCTTGCGACGCAGATGTTCTTTATCGTCTTCATCTTTGGCACCGGCTTTACGAGTGCCGTGGTGCCGCTCGTCGCGCAAGCTCTCGGGCACAACGATGCTATCGGCGTCCGCCGCTCCGTGCGAATGGGTTTCTGGATCGTCTTCGCCTATAGCGTTCTCACGGCGCCGCTTCTTTGGTTTTCGGAGCCGATCCTCCTCCGCCTCGGTCAGGCGCCCGATGTTGCAGCTCTCGCGCAAGGCTATCTCAGGATCGCTCAATGGGGCGTCTTCCCCGCGCTCGGATTGATGGCGCTTCGCAGCTTCGTCACGGGCCTGGAGAAGGGCAGCATCGTGCTTTATGTCACGATCGGTATGTTCCTGATGAACGCAGCCGTGGCCTATACCCTGATTTTCGGCCATTTCGGCGCGCCGGCGCTCGGGCTACATGGGGCAGCGATTGCGGCGGTCTGCGCCAATCTCTGCGGCTTCCTGATTGCCGTCCTCTATGTAGAAAGCCAGCCGCGGATGCGGGCCTACGAGATCTTCGTGCGGTTCTGGCGCCCGGACTGGGCCATGGTCCGCGAGATCGTGGCGCTCGGCCTGCCGATCAGCTTCACCATCCTGGCGGAAACCAGCCTGTTTTCCGCAGCTTCGCTGCTGATGGGCATGATCGGCAAGCTGGAGCTTGCCGCGCATGGCATCGCCCTGCAGCTTGCTTCGATCGCCTTCATGATCCCACTCGGTCTTGCGCAGGTCGCGACGGTGCGGGTCGGTCTTGCCAATGGCCGCAACGATCCGTTGGGCGTTAGACGCGCGGCCATCGCAGTGCTTGCCATCGGTATTTTCATCACCGCGATCGGGAGCGTGCTCTACGCGGCGGTGCCACGCGCCCTCGGCGCCTTGTTCCTAGATACCCGGCAGGCAGATGCAGAAACCGTGCTTGCCCTTGCCGTGCCGTTGATCGCGATTGCCGGTGCGTTCCAGCTCGTCGACGGACTGCAGGCGGTGGGCGCCGGGCTGCTGCGCGGTGTCAAGGACACCAAGGTGCCGATGATACTGGCCCTCATCGCCTATTGGCCGATCGGATTTGCCTGCGCCTGGATCTTTGCCTTCCCGCTTGGTTTCGGAGGGGAGGGTGTCTGGTTCGGTTTTGTCCTTGGTCTTGCCGCAGCGGCTGTCTTTCTCTGCGGGCGGTTCTGGCTTCTCGTCCGCCGTCAGAAAACGGCCCGCTGAGAACAGCGAGCCGGCTGCCGCCTCATGCCGGCAGTAGTTCGCGCAGCGTCACCGGCTGATAGAAACCGACATTGGCTTCGACCCCGAGGCGCCTGTTCAGGGCCTGGCGGTCGATACCGGCCTCAGCATCCGATTTCGCGACTGCGGCGATGATCGGTTGAAGGACGTGTTCTCCTTCGAATTTTACGATGGTGAGGAGGTTGAATTCTCCCGGCCCTGAATGCTGCTCAAGGATCAGGTCCTCGACGAAGCCGGGCTGCGACCGGATGACCTCGTGCGTCCTTCCTATGAGACGCATGAACTCGTCGCGGGCGTCCTCCGGCACCGAGAACCTGTTGACGCGAACGACGCGTGCCTTTTGTATTTCGCTCATGAAAAACCCCTGCTCGTTTTGAACAGGGGCTTTGTGCGACCTCAAGCGAGGTTGAGGTCAATAGGCTGTAAGCGATTTTTTTAGGGCAGCAGATCAGCGCTCGGCGAGGGCCGGTTCGCCCTTGCGCTCGCGAACGAGATTGATGAAGCGGCGGAAGAGATAGTGGCTGTCCTGCGGTCCCGGCGAAGCCTCGGGATGATGCTGTACGGAAAAGACTGGTTTCCCGGAAAGACGCAGGCCGCAATTGGTGCCGTCGAAGAGCGAAATGTGAGTCTCTTCAACGCCTTCCGGCAGAGACTTCGAATCGACTGCAAAGCCGTGGTTCATCGAAACGATCTCGACCTTGCCGGTCGTATGATCCTTGACGGGATGATTGGCGCCGTGATGACCCTGATGCATCTTTTCCGTCTTCGCCCCGAGCGCCAGGCCGAGGATCTGGTGGCCGAGGCAGATGCCGAAGGTCGGAATATCGGTCCTGATGACATCCTGAATGACCGGCACTGCATATTCGCCGGTTGCCGCCGGATCGCCCGGGCCGTTCGACAGGAAAATGCCGTCCGGCTTCAAGGCCAGAATGTCTTCGGCCGAGGTTTGCGCCGGCACGACGGTGACCTTGCAATCCAGACCGGTGAAGAGGCGCAGGATATTGCGCTTCACGCCGTAATCGACGCAAACGATATGATATTTCGCATCTTCCGGCTGAAGGTCGCTGTAGCTCTCGTTCCATACCCAAGACTTCTGCGTCCACTGCGAGGACTGGCCGGAGGTCGCTTCCTTGGCGAGATCAAGACCTTCCAAACCGCTCCATGCCTTGGCCTCGGCCTTCAGCGCTTCAATGTCGAAGACACCGTTCGAATCGTGAGCGATCACTCCATTTGGCGCGCCGTTCTGCCGGATCCAGGCCGTCAGCGCGCGGGTATCGATGCCCGAAAGCCCAATGATGCCGCGCGCCTTCAACCAGGCATCGAGATGCTTGGCAGCGCGGTAGTTGGAGGGTTCGGTGATGTCGGCTTTGAAGATGACGCCGACCGCGCCGCGCCGGGCGGCGGGCGTCAGGTCCTCGATATCTTCTTCATTGGTGCCGACATTGCCGATATGGGGGAAGGTGAAGGTGACGATCTGGCCGAGATAGGAAGGGTCGGTCAGGATTTCTTCGTACCCCGTCAGCGCGGTATTGAAGACCACTTCGGCGGTCACCTTGCCGGTAGCCCCGATGCCCGTTCCTTCGATCACCGTACCGTCGGCAAGAACGAGTACGGCGGTGGGTTTCTTGGTGGTCCAAGGGGCGGTGGCTGGAGCGGTCGCAGTCATGTTCATCCTTCTGCCTCACCGGCCCCATCCCTTGAAGAGACAGGCTGTAGAGGCCATCTATGGTCGCAGGAACGGGCGCGCAGGAATACCGGCGCTAGCCCTGACATTCTAAATCTCGTGCAGGTGCCGGAAAATAAACAAAGCGGGCGGGATGGTCAATCACGCGAGCCTAAGAATCCCTTACGATTATCCTCGTCAGAATTCAGCGGCTTAAGTGAATTGAATTGATTGCCCTCGGCCCGTCGTCTATGACACCGGCTTGGATGACAAGGAAAAGCCACAATTCACGCAGCCTGCGCACCGGCTTTTCCCAAGGAGAAAAATGATGATGCGCGACAAGCTTTCCGAAGCGCTCAAGGATGCAATGAAGGCCAAGGATAGTCGTCGGCTGTCCACCGTGCGCCTGATCCAGGCGGCCATCAAGGATCGCGACATTGGCAACCGCGGTGCGGGCAAGGATCCGGTCAGCGACGACGATATCCTGCAAATCCTGCAGAAGATGGTGAAGCAGCGCGAGGAATCGGCAAAGATCTACGAGGATGCCGGCCGCGCCGAACTCGCCACGCAGGAGCGCGAGGAAATCGAGGTCATCAAGGGCTTCATGCCGGAGCAGCTTTCGGATGAAAAAGTGCGCGGCCTCATTCAGGCGGCGGTCACTGAAACCGGCGCTCAGGGCCTGCGGGACATGGGCAAGGTGATGGCCGTATTGAAGGAAAAATATCCGGGACAGATGGATTTTGCCAAGGCCTCAGGCGTGGTGAAAGATCTCCTGAAGTAAGCTCGCTATAGCAGTCGGAAAACCAAGAGGCGGGAACCCGATTTCGGATTCCCGCCTTTCTTGTTTTCCGGTCACTCTGTGGTGACTAAGGGGGTGGATCCGGGTCACCGGCCAGGCAGATTCGGCCTGTGAATAGCGGGCAGCATTTTGGTTCGCGGTGGCATTCTTTCGGGCCGACGCTTATATGAAGTTTGGCTCAGAGGTGAAGATGCGCTTTTCCAACAGTTTTCTCGACGAAATCCGCGATCGCGTGCCGATATCGGCTGTGGTCGGCCGTCGGGTGACCTGGGATCGCCGGAAAACCAATGTCTCGCGCGGCGATTATTGGGCCTGCTGCCCGTTCCATGGCGAGAAAAGCCCGAGCTTTCATTGCGAAGACCGCAAGGGCCGATACCATTGCTTCGGCTGCGGCGTATCCGGCGATCATTTCCGCTTCCTGACCGACCTTGAGGGACTGAACTTCCCGGAGGCTGTGCAGCAGGTTGCCGACATGGCCGGTATCGCTCTGCCCCAACCGGATCCGCAGGCCGAGAAGCGCGAGAAGGAGCGAACTTCACTGCTCGACGTCATGGAAATGGCGACGCGCTTCTTTCAGGACCAGCTCCAGGGGGCAGGTGGCGCCAAGGCGCGGGCCTATCTGCGCGACCGCGGTCTGACAAGCCGCACCATCGAGACGTTCCGGCTGGGTTACGCACCGGAAAGCCGCAATGCGCTCAAGGAGTTTCTTGCCGGCAAGGGCGTGCCCAAGGAACAGATCGAGGCGTGCGGCCTGGTGCGGCATGGCGACGACATCCCGGTCTCCTATGATTATTTCCGCGATCGCATCATGTTCCCCATCCTGTCGTCGCGGGAGAAGGTGATCGCCTTCGGCGGCCGCGCCATGGCGCCGGATGCGCCCGCGAAATACATGAACTCGCCGGAGACCGAACTCTTCCATAAGGGGCAGGTGCTCTACAATTTCGCCCGCGCCAGGCGGGCGGCACAGGCCACCGGCGGCAAGACCGAAGGTGCCACGATCATCGCGGTCGAGGGCTATATGGACGTGATCGCGCTGCATCAGGCCGGGGTGGAAAATGCGGTCGCTCCCCTGGGCACGGCTTTGACGGAAAATCAGCTCGATCTCCTCTGGAAGATTTCGCCGCTGCCGGTGCTCTGCTTCGATGGCGACGGGGCGGGCCTCAGGGCTGCGAGCCGTGCCGCGGATTTGGCTCTGCCTTTCCTGAAGCCGGGACGCTCCGTGCGTTTCGCTCTGCTGCCGGACGGCAAGGATCCGGACGATCTGGTCAAGCACGAGGGCAGGGCGCCGTTCGACAAGGTGCTGTCCGAAGCAAAGCCTCTGGTCGACATGATCTGGCGGCGAGAAGCCGCCTCGGCCAATTTCGAAACGCCCGAACAGCGCGCGGAGCTTGAAGCGCGGCTGAAACAGATCGTCTCCGTCATCGCAGATGAGAATGTCCGCCGTCATTACCAGCAGGAGATCCGGGACCGCCTGAACAGTTTCTTTTCGCCGGTGCAACGTGGCGGCAACGGACGCCGCGAGGGTTTTCAGCGCGGTGGAGCTCGGCCAGGAGGTCGCGGCGGCGCCGCGCCGCAGGGAACAGGAGGGGGCAGCCGAGGTGTCGGCGTTTCCGATCGTCTGGCCCGTTCCGGCCTGGTCCGCGGGCATCGAGACCTGCCGGCTCTTCGCGAGAGCGTGCTGGCGCTGACCATCGTCAACCATCCGCAGCTTCTGCTCGAGGAATATGACGAGATCGCCGCCATCGATTTCGAGAACCGGGATTTGCAGCGTTTCTGGTCCGCCATGCTGCCGGCTGCGGCAACCGCGGGCGCGAACCTTTCACGGGAATATCTGACGCAGCGGCTTTCGGCTGAAGGTTTCGACGCGATCCTGAAACTGCTGGATCAGCAGATACGCAATGCCAGGCTGTGGACGGCGACGCAGCAGGCAGCTCCCGAAGACGCCCGGGAAGGTTACCGCCAGGCTTTGTCGCTTCACAAACGAACGAAGGCGCTTCGCTTCCAGAAGATCGAACTGGAACGCGAGATTGCCGAGACGACCGAGGCGGGCGATGCCGGGGAAATCGAGCCGCTGCTGAGGGCGCTTTCGGAAGTCCAGCTCGAGATTATCCGCATGGAAAACCAGGAGGCCATCATCGATGGCTTCGGGGTCTTGTCCGGGCGAGTGAAGGGTGCGGCCGTCAGCCACGGCTGACGGAGCCGGTAATCCGGCTCTTGCCGAACGAGGTCTCGATACTACCCTATGCCAGGTGGTTGTGTTGTTGGGGAGATCAATGAGAATTTCGGGAAGCTGCCATTGCGGCAACATCGCCTTCGAGGCCGAAGGTGAGTTCGACAAGGCCATGGAATGCAATTGTTCCTTCTGTCGCCGGAAAGGCGTGCTGCTTGCCTTCGTTCCGCGCGACAGGATGCGGCTCACGACGCCACGCGAGAACCTGTCGACCTATCACTTCAACAAGGAGGTGATCGCCCACCATTTCTGTGCCAATTGCGGAGTGGCTCCCTTCAGCGAAGCGGTTTTGCCTGACGGCGCCGAGATGGCGGCGATCAACCTTAGATGCGTTCCGGAAGTCGATCTTGCGGCCCTTGCGGTAACCCAGTATGACGGAGCATCTCGCTGACGAATGTGACTGAGCGACGTGCACGCCTTTTCTGTCGACGCAAACCCTTGTCTTTAAGGGGGCACCGCCTACATATCGGCTAAATTTGGTGAGTATACCCACAATAAAACCGGTTTTGACCGGGTTTTCCCAATTTTCCTGGGCATGACTTATGGAAAAGCTTGACGGAGCGTTAATTTGTGGGAATCACCATTTCAAGGCAGAATAGGCGGAGTGGGTCAATAGCACCGAACATGACCGGTGATCTCCTGACGGGACGGTCCTGTGTCAAATGCGGCCGCCGAATAGTAATCGGGAATTAAAGGTCATTCCGTTACGTGTTGAACAGTGATTCGCGGCAAGGCGAGCGGTCGTCTTAAGCCGGTGTCCACGAAGCGCGGCGAAAGTGGCGTTCAGGGAAAGTGACGAAATACATGGCAACAAAAGTCAAAGAAAACGAAGAAGCAGAAAACGAGCGCGAAGGCACGCAGGACGGTCCGCTTCTCGATCTTTCTGACGACGCAGTCAAGAAGATGATCAAGGCCGCCAAGAAGCGCGGTTATGTCACCATGGACGAATTGAACTCGGTCCTGCCTTCGGAGGAAGTTACCTCCGAGCAGATCGAGGACACGATGGCCATGCTCTCCGACATGGGCATCAATGTCGTCGAGGACGAAGAGGCGGAAGACGCCGCCGGTGGTGACGACGACAGCGATAGCGACAACGATGGTGAGGAGAGCGAAGGCGGCGAACTCGCCCCCACCTCCAGCACCGCGCTCGCCACCGCGAAGAAAAAAGAGCCGACCGACCGGACCGATGATCCCGTTCGCATGTATCTGCGCGAAATGGGTTCCGTCGAGCTTTTGTCGCGCGAAGGCGAAATTGCGATCGCAAAGCGGATCGAAGCCGGCCGCGAGACGATGATCGCCGGTCTCTGTGAGAGCCCGTTGACGTTCCAGGCGCTGATCATCTGGCGTGACGAACTCAACGAAGGCACGACCCTGCTGCGCGAGATCATCGATCTCGAAACGACCTATTCCGGTCCGGAAGCAAAGGCCGCGCCGCAGTTCCAGAGCCCGGAAAAGATCGAGGCCGACCGCAAGGCGGCTGAAGAGAAGGAAAAGAGCCGCAAGGCGCGGATGACTGCCGCCAATGACGACGACATAACGTCGGTCGGCGGCGAAGGCATGGTCCTCGAGGAAGAGGAGGAGGACGACGACGAGTCGAGCCTCTCGCTCGCCGCGATGGAAGCGGAACTGCGTCCGCAGGTCATGGAAACGCTCGATACGATCGCCGACACCTACAAGAAGCTGCGGAAGCTGCAGGACCAGCAGGTCGAGCAGCGTCTTGCTGCGACCGGCACGCTGTCGTCCGCCCAGGAGCGCCGCTACAAGGAGCTCAAGGACGAGCTGATCACGGCGGTCAAGTCGCTGTCGCTCAACCAGAATCGCGTCGATTCCCTGGTCGAGCAGCTTTACGACATTTCCAAGCGCCTGATGCAGAACGAGGGCCGCCTGTTGCGTCTGGCCGAATCCTACGGCGTCAAGCGCGACAGCTTCCTGGAGCAGTATCAGGGCGCCGAGCTCGATCCGAACTGGATGAAGTCGATCGCCAACCTGGCCGCCCGCGGCTGGAAGGAATTCGCGCGGGCCGAGAATACGACGATCCGCGATATTCGCCAGGAAATCCAGAATCTTGCGACCGAAACCGGCATCTCGATCGCCGAATTCCGCCGTATCGTTTCGATGGTGCAGAAGGGTGAGCGGGAAGCGCGCATCGCCAAGAAGGAAATGGTCGAAGCGAACCTGCGCCTCGTCATCTCCATCGCCAAGAAATACACCAACCGCGGCCTGCAGTTCCTCGACCTCATTCAGGAAGGCAATATCGGCCTGATGAAGGCGGTGGACAAGTTCGAGTACCGCCGCGGTTACAAGTTTTCGACCTATGCGACCTGGTGGATTCGTCAGGCGATCACCCGTTCGATCGCCGATCAGGCCCGTACGATCCGCATTCCGGTGCATATGATCGAGACGATCAACAAGATCGTCCGCACGTCGCGCCAGATGCTGCACGAGATCGGCCGCGAGCCGACGCCGGAAGAACTGGCCGAGAAGCTCGCCATGCCGCTCGAAAAGGTCCGCAAGGTCCTGAAGATCGCCAAGGAGCCTATCTCGCTCGAAACCCCGGTGGGTGACGAAGAGGATTCGCATCTGGGCGATTTCATCGAGGACAAGAACGCGCTGCTTCCGATCGACGCCGCCATCCAGGCGAACCTGCGCGAGACGACGACCCGCGTTCTCGCATCGCTCACGCCGCGCGAAGAGCGCGTGCTGCGCATGCGCTTCGGCATCGGCATGAACACCGATCACACGCTCGAAGAAGTCGGCCAGCAGTTCTCGGTTACCCGCGAACGTATCCGTCAGATCGAAGCGAAGGCGCTCCGCAAGCTCAAGCATCCGAGCCGCAGCCGCAAGCTGCGCAGCTTCCTGGATAGCTAGGCAGTCCTAGCGACGTCTCATCAAAAACCGGCCTGTGAAAGCAGGCCGGTTTTTTAATGCGAGATTGAGTTCGAAAACACGTTGACCACCACGACACCGGCAATGATCAGGCCGAGGCCGATGATGGCGGCGGTGTCGAGCGTCTGGCGAAACAGGATCAGGCCGACGACCGAGATCAGAACGATGCCGAGGCCGCTCCAGATCGCATAGGCAATGCCGACCGGCAGCGTGCGGAGCGCGATCGACAAAAGATAAAAGGCGGCCAGATAGCAAATCCCCATCAGGATGGTCGGCAGAGCGCGCGTGAACTGCTGGCTCTGCTGCAGGAAGGTCGTGCCGATGACTTCCAGCACGATCGCGGCAGCAAGGGAGCCATAGGTGAGGATTGCGGGGCTCATGGTACTCACTCTTATTTCGTAAGGTTCTTCAATTGCGTGCGCAGCGCCGCAAGTTCCTTCGGCGGTAGACCATTGGTCTCGGTAAGGTTTGCGAGCCAGATGCCGTCGGCGGCATAACGAGCGATCTTCAGATCCGGGTGATCGTCCGTCTCGGCGTGCCGCTCGATCCGTTTTTGCATCCAATCCGACCAAAGCGTGCGCAGATGCGGATCGGTCATGCAGGAGATCGAGAGGGCTGCCCAGGGGCTTTCCGTGCCCTCGGAGGTCACCTCGAAAAAAGCATCGATATAAGCACGGGTAAAACTGCCTCTCTCCCTGTCGTCCTCATTCATCGATCGGTCTATCTGTTCATCGAGTTTTTGGAGCAGATCCTGGAAGACGGCTTCGATCAGCGCCTGCTTGCTTGGAAAGTGGTGCAGCAATCCGCCTTTCGTCACGGACGCCGCATCTGCGACCGCCCGCAGTGTCAGGCCGCCGAGCCCTTGATCCACGGCGCATCGCGCAGCCTGTTCAAGGAGAGCGCGCCGCACCTGTTCTGGTTGTTTCTCACGTCGATGAGCTTCTGACATAAGATAAAGATACCGTATGGTCGGTTTCTTTGCAACGGTGGAATTTTCCTGTGAAGGCTGCAGGCCGAAAGAGGAGGGGCGGTGAAGGTGGGGAAGAGCTGGAATTTGTTCTGTTTTGATCAGCCAGGACTCGATCCTGGCGGTTTTCCATCTTACATCGACTGCCATGACGGATGAACTTGAGAAGCGGCGCAGCGGCATGGGCTGGGGCATTCCAGCCTCGGTCCTCCTGCATGTCGTTTTCGCATTCGTCCTCTTTTTCCATCTGCCGCTGGATTTTTCCGAGCCGCAGAAGGAGGAGAGCGTGAACGTGGAAATCGTCCCGCCGCCCGAAGAGCCGGAAAAGAAGGCGGAGGAACAGCCGAAAGCAGCGGAGGAACCGCAGCCTGAGGACGTAAAGAAGGAGGAAGTGCCGCCACCTCCGCCAACGCCCGAATCGCCAAAGCAGGAAGAGGCAAAAAAAGAGGAGCCGCCTCCGCCGGAGCCAGAGCCAGAGCAGAAGCCCGAAGAACAGCCGCCTGCGAACGAACAGGCGAGGGGGCAGCCAATTCCGGTCCTTCGCCCGGTCTTTGAGTTCGGTGAAAAGGATGCCGGGCCAAGAAAGGCGGGGGAGGGCAATTCGCCGGAGGAAGGGGCGGCGATGTCGCCTCCCGAGACAGAGCCGGAAAAGCCTGGGACCGAAGCTGCCGAAGTGTCAAAGCCTGCGACGGCACAGCAGGAGCCCGCCGAAGCGCCGCCTGCCAATCCCGTGCCAGACGACATCCAGCTGCCGGAGGTGGACGTAACCGCTACCAAGCCCGACCAAGATGGCCCGATCTCGCAGGCAGCGCCGGCCGATACGAAAATGGAGATCGTTGCCACACAGCCGGTTGCGCCAACGACCGAGCCTTCCAAGACTCCGCCGCCTGAAAAACCTTCGGAGCTGACGGAGGCAAAGACGTTGTTCTCGCAAAGCGAGACGGACGATCCCATCGTTACTACTGCGATGGGTAATGTGCCGCGCGGTGTGCGTGCCGGAGAGCTTTGCGCCACGGAAATGCAGGCGCAGTTACGTCACGCGTCACCCTCATTCCGACCGGATATCCTGCCGGTCTTTCGGTTGCCGCAAGGAAACATACTGGACGTCAAACGCGTTGCCTTCCGCGCCAACGCGCAGTGGTATGACCTCAGCTTCCGTTGCGAGGTCGATGAAGACGCCATGAAGGTTCTCTCCTTTGCCTTCAAGGTTGGAGCGCCCGTACCGCGCAGCGAGTGGCGCAAGCGCGGCTTTCCGAACTGAGAGTACGGCGTTCATTTCTAGCCTTACCTGCAACACTCGCCGCCACCGCTCTACCTGTGCCATAGTGCTGTTCTTCCCACGAAAGCGATTCCATGGCCCGAACCCAGAACAGCACTGATCCCCTGTTTGACGACGAAGGTGCGAAAAATCCGCTTGCCGTTCTCAAGCAGATCTATGGCTATTCTGCTTTCAGGGGAAAGCAGGCGGCCGTGGTCGATCAGGTCGTGTCGGGTGGCGATGCGGTCGTGCTGTTTCCGACGGGGGCGGGCAAGTCGCTGTGCTTCCAGATCCCGGCGCTCTGCCGCGACGGCGTCGGCATCGTCATCTCGCCGCTGATCGCGCTGATGCGCGACCAGGTGGAAGCTTTGAAGCAGCTCGGTGTGCGTGCGGCAGCGCTCAATTCGTCGCTGACGCGCGAGGAATTCCTCGATGTCCGCCGGGCAATCGTGGGCGGTGATCTCGATCTTCTCTACGTCACCCCCGAACGCGTCGTCACTCCGGGCTTCAAGGAACTGATCGGCAACGCGAAGATCGCGCTCTTTGCGATTGACGAGGCGCATTGCGTTTCCCAGTGGGGGCATGATTTTCGGCCGGAATATCGCGAACTCGGCCATCTTGCCGAGCAGTATCCGGGCGTGCCGCGCATCGCGCTGACGGCGACCGCCGATCCGCATACCCGCGAAGACATTATCGACAGGCTTGCCCTGCGCTCGGCGGAAGTTTTCACGACCTCGTTCGACCGACCAAACATTTCCTACGAAATCGTCGAGCGCGACCAGCCGCGCCAGCAGCTCCTGCGCTTCCTGTCGCGCCACAAGGGCTCGAGCGGCATCGTCTATTGCCTGTCGCGCGCCAAGGTCGAGGACACGGCCGAATGGCTGAACGGGCAGGGCGTCCGCGCGCTCGCCTATCATGCCGGCATGGACCGCAGCGTCCGCGATGCCAATCAGGATGCGTTTTTGAAGGAGGAAGACCTCTGCCTGGTGGCAACCGTCGCCTTCGGCATGGGTATAGACAAGCCGAATGTGCGGTATGTCGCGCATCTCGATCTGCCCGGTTCCGTCGAGGCCTATTACCAGGAAACCGGTCGTGCCGGCCGCGATGGTCTGCCATCCGATGTCTGGATGGCATATGGCATGGCTGATGTCATTCAGCGCGGCAGGATGAGCGATGAGAGCGCGTCGGGCGACGACGTCAAGCGGGTAGAGCGCGCCAAACTCAATGCGTTGCTCGGCATCTGCGAAACTCCCGGTTGCCGCAGGCAGGCGATCCTTGCGCATTTCGGCGAGGCGCATGCCGGCCGATGCGGCAATTGCGACACCTGCCTGAAGCCGGTCGAAACCTGGGACGGGACGGAGGCCGCCATCAAGGCGCTGGCGGCGGTCTACCGGACCGGCGAACGCTTCGGCACCGGCCATCTGATCGACGTGCTGCTTGGAACCAGGAACGAGAAGACCACCCGTTTCGGCCATGTCGACATGCCGGTTTTCGGTGCCGGCAAGGACATTCCGTCGAAAACCTGGCAGTCGGTCTATCGTCAGTTGCTGGCCGCGGGCCTCGTCAGCGTCGATCACGACGCCTTCGGTGCACTGAAGCTGGAGCCGGAGTCCCGCGCCGTGTTCAAGCGCGAACGCGAAGTTCGTTTCCGCAGGGATCGGCCGGCGACGGGCAAGGCGTCGAGAGGCGCGTCGCCCGGTTCGGCGAGCGCCCGGTCCGCGCTGGAAGGGGCCGATGCTGAACTCTTCGAAGCGCTTCGCCTCGCCCGGCTGGCGATCGCCAAGGAGCTTTCGGTGCCGCCCTATGTCGTCTTTCCCGACTCCACGCTGGTCGCGTTTGCGACCGAGCGGCCGACGAGCAGCGACGCGCTCCTCGGTATTTCCGGCGTCGGACAGTCGAAGCTGGAGCGTTATGGCGCTGCTTTCCTCGAGGTCATCCGGGGGCATCAGCGATGAGGACGGCACCCGCTTCGCTTTCCAGCGCGTCGCCGTCGTCGGTCTTGATGCCGAAGCGGGCGGCGACGTCGGGCGCATAGCGGAGCAGGTCCGGCCGCAGTCTCAGGAGCGCCAGGTCTTTGGCTTTGGCTTCCAGCATGACGTCGAAAGTCAGTCCTTCGGCTGTTCGCATAAAGGTCGCGAACTCGAACGGATTGCAGAAATCGGCATGGCCTGTAAAGACCGGAGCGACGTATTTCGTTGTCTTCTTGCGCGTCTTTGGATCCACTCGAATCTGCTCCCGCAGTTCGGTGCGGGGCGAGGAGAAATGGATCTTCGGCTGCTGTCCGTCGGGCCAAGTCGCAAGGATCGAGGCCAGCGTCGCTCTCAGATCCGTCCCTTCCGGATTCAGGCACCAGAAATGCTGGTAGTCGAAAATCAGCCGGACGCCCGTGTGCTCATGGATCCACAGAACGTCGGTCGCGGAGAACCGCAGATCGTCGTGTTCCAGGACGAGCCTTCGGCGGACGTGGTCCGGCAGTATTTTCCAAGTTTCCACCCAGCGTGCGCGGCTTTCGGCAATATTCCCGTAGGTGCCGCCTACATGGATCACCAGTACCGCTTCCGGGCCGAGCTCCATCCTGTCCAACATTTCGGCCTGGCTTGACAGATCCCAGATGCTTTTGCGGACGAGCTCCGGATCGGGACTGTTAAGCACCACGAACTGAGATGGATGGAATGAGAGGCGGATATTCAGCCGCTTGGCCTTCTCGCCGATCGCGCGAAGCTCGCTTGTGCTTTCGCTGACCATGCCATGGAACTGCGGCATCTCGGGATGGGTGGCATAGGGCGCGATATCGGAAGAAAGTCGGTACATCCGGATGTCGTGGCGGTCGAGGTGATCCAGAATCCGGTCTACATGTTCCAGCGAAACCTTCAGGTGCGGGCTGTTGGAGGCCCGGCGGCCGTCATTGCTCTTCAGGTCGTCACGCGCCATCACCTTGACGGGAAAGCCGAGCCGCGATTTGTGAGAGAGAGCGCTGCCGTGCGTTGAATGTTGATGATGCAAAACCATGCCTAGCCTCCTGTTACCCGGGAACGATAAGTAACTAACGAATGGGGGATACGATCCGGTCGCTGGTTATTGACCAGCAGAGCTATCCATTTATCCTTCGGTAAAAAGGAGCCCGTCATGAAAGCCATGTTTTACGAGGCCTTTGAAAAGGCGCCGGAAATTCGAAACCTGCCGGATCCCGAACCGAAATTCGGAGGCGTGGTGATCAAGGTCGGTGCGACCGGGCTTTGCCGCAGCGACTGGCACGGCTGGATGGGCCACGACCCGGATATAAATCTGCCGCACGTGCCGGGCCACGAACTCGCCGGAAAGGTCGTGGCGAGTGGCAAGGGCGTGATGCGTTTCAAGATCGGCGACCGGGTAACGGTTCCCTTCGTTTCCGGCTGCGGACATTGCTCGGAATGCCATTCCGGCAATCAGCAGGTCTGCCCGAACCAGTTCCAGCCGGGCTTTACCCATTGGGGCTCTTTCGCCGAATATGTGGCGATAGACTATGCCGACACGAACCTCGTGCATCTGCCCGACGAGATCGACGATGCGACGGCGGCGAGCCTCGGCTGCCGGTTTGCGACCTCCTTCCGGGCCGTCGCCGACCAGGCCCGCACCGGCCCGGGCGACTGGGTGGCGGTGCATGGCTGCGGCGGTGTCGGGCTCTCGGCGATCATGATCGCCACCGCGCTCGGTGCGAACGCCATCGGCATCGATCTATCGGAGGAGAAGCTGGCGCTCGCCCGACAGTGCGGTGCGATCGCAACCATCAATGCCAGCACTGTTCCAGACGTCGTGGAAGCGGTGCGCGAGATCACAAAGGGTGGCGCGCATGTCTCGATCGATGCGCTGGGCCATCCCGTCACCTGTTTCAACTCCATCAAGAACCTGCGCCGCCGCGGCCGGCATGTGCAGGTCGGGTTGATGCTCGCGGACCACGCGACGCCGAGCATCCCGATGGCGCAGGTGATCGGGCATGAACTCGAGATCTACGGCAGCCACGGCATGCAGGCCTGGCGGTATGATGCCATGCTCGCGATGCTGACGGCCGGCAGAATGAAGCCGCAGCAGCTGATTTCCAAGAGAATCAGCCTGGAAGAGGCAGTTCCGGCCCTCATGACCATGGACAAGTCGGAGACGCCCGGGATCAGCGTAATCACCAGCTTTTAAGCCAGCGATTGTTCGCGTGAGTGGGGCAATGTATTCCGGCAGCCCCGCTTGGTGACCGCGATCGACGCTCTAAGTTGTATCCCATGCTTCGTAAGCGAAAGGGCAAGCCATGAGTGTCAGGACGCAGAAAATTCCAGGTCCCGATCATCCGATTACCGTCAAGCACAATCCTTCCCGCGTGGTGGTGACGCTCGGCGGAAAAACCATCGCCGACAGCGTCATTTCCCTGACGCTGCGGGAAGCCTCCTATCCGCCGGTGCACTACATTCCGCGCAGGGACATCGACATGACGCTTCTTGAGCGGAGCGATCACGAGAGTTATTGCCCCTACAAGGGCGAAGCGTCCTATTTCAGTATTCCCTCCGGCGGCGAACGTGCGCAGAATGCGGTCTGGTCCTACGAGGACCCCTATGAGGCCGTCGGCAGCATCAAAGATTATGTCGCCTTCTATCCGAGCAGGGTCGACGCGATAGAAGAACGTCCTTCACCTGAAGTAGGCCAGTTTTGACGTGTGAAGAATAGCAAGCCGCTGTCGGCTACGCCGTCATCGGATCGTCCTTGGGCTGTTCAACAATGGAGGAGGAATGACTATGCCCTATGTCGACGGATTTATTCTCGCTGTGCCCACGGCCAATCTGGAGCGTTACAAGGCGATGGCGCGCTTCGCCGGCGATGTCTGGAAGGAGCACGGCGCGCTGACCTATGTGGAATGCATCGGGGACGATGTGCCGTATGGAGAGTTCACATCGTTTCCGCGGGCCGTGCAGGCGAATGAGGACGAGACCGTCATCTTTGCCTGGATTACCTACGAGAGCCGCGCGCAGCGTGACGAGATCAACCGCAAGGTCATAGCGGATCCGCGGTTTTCCGGAGACGAATGGAAAGAGGTCTTCGACGGCAAGCGGATGATCTACGGCGGCTTCGAGAGCTTCGTAACGCTTTAAGCCGCCAACGACCTTCGAAAGGACATATATGCCACAGACCGTGATTTCCGTCTCCACCCGCGGCCAGGGTCTCTACGAATTCACAGAGGCCGCGCAGGATTTCGTGCGCGGCCTCTCCCAGGACGAAGGGCTGCTGACGGTCTTCGTGCGGCATACATCCTGCTCCCTGATCATCCAGGAAAATGCCGATCCGGATGTGCGACGCGATCTGAAGACGTTTTTCTCCCGCCTCGTGCCGCCGACCAACCACCCGGAAATGCGCTGGGTGACGCACACGACCGAAGGCCCGGACGATATGCCGGCGCATATCAAATCGGCACTTACCGCCGTTTCGCTCGGTATTCCCGTAAGAGACCGGCGTCTGGCGCTCGGTACCTGGCAGGGCATCTATCTTTTCGAACATCGCGACCAGCCGCATGTCCGTCAGGTGATCCTGCATCTCTCCGCGTAAGCGGATATGAACGGCAGCTTAATGACGGATTCGGGGAGGGTTCAGGCGCGCCGGAATAGTGTTGCTCCAATCGCTTCGAAAAGGCGAGAGACAAGAACCTCGGGCATAGCCCGAATTTTCGGAGAAACACCCATGACCAGCATGCTCGTCAAAGCCGGTATTGCCGCTCTCGTCGCGTTCACCGGCATTTCCGTCACCGCGCCGATGGCGGCCGCAGGCGGACCTGAATTTGGTATCTATGTGCAGCACCAGGACCGCGGCTGGCGCGATGATCGGGGCTGGCGTGATGATCGCCGTTGGCGCCCGGATCGCCGTCCGCGGGGTTGCGCGCCTTGGCTGGCCGAAGCGAAGGCTGACCGGATGGGCCTGCGCCGCACCCGCGTGGTCGACGTATCGCGTCGCACCGTCACCGTCGTCGGCTTTGATCGCGGCGGCCGCGATCGCGTCGTCTTCGCCAATGTTCGCGGCTGCCCCGTCATTCGCCGCTAACGACTGCCGTTAATTCTTCCGTCTCCATCGCCCGTTGACGGAGGGACGCCCTCGCCAGGTTCCGATCTGGCGAGGGTTTTGCGTTTTTCCGTCAGTCGAGAGCAAAGGTGACGTTGACCGTGACGGTGTAGGTATTCTCCCCGGTCGCGACCGGTACGGCTTCGGCGGCCATATCCTTCGCCATCGCCATGCGCATCATCGGTTGCGGCATCGGTCTTCCGGAGTTTTCGCTGATTTCGATGATCCGTCCGAGCTTGACGTTGGCGGCTTCCGTCAGGGTCTTGGCCTTCGCAATGGCCTCGGCGACAGCCTTTTTGCGGGCGTCCGTCAATGCCTGTTCCGGATCGTCGTTGGTGAAGCTGATCTGGCCGCCTTGATTGACGCCGAGCTTCACCGATCTGTCGATCAACCCGCCAAGCTTGGCGAGCTCACGAACCTTGAGCGTCAGCGTATTGGCGACCTCGTAGCCGGTGATTTCCGGCGGAGCGGTGACGCCGTTCTTCGGCTCCGGATGGCGGTACTGAGGATAGATGGAGAAATTGCTCGTCTGGATGTCGCGATCGGCTATGTCTTCGGCCTTCAACGCGGCAAGGACTTCCTTCATCGCGGCGCTGTTGGCCGAGAGGGCAGCTTCGGCCGTCTTGCCGTTGCGGACGACCGACAGCGTCAGGATCGCCATATCGGGCGCCACGGAGGCCTCTCCTTCTCCGGAGACATTGATGACCGGTTCGCGAGGCCGGACATCCTGGGCGGCGACCTGTGCGGTCGAGGAAGCCAGGGTAGCACCTGCAAGGAACGATGCCAGGACAAGACGTGACGGCGAAAGCGCGAAGCGCATGAATAACTCCTGATCTGTTGGCGCGGCTGCAGCCGGGATGGCGCATTGGCGGGCGGATATGGCGTCGCGGTGGCACGATTCTACTTTGACGCACATCCACGCATTACGTGACGATGGATTGTGAAGCTATTGCGGCAACGGCTTGTGGCTTTGGGGGAATTGCGCTAGACGGACCTTCGAGGCAGGCGTGCCATTGCGCCTCGCCCGCGCCTGACGGCGGGCCTGTAGCTCAATGGTTAGAGCCGGCGGCTCATAACCGCTTGGTTGGGGGTTCGAGTCCCTCCGGGCCCACCATCAGTCTTCATTGTCCACGAATCGGTATCCCACGCCGGGCTCCGTCCGCACGATCCTGGGTGTGGAGGGATCGCGCTCTATCTTTTGGCGCAACTGACCTATGAATACCCGAAGGTAGTGCAGGTCCTCGCCATGGGCCGGACCCCAGACCGATGTGAGGAGCGTCTTATGGGTAACGACGCGGCCGGCGTGTCGGGCGAGCAAGGTAAGCAGGTCGTATTCTTTGGGCGTCAACCGGATATGTTCCTCGCCGCGGCTTACGAGCCTTCGCACCGTGTCGATCGACAAGCCATCCGAGACGATCACGGGCGTGACCGCATCTGCCTTGGCCCTGTGGCGCAGTGCGGTGCGAATGCGCGCCGTCAGTTCGCCGATTCCGAAAGGCTTTTCCACGTAATCGTCGGCGCCAAGATCGAGGGCTGCGATCTTTTCACTCTCGCGGTCGCGCGCGGAAAGGATGACGATGGGGATCTGGGACCAGCCCCGGACACTGCTCACAACCTCCTTGCCGTCCATGTCGGGAAGGCCGAGATCGAGGATGACGATGTCCGGCGCGGCGGTTGCGATCGCCTTGAGGGCTTCCGCGCCTGTCATCGCTTCGATGACCTCGTAACCCGCCGCCCGAAGCGCGGGGCGAAGGAAACGCTGGATTTGCGGCTCGTCGTCCACAAGCAGAACCCGCTCGAGCGTCATAGGGTATTCTTCTTCTCAACCGGTGCACCGTTTGCGGGAAAACGCATCACGATGCGGGTTCCCTTCTTCTTCACTGCCGGGCTTTCTGCGTAGATGCGGCCGCCCATCGCCTCGACGAACCCTCTGGCGATCGAGAGACCGAGACCGGTGCCGGGCGAACGGCCGTCGGCCTTTGCCCTTCGATAGAACTTCTCGAACACCCGGTCGAGATCGTCCGCCGGAATTCCTCTTCCTAGATCGGTAACAGAAATCAGGATTTCGTCGCCGTCGCGCCTTGCATAGATGTGGACAGGCTCGTTGCCCCCGTATTTGACCGCATTGTCGAGCAGATTGAACAGCACCTGGCCGAGCAGCACGCTATCGCCCTGGATGAGCGGCAGGTCCGGCGAAACACCGGTCCCGATGTCGTGGCCGGCGAAATGTTTTCGCGCCCTCTCGACTGCGGACTGGATCACGTCGGAAACATCGATCCAGTCGCGCTTTGCCGCGATCGTTCCAGCCTCGATCCTGGTCATGTCGAGCAAGTTTGCGACGAAGCGGGTGAGCCGTCCTCCCTCTTCCTCGATCGACTGGAGCAGATCGTCGCGACTTTCGGGGCTCATTCGCCCGCCGAGTTGCCGCAAGCTGGTGACTGCGCCCATGATGGTCGCGAGCGGAGTTCGCAGATCATGCGATATCGACGACAGCAGCGCCTCCCGATAGCGTTCGCCTTCGAGCCTTGCCGCCTGCTCGACGCTCGCCTGCGACAGGCGCGCCCGATCGATGGCAATGGCGGTCTGGTCAAGGATGGCTGATAGAATTCTCTCGGCATTGACGTCGACGATCTCCTCGTTCCGTTCGAAGCCGCAGACACCGACGACGCCGTGCGGGCTCGTCAGCGGGCGGAACTGGAAACGGCTGTTGGGCAGGGTGCCGGTTCCGCCGCCCGCCGCCTCTTTTTTCTCATGAGCCCAGCGCGCAGCAGCCAGGTCGGAAACGTCGAGTTCGGTATCCGGAGGCCAGGCGGCAGAGATCGCCAGATCGCCTTTTTCAGGAAGAAGCAGAACGACGCTTTTTCTCAGGCTCGCCTGTAATTGGGTTGCCGCGGCCCAGAGGACGTCGTCGGCCTTTTCCGTGCCCGACAGTTTGCGTGAAAAGTCATAGAGCTGCTGCAGTGCCGTTGCGCGAACCCTTGCAACCTCCGCCTGATCGCTGATGCGCGACGCGAAGCTGCCGGTCACCAACGCCACCGCCAGGAACACCACCAAGGCGAAGACCTCATGCGGCGCGGCGATGGTAAAGGTGTGGAGCGGTTCGATGAAGAAGAAGTTGTAGGCCAGCGCCGACAGAAATACGGCCACAAGCGCCGATATATATCCCGCGGATATGGCCGAACCGAGTACGCCGAGCAGGAACAGCAGTGAGATGTTCGGCAGTTCCACAAAACCGTCAATCACGATTCCCAGGACGGTCGTGGCGAGCGCGAAGGCACATCCGATCGCGACGGCGCGCCAGATGGTTGCAAGGGCGAACTTCGGCCGTATCCGCGGTGCGTGCTGCGGTTCCTCTCTTTCCGCGGTGACCAGATGAAGACCAATACCCGCTGCGCGCTTGGAAAGCGCGTCGGGCAAGGAGGGACGCAGCCAACCGCGTATATTGCGCCGCCGGATGCCAATGACGATCTGCGTGGCGTGTTCCCGCCGGGCGAGCTTCAGGATCTCCTCGACGAAGTCGTTGCCGATGATGCGCCGGGTCTCGGCACCCAGTTGTTCCGCAAGTCGGAAGATCTGCTCGGTGCGCCTGAGACTTTCTTTGTCCCGCGATTCGCGATCGGCCCGCTCGACGCTGACGACTAACCATGGCGCGTTAAGTCCGGAAGCCAGCCGGCTCGCTACGCGGACGACCTTTTCCGACAGGGGGTCGGGGCCGACGCAGACGATCAGACGCTCGCCGGTCGCCCAGGGGCCTTCGATTGCGTTCTGCCTGAGATAATCGACCATCTGGTCGTCAACGCGGTCGGCGGTGCGGCGCAGGGCGAGTTCACGTAGCGCGGTAAGATTGCCGAGCCGGAAGAAGCGGTCGATCGCCCGCTGCGCACTTTCGGGCAGATAGACCTTGCCCTCCCTCAGGCGCTCGATCAGTTCGGCCGGCGGCAGGTCCACCAGAAGCACGTCGTCGGCCTTCTTCAGAACCGTATCCGGCACTCGCTCCCGCACCGAAATCCCGGTGATCTGCGCCACCAGATCCGAAAGGCTTTCGAGATGCTGGATGTTGAGCGCCGTCCATACGTCAATGCCGGCCCCGATCAGCTCTTCGATATCCTGGTAACGCTTCGGGTGGCGGCTTCCGTCCGGATTGCTATGGGCGAGCTCGTCGACGATGATGATTCGCGGGCGCCGCGCCAGCGCCGCGTCTAGGTCGAATTCCTCGAGAAGCCCACCGCGATGCTCGAACTTCGCCCGCGGCAGCACGTCCAAGCCTTCCAGCAACGCCGCCGTCTCGGTTCTTCCGTGGGTCTCGACCAGGCCAACGACGATGTCGGCGCCCTCACTTTTCAGCCGCCGTGCCCGCGTCAGCATGGCGTAGGTCTTGCCTACGCCTGGAGCTGCTCCCAGAAAAACCGTAAGCTTGCCCCGGCGGTCCTTTTCCGCCAGGGCAAGCAGCGCATCCGGGTCGGGGCGGGCTTTGGGTTCGCGATCGTCCGTTGGCATTCTCGTCTCAGGTCTTGAGCGCATCGAGCGCCAGGTTCAGCTCTAGCACATTCAGGCGAGGCTCGCCGATGAAACCGAGGGCGCGGCCCTCCGTCATGCGTTCCACCAATGCAGCGACTTCCGTTTCGGGAAGGTCACGCGCCTTTGCGACCCGCGCAACCTGCGAGCGCACGAATTCCGGCGAAATATGCGGATCGAGGCCGGAACCGGAGGTCGTTGCGGCATCCGCGGGGACAGAGCCCTCAGTGCCGTCAGCCTTCAGCCGCTCGACATCGGCTGCTACCCGATCACGAAGTTTGGCCGAGGTCGGTCCGAGATTGGAGCCGCTGGAGGCGGAAGCGTTATACGGTTCCGGGCCGGTTGCGGAGGGGCGGCTCCCAAAATAGCGGTCGGATGCGAAGGCCTGCCCGATCAAAGCGGACCCGACGGTAACTCCGTTTCTTTCAACGAGGCTGCCATTGGCGGCATGGGGCATGGCGACCTGGGCGATGGCCGTGACGGCCAGCGGATAGGCGATGCCGGTGAGGGCGGTCATTAGCAGGACCATGACGAGTGCGGCGCGAAGCTGATTGAACATGATTACACCAGATTGAGAGCTGTGACGGCCACATCGATGGCCTTGATTCCGGCAAAGGGCAGGACCAATCCGCCAAGCCCGTAGATGAGCAGGTTTCGGCGGAGCAGGGATGACGCGGCGGCGGCCCGATAGGGGACGCCTTTCAAGGCGAGCGGGATCAATGCGACGATGATGAGGGCGTTGAAGATGACCGCCGAGAGGATTGCCGATTGGGGCGAGGAAAGGCCCATGATGTTCAGCGCGTCGAGAGCCGGATAGGTGGCGACAAAGAGCGCGGGTATGATGGCGAAATATTTGGCGACGTCGTTGGCGATCGAGAAGGTGGTCAGCGAGCCGCGCGTCATCAGAAGCTGCTTGCCGATTTCGACGATCTCGATGAGCTTGGTCGGACTGGAATCGAGATCCACCATGTTGGCGGCTTCCCGGGCAGCCTGGGTTCCGGTCTGCATCGCCACCCCGACGTCGGCCTGGGCGAGCGCGGGTGCATCATTGGTCCCGTCACCGCACATGGCGATCAGGCGGCCGCCCTGTTGTTCGCGGCGGATGAAGGCGAGTTTGTCCTCCGGCGTTGCCTGCGCCAGGAAGTCGTCGACGCCCGCCTCCGAGGCGATGGCGGCAGCCGTGACCGGATTGTCGCCCGTGACCATGACCGTGCGGATACCCATGGCCCGCAAAGCCGCAAAGCGCTCCTTGATGCCCGGTTTCACTACGTCCTTGAGATGGATGACGCCGAGAAGCCGGGAGCCGTCGGCGACGGCAAGCGGCGTGCCGCCCGTGCGCGCGATCCGCTCGACGGCCTGATGGAATTCCGCAGGAGCGTCGGAATGGGCAATGCCGGCAAATTTAAGCACGGCATCGACCGCTCCCTTGCGCAACCGGCGTCCTGCCAGGTCGACGCCGGAGAGCCGGGTTTCGGCTGCGAATGGCACGACCGCATCGGCTTCGCGTGTGGGAGCTTTGAATCCGTATTCCCCGGTTGCCAACGCGGCAATGGAACGGCCCTCCGGCGTGTCGTCGGCGAGACTTGCGAGAAGAGCTGCCTCGGCAACCTCGCCCGGTGTCACATCGGAGATGGCCACGAAGTCGGTGGCCATCCGGTTGCCGAAGGTGATCGTGCCGGTCTTGTCGAGCAGCAGCGTATCGACATCACCGGCGGCCTCGACGGCGCGACCGGAGGTCGCGATCACGTTGAAGCGCACGAGCCTGTCCATGCCGGCGATGCCGATCGCCGACAGCAACCCGCCAATGGTGGTCGGGATCAAGGTCACCAGGAGCGCGGCAAGAACCGTGACCGACAAGACGGTGCCGGAATAGCCGGCAAGTCCCCAGATGGTGACGGCGACGAACAGGAAGATGAGGGTCAGGCCCGACAGCAGGATCGACAAAGCGATCTCGTTCGGCGTTTTCTGTCGCTGGGCGCCCTCGATAAGCCCGATCATGCGGTCGACGAAGCTCGATCCGGGGGCGACGGTGATCTTCACCTTGATCATATCGGAGAGGACCTGCGTGCCGCCGGTGACGGCAGACCGGTCGCCGCCCGATTCGCGGATGACGGGGGCGGATTCGCCCGTGATCGCGCTCTCGTTGACCGAAGCGGCGCCTTCGACGACCTCGCCATCGCTTGGTATCAGTTCCCCGGCTTCGACGATCACGACGTCGCCGATCTTCAGCATCGTGGCCGGTATCGGCTCGATTTCACCGTTTGCGGCAAGACGGCGTGCCGTGAGGTCGGATTTGGTCCGTTTCAGACTATCCGCCTGGGCGCGCCCGCGGCCTTCCGCGACGGCTTCGGCAAAGGTCGCGAAGATCACCGTAAACCAAAGCCAGGCGGCAATCTGGCCGGAGAAACCGGCCTCTGCCGGGCGGGCCCAGAGATCTCGCAGGAAGAGGACCGTGACAACAACGGCCACCGCTTCCGTTACGAAGATGACGGGGTTGCGTACGAGTTTGCGGGGATCGAGCTTCAGAACGGCATCCCGTGCCGCCGGGATAAGGATTGCCGGGTCAACGAGGCTGGGTGCCACCGGTTTGTGCGACATGAGGGTTTCCTTCAGAAAGTCTGGCCGGCGAGCATGGCGAAATGCTCGACGATGGGGCCGAGTGCGAGTGCCGGGAAGAACTGCAATCCTCCCAGGATCAGGATGATGCCGATGAGCAGGCCGACAAACAGCGGCGTGTCCGTAGGGAAAGTGCCGGCCGACGTCGGCAGCTTGACCTTTCCCGCAAGCGATCCGGCTATCGCCATCACCGGCACGACATAGGCAAAGCGGCCGACCAGCATCGCGATACCGAGGGCCGTGTTGTACCAGGGGGTGTTGCCGGACAGACCGCCGAAGGCCGAGCCGTTGTTGCCGGCGGCCGAGGTGAAGGCATAGAGGATCTCGGATAGCCCGTGAGGGCCGCCGGTACCGACGCTGGCGACTGCGAACGGCAGCATCGCCGAAACGGCCGTGAAACCGAGGATGGCGAGCGGCAGGATCAGCACGGCGAGCATCACGAATTTCATCTCGCGGCCTTCAATCTTCTTGCCGAGGAATTCGGGCGTGCGACCGACCATCAGACCGGCGACGAAGACGGAGAGGATGGCGAAAACGATCATGCCGTAGAGGCCGGAACCGACGCCGCCGGGCAGGACTTCACCAAGCTGGATCAGGAACATCGGCACCAGACCGCCGAGCCCGGTGAGGGAGCCATGCATACCGTTGACGCCGCCGTCGGAAAGGCCGGTGGTGACTGCCGCATAGAGGGCGGTCATGGCTTGTCCGAAGCGGACCTCCTTCCCCTCCATATTGCCTTGCGCCGGATCAAGACCGAGCGCGCCGAGGATCGGGTTGCCTTGGGTTTCCGCCCAATAGACCAAGCCGACGCCGGCAATCAGCAGGATCGCCATGGTGGCGAGCAAAGTCCAGCCCTGACGCCGGCTGCCGACCATCTGGCCGAAGGTGTAGACGAGGGCGGACGAAATCGACAGCATGGCGAAAATGTTGAGATAATTCGAGAATGCCGTCGGATTTTCGAACGGATGGGCGGCATTGGCATTGAAGAAGCCGCCACCGTTGGTGCCGAGCTGCTTGATTGCCTCCTGGCTGGCGACCGGGCCGAGTGCGATCGTCTGTTGCGCCCCCTCGAGCGTCGTGGCGGTTGCCGAAGCATCGAGCGTCTGGGGCACGCCCATGGAAACGAAAACCACCGCCATCAGCAGGGAGATCGGCAAAAGCACGTAAAGCGTCGCACGGGTGAAATCGACCCAGAAGTTACCGATGACGGAGACTTGAGAGCGGGCAAAAGCGCGTGTAAGCGCGACCGCCATCGCCATGCCTGTTGCGGCCGAGAGGAAGTTCTGCACGGTGAGGCCAGCCATCTGGCTGAAGTGGCTCATCGTCGTCTCCCCGGCATAGTTCTGCCAGTTCGTATTGGTAACGAAGCTGACGGCCGTGTTGAAGGCGAGGTCCGCCGGCACGTTGGCGAACCCCTGCGGATTGAGCGGCAGATATGCCTGCAGCCGCAGGATCCCGTAAAGCAGGATGAAACCTGCAAGGGACAGGGCGAGCATCGCGAGCGTATAGCCGAGCCAACCCTGCTCTCTGGTTTGGTCGACGCCGGCAAGCCGGTAGAAGCCGCGCTCGATCGGCGCAAGCAGCGGCGAAAGAAGTGTCCTCTCTCCGGCAAAAACGCCTGCCATGTAAAGTCCGAGCGGCTTGATGACAGCGAGCACGGCGAGGAAGAGGAGGCTGATCTGCAGCCACCCGATAATAGTCATGATGGTTCTCCGGAAGAGGATCAGAAGCGCTCGGGATGGAGCAGCGTCACGACGAGATAGATTCCGAGCGCCGCGGCAACGACGAGCGCGATCAGCGGTTCAAACATGCCGCACCTCACAAACGCTCAAGCGCACGGGCGTAAAAGCCGAGCACGATGAGCGTGCCCCCGCCCAGGACGAGAAAGAGCAAATCAGACATTCCAATTCTCCTGTTTCAACAGGGGAATTCTGCATCTGAGCCGGGTCAGGTTTCGATTGGAAAGTCTGAGGCGCGCCATAAAGAAAAAATAAAGAGGGGCGCTTTCGCAAGAAAGCACCCCTTTCGAATTTACGGCCGTAGTTACTCGGACGCGATCGTCGCTGGCGACAACGGCCGCGATCAGCCAAGCTTGGCGCGCCGCACCTTCGTCAGCATCGGCCCGTACTCGAAGAGAAAGAGGCCGAAGGCGAGGAGCCACAATAGCCCGGACACGGCGTAGATGGTGTTCGAAAACTCCGGAAGCAGGCTGGTGCTCGGCCTGACAAGCGCACAGAGCACGATCGCGCCGTAGGATATCGTCGTGGTGCGAGAGGCGGTCAGGATCCTGCCGGTATGGCCGCGGGTGGCCCTGGTCATGACAGCCAGCATCATCGTCGTCACGGTGCCCACGCTCAGCATGTGAAGCGCGGCCGTCTTGTCGAACAGGTCGATTGCGGCAAGCGCGATCACCAGATAGCCGAGGGGCACGAACAGATAGGCGATGTGCAGGACCGCCACCAGCATTTCCGCCGCCGTCGTCCAGCCGCGCCAGCGACCGAGCCGGATTACGTGCATGAGCCCGGCACCGCCCGCGACCGTGGCCACGATTGGTCCGTCGTCCAAGACGACCCAGGTGGCCAGAGCGGCAATTCCCCAGATAATCGCTGCCGTATCGAAGCGATTATAGGGCGCCGGAAAGTCCGTGCGGCCCGCCTTGTTGATCCAGTTGCGGGTAAAGCTCGGAATGATCCTGCCGCCGACAATCAGGATCATCATGACATAAGCTGATATAGCGAGTTTGATCGCCGGCGCGGGGTGCTGAGCGGTCACCACCTGGATGTGATAGAGGATGTTGGCAGCCGAAAGCGCCAGCAGGCCGGCGATGACCTTAAGGTCCTTCCATTTCCTGCCCGCAACCACTTCGCGCACGCAGATCAGCAGCAGGACAGGAAGAAAAGCCGCATCCACGAAAACAGCTGCGAGGTTTCCGAGCCCGTCAGACAGTAGCAGCGCCAGCCTGCCGGCCATCCAGAGGAGGAAAAGAAAAACAAGCGGCCATCCGGAAACGGGAAGCCTGCCGGTCCAGTTCGGGACCGCCGTCAAAAGGAAGCCGGCGAGCACGGCGCTCGCATAACCGAACAGCATCTCATGCGCGTGCCAGTGGATCACTCCATAATCGGCTGCGACCTCGATCGCGCCCATGAGGCTGGCGATCCACAACAGCATGACGATTGCAGCCCAAGCCGCTGCACCCAGGAAGAAGGGCCTGAAGCCATAGGAGAAGATTACCGGCGCGGTCGGCGACAGGCCTCTGGGAATGCCGCCGCGGCGGATTGCGGGGGAGGGAAGATCAGTCATTTCAAAAATTCCTTCGAGCGATAACTTGATCAATATCCCGCCGTTATTTTTGATCTTTGCGAAGTCGCAAGCAAACAAGGGAAAGTTTGTTTCAGGTCAAAGAAGACATGGGGAACCGGTCGTAGCTTCTCCTTCGACAGGACGGCGATCCACTCCGCCCTTTGTTCCGAAGGATAAGACCATGACTGAGAAATTACAGATAACCAGACGTTCGATCCTGGCGGGGGCAGCTATCGTCGGTGCCGTGGCGCCTATCGTCCAAGCGTCGTTCGCACATGCGGAAGAAGCTCCTCCGGTCAAGATGAAGCCGACCGATCTTTCGGCTCTGCGCCGCGTCAAGGTCGACCTCGTCAAGCCGCCCTTCGTCCATGCCCATACCCAAAAGGCCGATGGTCCTCCGAAGATCGTCGAATTCACCCTGACGATCCAGGAAAAGAAGCTGGTAATCGACAAGGAAGGGACGGAAATCAATGCCATGACCTTCGACGGATCGGTTCCCGGCCCGATGATGGTCGTGCACCAGGGCGACTATGTCGAACTGACCCTCATCAATCCCGATACCAACGAGCTGCAGCACAACATCGACTTCCACTCGGCCACGGGTGCGCTCGGTGGCGGTGCACTGACCATCGTGAACCCCGGCGAGAAAGCGGTCCTGCGCTTCAAGGCCACCAAGGCTGGCGTATTCGTCTACCATTGCGCACCTCCCGGCATGGTTCCCTGGCACGTCACCTCGGGCATGAACGGCGCGATCATGGTGCTGCCGCGTGAGGGGCTGAGGGACGGTCATGGGAAGGAACTGGTCTACGACAGGGTTTATTATGTCGGCGAACAGGACTTCTACGTGCCGCGCGACGAGGCCGGCAACTTCAAGAAATATGAGAGCGTTGGTGATGCTTATGAAGACACGCTGAAGGTCATGCGGACGCTGACCCCGAGCCACATCGTCTTCAACGGTGCGGTCGGCGCCCTGACCGGCGAAAATGCACTGACCGCCGCCGTCGGCGAAAAGGTGCTGATCGTCCATTCGCAGGCCAACCGTGACACACGCCCGCACCTCATTGGCGGACACGGCGACTATGTCTGGCAGACGGGCAAGTTCAACAACGTTCCGGACCGCGATCAGGAAACCTGGTTCATCCCGGGCGGCACCGCCGGCGCGGCGTTCTACACCTTCGAACAGCCCGGCATCTACGCCTACGTGAACCACAACCTGATCGAGGCTTTCGAACTGGGGGCGGCGGCTCACTTCAAAGTCACGGGCGACTGGAACGATGATCTGATGACATCGATCGTCGCACCGACCGGAAGCTGATCAGGCGCGGCGGGGCAGGGTGATCCTTGCCCCGCCGGCTTCCACAACAGGCCCGCATCATTCAGGATGCGGTTTCGCCCAGGAGGCGAACATGCCGCGGACAAAGCGAAATCTCTCGATCCTTCAAACTGCCCTTCCAATCACGCTGATTGCCGCTCTGTCGGCTGGTATTGTTCAGCAGACCGGTTTTTTCGATAATCCGGAGCCGCGAGGGGCGATCCATGAGCCGAAGACGGTCGTGGTGCCGGCGCGGACATACAAGTACCGGAGCGACGGCGAATTCGTGAGGGGTACCGCGCCGGTTGATCCGCCGATGAAGACGGTGATCGCTTCGGAAAGCCTCACCGTCACGAAATACCAGATCACAGCAGCCGAATATGCGGCCTGCGTCCTTGATGGGGCCTGCGCGGCGGCCGATGCCCCTTCTCCCGGTAGCGCGAACGTGCCGGTCACTGGCGTCAGTTTCGATGACGCGATGGACTACGCCCGCTGGCTCTCGAAAAAGACCGGCCAATACTGGACGCTTCCGTCCGACCAGCAGCTTGCGCATGCCGCAGGCAAGCTTTTTCCTGACGATGCGCTCGGGCTTGATCCCGACAGCAAGAACCCGGCGCTCCGCTGGCTGGCGGATTACGAGCGCGAGGCGCGTGAGCGGTCGAAACGCGATCCTGTTCCCCGGCCGCTCGGGAGCTTCGGCGAAAATGAACACGGGCTTGCCGATTTCGGTGGAAACGTCTGGGAGTGGACGTCGACCTGTCACCGGCGGGTGCATCTTTATGCGAACGGATCTGTCCGGAATGCAGAGCCGATATGTGGGGTCTATGTCACCGTTGCGAGCCATCGTTCGCCGGTCAGTTCCTTCATCCGCGACCCGAAAGGCGGTGGGTGTTCGGTCGGAACTCCTCCCGACAATCTTGGCTTCCGTCTTGTGAAATCGACGAAATGGTATGCGCCTTTCCTGGTGAGGTTCCGCGAAAAGGGCTGGATGGCCTAAACCCGAAGGTGCGGCAATGCAGTGCCTTCGATCTCGCCACGAGGCGTGCTAAGGTCGCGTCCAAATCAGTGGAGCGCCTCGCCTTGAAGATCGACAAAAGCCTCGTCCGGACTTTCCCGCTTTTCGAGAAGATGGATGATGCCGACACCGAGGCCCTTCTTGCGCATTCGACCTCGCGTCGGGTACCGGTCGGCGAGGCCGTTTTCGAGCAGGGGGCGGCGGCGACCCATTTCTTTCTTCTCCTGCATGGCAGGCTGAAGGTGACGCAGGTGACCGAAGACGGTCAGCAGATCATCGTCCGCGTCGTTCATCCCGGCGACCTGTTCGGCTTTGCCAAGGCGCTCATGCGCAGCGACTATCCAGGCACAGCAACTGCTGTCGCCGAAAGCATTGCGCTGTCATGGCCGACGGAACTGTGGCCTCAGTTCGTGGACAAAAATCCCCGTTTGGCGGTGACCGCGATGCAGACGATCGGGCAGCGTCTGGAGGAGGCCCATGCCCGTATCCGGGAAATGTCCACGCAGGAGGTCGAGCGTCGCGTTGCGCATGCGGTTCTGCGGCTTGCCAAGCAAGCCGGCAGGAAGGAGGGGGGCGCCGTGCGCATCGACTTTCCGATTTCCCGCCAGGACATCGCCGAGATGACCGGCACCACGCTCCACACCGTTTCCAGGATCATGAGCGCCTGGGAGGCCAAAGGACTTGTGGAAGGTGGCCGTCAGAAACTGACGGTCAAGGATGTTGACGGGCTTTCAGCGCTCGCCGAAACCGTAAAAGGCTAGGCAACCGCAAATCACCTCATGTTTGCGATGTGTCAAAGAACGCGTCCGCTCCTGAGATAAGGTGCCTATCAACAGAGGCACGAGGTCTCTTGAAACAGGAGTTAGACGATGAAAAAAACTTTCGCTTCCCTTATCGGCGCGGCCATTCTCACAGCAGCTTTCGGAACCGTCGCGATGGCTGCGGATTTCGAGGTCCAGATGCTCAACAAGGGCAAGGATGGCGCCATGGTTTTCGAGCCGAGCTCGCTCAAGATTGCCAAGGGCGACACGGTGACCTTCGTTCCGACGGACAAGTCCCACAACGCCGAGACGATCGACGGGCTCATCCCGGATGGCGCCACGGCGTTCAAGGGCAAGATGAACGAAGCCGTGAAGATCACCTTCGACGTTGAGGGAGCCTATGCGGTCAAATGCGCACCGCATGTCGGCATGGGCATGATCGGCCTAGTCGTCGTCGGCGACGCTCCGAAAAATCTTGATGCCATCAAGGCGGCGAAGCTGCCGAAGAAGGCCCGCGAACGTCTGGATGCGGATATCGCTGCAGCCGGCGTCTGAGCCGGCCGTCTCGATCGGGCGGCGGCCGGCTTTCCTCCCTCTTGGCCGCCGTTGATCTGTCATTTCTCTTCCCTCAAGTTATCCCGATTGAGCGGTCCCAGTTGTTCCTTCAAGGCGCGCTGCGGGTCCGCTCAAGTCGGGCTAGATGTTTTTATTCAGTGCTTTCGGCCGCAGTTACGGATTTTTCTTGCCGCGGTTTCGACCTCTCCTCTTCAAGCCTTATTCCCAGCCTATCGGCTCGCTTAACCGCTCAACTTCCGACAGAAGGAAGGTTGCTAGATCGCCGGCGGCCCCGATGAAGAGAATTTCCTCGGCCATCGCTCGCGCGTATTGGTGCCGCTGTTGATGAAGCTCGCAACACGGATCGTCTTCCGGATCGAGCCGCGACTGCGCGCAACGCGTTTTTGTTGTCTCACGCCAAATGCTCATGATTGCATCATCTCCGGATGCCACATCGGCTCATAGGTGAGGGTGACCTCGACATTGCCGACGCCCGGTACAGAAGCTGCGCTGGATCTGACGGCGTCGGTGAGGAAACCTGCCGCGGGGCAACCCTTTGTCGTGGTGGTCATGATGATGCTGACATCGGCTTCGGCGCTGATTTCGATCAGGTAGATCAATCCCATTTCCACGATGCCACGGCCGATCTCGGGATCGATGATCGTGGATAGCTGCCGCCTTACCCGGTCTACGATCTCCTGCTGGTCGAACGGGTCAAGCATCGCCGTTTCCCGAGCCGACGCGGATCATGATCCGATAGGCAGTGCCGCCCTGGTCGTAGTTGCCGACCCACTGATGGCCCCGGCGGGTAAGCTCGGGGAAGAGGAAGATCGGCTCGCGCGAGAGCACCGCGAAGATCACCTTGCCGGCTTCAAGGCCTTCGGCCGCCGCGAGGATCTGCTGCATCGGCTCGGGCGGCGGCAGGGCGGAAAGATCGAGCTGCACCGTGGGCTCCGGCCAGAGCGTGGGCGAAATCGCGTTTTCGGACACGGCGACCGCCTCTTCCATTCTGGGCGTGAAGCGCACCTCGAAGTGGCCGCCTTGCAGTTCGACGACCTCGTGGTCGAACCCCTTCGAATCCATCACCCGAAAGAGCGGCTGCGGCCTGAAGGGCGCGAGCAGTCTAAGTCCCTGACCCTCCTGCAGCCCGGCAACCGCTTTCATGATTTCTTCGAATGGTTCGCCGCCGTCTCGCAGGATCGGTCGGACGTCGAGTTCCTTGAATTCCATGGTCATTGCGAACGTCCCTTGAAGCTTGGTAGAAACAGTTGCGGGTGGCGGGCGCCGTTGGGCAGCCGGACTTCCTGTGGCACAATTGCGAGACGACGGGCCTGGGCAAATTCGAAGGCCAGCGCGCAGATTGCCGCCAACTGGGCCACCGTCATCCATCTGAATATGCTCGGCGCCGCGGCAATCAGCGCGATGCTCGCGGCGGCGGTGGCACCGAAATAGAGCAAGAACCATGCGGCCGAGCGCCGCTCGTTGACGAGTTCCTGGACCCGTGGCACCGGGGCGCGGCCGAGGATCGGTCCGTAGCACTCGAGCCAGGTCATGAAGGCAACGATCTTGTAGAGCTGCCCCAGCCCGAGACCCGTCAGCCAGCCGAACACGAAGAGATACGCAGCCGGAAGCACGAGATCTATGGGCAGATCGCCCAGGACCGACGCTCCAAACAAAATGAAAGAGGCAATCAGCATCGCGACGGCCGTCAGACTGGCAAGCACGTTCATCTCCGCGGATTTGCGTTTTCGTTCGCGAAAGATGAAATGGACATCCAGGCCGTAGATCAGGGCGGCAGCCCCTCCAAAAGCCGTTGCGAGGTAGATTGTTGCGGTCGAGCTTATTCCGGAGCCGGCGGCCGGCAAGATGCCGCAGACGACTATCCCCAGTCCGGCAGCCATCAACCATCCCACTGCTCGGCTCGTCATCCGGGATCGCTCCGGCGAGAGCAGAAACATTGCCAAAAGCCGGTAGCTGACGCCGATCGCGGTAATTGTCATCCAGCCGACGAGCCCGAGATAGGCGTGCGACGGAGCAGCCTCCAGCAGAAAATAGACCAGATATCGGTTGGCGGTGAGGCCCGAGAGCGGCAGGGCGAGGAGCAGGCCGCTGACAGCCACTCCAACGAGCGCCGCACAGCCAAGGGCAACGAATTTGGCGGGCAACGGTAGGGGACGAGCTGCAGCGAGCGTCTTTGTCACCATCCAGAGAAGACCCGCAAATGCAAGTGTGAGAACGCTGCCTCCGAGCGGCAGAGTCCAGCTCCAGAGCGGCAGAATATCGGCAAGGCCCAGGAAGCCGGTGAGCAAAAGTCCGAGCCCGCCCATCATCAGAAGCAGGACCGGCAGGCTGAGACGGGGCATTTCCAGCGGCCGCGAAACGAGCACCGGCACGAACTGGAGGAGCGAGCCTGCGAACAGTAGCCCCAACCAGCCGATCGCAATCAGGTGGATGACCGCCAGGGACTCCGGGTCCTCGATTGCGGTCGAGGGATAACCGAAGCCCGAGGCCGTCAGGATCAATCCAGCGACCAGGCAGGACAATGCGGCAGCAAAATACGACATTGTCCAACGGGATAGGGTGGCGCCGGGCATGACCTTTTCTTTCAGTGGCCGCAGCAGCAGTCGCAGCCGGAACCCTGGGCGCGCTGGATTTCGACGCGCCACACGGCCGGACCCTGCTCGAGATACTGCCAATCGAACTGCTCCGGGTACCGGCTCTCGATCTGGTAATGCAGCGGCCGCGGATCGTGGTCGCTGGTCACGTGCATGATGCCGCCCGGGGCGAGCGAGGTCAGCACACCGAAGATCCTGGGGTGACGCTCGGCTGGCGCCAGAGTTCTGACATCGATGGAGGGAATCTGCGTATCCGGCATATGTTTGTCCTTGCCTTTCAGAATGACGAGGCGCCGGGCAATCCCGGGCCACTTTCATGCACTAGCAGCGACTTCGCCTGCGAAATTTGTGGCTAAACAAACATTTCAGCGAAACGGGAGGCAGTCCTTGATTTCGCACAAAGATGAAGCGCCACTTCAGCGCTAAAGCCTCTCCAATGCTGAATTGAACGAGGTATCCGAGATGTCCGAAGCGATCATCGAGAAATACGGCGATGCGCGATTGCCGCGTTACACGAGCTATCCGACGGCGCCGAACTTTTCGAGCGACTTCGATCCCGCCGACTATCACGGTTGGCTGAAGGCGTTGCCGGCAGGGCGGGCCACTTCCCTCTATCTCCATATCCCCTTCTGTCGGTCCATGTGCTGGTATTGCGGCTGTCACACCACGATTACCGAGCGGGACAAGCCGATCCTCGATTATCTGGAGGTGCTCCACCGGGAGGTAGAACTGCTGGCCGCGGTCAGGGGCGACAGCTTCCATGTGGGCGAAATCCACTTTGGCGGCGGCACCCCCACCATCATCAAGCCGGAAGAGTTCGTCCAGTTGATGGAGGCTCTCCGGGATCGTCTCGGCTTTGCCGAGGGCGTCAACACCGCTGTCGAGATCGATCCGCGGACATTGACGGCCGAAATGGCCGACGCTCTGGGCGCGTCGGGTGTGACTCGTGCGAGCCTCGGCGTCCAGAGCTTCGACCCCAAGGTGCAGAAAGCCATCAACCGGATACAGAGCGTCGAAACGACGATGACGGCGGTGGAGCGGCTTCGCGGAAATGGCATTCAGGCGATCAACTTCGACCTCATCTATGGCCTGCCTTATCAGACCGTCCAATCCTGCATTGACACCGTGGAGACAGCGATCCGCCTGCGCCCCGATCGTCTTGCCGTTTTCGGCTATGCCCATATCCCGACATTCAAGAAGCATCAGCGGCTCATCGATGAAGCGACACTTCCGGATGTTCGCGGGCGCGCGCTGCAAGCCGAAGCAATCGCGGCGACTTTGATCGCGGCAGGATACGAGAGAATAGGTCTCGATCACTTCGCCTTGCCAGCCGACGGGCTGACGCTCGCGCAGCAGGAAGGCCGACTTCACAGGAATTTCCAAGGCTATACGACGGACGCCTGCGAGGCACTGATCGGCCTTGGAGCATCCTCCATCGGCAAGCTGCCTCAGGGCTATGTTCAAAACGAAGTGCCTCCCGGTCTCTATGCCTCCCGCGTAGCGGGAGGCGAACTGCCGACCTCGAAGGGCTATCGCCTAACCGCGGAGGATCGTTTGCGGGCCGACGTGATCGAGCGGGTAATGTGCGACTTCTCCGTCGACGTTGCGGCTGCTGCCTCGGCTCATGGGTTTGAGGCCGACGCTCTGATGGCAGGCAACGAACGGCTCGATGCGCTCCAGCGGGACGGGCTGATCACGCTTCACGGCGGCATCATCAAGGTGTCCGACCAGCATCGGTTCATTGTCCGGGCCGTGGCTTCGGCATTCGACGCTTATCTCAACCAGACCGGCCGCACCTTCAGCAAGGCGGCCTGAGCTTCCTCCGCGTCCCATCGGCCCAGCGCAAAAAAGGCACGGCAGTCACAGACTGTCGCGCCTTCTTTTGAGGTCCGCCGCCTCGTTATGCTGTCAGGCCCCGATAGATGGCGGGCAAGGCGGCCGGGAGCTTGGCGATCTCTCCGACCAGGGCGTATCCGTTTCGACCGAACATCGCCGGGAGGTAGGATTTCGCCTCCTTGTCCACCGTTACCGCAAACACATTGACCCCCAGACGGCGTGCTTCCTGAACAGCCTTGCGGCTGTCCTCGAGAGCAAACCGGCCTTCGTAGTGGTCGATGTCGTTTGGCTTGCCGTCGGTCAGCACGAGCAGCAAGCGGGTCCGATTGGGACGTTTCGTCAATTGGGAGGTGGTGTGCCTCAGAGCCGTGCCGAGGCGGGTGTAGTAACCGGGTTTCAGGGCGGCAATCCGGTCTTCGACAAGGGGTGACGCGCGCTCATCGAAACCCCTGACGGTTTCCATCCTGACCCAGGAGCGTCGCCGCGACGTGAATGTCACTATGGAGTGATCCGTGCCGCAGGCCGACAATCCCTGAGAGAGAACCAGCAGCGCCTCCTTCTCCACGTCGAGCACCCGCCGGTTGTCGATCCATGCGTCAGTGGAGAGCGAGACGTCTACGAGGATGCTGACGGCGAGATCAGGCGTGCGCGGCTGCGTGGTGAGATGGAGCCGATCCGTCCCCTGGCCGCCGGCCACAAGATCGGTCCTGCAGCGGACGACTGCATCGAGGTCGAGTTCGACGCCGTCGAGCTGCGCCTTGAGTATCTCGTGACGTGGCCGAAGCAGTTCGAACTGCTTGCGTACCTTTCCGATGAGCGCCTTTGTGTCCTGACTGATTTCCGGCCGCTCGCCAGTTGCCGAGGCGGGAACGGCGAGGACGCGGCAGTGATCCTTCAGATAGACACCCTTCCGATAATCCCATTCCGGATAGCTCAATTCGGAGGCAATTTCCGCAAGGTCGACCATTTCCGGCGGAAGATCCAGATCGAAGCGGAAGCGGGAGGAGGGGCGCTCCCGACGCCGTCCGAGGATCATTTCGTCAAGATCTTCGGCGGCTTTTCCGTTTTCCTCAGGCGAGTCGTCGGTGGGGCGGTCGACATTGACCATTTCCGCCATCGACAGGATCTTTTCGAAACGGTTCAGGATGAACGGGCTTCGCTCCGATCTTTTGTCATCTTCGCGCTCGCGTTCGGCGGCAAAGCGCTTTTTTCCGCCGCCATCTTGCGGATCATCGAGCGGGGCGTCCGAATCCGGAGCGTTGGAACGGCTTTCCTCTTGTGGGAAGAATTCCGGCCATAGCGGAACGTCCATCATTGGCTGGTAGCCGGGCGGTTCGTGGCGCGGGAAGATCGCCTTCGGCGTGTCGTCCGGCAAACCCGCCCCATTACGGAGCATGCTGACGATCCTGCCTTCCAGAAGCTGTTCGACAGCCGGAAGCGATCCGCGCCGGCGCTCCGCAAGCGTTGCTTCGCATAGCTTGCGATAAACCGGCCGGAGGCCCGGGAATGCTGCAAGGGTCCTGTCCACGTTGGTGGATGACAGATGCAACCTCTCCAGGTCCTTGACGAGAGGATCGCCGGAAGTGGGAAGGGTTTCAGGCAGCATGGCGATAGACGCCGTGAGCCAGATGAACAGTTCCCGGTTCAGGCTGCGGTCCGGAAAGAAATCGATGACATCAGGCAACATCGCACGTGCGAAATCCCTGCCGGAGCGGGCGATCCGCTCTTCTCCAAGGCCGACGAGCTGGCGAAGCTTCAGGCGATGCTTGGACGTACGCTGATGGGCTGCGACGAGCTGGACGGCGTGGTCGCCGCCGAAACCGCGAAAGCAGGAGGCGAGGACGGTTTTGATCTCGTCCAGCGGAACCGCGTGCTCCGGATAACGCGGCATGCTCCGCGTCTGGCCGACCAGCCGGTGCCAGGCCTTGCCGACAGTTTCTTCCAGCTCGAGGAAGTCCAACATGGCGTTAATCCTTTAAGCGACGACGGCTTTCGCCAGTTCGAGGAGGGCTGCGCGGACATCCGCGTCGTCGGTCAGCGGCTCGATCAAGGCGGCGCGGATCGCATCACGCGGCGCCAGACCGCTTTCGATCAGGGAAGCGCAATAGACCAGCAGGCGGGTGGAGACGCCTTCCTCAAGATCATGTCCCTTGAGCGCCCGGAGACGGTGGGCGAGGGCGACCAGCGGGGCCACCCGCCGTTCATCAAGTCCGCTTTCGGTGGCAACGATCGCGATCTCCTGATCCTTCGGCAGGAAGTCGAACTCGATCGCGACGAATCGCTGTTTTGTCGACGGCTTCAGCGTTTTGAGAATGTTCTGGTAGCCGGGGTTGTAGGAGACGACGAGCATGAATTCCGGTGGGGCCTCCAGGACTTCCGCGGTCCGTTCGAGCGGCAGGATGCGCCGGTCGTCCGTCAGGGGGTGAATGACGACGGCGACGTCCTTCCTCGCCTCCACGATCTCGTCGAGATAGCAGATGCCGCCCTCGCGGACCGCCCGTGTCAGCGGCCCGTCGACCCAGACCGTGTCGCCGCCCTTGAGGAGGAACCGGCCGGTCAGGTCGGCGGCTGCCAGGTCGTCATGGCATGAGACGGTCGAAAGCGGCAGGCCCAGGCGCCTGGCCATATGGCTGACGAAGCGGGTCTTGCCGCAGCCGGTGGGGCCTTTCAGAAGCAGCGGCAATTGCCGCTTCCAGGCCGTTTCGAACAATTCGCATTCGTTGCCGGCCGGGACATAGTGAGGTGTCGCTTCGGCATTTGCGGCTTTGATCTGAGGGATCGCGTTCATCGGAGTGTCCTTGATCTTTAAGGGGATGAGCGGCTCCGCCGCGAGGATGGAGCCGCGTTGGATCATTCGGCAGGCTGGACGCTCGCACTGCCGGCGGGGTGCCGCTCCCGACCGGGAACGAAGAGCGCCCACAGGAACATCAGCGCGGAGAGGAGGACGAAGACGCCAGAACCCAGACGGATCCAGTAGAACATCGCCAGCTGGTCCTGCACGTCCATGTAGCCTTCGCCGAGGACGCGCTGCAGATGAACCTGGAGAACACCCGCGAAGGTCAACGCGAAGGTCATCACCGACATCGCCGTGCACATGATCCAGAAGCTGACCATGGAAAGCATCTGGTTATAGGGCGCGCGGCCGCGGATTTCCGGCACCGCATAGGCCATGACGGCGAGGTTCAGCATCACATAGGCGCCGAAGAAGGCGAGATGGCCGTGGGCTGCAGTGACTTGCGTCCCGTGCGTGTAGAAGTTGACGGAGGAGAGCGTGTGCAGAAAACCCCAGACGCCGGCTCCGAAGAAGGCCATGACGGAGCAGCCGATCGACCACAGGAGGGCTGCGCGGTTCGGATGCTTGCGGCCGGCCTTCCACGTCATCACGAAGGTGAAGATGACCATGGTGAAGAAGGGAGCCACTTCCAGCGTCGAGAAGAGCGAGCCGATCCACTGCCAGTAGCCCGGCGCGCCGATCCAGTAGAAGTGGTGGCCGGTGCCGAGGATGCCCGAGAACAGGGCAAGACCGACGATGACATAGAGCCATTTCTCGACCACTTCGCGGTCGATGCCGTTCAGCTTGATCATCAGGAAGGCCAGAACGGAGGCCATGATGAGTTCCCAGACACCTTCCACCCACAGATGGACGACATACCACCAGTACATCTTGTCGAGTGCGAGGTTGGCCGGGTTATAGAAGGCGAACAGGAAGAAGATCGCCACGCCCCACAGGCCGAAGATCAGGATGTTCGTGACGACCGTCTTGCGACCCTTCAATACCGTCATGGTGATATTGAACAGGAACATCAGGCAGACGACCACGATACCCACCTTGATGATGAAGGGCTGTTCCAGGAATTCGCGGCCCTCGTGGATCTTGAAAAGGTATCCGACGACAGCGACCGCCGCAGCCCCCAGGAAGATCCAGAACTGGGCGATGGCAAGTTTGGGGCTGAAGAGCTCCGTCTCCGCCTCTTCCGGCAGGAGATAATAGGTGGCGCCCATGAAGCCGATAAGCAGCCAGACGATCAGCGCATTGGTGTGCACCATGCGAACGATGTTGAAGGGAAGAAGTTCGGACAGCGTGTTCGGCAGGACGTAGATGGTGCCTGCAAGCACGCCGAACAGGACTTGGGCGACGAAGAGGCCGAGCGCGCCGTAGAAATACAGCATCGCGACCTTCTGGGTTTGATATTTCATGATGATTTCCTTCCCCTGAGATCAACCGGCGTCGTTCGGCGGCCAGTTCTGGGTCTTGATCTTGCTGGTCCACTCCAGGAAATCCGCGAGATCGTCGAGTTCCTGTTCGGTCAGATTGAATTGCGGCATCTGCCGTCTGCCTTCGATCCCGGTCGGCTGGGCAGCCATCCAGGCCTTCAGCGTGGAGCGGGCGGTATCCGGGTCGGTATCCCCACCCCAGCGCTTCCACACGTTGCCGAGTTCCGGCGCGAAATAGGCGCCTTCACCGAGAAGCGTGTGGCAGTTGATACAGGAGTTCTTCTCCCAGACATGTTTGCCGCGCGCGACCCCATCGGTCAGCGTGGTCTCGTCGGTGGAGGAGGTGCGCATGTAGTAGTGGCTGTGGGCGGTGAGCCCCAGGAAGATAGCAAAGAAGAACGCGGAGCCGCCATAAAAGACGTTGCGTGCCCCGGTCTTTGTGAGGCGTTCTGACATCCTCATGTCCCCTATGTACGGAAGCCTTGCGGCAAGTGCAGGGGGCTGCGTCGCCAATTGCGGACGTGGACCCCGTGCAGCTTCTATGGGGGGATTCCCGGAAGGGTTCTTTGCGTTTTACCAAATAAAAGATACTCCCGCCGGGCTTGGCCTGCGGCGGGAGGTATGGGAACTCGACAATTCAGTCGGCTGCATGGCCAGCTGGCGTGTGAGGATGCTCGGGATCAGGCGTGTGCGTGACCCGCTCCACGGTAGACGCGGCTACCCCCTCACTTCCGTAAATGGCGACATGCAGGCCCCAATAGCACGAAACGAACAGGATCATGGCAGCGGCAAGACCAACAGGTACCCCCGCGAGCAGCTTCTTCAGCCGAGGCAGGAAGAAGACATCGCGTGTGTGATCGGCTGCAATGGCGACGATCACGGCCATGATGAGGGCGTGGCCGATCAGGTCGATACGACCGAAGGGGTAGACCGCGGCGTTGAAGATCACGAAGAGCGCGATTGCCGAGAGTCGGCGAATGAGCGGCGTCCATAGAAGACCGAAACCCATCGTAAACTCGGCGACGCCCGCCATCGGGATGAAAACGTCACGCGGCAGACCAAAAGTCAGAAACGGCTTTTCTTCGACCAGCGGATAGAACCAGTCCGGATAAGCGAATTTCTCGAGGCTCGACCACATCAAGGCGATGGCGACGCCCCAGCGCAGAGCCTGAAACCGGTGTTTGCGCAGCTCCGGGTTCGGCGAGGCTTCCAGAACGAGATAGGCAGCCACGCCAACGCCCAATGCCAGATAGTCGAGAAGATGGAAGATGTCGTAATCGCGAAGGGCGAGCAGCCAGAGGCTGATGATGCCCGCGGCGGCGAGCGGCTGGGTTCGTCTCGAAAAGATCAGCATGGCGATCAGCAACTGACCCCAGGAGACGAGTTCCGACGGCGTCTTCAGATCAGGCGTGAGGTACACGCCGCCAACGGCGAAGATCGCGATGAAAAAAGCGCCGATGACGACCCTTACAAAGTCGTCCAGGCGCCGCCAGAGAGGGTCCGAAACCTGGTCCATGCTTGCCAGGATCATCTCTCCCGCTGAGGATTTCTCAATCATCCGAGTGGCGAGGAAGAAGACCAGCACAAGTGCGATACCCAGCCAGAACCAGGTATTGGAGAGGGTCACGCCAATCGCCTGAGGCGGGGCGCCGACAATGTAGGGTGCGAACCATTTGACATGAGCGGACGCTGGCTCGGCAGCCAGCAGAAGGGTGAACGCGGTTGTGAGCCATCCGGCCCGGCGAGCGGAATGCATCGTCTTGTCCTTTTACGATTGCCATGCGCAGTCAGGATCAGATTGCCCGGTCTTGCTTGCGCTGCATTTGACAATAGCCAGGAACGGCAATCGTTAGTTGACGTATGTCAACTTCAGGCGAAAAAGTGCAGCAGTGCCATCTACCGCTCCCGCATTACTGCCAAACGGCAGGAGCAAGAGCTTTCGCGAGCCCCGCGACGGCAAAGAAGGTCGGCCACATTACCAGCGCCCGGGCGAGATTAGGCCGGGTGCCGCGCAGGCTCATGAAATCGAGGACGATGAGGCGCACCTTGGCGATAGTGAAGGCCAGGATGACTGCGAGCGCCGCGACCGGGATGGCCTGATCTTTCCATTGCGCTGCGATCAACGCAGCGACGATACCCAGCATTATGACCCAGTTGGCGCTGCTGAAGAGTTTCGAGTCGTTCATTGCGGTGCTCCTAGGTGAGGTAGATCACGGGGAACATCACCAGCCAGACGATATCGACGACGTGCCAGATGGTGGTCAGGATGATGATCGTTGAACGCTCGAGCCGGACCGATGCGAACACGAAAAGGAGACCTACGAAGGCGACATGGGCGAGGTGGAAGCCGGTGACGAGAAAGTAGAGCTCGAAGAAGGTCTGCAGGCTCGGATCGCCGGTGGCGCTCCACTCGGAGCCGTACTCGACAAATTTGAGCGCGACGAAGATAAAACCCAGTGTCGCGGCAAGGAGCAGGAACAGGCGCTGCAGTTGCGGCTTGTCCTGATAACGCACCGCCAGGGCCGCCTGCCAGCTGCTTGCCAGAAGGACGATGGTATTGAAACCGGCGAGACGCGGCGCAAGATGCAGTTTGGCGAGCGCGAAGCTTTCGGGATGCAATACCGACATCACGAGATAGCCAAGCAGCAGGATTCCGAAGGCTGCCAATTCGCCCCATACCAGCACCCAGAGAAGAAGATCGCCACCTTCATCCGACTCCTCGGTCGTCGAAATCGCCGCCATTCACATGCCTCCGCTGTTCGTCGGACTGGAAAATGGAGGCAACTCAGCCGTCGCTCTTTGTCTTTTCGCAAAGAAATCGGAGGTCGGCCGGATAGAATGCGGGCAAAAATCAGGGATCTGTCATGTCTGACGCACAGCTCGGCCTTCTGCTGGCCGCTCCGATCATCATCATATTCGCCATCGCCTTGAAGCGGATGGGCGTTCTGCAGGGCTATAGTTCGTTCGCCGCGGTCGTGTTCTCCGTGGCCATAGCGGGCGTTCTCTTCTGGCAGCAGTAGTCCATGCGGCGTTGACCGGCATCGATTCGTTCGTACTGCTGAAATCGCAGGCTCAACTCTTCCGTGCCAGAAGCCAGAGAAGATACGGCCCGCCGATCAGCGAGGCCAAGAGACCAACGGGGATCTGATAGGGAAAGATCACCACGCGGGACAGCCAATCGGCGAGCATGAGAACGCTGGCACCGATCAAGATCGACGCCGCGATCTGCTGGCGCGGCGTCTGAAGGCCGATCAGCCGGGCGAGATGCGGTGCGACGAGGCCGACAAGGCTTAAAGGCCCGACCAGGAACGAGGAGATCGCCGTCATCATCGCTGCCAGGACGGCAAGCAGGAGACGGGAGGGCATGATGCGCAGACCGATGCTGCGCGACAGGCTTGTGCCGAGCGGCAGGATCGAAAGCCAGCGTGTCGTCAGGAAGAGGGGGGCGGTCAGCAGGCCAAAGGAAGCAATCGCCATCCATGCCTCGAAGGCGCCGGCGCGATTGGTGGATCCGGAAATCCAGGTCAGCAGGATATAGCTGCGCATGTCACCCTGGGCCAGCGCCATGCCGATGATCGCCATGGATAGGGCGCCGATCGCGATACCGGCGAGCAGCAATCGTTCAGCCGAGAGGCCGGAGCGTGCGGTGACAGTGAGCATCACGAGGAATGCCACGAGCGCGCCAAGCGCCATGCTGGTCAGCATCACGACGGAAGACGGAAAGCCAAAAACGAAGAGCGCAACCGTCAGCCCGGCGCCCGCGCCCGTCGATACGCCCAGCACTTCCGGGCTTGCCATCGGGTTGCCTGTCACCCGCTGCATGATTAGGCCGGCAACGCCGAGCAGGGCGCCGGCACAGCCGGCGGCGATTATGCGAGGCAGGCGGAACGGCAGAAGCTCGGAGAACAGCGGGCCGATGGCAAGATGCCAACCGTCCGGCGTCGGGCCGAAGGCCAAGGCGGCAGCGAAAATCGCGATCAGCAGAATGGCGAGAACCGCCAGAGCGGCTGTCGGCTTTCGCAGCGGTCGGAGCATGGTATCGGAACTTGCCGTGACGGCAGAAAAGCCGTGAAGACGAGGCAGCATGATCAACAGCAGAGGCCCGCCAAGCAGCGCCGTGAAAGCGCCGGTCGGGGCAAGATCGGTAAAACCCGGCCCAAGCAGTTGCGTCAGGCAATCCGCGAGGAACAGCACCGCTGCACCGGTCAGGGGTGCAGCCATCATGATCTGGCCGGTCGTGCGCGCCCCGCAGAGCCTGGCGATTGTCGGTGCGGCAAGCCCGAGGAAACCGATGATCCCGACCATTGCCGTGACGGAAGCCGAAAGCCAGACAGCGAGGATGAGGATCGCGAACCGCGCGGCATGCAGCGTGACCCCCAAGCTCCGGGCGCTGGAATCATCGAGCGTGAGGACGTTGAGCGGCCGCAGCAGGAGAAGGGCAGCAATGATGCCGGCGACAAGTCGGGGCGCAAGCGAGGCGACGCCGCTCCAGTCTCCCTGATTGAGGACGCCGGCGCCCCAGATATGGATCGACAGGGCATATTCGCCACGGGCAAGCACCAGAGCAACGCTCAATGAGGCCGCAATCATGCTGACGATCATGCCGGAGATGGCCACGGTGACAGGATCCAGTCCGCGCCGCCAACTGAGAGCAAGCACGGTTGCAACCGCTGCGAGCCCGCCCGCGAACGCCAGCAGCTCCCGCGAAAGAACGGTCAGGAGCGGCGAGAAGCTCAAGCCGAGCGTGAGCGCCAGTTCGGCTCCCGAAGCGATCCCCAAGGTCGACGCGTCGGCAATCGGGTTTCGCAGGACGCGTTGGAGCAAAGCGCCGGCAAGGCCGAGGGCGGCGCCGGAGACGAGCGCAATCGCGGCGCGCGGCAGCAGGCTTTGCCATAAAAGGATCTCGTCGAGAGCTGCCCCGTCGCCGGGGACCAGCGGACGGAGCAACACCAACAGGACGAAGCCGGCGATGCAGGCAATTCCAAGGGTGACAGCGGCAATCAGCGGCATTGCCTGAACCCTGACGGGCGGCGACAGATCAGCCATTGCGGACATCCGAAAATCCCTGCGCCAGGAAATCGGCAAAGCGGCTTGCGGATGGCAGCGCCCCGTAAGGGTTGATGGAGCCGATCCTCAGGACGCGGTTCTCGCGCACTGCGGGCAAGGCGTTCCAGAAGGTACTTTGCGTCAGCGACCGGAAGGCGTCTTCCGGATGAGGCGGGATGAAGATGATCCAGGTGTCCGGCATGGATGCCAGAGTTTCAATACCGACCGGCGCGGCGGCGGAATAGCTGGTTGCGCCTTTCCAGGCATTGTCGAGGCCGACGCGCTTCAAAACTTCGCCGAACATGCTGTCGGAGCCGAATACGCGGACGTGCCGGGCATCCCCGAGATTGATCGGCAGCACAGGCCGGCCATCGCCGCGCGAAAAGAGCGATCGGAGCCGATCGAGCTTTGCCGCAAGATCTTCGACCATTTTTCCGGCCGCCGGAAGCTGAAGCCGCTCGCCGATGGCGAGTGTCGCCCTCTCGGCAAGGGAGTAGGGGCTCTCTCCGGGGCTGTAGATCGCATGGCTTTCGACGGGGGCAATGCGGCTCATCAGCGGATCGGCCCAGGCGTAGAAATTCGAGTTGAAGATCAGGTCCGGTGGGGCAAAACGCAGCACCTCGAAATTCGGCGAACCGCGGAGGCCAAGATCGGCCACATGTTTCGGAACTTGGGGCGTGACCGCGATCTGCCGAAACTGTCGAAGCTCGGTTGCAGCGACAACATCAGCGCCGATTGCAAGCAGAGTTTCGAGGAGCGCCCAGTCAAGCGTGGCAACGCGTTTTCCGCCGGTCTCCGCACGAAGGACGGCGGGTGCAGCAAGCAACACCGCAGTCGTGCAGGAAAGTAGGTTTCTACGCGTGAATTGCGGCACTCTCGATGTGTCTCCAATGACAAAGGAAGGCCCAATCGGGCCTTCCTGCTAACTCGTCGCGATCCGCCCGGCTACCAGACCTTGCTCAGCTTGAACGTGATGGTGCGGGCATCGCCGTAGCCGCAGGTAAATTCGCCGCCGCAGCCCTTGACGTATTCCTTGTCGAAGACGTTGGCGACGTTGATCGAGCCTTCCCATCCGTCCTTCTTGTAACGGATGGCCGCATCGACAACCGCCGCGTCAGGAACCTTTAGCGTGTTTGCGCGATCCGCCCAGCTTTCGCCCTGATAACGAACGCCGCCGCCGAGGCTCAGACCTTCAAACGCGCCTTCGGTAACCGTGTAGTCGAGCCAGAGGGAAGCGGTCATGTCCGGCACGAGATAAGGCTTCTTGCCGATATAGGCTGCAACGATATCGTCCTTGACCTCAAGGTCCGTATAGGAGAACGAGCCAAGAAGTTTCCAGTTGTCGTTGAGGTTGATCTTGCCTTCAAGCTCGATCCCGCGAGATTCGACTTCGCCGATCTGGCTGGACAGGAATAGCGGAGCGCCACTGCCGACGACGACGTTTCTCTTCGTCAAATGGAAAAGCGAAGCGGTAAACGTTCCATCGATGAAGGTTGGATCGTATTTCAGACCGACTTCATATTGCTCACCTTCTTCCGGCGCGTTGTTGGGCGTCGCGCTGACCGCAACCGTCGGGTTAAAGAAGGTGCCGACGCTGGCATAGGGGGTCAGTCCGTTGTCGAATTCATAGGCAAGACCAGCTCTGCCGCTCCAGGCCGATTTGGAGAATTCGTAGTCGGGCGACGTACCGAAGGCAGTCTCGCGATTGTCCGTATCCGTATGAACGTAGTCGTAGCGTCCGTTCAAGGTAACAAGCCACCCATTGCCGAAGCGCAACTGATCCTGAGCGTAAATGCCAAGCTGGTTCTGCGTAATCAGCTGGTTGCTGTAAACCGCGTTCGGACCTTGCGGCGTACCGTAGATCGGATCAGTCGCGCTGATCGGGGTCGACGGAGACGAAGCCTGCTTGTTGTCCAACTGGTAGTATTTGTAGTCCAGACCGAACATGAAGCTATGACTGATCGGCCCCGTGTCGGCTTCGCCTTCCAGACGGTTGTCGGCGGCGAACGAATGGACTTTCGAGGTATGCTCGAAGCCAAGACGGTTGAGAACGCTGCCATCCGATCCCGGAACATAGGGGTTGCCGGTATCATATCCATAAAGATATGGACCTTGTTCGTGTTTCCAAAGGTGACCGTAGCGGGCGTTGGAGACGAATTTCAGGCTGTTGTCGAATTCGTGCTCGAATTCGTAACCCAGCATCTGCTGGACGTATTTGCCCTCATCGATATCCGGTTCGCCGTAGAAGGCATCGCGATCGATCTTGCCAAAGGTCGCGTCCTTTACGGTGCCAAGATAGGGAAAGAAGCCGTTTCCGGTATGAACCTGATCGAGACCGGCGATTGAGCCCCAGATAGTGAACTTGGTCGATTCATCCGGCGAAACGGTGAGCTGCGGCATGATGAAGCCGCGCAGGTCGTGGGAGAAATCTGAATAATTGTCGCCGCCGGACACCTTGCCGGTCAGGCGATAGGTCATCGTGTCGCTGCTGCCGACCTTATCGGATATATCGAAGCCGCCGAAGGCATTGCCGTTACTGTTGATCCCCGTCTCGGTGTAATAATAAGGCTCGTCCGTCGGCCGCTTGCGGACATAGTTGAGGATGCCACCGGCATTGCCGCCGCCGTAGAGCACCGAAGCCGGGCCTTTCAGGACGTCAATCCGCTCCAGCATGAAGGGATCGATCTGGAAGCCGCCAAAGCCGTAAGAAAAGAGGTTGAGGCCGTCGAAGAAGACGCCGGTCTGTGTCGCATCGAAGCCTCGTATATAGACCCAGTCCGTATCCGGGTCGACGCCGAAAGGCTCGGCGGTCACGCCCGGCGTGTAGCGCAGAGCCTCATCAATCTTGTTGACGACGCCGCGATCATCCATTTCCTCTTTGCCGACGACGGAAACGGCCTGCGGTATTTCGTTCAACGGCGTGTCGGATTTGGAACCCGTGGCCGATTTCTTCGCGACATAACCCTTGACCGGACCAGTCGCACTTTCCGCTGCGCCTTCACCCTGAAGAACGATCGGCGCCAGTGTCGTATCGGCGTTCTGTGCCTGCGCCGACCAACCGGCGCACACGCCGATCAAAGCGACACTCGCCTGCAAGCCAAAGCTCCTCGCGAAATGCCTGTTTTTCTTACCCATTTTTCGACCCTACTCACAATTTCTGTTCGCCGCCCCCGGAATGCGGCGCTGCAATAACGTGAGTGATTAACTCAATTTTATTTTTCGGGCTTGGTTCGGTCTGCAGGAATTGAACGATTTTGGGCAAATTTCAAAGGCGCGAGCAGATCTTTACAAGAATTTACGCCTGACGAGCCTTTTTCCAGCGCGCCGGCGTGGTGCCCACATGCTTGCGAAAAGCGCGGGTGAAATGGGCTTGATCGGAGAAACCGGCCTCGGCGGCAACGGACGTCAGAGGCTGATCGTCGGCCAGGAGCAGCTCTTTGGCGCGGTCGAGGCGGGCGTTCATCTGCCATTCGTGGGGCGCCATACCTGTAGAGGCCTTGAAGGAATGGCTGAAATGCGACTGGGACAGGCCGGTCAGATCCGCCAGTTCCTGCAGGCGAATATTTCGCATGGAATTGGCGGTGATGAAATCGGTGGCGCGCCGCAGTTGCCAGGAGGCCAGCGAGCCGCGTTTGCGGGGCGGCGTCTTCATCATCTTCAAAACATCGATGACCAGCGCCAACGCCAACCCATCTCCGTAAAGGTCGTGCAGGGGAGCCGGATTGACGATCTCCGCGGCTATGAGTTCGGCGAGCGCCATGACCCTCTGGTCGAAGAAGAGCAACTGCGGATTCTTCAGTTTCCTTGGATCGATATCCTCCATCAGCCGCCTGCTGACCACATCCGCATTGAAATGGATATCGAGGTGGCGGACATACTGGACTTCCGTAATGTCCACCCACAGATCCATGTCCGCAGGAATATAGGAGATCGGGCTCTCGCGCCTCTCCTGCGGTGATCCGAACGACTTGGGGGAAAGCTTGACGCTCGGCCGGCCTCGACCCCGATGATCGAGCAGGATGAACAGCCGGGGATCGCGCGCGACATAGTAGCCGCCAGCATAAGGAGCGCATTCGACATCCCAGAGATCGGCCGTGATGCCGTTCCAATTGCGGCGACGAAGCCCTCCGAGAACAAAGAAACCTTCGATCCTGTTCTGCATCCGTGGCTGGAATGTCATCCGGATATCCCAAGCGATAAAAACATGTCTGCGTTTATCAAGTTTCTAGGGGGCCATCAATCGGTATGATGTGGACTGGCCGACAACCCGGCCGCTTGCGCGGCGTGCAGCCGGGTGTAGGGGCCGCGCCGCGCGATCAGATCCTGGTGTGTTCCCTGTTCCACGATACCATTGCCGTCGATCACGACGATCCGGTCCGCACCTTGAATCGTCGCCAGCCGGTGGGCGATGATCAGCGTCGTGCGGCCCGTCGACAGCTCGGCAAGGGAACGTTGGATGGCGCGTTCGGTCTCGGTGTCTAGAGCCGAGGTTGCTTCGTCGAGAATCAGGATCGGCGGGTTCTTCAGGAACATCCGGGCGATCGCCACGCGCTGCTTCTGGCCCCCGGAAAGCTTGACACCGCGCTCGCCGATCACCGTGTCAAGGCCGTCCGGCAAGCCTGCGAGCATCTCCTCGAGCCGCGCCTTGCGAGCCGCATCGACGATCTCCTTCTCACTCGCGCCGAGGCGGCCATACGCGATGTTTTCGCGGATCGTGCCGCCGAACAGGAAAACGTCCTGCTGCACGATGCCGATCTGCTGGCGCAGCGACACCATGGTCATCTTGCGGATGTCGATGCCGTCGACTGTGATGCGGCCCGCGGCGACCTCGTAGAAACGCGGCAGCAGCGAACAGATGGTCGTCTTGCCGGCACCGGATGGACCCACGAAGGCAATCGTCTCGCCCGCCTGGATGGTGAGGTTCACCGCTTCGAGCACGGGCTTTTCCGCGCTGTAGCCGAACGAGACGTCCTCATAGGCGATCTCGCCCTTTAGCTGGTTGACCTCGATAGCATCCGGGGCATCGGCGATGTCCGGTTCCGTGTCGATGAGTTCGGTAAAGCGGCGAAATCCGGCGATCCCCTTCGGGTAGGTCTCGATCACGGAATTGATCTTCTCCACCGGACGGAAGAACACGCCGACCAGCAGGAGAAAGCCGATGAATCCACCGGCCGTCAGTTCGCCCGACAGCACGAAATAGGCCCCGGCGACCATGACCACCATCTGGGTCAGCCGCATGCTCATATAGCTCAGCGAACTGCTGGCCGCCATCAGCCGGTACGCTTCGAGCTTCACGCGGCGGTAGTTCTGGTTGTCCTGTTCGAAGAGCGTGCGCTCGTGGTGTTCGTTGGCGAAGGCCTGCACGACGCGGATGCCGCCGACATTTTCCTCGATGCGGGTGTTGAAGTCGCCGACCCGATCGAAGAGCCGGCGGAAGTTGTTCGTCATCCGGCTGCCATAGTGGCTGGTAACCCAGGCCGTCAGCGGTACGATGATTGCCGTCATCACTGCAAGCTGCCCGTTCACCGAGAACATAAGGACCAGGGCGCCGGCAAAGGTCATCAGCGCAATGAACAGATCTTCCGGCCCGTGATGGGCAACTTCGCCGATTTCTTCCAGATCCTTGGTGAGCCGGCTGACGATATGGCCCGTTTTCTGGTTATCGAAATAGCTGAAGGACAATTTCTGAAGATGATTGAAGGCGGCCCGGCGCATGTCCGTTTCGATGTTGATGCCGAGCATGTGTCCCCAGTAGGTGACGACCGCCATCAGGCCCGTGTTGACGGCATAAACGACGAGCAAGGCTGCGGAAGCCAACAGGATCAGCAGCCATTCCTGGCTCAAAAGCAGCCGGTCGACGAACAGTTTTACCGCCATCGGAAAGCCGAGCTCCAGGAGGCCCGACAGGATGGCGCAACCGAAATCGAGGATAAAAAGCCCCCGATAGGGCCGATAGTATGAAAAGAAACGACGTAACATTTTAACTCTCGAAACGGCTCCAGGTCCGGCACCAGGTTGACCAGGGAGGGAAAATTCGCGAAACATGAGTTCGTTTCTCATATTCGAAGACAAGCCCGGACGGATAGTGCCTTATGACGCTCAATGCAAAGCAACCAGAGCTCGCGGATGGAGAATCTCCGCTTCTGTCGCTCAAAAACGTCAGTTTTGCCGTGCAGGGCCGCGTCCTTCTGCATCCGCTGACGATCGATCTGGCCGCCGGCAGATCGATTGCCTTGATTGGCCACAACGGTTCCGGCAAGTCTACTCTCCTGAAGCTGATCGGCAGGCAGCAGGCGTCCAGCGGCGGCACCATCCACTTCGAGGGCAAACCTCTGGAAAGTTGGGGTTCACGGGCCTTCGCGCGCCGGCTTGCCTATCTTCCGCAGCGGACGCCGGCAGCCCCTGGCATGCTGGTCAAGGAACTCGTGGCGCTTGGCCGTTATCCCTGGCACGGCGCATTGGGCCGGTTCAGCCCGACCGACCGCCAGAAGGTCGAGGAGGCGATAGAGCTTACGGGCATCGGGCCGTTTACAGAGCGGATGGTGGACAGTCTTTCAGGCGGCGAACGCCAGCGCGTCTGGCTTGCCATGCTGGTCGCGCAGGATGCCGCCTGCCTGCTGCTGGACGAACCTATTTCGGCTCTCGATATCGGTCACCAGCTCGATGTGCTTTCGCTGGCCCAGGACCTGTGTCGCAACAAGGGGATCACGATCATCACCGTATTGCACGACGTGAACATGGCGGCACGGTTCTGCGACGAGATCGTTGCGCTCCATTCGGGCCGCCTGATCGCCCACGGCGCGCCGGAGGACGTCATGACGCCAGAGGAGCTCGTCCGCATCTACGACGTGCGCATGGATATCCTGCGCCAGCCATCGAACGGAAGGCTGGTGGCCTTGGCCCAATAGCCCCCCGTTTGCTGGGGTTGTCGTCCATTGCGGCCGGGTTCGACTTCGTCACGCAACCTCCTATATCGGGTGTCATCCAGATCTTGGATGATAACAAGAACGGAGGAAGATATGACAATGACTTCGCAGGACGTCATCGCCGTGCTTGGGCCTGTTGACCGGGCGCTGATTGCCGAGATCATTGCAACCGGCGCCGAGGCGGAGGAACTCGCCGAAGCATGGGCCTGGGTCAACAGCGACGAAGCGCTGATCGGCGAAGGCCGTCGTCTTCCGAACGGAAAGGTGGCCGAACTCGTCGACCTTCTCTCAGAGGACGAGGAGGAGCAATAGACCTGCTCAGGAAGATCGCCGGATAAAGTTGCCAAACATGAGCGGGCAATCTGTACATAGCGGTTGTCAAATCCGCAGCTCCGCTTTCCATCAGGAACATCACTCCGCTTGAAAGGTTGGCAGCCTCATGGCGGCATGGGCCGCGACAAGGCCTGGAGAGATTTCGATGGAAAACAAGCGCCCGAGACCGAACACGCCTGCGAATACGGAGGCCGTGCCTGAAGGCACGCCCGATGCGGCGGAAAATATCTGCCGGCGATGCTCCGGCACCGGCAGGATATCAGAAGGGCCGTGCCCGGAATGCGGCGGAACAGGGAAGGTCCTCACTCGGGTCGGAGGTGCGGGTTGATCCTGCCGCCGATCGGCCACGCTGGCCTGCCGCTTCCTCAGGCTTCGCAGGAAGCCGCCTTCGCCTTTTTCGACGGGCTCGAGCCGGTATTGCCGGAGAGGCTTGTCGGGCTGTGGCGCGGACATACGGTCCCGACGCAACACCGGCTGGATGGGGTTCTCGAAAATCTTGGGTGGTATGGAAAGCGCTTCAACGCGGACTTAAGCGCTGACCCGTTGCTGTTCCAGACCGGCCCTCAACGATTGGCACCACTCGATCCTGGAGGGCTTCCGCTGAGGCTCGTTCTTCAACTTGTTGCCCATTTCGGCCGCACCCGGATGGCCCGCAATGGGTTTACCCATCTGCAAAGGGCACTGCGGGCGCGAGGGCCTGTCGCGTCCTTGAAATCTCTGCATTACAGAGGCAAGACAAGTGCGGCGATGGTCTATGATCGACAGCCGATTACAGATCATTTCCGCAGGATCGACGACCACCGACTAATGGCTGTGATGGAAATCCAGGGCGGTGGCGGCGGCTATTTCTTTCTTCTTGCCCGCGATCCTGATGCGGTCCGTGCTTGGAGTGGACAAGGCTCCATGCGCAGGATGAGCCTGTGCAGCCGAATGGAACCTTGGAATTTAAGATTAATAGTTAATTCACAGCGATATTGCGGGTTTTAATGCCTGTGTTAGAAGTATTTCTGCCCGATTCTGGGTAGAGGGGACATCCAATTGACTAAGTTTATCTATGCGGCTGCGGGTGCTTTCGTGGCCATCTTCGCTTCGGCCAGCGCATCCAGTGCCGAGGATCTGGTATTTACGCTGACGAACAAGACGAAAGGCACGCTCGAGCGCTTCTATACGTCGCCGGTTGGTGTCGGTGATTGGGAAGAAGACGTATTCGGCCAGGACGTGCTAGGCCCGGGCGAGAGCATAAAGGTGACCATCGGCGACGGCCGCGATGTCTGCAAGTATGACATGCGTTTCGAATTCACTGAAGACTCTGGCTTCGAGGATCTCGAAGATAGCCAGGATCTCTGCGCGATGGGCTCCTATACCATTCATCAGTAAGCCGCCGTTGAGCGTCGTCGAACCCCGTCAGCAATGGCGGGGTTTGTATATCCTGATATGTGCATTAAAGACCGCACGGCCCTGTGCTCATTATCTGTTGCCAGGAAGCGCCTGAGGATCAGCCGGGGCCGCGGGCAAGCTCTCTTCCGTATTTCCCCTATCCGGTGGGTTGCTCGGGGCCGTTTCCGGCCCGGTGGTGACATGGTAGCCGATGCCCAGTCCGACGAGCACCACGAGCAATGCTACGATGATCGGACGGAGCGCTCTTTTATTCGTCATGGAAAAAGTCCTCTCGTCGCACAATGGAGGGCGAACCCTTTCAGCCAGGCAGAAGTTCCCAGACACTTGGGTTGAGGACAGTCAGGTTCGGGTGAGGCGGTGCCTGGGGTTTTTACGCTTTCGCCGGCCAGGTAGACAGCGCCTGCTCGGCGACAGCCGCGAGCACATCGCGGCTGAAGCCGGCCTTGGCCTGTACCGCCATGCCGTGAAGAACAGCCAACAGGAATGCCGCAAGGGCGTCGGGCCTGGCCGTCTCCGGCAGGTCGCCCTCGGCCTTTGCCCGCTCGAAGCGTTCGCGAAGCTGCGCCTCGCCTTCGGCGCGCGCCTCTATCAAGGCCTGCCGGACAGGCTCCGCTTCGTCGGATCCCGCCAAGACCCCCTGGATGGCGAGGCATCCCGTGTGTTCGGGATAACGGGTGGTGAGGTCGATTGCCCCCTGGAGCGCATGCGCCGCAACCTCGCGCGCCGTCGGGAGTTGGAGTGCGGCGGGAAGATAGTCCACATAGCGCTCGTAGTAGCGTACCAAGACCTTGCGGAAGAGCGCTTCCTTGTTGCCGAACGCTGAGTAGAGAGCCGGTCTTTCGACACCAGTCGCCTTCGTTAGGTCGGCATAGGAGGCACCTTCATAGCCCTTCCGCCAGAAGACGCATAACGCGGCGTCGAGCGCCTTCTCCACATCGAATTCGCGATGGCGTCCCATCAGCTCAACCCAATCCTTTTCATAATGATCGTTATTAAACCTCTTGACCGTCTCTGTCAAATTTCATACCGATCGTTACTGTAATGTTCAGTACGAAATATGGCGTCGCTCGAAGGATCGAGCAGAGCCCTAGTTGAATAGAGAAAGGATACTCATGTCGAAGATACTCAAGGGGAAGGTCGCCCTCATCACCGGTGGCTCACGCGGCCTCGGTGCCGCCACCGCGGAAGCGTTCGCCGAACACGGAGCAGACGTTGCGATCAGCTACGCGGCCTCCGCCGACAAGGCGGAAGCTGTTGTGGAGAGGCTCAAGGCAAAGGGTGTCCGCGCGATCGCAGTCAAGAGCGATCAGGCTGACCTTGCTTCCGCCAAGCCTCTGATCGACCGTGTGATTGCTGAGTTCGGAAAGCTCGATATCCTCGTGAACAATGCCGGTATTGCGATCCAAGGTCACATGGTGGACGACCCGGAGCTCGACGGGGAGGCATATAATCGCCAGTGGCAGGTCAATGTCATGGGCACGATCGCCAACACCCGCGCGGCGGCGCAAAAACTGACCGACGGTGGCCGGATCATCTTCATCGGCTCTCTCCTCGGCTCCTACGTACTCTTCCCCGGCGTCGCCGATTACGCCGGCACAAAGTGGGCGCTCGCCGGATACGCGAAGGGCATTGCGCGCGACCTTGGCCGGCGCAACATCACTGTGAACGTAGTCCAGCCGGGAATCATGCCGACGGACATGGCTGCGGATGTTGGCGGTGAGCTTCCGAACCGTGACGCCATCCTGGACATGCATCCGATCCGTCGCATTGCGACCCTCGAGGAAGTGGCGGAAACCATCGCTTTCCTCGCCGGACCACATGCGGGTTACATCAACGGTGAGACCATTAATGTAGCCGGTGGCCTCGGAATCTGAGCGTCAAGAACCGAAGCTCCGGCACAGAGTCCAGATCATACCAGCTGCGCAGATCCTGAGCTTCAGACGAAGTTCAGGATCTGCTTTCATCCAGCTAGGCCGCTTCGGCTGGAAGATCGTTGGTGGCGTTTGCTAGACAAGCCGAAAAAATTACCGATTCGCCTAGATTCAGAACTCGTAGAGTGCAAAGCTGACCCTACATAGGGAAGGCTCTAACTTGTTTCGGCTCTAACTTTCGCGGGGGACGCCCGCTGTTCGGAGGAAATTCAGTCATGTCCCTGAAAAAGCAGTTGCTGGGTATCGCTTTTGCACTGGGTGTTTCGGCTACAATGGCTCATGCCCAGGTGGTGGTTTCCTCGAAAATCGACACCGAAGGTGGTGTACTGGGCAATATTGTGCTTGCCGTGTTGAAGGCCAACAATATCCAGGCGACGGATCGCATCCAGCTGGGTGCCACTCCGGTTGTCCGCAAGGCGATCGCCGCAGGCGAGATCGATATCTATCCAGAATATACCGGCAATGGCGCCTTCTTCTTCGAAAAGGCCGAGGATCCCGTCTGGAAGGATCCGAAAAAAGCTTATGAAACGGTCAAGAAACTCGACTACGACGCCAACAAGATCGTCTGGCTCGCGCCGTCGCCGGCAAACAACACATGGGCCATTGCAGTCCGCAAGGATGTTGCCGACGCGAACAAGTTGAAGACGCTCAGCGATTTCGGCAAGTATGTCGCTGGTGGTGGCAAGATCGTATTGGCGGCCTCTTCCGAATTCGTGAATTCCGCTGCGGCGCTGCCTTCGTTCCAGACGACCTACGGTTTCAAGCTCCAGCCCGCCCAGCTCATCACCCTCTCCGGCGGTGACACGGCAGCGACGATTGCGGCGGCTGCCAATCAGACGAACGGCGCGAACGCCGCAATGGTCTACGGAACCGATGGCGGTATCGCGCCCTCCGGGCTTGTTGTTCTCGAGGATGACAAGGGCGTGCAGCCCGTCTATCAGCCGGCACCTATCATCCGCGAGGAGGTCTTGAAGAAGGCCCCGAATATCGAAACGCTGTTGAAGCCGGTTTTCGAGAAGCTCGATCTCGTCACGCTGCAGGACCTAAATGGCCGCGTGCAAGTGGGCGGCGAACCGGCCAAGGCGGTCGCCGAGGATTTCCTGAAGAAAAACGGCTTCTTGAAATAGTTCTCGCCAAGGGTTTTCATGGGACATAAGCCGGACGCTTCCAAGTGTCCGGCTTTTTCATCGGATAGGGAGCAGGGGCGGTTTGAGAATTCGGTTCGACAAGCTCGGCGTCGTCATTGCTCTTCTTGCGGCTTATGGAGGCCTTGGGGCTTACTTCGCCGTATCGAAGCCGAACCGCATCGTGCAGGGGCAGGCGAAACCGATACTGGATGCGTTGCCGTCCTGGGCGGCCTGGGCTCTGTTGGCGCTGTTGTTTGTGGCCGCGGTCGCGGCACTGCTGCGGACATCCGCCTGGATCAAGCTGGTCGCGGCGGCCGCAACGCTGCTGGCGCTTGCTCTTGCCATGGGTTTGACAGGGCACTTCCTTACGCCTGCAGGCAATACTTACGCCCGCGTGTCCCCTGCGTCGGGTTTCTGGGTCCTTCTTTTCGCCTTCGCGCTCTTGGCCGCCGATGCGATCACGCGGCTGAAGCCGCCGCCGTGGATGCGGGTGCTGTTTCTGATACTGGCGGCCGCGGGTGTGGGCGGCCTCCTGGTTTCGGGAAGCTGGGACGGACTTTCAATCATGAAGGAATATGCGGGCAGGGCCGATGTCTTCTGGGTCGAAGCAGGCAAACACGTTGCGCTCGCGCTCGGGTCGCTGGTGGCTGCCGTGGCGATCGGCCTGCCGCTCGGCATCCTCTGTCATCGGGTCGAGCCATTGCGGGCGAGCGTTCTGAACACGCTCAATCTCATACAGACGATCCCGTCCATCGCGCTTTTCGGCATTCTCATCGCGCCGCTCGGCTGGATCGCCGCGACGGTTCCCGGTGCCGCGGCGCTCGGCATCCGCGGCATCGGGGCGGCACCTGCATTCGTCGCGCTCTTCCTCTATTCGCTGCTGCCGGTGGTCGCCAACACCGTCATCGGACTTTCCGGCGTTCCAAAAGACGCGGTCGATGCAGCCCGCGGGATCGGCATGACAAATCGGCAGCGGCTCTTCAAGATCGAGTTTCCGCTTGCGCTGCCGGTGATCCTTACCGGCATCCGTATCGTGCTCGTCCAGAATATCGGCCTTGCAACGATCGCGGCCCTGATCGGCGGCGGAGGGTTTGGCGTTTTCGTTTTTCAGGGCATCGGCCAGACTGCCATGGATCTCGTGTTGCTTGGCGCGGTGCCGACCGTGGCACTCTCCTTTGCAGCCGCCGTAATACTGGATGCACTTATCGAGCTTAATTCGCGAGCCGTAAACGGAGCGAGGTCGGCATGATCGAGATCGACGCCATTACCAAACAGTATGACGGGGTGGCCGTCGTCGATAACGTCTCCATGGTGATCGAACCGCGCACGGTCACTGTCGTCGTCGGTACGTCCGGTTCAGGCAAAACGACGCTGCTCAGAATGATCAATCGGTTGGTGGAGGCGACTTCGGGAGCGATCAGACTGGATGGCGAAGACAATCGGTCGATCGCCGGCTACGAACTTCGCAGGCGGATCGGCTACGCCATTCAGGGCCACGGGCTGTTTCCACATCGTACGGTGGCGCAGAACATCGCGACCGTGCCAAGTCTGCTGGGCTGGGAAAGGCGCCGGATCGACTTCAAGGTCGCGGAACTGCTGACCCTTTTCCAGCTTGAGCCGGAAGTCTACGGGCCGCGTTACCCGCACGAACTCTCCGGCGGGCAGCAGCAGCGGGTGGGCGTGGCGCGCGCCTTGGCGGCGGAACCCAATGTGCTCCTCATGGACGAACCCTTCGGTGCCCTTGATCCGATCATCCGTGCGAAGGCGCAGGAGGATCTGCTTGCGATCCAGAAGCATTTCGGCACGACGATCGTGCTCGTGACCCATGACATGAACGAGGCTTTTCATCTCGCCAACAAGATCGCCGTGATGGATCAGGGCAAGGTCGTTCAATACGGACCACCGGCAGAGCTCGTGCAGACACCGGCGACATCTTTCGTGGAAACCCTAATCGGCGATGCGGAGCGACCGTTCCGTCTGCTTTCGATAGCAACGGCAGGAACGGCTGCGGAGCCGGGCGAGGCCGCCGGGGAGCCGATTCGGGAAGACAGGACACAGCAGGAGGCACTCGCCGACCTTCTCTGGACCGGTAGAAAGGCATTGCCCGTGGTCTCGGCCACCGGAATGCCGATGGGACGGGTGACCCTGGACGCGCTTCTCAAGCGGGCAGCGAGGCCTCTATGAAGGTCTGGTTTCCGTTCGCATTGCGGGCACTGCTGCTTTTTCTGCTGATCGCCTTTCTGCTCGTTCCGGAGAGTTTCGAGCCGTTATTCAGGTCTTTGGTGCAACCGAACGCGCCGGCCATCTACAACCAGGGCAGCCTGCTCAGCCTGACGCTCTTGCACCTGAAGACCGTATTTTTCGCCACCCTGATGGCGACGATCATCGCAGTGCTTCTGGCCATACTCGTCACCCGGCCGTTCGGGAGCGAATTCCTGCCGCTGTCTCGGAGTCTCGTGAATATCGGTCAGACGTTTCCGCCGGTTGCGGTGCTGGCTCTGGCCGTGCCGGCGGTGGGCTTCGGCGAAAAGCCGACCCTGATCGCACTGTTCCTTTATGGCCTCCTGCCGATCTTCGAGAACACCCTTACCGCGCTCACCAATCTGCCCCAGTCGGTCATCGAGGCGGCACGCGGCGCCGGCATGACGGGTTTCCAGCGGCTGATGCAGATCGAATTGCCGCTGTCGCTGGCGGTTATCGTCGGCGGCATTCGGCTGTCGGTCGTCATCAGCCTGTCCACCGCGACCATCGGCTCTACGGTTGCGGCAAAAACGCTCGGCGAGGTGATCATCGCCGGACTGCAGTCGAATAACCTGGCCTTCATCCTGCAAGGCGGCCTGATCGTCGGAGCTTTGGCTGTCCTGATCTATGACGGACTATCGGCGGCGGAAAGCCTGCTGGCCCGCCGCGCCGGCGCTCGGTGATCGCGCTGGCGCTGTCGCAAACCTAGCCGTGGCTCGAATCCGTCGGAACGACGACTTCGGCATCCTGCTTGACGTTGCCACGATGGAAGATGAACAGGCCGGCAAAAACGATGATGCCCGCACCTATCCAGGTCTGGGTGTCCGGCAGGTCGCCGAAGAATAGCCAGCCGAGGATGACGGCCCATAGCAGCAGCGTATATTGCAGCGGCGCAAGTACCGAGGCGGGGGCGAGCTTCAGCGAGCGGGTAATGAGCAGGTGCGCGATGCAGGCAACAATGCCCAGCAAAAGCAGCGCCAGGAGTTCACTCAGGTTGAACGGGCTCCAGTTGCCCACGCTGAGAAAAATCCCGGCGATGAGACCAGCCACCGTTTGCCAGGTCACCAAGGTCGCGTCGGAAGTGCCGCGCAGTCTGCGGTTCAGCACCAGCGTCAGGGCGAAGGAGAAGCTGCCGATCAGGCCGAAGACCGAGGGCCATGTCAGCATCTCGGATGACGGGCGCAGCGCAATCACCACGCCTGCGAAACCGGCGAGAACCGCGAGCCAGCGCCGCCATCCGATCCGCTCCCCCAGCAGGAAATGAGAAAGAGCGGCGACGTAGATGGGGCCAGCCATGTAGAACGTCATGACGTCGGCGAGCGGCAGGTAGATCACGGCGGCGTAGAAGAGCGCGAGATCGCCGGTGGCGAAGACAACCCGCAATATCTGCAGTCCCGGCCGTTCGACATTGTAGAGAACTGCAAGGGGCTTACGGGCGATCATCGGCCCGAGGACCAAGAAAGCGCCGAGCGAGCGGATGACCAGAACCTGGCCGACGGAAAAGCTCGCGACCAACCATTTGCCCATGGCGTCGTTCAGCGAGAACATGAAATCGCCGAGCAGCATCAGCAGCACGCCGAGAAGCACCGCATTGCCGCTCAAAGCGGAAGCCACTCTTTTGTTCATGATGTTCGAGCGCTCCGACTCAGGATTGTATCGAAGGTGGCTTATCCGGCCAGTCTGCCGCCTGGCATGGGGCGAGGTGCACCCGTCGTCGTCGGGAAGCTGATCGGCAGGCCGCGCAGAACGCGAACGGCAAGGAAGGCGAAGCATTCTGCCTCGACTGCATCGCCGCGCCAGCCGAACTGATCTGCCGAGGCGGCAACAACACCCGCCCTGGTTTCAATCATGCTCATGATCGTCGGGTTGTGGCGCCCGCCGCCGCTGACGATCAGCCGTTTCGGCCGGCGGGGCAGAAGATCGAGAGCCTTGCCGACCGCGGATGCCGTAAAGGCCGAGAGCGTGGCCGCCCCATCGGCCGGGTCAAGACCATCGGCCATGGCGGCGGTAAAGTCGAACCGGTCGAGAGACTTCGGATAAGGGGCTGTCAGGTAGGGATGTTGCAGGAGACGGGCAAGCCGTTCCTCATTGACCTTGCCGGAGGCACCCAGCGCACCGTCGCGATCCATCTCGCCCAGACCCTGAGCCTTGATGAAATCGTTGAGCGGGGCATTTGCCGGGCCGGTGTCGAAGGCGATGACGGTGTCGCCACCGTCCCACCAGGTGATGTTTGCGACGCCGCCGAGATTGAGCACGGCCGTCTCGCCGCTTGTGTCCACGCTGCGCAGCAGGGCGGCGTGATATGCGGCGGCAAGGGGCGCGCCCTGGCCTCCGGCGCGAACGTCGGCAGAGCGGAAGTCGTAAGCGACCTTGGTGCCGAGGATGGAAGCCATGAGTTCTCCATCGCCGAGCTGGCGTGTATCGCCCAGTCGCGTGCTCGTCGGCGCGCGGTGCAGCACCGTCTGTCCGTGAAAGCCCACGATGCCGATATCTGCCATGCCAAGGCCGGTGCTTTCGACGAGGTCTTTTACCGCCTTCGATTGGGCACGCGTCAGGGCGTCCTCCGCCTCCTGGAAGATTGCCGGCTCCGGCCCCTCGAAGTTCCAGGCGCGCGCCTGCCGGAGCGTCTCTTCAAGCAGTGCGCGCATTTCCGGAGGATAGGGGGCGAGCGTATAGGCGCCGAAGGTGTCGATCGTTTCGCCGTCCGTCTTCAGGAGCGCCACGTCGATATTGCCGTCCAGGACGGTTCCGGTCATCAGGCCGACGGCCCAGATAGGCTCCATGATCGAGATCCTCAGGATTGATTGATAAGATCGCCCACAGTCTGTCGCAACGGAATGATGCCGCTGTCGAAATGGCGGGTCGGATGGACGCGGTTGGTGAGTAATGTCCAGGCACGGCCCCGGTGGAAGTCGATCCAGAGTCCGGTGCCGGTGAAGCCCGTATGCCCAATGGTGCCGGGGCTGCATGCGCGACCGCCCGACCAGTTTTGATAGGGATGTTCCCAGCCATGCGTCCGCTTGTCCGAAAGCGGCGTGCGCATCAGCGCAATCGCGTGCTTCGAGACACCGGTGCCGTTCAGCAGGCCTTCGGCGAAATCGAGAACGGAATCCACGGTGCCAAAGAGGCCCGCATGACCCGAGCCCCGGAGAGCCGCGCAGTTCTCGTCATGAACCTCGCCGCAGAGGACGCGCTGCCGCCAGGTGCAGTTTTCCGTCGCCGCCGATTTGTCGGGATCGGCGGAAAACGCAAAGCCCTGGCCGGGATCGAGGTCCCGGATAAGTTTGCCGGTCAGCCGCTCCAACGCCAGACCAAGCAGAATGAAGTTGATGTCGGAATAGACGGGCGGGCCGTGGCGCCATTCGCGCTGCAGGACGAAGGCGCGCAAAAGTTCCGGATCGCTACCATAGGTATAGATCGGTTCCACTGCCGGAAAGGGCGTCTGGTGACCGAGGCATTGACGGAACGTCACCTTCCGCTCCCAGGCGTCTGTGTTGTACTGGCGCAGGTCCGGCAGCACCGTGGTCAGCGGCGCGTCGAGATCGATCGTGCTCTGCTCAGCGAGCTCAAGAATGTGCGGCGTGGTGAATATGACCTTGGTCAGCGACGCCAGATCGAACCAGGTTTCGAGCGTCATGGGGCGGACCGCAGGAACGATCTGCGCCGAGCCTATGGCGCGTGTCGCGCGGCCATGCTTCAGGTCGACGAGGCCGAGCACTCCACCCGGTATGCGACCATCCGCAACCGCCCCTTCGAGGGGTGAGAAGGCACGATCGAACGTGTCCATCAGTTCGGCATCGGCGCCCATTTGATCATCCATCGTCTACCTCAAACTTCCGCCCGTGCCCGGTGATCCGGCCCGAAGCTACGCCATTGCGCCACCGGGGGCTCGAAACCCGGCGGCCGGACGAGCGACGGCACCTGGCGCGTGTCGAGTTCGAAATGCTGGTTTCGGCGATCGATGCTCGGCACAGCGGAGATGAGTCGTTTTGTATAGGAGTGCTGCGGATTGGAAAGCACGGAAGCCGCGTCGCCGATCTCGACGATCTCACCGGCATAAAGAACGGCGATGCGATGGGCGATCCGCTCGACCACCGCCATGTCATGCGATACGAAGAGATAGGCGAGCCCGTATTCTCGCTGCAGATCCACGAGCAGTTCCAGTACCTTTGCCTGCACGGAAACATCGAGCGCAGAGACCGCTTCGTCAAGAACGACAATGGACGGATTGAGCATGAGCGCGCGCGCAATGCAGAGACGTTGCCGCTGGCCGCCCGAGAACTGGTGCGGGTAGCGTTCAAGGCAGTTTTCCGGCAGGCCGACGCGCTTCAGCAACGCGGCCATCCTGGCGCGTGTCTCGCCGTTTACCCGCCCACCGGCGGCGATGACCGGTTCGGCGAGAATGCTGTCGACGCGAAGCCGGGGATTGAGTGAGGCGTAGGGATTCTGGAACACCATCTGGACGCTCGGGTCGGTCGCATCGGCAATCCTGCCTGTATGTGTCGCGAAGCCGCCGCGGGTCGGATGGACGAGGCCGAGGATGGCGCGTGCCGTGGTGGACTTGCCCGAACCGCTTTCACCGACGATCGCCAGGGTTTCGCGGGGCATCAGATCGAAGTCGATATTTTCCACGGCATGGACGGAGCCGGGCGAGCGGCGGAACACACCTCCGGCGACCTTGAAACGAACAGTCAGGCCATCCACCCTCAGAGCGGGGCTTGCCATTTCCAATTGATCGCGAACGTAATCCGAGCGTGCAGCCCGGCCGGATTCGAAATGCGGCACAGCGCCGAGCAGGTGCCGGGTATAGGGGTGCTGCGGCCGGTCCAGGACATCGCCCAGCCCACCCTGCTCGACCGCCTCGCCGGCCTGCATCACCATCACCTTGTCCGCGATGCCCGCAACGAGCCCGATATCGTGAGTGATGAAGATCATCGCCATGCCGGTTTCGCGTTTCAATTGCGCGAGCAGCGCCATGATCTGCGCCTGAACGGTAACGTCGAGCGCGGTGGTCGGTTCATCGGCGATCAGCAGACGCGGATTGCAGGCAAGTGCGGTCGCGATCATCACCCGCTGCAGCATGCCGCCGGAGAGTTGGTTCGGCGTATATTTGAGCCGGCGTGCGGCATCGGGGATACGCACCCGGTCAAGCGCATCCTTTGCCGCTGCGGTCGCCTGCTTGCCGGTCAGGCCGCGATGGAGCCGGAAGGATTCCTCGATTTGCGTGCCGATCGTCAGCACCGGATTGAGCGAGGTCATAGGCTCCTGAAAGATCATGCCGATCTCGGAGCCCCGGATTTTTTCCAGCACGGGCTCGTCAGCCTTGGCGAGGTCGAGAATGCTGTTCCCGGTTCGGGCGAGATTGACCGTGCCGCTGATGATCTTGCCGCCGCCGAAATCGACGAGGCGATTGATGGAGAGCGCAGTGACCGATTTGCCGGATCCGCTTTCGCCGACGATCGCCAAAGTCTCTCCAGCGGCCAGTTCGAAGCTCACGCCCCGAACGACCTCGTTTTCCAGAGGATTGCGACCGAAGCCGACCCGTAGATTCGAGACGGAAAGAAGCGGCGTCATGCGGCGGACCTGCGGGTCCTGGGATCGAAGATGTCCCGCAACGCATCGCCGAGCAGGTTGAAGCCGAGGATGCTGATCATGATCGCCAGTGCCGGGAAGATCAGCAGCCAGGGCGCCGTTTCCATCAGGTTGCGGCTGTCGGCAAGCATGAGGCCCAGCGACGAAGCCGGCGGCTGGGTTCCCAGGCCGAGGAAAGACAGACCGGCTTCCGTCAGCAGCGACCACGCGAGCGCCAGGGTGACCTGCACAGTCAGCGGCGCGACGAGGTTCAGGAGAAGATGCCGGGTCAGGATATAGCGCCTGCTGCTGCCGAAGGTGCGAGCGGCGTCCACGAACTCTCGGGCCTTGATGGAGAGCGCCGGGCCGCGCACGACACGGGTGAAGATCGGCGTGTAGACGATCGCGATCGCCGCAATGCTTGTCCAGGTACCTGGACCGGCAATCGCGATGATCAGCAGCGCAAGCAGAATAGCGGGGAAGGCGAGCAGCACATCCATGATGCGCATGACGAGGCCATCCCAGGCCTTGCCGAACCAGGCAGCGGTCAGACCGAGCACGGTGCCGGCGAGCGTTGCGAGCGTCACTGAACAGAACCCGACGAAGAAGGATTGGCCGACGCCCTTCATCAAGCGGCTCGCGACATCGCGGCCAAACAGATCGGTGCCCATCCAGTAGCTCGCGTTCGGGGAATGCAGACGGTCGATGCGGTATTGCTGCAGCGGATTGTGCGGAGTGACGTCAAACATGCCGAGCAATGCGACGACGACATAGATCACGACGATCGTGCCGCCGATCCTGCCGCTCGGATGGGAAACGATGGCCCGCAGCATCAGCCGCCTTCTCCAAGACGGATGCGCGGGTCGAGTGCGACATAGACGAGATCGACGATCAGATTGACCACCATGAAGTTGAAGGCAATGAAGAGCACGCAGCCCTGCACCAGCGCATAGTCACGCTGCAGGATCGCATCGAGCACCAGCCGGCCGAGGCCGGGCAGGGCGTAGATCTGCTCGACCAGCACGGCCCCGCCGAGCAGATAGCCGAATTCCACGCCGCTCAGCGTGACGACCGGGATCAAGGCATTCGGCAGCGCATGGCGCCAGATGACGCTGCGCTTCGGCACGCCCTTGCTGCGGGCGGTGCGGACATAATCGTCGGAGAGCACGTCAAGCATGGCGGAGCGCGAGATACGGGTCACGGAAGCGGCGAAGGCAAAGCCGAGCGTCACCGCCGGCAGGATCATCTGTCCGAGATTGCGCAAGGGATCGACGAGCAGCGGCGTGAATTCGCCCATGGTCGGCAGGATGCCGAAGCCGGCCGACAAGGCGTAGATGATCAGCAGTCCGACGACGAAATTGGGCGTAGACTGGCCGATCATCGCAAAGATGCGCACCGCGAGATCGGACATCTTTTCGTTACGCGTGGCAGCGAAAACGCCGGCCGGCAAGCCGACGAGAAGCGCGACGCACATGGACATCAGAGCGAGTTGCAGAGTGAGCGGAAAACGTTCCAGGATCACTCCGAGCACCGGCTTTCCGTAGGTGACCGAGATGCCGAGATCGCCGCGGAAGACGCCGAGCAGCCAGTGCCAATATTGCACGGCAATCGGCTGGTCGATGCCGAAATAGTTTGCCAGCGCCTCTCTCTGTGCCGGCGTCAGAAGGCCTGCTTCGGTGCCGAGCATCGCGGTGATCGCATCACCCGGCACCATGCGGATCGCCACGAAGACGAGGATGGAGACCCCGAGCATAACGAGCGGGAAGGTCGATAGCCGTCGCGTCAGGTAACTCATGGGTCTGCCAGCCTGTTGTCTTTTTCTTCAGGTCGATGTCATTGCTGAACGGTGACCTTGCTCAGTCCGAACAACGAACCTTCCGGCGTCGGGACGAACCCTTGAACGTTCTTCTGCTGAGCCGTGTAGCTGTAAGACGTATAGAGCCAGACCCAGGGCGACATCTCGACAAGGTGCTTCTCGAAGTTGGCGAAGATCGCCTTGCGTTTGGCGGGATCAGTCTCTTCGCGCCCCTTCTGCATCTGGCTGTCGAGAGTGTCGTCGATGTAGTTCGCGACCTTCTGCAGATTGCCTGCCTTCGTCCAGTACCTGTTGTACATCGAATAGGGGTCGGCACGTCCGCCGTTCAGTGCCACAGCCATATCAAAGTCGCCCTTCAGCCACGCGTCGACATAGACATTCAGCTCCATCATCTTGATGTCGAGCTTGACGCCGATTTCCGCAAGTTGCGACTGAATGACCTGCGCTTCGGAGGCAGCCGTCGCCGGTTCGCCGTTGGCGGCGATCACGGTTGCGGAAAAGCCGTCGGCGTAGCCGGCATCGGCCATCAGTTTCTTGGCCTTCTCCACATCGCGCTTGTAGCAGAAGAGCTGGCTTGCGTCGGTCGTATATCCCGGTGCGGTCAGCGGACCGGTCACCTTTCCTTCACCGACGGAAGCAGTGTCGAGCACGTCCTGGCGATCGATGGCGCAAGAGATCGCCTGGCGAACAACGAGTTCGTTCATCGGCTTGCGTGAGGCGTTCAGTTGGAGAACGTGATAGGCAAGCACTGGCGTGCGGTTGAGCGTCAGGTTGGTTTCCTTCGGGACGAGCGTGGCCACAAGCGGATCGTTCAGGAGCGCGAAGTCGATCTGCTTTGTCCGCAGCGAGGCGAGGATCGCCGTTTCGTCGGGAAGCACGCTGATGTCGATCCCGTCGACGCCGACCTTGCCGCCCGCCCAGTCCTTGTTGGCAGTCAGCACTTCCTTCGAATTGGGATCCCATTTTTCCAGTTTGAATGGTCCGGAACCGAGCGCCTTGGTGCCGACCGATCCAGCGGCAATCTCGCTTGCCGGAACGATCGCAGCGTTGATGCTGGCCATCGCCGTCAGAAGAGGCACGTCCGGCTGCGACAGCTTGAAGACGACGGTCGTCTGATCCGGCGTTTCGATCGACGCGATGGACCGGAAATTGGCGCGCGCTGCCGCCGCGGTCTTTTCGTCCAGGACCCGCTCGAAGGAGGCCTTCACGTCCGCCGGCGTGACGGGCTTGCCGTCCTGGAACTTGGCGTTCGGATTAAGCTTGAATGTCAGTTGCTTGCCGCCGTCGGAAAATTCCCATGAGGATGCGATCGCCGGAACGATCTTCAGGTCCTTGTCCAGGCGCACCAGCGGTTCGTAAATCAGCTCGAGCAGCCGGATCGACGAGAACGCGGTCTGTTTATGAGGATCGAGGCCGGTCGCGTCCTGCGACCATGCCATGCGGAGCGTCGCCGCCGACGCCGGCGACGTGACGAACGAGACGCCGAGCGTCGCAGCGAATGCGAGACCGGATATCAGCCGTGTAGAAAAATGCCTTCCCATTTCATTCTCCCTCTGAGATTGGTTTGCATTGCCGGCCGGACCGCAGCAAGCGGCGAAGCCGTTTTTCCGCAGCTTTACGCTGTCTTTCCACTTATAGCCTTGCGTAGGAAGCCTCCGGCACCCTCAAGCGCTTTTCGCGCGTTGCCGACTTCCATTCCCGTAAGCTGGATGAGGATCGCGAGCTTGACGTCGTTCTGCGTCAGATCGAGCACCTCTCTTGCCTCGTCGGGCAAACAGCCGGTCGCCTGCATGACGATGCGGCCGGCGCGTGCCACGAGCTTTTGGTTGCTGGCGTGGAGATCGACCATCAGGTTCTGGTAGGTCTTGCCGATGCGGATCATGCTGGCGGTGGTCAGCATGTTGAGGACCAGTTTTTGCGCCGTGCCTGATTTCAACCGCGTCGAACCGGTGAGGATCTCGGGACCGACAACTGGTGAAATGGCGATATCGGCAATGGCCGCAATCACCGAATTCGGGTTGCAGGAGAGGGCGACGGTCTTGGCTCCGAGTGTCTTCGCATAGTTGAGAGCGCCGATGACATAGGGCGTGCGGCCGCTGACGGCGATGCCGACGACCACATCATCCGCCGTCAGCCCGATATCCACGAGGGCCTGGCGGCCCTGATCCGGATCGTCCTCGGCCCCTTCGATCGCATGCATCAGTGCCTCGGTGCCGCCGGCAATCAACCCCACGACCATGCCTTCCGGCACGCTGAATGTCGGGGGGCATTCCGATGCATCGAGGACGCCCAGTCGGCCGCTGGTGCCGGCGCCGATATAAACCAGCCGCGCGCCTTTCTGAAAAGCCGTGACGATCTCGTCAACCGCCTCCGCGATCTGCGGGATGACTTCTTCGACAGCCGCAGGGACGCCCTTGTCCTCGTCGTTAATCGATCGGAGGACCTCCACAGTCGGGAACAGATCGATCTCCATGGAGCGGGGATTGCGATCTTCCGAAACCAGTCCTTCCAGCTCAGATATCAGCTGCGCTTCCGTCATCTTCCTGCCTTCGACGTCGGGCGGAGCGCCCTTTTTGTCCGCCGTTAACCTTGGTTAAGGAGTAGGATCGTCCATTCCGTCTGTCAATCAGAAAAGGAATATTATATTCCTATTTTGCCTGTGTTCGTGTGGTTCGGCGAAAGCGGCTCAGCCGCTGACAGCAGCCTTTCGCGAAAGGATGATTGCGCCCGATACGGCATCGCCGTCCGCGGGTTTCAGCCGACGACGAACGTCGGGGGCCAGCCACGCCTCAAGTGGGGTTGAGAGACCGCCAAGCAGCGTGACACGCGGCGCGCCAAGTTCAAACAGGGTGCGGACCAGCGTGTCGATTTGCTCCGCCGCAGACTGGACTATTCGGCGGCCGGCTGAATCGCCTTGATCCGCGTGACGCATGACCATTGGCGCCAGTGCGGCATAGTCGGTGGCGGTTGCACGATCCATCCAGGCGACAGCCTCCATCGGGTCGCCTTTGAAGCGCTGCATGACTTCGCCGAGCAGCGCAGTTTTCTCAAGCCGACCGTCGTGGGCGCGCAATGCGAGCCGGATCGCTTTCAGCCCGAGGTCGGCACCGCTGCCCTCATCGGAGATGGGAAAGCCGTAACCGCCGACACGAAGGTTCCTTCCCTCCACGATACCCAAGCCGATCGAGCCCGTGCCTGCGATCACGATCGCGCCGTCGCGGCCGGAATGCGCGCCGAGGCAGGCGCCCATGCCATCGCTGGTAAAATCAACGCTTGCAAACGGATGCGGGATTGCGGTCAGAGCCTCCAGCGCGCCCTTGCGGCCTATTCCGGCAAGGCCGATGCCGACATGGGTTTGGGCGACTTCATCCGGACCAAATCCCGCCTCGTCCAATGCAGCGTTGACGGCGCGCGATATGGACGCCCAAGCCTCTTCGATGCCGAGGCGGGTGGTGGCAGGACCGGAGAGGCCTTGTCCCAGCACGGCGCCTGAACCGTCCTCGACACGTGCGCGGCAACCCGTGCCGCCCCCGTCGACGCCCAGGAAATAGTGTTGGCCCGATGCCGTCATTCGCTGAGCCGTTCGATATCGGCGCCGCAAAGCCGCAGTTTCCGGTCGAGCTGCTCGTAACCGCGGTCGAGATGGTAGACCCGGTTGACAATGGTTTCACCGCTCGACACCAGTCCTGCCAGCACGAGTGAAACCGATGCGCGAAGGTCGGTCGCCATGACTTGCGCGCCCTTGAGAGGCGTGCCGCCCCGCACCAGCGCGGTCGTGCCCTGAAGGGAAATGTTGGCTCCGAGCCGCATCAATTCCGGAACGTGCATGAACCGGCTTTCAAAGACCGTTTCACGGATCAGGGACGGGCCGTCCGCGCAGGCGGCAAGCGCCATGAACTGCGCCTGGAGGTCCGTCGGGAAGCCGGGATAGGGTTCCGTGGTGATATCGGCGGCCCCCAGCGGTCCGTCGCGCGACACGACAAGGCCACGGTCGCTCGGCCAGACGCTGGCACCCATGGCCTCCAGCACCTGAACGACCGAAGCCATGTTTTCCAGCCGGGCATTGATCAATTCCAGCGAGCCGCCGGTAATGGCTGCTGCCACGGCATAGGTTCCCGCCTCGATGCGGTCGGGGATGCCGTGGTGTCTGGCCGGCCGCCAATTCGTCGGTCCTTCGATGAGCAAACGGTGGGTGCCGGCTCCCTCGATGCGGGCCCCCATCGCACCGAGACAGGCGGCAAGATCGGCGACTTCCGGCTCGCGGGCGGCATTGAGGATTTCCGTCTCGCCTTTCGCCGAAGTTGCCGCCATCATCGCCGTCTCGGTCGCGCCGACCGAAGGCGAGGGCAGAACAACCCGTCCACCTTTGAGGCCATTGGGGGCCGAGGCGACGATGAGGCCGCTTTCGATGCGGATTTCAGCGCCGAGGGCAGCCAGAACCTTGATATGCATATCGACGGGACGGGCGCCGATGGCGCAGCCACCGGGCAGTGACACCCGTGCATGACCGAAGCGGGCAAGGAGCGGCGCCAGCACGAGAACGGTAGCCCGCATCCTGCGCACGGTATCGTAGGACGTTTCCTTCGAGACGATGGAACCGGCATCGATAATGGTGGAGTGGGCCGATCGCGTCACCTTCGCGCCATGCAGGCTGATGACGCCAAGCATATTCTCCACGTCGCTGACCTGCGGCAGGTTGGTGAGCTCGACCGGGTGGGGACTCAGCAGGGCTGCTGCGATCTGGGGAAGCGCGGCATTCTTGGCGCCGGCAATGGTGACGGCGCCCTGAAGCTTGTGACCGCCGATAATTTGCAATCTGTCCATGACGGAGGCTGCCGAAGGAGTGCAGGGATTCTGCTCAGGCAACGAAAGTAAACGCACCATCGTCGGTGTCAATCTTTCGGAATTTTTTATTCCGACTTTTTGCTGGTAGTGTGATATGTCGGCACGGAAAAGGCGACGGAAAGGCCAATGTCAGTCCTACGGAAGATCAACGCACAGCTTGAGGATATGGCTCCAGCGGATCGCCAGATCGGCCGGTTCATCCTGGATCACCCGGACCAGATGCTGAAACTGTCATCGGCGGCGCTCGCGGCGGAAACGGGTCGCAGTCAATCGAGCGTCGTCAAATTCAGCCAGAAGCTCGGTTTTGCGGGCTATCAGGAGCTGAAGCTCGCCGTCAGCAAGGCGAAAGCCCAGGAATGGCATGCTCCTCCCGGTATGATTCACGGTTCGATTGAAGTGGGAGACGGCTATCTCACGATCCTGCAGAAGCTGATCAGCAGCAAGATGCTTGCGATGCAGCAGACGCTTGCGGTCAACGGAGAACAGGAAATCGAGAGGGCGTTGACGGCTTTGAACGACGCGCGCCGTATCCACATGGCTGGCGTTGGAGCATCGTCACTGGTTGCCCGGGACTTCTCCTACAAGCTGATGAAGCTCGGCCGCAACGTGCTGCATGACAGCGACAGCCATGTGCAGATGGCCAATGCCTCCACCTTGAATGCTGCTGATGTCCTATTCGCATTTTCCTATTCCGGCGCGAGCATCGAGACGCTGAGGATTGCGGAACTCGCGCGAGAGCGAGGTGCCACCGTCGTTGCTGTCACCGGCCTTAACGGCGTACCGCTCACGCAGGTCGCCAATATCCGGCTTTATACCGCCGCCGACGAGGAGAGGGTGCGTTCGTCATCCATCACGGCGCGCGATGCGCAGCTCATGCTGACGGACCTTCTTTTCATTCTCCTCATACAGCGCCAGCCCGACGCCAACGACTATGTCCACAACAGCGAGACCGCCGTTTCGGTCTTGAAGGCCAGATAGATATCTACACGGAAGCCGGTCGGTGCTTCAGGCGCATGACCTTAAAGAAGCCGTTCGGAAAGGTCCGGCGGATATCGGCAACCTCGAAATTGCCTCGACGCTCAGCCCATTCGGAGATCCGTGAGATACGGAAAGCCGAACTCCAGCCCACCTTGTGGACGAGCGGCGCGACCGCTTCCTCTATTACGCCCTGAATACCCCGTCCGTCGCCAAGCTTGCTGGCGATGATGATCTCACCGCCTAGCCTCAATACGCGGGCGCATTCATCCAGCGCCCGCTCGGGATCGGGAATAAGGGTGACCACGAAGGGCAGGCAGACGGCGTCGAAGGAGCGATCGGCAAATTCAAGCCGGTGGGCGTTCATCACATGCAGGGCCACGACATGGTCCAGCCCATCGCGGGCGACCTTTTTCCGGGCTTCGGCAATCATGTGCTCGGAAAGATCAACGCCCGTCACCCGGCATTGCTTGGGATAGTAGGGAAGCATCAGGCCGGTGCCGACGCCGACTTCCAGGATATCGTGTCCCGCTTCAGCCGCCAGTTTCGCAACCGTCCGGTGGCTGTCGCGCAGGAGCCCGCGATAGACGCGATCGTAAATCGGAGCCCAGCGTTGATAGACCTTTCGCTGATGCTCCACATTGTTCCGGATTTCTGCCAAGATTGCCCCCCATCGATAGCTCGTCACGTTCCGTGAAACTCTCGATGGGGATGATGGTTCCCGCAGATTGCCGTTTTACGACGGCGAGCAGACTCTGCTCATGCGGCGCGCATGGCTTCGATAAACGTCTTCGCTCTTTCGGCAACGGTGGCGAGATCCGAACCGGGCTTATAGAGAGAAGAGCCGATGCCGAAGCCGGCTGCACCGGCTTGGCTGTAAGCGGTCATGTTTTCCGGCGTTACACCACCGACGGCGAGTACGGGGATTTCCTTCGGCAGGACAGCTTTCCAAGCCTTGATGATCAAGGGTGGGATCGACTCGGCGGGAAAGGCTTTGACCCCGGTGGCGCCGGCCTCGATCGCCGCGAAGGCCTCCGTCGGCGTGGCTACGCCGGGCAGGCTCACCATGCCGGCTGCGCATGTGGCTCTGATGACTTCCGGGTTGGCATTGGGCGATATGATGACCCTGGAGCCTGTAGCTGCCACGTCGGCGACCTGTGAAGGCGTCAATACGGTGCCTGCGCCGATGATTGCCTGTTCTCCGAAACGTTTCACCAGTTTCTCGATGCTTTTCAAGGGCTCCGGCGAGTTGAGCGGCACTTCGATGATGCGCCATCCTGCGGCGATCAACGTTTCACCGACCGCTTCGACTTCCCCCGGCGTGATGCCGCGCAGGATGGCGACTAGGTTGCAGGCCTTGAGTGCTTCTTCAAACGTCATGTCGAAACTCCTTCGTATTTCAGTGCTTTGCCGCCTCGGCAGCAATCAAGAGAATGCCGCGTTTGGCCGCGTTTTCCGGGCCGGGCTCGACAGTCAGAGCAAAGAGCGGTGCGACGCGGCTATAGCGGCTGTTCAGGATATTGTTGCCGACGATGCCGATCTGATCGCCGTTTTGAAACCAGCCGGCGGCGCGGGCCTGGCGGAACTCGGAGCCGATAACGAGGCCTGAAACGTAGTCGAGAATATCCTCGGGCTTCAGCTTGCCGTCGAGGATGCCGGTGCGGGCGCTGAAGATCGCCGAGAGGAATGCGTCCGCTCCAGCCGCGTCGCTTGCTGCAAATTTGGCGCCCTGGTCGAAGGCGCTCCAATTGGTGTCGCTGCCTGGCTGCGGCTCAAGGGCCTTGGCGATGAACGAGTGTTTCGTCAGAAGCGCGAAGACCTCGCCTGTTGCATAGGTCTGGAAGCCGGCGATCCGACCTGACGTGATACGCGCCCATTTGCTGTGGGTGCCGGGCAGGACCAGCGTCCTGTCCTTGTCCAGGCCAAAGCCGACGATCTGGGTTTCTTCACCCCGCATGACATCCGGGAACGGCTGTGCGGCCGGGTTGCGCATGCCTGGCAGGAAGGTGATGACGGCGCCGTTTTCCAGCGTCTTTCTGCGGGTGCCGGCCGCCAATTCCGCAATGCCGGCCGGTGCATCGACGTATGGCACCTCGATCCAGCCGTTGCGGCTGGTGATCATACCGGTGGCAAGGACAGGGAGAGGTCCGTGAGCGGAAAACCATTCGCCGACCGTGCGCATAAGAGCCGCTTCGAAGGCGCCGTCCTTGACGAACTGGATCCCGCCTTCGGAACTTTCGCGGGTATCGAGCGTCTCCCCGGCTTCGGAAACGAGCATGGCACGCAGCGAACTCGTGCCCCAGTCCAAGATGATCGAGGTCGGTTGGGGCATGGCTATGGCGTTCCTCCGGATGCGTTTTCGGCCCTTTCGATAGCCTGCCGCCTGGCGTCCTGTCGAGGGGTGATCTGGAATAAGTATGATAATTGCGAACCGCCGCCGGATGCTCACCGAGCCGGAGCTGCTTGGCATAGCATCATTGAATTTCTCCGCTTCCATCGCCATTTTAGGGGCAAATCCAAAACCGAAGGAGGAAAGCATGGCGACGACTACCGAACGGGCCGTCCTGGCGGGCGGCTGTTTCTGGGGCATGCAGGACCTGATCCGGCGTTTGCCGGGGGTGATCTCCACTCGTGTCGGCTATAGCGGCGGCGATGTCCCCAATGCCACCTATCGCAATCACGGCACGCATGCCGAGGCCATCGAGATCATCTTCGATCCGGCCAGAACCAGTTACCGCGATATCCTGGAATTCTTCTTCCAGATCCATGATCCGAGCACGAAAAACCGTCAGGGCAACGATGTCGGCATGAGCTATCGTTCGGCGATCTACTACGAGAACGACGACCAGAAGCGTATTGCCGAAGACACGATCGCCGATGTCAACGCATCCGGATTGTGGCCGGGCAAGGTGGTGACGGAAGTGGAGCCGGTCGGTGACTTCTGGCAGGCGGAGCCGGAACACCAGGATTATCTGGAGCGCTATCCGAATGGCTATACATGCCATTTCCCGCGTCCGAACTGGAAGCTGCCGAAGCGCAGCGAAAGCGCCAAAGTCGCTGCGGCCGAATAACCTGTCTCAATCCATGAATCGGAGGCGCTGCCATTTCAGAATGGCAGCGCCTTTTTTGTTTAGGCCAAGGTGTAGGCGGTCTTCACGACGGTGAAGAATTCCGCAGCATACTTACCCTGTTCGCGCGGGCCGAAAGAGGAAGCCTTGCGGCCACCGAACGGCACGTGGAAATCGACGCCTGCGGTCGGCAGGTTGACCATCACCATGCCCGCTTCCGAGTTGCGCTTGAAATGGGTGGCATGCTTCAGGCTGGTGGTGGCGATGCCGGCGGACAGGCCAAATGGCGTGTCGTTGGCAATCGCCAGCGCTTCCTCGTAGTTCTTGGCGCGGATGACGCTTGCGACCGGTCCAAAAATCTCCTCGCGGGAGATGCGCATCTGGTTGGTCGCTTCGGTGAACAGCGTCGGCTGCAGGTAGAAGCCGGGGGTGTCGCGCTTGATAACCTCGCCGCCGAAGGCGAGCTTGGCGCCTTCCGACTTGCCGATGTCGATATAGTCGGTGTCCTGCTTCAGCTGCTTGTCGTCCACAACCGGGCCGATATGGCTGCCGGCCTTCATGGCGTTGTCGACATTGAGCGTCTTCAGCTTCTCGGTCAGCGCCGCGACGAACTTGTCGTGGATACCTTCCGTCACGATCAGGCGCGAGGAGGCGGTGCAGCGCTGGCCGGTCGAGAAGAAGCCGGAATTCGCCGCAGCCTCGACGGCAACATTGAGATCCGCGTCGTCAAGGACGACCATCGGGTTCTTGCCGCCCATTTCGAGCTGGAACTTGCGGTTATGCTCGATGGAAGCAAGTGCAACACGCTTGCCGGTGCCTGTGGAGCCGGTGAAGGTGATGCCGGCGAGGTCCGGACTGTCGAGCATGGCCTGGCCGACGACCGAGCCGCGGCCCATGACGAGGTTCAGGACGCCCTTCGGGAGGCCGGCACGGTGCAGGATGTCAACGATCGCCCAGCCACAACCCGGGACCAGATCGGCGGGCTTGAAGACCACGGTATTGCCGTAGCAGAGGGCCGGAGCGATCTTCCAGGCCGGAATGGCGATCGGGAAGTTCCAGGGCGTGATGATGCCGATGACGCCGAGCGGTTCGCGGGTAATCTCTACGCCGATATTCGGACGGGCGGAGGGCACCATTTCACCGGTCAGGCGCAGCGCTTCGCCGGCGAAGAAATCGAAGATCTGGGCGGCGCGGATGACTTCGCCGGTTGCTTCGGGAAGGATCTTGCCTTCCTCGCGGGCGAGAAGCGCGCCGAGTTCGTCCTTGCGGGCCAGGATTTCGTCGGAGGTCTTTCTAAGGATCGCATGGCGTTCGAGGATGCCGGAGCGCGACCAGGCCGGAAAGGCAGCTTTCGCCGCTGATATCGCCTGTTTGGCGTCTTCGGCGCTACCCTGGGCATACATGCCCACGACGTCGTTGGTGTCGGACGGGTTGATGTTCTTGGAAGCATCGGAACCGACCCATTCGCCGGCGATCAGGTTCTGGTAGATGGTCATGAACCACTCCTTTCATGGGAAAGGTCCCGCGAGGCCGCGGGACCGGGGAAAGCGAAGAGGTGCCTTGTCTATTATCTAAACAGGCTTGGCAGCCAAAGCGAAAGAGCCGGTATATAGGTGACTGCCAGTAGAACGGCGATGCTGGCACCGAAGAAGGGCCAAATCGTGCGCATTGCTTCTCTAATCGAGATGCCACCCACGGCACAACCCACGAAGAGCACCGTTCCGACCGGAGGCGTATTGAGGCCGATGCCGGCGTTCAGGATCATCACCACGCCGAAATGCACGGGGTCGATGCCGAATGCCTTGACGACGGGAAGCAGGATCGGCGTCGAGATGATGACCATCGGCGCCATGTCCATGAAGGTGCCAAGGACCAGCAGGATGATGTTGATCATCAGGAGGACGATGATCGGATTATCCGAGACCGCGCTGATCGCGGCAATGATCAGCGTCTGGACCTGCAGGAATGCCATCAGCCAGCCAAATGAGGCAGCCGTGCCTATGACCAGCAGCACCATCGCCGTTGTGCGCACCGCGCCCATGACCGCCTCGACAAAACCGTCCCAATTCAGTTCCCGATAAACGAGCATCGCCACGAGAAAGGCGTAGAGGACGGCAATGCAGGAGCTTTCCGTCGCCGTGAAGATGCCGGAGCGGACGCCGCCGAAGATGATGCCGATCAGAAGGATGCCCGGCAGCGAGGCGAGCAGGTAATAGCCTACGCGCGCAAAACCCGGAAAGGGTTCTGCCGGATAGCCACGCTTGCGGGCAACCCACCAGGCCGTGAACATCAGCGCTGCGGCCAGCAGCAGGCCGGGAATGATGCCGGCGGTGAAGAGGTCGGCGACGGAGACGTTGCCGCCCGCAGCGATCGAATAGAGGATCATGTTGTGGGAGGGCGGGATCATCAGCGCGATGATGGCGGCGTTGACCGTCACGTTCACCGCGTAGTCCTTGTCGTAGCCGCGAGCAGCCATTTGCGGGATCATAAGACCACCGACGGCTGAGGCGTCCGCAACCGCCGAACCGGAAATGCCGCCGAACAGCGTCGATGCCACGACGTTGACTTGGCCGAGGCCGCCGCGCAGATGCCCGACGAGGCCTGCTGCGAAGCGGATCAGTCGATGGGCAATGCCGCCGCGCACCATCAGGTCGCCCGCGAAGATGAAGAACGGGATCGCCATCATGGCGAAGACGTTCATGCCGGAGTTCAGTTGCTGGAAGACGACGATCGGCGGCAGTCCCATGTAGAGGACCGTCGCGAAGGACGCGATCCCCAAGCAGAAGGCGATCGGCATGCCGATCAGCATGAGGAGCGTGAAAGAACCGAAAAGGATGGCGTAGGCCATTACGCAGCCTCCTGCACGAGGACGTCCGCAGCCACTTCAATGCCGACGACGACATCGACAAAGCGCTCCAGAGCGAAAAGGGAAATCATGGCGCCACCGACGATCATCGGGAAGAAGTCCGTGCCGCCGGGCCAGCCGAGAACGGGAATGGTGGCCGACCAGGTACCGATTGCAAGCAGCGTCGAATAATAGGCCATGCCGATGCCGAAGAGCACGATGAGGCCGAGGCTTACGAGATCCATCGTCTTCTGGATGACCGGGGGCATGACGTAACGGACGATGTCTAGCCCGAGGTGAACGCTCTCGCGCACGCCGACGGCCGCGCCGAGCATGATGAACCAGGACATCAGATAGAGCGATAACGGCTCAGACCAGCTGGGCGAGTCGTTCAGTATGTAGCGGCCGAATACCTGCCAGCCGACGATGAGGGTCATGGCGATGATGCCGATGCCGGCGATATAAAGCGATAGGCGGCTAAGTCCGCCCAGAATGGGCCTCACGGCCAACATGAAATTCCTCATTGTCCCTCGTCCTCCAGGATCCGGCGACATCCCCTGTGCCGGAAATGAAAAAAACCGGCCCTCGTGTTGGAGGGCCGGTTCTTGGTTTTCTTGATTTACTTGACTGCCTGGATCTGTTCCAGAAGAGCCTTCTGCTTCGGATCGGTTACGAACTTGTCGTAGACCGGCTTCATCGCAGCCGCGAACTCTTCCTTGTTGACCTCGATGACGTTGGAGCCGCCGGCGCGCACCTTGGCTTCCGACGACTTTTCGCGGGCAGCCCAGAGTTCGCGCATCTTTGTCGTCGATTCCTTGGCGGCCTGGCGGACGGCCTTCTGGTCCTCCGGCGAGAGCTTGTCCCAGGAAAGCTTGGACATGACCAGGATTTCCGGGTTCAGCGAGTGCTGGGTCAGCGTATAGTTTTTCGCGACTTCGTAGTGGCGGGCCGACTCGTAGGAGGGCCAGTTGTTCTCTGCGCCGTCGACAACGCCGGTTTCCAGCGACGAATAGACTTCGCCCATCGGCATCGGGGTCGGATTCGCGCCGAAGGCTTGCATCATGGCGATCCAGAGATCGGACTGCTGGACGCGGATCTTCATGCCTTTCAGATCGGCGAGCTTCTGGATCGGCTTTTTCGTGGTGTAGAAGGAGCGGGCGCCGGAGTCGTAATAGGCGAGGCCGACCAGGCCGTGGGGTTCGAAGGCCTTGAGGATTTCCTCGCCGATCGGGCCGTCAACCACCTTGTGCATGTGTTCCGTCGAACGGAACAGGAAGGGCAGGCCGAGAACGGTCGTTTGCGGCACCAGGTTGTTGAACGGAGCCGCGTTCACGCGGTTCATGTCGATGACGCCGAAACGGGTCTGTTCGATCGTGTCCTTCTCGCTGCCGAGCACCGAGTTGTTCATGACCTGGATCTTGATGCGGCCATTGGTGCTCTTGGACAGCAGTTCACCCATATATTTGACCGCTTCCACCGTCGGATAGCCGTCCGGATGGATGTCGGCGGAACGCAGCGTCACTTGCTGCGCGTGGGCGGTGGTCGCAGCGAGCGCGAGGCCCAGTGCGAGGCCGAGCATTTTGGTGAGTTTCATGTTTTCCTCCTCAGTTGATCGCCGGCGCCTCCACGCGCCGGTCGTTGGATATCAATCTTCTTCAGGCTTCCCGTGCCGTTTGCGGGGCGGGCAGGCCGTAAAGTTCTTCTGGGTTTTTCACGAGCGCGAGTTCGCGTGCCGTGTCGTCGGGGAGCCAGCCAAGCACCGTATCCGTCAGCGCCACGTCGTCCGGATAATCGGCCTGTTCGCGCGCAAGGTTGTGCGGCCAGTTGGTGCCCCAGACGATGCGTTCAGGCGCATAGGCTGCAATCACCCGAGCGACCGCGGCGACATCGGCATAGTCGGGGCCGCCGGATTTCGACGATTCGTAAACGCCGGCGAATTTGAACCAGCACCTGCCGCCGTCGATCAGCCGCTTGACGGCGTCGACCTGCGGACTGTCGGGCGTGACGCCAGCGAAGAATTTACCGTGATGATCGAGCACCCAGCGGGATTTCAGCTTGGCCAGCCGTGCCTCGTGGTCGAGAATGTTGCTGCCATCGAACTGGACGGCGAGCATCCAGCCCTGGGAGGCTGCCTTGGCGTCGACGGCTTCGAGTTCGCCGAGGTTCACCGCGCCGCCGGGCAGATCCATGATCCGCGCACCGACATTGCCAGCTGCGGAAAGGCGCTCCAGTTCGGCGTCCGATGTGGTGCTATCGATGACGCAGACGCCGCGGGCGATCGAGCCGAATTCAGCAACGCATGCGTTGAGATTGGAATTGTCGCGCTGCTGGGCATTGCCCTGTGTGACGATGACCCGATCGATGCCGAGCCAGCGCATGAATTCGAGATACTGCGCGGGCGTCGGCAGATCTCCAGCGGGCAAGCCGGGTCCGCCGGGCAGGGAGGGAAAGCCCGGCAGATAGGCATGCATCTGCGTATCGACCGCGCCCTTGGGCAGTTTAGTCTTGGGAGGATTGCCGGAAAGGGGGCGGACGAGCATCAGATATCTCCCATGCGGAATTCAGCGAGCGCATCGCGGTTGATCTCGATCCCGAGGCCGGGACCGTCCGGGATACTCACCACGCCGCGCTCGTGTTCGAGCGGCGTTTTGATCACCGCCTGTCGGAACGGGTTGTGGGTGCGGTCGAATTCGAGGATCGGCTCGATCGGGTTGACCCGGACGGGGCTCGGGATCATCGCCGCCATGAACTGCAACGCTGCGGCGATATGCACGGCGGTGCCCCAGACATGCGGCACGACGCGAATGCCGTGGAGAGCCGCCATGTCGGCGACGCGCTTTGCTTCGGTGAAACCGCCGACGCCGGCCAGATCGGGCTGCAGGATATCGACGGCGCGGGTTTCCACCGGCTCGCGCATGCCCCAGCGGCTGTGCCAGGTCTCGCCGCCAGCAACCGGGATCGACTGGCGGGCGCGGACTTCGCGGTAAGCCGCGAGCTGCTCCGGCACCACCGGCTCCTCGAACCAGTCGATATTGAGTTCTGCGGCCGCCTGGCCGAAACGAATCGCCTCGATGGCGTCATAACCGTGGTTGGCATCCACCATCAGCCGCATGTCGGGGCCGACGGCATCGCGCACGGCGCGGATGACGCGCAAGTCTTCCTCGACGCCGAAGCCGATCTTGATCTTGCTGGCGTGAAAGCCCTCACTCCAGTAGCGGGCGACATCCGTGGCGTTGTCCTCGACGCGATCGACGCCGTCCCGTTTGAAGCTGCCGGTCGCATAGGCCTTGACTGACTCGCGGAAACGTCCGCCAAGCAGGATCGAGACCGGTACGCCGAAATGCTTGCCCTTGATGTCCCAGAGCGCGATGTCGATGCCGGAAAGAGCCGTGACGGCAAGGCCACGCTGGCCCTGGTCGCGCAGCGCATTGTAGAGCCGCGCCCAGATCTTTTCCGTTTCCAGCGGATTTTCGCCGATCAGCCAATTTGCATAGGCCGCGACGACCGCGGCGTTCGGCCGGGCAGGGCCGAGGCACTCTCCCCAGCCGATCGTGCCGTCGTCGCACTCGATCTCGACCAGAACATGTGCACGGCGATCGAAGCGCATGGAAGCGCTCTCGAAGGCCACATCGAGCTTGTGTTCGAGAAGGTGAGTGCGAACCGACGCAATTTTCATGGCGTTACCGCTTGTGGGAGCCGATGAGCTGCAGAAGAATTTCCTCTTCTTCCGCCGTCAGATCGTCGAGCGGCGGACGTACCTTGCCGGCATCGAAACCCTGGAGGCGAACGCCTGCCTTGATCGCCGAAACCGCATAGCCCTTGCGGCGGCTGCGCAGCGCCATGAAAGGATAGAAGAAGTCCCGCAGGATCTCCTCGCAGCGGGTGCGATTGCCGGCCCGCAGCGCCTTGTAGAATTCGACGGCCAGCCCCGGCACGAAGTTGAAGACGGCGGAGGAATAGGTCGTGAAGCCGGCCCCGAGATAGGCTTCAGCAAAGAGTTCCGCAGTCGGCATGCCGCCGAGATACATCAGCCGATCGCCGATGGTGGCGGTGATCTGCCGGACCAGCCCGAGGTCGCCGGTGCCGTCCTTGAAGGCGATGAGGTTCGGGCACTCGTCGCAGAGACGTTTCAGCGTATCGACCTGCAGTATCGAATTGTCACGGTTGTAGACCATGACGCCGATGCCGACGGACTGGCAGATGCGCTTCACATGCTGATAGAGCCCTTCCTGCGGCGCATCGATCAGATAATGCGGGAGCAGCAGAAGGCCGTCGGCGCCGGCCTTTTCGACAGCGCGGGCGAGTTCGACGCCGACATGGGTGCCGAAGCCGCAGCCCGAGACGATCGCCGTCTTGCCGGAGGCCTCCTTGGCGGCCGCGACGATGCCGGGAATTTCATTCGGAGAGAGCGAGAAGAACTCGCCGGTGCCGCCGGCCGCAAAGAGAACCGGTGCATCGAAGCCAGACAGCCATTCGATATGGCGACGATAACTTTCCGGCTGAAACTGGCCTTCCTTGTCGAAGTGGGTGACGGGAAAGGACAGTAGGCCAGCCCCAAGCGTAGCCTTGATTTCTTCAGGCGTCATGATTTGGATTCCTCTGTAAGCGTGTCCTCCGGACGAAAATTGTCGTACAGGTTGGAGGTACATGTGTCAACAAGTTATCTTACAGATTCCCGCATCTCTCTCAAGAGGGTGCGGTAACGCAATTGGGCCCCGCGCAGATGCCGTCGCATCGCCTCGCGAGCACCTTCCTCGTCGCCATTGGAAATGGCGGCCACGATGGCATGATGTTCATCGTCCAGCAGCTTGATATAAGCCGCCTGATCGGCCTCGGAGTCGTCCGGGCGCAGAGCCGCGCGTGGAATGAGATTGCGTCCGATCATCGTGAGAAATTCACGAAAACGGGGGTTGTTTGTCGCTTCGGCGATCGCGAGATGCAATGCGAAGTCCGCCTCGCTCGTCGGCTTTGCGGCCTCCAGGCAGGACCGGACAGCGTCATGCCGCTCGAGGATAACCTCTTCCTGGGCAGGCGACCGCCGTAGCGCCGCGAGCCCCGCGGCCTCGACCTCAACAGCGGTTCTGAGCTCAAGCAGTTCGATCATCGACGACACCCGAGCAAGATCGGTATCCGAAAGCGAGAGCATGGTGGGGCGGTTTGGCGCGGAGGTCTCCAGCACGAAGACGCCCGCGCCCTGCCGCGCCTCGACCAGCCGGTCGGCACGAAGCGCTGCTATAGCCTCTCGCACAACGGTGCGGCTGACACCGTGGGCCGCCGTCAGCTGGGCTTCGCTCGGCAGTTTCGAACCTGGCGGAAACTGGCCGCTGGCAATTGCTCGCCGGAGCGTTTCGTCAAGCTGGGATACGAGCGTTCCTGATTTTTTGCCCGTATCCGAATTCGTCTCCACGCTCATATGCTTCCTCATCGTTTTCCAGCTAGCCGAATGCGGCACTCGGACAGCGCTCGCTCTGACGCTCACTTCCACAACATGTATGATAAGTTTGGATGCTTGTCATCAACAACGTTGGTCCCGCGCGGAGAAGCGCGGTTGCAGGTGCAGCCCGGAGATGGATGGAAGGGGCGTCGATGGCCCGCCTTGGCAAAATCCTGCGTAAGATCCAGCGAGTCTGCTGGAGAAAATATTGTCTGGTCTGGATGGTCGGCGCGCATTCTTGTTTCGAGACCTCCCGCCCACCACATGCGGTTCTTCTTCCGCTTCTTTCATTTTCAGAAGCTGAATGTCTGGAGTTCTTGCCATGGGTTTCATCGACATCAATCCTCCTGTTCCCGAGGATGGCGCGCTGCTCGACGCCTATTCCGAGACTGTTGCCGGCGCGGTCGATCGCGTAGGTCCTGCGGTCAGCCGCATCGAACGGCTTGGCGCCAACGGCCATGGCTCCGGTTTTGCCATATCGCCCGACGGATTGATCATCACCAATCATCATGTCGTCGGAGACGCGAAGGCGGTGCGCATCCGCAGTGCCGACGGCGCGGTGGGGCAGGCGAGCGTGCTCGGCCGCGATGCGGACACCGATATCGCGCTCGTTCGTGCCGACATGGACGTCCAGGCCTGGGCGAAGCTAGGCGATTCGAAGACACTGCGCCGCGGCCATGTCGCAATCGCGATCGGCAATCCGCTTGGCTTCGACTGGTCGGTCACGGCGGGCGTGGTCTCGGCGCTCGGTCGCTCGATGAGGGCATCGACCGGCCGGCTGATCGAAGACGTCGTACAGACGGACGCAGCACTCAATCCCGGCAATTCCGGGGGGCCGCTCGTATCGGCCGCTGGGGAAGTCGTCGGTGTCAATACGGCCGTCATCCAGGGTGCGCAGGGCATCGCGTTCGCCGTCGCCTCGAACACGGCGAATTTCGTGGTCTCCGAAATTCTGCGTTTCGGGCATGTGCGCCGGGCCTTCGTCGGTATCGTCGTCGATACGATAGCGCTGCCGCGTCGGGTCGCCCTGAAGGCTGGCATGACCCAGGAGACGACGGTGCGCATTCGCCGCATCGAGCCGGGCAGTCCAGCGGAGAGAGCCGGGTTGAAGGAAGGGGATTTCATCCTGGCAATCGACGGCCAGCCGGTCGCCGGTGGCGATGATCTCATCCGCCTCCTGGATGGTACGCGCATAGGCAAGGAAACGCCGATTACCCTCTTTGACCTTGATTCGCGGATTACCCACCGGGTGCTGGTTCCCGCGGCGCGGCCGGCGAACAGATAGTCATGCTAGCCGGCGCCGGTCGGCACCTGTTCCCGATCAGGATCGTTGGTGGGTGCATGGGAACAGACGCGGTGAAAGACGGCGAGGGAAATTGAAACTTGTGGCGGCTCTCGCTACGGTTTGGCCGAAACATGCGCGGGGAATCGGTTGTCGAAAAATATCGGGTTTTGGGCGGTAGCCTCTTTTGCACTCCTATCGGCTGAGGCATGGGCGCAGGTTCAATGGCAGCCGGTCGAACAGGTGCAGACCTATCCCGTCACCGGAGATTCCGGGATCGATCTCTATGCGTCGATTGGCGAACGGGGTCCAAAGGTTGGGAAGGAGGTGCGCGCCATTGCGCATACCAACTTCAAGCTCACCTGGACGCGGAAATACGAACCGCAGCAGAACGGCGCCTGTACGCTGGTCTCGGCAAAACCAAAGCTCATCATCACTTATGTGGTGCCGAAGCCCGTTTCGCCTCTGTCGCCGGAGCTCAAGAGGAAATGGGATACGTTCATCGCCGGCGTGCGCCGGCACGAAGACGTGCACGGGGTCATGATCGTCGACATGGTGAAGGAGATTGAGCGGGTGAGCGTCGGCCTCACCGTCGCCGACGATCCGAAATGCGCGAAGATCAGGACCGAGCTGACTGCAAAGCTGGGGGAGATTTCCAAGGCCCAACGCAAGCGCAGCAGTGATTTCGACAAGATGGAGATGAACGAGGGCGGCAATGTCCATCAGCTCATCCTGAACCTGGTGAACGGCAAATAGTCACTGGCAGCCGCCGGCGCGGCTTCCAATGACTATTCAAAAAAGGCGACGTAACTAGCTGTTACCGCTAAGCAAACTCTTTACCTCTTCCGCATCAAGTTGACGACCAGGACGCCGAGGATCGCCATGATGCCGCCTGCGGCTCCGATGACGGTCGGCACCTCGCCAAGCCAGAAAAAGCCGATCAGGGTGGCGGTCGGAGGAACGCCGTAGAGGAAGTTCGCGGCGCGTGCGGCGGAAAGGCGCTTCAATGCGATGGCCCAGGTGACGTAGCCGATGACGGTCGGAAAGATGACCAGATAGGCGACGCTCCAGTTCACGTCGGCGGGCGCGACGGCAAGAGCCTGTATCGCGGAGGGAACCGCCGGCAGCAGGGGAATGGAGCCGATCAGCATCATCCACGCCGTGACGGCGAGCACCGGTATGCGACCGAGAAGGGGTTTCTGCATTACGCTTGCCACTGCCGAGCAGAGGGCGGCGCCCAGAATTAGGATCGCGTTCGGGTCGAGATCGAAGCCGTTTTCGCTCGAAGCCGCGATCAGAGCGACGCCGGCAAAGGAGACCGCCGTGCCGACCCAACCCCATCGCCCGAACCGCTCGCCGAGGACGAAGGTCGCGATCAGCGCGGTAAAGACGGGCATCGTGTTGATAATGAAGCTTGCTGGGCCGGCCGCGACCGTCCGCTCGCCCATATTCAGGAGGACCGCGTAAGCCGCAATGAACAGGATTGCGGCGACCGAGAGCCTCGAGACATCCCGCCTTGCCGGAAGCTTGGGTCTGGCCGCGGCGAGATAAAGGACTGCGATCAAGGCTGCCGAGACATAGCGCGCGGCGGCGAGTTCGACGGGAGTCAGTGATCCCAGGCCGATGCGGATGGCTGCAAAGGACGAAGCCCAGAAAATGATGGTAACAAGGATCGCTGCGAAAGCGACCCAGTCAAATCCATGTCTTTCACTCATCGTTTGAGATTCCAGCGCAACGGTGCTCATGTCTGCCTCCATCCGACGTTGTCAAGCCTGACTTACGCTCTCGGTCTATGCTTGAAAAGCAACGCGATCGATGATCATATGTGCGTATGGTTCACAGCTCCCAGGCTTTGCCGCCGCTCGATACTCTGGAGACATTTGCCCGAGCGGCCCGCCTCGGGTCCTTTTCGGCCGCAGCGGAGGAGGGCGGCGTGACGCACGGGGCGGTGTCCCGGCAGGTATCGCGGTTGGAACGCTGGATGGGCGTCCGGCTTTTCCTGCGTGAGGCGCGGGGCGTGACGCTGACGCCGGAGGGAATCCGGTTTTTCGCCCGCGCCGAGGAGGCTCTTGCACTCCTCGGCAATACGGACGAGCGATGGCTGCCACGGCGCAACAAGACGGTGGTGCGGCTTTCGGTGACGCCATCAGTCGCGTCGCTCTGGCTGTTCTCACGGCTGCCCAGGCTGGAAGGCGACGACATTCATCTCGAACTGGTGCTTGAGCATCGGCTGGCTGATTTCAGCGAGGGGATCGATCTTGCGATTCGTTGCGGAAAGGGGCCGTGGGCCGGAGTGCGAAGCTTGCCGCTCTGGCAGGAGAAACTCTACCCGATCGCCGCGCCTGTGCTTGCGGAGCGCCTAGGCCCGCATCCCGACTCAAAGTCGCTGCTCGAATGGCCGATCCTGCACGATTCCAACATCGAAGCCTGGCGACGCTGGCTGGCGGACGAAGGGCTGAACTACGTGCCGCGCGGGCATGACCGGCGCTTCGAGGATTACAACCTCGTGATCGATGCCTGTGCGCAGGGACTAGGCGTCGCGCTTGCCCGCCCGCCGCTTGCCGACGCGGCGCTTGCTAGCGGGCGGATCGTGAAGGTGTCGGAAAGAACGGTCGATCATCACGTTGCCTTTCACCTTATCCGGTCCAATGAGGCGCTTCGCGGGACGGCTGCGCAATTCGCCCAACGGTTTTTGCGCGAGGCGGGGCACGACGAGCCCGCGATCGCCGCCTTCCTCTCGCCGGGGCGGGCGAGGTGAGCCCAATTTTTCATATGGGATAGGATGTTGTCTCCTCGGGCCGTTGTTCTACTTCCTCCGGCAGACGAAGCCGAGGAACGCCCATGGATACCAAAGCAACGATCGCACGCATCTGGCGGGGCCGAACGCTGGCGGAAGTCGCCGACGAATATGAGGCTTATCTGCGGGAGGTCGGGATTCCGCCGCTTGAGAAAACGGCCCTTGCGGTACAGCTCTTTCGCGATGACATCGGCGCGGAGACGGAGTTCATCACGACCTCCTATTGGCGGGATTTTGATTCTATGGCAGCGTTTACGGGTGGCGATCCCAGCAAGGTCCATCACCTCGACCGCGATCCCGAATTCCTCGTCGCTCTTCCGGAGAGGGTGGCAATCACGAAGATCCTGATCGACCGATAAAAACCGAGCGGCTGCGGTCACGCGGTCCCGGATTGAAGATAGCTGATCACGGCGTCGGCAATCATCCCCTTGTGGCGCTGCAGCGTCTCCGGTTCGGATAGATCGCGACGGAAGATCGTGCCGAACGTGTAGCGGTTCGAGACCCGGAAAAAGCAGAAGGCGCTTATCAGCATATGCACGTCGATCGGATCGGCTCTTCTCGTGAAGACGCCGCCGGCGATACCCCGTTCCAGAACCGCCGCGATCGTCTCGATGATGGAAACGTTCAAATCACGGATCGCGTCCGAACGCAGCATGTGGGCCGCGTGGTGGATGTTCTCGATACTGACCAGGCGCACGAAGTCCGGATTGGCTTCGTCATGTTCGAACGTGGTGGAGATCAGCGTCCGCAACGCCTGTTCCGGCGGCAGATTGGACAGCTGGAGATCGGCCTCCAAGGTGCGGATCTTGCGATAGGCGCGCTCCAGAACGGCGAGATAAAGGCCTTCCTTGCTGCCGAAATAATAGTAGATCATTCGCTTCGAGGTTCGGGTCTTTTCGGCGATGGCGTCGACCCGGCCTCCCGCGAGGCCATGGGTGGAGAATTCCTCCGTTGCGACCTCCAGGATATCCTCCTGGGTGCGCTGCGGATCGTTCTTCCTGGTGTTTTGGCGTTTCGCTGCCATCCCCAAGCCGCCTCTTCGAATTTTCACATCTTTTCCAAAGTCATAGCGGGCCGCTTCAGCAATTTCAACAGATCATGCTTGACATACGCACTAGTTAGTACATTTTAACCGAAAGCTGGCGGCCCTGAGGAGGCGGCGCTGGTTAAGCTTCTTGTCAGGTGCGGGTGTGACTTTTTAGGCGTCACTGCGACAGGCCAGGTGGCGGAAGCTTGGGAGGACTGAATGACACGAATCATCGATTTCTATTTTTTTACCTTGAAGGTGATCATCGCGCTGCTATTGGCGGCCATGGTCGTGCTCGTCTTCGGCAATGTGGTGCTGCGTTATGCCTTCAACCAGGGCATTACGGCGTCTGAAGAGCTTTCGCGGGTTTTCTTCGTCTGGCTGACGTTCCTCGGTGCTGTCGTCGCAATGCGCGAGCACGGCCATCTTGGGGTCGATTCGCTCTTGAGGCGCTTGCCGCCGGCCTTTGCAAAGATCGCTGTGCTGCTGGGGCACGGGCTGATGCTCGCGGCCACGTGGCTGATGGTGAGCGGAAGCTGGACCCAGACGATTATCAACCTGCCTGCCAGCATGCCGGCGACGGGCATTTCAATGGGCTGGTTCTACGGAGCCGGGCTTGCCTTCGGCGTCCCGACCTTCCTCATCATTCTCTATGACGCCTTCCAGGTGGCGACCGGGCGCATCGATCTTGCGACTGCTCATCTTGTCCGCGACAGCGAGGAAGAGGTTGCCCTCGACAGCCACCCTGAAGCCGCCGCTGCCGGCGCCACCAAGGTCTGAGGAGAGCCGCCATGACACTGACCATTTTCCTCGGCGCCCTTCTCGGTCCCATGGCGCTCGGCGTACCGATCGCGTTCGCGCTCATTCTCAGCGGCGTCGCGCTGATGATGTACATGGACATCTTCGACGCGCAGATCGTCGCCCAGAACGTGCTCAACGGTGCGGACAGTTTCCCTCTGATGGCGGTGCCCTTTTTCCTGCTTGCCGGCGAGATCATGAACACCGGCGGTTTGTCGAAGCGCATCGTCTATCTCGCCATGGCGATGGTCGGCCATATTCGCGGCGGACTTGGCTTCGTCGCAATCTTTGCCGCCTGCATCCTGTCCAGCCTTTCCGGCTCCGCGGTGGCGGATGCTGCGGCGCTGGGCGCGTTGCTCTTTCCGATGATGATCAAGTCCGGTCATGATCCGGCCCGCACCGGCGGCCTCCTGGCTTCGGCCTCGGTCATAGGCCCGATTATTCCGCCGTCTATCGGTTTCATCCTCTATGGCGTTATCGGTGGCGTTTCGATCACGAAGCTTTTCCTCGCCGGTATCGTGCCGGGCCTGATGATTGCGCTGGCGCTCTGCATCACCTGGCTGATCGTTGCGAGAAAAGAGCAGTTCGAACTTCCGCCGCGACAGAGCCGGCAGGTGCGTATCGAGGCCTTCCTTGAAAGCATCTGGGCGCTGATGCTGCCGGTCATCATCATTGTCGGACTGAAATTTGGGGTCTTTACACCCACCGAAGCCGGCGTGGTTGCTGCCGTCTATTCGCTCTTCGTATCGATGGTGGTTTATCGCGAACTGGCGCCCTCGCAGCTCTTTTCGGTATTCGTCGCGGCGGGGAAAATTACCGCGGTGGTCATGTTCCTCGTTGCCTGTGCGGCAGTCTCCGCCTGGCTCATCACCGTCGCCGACGTGCCGGGCAGTCTCGTTGCGCTCATCGAGCCTCTGATGGACAACCAGACGCTTCTGCTGATCGCGATCATGGTGCTGATCGTGGTTGTCGGCACGGCGATGGACATGACGCCCACCATCCTCGTCATGACGCCCGTGCTGATGCCGATCATCAAGCAGGCCGGCATCGATCCGGTTTACTTCGGCGTGCTGTTCATCATCAACAATTCGATCGGCCTCATCACGCCGCCGGTCGGCACCGTGCTCAACGTCATCTGCGGCGTGTCCAAGCTGTCGATGGAAGATCTCATGAAGGGTGTGATGCCTTTCATGATCGCCGAGCTGATCGTCCTTTTCCTTCTCGTTCTCTTCCCGCAACTGGTGACCGTGCCGGTCGCCTGGTTCGCGCGGTGAGACCGGAAGGTCCTTTGCAAGTCAATGTCAACCGGCCGCGAAGATCCCGGCCATTCTTTGGGAGGAAACCATGTTCAACAAGATGATGAAACTGGCGATGGGAATTGCCTTGCCGGCACTGCTGTTCGCAGGCACGGCATCGGCCGAGATCGGCGCGCATACGCTGAAGTTCGCAGCCGCCAACAACAAGGGCCATCCGCAGGTCACCGGGATGGAGAAATTCGCTGAGATCGTCAAGGCAAAGAGCGGCGGCAAGATCGACGTGAAGCTGTTCCCGGGCGGCGTTCTCGGCGGCGACGTTCAGACCGTGTCGGCGCTGCAGGGCGGCGTGGTGGAAATGCTGGTATTGAACGCCGGCATTCTGGCGAGCAATGTCAAGGCCTTCGGTGCCGTTGACCTGCCCTTCCTCTTCAACAGCGGCGAGGAAGCGGACAAGGTGATGGACGGCGCGTTCGGCAAGAGCCTCGCCGACAAGCTGCCGGCCACCGGTCTCGTCGGACTTGCCTATTGGGAACTCGGCTTCCGTAACCTGACCAACGAACGCCGCCCCGTGACGAAGCTCGAGGACATCAAGGGCCTGAAGATTCGCACGCTGCAGTCGCCGATCCCGATCGAGATGTTCAACAGCCTTGGCGCCAACGCCGTGCCGCTGCCCTATACCGAACTCTATACGGCGCTCGAAACCGGCACGGTGGACGGTCAGGAAAATCCGGCCGCCAACATCATCAACGCCAAGTTCTACGAAGTCCAGAAGTACATGACGCTCTCGCGCCATCAGTACAATCCGCAGATCGTGCTGATCAGCAAGAAGTTCTGGGACAAGCTGAACGACGAGGAGAAGGCAGTGCTTCAGTCGGCGGCGACCGAGGCGCGCGACTTCCAGCGCAAGGTTTCGCGTGACGCGGATGCGAAGGCGGTCGCCGAGATCAAGGAGAAGGGCATGCAGGTCGACGAACTCAGCGCGACCGAAACCCAGAGGCTTCGCGACGCCGTAAAGCCGCTGATCGACAAGTTCAGCGCCGACATCGGTGCCGACACCGTCTCGTTGCTCTTCAAGGAACTCGACGCCGCACGCAAGAAGTGATCGTTCCATCGGCCCGTCCTCAAGGGGCGGGCCGATCCACCCACGCATACGAGGCACGAAAATGATGGCCGAAACATTGCTGAAACCGTTGAAGGCCGGGCTGATCGGCGCCGGCATCCAGGCCTCGCTGACGCCCGCCATGCACATGAAGGAAGGTGCGGCACAGGGTATCCGCTACGACTACGAACTCATCGACCTGAACCAGCTCGGCCAGACTCCGGACAGCCTGCCGGACCTGCTCGGCGATGCTGAAGCCAGAGGTCTGAGCGGCCTCAATATCACGCATCCCTGCAAGCAGCTCGTCATTCCCTATCTCGATGAACTCTCCGATGAGGCGAGGGCGCTGGGGGCGGTCAATACGGTCGTGCTGAAGGACGGAAAGCGCTTTGGCCACAATACCGACTGGTGGGGCTTTGCCGAGAGTTTCAAGCGCGGTCTGCCCGGTGCAGATCTGCAGGCGGCGGTTCAGCTCGGTGCCGGTGGAGCTGGTGTCGCCACTGCCTACGCCATTCTCTCCCTCGGCCTGAAGAAGCTGACGGTTGTCGACCGCGAGCCGGAGAGAGCGAAGCAGCTCGCGGACAGCATGTCGGCACTCTTCCCGGATGCCACGATTTCGGCTTCGAACGACATTGCTTCCGCCATGGCGGCAACGTCAGGACTCATTCACGCGACCCCGACCGGCATGGCGAAATATCCGGGTGTACCGCTGCCGCCGGACCTTCTGAAACCGCATCACTGGGTGGCGGAGATTGTCTATTTTCCGCTGGAAACCGAGCTTCTGACGAAGGCCAGAGCGCGCGGATGCCAGGTTCTCAACGGCGGCGGCATGGCCGTCTTTCAGGCCGTCGGTGCCTTCCGGCTCTTCACCGGTCGCGAGCCGGATGTCAGCCGCATGATACGGCATTTCGAGACCATGACGGCTTGATTGCCCGTATCGGGATGACCGGCGGGATTTAAGTCTGGCGATCCCGGGAGAGCTTATTATAGTGGACCGGCCGCTCTCGCGGCCTCCCACCCCACGCTTTCCCGGGACGTTTTTCCATGACGCTTGCCATTTCCGCCAGAGACATTGACGACCTTGCGCTGATCGAGGAGCTGAAGCGCTGGGTCGAGATGGAAACCCCGACATCCAATGCGGAGGCCGTCAATCGTCTTGCAGATCGCGTCGAAGCGCTGGGCAGGCAGGCGGGCTTCGAGATCGAGCGGCTGCCGGGTACGCTCGGCCTCGGTGATATCTTGGCGGTCCGTTCTCCCCGCCCTGCCGGCAGCAATGAAAAGACCCTCCTCGTCCTTGCCCATCTGGATACGGTTCATGCGGAAGGCGTCATCCGCAAGCAACTGCCACTGCGGCAGGAGGGCGACAAACTTTACGGTCCCGGCATCTATGACATGAAGTCCGGTGCCCTGATGGCGCTCGAAGCCATGAAGCTTGCCGTCAAACAGTCAAGCCATATGCCGATCGATCTGATCTTCGTGCCTGACGAAGAGACGGGCAGCCTCTCTTCGCGGGTTTTCATGGAGGATGCGGCGCGGAAAGCCGGATATGCGCTTGTCGTGGAACCCGCGCGCGATGGCGGCAAGATCGTCGTCGCCCGCAAGGGCGTCGCCATGTATGACGTCACCTTGCACGGTCGCGCGGCTCATGCGGGGGTAAGGCCGCAGGCCGGCCGTAGTGCGATTCGCGCCGCCGCTCGGCTGGTGCTCGAACTGGAAGCCCTCAACGACATGGAACGGGGCATAACCGTAACCGTCGGTACCATTGAGGGCGGCACAGGGCGCAATACCGTTCCCGCCGAATGCCGGCTGCAGGTCGATGTGCGTGTGCCCAATGAGGTCATTGGTAAGGAAGTGAGGGGCAAGATCGAGGCGATGGTGCCGGTCGATCCCGACATCACGTTCGAGATCGTCGGACAGATGAACCGGCCGCCCTTTGCGCAATCGGAAGAGGGACGGAGACTGTTTGATGTCGCGGCCGACATAGCCCTCGGTCTCGGTATCAAGCTTGAAGGCATGGCGACCGGTGGCGGATCGGACGGCAATTTCACCGCCGCCCTCGGTGTACCGACACTCGATGGTCTCGGTGCGGATGGTGCCGGTGCTCACACATTCGACGAGCACATCTTCTTGAGCAGCATTGCGCCGCGCACCGCGTTGCTTGCCAATTTGATGATGTCGCTCAGGGGAGGATAGATCAGGCCGGTAGCGGCACCTCGAACGAGTTGCGGATACGGCTCTTGCCGACATCGATGACGTGACGCATGGCGGCGATGGCTTTCTGGGGATCACGCGATGCGATCGCATGAGCGATCTTCAGGTGGTTGGTGGCCACTTCGTCGATCATCTCGGGAGAGGCCGCTGGAGAGGATAGCTGGAACGATATGGCCAGTGCCGCCTCGATCAGAGCGCTCGCCGAGCGCATAAACGGATTGCCGGACATTCGGGCGATGGCAAGGTGGAATTCGAGATCCACATTGGCGATCGTTTCCGGAGTGTGGGAGAGATCATCAAATTTGGCGGCAATGGCATAGAGCGCGATAATGTCGTCGCTGGAGGCGCGTAAGGAAGCCGCCGCCGCCGCCGCGGGTTCGAGAGCCATTCGCATTTCCGCCAGGTGCTCGATGAACTCGTAGTCCAGCCCGGACTCGAACCGCCAGCCGAGAACGTCGGGATCGAAAAAGTTCCAAGTCGCCTTGTCGAGGACGCGGGTCCCGACCTTTGCCTTCGCCTCGACAAGCCGTTTGGCAGCAAGTGTCTTCATGGCTTCCCGAAGCACCGTGCGGGACACTCCGAAACGAGCCGAAAGCTCGGCATCGCCGGGAAGCAGCGACCCTTCCGGTATCTTCCCGGATACGATCCCGCGGCCCAGCTCCGCCACCACATGCGCGTGGTTGCTGCGGCGCTTCCGTCCACTGATCGTCGTTTCCAGAAGACCCAATCAAACCTCCTTAAGCCGTCCCTCGGCCAATCGTCTATTCGAATACCAGATGATTCCGCGCTGCAACACAATGAATATGAAGAGCAGGATGCCAATGACGATCTTGGTCCACCAGGAAGACAGCGTACCGTCGAAGACGATGTAGGTCTGAATAAGGCCTTGAATGAGAATGCCGACGAACGTTCCCGCAACGAGGCCCACGCCGCCCGTCAACAACGTACCGCCGATGACCACGGCCGCGATCGCATCCAGCTCGACGCCAACGGTCGCCAGTGAATAGCCCGAAGATGTGTAGAGCGTATAGGCGATCCCGGAGAGACCGGAGAGGAAACCGGAGAGCGCATATATGCCGATGGTCGTCGGCCCGACGGGGACACCCATCAGTTCCGCGGACTGTTCGCTGCCGCCGATCGCGTAGACATTGGCGCCAAAGCGGGTGCGGCCGGCAACGAAGGCTCCAATGATGAAGACCAGCAGCATCAGCATTGCGAGCGCTGTCAGCCTGCCTCCGCCCGGAATTCGGAAGTAGAAGCTCTGGATCGTGTCGATCATCTCGTGCGAGATCGGCACGGATTGGGTGGAGATGAGATAGGCCGCGCCACGCGCGAGAAACATTCCTGCAAGCGTGACCACGAACGGCGGGATGCCGAGATAGCGGATCATCGCCCCCATCAGGCTGCCGAACAGCGTCGAGATCACCAGCACCGCGACAAAGGCGACAAGCGGATGGACACCAAGGGATCCGACCATCACGGCGACGAAGACGCTGGTAAACGCGATGACCGAGCCGATGGAAAGGTCTATGCCGCCCGAAAGGATCACGAATGTCATTCCGACCGCCGCAATGCCGAGGAATGCATTGTCCGTCAGGAGATTGCCGATCACCCGGGTGGACAGCATGTTCGGGAACTGCAGGATGCAGAGCGCATAGGCGATGACGAAGATGCCGAGCGTGGTGACGAAAGGCAGGTTGCGGGTATGGATCATCGCGCTGCTCCTTCCGCTTTGCTAGTGGCAGTTTCGGGCCGGGTCTTCGCGGTTTTCATGAAGCCGAGGAGATTCATGATCGCCGGAGATTGAAGTGTCAGCACGACGATGATGATGCCCGCCTTGATGATGAGGTTGAATTCCGGCGGGAATCCCGAGACCAGGATGCCGGTATTGATGGACTGGATGATCAGGGCGCCGATCAGCGAGGCCAGGATCGAGAAGCGGCCGCCATTCAGCGACGTTCCGCCGATGACCACAGCCAGGATTGCATCCAGTTCCAGCCAGAGACCGGCATTGTTGGCGTCGGCGCCACGGATGTCGGCAGTGACAATCAGGCCGGCCACGGCTGCGCAGATGCCGGAGATCGCATAGACGAAGAACAGGAGGAAACGGGCGCGGACGCCTGCAAGCGTCGCGGCGCGTCGGTTGATGCCGGTCGCCTCGATCAGAAGTCCGAGAGCCGAACGTCGGACGAGCACGCCGATCAAAAGCGCAGCCAGGATCCAGATCAGGATCGGGATTGGTACGCCGCCCAGAGAGCCGGAACCGAGAGCCGAGAAGCCGTCATCGTTGAAAGTGAGGATGACGCCCTCGGTAATGAGCTGCGCAATGCCGCGCCCGGCCACCATCAGGATCAGGGTGGCAATGATCGGCTGTATGTCGAGGAGCGCGACGAGGACGCCATTCCACAGACCGCAGGCAAGGCCGACGCCGAGCGACGTCAGGATCACCACCGGCAGCGGGTAGCCCTTGCTGATGAGGGTCGCGGCAACGGCGCCGCAAATGGCGATCACCGCGCCGATCGAAAGGTCGATGCCACGGGTCGCGATGACCAGTGTCATGCCGATCGTCAGCAGCGCCACCGGGGCAGCGCGCACCAGGATGTCGATCAAGCTGCCGTAGAGGCGGCCGTTCTGGAAGGAGACTGTAAGAAAGCCAGGGGCGATCGCGGTAATCAGCGCGAGGATGATCGCCAGTGCAGCGATCTGCGGAGCGAGGCGGCGCAAGCGGCGGGTAAACCGGTTCATCACGCGGCCTCCGTGCGGGCTGACGTGGCGATTGCCTGCATGATATTGTCGGCGGTCAAGGCCTCGCCCGACAGTTCCGCGACATGCCGGCGGTCCGAGAGCACGATGACCCGGTGGGCGACCGCTGTAAGTTCCTCGAGTTCCGACGATATTACCACCAGGGACATGCCTTCGGAACACAGGCGCTCGATCATCTTCAGGATTTCCGCATGGGCGCCGATATCGATGCCGCGCGTCGGTTCGTCGAGGATCAGGAGGCGTGGCTCGGTCGCCAGCCAGCGGGCGAGGATCGCCTTCTGCTGATTGCCGCCGGAGAGGAATTTGATCGGCCGCTCGGCATCCGGGGGGCGGATGTCTAGGGATTTGATGAAACTCTCGGCGAGGGCCTGCTTTTCTCGCGAGGAGATCGGCTTTGCCCAGCCCTGCCGGGCCTGCAGTGCGAGAGCAATGTTGTCGGCAACCGAGAAGTCGCCGATGATGCCATCCGTCTTGCGTTCCTCAGGGCAGAAGCCGAAGCCGTTGACGATCGCCGCCTCGGGTGAGGTGAGGGAAACCGGCTGGCCGTCTATCGTCGCAGTGCCGCTGTCGGCGCGGTCGATGCCGAAGAGCAGGAACGCGGTCTCGGTTCGGCCCGAACCGAGAAGCCCGGCAATGCCAACCACTTCGCCGGGGCGAATATCGAGGTCAAAGGGCGCCACGCTGCCGCGCTTGCCATAGCCTGCAAAACGGATGGGTGCTTCGGCGGTTGCCGCGACCGTCTCGTCCTGCGCCTGATGTTCGCGGGTGATGTGCTGCAATTCGCGGCCGAGCATCATCGAGATGAGGTCCAGCTGCGGCAGTTCCGAAAGTTTGCGGGTGCCCACCAGGCGCCCGTTGCGCAAAACGGTGACCCGGTCTGCGATCGCATAAACCTGGTTCAGGAAATGGGTGATGATGATGATGCCGAGGCCTTCTTCGCGAAGCCGGCGCAGCACCGAAAACAGCATCTCGACCTCATGGGAATCGAGGCTGGCGGTCGGCTCGTCGAGAACCAGGACCTTGCCGGACAGGTCGACGGCGCGAGCAATCGCGACAATCTGGCGAATGGCGACGGAATAGGAGGAGAGCAGGGCGTCAACATCGATATCCAGCCCATAGCGCGCAAGCAGCGTCTTCGAGCGTTGGCGCATCTCGCGGCGGTCGATCAGGCCGAAGCGGTGTGGCTGGCGTCCAAGAAAGAGGTTTTCGGCCACCGTCAGGTTTTCCAGCAGATTGACCTCCTGGTAAACCGTGCCGATGCCGAGCGCCTGAGCCTCAGCCACGCTTGCCGGCGTCACGTCGCTACCGTCGAGGTGCATCGTTCCGCGGTCGCGGCTGTAGACCCCGGTCAAGATTTTGATCAGCGTTGATTTGCCGGCGCCGTTTTCGCCGAGCAGCGCGTGGATTTCGCCCCGCTCCAGAGAGAAATCGACGCCGTCGAGCGCCGTGATGCCGAGGAAGGCCTTGCCGATGCCGCGGGCTTCCAGAAGAGAATAGGAGTCTGACATGCCGTTATTCCCGCACGTATCAAAGAACCGGAGCGGTATGGGGGCTCCGCTCCGGTTTCAGTTAGCGCCCGACCCGAGATGAAGAGCAGGCCGGGCGGCGGGAGGACTTAGTAGCCGAGACCCTTCTTGGACTCATAGACCTTCATCGGATCATCCTTGGCCGTGTAGAGCTTGGATTCCGTCTGTATCCACTTCGGCGGCTCTTTCTTGCTCTTCAGATAAGCTTCGAGCGCATCGAAGGCGGGACCGGCCATGTTCGGGGTCAATTCCACCGTCGCGTTGGCTTCACCCTTGGCCATGGCCTGGAAGATATCCGGAACGGCATCGATCGAAAGGACCTTGATGTCGGTGCCCGGCTTCAGGCCGGCTTCCTTGATTGCCTGGATGGCGCCGACTGCCATGTCGTCATTGTGAGCGTAGACAGCGCAGATACCCTTGCCGCCGCCTTCGGCCTTGATGAAGCTTTCCATGACTTCCTTACCCTTGGTGCGGGTAAAGTCGCCGGTCTGCGAGCGGGTGATCTTGATGTTGGCGTGGCCGGCGATCGCCTGCTCAAAACCCTTCTTGCGGTTGATGGCGGGCGAAGAGCCGGTCGTTCCCTGCAATTCGACGACCTTGCAATCCTTGGAGCCGACTTCCTTGACCAGCCACTCGCCAGCGACCTTGCCTTCAAAGACGGTGTCGGACGTCACCGCGGTCAGGTAGAGGTCCTTCGGCGCATCGATTTCGCGATCGAGCAGGATGACCGGGATTTTCTCTTCTTTGGCTTCCTTCAGGACAGCGTCCCAGCCGGTTGCCACGACCGGTGCGATGAAGATGGCGTCAACGCCCTGGGCGATGAAGCCGCGGATGGCCTTGATCTGGTTTTCCTGCTTCTGCTGCGCGTCCGCAAATTTCAGATTCACGCCACGTTTTTGTGCTTCCTGTTTGGTAACGGTGGTTTCAGCCGCGCGCCAGCCCGATTCGGAGCCGATCTGCGAGAAGCCAACGGTGAGTGATTGTGCGGATACGCCTGAAGCGAGAGTCAGACCGAGTGCGACGGTAACCGCCGCGAGTGCCTTTTTCATCTTTAATCCTCCCAGAGATGAAGCAAACTGACGGAGCGGAGGATGAGCATATAATATTACTTTTTCAAGAGGCATTTTGGGTGAAGTGACACAAAACTTCAGGTCGAACGCGTGTCATCAGTTTTCAACATGTTGATTCTACTTAGTAATTTGTTCTAAGAAAAATTTCCCGCATGTTTAGAATGCTTCCGGATCGTTCTTGACAAGCGTGCGATCAATCCAATAGTCGTATTTATGGCCGCATCAGACCTGAAGGTTCTGATGGGAGGGCGCATGGTGGCAGGAGACGCCATGCAGGTTATGAATTCATTGGGTAATGGAATCGATGTTGCGCATTCTTCAGGTTAAAGATGGCAGCGGTAAGCTGCAGGTCGTCGCATGGGATGGAGAAGGGGCGGCCCGCGTCGTGCAGGGGGTTTCTTCGACTTATGAGCTTGCCCAGCAGGCGATCGCCGCCGGCCAGACTTTGGCGCAGCGCATCGATGCCGCGGGCCTGGGCGATGTCGTAGACGTTCAAAAGGCTGCGGACGAGGGGCGTCTTGCCCTGCCGATCACGCATCCGGACCCCGGCCATTTCGTCGTGGCAGGGACGGGGCTCACACATCTCGGTTCTGCGGACGGTCGCGACAAGATGCACAAGGCAGCTCAGTCCTCGGAAAAGCCGACCGATTCCATGCGCATGTTCCTGATGGGCGTCGAGGGCGGCAAGCCTGCTCCGGGGCAGATCGGAGCGCAGCCGGAATGGTTCTACAAGGGCAACGGCACGCAGCTGCGCGCAACCGGTGATGATCTTGTATCGCCTGCCTTCGCGCTTGACGGCGGCGAAGAGCCGGAACTTGCCGGCATCTACCTGATCGGCCCGGACGGCACGCCCTTCCGCGTTGGCTTCTGCCTCGCCAACGAGTTTTCCGACCACGTGACCGAAAAAGGCAACTATCTCTGGCTTGCCCACTCGAAACTTCGCCAGGCTTCGCTTGGCGCCGAGCTTCTGGTCGGCGATCTTCCCGATCATGTGGAGGGAACGTCGCGGGTGCGCCGCGGCGATAAGGTCATCTTCGAAAAGCCCTTCCTCTCCGGGGAGGCGAACATGTCGCATACCATCGCCAATCTGGAACATCACAACTTCAAATACGAGCTGTTCCGCGAGCCGGGTGATCTTCATGTGCATTTCTTTGGCACGGCTACCCTTTCCTTCTCCGAAGGCGTAAAGACCGAGCCGGGCGATGTCTTCGAGATCGCTGCGGCTCCCTTCAAGCTGCCGCTCGTCAACCGGTTGACGGTTGCCGCCGACAGGGCGGTCACGATCAAGAAACTCTGAGGGCGCCATGGCTTCCATTCGTCTCGCCATAGTCGGACTCGGAAAGATCGCAAGGGATCAGCATCTCGGTGCGATCAAGGCAACCGACGGCATCGAGCTGGTGGCTGTCGCAAGCCGCAATGCGCAGCTTGACGGAGTCGCCTGTTTCCACGAAATCGGCGATCTGCTTGCCTCCGGCATGGAAATCGACGCCGTTTCGCTCTGTACGCCGCCTCAGGGCCGTTTCGAGCAGGCCAAGGCGGCGCTGGATGCAGGCAAGCACGTAATGCTCGAAAAGCCGCCGGGCGCCACACTTTCCGAGGTCTATGCGTTGGAAGCGCTTGCGAAGGCGAAAGGGCTGACGCTGTATTCGACTTGGCATTCCCGCGCGGCGGCTGCAGTCGAGCCGGCGCGCGCGCTGCTCGCCAAACGTAAAATCCGCAGCGTGGCCGTCGAGTGGAAGGAAGACGTTCGTCACTGGCATCCGGGGCAGGCCTGGATCTGGGAGCCGGGCGGTCTCGGCGTATTCGATCCAGGCATTAACGCGTTGTCGATCGTCACTCAGATCATGCCGGAAAAATTCCATCTCACCAATTCCGAACTGACCTTCCCGGCCAACCGTGCGGCGCCTATTGCCGCAAATCTCGCCTTCGAGACCGATAGCGGGCTTCCGGTGTCGGCGGAATTCGATTGGCGGCAGACAGGTCCGCAAACATGGGATATTCGAGTCGAGACCGACGAGGGTCCGGTCGTTTTGACACATGGCGGCAGCCGGCTTTTTGTGGATGGTCAAAACGCGATTCTCGAAGAGGATCGCGAGTACCGTAACCTTTATCGTGATTTCGTCGCATTGGTGGCTGCCGGCCGGAGTGATGCCGACTTTTCGCCGCTGGTGCATGTCGCCGATGCCTTCATGCTGGGCCGGCGCATTCAAACAGATGCATTCGAGGACTGATTATGAGCAATTCGGAAAACGCTCCATCCAATGAAATCGCCGAAACCGATCGGCGCCGGCAGGAAGTGAAGAAGCTCCGCTCGCGCGCCTGGTTCGATAACCCGGCGAATGTCGACATGACGGCGCTTTATCTCGAGCGTTACATGAATTTCGGTCTCAGCCAGGCAGAACTCCAGTCGGATCGGCCAATCATCGGCATCGCGCAGACCGGGTCCGACCTTTCTCCGTGCAACCGCCATCACCTCGAACTCGCTAACCGCCTGCGCGAAGGCATCCGGGAAGCCGGCGGCATCGCAATCGAATTCCCGGTCCATCCGATCCAGGAGACCGGCAAGCGTCCGACCGCAGGTCTCGACCGTAACCTCGCCTATCTCGGCCTCGTCGAGGTGCTCTACGGCTATCCGCTCGACGGCGTCGTTCTGACCATCGGTTGCGACAAGACGACGCCAGCCTGTCTCATGGCCGCTGCCACCGTCAACATTCCGGCGATCGCCTTGTCGGTCGGCCCGATGTTGAACGGATGGTTCCGCGGTGAACGTACCGGCTCCGGCACGATCGTCTGGAAGGCGCGCGAGCTGCTCGCGAAGGGCGAGATCGACTATGCGGGCTTCGTCAAGCTGGTCGCGTCGTCTGCGCCGTCGACCGGTTACTGCAACACCATGGGCACGGCAACGACGATGAATTCGCTTGCCGAAGCGCTCGGCATGCAGTTGCCGGGTTCGGCCGCAATCCCGGCACCCTATCGCGACCGTCAGGAAGTTTCCTACCTCACCGGTCTCCGCATCGTCGAGATGGTCAAGGAGGACCTGAAGCCTTCCGACATCCTGACCAAGGATGCCTTCATCAACGCGATCCGCGTCAATTCCGCGATCGGCGGCTCTACCAACGCTCCGATCCATCTGAATGCGCTGGCGCGCCACATCGGCGTCGATCTTACCGTCGACGACTGGCAGACTTATGGTGAAGAAGTGCCGCTGTTGGTCAACCTGCAGCCGGCCGGCGAATATCTCGGCGAAGATTACTATCATGCGGGCGGCGTGCCGGCCGTCGTCAACCAGCTCATGGAACAGGGCCTCATCAACGAGGACGCGATGACCGTGAACGGCAAGACGATCGGCGAGAACTGCCGCGGCGCCATCATCGAGGACGCCAAGGTCATCCGCCGCTATGACGAGCCGCTCAAGGAACGTGCCGGTTTCCGGGTGCTGCGCGGCAACCTCTTCTCCTCCGCCATCATGAAGACCAGCGTCATTTCGCCGGAATTCCGCGAGCGTTATCTGTCGAACCCGAATGACCCTGAAGCTTTCGAGGGCCGGGCCGTGGTGTTCGATGGACCGGAGGATTATCATCACCGGATCGACGATCCGTCGCTGGAGATCGATGAGCATACCGTCCTCTTCATGCGCGGCGCCGGCCCGATCGGTTATCCAGGGGCTGCGGAAGTGGTGAACATGCGTGCGCCCGACTACCTGTTGAAAAAGGGCATCACGTCTCTCGCCTGCATCGGCGACGGACGCCAGTCGGGTACGTCTGGCAGCCCGTCCATCCTCAACGCTTCGCCTGAGGCGGCGGCCGGGGGCGGCCTGGCTCTCTTGCGCACCGGCGACCGCGTTCGAATTGATCTCGGACGGGGCACGGCCGACATCCTGATCTCTGACGAAGAATTAACCGAACGCCGTAAGGCTTTGGAAGCAAACGGCGGATACGAATATCCGAAGCATCAGACCCCCTGGCAGGAAATCCAGCGAGGCATCGTGGGTCAGATGGAAACCGGCGCGGTTCTGGAACCGGCCATCAAATACCAGCGGATCGCCCAGACAGCCGGGCTGCCGCGCGATAACCACTGATCGGTAAACGATCCCCAGGGGCGGCGGGGGGCCGCCCTAACCTTAGCTACGGCGGCTCAAGGAGAGCCGACCTCAAGGAGGAGTACTACATGAGCATTTTGAAGTATATGACCACGGCTGCCATGCTGGCGGGCCTGGCCTTTGCGGCACCTGCCGCAGCCCAGGAAAAGGGTCTCGTCGGCGTTGCCATGCCGACCAAGTCTTCGGCGCGCTGGATCGCCGACGGCGACAACATGGTGAAGGTTCTCAAGGAGCGCGGCTACCAAGTCGACCTGCAGTATGCGGAAGACGACGTTCCGAACCAGCTCTCGCAGATCGAGAACATGATCACCAAGGGTGCGAAGGTTCTCGTCGTGGCCTCGATCGACGGCACGACGCTCTCCGACGTGCTGCAGCAGGCCGCTGACCAGAAGATCAAGGTCATCGCCTACGACCGCCTGATCCGCGATACGCCGAATGTCGACTACTACGCCACCTTCGACAACTTCCAGGTGGGCGTGCAGCAGGCAACCTCGCTCGTGAAGGGCCTGAAGGCTGACACCGAAAAGGGTCCGTTCCACATCGAACTCTTCGGCGGTTCCCCGGACGACAACAACGCCTACTTCTTCTACAATGGTGCGATGAGCGTGCTTCAGCCGCTGATCGACAAGGGTACGCTGATCGTCGGCAGCGGCCAGACCGGCATGGATCAGGTTGCAACCCTTCGTTGGGACGGCGCGACCGCACAGGCCCGCATGGACGCCATCCTTTCCTCCACCTATTCCGACAAGAAGCTGAACGGCGTTCTGTCTCCTTATGACGGCATCTCAATCGGCATCCTGTCTTCGCTGAAGGGCGTTGGTTATGGCAGCGGCGACATGCCGATGCCGATCGTCAGCGGCCAGGACGCGGAAGTCCCGTCCGTCAAGTCAATCCTCGCCGGCGAGCAGTATTCCACGATCTTCAAGGACACCCGCGAACTTGCTAAGGTGACTGTCGATATGGTGGATGCGGCCATGAGCGGCAAGGAACCCCAGGTCAACGACACGAAGACCTACGACAACGGCAAGAAGGTCGTACCGTCCTACCTGCTGAAGCCGGTCATCGTCGACAAGACCAACTGGAAAGAAGTCCTGATCGGCAGCGGCTACTACACCGAAGCCCAGCTTAAGTAATGTCATCGACCCGCGCAGCGGAGCAATCCGCTGCGCGGGCTTTCTTATCGCGGAGTGATCATGCTCGATCCCGTCTCTCTTCCCGAAAAGCCGCCGATCCTCGAGATGCGGGGCATTTCGAAGAGCTTTGGCGCCGTAAAGGCGCTTTCCGATGTTAGTTTCACCGTCAAAGAAGGCGAGATTCATGCGCTCGTCGGCGAGAACGGTGCCGGTAAGTCAACGTTGATGAAGGTGCTGTCGGGGGTCTATCCGCATGGCTCCTATGAAGGCTCGATCCTCTATGACGGGCAAGAACGGCACTTCCGCGACATCAATGATTCCGAAAAGCTTGGCATCATCATCATCCATCAGGAACTCGCGCTCATCCCGCTGATGTCGATTGCCGAGAATATCTTTCTCGCCAAGGGGCCGTCCAAATACGGCGTGATCGATCGCGACGAGCGCTACAAGCTCACCAAGCAGCTCCTGGCCAAGGTCGGGCTCACCGAAGCGCCGGAAACGCTGATCACCAATCTCGGCGTTGGCAAGCAGCAGCTGGTAGAAATTGCCAAGGCGCTATCGAAGGAAGTGCGCCTGCTGATCCTCGATGAGCCGACTGCGTCGCTCAACGAAACAGACAGCGCGGCGCTTCTCGAACTGCTCAAGGAATTCCGCCGCAACGGCATCACCTCGATCATGATCAGCCACAAGCTTAACGAGATCACCGAGGTCGCTGACCGCATCACCGTCCTGCGCGACGGCCGAACCGTCGGCACGCTGGACTGCCACGAAGGCACCGTCGACGAGGATGAGATCGTCCGGCGAATGGTCGACCGCGACCTCGAAAGCCGTTATCCGGCACGCACCCCCAAGATCGGCGACATCATCTTCGAAGTCGAAAACTGGTCCGTCTATCATCCGCTGCACGCAAGCCGGCAGGTCGTCAAGAACGTGTCCATGAAGGTCCGTGCCGGCGAAGTCGTCGGTATTTCGGGCCTCATGGGCGCCGGCCGCACCGAATTCGCCATGAGCGTCTTCGGCCGCACTTATGGTCGCGACATCACCGGCACGGTGAAGATCCATGGCAAGGAAGTCGATACGTCGGATGTGCATCGCGCCATCAAGGCGGGCCTCGCCTATGTGACCGAAGACCGCAAGCACCTGGGTCTCATTCTGGCGGAAGATATCCGCAAGAACATCTCGCTTGCGCATCTGGGCGGCGTCTCCAACCGCGGCGTCATCGACGACATCCAGGAAATGAAGGTGGCCCAGGAGTTCCGCACTCGGATGCGGATTCGCAGCCATACCGTCTACCAGGAAACCGGTAAGCTCTCCGGCGGCAACCAACAGAAGGTGGTGCTGTCGAAATGGCTGTTCACCGGGCCCGACATCCTGATCCTGGACGAGCCAACCCGCGGCATCGACGTGGGCGCGAAGTACGAGATCTATTCCATCATCAACGAACTTGCGGACGCCGGAAAAGCCGTCATCGTGATCTCATCCGAAATGCCAGAGCTGATCGGCACCTGCGATAGGATCATGGTGATGCATGAGGGTGAGTTTGTCGGCGAAGTGGCCGGCGAGCAGGCAACGCAGGAAAATATCATGCGCGCCATCATGCGTCGCAAAGGGAGATAATCATGAGCACCCCGCAGGAAGCAATTACCGCTCCCAAGCTGGCGACGAGTTTCTGGAAAGATAACCTGCGCGACTACGGGATGCTGATCTCGCTGGTCGTGATCGTCATCTTCTTCCAGTTTGCGACTGGTGGCATTCTCCTCAAGCCGCTCAACGTAACGAATATCGTCTTGCAGAACAGCTATATCGTCATCATGGCGCTTGGTATGCTGATGGTGATCGTGACCGGCCATATCGATCTGTCGGTCGGCTCGGTTGCCGGCTTTATCGGCGGTTTGGCTGGGCTTCTGATGGTCCGGTGGGGCTTCGATTTCGTGAGTTCCATCCTCATCTGCCTCGTGGTTGGCGGACTCATCGGCGCGATTCAGGGCTACTTTGTCGCCTATTTCAAGATCCCGTCTTTCATCGTGACGCTGGCGGGCATGCTTGTCTTCCGTGGCTTCATGATCGCCATTCTGGGCAGCCAGGCCATCGGCCCGTTCCCGCCGATCTTCCAGAAGCTGTCGTCCGGCTATGTCGTTGAGCTCATCTCCTCCGATGGCGGCATCTACCTGACCTCGTTCATTCTCGGTCTGCTGCTTGCCGCGGCGCTCGTCTGGCAGAACTTCCGCAGCCGCGCCCGTCGCATCTCACACGGCGTCGAGAGCGAACCGATGGGCTTCTTCATCGGCAAGAACATCGTGGTTCTGGCTGCGATCGGCTATGTCGCGTATCTGATCTCCACGCACCGCGGCATGCCGAACGTGCTGATCATCATGGCGGTGCTGATTGCGGCTTACGGCTTCTTCACCAACCGCACCATCATCGGGCGGCAGATCTACGCCGTCGGCGGCAATGCCCGTGCGGCTGAGCTTTCCGGCATCAAGACCACGCGTCTTGTCTTCTGGACCTTCGTCAATATGGGCGTTCTGGCGGCTCTTGGAGGGCTCGTCGTCGCTGCCCGTCTCAACAGCGCCACGCCGAAAGCCGGCTCCGGCTTCGAACTCGACGTCATCGCGGCCTGCTTTATCGGCGGCGCCTCGGCCTATGGCGGCGTCGGCAAGGTAACCGGTGCGGTTATCGGCGCATTCCTGATGGGCGTGATGAACAACGGCATGTCGATCCTCGGCATTGGCATCGACTATCAGCAGGTCATCAAGGGGCTGGTGCTTCTCGGCGCCGTCTGCGTGGACGTTTACAACCAGCGGCGTTGAGCGTCTGACAAAACAGGCATCTGCAAACAACAGATCGCCCGGAAGCGGTTGCCGCTTCCGGGCGATCTTGCGTTTGGAGAATGTTGAAAAGGGAGACCCCCGCTGGAGCGGGTCAGGTTGCCGATTCCGTGACGGCTTCCTCGATGATCTCTTCGGGGATATCGTCGAAGGACGCGTAGTTGAGGTTGTAGAGCTTGGCATAGAGCTTGCGGTTCCGCATCAGTTCCCCGTGGTTGCCGCTTTCGATCAACTCGCCGTTTTGCAGCACGATGATACGGTCCGCCTCGCGGATGGTGGCGAGGCGGTGGGCAATGACCAGGCCGGTGCGGCCTTCGAGCAATTTCACCAGCGCCTTCTGGATCAGCATTTCGGTGTAGCTGTCGATATTGGCGGTCGCCTCGTCGAGCACGAGGATCTTGGCATCGGCCACAAGCGCACGGGCGAAACTGATCAACTGCCGCTGCCCGAGCGAGAGGTTGCCGCCGCGCTGGCCGAGTTCGGCATCGTAACCGCCCGGCATGCGCATGATGAAGTCATGGGCGCCAACCGCTTTGGCCGCTTCGATCACCTGCTCCCGCGTCGCTTCAGTCTTGTGATAGCGGATGTTGTCAAAGACGGTGCCGGTGAACAGGAAGGGCTCCTGCAGCACCATGGCGATCTGTCGGCCCAAGGAATCCTGCGTCAGCTCCCGCACGTCGTGGCCGCCCACCAGAACCTGGCCCTGCTGGACATCGTAGAAACGATGAATAAGCGACATGCAGCTCGACTTGCCGGAACCCGTCGGCCCGACAAGCGCGACCGTTTCTCCCGGATTGACCTTGAAGCTCACATGTTTCAGCACCGGGTGCTTGGGATTGTAGCCGAAGACGACGTCACGGAATTCGACCGAACCGTCCATGTCCGGCGAGAGAACCTTGGCATTCGGTGCATCTTTGATATCGACCGGCACGTCCAGCACTTCGGTGAGCCTTTGGCCCGATGCCATGGCGCGCTGCATCACCGAATATTGCAGCGTCAGCGAGCGGATAGGGTCGAAGAAGCGCTGGATGTAAAACAGGAAGGCGACCATCACGCCGACGTCGAGTGCCTGATTGAGGACGCGTGCGCCTCCCACGACGATAACCAGCGCCATCGCAAGGCCCGTGAGCGTATCCACGATCGGCACCATGACCTGCGCGTATTTTGCGGCCGTCAGATGTGTCCTGAGGTTTGCCTGTGCTTTGTCGTCGTAGAGCATGAAGTTAGTCCGCTCCCGGTCCATGCTCTGGACGGCGCGGACGCCGTGGATCGCTTCGGCGAGAGCGCCGTTCGCGACGGAATTGGTCTCGTGCGCGGCCATGAAGGACTTGCGTGCCCTGGGCAGCCAGAAGATGCGGACGACGAAAAGTACAGGCAAGGCTGAAAGCGTCAGCAGGCCTAGTTTGAAATCGAGATAGAGCATCACGAAGACGATGCCGAAGAGAAGGGCGATATCGCCCACCGACAGCACCGAGGTTTCCAGGAACTCCTGCATGGAATTGACGTCGCCCTGCAGCCGCGACATCAGCCGGCCGACTTCGGTCTTGTCCATCCACGAAAGAGAGACGCGCTGCAGATGGCTGAACATCGCCTTGCGGATGTCGAAGAGCACATCCTCGGCGACATTTCCCACCAGCGTTTCCTGCGCGTAGCTCGCGCCGAAATTGATGACGATCGCTCCAAGAAAGGCGATGATTGCCCAGGTGAGCACGCCGTGATCGGTGCTTCCGGGCTGCATGCCATGGTCGATGGCGTAGCGGATGATCAGAGGGATGATAAGCTGCATGGCGGTGAAGACCAGGACGGCGACCACAGCCCAATAGATTTTTCCCCGGTAGGGCCGCACGAACGCCCATATCCGCTTGACGATGTCGCCGTCGAAGACCTTGCCGAAGATTTCCTCTTCGATCCGGTGCGAGCCGACGACCGCCCGGGGCGGGCGCCTGCCGTCGTCGCGCACGTCGGCGCGTTCGGTTTCTAGTTCATCGGCCATTACAGGCTCCTCCTCAGGCCGTCATCAAGCGGTAAGCGCATCGTCGTCGGGGCGAATCTGCAGATCGTAAAGCGCCTTGTAGCGGCCGCCCAATGCGAGCAGCTCCTCGTGCGTGCCGCTTTCGACGATCCGGCCTTCTTCCATGAAGAGGATCCGGTCGGCATGCATCAGCGAACTCAGGCGGTGTGCGACGATGATCGTCACCCGATCGGCGGCGTATCTCCGCATGGCGCTGCGGATGCGCTGCTCGGTGCCCGCGTCTATCGCAGCAGTCGAGTCGTCCAGAACCATCACGGCGGGGCGCAGCATCAGGGTGCGGGCGATCGACAGGCGCTGGCGCTGGCCGCCGGAAAGAGAGACGCCGCGTTCGCCGACGACAGTGTCATATCCGGTGGGTAGGCCGAGGACATAATTGTGGAGCTGCGCACTTTCGCTGGCACGCTCGATGCGGCCTTCCTTTGCCCACGGATCGCCGTAGGCGATATTGTTTTCAATGGTGGTGGTAAACAGGAAGGAGTCCTGCTGGACCACGACGACCTTGCGGCGCAGGGACTGCAACGTCGCCCCGCGGATATCCTGCCCGTCGATGGTGATGCGGCCACCGGTTACGTCATAGAAGCGCGGGATCAGATGCGCCAGGGTCGACTTGCCGCTGCCGGGAGGTCCGACGATACCGATCGTTTCACCCCGTTTTGCTTCAAACGAGATGTTCGTTAGGACCCGGTGTTGTTCCGCGCCGGGATAGGCGAAATCCACATGCTCGAAGCGCAGCGTGCCGTGGGGGACGGCGAGTTCCCTGGCATCCTTTTCGTCCTTGATCGCAATGTCCAGGTCGAGCAGTTCGAAGAGCCGCGCTCCGCAGGTGGAAGCGCGGGCAAAGGCGTTGACCATCAGGCCGAGCTGGCGCACCGGCATCTGCATGATCGTCATGAAGGTCAGGAACGAGGTGAGGGTGCCGACCGTCATCTCTCCCGCCATCACCTTGCTGCCGCCCAGCCAGAGCACGAGCACCATGGCAAGGAAGAACGAGAATGTCATGGCGCTGGTGTTCGCAACCCGGATGCCGACGCGTTGATGCGCGAGGCTCACGGCACTTTGCGACGCCGTCTCGAATTTGTCGAGTTCATGCTCCTGCGCGGCGAAGGCTCGGACGACGCGAATACCGCCGAGATTTTCCTCCATCACGCGGGTCAGCACCGAAAGCCGCTCCTGCAGTTCGAGCCAGGTCGCGCGCAAGCGCAGTTGGGTGACGGATGATCGCCAACCGACGAAGGGAACGAAGCTCAGGGCGAGGAGACCGAGGACGACATCGGTGGAGAGCAACAGGTAAGCGCCGATGCCGATCAGCATGGTGAGCAGCACCATGCGCACCAGCGCCGTCGAGAAATACATGCGCACACCTTCGAGATCGAGAAGCCCGACAGTGATCAGGTCGCCTGAATGCATGCTGTCGTGAAAACTGAAGGACAGCCGCTGGATCTTCTCGTAGCAGGCGAGCCTCAGCCGGTAGCCCATGTGATGCCCGACGGATTCGCTGTAGTAGTTTTGCACAAGCGTGAAGATGCCGCGCAATACGCTCGCGCCGAGCAGAAGCAGTGCGGTCGTGAGTAGCGCGTCCTGTGCGGCCCGACCGGCATCGCCGCCGGTGAGTACGACCTGCGTGTGATCCACCGCCTGGCCAAGCAACTGCGGGATCATCAACTGAAAGGTCGATGCGACGAGGGTCGCGCCGATCGCAAAGCTGGATTGCCAGGGATGGCGGAAGGCCATGACGGTGATGCGGGTGAGGATCGAGAGGCCCTTGCCCCAGCCTGTCGCATTCACGAACGCCAACGAAGCCGACGGCTTCGCGGCGCGAAGTTTTGCTTCGCTGCTCACGGTTTTATTCCAAAATGAATCACTGGGCCGGATAGCATATCCGGGAAGACCACTATGAGATGAGACTCGCTAGATGACCTAGCGTGCACAACCGTAATTGCCAGTCAACTCAATTGACAAAATGCAGGTGTTTTGATCGGAAAATCTCGTCACGTCCCCGAACGGCGTGGTCCGAACGGTGGGGCGTCTGAGAGCTTGAAGAAACCCGTTTCGTGGGCGAAAAGGTCGGATCGGCTGACTCAGGCAAGCGACTCTGCCCAGGCCGTCTTTTAGCAAACCCGAGGACCTGGATATGAACAAGCTGGACCGTTGCCACCTTCGGAAGACCTCGGTTAGCTTGACGATAGGAGAACTCACGTGACCAGCGGCCTTCATCACGTCACAGCCATAACCCGCAAGATCCAGGCGAATGTCGATTTCTATGTGGGTTTCCTCGGGTTGAGGCTCGTGAAGCGGACAGCCGGATTCGAAGACGCGCAGCAACTCCACCTGTTTTACGGTGACGGTGGCGCCTCTCCGGGCTCGCTGGTGACGTTTCTCGCCTGGGAAGATGGATCGCTCGGTCGAGTGGGCCATGGGGCTCCGAGCGAAATCAGCTTTTCGATCGCGCCGGACGCAATCGGTTTCTGGCTGACGCGGGCGCTGCAGTACAATGTCAAACTCAGCGGCCCGACACAGGAATTCGGTGAACCGGTCCTGCGGCTGACGGATCCGGACGGCATTATAGTGAAGCTGGTCGGGGTCGAGGAAACCTCGCCCTGGATCTGGTGGGCCGACGGCGGTATTGCCGAGGCGGATGCGATCCGCAGGCTGCGTGGCGCGACGATCCTCTCGGAGAAGCCCGAGGCGACCGCGGATTTCCTCACGCGTCACATGGGGCTTACGCTCGGCCCGAAGGAGGGCAATATCCAGCGGCTCGTCTCGGATGCGCAGGACATCGTCGATGTCCGTGACGCCGGCGGCTTCTGGACCGCCGCTCCGGGGACCGGAACGATCGACCATATCGCTTTCCGGGCGTCCGACCGGGCACAGGTGGAGGCGGTGCATTCGACGCTGGAAGCGGAAAACAGCGGCGAGATGAACGTGCACGACCGGCACTATTTCTATTCGCTCTATGTGCGGGAACCATCCGGGACGCTGATCGAACTTGCGGCCGACGGCCCCGGTTTTGCCATCGACGAGCCGGTGGAGAGCCTCGGGACGAAGCTTTTCATTCCGGCACATTTCAAGATCGATCACGACGACCTTCGGGTCATGCTTCCACAGTTCGGCCTGCCGGGAGAGGAGCGGATCACCTATCGCGACCTGTCGTTCGTACACCGGATCCACATGCCGGATGAGCCCGACGGTTCGACGCTGGTGCTGTTGCATGGCAGCGGCGGCAGCGAGACCGACCTTTTGCCGCTCGGACGGAAGGTGGGGCCGAATGCCGTGTTGATCGGCGTGCGAGGCCGAGCGACCGAGGAGGGTATAGCCCGCTTCTTCCGGCGCCTGAGCATGATGACATTCGACCAGAAGGACATTCTCTCCGAGGCCGAAGCGTTCGCAGCCTTTGCGGAGGACATCGGGCCGGCCTACGGCGTCGATCCGGCGCGGACCGCATTCATAGGTTATTCCAACGGCGCGAACATGCTGGGTGCGCTCATGCAGCTTCATCCGGGCGTGGTCCAAAAGGTGGCGCTGCTTAGGCCGATGAACGTGCTGGAAGAGCGGCCGGTGGTCGATCTCTCCGGTACGCAAGTGCTCTCCGTCAGCGCGGCCCAGGATCTCTACGCTTCCTATACCGCAGAACTGGAAAACCGGCTCGTCGCAGCCAAGGCTGACGTTACGTCAAGGCAGATTGAAGCCGGTCATGCACTCGAGCGTGCGGATGAGGAAAGCATCCGGAACTGGCTGAACGAAAAGGGCTTCTGATCAGTCGGTATGGTGGAACGAGATCACGTCCGCGGCCGCGGCGATATCCGCCTTGAACCCAAGCTTGCGCAAGGCCATGCCATAGGCCAGGACGTTGCCGAGTACGATATCGAAGCGCGCGCGGCGGCCTGTGTGGTTCAGCCGGACGAGCCGCTCGGCGCCTGAACCGACGCCGGCCGATAGCTCCATGCCAAGCGGAGCGGCAGCAGCGAGCGCAGTTTCCAAGTCGGTGCCATCCGGCAACTTTGCCGTCGTGACGAGGTTGGAGCCTTTCACCTGATCAATCCAGGGAGTGGCCCCGAGTGCGATCAGACCTGTGCGCGTTGCCCTTGCGGCTCGGGCATGGCGGGCGACGATGTTGTCCACCCCTTCGGCTTCGACGCGATCCAGCGCCGCTTCCAGAGCGAAGAATTCGATCGGCGCCGTGGTTCCGGGAAGGGCGCCGCGGCCTGCGTCGAGCCAGGCCTTCTGGTCGAGGAGCGAGAGGATCGAGGTCGTCGGCCCACCTGGCTGCGAGATCAGTTTCCAGGCGGCGGGACTGACCGAAAGGGCGGAAACGCCGGCTGGACCAGCCAGCGATTTCTGAGGGCCGATGACGGTGATGTCGATACCGAGTTCATCGACATTCAAGGCATGGCCGCCGACAGATGCGACCGCATCTACGATCGTCATTATCCCGCGGGCGCGGGCGAGCTGCATGATCTCCTCGAGCGGATTGCGGATGCCGCTTGCCGATTCCGCATGGACGAGCGCAAGAACCGCTATCTCCGGATGCGCCTTGAGGCTGGCCTCGACGGCTTCCGCATCGATCGGGCGTGCCGGTTCGGCCCAGAGTTCGATCACCTCGGCGCCAGCGCGTCTCAGCCAGCTTCCGAACCAGCCGCCGTAAAGGCTCGTAACGATGTTGAGGACCTTCATGCCCGGCCGTGCGACGCTGGCGGCCACCGCCTCCAGCGCCACCACCGCCTCCGCCTGAATGAACAGCACGTCTTTTCGCGTCTTCAGGATGTTTTTCAGCCGATCGGCAACCGAGGCATAGCGCGCGGCCGGGAAGGCGGGCGGATCGTTGAGCGGGTTCCAGGATTCAAACGTCATAATAGTGTCTTTCTGGCAGTCCGGTGACGAGACGCGGCACGGCGGCGATCAGCGCCCGCGCCGCCGACGATTGCGGATTTTCGATCACTTGAGAGGCGGTGCCGATTTCCACAAGCCGCCCCGCTTGCATGACGGCGATGCGGTGGGAGACGGCGCGCAGCACCGCAAGATCGTGCGAGACGAAGAGATAGGCGATGCCGCGCTCCTGCTGCAGTTCGACCAGAAGTTCGAGGATCTTTCCCCGGATGGAGACATCGAGCGCCGAGACCGCCTCGTCGAGCACGATCAGGGATGGCCGTGTGGCAATGGCCCGGGCTATCGCAATCCGCTGCCGCTGCCCGCCGGACACCTCGCGGATCGAACGGGTGGCGTAACTTGCGGGCAAGCCGACCCGTTCGAGCAGGGCGGCTATCTCACCAGGCCGCTCGGCCTTCGGAACGATCTCGTGGATCCGCAATGGATCATCGAGCACCGAGGCGACGGTAGCGCGCGGATTGAACGCGCCAAGTATATCCTGAAACACCATCTGCATTTTTGCGCGACGGCGGCGCAGTTCCGCGCCCGAAAGCGTCAGCCAGTCTTTCCCTTCGAAATGGATCGTGCCGCCATCGGCCGGGATCAGCCGCAGGAGGATGCGGGCGAGCGTCGACTTTCCGCTTCCCGAAGCCCCTGCGAGGCCAAGGGTTTCCCCGGGAGCAAGCGTCAGCGAAACATCGCTCAGCGCCGCAACGTCGCGGCCGCCGGAGGAGAAGCGTCTGGAAAGGTCTGCGATATCGAGCAGCATCATGTCGCTGTCTCACGGATGAGCGGGGGCGTGGAGAGGTCGCGATGGCTGGCAAGTAATGTCTTGGTATAGATGTTCTCCGGCACGCTGAGGACGGCACCGACCGGTCCGGCCTCGACCAGTTCGCCGCCCCGGAAGATTGCCACCCGGTCTGCGAAGCCGGAGGCGAGTGCGACGTCGTGGGTGATGAAAACAAGCGTCATTCCGGCTTCGCGTACCAATTCGTCGAGCAGCGAGACGATTTCAGCCTGAACGATCATATCGAGCGCACTCGTCGCTTCGTCCGCAATCAGAATGCCGGGGCTGGCCGCCAGTGCGGCGGCGATCGCCACGCGTTGCCTTTGTCCCCCGGAAAGCTGATGCGGAAACGCCTTCAGTACCTTTGCCGGATCGGGAACGCGGACCCGCTCCAGCATATCGAGAGCCCGCTGATCGGCGGCCTTCCATGTCAATCCGAGGTGGCGGCGCGCACCTTCGGCCACCTGTTCGCCGATCGTCAGCACCGGGTTGAGGCTCGCGGAAGGGTCCTGGAAGACGAATCCCATGTCCCGGCCGGGAAGCGGCGCCTGGCCGACGGACCAGCGCATCTCTCCGCGCACCCTCGCACCAGCCGGCAGAAGCCCGGCGATGGTTCGCGCAAGGGTACTCTTGCCGGACCCGCTTTCTCCGATGATCGCCAGCCGCTCGCCGGCGTGGATATCGAGGTCGATATTCGTCAGGGCCGGCACAGGATGACCGCGATAGGTCGCCGAAAGACCTCTGATCTCGCAAAGTGCGCTCATGCCTCGCTCCTGCGCCCGGCGAGCGCTTTGGTCAGCCCCTCGCTTAGGAGATAGACGCCGATCACCGTTATCACCAGCGCGAGGCCGGGAAAGATCGAGAGCGATGGCGACGAGCGCAGAACGTTGCGGCCTTCGGCGATCATCGAACCCCAGGTGACGATATTGGGATCGCCCAAGCCAAGGAAGGAGAGCGCCGCCTCCGTGAGGATCGCCGCAGCGACGATGATCGCCGACAACGCGAGCACCGGCGGCAGGGCGTTCGGCAGGATTTCCTTCCAGGCGATTTCGACCGGATGCATGCCGATCACCCGGGCGGAGGCGACGTAGTCCCTTTCCCGGATTGAGAGCACCTGCGCCCGTGTCAGCCGTGCCGGGTCCGCCCACGCGCCCAAAGCGATTGCCAGCACCACGACGGGAACGGAGGCGCCGATGACGCTGACGAAGGCAAGAGCAAGGAGGAAGCTCGGAACGATTTGGAAGGCATCGACAATGCGCATCAGGGCTTCATCGACGGCGCCGCCGGCAAAGCCAGCCGCCAGGCCGACGCAGAGCCCGATGGCGATGGCAGCAATCGCCGCCGCAATGCCGACCGCAAGAGAAGTGCGGGTTCCGTGTATGATGCCGGCCAGCACATCCCGGCCGAGCCGATCCGTGCCGAGCGGGAAGGCGGGATCGACGAAGGGCGCCAGCAACGGGCTACCTGCAATACGCAGAGGATCACCGGGCGACACAATTGGTGCGAACAGCGCTACGAGCATCAGCGCGGCTATTATGCCAAAGCCGATCGCGCCCTCCGGCGTTTTCGTGATATTTTGAATCCGCCTCATGCATCCGCCTCCGAGGCGCCGACGCGTGGATCGAGCGCTGCATAGAAGATGTCGATCATGAGGTTGATGCAGATGACGAGCACGGCGCTGAAGAGGATGATGCCCATCAGGAGCGGCGCGTCGCGGCCGCCCACCGCCTCCTGAGCCAGCCGTCCGAAGCCGGGGATCGCAAAGATGCTCTCGATGACGACGCTGCCGCCGAGCATCGCTGCCGATTGCAGCCCAAGCATGGTGACGAGCGGCAATAGCGCGTTGCGGGCGACGTGGCGCAGCACGATGCGGCTACGGGAAAGACCCTTGGAGCGGGCGAAGAGCACGAAATCCAGTGCCCATACCTCGGCCATCCCGGCACGCATCACCCGCAGGAAAAGCGCCATGTAGATCAGCGCCAATGCTCCGACCGGCAGGGCAAGATGGGTCGCGATGTCGGCGGCGCAGGCAAAGCCCGCCTTGCCGGAGGCAATCGACTCGATGCCGGAGGTCGGCAACCAGCGAAGCTGCACGGCAAAGACGATGCTGAGCACCAGGCCGAGCCAGAAGCTCGGGATGGCGTAGAGAATCAGGGAAATGGTAGAAAGCACTCTGTCGCCGGCGCTTTCCGGTCTCGCGCCGGCGACGATGCCGAGCGCCGAGCCGAGCCCGAAGGAAAGCGCGGTGGCGCTTCCCATCAGGAGCAGCGTGTTCGGCAGGCGTTCAATGATGAGGTCGAGCACCGGCCGATCGAAGGCGACGGACCAGCCGAGGTCAAGCCGTGCCAGCGAGGAGACGTAAAGCCAGAGGCGGGCGAGCATGGACTGGTCGAGGTCATAGGCCTGGCGCAGCGATTGCGCCACCGTCGCATCCCCGCCGCCGATCGACAGCAGATAGGCGTCCACGGCGTCGCCCGAGGCGGATTCGAGCAGCAGGAAAGTCAGGACGATGACGATCAGCAGCACCGGAATGCTGCTGATCGCGCGTCGCCTGATCAATCGAAGGGCACGGTTCACGCTGCGGAAGGCCTTGGGACTCGTTTTTCGGACCCCGAGCCTATCACGATTGCAGCGCGGTATCCGCCCAGTTGGAGACTGCCCAGCGCGGATTGTTCGAAACGTTCAGCACGCTGTCGCGCGCCACGGTGATGAAGCCCCATTCGGCGACGTTGATCAACGGCAGGTCGGTGGCGACCAATTTCTGGAACTGCTTGTAGAGATCGGTGCGGGCCTCGGTGTCAACCGTCTCGGCCGCCTTGGAGATGACGTCGTCCAGCTCCTTGTTGGCGTAGCCCCCCTGATTGGAAAAGGGCACGCCGGCCGGGGTGCCGGACTTCACGAGAATTGTCGTCGAGATTGCCGGGTCGCCGCGGAAGACCGGCGGAGCGACAGCGAGATCGAAGTCGTGGTCGGTATAAACCGCTTTCTGGTGAGCGGCGGAATCCGCATTGACGAGCTGCGCGTCGATGCCGATCGCGGCGAGCGCCTGGCGGAGATAGGCGCCGAACTGTTTCGTTTCGTTGAAATACGGAGCCGGGCGCAGCTTGAGCGAGAAACGGTTGCCGTCGGCGCCCTTCCGATAACCGGCTTCGTCGAGCAGCGCGTTGGCCTTTACGACGTCGAAATCATGGGCCGGCACGCTGGCGTCGTAAAACTCCGGGGCGTTTTTCGGCACCGGCCCGGTCGAGGCTGCGGCATAGCCGAGGAAGATCGTGTCGACGACGAACTTCTTGTCGATCGCGTGCGCGATCGCCTGGCGCACCTTGAGATCGGCGAGTTCCTTGCGGCGGTGGTTGATCTCCACAACGAGCTGGTAGGTCAGGCCCTCGTAACCCTTGGAGATGACCTTGATGCCGGGTATCTTGGAAATGCGGGCAAGATCGGTAAGCGGCACGGCCGAGAAGGCGGCGAGCTGGATTTCTTCCGCCTCGAGGGCGGCGCCAGCGCCGGCACGATCCGGCAGCACGCGGAAGATCACTTCGTCCAGCTTCGGTTCACCCTTGTTCCAATAGTCGGCATTCTTCGTCAGGCGGTAATATTCGCCCGGCTTATACTCCGTAAACTTGAACGGACCGGTGCCGACGAGCTTCACATTGGCAGGATTGGTGGCGATGTCGGTGCCTTCGTAGAGGTGTTTAGGCACGACGCTGCTGACCACCGGCAGAGCATTGCGGATGAGCTGGAAGGGCGTGGGCTTGGAGAAGCGGAAAACCGCCGTCGCCGCGTCCGGTGTGTCGACCGCTTCGAGATTGGCGAAGACGAGGCGGCCGAGATTTTGCAGCGGCTTCCAGATATTGAGAGCCGAATAGGCGACGTCGGCGGAGGTGAATGGCTTGCCGTCATGCCATTTCACGCCTTCGCGCAGCTTGAAGGTCACCGACTTGCCGTCCGCCGATCCTTCCCAGGAGGTCGCAAGGCGCGGAGAAAGCCCGTCCTTGCCGTCGAAGGAGGCTTCTGCAAGCGGTTCGACAACTTTGCTTGCGATGAAGAAGACGCCGTTCGAAGCGACGATCGCCGGGTTGAGGTTTTTCGGTTCGGAATCCGCCGCGACGATCAGCCGGCCGCCCGCCGGAGCATCTTGAGCGTGCGCCAGCGTCGGCAGGGCGGTCGAAGCGAGGAGGGCAGCGCCTGCCTGCAAAAGGATGCGTCGAGATAGGTTGGCGATCGTCATGGCTCTCTCCTCAGTGCGGTCTTTCGCAGCATATTGGCAGCGAAACGAGCGCCCGCACAGGCACGAAATTTCTCTGCGGGCGGTTCGGGAACAAATTCTTGGATGCGGGGCGGGGGAAGACGCATTTTCGTTGCGTCATAAGGGCTTAGTGCCGGGTTTCCAGTTCGTCGCGAAGGGTGGCGAGGATCTCTTCTGCAAGCGGCGCATCGCCGACTGCACGGGCGAGCGTCAGCCCTCCGACCATCTGCGACAGGATGACGATCGACTTGCGGCGCCGATCCTCGTCGCCATTGTCGTCGATGATCTCCTGCAGTAGCTGCAGATGGTTTTCGATGCCCTCCGCGAAGACGGATTGCACTGCTTCGCCTTGGCGGGAGGCGTCGGCGCAGAGCGAGGCGAAGGTGCAGCCCTTGGCCCTGAAGATCAGGTTCGGTCGGGAAAGATACATGCCGGTGAGCGCCTTCAGCGCCTTTTCGCGAGTGCGGTTGATCGTCTCCCGCCAGGTGGCGGCGTTGAGCGCAAGCGCCTGCCGAGAGGCTTCTGCCGCCAAGTCCACCTTGGATTTGAACTGGCCGTAAAATCCTCCATGCGTCAGGCCGGCTGCCTTCATCAGGTCGGCAATGCCGATGCCGTCAAAGCCGTATTCGCGGAACAATTCCCCGGCTTTCAGCACCACGCGCATGCGGTTTTCTACGGCTTCCTGGCGGCTCACCTTCATCGTCTTCTCCTTCGAACACCTTGACACTTATATTTGGATCGTCATTTAAAGGGGATAAATGATGGTCAAAATTTAAATCGAGGTGAAACATGCCGGGAAGACCGAACACGGGAAGAGTGGACCACAGAATAGTGATCACCGGCATGGGCGTGGTCTCGCCGCTGGCGAGTGGCACGGAAGCCACCTGGAAACGGTTGATCGAGGGCCGTTCCGGCCTTCGGCGGCTTGCCGACGAGATGGTGCCGGATATCGATGCGAAAGTCGGCGGCGTCGTGCCCGGCATCGATGAGGACGAATTCGGCTTCAACATCGATCTTGCTGTGCCGCACAAGGAGCGCAAGAAGATGGACCGCTTCATCGCATTTGCGCTCGAAGCCTCGCGGCAGGCATTGGAACAGTCCGGTTGGGTGGCCGATACGGACGAGAAGCAGGATCGTACTGCAACGGTCATCGCGTCGGGCATCGGTGGTTTCCATTCGATCGCCGAGGCGGTGCGTACGGTGGATGCGCGCGGCGCCGGCCGGCTGTCGCCCTTCACGGTGCCGTCCTTCCTAGTCAATCTCGCGGCCGGCCATGTCTCAATCCGCTACGGCTTCAAGGGGCCGATCGGCGCGCCGGTGACCGCCTGCGCGGCAAGCGTCCAGGCGATCGGCGACGGCGTGCGGATGATCCGGAGCGGCGAAGTCGATGTCGCGCTTTGCGGCGGCACCGAGGCCTGCATCAACCGCGTTGCGCTTGGCGGTTTTGCGGCTGCGCGCAGTCTTTCCAGCGCGTTCAACGACACGCCGGAAAAGGCTTCCCGGCCGTTCGATGCGGCGCGCGACGGTTTCGTCATGGGCGAGGGCGCCGGCATCGTCGTCCTCGAAACCCTCGAACACGCGCTGGCGCGTGGTGCGACGCCGCTGGTCGAAGTAGTCGGCTACGGCACCAGTGCCGACGCCTATCACCTGACGTCCGGCCCGGCCGACGGCTCGGGAGCCCAGAGGGCGATCCGGCGCGCGCTTCAGATGGCCGGCCTTCAGCCGGAAGCGATCGGCTATCTCAATGCGCATGCCACATCGACACCGGTGGGCGATGCGGGGGAGCTTGCGGCGATCAAGACGATCTTCGGCACCGATGGTGGTCCGGCGATCTCGTCCACCAAGTCGGCGACCGGCCATCTGCTCGGTGCGGCGGGCGGGCTCGAAGCCATCATCACCGCGCTTGCGCTGCGCGAGGGCATATTGCCGCCGACGCTCAATCTGGAAGATCCGGATCCGCTCGCCGAAGGCCTCGATCTCATCGGTCCGCAGGCTCGTCATGCACAGGTCGAATACGCGCTGTCCAACGGTTTCGGTTTCGGCGGCGTCAATGCCAGCGTGATCCTCCGCCGTTTCGGCGAAAACACAAACTAAGGAAAACTCCATGTCCGAAGTTGTCATCGTCCAGCCGGTCCGCACTGCGATCGGCAAATATAACGGCTCGCTCGCCGGTATTCCGGCCGTCGATCTCGGCGCCGCGGTGATCCGCGAGACGATCGCGCGCTCCGGCCTCGACGCCGCCGAGGTGGCCTCGGTCACCATGGGCAATGTCGTCCAGGCCGGCAACAGGATGAACCCGGCGCGGCAGGCGGCGATCCATGGCGGCCTGCCGGTTTCTGTCCCGGCCGTCACCGTCAACCGCGTCTGCGGCTCGGGTGCCGAGGCGATCGCCAGCGCGGCCAAGGATATCTGGCTCGGCCATGCCAAGGCCGCGATCGCCGGCGGCATGGAGAACATGGACCGCGCGCCATACCTGATGAGCGGCGGCCGCTGGGGGTACCGCATGGGCCATGCGGAAATCTTCGACAGCATGCTGCTCGACGGTCTCCACGATGCGTTTTCGGACAGGCATTCCGGCTGGCATACGGAGGATATGATCGCCGCACAGCAGATCAGCCGCGCGGATCAGGACCGCTGGGCGGCGCGCTCGCAGCAGCGCTTCAGCGCTGCACAGGCACAAGGCAGGTTCGCGGCGGAGATCATTGGGATCGATCTTCCCGTGAAGGGTGGCGTGAAGAGTTTCGCCGCCGATGAAACGCCAAGGCCGGATACTACGATTGAAGCCCTTGCCAAACTCAAGCCCGCATTCCGTGAGGACGGCGCGATCACCGCCGGCAACGCCCCGGGCCTGAACAGCGGTGCTGCGGCAATGATCGTCGCCGACCGCGCCTTTGCCGAAGCCAGGGGCCTGCGCCCGATGGCGCGGCTGGTCTCTTACGGTGTCGCCGCGGTCGAACCCGGCATGTTTGCGCTTGGTCCTATCCCCGCCGTCAACCAGGCGCTGGAGCGGGCCGGCTGGACGATCGGCGATATCGAGCGGATCGAGATCAACGAGGCCTATGCGGCGGTACCGCTCGCGGTCCTCAAGGGGCTCGGCCTGCCGGAGGACATCGCCAATGTCGAAGGCGGCGCGGTGGCGCACGGCCATCCGATCGGTGCGACCGGTGCGATTCTGACGACGCGGCTTCTCCATTCGATGCAACGCGACGGCCTGAAGCGCGGCGTCGTGACGCTCTGCATCGGCGGCGGCCAGGGCATCGCGCTGGCACTCGAAATGCTGTGATCCCCCGGACGCGCTTTCCGTTTTCCCGAGACTGGCTTCCGGTCTCGGGCGACATGCGTCGGCAAAAAGGCCCCGGCGGCAGACCGTGCCGCCGGGGCAGGCGCCCTGGGAGGAGGGTCAGGGATAGATTTTCTTGGCCAACTCCATCAGCGGGCCGTATTCGTTCATTTCACGGGTGCCGAGTAGCTTGGCACTCGCAAAGCGCCTTGATTCCGGATCGAGCTGATCCTCGACGCCCTTGGCGACGGGCAACATCCACGCCTTGGCGTAGGTGACTTGCTGCTCCATGTCGAGGAAGTGGTTGATGAAGAGCTTGGCGGCATTGGGATGCGGCGCGTTCTTCATGATCGCGAAGTGGATCGAAACATAGGGTACACCTTCCTCGGGCACGATCACCTTGATCGGCAGCCCTTTAAGGTCATTGGCGAAGGCGAACATCTGCGGGATGTAGACGGGATACTCGCCGCGGGCGACGCGACGGGCGTCGTTGCGCAGGTCGCGGCTGAAGACCGGCTTGTTCTCCGCGAGCTTCTCGTTGAAGGCCTGTCCGTAGGTCTTGTTGAAGACCACGAACATGGTTCCGCCTGAACCCAGCGGGCGCATGTCGTCGGACAGGATCTTGCCCTTCCACTTCGGGTCGGCGAGGTCCTTCCAGCTCTTCGGTTCGTCCTCCGGCTTCACGAGGCCGGTATTGACCAAGATACCGTAAGCCTGCAGGAAGCCGGGCACATGATCGGCCGTGACCTCTTTTTTCATGTCGTCGCGGATATTGGCGACGTTCGGTATCTTGCCGAGAGGTTCGACCAGAATGCCTTGCGTCTTGCCCGTTTCGATCGAATTGGCGGAGTGCATCTGGATGTCGGCCAGATAACGTCCCGCCGCCTGCTCGGAGCGGAGCCGCTCGGTCAGTTCGCTGGCGCGCACATCGAGCGACTCGACCTTGATGCCGTATTTTTTCTGGAAGGACTCGGTCACCGCCACGAAGTTCGGTGCGCCGAGCTGCGAATTGTAGACGGTGACGGTGCCTTCCTTCTTGGCGGCCTCCACGACCTTGTCCCACTCCGCATCCTGCGCGAAAACCGGACCTGCAATGACCGCGGCAACCGCAAAGGCTGCCAATTTACGGATAAGCGACATTTTCTCCTCCCTGGAATATTCGCCATCTTGGTTTTTATGCGGGTTCAGATCTCCACCACGACGTAGTCCTCATCGATGGAGACCGGAAAAGTTTCCGCTTGGTAGGGACCTTCCGCGAGCGCTCCGCCTTTCGTAACGGAAACATCGAAACTCTTGACGCGGGTGCGGGCCGGATCGCACCAGGACTTTCCCGTGCGGATGTCGAATTCCCAGCCGTGCCACGGGCAGCGCACCAGTTCGCCGTGCCGCGTCATCCGGTATTGGCCGGGTTCGTCGGATTCGGCGAGGCCCACGACCTGGCCGCGGCAGAGATCGGCGCCCTCGTGCGGGCACCGGTTGGCGATGGCGAAGAATTCGCCCTTGACGTTGAAGAGGGCGATGTCGCGGCCGGCGACCTTCACCAGTTTGGATTTGCCGATATCGAGTTCATCGACCCTGGCAACGACGTGACGAGCCATTCTCAGTTCAATCCATAGAAGTTGACAGCATTTCCGGCGAAGATCGCCGCCTTTTCGGCTGCGCTGAGCGGCACCTTGAAGGCGTAGCGGGGATCGTCGAAATCCCAGTGGGGATAGTCGGTCGAGAACATCAGCCGGTCGGTACCGATCCAGTTCAACGTATCGGTGAGGTTTTTCGCCGGGTTCGGCTCCTCCATCGGCTGGGTGGTGAACCAGATGTTCTGGCGCAGATATTCGGACGGCGGGCGTTTCACATGCGGGACCTCGTCGCGCATCGCTTGCCAGGCCTTGTCCATGCGCCAGCCAAACGACGGTACCCAGGAGAAGCCGCCTTCGACGAAGGAAACCTTCAGTTCCGGGAAATGCTCGAAGACGCCCTCGAAGATGAGGCTTGCGATCACCGCCTGCATGGTCTGCACCTGGCTGTGATGCTCCTCGAGATAATAGGAAGGCCAGCCGGCGCCGGTCGCCTGGTGCCCCCCGACGCCGCCGACATGCAGCGATAGCGGCAGCCCATGGCTAATGGCGGCCTCGAAGATAGGCCAGTGGCGGCGTTTTCCCAAAGGCTCGATGGAGCGTGGCGGCAGGAGGACCTGCACGAAGCGTTTGTCCGAGGCGCGGCGGTCGATCTCGGCGACGGCATTGGCCGGATCTTCCTGCGTGGCGATGATCGAGCCGCGCAGACGCGGTTCCGGATCCAAAAACTTGCCTACCTGCCAATCATTGATGGCCGTGGCGATCGCGCTGGCGAAGTCCGGGTGGCGCTGGCCGCTGGCATTGAAGCGCAGCGGCACGAGGACGCCAAGGTCGATGCCGAGGTTGTCGAGATGCTGTTCGCACAGAAAGGGCAGGTCGGAACCCGGCGGGCCGCCCGACGGCGGCCACGAATCGACGCGCGAGACTTCCGGCACCATGCGCGGATGGGAGAGCGTTTCCGACAACCCCTGGCGCGTATGGCCGCCATAGGTTGCGAGATGATCCTTCCAGCGCTGCGCGAGGTAAGGCTGCATCTCGGCTGGCGTTCTCATCGCCGGATGAATGTCGCAGTCTATCAGATTGTATTTGGTCTTCGTCTCGACCGGGCGTTCCAGAGTGCCGGTTTCCGTCATTTCGCGACCTCCTTCTGAAAATCCGCAGCGATCCGCGGATAGGTGGCAAGCGGGTTGTCGATCAGGATCTTTTTCGCAAGCGTCTCGCCGAAGGCGGCCGGGAGCGCGTTCAAGCCATCGAACTGGGCATGCGGATAATCGGTCGAGAAGAGCAGGATGTCGTCGCAATCAATGTGTTCGAGAGTGCGGGCAAGTGCGTCCTGGTCCGGCGCATCGACGGGATGGAGCGTGAAGCGGACATGACGCTTGACGATATCGCTCGGCTGCTCCGTCAGCCATGGCGTTTCGGCGCGCACGCCGCGCCAGGTCTTGTCAGCCCGCCAGAAGAAGGACGGCAGCCATGTAAAGCCGCTTTCGGCGAAGACCACCTTGAGGTCCGGCACCTTGTGAAAGACGCCCTCGGCGACAAGGCTCAACAACTGGCTTTCGAAAATCGATGCCTGCGCCACATAGGACTCGACGAAATAGCTCGGCCAGCCGGTGGCGGTGGGCGCATGGCGGTTGCTGCCGCCGGCATGGATACAGAGCGGCAGCTTGTTGCGGGCGGCTGCCTCGTAGATCGGCCAGTAGCGCCGGCGACCGAGCGGCTCGTCGTTCTGGGCGAGGATCAGGACCTGCACGAAACGGTGGTCTGCGGCGCGTTTTTCGATCTCGGCGACCGCAAGGTCCGAATTCTGGGCGGAAACGATGATCGAACCCCGCAGCCGCGGTTCCCGGTCGAGCCATTCCCTGGCCAGCCATTCGTTGACGGCGCCGCAGAGGGCTGCGGCCATATCGTCGGAATGCATGATCATCGAGCCGTGCAGGACATTGCAGATCGCCAGTCGAGTGCCGAACGGATCGAGTGCCTGGGTGCGAACCGCCTCCAGCGTATCGCCGGCAAAGCCGCTCTCGGCCTTCCAGTCGGAGCGCACATTGATTGGCGCCCGTGACGGCGAGGAGGTCATTGCGAGGCTCAAGCGATCGACGCCACGCATGACGAAAGTCTCGCGCCAATATTCCTCGAGGTAGGGAAGCAGCGTCTTCGTCGCCGGGGATGCCGGATGGAGGTCGCAGTCTATGCCGCCGACGGTCGAAAGCCCCGGCTTGTTCTCCAATGATCGGATCATCTCATTCATGAGGGCACTCCCGTATCAAGGCAGGCGGTAGACCTGTTTTGCGTTTTCGCGAAAGATCTGCTGGCGTTCCGTCGGCGACAGCGGCACCTTGAAGGCGTAGCGCGGGTCGTCGAAATCCCAGTGGGGATAATCCGTCGAGAACATCAGCCGGTCGGCTCCCACCCATCGCAACGTATCGAGCAGGTGACGATTGTTTTCCGGCTCCTCGATCGGCTGGGTGGTGAACCAGACGTTCTCGCGGATATATTCGGACGGCGGCCGCTTCACATGCGGAACTTCGGAACGCATCCGCTCCCACTGCTTGTCGAGCCGCCACATCAACGGCGCCGCCCAGGCAAAACCGCCTTCGACGACAATCAGCTTCAATTTGGGAAAACGTTCGAAAACGCCTTCGAAAACCATGCTGGTCACGACGCTCTGCAGACTGTGCGAGAAGGCGTAGTGTTCCTCGATATAGAAATTCAGCCAGCCGGCGCCACTGTTGGTGTGCCAGCCGAAGGCGGCAGAATGCATGCCGATCGGCATGTCGTAATGTTCGGCGGCTTCGTAGATCGGCCAATAGCGCCGCCGGCCGGCCGGCTCGATGGTTCGTGGCGGGATGGCGATCTGCACGAAGCTCCTGTCGCCGATGCGTGCTTCGATCTCGGCGATCGCTGCGGCTGCGTCTTCCTGGGCAACGGAAATGGAGGCTTTGAGGCGAGGTTCCGGACCCGTCCATTTGTCGAGCTGCCAATCGTTGACCGCAGCGCACATGGCGGCGCCCAGGTCTTGATTGAGGGTGGAGGACCCGGCGGCGAGCGGCTGAAGGATCCCGTATTCGATGCCGAGCGGATCAAGGAGTTGTTCCTGCAGATAGGCAAGATCGGAGGCCGGCGGCCCGCCATTCGGAGGCCAGGCGTCGCGGCGCATGCCGTTGCCGGGCGTCATGCGCGGGTAGGGCAGGGTGCCGACCAGCGGATTGGCGCTCCGCTGGCCATAATCCGCCAAGTGATCGCGCCAGCGCTGCGGCAGAAATTTCGCAAGCTCATTCGGGGTGCCGAAGGCCGGATGGATATCGCAGTCGACGATCCCGAGTTTGGCTTCGGCGTTTTTTTCCTTTTCGAGAACAGCTTGATTCATGGCCGGTCCTCCAGTCGTGGATAGGTAGCGAGCGCGTTCTCCCGCACCAGACGATCGATGAGGCGTTCGGGGAAACCCTCGGGGATCGCGGCGTCGCCCTCAAATTGCGCATGTGGATAGTCGGTGGAAAAAAGCAGCATGTCGTCCGCGTCGAGATGTTCGATAATGCGCTCCAGTTCAGCCGGGTCGCGCGGCGCGTCGAAGGGCTGCGTCGTCATGCGGATCTGGCGCCTAACCAGTGCAGATGGTGGCTCCTTGACCCACGGCACTTCAATGCGCGCGCCGCGCCAGTCCTTGCTCATCCGCCACATCTGGCCGGGGAGCCATGAAACGCCGGATTCGATCAGCACGATCTTCATGTCGGGGAATTTGCCGAGCACGCCTTCTGCGACGAAGCTGCCGACCTGGGCCGCGAAGCCTTGAACTTGGTGCACATAGTCTTCGGCGAGATAGGAAAGGAATCCGCTCTGGCTAGGGGCGTGGCGATAGGCGCTGCCTGCGTGAATGCCGAGCGAGAAACCGTGGCGCTGGGCGGCCTCGTAGATCGGCCAGTAATAGCGGCGGCCAAGGGGCATCTCGCCCATACAGAGGGTGAGGACCTGGACGAAACGCCGGTCGTCCGCAAAGCGCCCGATCTCTTCCACGGCGGCTTCCGGATTTTGCATCGGGAGCACCAGAGAGGCGCGCAGCCTTGGATCCCGGTCCAGCCATTCCGCCTTCAGCCAATCGTTGGTGGCGCGGCACACAGCGGCTGCCAGATAGGGATCGTAGATCGCATGCACGCCGGTGACGCAGTTCAGGATCGCGTATTTGAGGCCGAAGGGATCGAGCAGATTGCGGCGCAGCTTTTCGACGCCACCGCCTCTCGACGCCTTCCAGTCCTCCCGGAAGAACGGTTTAGTCCGGGTGGGGAAATTGGTGAGTTCCAGCCGATCCACGTCTCGAGTGGTGACGATCTCTTTCCAGTAGTCGTCAAAATAGGGCAGGAGGTCGGAGCGTTGCGGCGCATCGGGGTGAACGTCACAGTCGATTGCGCCCAATTGCGAAAGCACCGGGCGCTGCCTGGTGACAGCAGTGTCCACTACACAAGCCTCCCTGTTTTCGCCGGCCGACGCGTCCTCTTCCCAGACGTCGCCGGCTTCCATTCCAGGTGATGCACTCAAAGGCGCAAGGCACCCCGCATTCGCGATGCGTATCCTCGATGCGAAAGGGTAAGGGGCCTGGAAGCCAGAGAGAATAGGCTTTTTAGTCGTAACGGTTTTCTCGAATCGAGAAAGCTGAACGGGGTTTGCCTTTTCTCTGAAGGCAAAGATAACCGGGTTATGCGGATTTTTGGCCGAGAAGGTGCGCGGTGGGCATATGAACCCGAAGCCATTCCATGACGGCTCTCACGGTCGGTTTGCGCGCCTGCGTTTGCGGGATCAGCGCCTTCAACCAAAGCTCGGCGACGGGATATTCCGGCAGCAGTTCGATCAGTTTTCCCGTCCGAAACGAATCTTCCGCGACATAGGTCGCCACCATGGCGATGCCGCGACCGCGCAAGGCCAAGTCATGCAGCACCTGGGTGTCGTTGGCGCTGAAGGCGGAGCGGACCTCCACGTCGATCGGTCCGCCGGGACTGAGGAACGACCAAGTTGATCCGGTGGCATGAAAGGTGAGGCAGATGTGATCGACGAGATCGCGCGGGTGTTTCGGGACACCGTGGCTTTCCAGATAAGATGGAGCGGCACAGAGTTTGCGGGGATAGGGACAGAGCGGTTCATCGACCACGTTGGAGTAGGAGGCCGGAAGTGCGCCAAGCGCAATGTCGTATCCCTCTTCGGCCGGATTGACCGAGCGGTCCACCAGCGCGACATCCATCGTCACGTTGGGGTTCTCCTGCTGAAAATCGCTCAGAATCCGCGCCAGAAAGGCAATCGTCACCGTTGTCGGGGCCTTGATGCGCAAATGCCCCTCTATTCGCTGAGCGACCGCGGCTGCGCCGCCGATGGCATCATCGATTTCCTTCACCAGTGACTGATAGCGCGGGAGGTAGCGTTCTCCCACCTCGGTCAGGATGAGTTGGCGCGTCGACCGGATAAACAGTTTTACCCGCATCTGGTCCTCCAGCCGGCTGATCCGTTTGGTGACCACCGAGGGTGCGACTCCCAGATGACGGCCAGCCGCAGAGAAGCTTCCGGAGCGGGCGACCGCGAGAAAAGTACGGATGTTGATGAGTGTGTCCAATGCTTTAGGCCTCCCAACCCAGCGCTATGGTCAAATCCTGGGTGACCCTAACACACTTCATCTTTCTGCTTTCGAGAAAAGTGAATGTAAAAAAATGATGCTTTTCCCCTGCGAGGGAAAAGGTCAATCTAACAATGGAGGAAGTTTCGCTTGCGAAGGCGCTGTTGTGCTCGTTCGAGCCCGCGGGGTAGGTGGAGCTCGAAGAGCAGGAGTTTTGTTTGGCGAACCTGACCCTTGGGAGGGCAAACCTTCTGGCGCCGTGTCGCACGGCGCATATCAGGGGTCCTTGTCACACCCAAAACGAGCCTCATATCGCGAGGATATAGGAACCAGTAAGGATCATCTTCCAAGATAGATGAACGTCGGGAGAATCCGGCGGTGCCGCTCGGGAAAACGGTGCCACCGAAGCGGAGTAGGAGAGGGCGGCGCTCGAGCCGCATATAATTCGAAATCGAAAGCGGGGCATGGCCCCGCGATTGCGCTCAGTCGTCAGTTCCAGGGAGGAGAGACACGTGACGAGCAACAAATCCATGACGGCGGCGACCATAAGACAATGGTCGAGGCGGCTTTTTCTGACCGCTGCGGGCGGCATCGCCATTGCAACGGCGGTATGGCAGCCGGTGCAGGCACAGGATGCCGAATGGGAGAAGGTGGTCGAGGCGGGCAAGAAAGAGGGGACTCTCGTCCTCTACACCGCACTCGTCGGGCAGCCGAGCACCAAGAAGATCGCCAAAGCCTTCACCGAGGAATATGGAATTTCCGTCGAGGTTCTGGAAGCTCGCGCCAGCGAAATCCGTGAGCGCGTACGCGTCGAGCAGGCAGCGGGCCGTTTTGCGGCGGACGTGATGTTCACCAGCGAGGGGCAGACGCGGCTTTACGACGCCGAGGACAAGTCCATCGATCCGCTTCCGGTGACGCCGAATTCCCAGAAGATCAAGCCGCAGTTCAAGCTTCAGGTGCCGATGGCGTCGGTCATGACCATCCCCTATGGCATCATGATCAATACCGGGCTCGTCAAGCCGGCCGATGAACCCAAGAGCTGGAAGGATCTTGCCGATCCAAAATGGCAGGGCAAGATCCTCGCGGACGACCCGCGGGCGATCGGGGCCGGTTACCTGTGGTTTTTCTCCACCCATGACCGGATCGGCGAGGATTACCTCAGGAAGGTCGCGGGTCAGAAGCTCGTCTTTACCCGCGACCAGCGGGAATCCCAGCGCCGCACCGCGCGTGGGGAATATTCGATCTATATGCCCGTCATTCTCACTGATATGTCGGACTTGAAGGGACTGCCGGTGAAGTTCATCGTACCGGAGGAGGGCGTCGGTTACGTTCTCTACGGCAACGTGCTTCTGAAGAAGGCGCCGCATCCGAATGCCGCCAAGCTCTATCTCGACTTCCTCCAGGGACCGACTGCACAGAAGATCTATGCCAGCCTCGGTTATGGACCGGTGATCGACGGCGTAACCGAAGGATTGCCGGCCGACATCAAGGCGATTTCTGAGGCCAAACTCTACGGCACAAGCGACTCGCGCCGACAGAACGAGATGCTGGGGAAGGCGAAAGAAATCTTCAAATGAAGTTGTCGCCCCGTTGCCGGCCCGCGGGCTAGCGATGGGGCGATATCCAATGCCATCGGAGCCGCGAGGACCGCATGACCTTAATCCATAATCGATCCCTCGACGATGTTGCCGAAACCGCACCCACACTCGGCGGCAACGCCGTTACCCGCGCTTTTTCGGGCGGTTCGATCGGGCGGTTGATCGGCATGCTGGCGCTGATCGCCATACTGGGATTCCTGACGATCTACCCTTTGGCCATGCTGCTTTACGGAAGCCTCCATTCGACCCCGCCCGGCCTTGCCGGCGAGTTCAACCTCAACGGCTATCGCGCCATCATGACGACCCAGAACTTTCTCGTTCTAGTCAACACGGTCGGCATCTCGCTTGCGAAGACCGTTCCCTCGCTGACGATTGCGGTGTTTCTGGCCTGGATCATCGCCCGCACCGACACGCCCTTCCGCGGCACCCTCGAAGTGCTGATCACGCTGCCCTTCTTCATTCCGCCGATCCTGACGGCCATGGCCTGGGGCATGCTCGGCAATCCGCAGGTCGGTGTCATCAACCTCGTCTGGCGCTCGATCAGCGGCTCGCAGGATCCGCTCGTCAACGTCTATTCCTATGGGGGCGTGGTCTGGCATATGTGCCAGTATTCGATCCCGTTCCTCTTCCTCTTCACCGTCGATGCCTTCCGGGCCATGGACCCGTCGCTCGAGGAATCGAGCCGCATGTGCGGCGCCTCGCGTTGGACGACCTTCCGCAAGATCACGCTGCTCATGATGCTGCCGGTGCTGACCAGCTCTTTCATGCTGAGCTTCATTCGCGGCATCGAATCCTTCGAGTCGCCGTTGTTCTTCGGCCTTCCGGCCGGCATCAAGGTGATCACCACCGACATCTACGAGGCGATCAACCACCGCGCCACGCCGGATTATCAATATGCGACGGCGCTATCCTTCGCGATCATGGGGCTGATGTTCCTGCTGGTGATCTGGCAATGGGCGCTGCTGCGCGGCAAGAGTTTCCAGACCGTTACCGGCAAGGGCTTTCGGCCGAATGTGATGGAGCTCGGCCCCTGGCGCTGGGTGACCTTCGGCTTTTGCGTTCTCTTCTTCGTCATCACCGTGGTCCTGCCGGTCGGTCAGCTTCTGCTCGGCTCCTTCTTCCGCTTCTTCGGCTTCTACACCTACGAGATGCTGACGCTGGAGCATTACAGGGCGGTCTTTTCCAATTCGGAATTCTGGCGGGCGCTGCGCAACACGATGATGCTGGGGCTGCTTGGCGCCACCGCGACGATGGCGCTCGGCGCAGTGGTCGCCTATGTCTCGGTCCGCACCCGCTGGCGCGGTCGCAGCCTGATCGACGGCATGGCCTGGCTGCCGTGGATGATGCCCGGCATGGTGCTCGGCGTGGGTTTCCTCTGGGCCTTCGCAATGCTCCCGGGGCCGATCCCGATCTATGGGACCGTCTGGGCGCTCCTGCTAGCCTATCTGGCGCTCGGTACGCCGGTCGCCGTGCGCGTGATGACGGGCGCCTACCACCAGCTTTCCTATGATCTCGAGGAATGTTCGCGGGTCCATGGCGCGAACTGGTTCCAGACCATGTGGCGCATCATGGTCGCGCTCGCGTGGCCGGCGTTTGCGGTCGGCTGGGTGCTGACTTTCTTCGGCATCATGCGAGAACTTTCCGCGTCGATCCTGCTCTATTCGGTGGGCTCCGAAACGCTGGCCGTGGTGCTGCTCAAACTCTGGGCGAATGGTAATGCCGAACAGGTGAGCGTCATCGGCCTGATGATGATGCTGCTCGTCATTCTGTTCCGCTGGGTACAGCTTCGATTCATCAAGGCGCGCATCAGCAAGCTTTAAATCCGGGACCTGTTTTCCGGCCCTGCCGGTTTAGTTTGCGGCTGCAAGTGTCCGCACCGAAAGGAAGAAGAGTATGGCTTCGGTAACACTCGAGAACGTGACCCGCATGTATGGTGCAATCACGGCCGTGGATCAGGTGAATCTGAAGGTCAGAAGCGGCGAATTCGTCACGTTGCTCGGTCCTTCCGGCTGCGGCAAGACGACGACGCTGCGCATGGTGGCAGGACTGGAGAAGAATACGGGCGGGCGCATCAGCATCGGCGACAATGTGGTTTCGGATGCGGACAAGGGCTATTTCGTCCCCTCCGAACGGCGCAGGCTCGGCATGGTCTTCCAGTCCTATGCGATCTGGCCGCATATGACGGTGTTCGACAATGTCGCCTATCCCTTGCGTATTCGCCGCCGGACCGACAAGGAAATCCAGGACCGGGTGATGAACGCGTTGCGCCTCGTCGAGATGGAACAATATGCCGAACGTCCGTCGCCGGCGCTGTCGGGCGGCCAGCAACAGCGCGTGGCGATCGCCCGGGCGCTGGTTTTCGAACCAGAGGTGCTGCTGCTCGACGAGCCGCTGTCGAA
>UBYX01000002.1:0-151 GCA_900469955.1 Hyphomicrobiales bacterium | reverse complement strand
CCGATCGGGTCGTCGTCATGCATGGCGGCAAGATATTGCAGGTCGGCGCACCGGAGGACATTTACCGGCGGCCGGAGAACCGGCAGGTCGCGGCTTTCTTCGGCACGCCGAACTTGCTCGAGGCGAAGGTCAGGAATTGCCGCCCGAACGG
>UBYX01000015.1:83600-208413 GCA_900469955.1 Hyphomicrobiales bacterium | reverse complement strand
CTTTCGGGGGTCAGTTCAAACCTCCGGGCTTTTTATATTCGCTTGCTGCTTGCGGAACGGCTCTGGAGCGGTAGAACACGGGCTTCAGCTTCAGTTTCCCAAGGCCAAGCAGGAGGAATCCATGAATCGCAGACATTTCTTACGGCAGGCCGCGACAGCCGGAACGGGTGCGGCGGCGGCAACAGTGCTCGCCGCCCCCGCGATTGCCCAGGAAAACCCGACAATTACCTGGCGACTGACGTCCTCCTTTCCGAAAAGCCTCGACATCATCTTCGGCGCGGCCAACGAGATTGCCGAGAGCGTCAAAAACGCCACCGACGGCAAGTTCACCATCCAGATCTTCGCCGCCGGCGAAATCGTGCCCGGCCTGCAGGCTGCCGATGCGGTTGCCAATGGCACGGTCGAAATGGCGCATACCTGTTCGTATTACTATATCGGGCAGGATCCGGCCTTCGCGCTCGGAACAGCGATTCCGTTCGGCCTTAATGCCCGGATGACCAATGCCTGGTTCACAGCCGGCGGCGGCAACGACCTCATCAACGAATTCCTTGCGCCCCGCAATCTCTATGCGCTTCCGGCCGGCAACAGCGGCACGCAGATGGGCGGCTGGTTCCGCAAGGAAATAGATTCCATCGACGACCTCAAGGGGCTCAAGATGCGCATCGCCGGCCTCGCCGGCCAGGTCATGCAGAAGGTGGGCGTGACACCCCAGCAGATCGCCGGCGGCGACGTTTATGCGGCGCTCGAAAAGGGTACGATCGATGCTACCGAATTCGTCGGCCCCTATGACGACCAGAAGCTCGGCTTCGTGAAGGTGGCAAAATACTACTACTATCCGGCGTGGTGGGAAGGCGGCCCGGCCATGCACGCCTTCTTCAACCTGGAGAAGTTCAAGAACCTGCCGAAGAGCTACCAGCAGATCCTTGCCAATGCCTGCGCCTCCGCCAACAATACCATGCTCGCCAATTACGATGCCCACAACGCGACCGCATTGAAGAAGCTCGTTGCCGAAGGTGCCATCTTAAAGCCCTTCAGCCGCGAGATCATGGATGTCTGCTTCAAGGCGGCGATGGAAACCTATGCGGACCTTTCGGCCAAGAGCCCGTCCTTCAAGAAACTCTACGACAGCCAGCAGGCCTTCAAGAAGGACGCATATCTTTGGGCTCAGGTCGCCGAATACAGCTACGACACCTACATGATGACGCAGCAGCGCAACGGCGCGCTCTGACCCGGAACGCGACGAACGAAGCCTGGAAAAAAATTCCAGGCTTTTGCCACCGGAGATAGTCGACATTCGGCTGGAGAGAATGCGACTTGCGAATATTAGGGTGTGAAATCAGCAGGTTGCCATAGAAAATCTTCTCCCGCGACAGGGCCATGAAAAATTAAGTTGGCCACCCAGCATTGATTATCTGGCGATAAGGCATATATTGCTGTTATCGAAAATTGCTTGCGACCTTTGTCAAAGAGCCTCGCGCTCCGTCAGATTTCCTCTCAAATATCGATCCACGCGGACGAAATACTGTCCGATAACGCTAGCGATTGAAAGGAAATCGTTATGAATACTGGTACCGTAAAGTGGTTCAACAGCACCAAGGGTTTTGGCTTCATTCAGCCCGATGATGGCGCAACGGACGTTTTCGTTCACGTTTCCGCTGTCGAACGTGCCGGCATGTCCTCCCTGACGGAAGGTCAGAAGATTTCTTACGAGATCGTTCGCGACCGCAAGTCCGGTAAGAGCTCGGCCGACAATCTGCGGGCCGCATAAGGATGTCATTCGCCTCGGCTGACCACGGATGTACTGGCAGCGAGCGCTTGAATGACGGGAAGAGGTCGGGGTAACGCCCGGCCTTTTTGTTTTTGCCTGGCTTCGGCCGGGTCTGAAGGAGAAGATGATGGGCCCAAACGTCTATGCCATCGACGATATCATCGTCTTGAAGGCCGGCTTGACCCGCACAGCCACCGGTGATCGGACATGCCGTATCGTCGGGCTGCTTCCGGCGGCTGATCGGGGCGAGCGTCAGTATCGGGTTCGTTTCGATAACGAAAACTTCGAGCGTCGTATCGTCGCGAGCGATATCGACGCGTCGGCAACCACAACTTCCGCCGTCAAAGGCGAGGCCTCCCGGGAAACGCCCGGCGGGTCGTGGCTCAAGCCGTCACGCATGCGTATCGGAAAGTAGTTTCAACCCATTGATAGAACGCGGGGTTTTGCCCGCTAAGGAAAGGAAATAGTTTGCAGGTTCTTGTCAGAGACAACAATGTCGACCAGGCACTTCGGGTGCTGAAGAAGAAGATGCAGCGCGAAGGCGTCTTCCGCGAAATGAAGGCACGGAGCGCTTACGAAAAGCCTTCCGAGAAGCGCGTTCGCGAAAAGGCGGAAGCCGTACGGCGTTACCGCAAGCTCGCGCGCAAGAAGATGCAGCGCGAAGGCCTGCTGCCGGCGCCGAAGAAAGTCGCGCGCCCGGCGCGCTGATATCCGTTCACTGCTCGGACATCTTCAAGGAAGGAGAAGATTCCCATGACTGCAACCAAGGACGAATTCTTCAATCCCACCAAGCTTTCCGCGCGTGACAAGGCCGCTGCTACCGACCAGACAGCCCGCGCCATCATTGCCGCGGAAGCCAATCAGCGGGAAAAGAAAACCGAGAAATTGAGGCTGCTTCGCCTTGAAAAGGAAGCCGCCGAACCTTCGCCGGCGCCCGCTCGATCGAAGAGCCGCAAGAGTTTAGCAGACCATTAGTGCTCAAAAAGCCCGGGGATCCCGGGCTTTTTCTTTCGCGGAACACTTTACGCCATCTATGCCGGTTGAAGCTTCAGCCGACGCGGCAGCGGCGGGAAGGCAAGGGCGATGAGAACAGCGCCGAGGCCCACCAGCGCAGAGCCGATGAACAGCCAGTTGTAGTTGTTGAACTGATCGAAGGCCCAGCCGCCGGCCAGTGGCCCGAAGGCCATGCCGATTGCGGACAGCATGGTCACGGCACCCAGAACCGTGCCCAAGATCTTGGCCGCGAAATATTCACCCGCCAGGACGGCATAAAGGGGCATAACGCCGCCGTAGGTGCCGCCAAAAATCACCGCCAGCGCGTAGAATTGGGTGAGATCACTTACCATCGTGTAGGCTGCGATCACTGCCGCCTGGATCAAGAGCCCGCCGATCAATACCGGCTTGACGCCCAGTTTGTCGGCGAGAACACCGAAAAGAATGCGGCCCCCGAGACCTGCGGCACCCTCGACGCTATAGATGCTGACGGCTGCCATCGGTCCGACGCCGCAGAACATGGCATAGCTGACCATGTGGAAGATCGGGCCGGAATGGGCAGCACAGCAGGCGAAGAACGTGAAGGCAAGCACCAGGAACTGCGGCGAACGGAACACTCCAGAAAGCGGAATGTCAGCGCGATCCGAGCTTGGCATTGCTGCCGCACCGGCAGCCGCCGCGGCCGGCGGATTGCGCACCAGTAACACCGTAGGCAGCAGCAGGATCCACGCACCAACGCCGATCAGGAGCATGGCGATACGCCAGTCGTCATAGGCGGAGATCAGCCAGCGCGCAAAGGGCGAGATCGTCATCGGCGCCATGCCCATGCCGGCCGAAACAAGCGAGACGGCCAAACTGCGGTGATCGTCAAACCAGGCCATTGTCACGGCGATCATCGGCGCAAAGAAGGCGCTTGCCGACAACCCCACGAGGCAGCCGTAGACCAACTGGAACGCCAGCAGGCTCTCCACCTGACTTGCCAGCACCAGCGCCAGCCCAAGCAACAGCGCTCCAATCAGCACCACGATGCGTGCGCCGTAGCGGTCGCTGGCTGCCCCCCACATGAAGCCGCCAAGGCCCATGACGAGGAAGTTCAATGTCATGGCGCTGGAAATACCGGCACGCGACCAGCCGGTTGTCGTGGCAATCGGCTCCAGGAAGATTGCCAGTGAAAACATGGTGCCGACGGCGACGCAGCCCATCAGGGCCCCCGCAAAGACGACGATCCATCGATAATTATTGCTCATGCCACTCCCCTTTCCACAGGTTCGAAACATGGATCCGCTGGCCTCACCAACGCGGATCCGTGAACCTATGACGTCCGAGCCCGGTCTCTCCCGACAAGACCTTGCATCTTTTTTAGCGGCAGCAAGATTCCAATGCAAAAAGCCCCGCACGCGGCGGGGCTTCCGGAACTGAGGTCATCCTGACGTGGATGCGCAATCTCAGTCGCTGCCAGTATTCGGACGGGCCTTGCCGACATTGCTGTTGGTCGAGGCGGTCTTGCCGTCCGGCTCCTGGCCGTAATAGGTGCCGCCAAGGTGGCCGCCGCCGCTGGTATTCTCAACCTGCCGCTCGGCGCGTTTTACCGCTTCTTTCACGTCGCTTTTGCTCATGTCTGTCCTCCAGCTTGTGGGTTGGTGACAATGAGTTAACCTCCTCGATGGCGAGGTGTTCCCGAATATTTCGCCGAGGCCGGCGACGCGGCACAGCGAAATCTCGAAATATTCTTGACGAAAGGCAACTTGGAACATATTTGGAAACGAACGTTCTCCAATTCCAACCTTCCGCGATAAACATGGACGCCACAACACGCCCACCGGGCCGCCCCAGGCAATTCGAGATCGATGATGCCCTCGACAAGGCAATCGTTGTCTTTTCCGAGCGAGGCTACTACGCCGCCTCGATCTCGGAACTGAAGGAGGCGATGGGGCTGACGGCCGGCAGCCTCTACAAGGCCTTCAAGGACAAGAAGGCGATCTTCCTGGCCGCTTTCGACCGTTATAAGCAGGTTCGCAACGCACTCCTCAATCAGGAAATCGGCGCCGGTTGCGATGGTCGCGACAAGGTTTTTCGCATGCTGCGCTTCTATGCAGAGGCTTCGCATGGCGAAAGCGGAAGGCGAGGCTGTCTGGTGGTCGGAACGGCGATAGAGCTTGCGGTCTATGACGCGGAGGCGGCGGAGCGTGTCGGCCGGTCGATGGCGCGCAGCGAAGCTCTGTTCGACCGCCTCATCCGTGAAGGCCAGGCCGACGGCTCGATCACGAAGACCATAGACGCGGGAGCAACGGCCCGCCTCATGCTTTCCGTCACCCAGGGCCTGCGGGTGCTCGGCAAGACCGGACCGGATCGGGACCGTGCCTTCGCCGTCATCGACACGGCTATCAAACTTCTCGACTGATTTACTTGATCCTTCCTCCCAAGGAGCTTTTCATGACGAGCAATACAGCAACTCTGGCCGGACCGGCCGCTCCCTCCGCCATGTCGGCCAGCATGACCTTCATCATGGCCGCGGCGTGCGGCCTGGTCGCCGCCAATCTCTACTATTCCCAGCCGCTCGCCGGTCCCATCGCCGCGTCCATCGGTCTCCCCTCACACGCAACCGGTCTCATCGTCACGTTGACCCAGGTTGGCTACGGCCTCGGCCTGTTGCTCATCGTGCCGCTGGGCGACCTTCTCGAAAACCGCCGGCTGATCGTGACCATGATCGCCGCAGCGACGGTGGCGTTGATCGCCGCCGGCCTCTCGACGGCGGTCCTCCCCTTTCTGGCCGCCTCGTTGGCCATCGGACTTGCCTCCACCGCCGTACAGATGATCGTACCATTTGCCGCGAGCCTCGCGCCGGATGCCCATCGCGGCCGGGTAGTCGGCAATGTCATGAGCGGACTGATGGTCGGCATCATGATGGCCCGGCCAGTCTCCAGCTTCATCGCCCGCTATTCCTCCTGGCACCTTGTGTTTTTTGTCTCCGCGGCGGTCATGGTCCTGCTAGGCTTCGTCCTCGCCACACGCCTTCCGAAACGGGTACCACAAACGAAACTTTCCTATTTCGCGTTGATCGCGTCGATGGGCCACCTCTACGCATCTCAGCCGGTGCTGCGTCGCCGGGCCTTCTATCAGGCCTGCCAGTTCGCCGCCTTCAGCCTGTTCTGGACGGTCACTCCGCTCGTTCTCGCCGGCCCCGCCTTCCAGCTGAGCCAGGCGGGCATCGCGCTCTTCGCCCTTGCCGGCGTCGCGGGAGCCATTGCCTCGCCCATCGCGGGACGTCTTGCGGACCGGGATCTCGGCCGCCCGGCCACGATCTTCGGCATCGCGTCCGTCGCAATCGCTTTCCTGATCACCCACTTTGCGCCGGAAGGATCCGCCATTGCACTTGCCCTCCTGACATTTGCCGCGATCCTCTTGGACTTCGGCGTGACGATGACGCTCGTTATCGGCCAGCGCGCGATCTATGGGCTGGGCGCCGATCTCCGCAGCCGCCTGAACGGCCTCTTCATGGCGACCTTCTTCATGGGCGGCGCAGTCGGTTCGGCCGTCGGCGCCTGGGCGTTTGCGGAAGGCGGCTGGCTGCTCGCCTCGATGCTGGGACTTGCGCTTCCTGTCCTCGCCTTCCTTTATTTCCTGACGGAGAGGCGGCGGCCGGCACCGCCAGAATAAGACTGTAGGCCCGAGACAGGCCCGGATCGTGTTCAAGGACGTCCTCGAACATGATCGAGGTCGAACAGATTCCATATTTTTCTAAAGGTCAGTCATCGCTTCTCCAACCGAACGAGGTTACCATGCGACTGACCCTTGCTTTTATGGCTCTTCTATATGCCAGCTTCCCTGCCTTTGCCGGCAATCCTGCCGGCGTGCAGTCTCTCAGCATCGCCTCGCCGGCGCGCGGAACGGCCCTCGACGTCACGGTCTTCTATCCTTCGAAAGGCGACGGAGAGCCGATCCTGATCGGGCAAAACAGGATCTTTGAAGGCATGCCCGCTTCGAAGAATGCCACCATCCAGAAAGGTCGTTTTCCGCTCGTGCTGCTTTCCCACGGCTCCGGCTCGCGAGTGGAAGGAATGACCTGGATCGCAACGAAACTGGCCGAGGCAGGCTTCATCGTTGCCGGTCCGAACCACCCCGGCACAACGAGCGGTGATTCCACGCCGGCCGCTACGCCGAGGATCTGGGAGCGCACGCAGGATCTTTCCACCATCATCACGGCACTGACGAACGACACCGGTTGGCAGCCTTCGATCGACCAGGACCGCATCGGCGTCCTCGGTTTTTCACTGGGCGGCAGCACGGCCATGGAACTGGCCGGCGCCCGAGCCGATCTCGATGCCTATATCCGCTATTGCGAAGACTACACGGTGATGATGGATTGCCGCTGGTTCCAGGGCGGTCGAGGTTTCGTCAACGACGAGCCGGTCACTGTCGAAAAGCTCGATCTCAGGACTATCGACAAGGCCCGTTTCGAACAATCGAACCGTGATGCCCGCATCGTTTCAGCGGTCGTGGTCGATCCCGGTCTTGCCGCGGCCTTCAAGCCGGAAAGCCTGAGAGGCATCGATATACCCCTGACCATCATCAACCTCGGCAGTACCGGCAAGATCCCGGTCGCAGTGCTTGCGGACAAGCTGGTCAAACAGATCCCAAATGCCGCCTATACGCAGGTGGACAATTCCGACCATTTCAGCTTCCTGCCCGTCTGCAAACAGGGTGCTGCGGAATTCCTGCGTTCGGTCGGTGATCCGGATCCGATCTGCGAGGAGGATGGACTTCGGTTGCGGGCCGATATCCACAAGGAGCTTATCGGCATCATCACCCGGGCCTTCGAACGCGCGCTCAAATCCGGCCATTAGTTTACCGGCCTCCTCGCTCAGGCGGGCTGCTTGCGAGAGGCTTCGTGGCGGGCCAGCAGGAAAAGGCCGAAGCCCGTCAGCAGAAGGCATATGCCGCTTGCGATCGTGCGGACGATATTCCAGAACTGCCAGGTTTGCGAATATTGCTGCCAAACGCGTCTTGCGGCATCCACATCGGGCGGGGTCGCGGTGGCCGCAAGCGCTTCGTTCATAGGCACGTTAACGCTCATGGTCAGTATCTGGCCTCCAACCAGATAGACGACACCCGCCAACGCGAAAGCTATGGCGGCACGTCTGAAACCCGAGAGGACGGCAAGGAGAGCCGTTATCAAGAGGATCGGGCTACTCCCAAAAAACGCCGGTGCGAAAACCACGTTGCGCACCGAGGCGTTCATGGCCTTCATCGCCTCAATGGCCACGACCGGATCGGCCGCATCGAGGCCCCACATGGTCGAGCAGACCCAGGCATAGAAGAAGCCGAAGATTGCGCCGCTCAAGAGGAGCGACAGGCTGGCCAGAACATATACGAGCGGTCGCATGCGAGCCTCCTCCATCGTCCCAATGGCTCGCATGAAATATGCATTAGTCCAAGTGAAAGATGGATAAAGTTCAGGCAACCCGCTTGTAGAACAGCGTCGTGCCGCAGAAGCCACCTTCCGGCCACATGGCATAATCGGGAATGACTCCGACGCGCTCCCATCCGAAGCGCGGGTAAATATTTTCCGCTTCGCTGCCGGTCGCCGTGTCGAGCACCAGAAGCGTCCGGCCGCGGCGCGCGGCTTCCGCCTCAACCGCCTCCATCAGCTTGCGCGACAGACCGAGCCCCCGTGCCGAACGATGCACGAGAAGCTTCATCAGATCACCGCGATGCGGCTGGTTCGGCTTGGTGGCAAGCCCCACCTGAACCGAGCCGACCACCTGGCCGTTCACCTCGGCCACCGCCAGGATGATGTTGCCCTTTGCCACGGCATCGGCGATCTCGTGCCAATAACCGAGCGCGTCCTTCGGTTCGAACGGCAGCATGAAGCCGAGCGAAGCGCCGCCATTGATGCAGTCGGAAAGCACCTCGCAAAGATCCGATATGCGTGCGCGAGTTTCGTCGGCGTTGATAATGCGGATGCTTGTCATGTTCGGTTCTTTCGGGTTCTAGCGGCCGCGGTCGAGGACGACGGCGTAACGGGCCGGCTTGTCGGAGGGATTGTGAAAGTCGAAGGCGTCGCCGATATCCATGTAAAGGCAATCGCCCGGATGAAGCGTGTGGATAGTCTCGCCGATGATCATCTCCAGCGCGCCTTCGAACAGCCAGACGTGCTGGGTCATGACTCGGCTTTCCTCGCGCGGCGGGAAACTCACCCGCGCACGGGCGGGAAAATCCACCTCGACGATATCGACCCGGCTCGGCGTGCCGGGCGGAGATACCGAACGCCTCACATATCCCGTATGCGGGTCACGCCAGAGCCGCTGGTCGGCATGGCGACTGAGGGGCGAGGTTGCCGGCTCATCATCGGCGAAAAAGGCTGAGAGCGAAAGGCCGAGCGCCTCCGAAAGCCTTGCCAGCAACGCCGCCGTCGGACTCGCCTCCGCCCGTTCGATCCGCGAAATCATCGCGCGGCTGACGCCGGAGAGGCTCGCCAGCTCGTCCAATGTCAAACCTGCCCGCCCTCTGAGCTTCTTCAACCGCTCGCTGATGGCACTCTCGATGTCATGATCCGTCGTTTCCATGATTTGAGAATTGCATTCTCTTATACTGGAATCAAGTACCTTGATGTCACGCGCATGAAATTTGCGGGGCAATGCCGTTTCCGCGATAGCTCCCGAGGCCCGCAATCGGCTAAGGAGCAGGCTGGCGATATGCACCGGCCGGTAGCAATCGCCGCCTAGTGCCGGAGAGACGAGATGAACGGCCAGATATTGGAGGCGTCCTCGCCCTTTTCGATCGCCAGCATCGTCATCTCCATGACGACAGCGGCGATCGGCAGCGGCGTGATGTTCGCCTATGTGCCCTTCATGCTGACCCATTCTGTCGCGCCGTGGGCGGCGGGTGCCGCCGTGACCGCCGTCGCCTTCGGCGGGCTTGTAGGCTGCGTCGTCGGCGGCCCGCTGATCAAGCGCGTCGGGCATGCCCGGCTCTTCGCCTGCTCGATGGCGATGGTGATCATTGCCGCCGTGCTGATCGCCGCCGACCTGCCGCCCGTCTACTGGATTCTGGCCCGCGGCCTCTATGGCGCCGCCGCCAACGTCAACTTCATCATCGCCCAGAGCTGGCTGAACCACGCGGCATCGAACGCGTGGCGAGGCAAGGCGATGTCCTTCTTCTACATGGCCTACGTTCTCGGCCTCGGCTGCGGCGCCTGGATCTTCGGGCAGATCCCGACCGACGGCAACCTCGCCCCGCTCGCGGTCGTCTTCTTCACCGCGCTTTCCATCCTTCCGATCGGGCTGACCCGCCTGCCGAACCCGCCGCCGCCTGCGAGTGTCAGCGTCAACATCGCTATGGCCTGGCGGATCTCGCCGGTCGGCCTCGTCGGCGTCCTGGCGTCAGGCGGGCTCTCCATGGTCGTGCAGGGCTTCACCCCGATCTATGCAGCCACCAATCAGGTCTCGCAGAAGGACGTCGCGTTCCTGATGTTCGTCATGCAGACCGGCCTTCTGTTTATCCAGTATCCGCTCGGCGCGCTGTCGGACCGCATCGATCGCCGCGCCGTGTTGGTCGTCACCTGTTGTCTGATCGTCGCGGCTGGCATTGCGGCGCTCTTCGTTTCCTTCGCGACGATCGTTCTCCTGATGATCGTCTTTCTCATCTTCGGCGGCGCGATCGAGACCGTTTATTCGGTCGCCAATGCGCATGCCAACGACCGCGCCGACCCCGGCGATTTCGTGCCGCTCTCCTCGACGCTGCTCGTCGCCTGGTCGGCGGCCGCGACGATCGTTCCGCTCGGCGTCACGCTTTTGACGCCCGTCTTCGGCCAGCACACCTTCATCTACGCGATCATCCTGGTGGCCATCGCCTATGCGGCCTACGTGATCTGGCGCCTCAAGGAGCGCCAACCGGTGCCGGCGGACGCGCGCGAGAATATCGGCATCCGCAGCGCCCAGGTTCCGAACGCTTCGGTGCTTACCGATCCCGAGACCGGCAAGCCCTGAATAGGCCGAGGAACCAGCCCTTATCCTCAACGAATGGTTATCTTTCCGCTTTGCGACAGGGATTCGCGCTGCTATATGCGCGAGCCATGAGCACCAATTCCACCCGCACTCCGCTTGACCATATCCGCAACTTCTCGATCGTGGCCCATATCGACCACGGAAAGTCGACGCTCGCCGACCGGCTGATCCAGACGACCGGCGGTCTTGCAGAGCGCGACATGTCGGAACAGGTGCTGGATTCGATGGATATCGAGCGCGAGCGCGGCATCACCATCAAGGCCCAGACGGTGCGCCTGCACTACAAGGCGAATAACGGCGAGACCTACATTCTCAATCTCATCGACACGCCCGGCCACGTGGACTTCGCCTACGAAGTCTCCCGTTCGCTCTCGGCCTGCGAAGGATCGCTGCTGGTCGTCGATGCCTCCCAGGGGGTGGAAGCCCAGACGCTCGCCAACGTCTATCAGGCGATCGACAACAACCACGAGATCGTCACCGTCCTCAACAAGATCGACCTACCGGCGGCCGAGCCCGATCGCATCCGCGAGCAGATCGAGGAAGTAATCGGCATCGACGCGTCACAGGCGGTGTTGATCTCGGCCAAGACCGGCCTTGGCATTCCCGACGTGCTGGAGGCCATCGTTCATCAGCTGCCGGCGCCGAAAAGCGAAGGCGGCGAAAAGGCGCCCTTGAAGGCGCTGCTGGTCGATAGCTGGTATGACACCTATCTCGGCGTCATGGTTCTGGTGCGCATTCTTGACGGCGTCCTGACCAAGGGTCAGACCATCCGGATGATGGGCACCGATGCCAAATACCAGGTCGAGCGCGTCGGCGTGCTCACCCCGAAGATGCTCGCCGTCGACAGCCTCGGCCCGGGCGAGATCGGGTTCTTCACCGGCTCGATCAAGGAAGTCGCCGATACCCGCGTCGGCGACACGATTACCGAGGACAAGAAGCCGACGGCTCATGCGCTGCCAGGCTTCAAGCCGGCCCAGCCGGTCGTGTTCTGCGGCCTCTTCCCGGTCGACGCCGCCGATTTCGAGGATCTGCGCGCTGCCATGGGCAAGTTGCGCCTCAACGACGCATCCTTCTCCTTCGAAATGGAAAGTTCCGCAGCACTCGGCTTCGGCTTCCGCTGCGGCTTCCTCGGCCTGCTGCATCTCGAAATCATCCAAGAGCGCCTTGAGCGCGAGTTCGACCTGGACCTGATCGCCACCGCGCCTTCGGTCGTCTACCAGCTGACGATGAGCGACGGCTCGGAACGCGAACTCCACAACCCGGCCGACATGCCGGACGTCGTGCGCATTTCCGAAATCCGCGAACCGTGGATCAAAGCAACGATCCTGACGCCGGACGATTATCTCGGCGGCATCCTAAAGCTCTGCCAGGACCGGCGCGGCATCCAGACCGAGCTCACCTATGTCGGCAAGCGCGCCATGCTCACCTACGAGCTGCCGCTCAACGAGGTGGTGTTCGATTTCTACGACCGCCTGAAGTCGATCTCCAAGGGCTATGCCTCGTTCGACTACCATCTTCACGGCTATCGCGAGGGCAATCTCGTGAAGATGTCGATCATGGTCAACGGCGAGCCGGTCGATGCGCTCTCCATGCTGGTCCACCGCTCGGCGGCCGAAAAGCGCGGCCGCGACATGTGCGAGAAGCTGAAGGACCTGATCCCGCGGCACATGTTCAAGATCCCGATCCAGGCGGCAATCGGCGGCAACGTCATCGCACGCGAAACGATCTCGGCCATGCGCAAGGACGTGACCGCGAAGTGCTACGGCGGCGACGCCAGCCGCAAGCGCAAACTTCTGGACAAGCAGAAGGAAGGCAAGAAGCGCATGCGGCAGTTCGGCAAGGTCGATATCCCCCAGGAAGCGTTTATCGCCGCGTTGAAGATGAAGGACGATTGAGGCCGCAGGTCACCGCCAGACTTGATGTCACACGGTACCCTGTGCGGGCGGCACCTTGCCGTCGGGCGTGAGACCATCGACGGCATCGGGAAGTTCCCTGGACAGCCTCCTCAGCACCTCCTCTTCGGAAAGACCGGTCTTTGCCGCCACGTCGCGCACGACGTCAGGCCCAAGCGCCTCCTGAAGCTCGGTGTCGTTGATCGGCTCGTTGGCGCCGGTCCTCACCCAGCTCTCAGCTTTGTTTCCCTGCCCGGCCTGACGGAATTGATCGAGCAGGTCGTTCAGCCCCCCGTTGAGAAGCGAACCGACCCCGCCGCCGGCGAGAATGCTGCCGAGGCCGCCGCCGCTGAGCCTGCCGAGAACGTCGTTCAGCCCTCCCGAGGGCTGCTGCGACGCGGTCGCTCCTTCAGTTCCACTCGGAGGCACCGCCTGCCGCCCCTCGGTGATATTTTTCAGGATATCGGCGATCTTGTCCCTGTTCTGGTAGCCGGCAACGGCTAGAACCGCGAGAAGTGCCTTCAATGGTCCGCGTTGCATGATTTGCCTCCCTTGGCGCGTTACCGGTTCAGACACACCGGTGTTCAAGCACTTAGGATTCGTGGGGCAAACGGCAATACAGGAAGTCCATACGGTCATTCGGGAGAGATCGAAATCTTGCAGGAAGCGCTTATTGCAGCCCCGAAAAGCCGGTCTTTCAAGACACGAAGAAGGCGAAGCCTATTGGGCATTATCATGAATCCGATTGGGACCGTATTTCGTTATCTTCATGGAGTTTGAAGTTTTGCGCCCGAGAACGAGCTGGCGCAATTTTGTGGAGGGAAAGCATTGCCGCGACCGCTGCGGGCCTTATTCCCTCAACCCCTTGCCAGAAGATAATGTAGCTAACCTACTGAGAGAAGGAATCAGAATGGACGCGACTTGCACGCCATCCGAATTGGCAGAAATGGACCGCCTGCGAGCTATAGAGCACAGGCGGCTGCAAGCCTTGGTGGAAGGTGATATGGAGACTGCGTTGTCTCTGCACTCCCCCGACTTTCAATTGATAACTCCGATCGGCATGCCTTTGTCCCGGGACCAGTATTTGGGTGCCATTTCCCAGGGGGCGATCAAATATCTTGCATGGCAGCCTCAGGAGATCACGGTTCGGCTCCACAAGGACGTGGCCCTCATCCGCTACCGCGCGGCGCTCGACGTCATCTTCAACGGACATCGCGTTCCGCTGAGCGACTACTGGCACACTGATACTTACGAGTATCATGATGGACGCTGGATGATCGTTTGGTCGCACGCAACGGCAATACAGTAGTTCGGTCTCGTTCCGGGAAGTTGAAGGGGAGGTAGAGCGCATGCCGTTCAAACCTCCCCTCATCTTCATTGCTTCGGTCCAGCCCATGCGGCCGGCGGCTTTGCCCTTCCCATAGCTTCCACCGTCGCCTCACCTGCGCGAGGCGCTCGTCCGCCCCTTTTCCTTATCTAATCAAGCGGCCTGCGGGATCCGGGCTATTACCTTGATCTCGAAGTCAAATCCGGCGAGCCAGTTGACGCCGACGGCGGTCCAGTTGGGATAGGGTTTTTCAGCGAAGATAGCGTCCTTCACGGCAAGAACCGTTTCGAACTGATTTTGCGGATCTGTGTGGAAAGTGGTTACGTCGACGATGTCATCGAATGTGGAGCCGGCAGCCTTAAGCACGGCGCCCAGGTTTTGGAAGGCGAGCTCCACCTGCTTCTTGAAATCCGGCTCCGGTGACCCGTCCTCGCGGCTGCCGACCTGGCCAGAAACGAACAGCAGATCCCCTGAGCGGACCGCCGCCGAATATTTGTGGACCTCATAGAGAGCCTGTCGGCCGGCGGGGAAGATTGTATCGCGTTTAGTCATACTCACACTCCTGTTGAGGGAAGCACCCAGGCCGCAGTCATCGCAATGGCGTTGCATCGTCGGGCGGAGAAACCTGAATGTGCTTCGGCCGGCGCGATTCACATACGCGCCGTACGTCAGCGCATATAAGACATACGGTGCGTATGTCAACTGACATACGCACCGTATGTTCATCAACAGGGGTGAAGCGAAAATAGATCAACCTCGCGCTGCGGGTGGACGATACCGAACCGATTTTGCCCTTCGCATGGCTTCCATCGCGTCTTCGACGCTGACAAGCACGGTGGTTTCGAGAGAACTCAACGCGCCGCCGGCGCCGATGGCAAGCGCCACGGCTGCCATCGAGACGTTGTCGGGTGCCTCCCACAGGCACCAGCCGTCATGCTTGCCAAAAGCGTACCAGAACCCCTGGAGTTTTCCGTCCACGGATTCGATAGATGCCCGTGCCGCCTCCCGCCGATCCTCCGGATTTTCGATCATCCGCGCCCGTGCCTCGGGCGTATAGCTGAAACTCGTGAGATACAAGGCCATGGCTTGCCTCCTCCTTCAGGCCGGATCAGTTAACGCCCAAGTTTGCAGGAACGCGAGTCAATCCAATGGAGGATTGCGGGCGAGAATTGCCAAGGGAAGACTGCGGGGACTAGACCGCTGTATTGAGGACGGCTGGGTTGCTTCTCGGGATCATGAGCGTATCCTCAACCGGTGTCGGGACAGTGCTCTACTGTTGGGAACCCGACCCATTTGCACCCATAGCAATCCGTTCAGCGGCCAGAGAGATGAAGGCGGCCGCGTGAACCGATGATTCGTCGTCGGCTTCGACGGCGATATCGGACGCAACCGCGCAGCCCAAGTTGACTGAGTCAAGACACGGGCGTCGGCTAGTCCAAAGCAGGTGACGTCGGTGTCCAGATAGGAGATGCCGAGATGAATAAGTTGTGCCTACTAATCCTGACGCTTTCGATCGAGTTCCCCGCGCTGACCTTCGGCGTAGCAACTGCGGAGGAGGGAGAATATTACAATGGCGTTCCCGGACAGGGCTATTCCGCTCTTTCCCCGGATTCCATGACGACTTCCAGCATCACGAACTCCGGCGAGGTCCGCGATCTACCTTATCCGCTCAGGACCAGAGGTGGCCGTGACGACAATTGGCCGGCCTTTAATGACGGCATGCCTCTTTCGGATTGAACGCCCATTGGCGAAAAACATTGGCCGCCAGGAATGGCAACTTGGCGGCCAACGCCGAGAACGGTCACCCACTCCTGGAGCTCTCCGCCGAAACATCCCTTAGCGGCGCGCGGCTCAGTTCGTTGCCGGCAGCGATCGCCTTGCGCAGGAGCCGCATCAATTCCTGCTGCTCATCGCCGGTCAGACCGCGGACCAGCAGTTCCTGCGCCGCTTCCACCGCCGGGCTCACAGCCTCAAGTGTTTGCCGCCCCTTTTCGGTGACCTGCAACTCGCGGGCGCGCCGGTCCCGGCTGCTGGCGCGGCGTTCCAGCAATCCCTTTTGCGCCAGCCTGTCCACAACCCCCGTGATCGTTGTCCGATCGTAGGCGATCAGTCCGGCCAGCGTGATCTGGTCGATGCCGGGATTGGTGCTGACCGCAGCAAGCGCAGCATATTGAACCGGCGTCAGATCGTAGCCCGCTTCCTCCACCTCGGCATGAAAAACCGCCACGGCGATCTGCTGAAACCGGCGGGCGAGATGCCCGGGCATGTCATTATTATCTTTCACCGACCTCTCCACAGCGGAATCGAATTCTTGACAGCATACTGACGATCAGTATGCTGATCAATTATGGACCTACCGAATTCATGGCGGCGGGCTGGCATAGACTTAGATCACGGAGCGATCCGGCAGTCGACATCAAGACCGGCCGCCACGGCGGGGCCGAACAGTCGCGCTCGGTAAAGGCTGCAACACTCAGGCGGAGGAGAAGCGCTGATGCAATTTCATTTAAACGGCTACCAGCCGGGCGATCCGGAGATTTCCGACCCTGACGAACGCATTGCCGCGTCCGGCACCCCCGGCCCGCTGCCGGAAGAGGTCGACGTGCTTATCGTCGGCTGCGGGCCTGCCGGCCTGACGCTCGCGGCCCAGCTTTCCGCCTTCCCTGACATCAGGACCTGCATCGTCGACCAGAAAAACGGTCCGCTGTTTCGCGGCCAGGCGGACGGCATTGCCTGCCGCACCATGGAGATGTTCGAGGCCTTCGGCTTTGCCGAACGGGTCCTGAAGGAGGCCTATTGGGTCAATGAGACGTCCTTCTGGAAGGCCGGAGAGAAGGGCTCTGGCCGGATCGTCCGAAGCGGCCGGATACAGGACACCGAAGACGGGCTTTCGGAATTCCCCCACGTCATCCTCAACCAGGCACGGGTGCACGACTTCTTCCTCGACGTGATGCGCAAATCCGCGGCCAAGCTGGAGCCGCATTACGATCGGCGCCTGATCGACCTTTCCGTAAACGCGGCGGCCTCTTCCGACCCGTCCTCCCATCCGGTAATCGCCAGATTCGAACGGCTCGATACAACGCATGAGGGGCAGATCGAAACGATCAGGGCCCGCTACGTGGTCGGATGCGACGGCGCGCGCAGCAGCGTGCGGAAGTCGATCGGCCGGGTTCTCGCCGGGGATTCGGCCAACCACGCCTGGGGTGTCATGGATGTCCTCGCGATCACCGATTTTCCGGACATCCGCCTGAAGGCACTGATCCAGTCGCCTGGCGAAGGAAGCATCGTGCTCATCCCCCGCGAAGGGGGCTATCTCGCCCGCATCTATGTCGAGCTCGACAAGCTGGACGCTGGCGAACGGGTATCGAACCGCAGCATCACCTCCGACTATCTCATCGCCGCGGCGCAACGGATCCTGAAACCCTATACGCTTGAAGTGAAGGAGATCGCCTGGTGGTCGGTCTACGAGATCGGCCAGCGGCTTTGCGAAAAGTTCGATGACGTGCCGGAGGACGCGGCCACCGAGCGCCTCCCCCGCGTGTTCATCGCCGGCGACGCCTGCCATACCCACAGCCCGAAGGCCGGCCAGGGCATGAACGTTTCAATGCAGGACGCCTTCAATCTGGGCTGGAAGCTCGTTGCGGTCCTGCGCCGACAGAGCGCTCCGCATCTGCTGCACAGTTATTCGGCCGAGCGTCAGGCGATCGCCAAGGAGCTGATCGATTTCGACCGTGAATGGGCAAAGATGCTCGGCGCATCCTCTACGGAAGGCAGGCAGGTCGACCCGGCAGAGACCCAGGACTATTTCGTTCGCCACGGGCGTTATACCGCGGGCACGGCGGTCCGTTACCAGCCCTCGCTGCTCATCGGGAACGCAACTCACCAACATCTTGCCGAGGGGTTTCCGATCGGCATGCGGTTCCATTCCGCGCCGGTGACCCGCCTGGCGGATGCCAAGCCGGTTCATCTCGGGCACGTGACCAAGGCGGACGGCCGCTGGCGCATCTTCGCCTTTGCCGGCGCCGAAGATCCGGCCGACCCCTCTTCCCGCATCCAGGCCCTGTGCGCCTTTCTGGCCAACTCCCCCGCATCGCCCGTTCGGAAATACACCGCCGCGGGTCAGGATATCGATTCGGTGATCGATGTTCGCGCCGTCTTTCAACAGGGGCATCGCGACCTCGCCGTGGAAAGGATGCCAGCCTTCCTTCTGCCCCGGAAGGGACGCTACGGGCTTTGCGACTACGAAAAGATGTTTTGCCCCGACCTCAAAAGCGGGCAGGACATTTTCGAGATGCGTGGGATCAATCGGGAGCGAGGATGTCTGGTGGTGGTCCGCCCCGACCAGTATGCGGCCCAGGTTCTTCCACTCGACGGCCATGCCGAACTGGCGGCATTCTTCGACCGTTTCATGGCCTTGCCGGGATGAGCCGCTTGAGCGCGTTGACATCGGACCCAATTTGTACAACTGTACAAATTACAAGGTCAATCGACAAAGAGCCGGATGCGCCAGAGTCTGAAAGAGACACTCCTTCGACATGCCGGGAAGCTGTTCTCGCAGAGCGGCTACAATGCCGTTTCCCTGCGCGATATCGCCAAGGCGGCCGGCGCCAATGTCGGCAGCCTGACCTATCATTTCGGCTCGAAGGCCAATCTGCTCCGGGAAATCTACGAACTTCACACCAGGCCAATGAATGCCCGCCGCCTTGAGCTGCTCGGCGAGGCCCGTCGAATCAGCAATCCCGACGAGCGGCTGATGGCCGTTCTCAGAGCCTATGTCGTTCCGGCCTTTATTTCTTCGACCGATGGCGATGGTGGCGGTGCCGAGTTTACCCGGATGCGCGCGGTGCTTTCCGCCGAAGGCAATCCGGACGCCCGCAAAATCATCGCCGACGCCTTCGACGAGACAAGCCGCGTCTTCATCGATGCCCTTGCCGAATGCGTCCCCGGCGCATCCGTGGAGGGGCTCATCTGGCGCAGCCAGTTCCTGCTTGGCGCCCTTTATTACGCCCTCGTCAATCCGGAGCGCGTGACGCGTCTTTCCGAAGGGGCCGTGGATGGGGAAGACCGGGAAGCCGCCGTCAACCAGATTGTCGAGGCGAGCTATGCGAGCTTCCGCAGTCTCTCCACCGAACTAGCCGCGCCTGCACCATTGATCATGAAAGGTAATAACTGATGACCACTGCCTCCCACGCGAGCGAGACACGGCGCAAGCCGGATTTCACTCTCCCAGCCGGCAGTTGCGATGCCCATTGCCATGTGTTCGGTCCTGGCGATGTTTTTCCCTACGCGCCCGATCGCAGCTATACACCGGCCGATGCGCCGAAAGAGGTGCTGGCGGCGCTTCATGACCGGCTCGGCGTCGACCGCGCCGTGATCGTCCAGGCGAGCTGCCACGGCACAGATAACCGGGCCATGCTCGATGCGATCGCCTGGCGGCCCGACCGCTATCGCGGCGTGGCCATCGTCGACGGCAGCTTCGACGACAGAGCCTATCAGCAGCTCGACGACGGCGGTGTGCGCGGCGTGCGCTTCAATTTCGTCCGTCATCTCGGCGGAGCTCCGGATATGAACGTCTTCAATGGCGTGATCGACCGGATCAAGGGCCGCGGCTGGCATGTCGTCCTGCATCTCGATGCGACTGACATCGTGCCGCTTTCCGACATGATCCGCGGCCTGCCGGTGCCCTTCGTGATCGATCACGTGGGCCGCGTCGACACGACGCTCGGCACCGGACAGCCGGCATTCCAGGCACTGCTGGAGCTCGCCCGGCGGGAAAGCTGCTGGGTCAAGGTCAGCGGTTCCGAGCGGATTTCGCGTTTCCCGTTCGATGCGGCGGTACCGTTCGCTCAGGCGCTCGTGGAAGCGAGCCCCGAGCGGACACTCTGGGGCACGGACTTTCCGCATCCCAATCTCAAGGAGCCCGTCGACGAGGTCGATCTCGTCGATCTCGTTCCACGCTTCACGATTACCGCGGAGGAACGGCAGCGGCTGCTCGTTGACAATCCCGCGCGGCTTTACGGTTTCGCCGCCTGAGCGGCCTTTCAAAAAGAGGAGGAGGAGAAGATGTATTTTGATATGGTGCGGAAGCCGGAGGGGATGCTCCGGCGGACCGCTCGGGTGATGAAATGGCTGTTGCCTGCAATGGCACTGGCGGTCGCAGCTCCCGCCGGCGTTCAGGCGCAGGCGGACTATCCCTCGCGTGACATTACGCTCGTTCTGCCCTTCGGTCCGGGCGGCATTGCCGACATCACTTCGCGAGTCGTGGCGGATGCCCTCGGCAAGAAGCTCGGCCGACAGATCGTCATCCTCAACCAGCCGGGCGCAGGCGGCGCCACAGCCGCGCGAGCAGCCCTCAACGCTGAGGCCGATGGCTACACGCTCGCCTTGCTTTCAAACGGGACCGCGATCAGCGTGCCGCTCTTCAAGAACCTGCAATTCGACCCGGTCAAGGATTTCACACCCGTGTCGAGCCTTGCCTATTTCGACTTCGTCTTCGTGACCAAGGCTGGAGGCAAGTTCAAGACGCTCAAGGATGTTCTGGAAGCGGCAAAGGCAAATCCGGGCGGCCTGAACGTCGGCACCATCAATGTCGGCAGCAGCCAGAACCTTGCCGCCGAGCTTTTCAAGTCGACCTCGGGGATCGATTTCACCATTGTCCCCTACAAGGCGACGCCGGATCTGCTGGTCGCTCTGCTCGGCGACGAGCTGGACGTGATTGTCGACAGCCAGACCGCGCTGAAGGCCGCACTGACACAGGGACAGGCCACTGCCGTCGCCTCCTCCGGTCCGTCGCGCTCCAAGCTGTTGCCTGATGTGGCGACCGCTCAGGAACAAGGTGTTGCCGGCTTTGACGTGACGTCCTGGAACGGTGTTTTTGCACCAGCAGGTACTCCTGAAGGAGTGGTGAAGAAGCTCAATGCCGCGCTTGTCGAGGTTCTGGCCGATCCGGCCATCCAGAAGCGTTTTGCCGATCTGGGAGTCGAAGCTCGTTCCAGCACTCCTCAGGAGATCGGTGATCGCCTGAAGTCCGATATCACCAAATGGTCGGCCGTGATCGAGAAAGCCGGCATTCCCAAGCAGTAGGAACACCACCGGATTGCAGACCACCCGGGCCGTCGCCAAACGGTCCGGGTTCCGCTTCTAAGGCCTCCCGTTCTTCGTCGTCCAAGGCATCGGCTGGCGATTGAGAAAGGCTTCAATTCCGGCGCGTCCTTCGGCAGTTTCCCAACGGTCGGCAAGGAGCGCGATACTATAGGCAACCGGATCTTTGATCGTCTGGCGAGCCAGCGATTTTGCAAGGCTTTTGGCACTGGCTACCGCTCCGGGCGCGCATTCCATGAAGGCGGAGACTTCCTCCCGAACCGCTGTATCGAGGTCATCGGCTGAGCAGGAGACCGAGACGAGCCCGACTTCGCGCGCCGTGTCCACATCAAAACGACGGGCATTCAGAAACAGGCGGCGGGCATGGCCCTCACCGATACGTCGGACGACATAAGGGCCGATTGTTGCCGGGATCAGGCCAAGCCGGGTTTCGGTGAGCGCGAACTCTGCGCTGCCGGCGGCGACGACGATGTCGCAGACGGACATCAGGCCGATGCCGCCGCCGAAGGTATTGCCCTGCACTTTGCCGACCAGGGGCTTCGGCAGGTCGTCCAGCGCCTTCAGCATCATCGCGAGTTCGGTCGCGCCCTCGATCTTGCCATTCCGATCCTTCCCCGCCTGATCGCGCATCCACTGAAGATCGCCGCCGGCACAGAAGGTCGGGCCTGAGGCGGCCAGCACAACGACCCGCACCGTGTCATCGAATGCAAGCTTCGCCGCCGCATCAGCCAGTTCGGCAATCATCAGGGCGCTCATGGCATTGTGTTTTTCCGGCCGGTTCAGCGTGAGTTCAGCGATCCCGGGGGCATCCCGCCCGATGGTCAAGGTCTCGTAACCACTCATCAGCGTGCACCTCTCAAACTACGGGCAAAGGCCTCCGCATCTGCCAGCCGGCTGCGGTCGATGCGGGTTTCGAACCCGAGCGCATGGAGGTGGTCGACAGTTCTGCCGGTTGCGACATTGCCTTTCGCACCCGGCGCATAGGGACAGCCGCCCAATCCACCAGCCGCCGCGTCGAAGACACGCAGCCCCTTTTCCAGCGACGCCGTGATGTTCTCGACGGCACGGCCGTTGGTGTCGTGAAAATGACCGGCAAGAGCCGCAGCAGGCACACGCTCCAGAACCGCATCCAGCATGGCGGTGATCCGGTCCGGCGTGCCGGTGCCAATCGTATCGCCAAGCGAAACCTCGTAACAACCGAGGTTCAGGAGTTTCTCCGCCACGTCGGCCACACCGGCGGGAGACGTCGGCCCATCGTAGGGGCAATCGACCACGCAGGAAATGTAGCCGCGGACGGGCATGCCATCCCCCTTGGCCTGTTCGATCAGCGGGACGAACCGCTCAAGGCTTTCGGCGATGCTGCAATTAATATTCTTCAGGCTGAAACCTTCGGAAGCGGAAGCGAAGACGGCGACCTCGTCCGCCTTTGCGGCACATGCGGCTCCGTAACCGCGCAAGTTCGGCGTCAGCACGGTATAGAGCGTACCGGGTTTGCGGGTGATGCCTGCCATGACCTCGGCGCCATCGGCCATCTGCGGCACCCAATCGGCACGGACAAAGCTCGTCACCTCGATCTTCTCAAAACCGCAGGCGGAGAGCATGTCGACCAGCCTGATCTTGTCGGCGACGGGGATGATGCGCTTCTCGTTCTGCAAACCATCGCGCGGACCGACTTCATGGATGCGGACGAAGTCAGTCATGCTCCGTCTCCGGGAGCGGCTCCAGCATGAGCAGAACGGCGCCTTCCAGTACCTGCTCCCCTTCCGATACCAGCACATCGGCTATTGTACCATCGCGGGGAGCTGACAGCGTCAATTCCATCTTCATCGCTTCCATGACCGCCAGTGTCTCGCCCTTGACGACAGTGGCACCGGGTGACGTGCGCATCAGCTTCACCTGGCCCGGCATGGGCGCGACAACCCGATCGCCGCCGGCGGCCGCCTCATCCTCGCCGGCGAGGACATCAATCAGGACGAAGTGCCAGCTTTCGCCGTCTCGGAAGATCGTGACATCCCGGAGGCCGCGGACCGCGTGGACCGTGTGGCTTCGGCCATCGGCCTCGATGACATAGGCGACGCCGGCATGTGAAACGCGAAGCTTGGAGGCCTTGCCATTGACCACGACCTCGTATCCATCTGCCTGCCTTGCGGCAAATGAAACCGGCAGCCGATGGCCGCGATGCTCCAGCGACACGAAATCGGCGGCTTCCGACCACAGCCTGAAGCCGGAAAGCGCATCCCAGGGATCATTCGACTTCTTCTGGTCGAACGCACCGGCCAGTACAAGAGCCGCCAGCGCGACAACATCGTGCGGAGCCGGATGCATCATCGTCAGCTCGGCAAGATGACGATCGATAAAGCCCGTATCCGGGCTCCCTCCGACAAAATCCGGCTGCATTGTTAGCCGGCGAAGGAAGGTCGCATTGGTCGTCACGCCCGTGGCGCGGACCCCCGCAAGAGCGGTCGACAGCGCAGACAGCGCGGCAACCCTGTCGGCCCCATGGGTCATGATCTTCGCGATCATCGGATCGTAGTAAGGCGAGATACGGTCCCCGGCGCGCACGCCGCTGTCGACTCGGGCGAGATGCTCAGGCAGATCGAGATGGGCCAGCCGACCCGTCGCCGGCAGAAAACCCCGCTCGGCATCCTCTGCATAAAGCCGAGCCTCAAAGGCCCAGCCATGGATGGAAAGCTCTTCCTGCCGCAGCGGCAGAGGCTCTCCAGACGCCACACGGAGCTGCCATTCGACGAGATCGACGCCAGTAATCGCTTCCGTCACCGGATGCTCCACCTGCAGGCGGGTATTCATCTCCATGAACCAGAAGCGATCAGCCCGAAGTCCTTCGGAAGCGTCGGCGATAAATTCGATGGTACCGGCACCGGAATAGCCGATCGCCTGCGCGGCCCGAACCGCGGCGTCCCCCATCGCCAGACGCATGTCCTCCGGCATACCGGGTGCGGGCGCCTCCTCGATGACCTTCTGGTGACGGCGCTGCAGGGAGCAGTCCCGCTCGAAAAGATGCACGACATTGCCGTGGTTATCGCCAAACACCTGAATTTCGATATGGCGGGGGTGGCTAACGTATTTTTCGATGAGGCATGAGGCGTCGCCGAAGGCCGCCAATGCCTCACGCTGGGCCGACGCGAGCGCTTCCTTGAAGATTGCGGCGTTCTCGACGCGGCGCATCCCCTTGCCGCCGCCGCCGGCGCGTGCCTTGATGAGTACGGGAAAACCGATCCGCGCCGCTTCGCTCGCAAGGAAATCCGGATCCTGCTCGGCGCCGTGAAAACCGGGCACGACCGGCACGCCCGCTTTTTCCATCAGCGCCTTGGCGGCGTCCTTCAAGCCCATCGCGCGAATGGCATCCGATGACGGTCCGATGAAACGGATGCCGGCAGCCGAGACCGCTTGGGCAAAGCCTGGGTTTTCCGAAAGAAACCCATAACCGGGATGGATGCCATCGGCGCCGGCGCGCAGGGCTGCGTCGATGATCACATCGCCGCGCAGATAGCTCGCTGCCGCAGGGGATGGCCCTATATGCAGAGCTTCGTCGGCAAGCGATACATGCAGGGCATCGCGGTCCGCATCGGCATAGACCGCGACGGTCGCGATACCCAGCCGACGGCAGGTGCGGATGATCCGGCAGGCGATCTCACCGCGATTGGCTATGAGGACTTTCCTGATCATGGCGCCCTCACATTCGAAACACGCCGAAGCGTGTTTCCTCGATCGGTGCGTTCAGCGCGGCGGAGAGACTGAGCGCCAAAACCTGACGCGTCTTGGCCGGATGAACGACGCCATCGTCCCAGAGGCGCGCCGAAGCGTAAAGCGGATGGCTCTGCTCTTCGAACTGGTCGAGCACCGGCTTCTTGAAGGCCGCCTCCTCTTCGGCTTCCCAGGTCTTGCCGCTACGCTCGATCGTATCGCGCCGCACGGTCGCCAGCACGCCGGCGGCCTGTGGTCCGCCCATGACCGAAATCCTGCTGTTCGGCCAGGTCCAGAGGAACCGCGGAGAATAGGCGCGGCCGGCCATGCCGTAATTGCCCGCGCCGAAGGAGCCGCCGACAAGGATCGTCACCTTGGGCACCGATGTCGTGGCGACCGCGGTCACCAGCTTGGCGCCGTGTTTGGCGATGCCTTCCGCCTCATAGCGCCTTCCGACCATGAAACCGGTGATGTTCTGCAGGAAGACCAGCGGGACTTTTCGCTGCGAGCAGAGTTCGATGAAATGCGCACCCTTCTGGGCGCTTTCGGAAAACAGCACCCCGTTATTGGCTACGATGCCGACCGGAATCCCGAAGACATGCGCAAAGCCGCAGACGAGGGTCGTGCCGAACCGGGCTTTGAACTCGTCGAAACGCGAGCCGTCGACCACGCGGGCAATCACCTCGCGGATGTCATAGGGTGTGGCAAGCGACGCCGGCACGATCGCGGCGATTTCTTCCGGATCGTAGAGCGGGTCTTCCGGCTTTTCGAGCACAACAGTGTCCGGCTTGCGGGTGTTGAGGCCCGCAACGGCACGGCGGACCAGTGCGAGGGCATGGGCATCGTCGCGGGCAAGGTGGTCGGCGACGCCGGAGAGCCGGGTGTGGACGTCGCCCCCACCGAGATCCTCGGCACTCACCTCCTCACCCGTGGCGGCCCTTACCAGTGGCGGGCCGGCGAGGAAGATGGTGCCCTGATCCTTGACGATGATCGCCTCGTCCGACATGGCCGGCACATAGGCGCCGCCTGCCGTACAGGAGCCCATGACCGCTGCGATCTGGACGATCCCCTTCGCGGACATGCGCGCCTGATTATAGAAGATGCGGCCGAAGTGATCCCGATCCGGAAAGACCTCGTCCTGGTTTGGCAGGTTGGCGCCGCCGGAGTCGACCAGATAGATACAAGGTAGACGATTTTCCTCGGCGATCTCCTGGGCGCGCAGATGCTTTTTTACCGTCATGGGGTAATAGGTGCCGCCCTTTACGGTGGCGTCGTTGGCGACCACCATCACCTCCCGGCCCTCGACCCGACCGATGCCTGTGACGATGCCGGCGGACGGACTTGCGCCGCCGTAAAGTCCGTGCGCGGCCGTCGCTCCGATTTCGAGAAAAGGCGAGCCGTGATCGAGAAGACGCGCGATGCGTTCGCGTGGAAGCAGCTTGCCGCGCTTCACATGCCGGGCTCGCGCCTCCTCGCCGCCGCCCGCTTCGGCACGCGAAACGGCCGCCTGAACCTCCGCGATCTTCATCTCCATGGCGGCCCGGTTGGCCTCGGCCGTCTCGCTCCTCAGATTCACCTGCGAACGAAGGACTGCCATCAGGCCGTTTCCCTGAAAAGTTCGCGGCCGATCAGCATGCGGCGGATTTCCGACGTTCCGGCGCCGATCTCCATCAGCTTGGCATCGCGCAGCAGCCGACCGGTCGGGTTGTCGTTGATATAACCGTTGCCGCCGAGGATCTGAATGGCCTGCAGCGCCTGCTGGGTTGCCTGTTCGGATGCATAAAGGCAGCAGGCAGCGGCGTCCTGCCGCGTCACCGCGCCGCGATCGCAGGCGGCTGCGACCGCATAGACATAGGCGCGGGCGGAGTTCATGGCCGTGTACATGTCGGCCACCTTCGCCTGGATCAGTTGGAATTCGCCGATCGGCTGGCCGAACTGTTTCCGCTCATGCACATAGGGCATCACCACGTCGAGACACGCATGCATGATGCCGATGCCGATGCCAGCGAGAACGACGCGCTCGTAATCGAGACCGGACATCAGCACCCGCACGCCGCCGCCTTCGGTGCCCATGACGTTTTCGGCCGGCACTTCGCAATCCTGGAAAACCAGCTCGCAGGTGTTGGAGCCGCGCATGCCGAGCTTGTCGAGCTTTTGGGCGGTCGAAAAACCTCTGAAGCCCTTCTCGATCAGGAAAGCGGTGATACCTTTCGGACCGGCCGCCGGATCGGTCTTCGCATAGACCACCAGCACATCGGCATCCGGACCGTTGGTGATCCACATCTTGCTGCCGTTGAGCACAAAGCGATCGCCGCGTCTTTCCGCACGCAGCTTCATCGAGACCACGTCGGAACCGGCGCCGGGTTCCGACATGGCAAGCGCCCCGACATGTTCTCCCGAGCACAGCTTCGGAAGATAACGGGCCTTCTGTTCCGCACTGCCGTTGCGGTTGATCTGGTTGACGCAGAGATTGGAATGCGCACCGTAGCTCAGGGACGTCGAGGCAGAGGCGCGAGCCAGTTCCTCGACGGCGACGACATGGGCGAGATAACCCAGTCCCGAGCCGCCGACGTCCGGATCGGCGGTGATGCCGAGCAGTCCGAGCGCACCCAATTCGGGCCAGAGATCGCGCGCAAATTCGTTGCTGCGATCGATTTCATCGGCGCGGGGCGCCAGCTTTTCCTGCGCGAAGCGATGGACCGTCTCGCGCACGGCCTCGACCTCCTCGCCGAGAGCGAAATCCATACTTGAGTGGAACACCTTGTCTCCTCCCGGTGTGCCAAGATTTTTATCTGTCAGAAAGTTGTGGGGCAGCCGCGAGGGATCGTCAATGACCCAAACAGAGATCGCAATATCCGGTCGTTTCCGGAAAGTCCTTTGAAAAAAGATTGCCTTTATTTCGGCAGATGATGCGGGTTCAACCCCGGTACCCATTGGGTATTCGGCATCCGGGTGCCGGTATAGGTTATGCCGCTTTCGGTTTCACAGCGATAGACACGGGTCGGCATGCTGTCGCCGTAGAGGATATCGAAACGGCCGCGCGGCCGATAGACATCCTCGATGTCCGTGGTGCAGCTATAGGCCTGCTTCTGGACGCGTTCCTCTTCCGGCATGACGCCTGGAAGATCCCGGAAATAGGTGCCGGACGAAAAATCCAGGCCCTTGCGCTCGGCGGCGAACACGTCGACGGGCGCAAACGCGGCGATAATGAGCGCCACGAGCATCACAGCGGGCAATATCCATGCACTCTTAAACATCACTCAACTCCTCACTCGCGAACGCAGCGAGTTGCTTCCAAGATATGGACGACGAAGCGCCCATTCCATGGACCGAGGCCCACATTTGCGTGATCATCAGCCGATTTCCAACCGGCGATAACCGGTCGGTTGCTGATAGAGCCAGCCGATGCGTCTGACTGCGGCTTCGAAATTTTCGCGCGCCACGCTCATCGTGTGGCCATTGGCATGGATGAGCGTTTCCGTGTTTTCCATGATGCCGACATGGCCTTTCCAGAAAACGAGGTCCCCACGACAAAGTTCCTCGCGCGAGATGGCGACGCCGATCGCGGCCTGCATGTCGGAATCACGAGGCACGGTCCTGCCGACCATCATCAGTGCGAGCTGGACCAGAGCAGAACAATCCAGCCCGAAGCCCGAACGACCGCCCCAGAGATAGGGCGTCTCGATAAACTTCTCCGCTACAGCGACGTAGTCGTCACCCATGGTCTCGGCAATGGGCAGGCAATGGCTGGCGATCACGGCGCCACCGCCCGACAAGAGATAATAGCGCGTGCCGCGGGTTTCCGTCTCGCCGGCCACCATGACTCGGCTGCCCATGGAGAGAGCCGTCGTCGGAGGTTTGCGAAGCTCGGGCTCCGGATAAACGAAGGTGCGTTGAACTGAGATGCGATGCGTCGACTCCTCCGGTTCGCCCAGCATGGTCTCGGGCAGATAGCCGACATAGCCATCCTGATCCGCCTGAATCCAGGCAAAGCCACCGGCGCGATCGAAGACCCGTACGGTCTCTCCAAAAAGAAGCTCCGTATCGATGCCGAGGGCGAGATCGGGCGACGGCCGCAATTGCGCGATAGGCACCGGGATGCGGGCCGGCTCCCCACGCACGAAATTTTCCGCGTCGACGCTGCCCTTCAGCAACTCGTCGGCGAGGTCGGGGCGAAAGGCATGCAGGCGTCTGTCGAGCAGCTTCGTCATTTCAAATTCCCGGTCGGCGGGCTTCCCGAATGATCAGGTCGCCCATCTTTTCAAGAAACAAGGCGCCGGCGACCGTGCGCTTGATGATCACGTTCCGGCGGTCGCGTTCATCCCGTTCGCGGTCCACCAAGCCCATGCCACCCATCGTGTCCAATGCACGGGTAATCACCGGTTTGGATACTTCGAGCGTGGCGGCCAATCCCCTTACCGTGTGGGGTGGCGGCACCAGATAAATATGCAGCAGGATCGATATCTGGCGCAATGTCAGATCTCGCCCGTCATGCCGCACCTGCTCCAGCGAGACCCGGTGCCACAAGCCTAATGCTTGCGTGGCCGTCAGTTCCAGCGTCATGATGACCCTCGGCTCAAAATCCCGCAGATTTTAGGCCGAAGGTCTTACTTGTTTGTTTCGGCGCTCACTTTGCTGCCATGTCGCGAATGACCCGATAGAGCGCGCGGATTGCAAAGGCCTCGCCGCCGACCGGCGCATGCGGTTTGTCGGCAAGCACCCAAGCATAAATGTCAAAATGCGCCCAGCTCTTGGTGACCGTGACGAAACGCTTCAGGAAGAGCGCTGCGGTGATGGCACCCGCCATGCCACCCGATGGCGAATTGGTGATGTCGGCGGCGCGGGCGCGGATATCCTTGTCGTAACCCATCCAGAGCGGCAGCCGCCACATAGGGTCGGCCTCGGCCTTTGCGGCTTCCATGAGTTTTGCGGACAACGCTTCATCGTCCGTGAAATAGGGCGCGAGCTCCGTGCCGAGAGCGACACGCGCCGCGCCGGTGAGGGTCGACATGTCGATCATCAGGTCCGGCGGGTTTTCGTCTGCGTAGGCCAGCGCGTCGGCCAGGACCAGACGGCCTTCGGCATCGGTATTGTCGATCTGCACGGTGATGCCCTTGCGGCTCCGGTAGATATCACCGGGGCGGAAGGCATTGCCCGAAATAGAGTTTTCGACCGCCGGCACCAGGACCTGAAGATCGACTTTCAATCCGGCATCCATGATCATCAGGGCAAGGCCCATGACATTTGCCGCACCGCCCATATCCTTCTTCATCAGCGCCATGTTGGCGGCGCCCTTGATGTCGAGACCGCCGGTATCGAAGCAGACGCCCTTGCCGACCAGCGTCACGCGCGGATGCCCCTGCTCGCCCCAGCGCAATTCGAGAAGTCGCGGTGGAGACACGCTGGCGCGGCCGACGGTGTGGATCAGCGGGAAATTTTCCTCCAGCAAATCCTCGCCGACGATCGAGGTAACGGTTGCGCCGTAATATTCACCAAGAGCGCGGAAGGCTGCCTCGAGTTCGATCGGGCCCATCTCGTTAGTCGGAGTGTTGACGAGGTCGCGGGCAAGAAAGACGGCGGCAAGCTGGCGTTCGACATCGGCCGCATCGACAGTCTCGGGAATCGAAAGCCGGACATCTCTCTGCTTGTCGGACTTGTATCGGTTGAAGATGTAGGCGCCGAGGCCATAACCCAGTGCAAGCTGTTCCAGGGAAGAAGATGCCGCGGTTTCGATGTGCCAGTCTCCCGCCGGCAGCAGCTTGGAGAGCCTGCCGGTAACAAAGGGTGCCTCCACCGGATCGTTTCCGAGTCCGAAGAAAGCGCTCCCCACCTCCCCGCCGGCCGGCATTAACAGGAGAGCACCGGCTTCGGCCTTGAAGCCCGCTGCTTTTGCCCATGCCAGCGCCGACGGCTCGAACTTGCTTTCTTCTTCAAGGTCGGCGGGCGTTACTGCATAGACAGGCTTCGTTGCAGCACCTTTGGCGCTGAATACGGAGGGGCGTTCGATATATTGGAACGGCGTCATGGGTGGCCTTTGCAAAGGGCTGGAATCGTTCATCTTAACGGTCCGTTAGGGTTAACAGTTTATTGCTGGAGTGGAAATGCGCCACATGCGCCGCCCGAGAAAAGATCGATTGCGGCAAGGAACGACGAGACGCCTGATGATTGCTTCTGCCGCCTTGATGCTTTGCAAGAACCGCCTCGCCCAGACGGTCGCGATCGCCCTTCTGACGGTCTCCGTCACCGGTTGCGCCAGCACCAAAAAGGATCCGGAGACAACCGGCTCGATCCCGAAAATCTCCACAGCTTCGCTCGAGGGCATGGACACCGCCGGGCTTTCGGCTACCGAGCGGTCGATCGGGGCCGCCTATGTGCGCGATCCGAAAAACAGGGATATCGGCCTGAAATACGCGACGGTGCTCGGCATGACCGGCAAATCGGCGCAGGCGCTTGCGGTGATGCAGCAGGTGGCGATTGCCCATCCTGCCGATCGCGAAGTCCTTGCAGCCTACGGCAAGGCGCAGGCCGCCGCCGGCCAGCTCGAACAAGCGCTGGCAACGATCAACCGCGCTCAGACACCGGACCATCCGGATTGGCGGCTATATTCGGCCGAAGGCGCCGTCCTGGACCAGATGGGCCGCTCGGACGAAGCCCGGAAGAAATATCGCATGGCGCTCGACGCGCAACCAAACGAACCGAGCGTGATCTCGAATCTCGGCATGTCCTATGTACTCTCCGGCGACCTTCGCACGGCCGAAACCTATATGCGCAACGCCGCCGCGCAGCCCAGCTCCGACAGCCGGGTGCGCCAGAACCTCGCGCTCGTCGTCGGCCTGCAAGGGCGCTTCGCGGAAGCGGAAGGAATCGCCCGCAAGGAACTCTCGCAGCAGCAGGCAGACGCCAACGTCACCTATCTGCGCTCGATGCTGTCGCAGCAGAACTCGTGGAGCAAGCTTGCCGACAAGGGGGGCAAGGCAAAGCCGAACAATACGAATTGATGAAACCGTCTCTCTACGCACAAGGCCAGCGCTGAGCTGGCCTTTTCTGCATTTCTGGGGCGATCGTTGCTCGCGTTAGACGAAACGCGAGACCACGGTGATGATGCCGCCGATCAGCACGAGATTGATGCAAAGTCTTGCCAGCATTGTCGTATCCTCCACATGCCATTGCACCGGCCTTCGAGGCACCAAGTGCTTGATTACGTGGAGAGGTTAGCGAGCCACCGCTGAATGGCTCCTGAAGCTGAAATTCAGGAAATGTTCACACCAGCGCGGCCGGGATGTGGAAGGTCTCAGAACTTGTCGGCGACCTGAATGCCGGCAGGACCTAGAATGACCGCGATGAGGACCGGCAGGAAGAACAGGATCATCGGCACGGTGAGTTTCGGCGGCAGGGCGGCCGCTTTCTTTTCGGCTTCGTTCATGCGTTCGTCACGGCCTTCCTGAGCGAGCACGCGTAGCGCCTGGGCGATCGGCGTGCCGTAACGTTCCGCCTGGATGAGCGCCTGGGTCACCGCCTTCACGCCATCGAGCTGCGTGCGGATACCGAGGTTTTCCAGCGCGGTGCGACGGTCCTGAAGGAAGGAGAGCTCAGCTGTCGTCAGTACCATTTCTTCTGCCAGAGGAGGCGACTGCTGCGCCATCTCCTCTGCGACACGGCGCATCGCCGCCTCCATCGAAATCCCCGATTCGACGCAGATCAGCATCAGGTCCAGCGCATCCGGCCAGGCGCGTTTGATGGATGCCTGGCGCTTGTTCACCAGATTGGTGACATAAATATTAGGCGCGTAAAAACCGATATAGGCGACGACGATTGCCGCCAGCATGCGGATCGGGAGCGGCCGGGATGCAAGGTTGCCGAGAACGAAAATCCACACGACCGCAGCGGCGAGAAAGGCGAAAGGCAGCAGGAAACGCGCCACCAGAAACATATTGAGGGCGTTTTGCGAGCGAAGACCTGCGGCACGAAGCTTGTTGACCGTGTTGTCGTCTACGAGCGCCTTGCGGAGGTTGAAACGCTCGACGATCTGGCGGACGGACTGGTTGTTCTGCGCGCGCAGGGACGTCTTGGAATTTTCGGAGTTTACGCGCGCGCGTTCACGCGCCCTGATCTGATCGCGCTCGGTAGAGACCGCCTTCATGCGCTTGTCGAGGTCCCCCTTTTCGAGAAAGGGAGCCGCCAACGTATAAAGTGTCGCAAAGACCGCTACCGCAACCAGGAGCGCCAGTAGCGTGGCGGGGTCGGTGAATGTCGCCGCGAGTTCTTTCACCTCACCCTCCTCAAATATCGAAGTTGATCATGTTGCGCATGACGAAGATGCCGATCGACATCCAGACACCCGAGATCAGAAGGATCAGGTGACCACGCGGATCGGTGAAGATAATCGCGATGTACTCGGGCGAGGTGAGATAGACGAGGAGCGTCACGATAAAGGGCAAGGCTCCGATGATCGCGGCGGAGGCCTTCGCTTCCATGGACAGCGCGCTCACCTTCGCCTTCATCTTCTTGCGGTCGCGCAAAACCCTCGAGAGGTTGCCGAGCGCTTCGGACAGATTGCCGCCCGCCTGGCCCTGGATAGTGATGACGATCGAAAAGAAATTCACCTCCGGCAGAGGCATGGTCAGCATCATCCGGGCACAGGCTTCCGGAACGCTCAGGCCAACCTGCTGTGATTCCACCACGCGGCGGAACTCGGTCTTCACCGGTTCCTGTCCGTCGGAAGCGATCAGGCGCAGGGAATCGTTGAGGGGCAAACCGGACTTGATCGAGCGCACCATCACGTCGAGCGCATTCGGAAACTCTTCCAGAAACTTCTTCTGGCGGCGCTTCACCAGGAAACCGATTACCCAGCGCGGCAGGCCGATGGCGCCGACGAATGCCGCGCCGAGAACTGCGAGCAACGGCAGCCCGGCAATCAAGGTGACCAGAAAAATGAAGATGCCGAACAATACGCTGAACAGATAAAAGCGGCCCATCGTGAGTGAAAGACCGGTCTGGGAAAGCTTGGATTTCAAGCTCCCGTCGCCCATCTTCCTGCTTTTCTCTTGCTGTTTCTTCTCCAGATCCTTCAGCGAATCCTGCACCGACTTGCGGCGCTTGGAAAGTTCCTGCACCCGGTCCCTTGCCGCCTTCGCCCGCGCCAGATCCGTTTCAGCGGATTTCACCCGGTTAAGCCGCGTGTCCGCCTTCTTTTCCACCTCCATGCGGGAGAACAGCAGCGCATAGCATATCGCCGCCGCGGCGACTGCCACGAGCGCGATGATCGCCACCACCGTGATATCCAGCCCAAACATGGAGGTAATCTCCTCAGTCCTTCACCCGCTCCATGGCATCGAGTGCCGCGGAGAGACGCTTTTCCTCGTTGTAGTATCGGGCGCGATCCCAGAAATGCGGCTTCCCGATGCCGGTCGAGATGTGCCGGCCGATCAGCCGCCCGTTGGCATCCTCGCCGTCGATTTCGTAGCGCATCAGATCCTGGGTGACGATCACGTCACCTTCCATGCCGATCACCTCGGTGATCTGCGTGATGCGGCGCGAACCGTCGCGCAGGCGGGCCGCCTGGATGACGACGTCGATCGAGCCCGTGATGATCTCGCGCACCGTTTTGGCCGGCAAGGAATAGCCGCCCATGGCGATCATCGATTCCATACGGCTCAGGCATTCACGCGGAGTGTTGGCGTGGATGGTGCCCATCGAGCCGTCATGGCCGGTGTTCATCGCCTGCAACAGGTCGAAGACTTCGGGACCACGGACTTCGCCGACGATGATGCGTTCCGGACGCATACGCAGGCAGTTCTTCACGAGATCGCGCATGGTGATCTCGCCCTCGCCTTCGATATTCGGCGGACGCGTTTCCAAGCGCACGACATGCGGCTGCTGGAGTTGCAGTTCGGCGGTGTCCTCGCAGGTGATTACGCGTTCATCGGCGTCGATATAACGCGTCAGGCAGTTGAGCAGCGTCGTCTTGCCCGAACCGGTACCACCGGAAATAACCACGTTGCATCGAACGCGGCCGATGATCTGCAGGAGAACCGCGCCCTCGGGGGTGATGGCTCCGAACTTCACCAGCTGGTCGAGATTGAGCTTGTCCTTTTTGAACTTGCGGATTGTCAGCGCCGGGCCGTCGATGGCGAGCGGCGGAGCAATGACGTTGACGCGCGAGCCGTCGGGCAGGCGCGCGTCGCAGATGGGCGAGGATTCATCGACGCGGCGTCCGACCTGGCTGACGATGCGCTGGCAGATCGAGAGGAGCTGGCCATTATCACGGAAGCGGATTTCGGACTCGATCGTCTTTCCGCCGACTTCGATGAAGGTCTGACCGGCACCGTTGACCATGATGTCTGCGATGTCGTCACGGGCCAGCAACGGTTCCAGCGGGCCATAACCCAGAACATCGTTGCAGATATCCTCGAGCAGTTCCTCCTGCTCGGAAATCGACATCGCCAAATTCTTGATCGTGATGATATCATTGACGATGTCGCGAATTTCCTCACGCGCGCTTTCGGCATCGAGCTTGGCGAGCTGGGAAAGGTCGATCGTATCGATAAGCGCGGAGAAGACCTGGCTTTTCGTATCGTAATACAGTTCCGTGCGGGCTTGCCGTTTGCGGGGAGGCTGCGGCGCAAGCGGCGGTGGCGGAACGGGCTGACGCGGGGCGGCCATATCGCGAGCGGGCTCGGCAAGAACTTCCGGGGCCGTCTGTCTTGCAGTCAGCGGCGCGGCGGGTGCGGCCGCCGGCGGCGGCGCAAGCCCTCCCGCGCTCTTCCCAGATCCCTCGTTTCCGCGCTTGCCAAACATTCCGGTTTCCTAACGTCTAAGCCTTCTTGCGCCCAAGCATGTCGAGCACCTTCCCCAGACCACCCTTTTTCGCCTTCTTCACCGCGACGCGACCGGTGACGATATGGGCGATCTGGGAGAATGTTTCCGCAGCAGGCGACTTTGCATCAATCTCCGAGATCATGCGTCCGCTGTTGGCTGCATTACCGAAGAGCTGAACATCGAACGGCAGGATCGCGATCGGCTCGATCTCCAGCGGCTCGATGAAGTCGGCAGGCGCGATTTCGGGACGCTTCGGCATGCCCACCTGATTGAGGATGATATGCGGCGGGCGATCGTTCGGCCGAAGCTTCTTCAGCGCGTCGATCATGTTCTTGGTGTTGCGTAGGTTCGCGAGATCGGGAACGGCGCAGATCACCACCTCGTCCACCTCGCAGAGCACCGCACGTGTCCATTCCGTCCAACCATGCGGCAGGTCCAGGACGGCGACTGGGGCGCTGCGCTGCAGGAGCTCGATGATGGGCGTAAAGGCACCACGCTCGAAATCATACGCCCGGTCGAGCAGCGAGGGGGCGGCCAGAAGCGACAGGTGCTCCGAGCACTTGGTGAGCAGACGGTCGAGGAATACCTCGTCCAGCCGTTCCGGCGCGAAGACCGCTTCCGCAATACCCTGAGCGGGATCCTGGTCGAAATCGATATTGGCCGTGCCGAAAGGAAGGTCGAGATCGGCGAGGATAGTCTCGGTCGAAAACAGGCTCGAAATGCCAAAGGCACAATTGTGGGCGATGGTGGACGAGCCCACGCCGCCCTTCGCGCCGATGAAAGCGATGGATTTCCCGAGCGGCTCAGCCTCCGGGTCGACGAAGATCGTCGAAACAGAAGCCAGCATATCGGACATCTGCACAGGTCCGACCAGATATTCGGAGATTCCGTTGCGGATCAGCTCCCGGTAAAGAGAGATATCGTTGTAGCGCCCGACGATGATGACCTTTGTGGAGGGATCGCAGACTTCCGCAAGCGGCGTCAGCTCTTCAAGAAGGTTCTTCGGCTCGGCTTCCGTCTCCAGGATGATCAGGTTCGGCGTCGGCGCGGAAGCAAACATGTTCGCTGCGGCGCCGGTGCTGCCGACGGTCACGCGAAGATTGACCTTGGACATGCGGCGATCCCGCCCCATACGGTCCATCATCCGCTGCATGGCCTCGCTCTCGCAGAATGCATGGATCGAGATACGCGGCAGCGGACGCAGTGCGTCCATCTCCGCGGGACGCTCGGCGTCATCGAAATGTTCGTCTTCGCCGGAGGCGCGAATCTCGTAGCTGATCGGGCTCATCTTTGTCTCCGCCTCACTGCCATCCGCTCAATTGGTGGTTTTCTCGCCGCGGTAGTCGCTGATGACCTTTGCCCGCTGCGTCGCGTCGATCGGTGTCATTCCGCGCGGGGCGATAAGATCGGTCGGGTTGGCTACCTGGGCGGCGAGATTGTTCTGGCTCGCACAGCCGAAATTGTACCAGTTCCTGTTGCCGAAGGTGTTGTCGGAGAGATCGGCGGGCCACTCTCCACAGGGGCTCGTCATCGCCTTGGTCGTCACGTAGGCGAGCCGGATCGGCGCAGCATCGCCATTTGGCGAAGCGGCGTAGCTGCTCATCAGTATCCTGTCGGCCCTGACGCCGTGGGTCGTCAGGGTGCGGCGGATATCTCCCGCCAGACGTTGGGCCGCACCAGAATTATAGGAACCATGAGGCACCTGCATCTGAACGACGCCCGCCGGCGACGAGGCAAAACTCTGGGCGAAGCCCTTCACCGTGTCCTTCATGCCGATAGACAACCGGACATCGCCCGAGGCGACCGGGATATCGAGCGTATGCTCGCCTTCTGCCAGCACGATGGGGTGCCGGGTCCGGTAGTCGTCGGGAATGGAGCCGGTGGTCAGTTGGCTGTTGCCGCAACCCGACAAGAGAAGTGCCGATGCCATGACCATCGCGGCTGAGGCGATGGTGTATCGGGGAGACGTGGCTGCGCCCTTGCTCATGGTATTCTGTCCTTCGGCGGCGGTGTTTGCTTGCGTTTCCATGGCCAGGGTCACTTGTAGATGAAGCCGACCGCGCCGTGGTACTGGCCGGTAGCAACCGGCTCCTTGCGGCCGTAGATCTTGTTCACACGGTTCAGGAAGAAGGTGGCGGCATCGTTTTCCGGATTGAAATTGTCATCCGGACGGGCAATCTCGTTGCGAGCGACGGGCCGGACGAGATAGGGCGTCGCGATGATGACGAGTTCGGTCTCGTTGCGGACGAAATCCTTGCTGCGGAAGAGCGTGCCCAGGACAGGAACTTTGGACATACCCGGAAGGCCTGACATGGCCTGACGGATATTGTCCTGCACCAGACCAGCGATCACGATCGAACCACCGGAAGGAAGCTCAACCGTGGTGGAGGCTTCGCGTTTGCGGATCGACATGTACGTCATGCCCGGAACCCGTTGCGCAACGCCGTTGCCTGTAGTGGTTGACCCTTCATAGGTCGGTTCGGACACATTGGTTTCGATGTTCAGGCTAATGCGACCAGGTGACAGGACGACCGGTTTGAAATTGAGCTCAATGCCGTAGTCTACCGACGAGACAGTGCGCTCGACGGATGTTCCTTCTTCATCCACGGAAACTTCTTGTTCAGAAGGGAGGCGAAACTCGCCGCCAACATAAAACTTCGCCTGCTGACCGGAGATTGCCGTGAGGCTCGGCTCTGCTAGAGTGCGCATGACGCCTGCCTGTTCCATAGCGTTCATGTAAGTAGCGAGGAACGTGTTGCCGACCGTGCCTCCGAGCACCCCGGTGCCAAATGTCCCGACAGCATTACCTAGGTTGGACGGGTTGGAGAACGCGATCGAACCCGCATGTCCGGAAACGGACCCATTAAAGCCCAGTTGCTTCAACACTTGTCGGCTGACTTCGGCTACCGTGACCTTCAACGTCACCTGATCCTCGCCCTCGATCGTCAGGAGGTTGACGATCTGCGACTGCTGGCGGTCTTCGGCGAAGATATCACCTGTGCCGCCATCGCTACCCTCGACCGTAATGCTGCGGGTCGTTGCTTCACCGCCTTTCAGGAAGGCTTTGGTGAGCTTTTCCGCCTGGGCTGAATCCTGTGGTGTCCGAACGGTGCCGGACAAGACAACGTTGTCGGAGATGATCTCCACCTTGATGTCGGATTCCGGCAGGAACCTGCGAAGGTTGAGCTGGAGGCCGGCGATGTCGCGCTCGATTTCCACATCCAGGCTGACGATTTCCTCGCCATGCGATCCAAACACGAAGATATTGGTCTGGCCCACCATTTTACCAAAAAGATAAATCCGCCGCGAAGTGCGGGTCACGGCATCGGCCATGGTCGGATCCGCGACAAGGATGTCGTGGGCATCCGACGGCAGGTCAACGACGAGGGCCTTGTTGAGGCCAAGTTCTAGGCGCTTGCGGACTCCTGGCCCGCCTTCCGTGATACGAATGACGCTGGCATCGGCAGCCTGAGCTTCCGCAGAGGTGAAGTTAAGGGGGGCAACCGCGGCCGGAACGCCGGAAAAGGCGAGGCAAAAGGCCATGACCGCCGCTGCCGAGCTACGAATTTTCCGCTTCAGAGTGCTCACTTGATCCGCTCCGTTCATTGCGCTGGCGCCTGCGTCGCGGCTGTGCTTTTGACGATCGAGCCTGATTTGATGACCTGTACATCCGCTTTGCGGTCCCGGCCGTGCAGGAGGTAATCGGCAGCCGCCGTATCCGCTTCCTGGGAATCGGCGACCGAGCGCAAGGCAAGAGTGAGACGTTCGGCCATCTGCTGGGAAACGGCGATGACCTGGGCCTGGTCCGGCGTCAGTTCGAGCGTCGCGGTCGTACCGACAACCGCCTTCTTGCCGTCTTCTGTTTCCTGAATCTGCTGGTCGATTGCGAGCACGCGGATATTGTTCAGGATGTTTTCCGTAATGTAACGGCCGTCATCCTTGTTTTCCCGCACCATGATAATGTCGACGCGGTCGTTCGGGAGTACGAAGCCGCCGGCGCCGGTGGAGACAGAAATTTCGGTCGCCACGGCCCGTTTGCCGGCAGGCAGAAGCGACGACATGACCCGGCTGGAAGAATCTGCAACCTTTTCGGCGCGAAGCGGTTCACCCTTGAACATGGGCATGCGCACTACCGCGCCCTCAAGTTCGGTGATCGCCTCGGGGCGCTTGTCGGCGGTGATGAAGCCTTCCACCACGCCATCTTTCGGCCATGGAAGCCATTCCATCGCCTTTGCGTTCAGGCGGCTGCCGACCGGTAGATTTTCAGATGAAACCAGAACCTTGACCGTGGGTTCGCGCTTGATCACGGTCTCGACAAGTTCGGGACCCTTATCGCCCGCCAGCCGTACGGCCAGCAGGCCTGCCAGACCTGCGGCCACTACGGCGACCGCGAGTATGATGATACGGGTGGGCTTCATGGTCATTCCTTGGGAACTCTACTTCCCCGGAAGAATGGCCGTGAATGGTGTAATTATGGTTAATGAGACGCTTACAATTTAGGTTAACAATATGTTTCCGCTAAGCTCACGTCAGTAGAAAGCTTTTGTTGCCATTGAATAGATGGGAGCCTGGTGAAATGTCAGGAAACCCGCGATCGCTATGGCAATGCCGTAAGGTATTTTCTTGGCGGTAACCAGCGAGGCTGGCAGGGGGATTCCCATTGCCATGACGGAGTTTGCCTGCGAGCGAAGAAGAAGGATGACAACGGTCACCGCGCCGCCGACGAAGCCGACGGTCGCAAGGAAGGCCAGAAGCGAATGGTCGTAACCGTACCAGACAGCCGCCGCCGTCAGAAGCTTGGCATCCCCACCGCCCATCACGTTCAGCGCGAAAAATGCAAAACAAATCGCAAAGACGGCAAGGCCCGCAAGGAGACTCAGACCGATTTCAGCCCATGGAAGACCCGAGAGGGGAGCGAGAAGGAGATAACCTACGACAAGGGCGGCTGAAATCCGATTTGGGATCGTCATCGTCGCGAGGTCGCTGATGGCTGCCATCGCCAGCCCGAGAGGAAGTGCGACGAGAGTTAAAGCTGCGATTGTCACCCCTATCATTCACTCACCTCGCCTGCGCCAGCCCAAATGCTACACGCAAAAACACGCAAAGCCGCCCGTGGCGGCCTTGCAAGCAGCGACATGTAAAAGCGAAAAGCCCGCCGTCACATATTTCCTTCAGCAGTGGTCATCTTGGTCGAGATCTTAGTGAAGGTATTTTCCAGCGAATTGCCGAGCGTGGTTGCACCAGCGATCAGAGCAACGGAAATGAGGGCCGCGATGAGACCATACTCGATGGCGGTCGCGCCGGACTCATCCTTCAGAAAACGAGCGAAAATCTTGGACATGGAACTCTCCTACTCCACAACTTGTTGTTCAGCACTTCCCGACAACTGTTTTCCGTTGTTCGGATGGCAGCAATCTACAGAGGGACGATTGCCAAGCGCTTAAGGAAGAGCGTTATCAATCCGTTAATGGAAGGTTGGCGGAAGGAATGGTAAATGAAGAGGTCAGCAACAAGATAGTATTTGAACAATATTCAGTGGCGCTGGAGACCACTAATATTCCCTGTCGCGCAAAGCCTTAACGGCATTCTTGCCTGGTAGTAACGCCGCAAATGCCGGAGGCATCGCCAGTAGATGAGGTTAATATCGGATAAAAAGGCCAGTCGTTGTGGCGTTTAACCGTTCGTTCACCAATCGCATCCATTCTTGAGCGATACAACCGCATCCAAAGGCTGCCCACAATGCTGTTCCGTCGCGTCATGGTCCGACTCGCCGCCGCCTGCGGCCTCGTCTTTGTGGCGGCTACGGGAAATGTGCTGGCGCAGGAGGAAGGCGATCTTCTACGCGTCTTCATGAATCACGCTCGCGTATTGAGGCTCGACCGGCCAGTGAGCAAGGTCATTGTCGGCAACTCCAATGTGGCGGACGCCACTGTTGCCGATTCCACCACCATCGTGGTCACTGGCCGCAGCTTCGGGACGACCAATCTCGTACTTCTGGATGCGGAAGGAAACGCGATCGCAGACGAACGGGTCCTCGTCTCGATCGACGAGGGAAATACCGTCCGTGTCTTCCGGCAGACCGAACGCTCAATCCTCTCCTGCACGCCGAACTGCGAGCAGCATGCCGAGTTCAAGACCAACGCGGCGCCCTGATCAGAGACAAACCACTAAACTCGTGCCCTTTGCGGCAACGGAATCTCAACAATCGACCCGTACGATTTCGAGGCTCGAATGCGGGCAGTGGGCGGGAATCGATGAGCCAGGATCATGACGAGGTTGGAAAGGTCGTACCGGCGAGACGCGGCGGTGAGCTCGGCCGGATATTCAGGTCGCGAGACGGTGCGGCGGCCATAGAGTTCGCAATGTTGGCGATCCCCTATTTCATGATCGTCTTTGCGATCCTGGAAACATTCATTGCCTATACGGGCGAACAGCTTGTCGCCAATGCCGTCGATACGATGGCGCGCAAGCTCAGGACCGGCAGCATCACCGCCGCCAACACCGATCGAACCGCATTCCGGCGAACCTTCTGCAACGAAGTTTCGATCATGATCAAATGCAGCGAGGAGGAAATAGCGACGCCCGACAAGCTGTTATTGGACGTCCGGAGTTTTCCGAGCTTCGCTGACATACCAGGGGACATACCCCTCGATTCGTCGCAGGATCTGGATACGACTTCGGTGAACAACTATACGCCGGGTGCCCAGAAGACGATCAACATGGTGCGTGCCTACTACCGCTGGGATGTCGTTACAGATTTGCTTCGGCCTTACATCACCAACGTTCGGCCCTCCGGGGGCCGCCCGAACTATTTTCTGATCGTGGAAACGGCCACATTCCGAAACGAGGATTACCCGTGATGGAAGCGCAAGATCCGCATCCGCAACGGCGTTCCGTAACCTTCCTGGCTCGCCTCAGGCGGCTGGCCGCCGACCGACGCGGCGCAGGTGCAGTCGAATTCGCGCTTATTGCGCCGCTTCTCCTCAGTCTCTACATCACGTCCTTCGAGATCACGCTTGGTCTCAGCGTTTCCAAACGGGTGACCCGCAGCGCCGGTACGATCGCGGATCTCGTGACGCGCGAGACAAGCGTCAACAAGGTCCTCCTCACGACGATGGAGGACGTCACAGCCAGTCTTTTTGCGCCATACGCGCCAAACGCGCTGAGCATACGTGTCACCGGCGTGACGCTGGACGCGGCCGGCAATCCCAAGGTGGCCTGGTCCTGGGACGACACCGATGCTCGCCCCTATGCGGTCGGTGCAGTGGTCGATGTTCCGACGGAGATGCGCATCCCCAATTCCTTCCTGATCCATTCGGAGGTCTCCGTTTCCCACGACCTTCTGATGTTCATGTCGGGTCTCATGCCGTCTGAGCTGAAGACAATCACCATTGCCCGGGATTACTTCTACCGTCAGAGAATCGGAAACAGTATCTCCTGCGCGGATTGCTGAGGCGCCTCATCCATCTTCCCCCTTTGCCAAGCGGCAGGCACGGCTGTATGAATCGCGATTCCACACGGCCGAAGGCCGGTGAACTGCGTTTGATATCCCGGGTGACCGATGGCTCGTGCCTTTCTGTTTGTTCTTGACTCCTTTGGCGTTGGCGGCGCGCGGGACGCCGATGCCTATGGCGATCTGGGCTCCAACACCCTCGGCCATATCGCGGAATTCTGCGCAGCCGGAGTTGGCGACCGCGTGGGCCTTCGACAAGGCCCGCTGCATCTGCCCAACATGTCGGCGCTCGGCCTTCTCGAAATCGCCAGGCTCGCCAGCGGTGACTATCCCGCCGGAATGCCTATGCCGGAGCGGATCTTCGGCCTGTTCGGAGCGGCGGACGAGGTTTCCCGCGGAAAAGACACGCCTTCGGGGCATTGGGAAATCGCCGGCACGCCCGTCATGTTCGACTGGGGTTATTTCCCCAGCGAGGGCGATGCCTTTCCTCCGGAGTTAGTGGAAGCCATCTGTCGGGAAGGTGATATTCCGGGCATCCTCGGCAACTGCCACGCGTCCGGCACCGAGATTATCGCTGAGTTCGGCGAAGAGCATATCCAGACCGGCAAACCGATCTGCTACACGTCGAGCGATTCCGTGTTCCAGATCGCCGCCCATGAACATCATTTCGGTCTCGACCGGCTGATCTCGCTCTGCCAGGTCGTCCGCGAATTGCTCGATCCGCTGAATATCGGACGAGTGATCGCCCGGCCTTTTGTCGGCGAGACGGCGGGAACGTTCGAGCGCACCGGCAACCGGCGCGACTTTTCCGTCCCTCCGCCGGAACCGACGCTCCTCGACCGGCTGATCCGAGGCGGTCGATCGGTGCATGCGATCGGCAAGATCGGCGACATCTTTGCTCACCAGGGCGTTTCCCGTGTCGTCAAGGCCAATGGCAACACCGCCTTGATGGCGGCGACGCTCGCCGCGATGGACGAGGCAGCGGTCGGCGATCTGGTTTTCACCAATTTCGTCGATTTCGACATGCTCTATGGACATCGTCGCGACGTGCCGGGTTATGCAGCAGCGCTCGAAGCCTTCGATCTCGCACTACCCGATATCCATCGGCGGCTGAAGCCGGGCGATCTCGTCATCCTGACCGCCGACCACGGCTGCGATCCCACATGGCGCGGCACCGACCATACTCGCGAGCGGGTTCCGATCATGGCGTTCGGACCGGGAATCCGGTCGCGCTCGATCGGGTTGCGATCGACCTACGCCGATATCGCGGAGACTATCGCAGAGCATCTGGCCATTCCACCAGGTCAGCAAGGACGGAGCTTCCTGTGACGGCGCATCTTTTGAAAGCCGAGATCCACTGCCATATCGAAGGCGCTGCGCCGCCTGCGCTTGCCGAAGCTCAGGCTCGGAAATACGCCGTCGACACCAGTCACATCCTGCAAGACGGCGCCTACAAGTGGTCCGACTTCGCCGAATTTCTCGTTTGTTATGATGCAGTGGCCGCGCTCTTCAGGACGGCTGCGGACTATGCTCTGCTGACGGAGTCCTATCTCCTCGAGCTTGCGGCCGCGAACACGATCTACAGCGAGATCATCGTTTCGCCGGATCACGGCGACCGCATCGGCCTCGGGGCCGACGCCTACCTTTCCGGCATCTGCGACGGCATCCACGCCGCACGCGAGAAGTCGGGCATAGAGGCGCGCATCATCGTTACCGGCGAACGGCATTTTGGACCCGACCGGGTCATTTCGGCCGCGCAATATGCCGCTGATGCCAAGAACCCGCTGGTAACCGGCTTCAATATGGCAGGCGAAGAGCGTATGGGGCGGGTTGCCGACTATGCCCGTGCCTTCGATATCGCCCGCGACGCAGGGCTTGGCCTCACCATCCACGCGGGCGAGGTCTGCGGGCCTTTCAGCGTTTCAGACGCACTCGATCTCGTGAAACCATCCCGCATCGGCCATGGTGTTCGTGCGATCGAAGACCCCGCCCTGGTGGAGCGTCTCGCAGAACTTGGCACGGTCTTGGAAGTCTGCCCCGGCTCGAATATTGCGCTCAAGGTCTTTCCCGACTTCGATCGCCATCCTCTGAAACAGCTCAAGGCTGCCGGGGTGCGCGTTTGCCTCAATTCCGACGACCCGCCCTTTTTCCATACGTCGCTCGCCCGCGAATACGAAATCGCGTCGAAGGAAATGGGAATGTCCGATGCAGAGATCGATGCCATGACCCGGACGGCGCTTGAGGCGGCCTTTGTTGACGACGGAACGCGGTCACGCCTGCTTTCCCGGTTCGACGCCGGGGCTAGCTTGACGTGAGGCGATTGGGGATGAGGCCGTCAAACGCACCTGATGGGTTGCAGAACGCGGCTTTTTCCTCAAAAGAAGAGACAGGCAACAACGAGGGAAGCTCATGAACGGCGTCACTGTCATCGATCACCCGCTGGTGCAGCACAAGCTGACGATCATGCGCAAGAAGGAAACCTCAACCGCCGGCTTTCGGCGGCTGCTGCGCGAGATCTCGACCCTGCTCTGCTACGAGGTAACGCGCGACCTCGAACTCACCTATGAAACGATCGAGACGCCGCTCGTCGAGATGCAGGCGCCGATCCTCGAGGGCAAGAAGCTTGTCTTCGCCTCCATCCTGCGTGCCGGCAACGGCTTGCTCGAAGGCATGCTGGATCTCGTGCCCTCCGCCCGCGTCTCGCATATCGGCGTCTATCGCGACCATGAGACGCTGCAGCCGGTGGAATACTACTTCAAGGCACCTGAAGATATTGCGGAACGACTTGTCATCGTGGTGGACCCGATGCTTGCAACCGGCAATTCCTCGATCGCGGCCGTGGACAAGCTGAAGGAGCGCGGCGCGCACAATATCCGCTTCCTCTGCCTGCTGGCTGCGCCGGAAGGTCTCAAGAACTTTCAGGCGGTGCATCCGGATGTGAAGATCTACACAGCCTCGATCGACAGCCACCTCAACGAGAAGGGGTATATCGTTCCCGGGCTCGGAGATGCCGGCGACCGCATGTATGGCACGAAGTAATCCTTCAGGGTTTACTTACCAAATTTCGAACTGAAGAGCCTGCAAAGCCTTTGCAGGCTCTTTTGTTATGGTTTTTGCGCTATCGACAAGGGCTATCGAGTTCCCATAATCGAGGGACGTTCATGCTCCTGCGGACTGTCATCTTTGCGGCGATAGCGGCTTTGCTCGCAACGCAGATCCCGTCGATGATCCAGCTAGCCGATCATCCGCCGGCCACTACGGCGACGGTTGAACAACCGCCGCAACCACAATCAGTCTCCGCAGCAGCCGGCAGCGCGACGCTCGAAGCCGATGGTCGGGGACATTTCAACGGAACGTTCCGCATCAACGGCAGATCCGTGGATGGTTTGGTCGACACCGGCGCCTCGCTTGTCGCAATCAACGAAAGTACGGCCCGCAAACTCGGTTTTGGCGTCAACAGCCTCGACTTTCGCTACACCGTCAACACCGCAAACGGCGGCACGGATGCAGCGCGTGTGGTGCTTGACCGAATCGAGATCGGCGGGGTGCGCGTGAAGGAGGTCGATGCCTTCGTGCTGCACGACAAGGCGCTCTCCGGAACGCTCGTTGGGATGAGCTTCCTGAAGAAGCTGAAATCCTTCCAGGTCGAAGGACGCAATCTGAAGCTCACCCAGTGATCAACTGATCCGTTTGAGAACAACAGGTGAAATTGCCGGCGGCGCGTCCGCGATGACGCAAAACCCGGCGACATCCCTCGCTATGCGCTCCGCATCCTCGCGGCTTTTCGCATGCACCGTGGCAATGGGCTCGCCCTTGGAGACCTGAGTGCCGAGCGGCAGAAATCCGCTGATGCCGACCCTGTGGTCGATCGAGTCCGCCGCGCGTTTGCGGCCGGCGCCGAGTTCCACCACGGCAAGCCCGATCCCGCGCGTATCATATGATGCGAGATAGCCATCGCGCGATGCCTGGACATGCAGACTTGCCGGAGCACGCTCCAGATAGGCATCAGGCCGGTCACAGAAATCGATCGGCCCGCCAAGAGCGTGCACCATGCGCCCGAAACGCTCTTTCGCCTCGCCCGATGAAAGCGCCCGGCGCGCATTTTCCTCCGCCTGCCGCAGATCACGAAAGAGACCCGCCTGCACCAGCATTTCGGCCGCTTCGGCCATGACCACGGCCTCGAGACGCGAACCGGCCTTCAAACCGGACAGGAACTTGAGGCAGTTGACGATTTCCAAGCCGTTGCCTGCGGCATCGGCCAGCGGCTGGTTCATGTCGGTCAACAGTGCGGCTGTTTTCAGGCCTGCGCCGTTCGCCACCTCGACGAGCGAACGCGCCAACACTTCGGCTTCTTCCACGCTCTCCATGAACGCGCCGTTGCCGACCTTCACATCGAGCACCAGACTGCCCAGTCCGGCCGCGAGCTTCTTGGACAGAATGGAGGCGGTGATCAGCGGTACCGACTCCACGGTCGCCGTCACATCTCGAATGCCGTAAAGGCGTCGGTCTGCAGGTGCGAGAGCCGGCGTCTGCCCGATAATGGCACAGCCGACTTTCTCCACGACCCTCCGGAGCAGGACTTCGTCCGGCATGACGTTGTAGCCCGGGATCGACTGCAGCTTATCGAGCGTTCCGCCGGTATGACCCAGGCCGCGGCCGGAAATCATCGGAACGGCAAGGCCACAGCTGGCAACGATCGGCGCCAGCATCAGCGAGACATTGTCTCCCACACCGCCAGTCGAATGCTTGTCTGCAACGGGTCTACCAAGGCCGCTCCATTTCAGCACAGTCCCGGAATCGCGCATGGCCAGCGTCAGCGCTACCGTCTCATCCCGGGACATGCCCTGAAAGAAGACAGCCATGGCGAAAGCGGCTACCTGCCCTTCAGTGATCTCATTCTTTGCGAGCGCGGCGATGAAGCCTGCGATCTCATTAGCGGCGAGTGCTTTCCCGTCGCGCTTGCGACGGATGATTTCCTGAGGGATCATTCTGTCAGTAGCCGCTCGAGACGCGCGCGCTGGTGCTGCCGCTCAAAACACCCAAAATATCGTCGAGAAGACTGGAAGCTCCAAAACGGAATGTCGAGGGCATTATCCAGTTCGGGCCCATGATGGTTTCGGCCAGGCGGAGGTAAAGGTCCGCGTCCGCGACGCTGCCGATGCCGCCGGCCGGCTTGAAGCCGACACGCTTCTTTGAGTCGCGGATCGACTGCAGCATGATGTCGGCGGCCTCGAGCGTCGCGTTGACGGCGACCTTGCCCGTAGAGGTCTTGATAAAATCGGCACCGGCAGCGATGGCGAGTTCGGACGCACGGCGGATGAGCGCGCTGTCCTTCAGTTCTCCCGTCTCCAGGATGACTTTCAGGCAGGCTTGCGAGCAGGCGGCACGCACGGCTTCGACCATTTCGGTCACCGCCGCCTCGTCGCCGGCCGACAGCTTGCGATAGGGGATAACCATGTCGATCTCGTCTGCACCGTCCTCGATGGCCTTGCGGGTTTCCTCGATCGCGGTTGCGACCGGAAGATCACCGGACGGGAAGTTTACGACGGTCGCTATCCGAACCGCGTGGTCCGGCCCGAGAATCGCCCGCGCATGCGCAACGAAACGCGGCCAGATGCAGATTGCCGCCGTATGGCCATACGGCGTCTGGGCACGCAAGCACAGTTTCTCGATCGCGGCGTTGTCGCAATCGTCGCGCAGGTTCGTCAGGTCGAGAAGCGAGAGCGCGAAAGCTGCTGCCTCGCGCGGGCTCAGGAGTTCCATTTCGTGCCTCCCCGGGCTTGATCGAGCCGGTATATTTATCGTTCAAACGATTAGAAGCAACCCGCCGAACTCGCGCGGATCGTCACACGGCAAGTATCCGATTGAAATCTATCGTGTATCAGGCCAACATTTCTTTCAAAACGGTGGCGAGACGCTGACCGCCGACCGGCGCCATGTCCTTGGTTTCTTCATGGCTGAGTTCGGCACCGGTCATCCCCGCGCCGAAATTGGTGATGACCGAGGCGGCCGCAACCTTCATCCCGAAATAGCGTGCCAGGATGACCTCCGGCACAGTCGACATGCCGACCGCATCGGCGCCCAGAATACGGGCCATGCGAATTTCGGCGGGAGTTTCGAAGCTCGGGCCTGAAAACCACATATAGACGCCTGAGAACAGCGGAATACCGCAGCGGATCGCGGCGTTGCGCATGTCAAGCGAAAGGGCCGCGTCATAGGCGCTGGTCATGCCGACGAAACGACGATCACCCTCTTCCCCGATCAGAGGATTGAGGCCTGAATAGTTGATGTGATCGGTAATCTGCATCACCGATCCCGGCGGCATGTCTTCACGCAGCGATCCCGCCGAATTCGTCAGGATCAGCGATTGGACGCCGATACCCTTCATGACCTCGATCGGAAAGCGCATGGCCTTCGCATCGCCGTGCTCGTAGTAGTGCGCGCGGCCGGAGAGCATGATGACAGGCTCGGCTCCGAGATAGCCGGCAACCAGTTCGCCCGCGTGGCCTGTGACGCCGCTTGCCGGAAATCCCTCGAGGGCTCCATAGGGTACGCGAACCTGATCTCTCACCTCCCCCACCAGCGAGCCGAGGCCGGAGCCGAGCACGATCGCGTGACGCGGCACGAGACCGTCGAGGCGATCGACGAGGAGGTCGATGACGTCTTTCATCCAATCACGTCCGTTTCGAAGGCATAGGGCAGCAGCTCCGCCATGGTGACGGTCTTCTGAACGCCGGCATCGTCGCAAAGGTAGATGCGCGTTTCGGCGGAAGCGAATTCGGAAATCTTCTGACGGCAACCGCCGCATGGTGTGCAGAGCGGCAATTTTTCGGCGATGACGGCGAGTTCGACGATCTTCCTGGCTCCGCCCATGATCATCGCGCCGATTGCCGTCGGCTCGGCGCACCAACCCTGCGGGAAGGACAGGTTTTCGATATTGGCGCCGAGATAGACGTTCCCGTCGTCGGCGCGGATCGCAACGCCCACCGGAAATTTGGAATAGGGGGCGTAGGACTTTTTCATCGCGTCGCGGGCGGCTTCGAACAGTTCGTGAGACATCTCTTACCGCTCCTTCGTGTAGGGTACGCCGCCGGCTTTCGGCGGTCGGGCGATGCCTATGAATCCTGCAAGCAGCACGCAGGTGAGGATATAGGGCAGCGCCTGGAAGATCTGTACCGGCACCTCGCCGATCAGCGGAATCGACTTGCCCTGCATGAAATTCGCGAAGGCATCGAGGAAACCGAAGAGCAGGCAGGCGAGCATCACAGGCACCGGCTTCCATTTCGCAAAGATCAGCGCCGCAAGCGCAATATATCCCTTGCCGGCCGACATATTGTTGATGAAGGCGGCCGATTGAGCGATGGCGAGATATGTCCCGGCAAACCCCGCCAGAAAACCGGTGACAATCAGCGCGCGATAACGCAGCCAGCTCACCGAAATGCCGGCCGTATCCACCGCGCCGGGATTTTCGCCCACCGCGCGCAGGCGCAGCCCGAAACGCGTCCGATACAAAACCCACCAGGAGATCGGCACCATCAGGAAAGCGATGTAGGTGAGGATATTGTTGCCGGAAATGACGTTGGCATAGAGAGGCCCGAGAATCGGTACCTCACGCATTGCGTCGGCACCCGGCAGGATGATCGGCGTGAACCGGCCCGAGCCCGGCACCTGCGCAGTCCGCCCCCCTTGGCCGAACCACGCCTGACCGAGCACGATCGTCAATCCTGCGGCCACGAAATTCAGCGCCACGCCGGAGACGATCTGATTGCCGCGGTTGGTGATCGAGGCGAACCCGTGGAGGAAGGAGAAGGCGATCGCGACCACGATGCCGGCCATGAGCCCGAGCCAGGCATTGCCGGTCCAATAGGCGGCACAGGCCGAGGCGAAGGCGGAGACCAGCATCTTGCCTTCCAGACCGATATCGAAAATCCCCGCCCGCTCCGAGAACAGCCCCGCGAGGGCCGTAAACAGCAGAGGGATCGAGAGGCGGATCGCCGAACCGAGAATGCCGATGAAAATATCGAAATAATCCATGAGCTACTTCCCGGAGATCTGCTGGTAGAGCCGAACGATTGCCGGTCGGAGCATGTATTCAAGCGCTCCTGCAAAGAGGATCACAAGACCCTGGATGACGACGATCATGTCACGGGTGATGCTCGGCATATCGAAGGAGAGTTCTGCCCCGCCCTGATAGAGAATGCCGAACAGCAGCGCGGCGAGAATGATCCCGACCGGGTGATTGCGGCCCATCAACGAGACGGCGATACCGACGAAGCCGGCGCCGCCGACGAACTCGATCTGCAGCCTCGCGGAGGCTCCCATCACCGGATTGAGCGCCATCATGCCCGCAAGGCCGCCGGAGATCAGCATGGCGATCATGACGATCTTGGCGTAGGGGATGCCGGCATAGCTCGCCGCCGTCGGGCTGATGCCGAGCGTGCGCATTTCATAACCGAGCTTGGTCCGCCAGATCAGCACCCAGACCAAGAAACACATGACAAGCGCGATCAGGAAAGAGAAATTGAGCGGCGCGGCGCCCAGCTTGCCCCCGAACATCGAAATCAGCCAGTCGAGCTTCGGAAGCTGGCCCCCTTCCAGGAAGGTGCGCGTTTCCGGCGCCATCTTGCCAGGCACGATCAGCACCCGCACGAGAAGATAGTTCATCAGCGACGACGTGATGAAATTGAACATGATCGTCGTGATGACGATATGGCTGCCGCGCTTGGCTTGGAGCCAGGCCGGAATTGCGGCACAAGCGGCACCGAAGAGCGCCGCGCCGACCACTGCGAACGGCATGGTCACATACCAGGGCACGTAGCGGTCAAGCGAAAGCGCAACCAGCGCCGCCCCCAGACCACCGAGATAGGCCTGTCCTTCAGAGCCGATATTGAACAGGCCGGCGTGGATCGCGACCGCCACCGACAAGCCGGTAAAGATGAAACTCGTGGCATAAAAGAGCGTGAAGCCGATGCCTTCGCCGCGGCCAAGCGCACCGATCAACAAGAGGCGCAACGCCTCGATCGGACTTTCGCCGATGGCCCAGACCACGAGGCCCGAAAAAAAGAAGGCAAGAACGAGATTGAGGAGCGGAATGACGCCGTAATTGATCCAGGCGGGAAGCTGAACGGATGCGGTACTCATGCGGCAATCCCGGCCATCATCAGGCCCAATGTCTGCTCACCGGCATCCCCCGTTTTCTCCCCGACGACCTTGCCGGCAAACATCACCAGTATCCGGTCGGAGAGGGAGCGGATTTCATCGAGCTCCACCGATACCAGGAGCACCGCCTTGCCTGCATCCCGCATGTCGATGATCCGTTTGTGAATGAATTCAATGGCGCCGATATCGACGCCACGGGTCGGCTGGCCGATGATCAGCACATTCGGATCCCGCTCGATTTCGCGTGCGACGACGATCTTCTGCTGATTGCCGCCGGAAAAGTTCGCTGTCTTCAACCGCGGGTTCGGCGGGCGGATGTCATATTTCGCTATCTTTTCTTCCGCATCCTTACGCATGGCGTCGAGGTCGAGCATGGCGCCGCGCCCATAACGCTGATCGCGGTGATAGCCGAGGATCGAATTCTCGTATTCCTCGAATTTCAGGACCAGGCCCATGTGGTGCCGATCCTCGGGAATGTGAGCGAGGCCGAGATCGCGCAGCCCGGCCGGATCGATACCGGCAACCGGGTTACCGTCGATGAATATTTCGCCGGAGGCGGGTTTACGAATACCTGCGATCGCCTCGAGAAGCTCCGACTGGCCGTTGCCGGCAACCCCGGCAATGCCGACGATCTCGCCGGCGCGAACGTCGAAGGAAACGTTGTCCACCATGGTGACGCCGCGAGCGTCCTTGACCGACAGGTTCCTGACCGACAGCAGAACCCGGCCGGGATTTGCGTCGCCCTTTTCCACATGCAGCAACACGCGGCGGCCAACCATCAGTTCAGCCAGTTCCTCGACGGTCGTCTCGGACGTCTTGCGGGTTGCCACCATTTCGCCGCGGCGCATGACCGATACCGTATCGGTGATCGCCATGATCTCGCGCAGCTTGTGCGTAATGAGAATGATCGTCTTGCCCTGGTCGCGCAGGACACGCAGCACCTTGAAGAGGTGATCTGCCTCCGCCGGCGTCAGCACGCCGGTCGGCTCGTCCAGGATCAGGATTTCGGCGCCGCGATACAGCGCCTTCAGGATCTCGACGCGCTGCTGGCTGCCGACCGGCAATTCCTCAACGACCGCATCGGGATCCACTTCGAGGCCGTAGTCGTCCTCCAGGTGCTTCAGTTCCTTGCGCGCACTCGCTACACCCTTGCGAAGCAATTGCCCGCCTTCGGCGCCCAGCATGACGTTTTCGAGAACGGTAAAATTCTCAACCAGCATAAAATGCTGGTGCACCATGCCGATGCCCGCGGCGATCGCCGCCTGGCTGTCGCGGATCGAGATCGGTTTGCCCGAAATGCGAATCTCGCCGTGATCGGCATGATAGAAGCCGTAGAGGATCGACATCAGCGTCGACTTACCCGCGCCGTTCTCGCCGATGATGCCATGGATCGATCCCTTGGCCACGGTCAAATTGATGTTCTTGTTGGCATGCACCGCACCGAACTTCTTGTCTATGCCGACAAGTTCGATCGCAGGCTCAATCTCTTTGGGGAGGTCGAGGCTCAATGGTTCGCCTTTCCACACTCTATGAAAAAGGGCGCATGGCGATCCCGACCGCCATGCGCCCTTCAGGCGTGTCTCTTACTTGGGGCAGGAATTGTCCGACATGTAGTCGTGCACCTTGACGGTGCCGGCAATGATGTCGGCCTTGGCCTTTTCCACAGCAGCCTTCATCTCGGCGGTAATCAGTGCCTTGTTGTTGTCGTCGAGCGCATAAGCCACGCCGTCTTCCTTGACGCCGAGGGCCTGCACACCGGCGGTGAACTTGTCGTCCTTGGTGTCCTTGAAGGTATTGTAGACGGCAAGGTCAACCCGCTTGACCATCGAGGTCAGCACGGAGCCCGGATGCAGGTGGTTCTGGTTGGAGTCCACACCGATCGACAGCTTCTTGTTGTCGGCCGCCGTCTGCAGGACGCCGAGACCGGTCGCACCCGCCGCCGCATAAACCACATCGGCGCCCTGGTCGATCTGGTTCTTCGTCAGCTCACCGCCGCGCACGGGATCGTTCCATGCCGCACCGGTGGTGCCGGTCATGTTTTGGAAAACCTGGGCGTCCGCCTTTGCGGCCTTCACGCCTTGGACGTAACCGCAGCCGAACTTGCGGATCAGCGGGATGTCCATACCACCGATAAAGCCCACCTTGCCGGTCTTGGACGCCATGCCGGCGAGAAGACCGACGAGATAGGAGCCCTCTTCTTCCTTGTAGACAACCGAACGGACGTTCTTCAGATCCACGACGGAGTCGACGATCGCAAATTTGGTGTCGGGGAATTCGGCTGCAACCTTCTCCATGGCGGACGTCCAGGCAAAGGAGACCGCAACGACGGGGTTGTAACCGCGGCTGGCGAAGTTACGGATCGCCTGCTCGCCCTGGGTATCGTTGGTGGGCTCGAAATCCCGATATTCGATCCCCGTTTCCTTCTTGAACTGTTCGGCGCCGGCAAAGGCTGCCTCATTGAAGGATTTGTCGAATTTACCGCCAGTACCATAGACCAGCGCCGGCTTCACCTCCGCTGAAAGCGCGGTCGCCGACATGGCGGCCAAGGCAATGAGGCTTAAAAGGGTTCTTTTCATCGTGCAGCCCTGTTTTTAGCTGTTTGATCCTCCCGCAAGCCCGTCCCCCGGGCACTTCTGCGGCCACCTGCCCTTTTTTCTTTTCAGGGTCTGGCTGCGGTCACTCTTGCACGTGTTTCGGAAAAATTCACGAGATTTTTTTCAGTTGGTAAAGAATGGCGGGGCTGCCGAAAACTCGAACAAGGGCCCGAAATAACTGCATAATTCTAGGCTTGGCGTCTGGTTTCAGACCATTCAGGAACCGGATATCCCTTTCCATTCACAACGAACACCAGCGTCCCGGCCCGGTTGCCGGCAGGGTCAGGCGGAAAACCGCCCCGCGAAACGCGGTTTCTCGTATCCAGCGACCCAGAATAGAAGCGCCAGGGCCAGGAAGACCGCGAAAGCCGGCTGAGCCAGAACCGGCGCTACGAAGGGCCGCCAAAGGTCAGGGCTAATGTAGGTTTCCGCATAAATTTCGCTCAGCGCCAGGCTTTCCGGATCGAGATTGAGCCATGCGTTGCCGAGGCTCGTCAGCACAACGGAAGACGCTGAGACGGACTGAATCGAATCCAGTGTGCCGGCGATGATTGCAGCAAGGAGCGCAAGAGCACTCACCGCATGGAAGACGAAACGAAGGATTCGCATTTTCCAGTAGCCATTCGTTGTGGACCGCCGACGAACCGGGCGGCGACGCTCTCTTGTGGAAAGAGATAGCTCTGAGCTCCAAGGTTGGCAACGCGACCACCAAGGTTTTGCGCCCTGCTGTCAAAAATCGTTCAGATTCCGGTTGATCCTTCGGAATTGATCGGTATATATCGCGCCCGACCGCTGTGTTGCCTCCGATTTGCACGCAGCCCTTATTCAAGGACAGGTGGCCGAGTGGTTGAAGGCGCACGCCTGGAACGCGTGTATACGTGAAAGCGTATCGAGGGTTCGAATCCCTCTCTGTCCGCCATTCTCCAAAATCGCATTTTCGTCCCGGGTTCCTCCACCCGCCTGCGATCCCGGCGTCTAGTCCGCCATGGAGAGACTAACCTGCCGCCAGCGATGGCTTCCCGGATCCAAGGCGACCAGAAGCTCGAAATTCCTGCGGCTCGGTGCGCCTGCAGTCGCGACATCGGCGTAGCCCTGCATGGCGAATCGGCAGTCGCCCACCCAACGGAAGTTTCCCGGCGCGATATCGAGCACCTCCGGTCGTTCTTCCAGCAGCTGTCTCGATTTCTCGAAGGCCAGGGTTCCCGAACAGCTACCTTCGTCGATCCGCTCACCGAAGCTCATGAGAAGCACCAGACCGGCAAGCGAAGCGACAAACGCGGCAGACGTCCAAACACGTGATCCCATTAGGATCTCCTCCCTGGGAAGCGGAAGCAGCCGGCCAAATCCCGCGGAGCCGGCTATCAGACAGACCAGATCGAACCAGAAGGATAGCACCCTTGCGGCTATCCGGCCAAGCGCAACCGGAAATATGATGGCATCCGACGTGGAAAGAACCACTCTCGAAATCTGCAGGGTCTGAACGTCTCGTTGCGGCGCCGGCAGATTAACTTACTCGACAGTTACCTCTTTATTTTCAGGCAAAATAAACTAGGACATTGAGCGGCTGGATTTCTTTATAGGTACTTGATGAAATTTGGAACGAGTGGTCTTCGCGGGCTTGTTGAGGATCTGGCGGGTCCGGCGTCGTCGGTTTATGCCCAGGCTTTTGCGCGGCATCTTCTGGAAACGGGGGCAGCGAAGGCCGGCGGGCTGGTGCTGGTGGGGCGGGATTTCCGCGCCTCGAGCCCCGACATTGCCGCCACCTGCATCGGCGCGCTTGAGCGTGCCGGCCTGTCGCCCGTTGATTGCGGCGCGTTGCCGACGCCAGCGCTTGCGCTTTACGGGCTGGAGCTCGGCGCCGGCTCGCTGATGGTGACCGGGTCGCATATTCCGGCCGACCGCAACGGCATCAAGTTCTACCGTCCGGACGGCGAGATCGATAAAGCCGACGAGCAGCGGATCGCGGCCATCGCCGCCGAGCTCAACGACCGCGACGTGGATTTTGCGCCGGGTGAGGCGCCGGACCGTTCGAAAGAGGCAGAGGCGCTGTTTCTGACCCGCAGCAGAAACGTCCTGCCCGCCGATGCGCTGGCCGGCCTGAAGCTCGGCGTCTATCAGCATTCCACCGTTGCCCGCGACCTGATGGTCGAGGTTCTTCGTGGCTTCGGCGCCAAGGTCGTGCCGCTTGGCCGTTCCGAGGAGTTCCTGCCCGTCGACACCGAAGCCGTCTCGGCCGAGACGATCGGGCTTCTGAAGGGCTGGGCGCAGGAGCATGGGCTCGATGCGATCGTTTCTGCCGACGGCGACGGCGACCGGCCGCTCGTCGCCGACGAGACGGGCGAGCCGTTGCGCGGCGACCTTATCGGCCTGATCACGGCGCAGTTCCTCAAGGCCGATGTCGTGGTGACGCCGGTGACCTCCAATTCCGGCATCGATACGGCCGGCGATTTCGAAACCGTCCGCACCAGGGTCGGCTCACCTTTTGTGATCGCCGGGATGCTGGAGGCGCTGAAAGCCGGGCGGGACAGGGTCATGGGCTTCGAAGCCAATGGCGGGCTGTTGACCGCGTCACCGTTTACCGTTGCCGGCGGCAGGCTCGATCCGCTGCCAACCCGCGACAGTTTCCTGCCGGTGCTGGCCGCTCTTTCGCTTGCCGCGGAGAGGAAGCAGCCATTGTCCGAGATCGCCGCCTCCTTCCATCTGCCGTTTGCGGCGGCCGACCGGCTGGAAAACTTTGCGGTCGAAACCAGTGCCGCGCTGATGGCGCATCTCCGCGCCTCGGATGACAATCTGGCCACTTTCCTGGCGCCGATCTCTTCGGTGGCGGCCACAAGCGACATTGACGGATTGCGCGTCACGCTTGCCGACGGCCGCATCGTGCATCTGCGGCCTTCTGGCAATGCGCCGGAGATGCGTTGTTATGTGGAGGCCCGCACGGAAGACGAGGCCAAGGCTCTGCTTGGAGAGGGGCTCCGGCTGATCCGCGACTGGGCAATCAGGAACCGGCCTTGAGCGCCGGCGACGAAGCTATTGGAGAAACTGAATTGAGCACCAAAATCATTCCCGTGATCATGGCCGGCGGCAAGGGCACGCGGCTTTGGCCGCTGTCGCGAGCCAGCGCGCCCAAACAGTTCATCCAGTTTATCGGCGACCGGACGCTGTTCCAGGCGACGCTCTCGCGCGTCTCGGACCCGGCGCTCTACGAAGCGCCGGTGGTGATCACCAACGAGGATTTCCGCTTCCTGGTGGCCGAACAGGCGCGCGAACTCGGCGTCAAACTTTCCGGGATCCTGCTCGAGCCCGTCGCCCGCAACACCGCCCCGGCAGTCGCCGCCGCGGCCGCCTTCGTCGCCAGGCGTTTCGGCGAGGAGGCCATTCTGCAGGTGCTCGCCTCCGACCACGAGATCGTCGCCGATGCCGGCTATTTCGACGCCATCCGCATCGCCCGCGAGACGGCGTCCTCCGGCAAGCTGGTGACCTTCGGCATCACGCCGACCGAACCGGCGACCGGCTACGGTTATATCGAGATCGGCGAAAAGCTGAAGGCTGGTGCGCATGCGGTGAAGCGCTTTGTCGAAAAGCCGGCGCTGCCCGAGGCCGAAGCGATGCTTTCGGCCGGCGGATTTGCCTGGAATTCGGGAATCTTCATGTTTGCGGCGGGCCAGGTGCTGAAGGAACTGGCGGCGTTTGCACCGGAGGTCGAAAAGGCCGCCCGGGCCGCGCTCGCAAAGGCCACGAACGATCTCGACTTCATCCGGCTGGATGCGGAAACCTTTGCGGCCAGCCCGGACATCTCGGTCGATTATGCGATCATGGAAAAAACCTCGAACGCGGCGGTCGTGCCCTCCTCGTTCACCTGGTCGGACCTCGGAAGCTGGGATGCGGTCTGGAAGCTCGGGGCTCGCGACGCGGCCGGCAACGTCGCCTCCGGCCATGCGACGCTCGTCAACACCAGGAACTCGCTCGTCATGTCGCGCACCAGCCATCTGGCCGTGCAGGGATTGGACGGTGTGGCCGTCATCGCCAGCGAGGACGCCGTCTATGTCGGCCGGCTGGAGGACAGCCAGGATGTCGGCAAGCTCGTCAAGCAGCTCGCCGCCGCAAAGGCGACCGCTGTGCTCACCGAAACCCATCCCACATCCTACCGTCCCTGGGGCGGCTATACCTCGGTCCTCAACGGCGACCGCTTCCAGGTCAAACGGCTGTTCGTCACCCCCGGCAAGAAACTGTCGCTGCAAAAGCACCATCACCGCTCCGAACACTGGATCTGCGTCAAGGGCACGGCGGAGGTGACGATCGGCGACGAGATCAAGATCGTGCGCGAAAACGAATCCGTCTATATCCCCCAGGGCGAAGTCCATCGCCTGGCCAACCCCGGCAAGATCATGCTCGAAATGATCGAAGTGCAGACCGGATCCTACCTCGGCGAAGACGACATCATCCGCATAACCGACGAATTCGGAAGAGGATGAGGGCAACGCCGCCATTGGCGGCGTCCGCTCCCTGAAGATCAATCGATCTCGGTGCGGTGATCGAGATACCACTCGACGAAAGCCCTGACGCCCTCATCCAGCCCCGTTTCGGGCTTGCGGCCGGTCAGGGCAACGAGAAGATCGGGGCTTGCATAGGTCCGAGGCACGTCACCCTTCTGCATCGGCAGCATCTTGCGCCTGGCCGGCTTTTCCATGATCCGTTCGATGGTTTCGACGAAATCCATGAGGCCGGCCGGTTGCCCGCCGCCGATATTGACCACGCGGAACGGGCCCTGGCGGGACAACGTATCGACATCTGCAACGCGATTGTCTTCAGCGGGATAGATGTGTGAGAGATCGATGATCGAATCCACCAGATCGTCGATATAGGTGAAATCCCGGCTCATCTTGCCCTCGCCGTAGATCTCGATCTCGCGCTCCTCGATCATCGCCTTGACGAATTTAAAGAGCGCCATGTCCGGACGGCCCCAGGGACCATAGACGGTAAAAAAGCGGAAAGCGGTGATCGGAAGCTTGTAGAGATGAGCATAGCTGTGGGCCATCAGCTCCATGCTCTTCTTCGTGGCGGCATAGAAGGTCAGCGGCTCGTCGGCCTTGTCCGTCTCGCGGAAGGGCACGTCCGGATTGGCGCCATAAACGGAAGAGGTGGAGGCCAGCATCAGATGGCCCACGCCATGGGCGCGGGCGAACTCCAGGATATTCCAGGAGCCTACCAGGTTCGAATCGAGATAGGCCTTGGGATTTTCGAGACTGTAGCGGACACCGGCCTGTGCGGCGAGATGGACCATGACATCGGGCTTGAATTCCGAGATCGCCTTCTCCAGCAGCGGCCCGTCCTCGAGCATCCCGATCACCGGCTGGAAGGTGGGGAACTGGGCGAGGCCTGCATGCCGGGCCTCCTTCAGCCGCAGGCTGTAATAGGGCGTCATCCCGTCGAAGCCGAGGACCTCGTGCCCGTGTTCCAACAGGCGCCGCGCCAGATGGAACCCGATGAAGCCTGCCGTCCCGGTAATGAAATAACGCATTGATAAACCCGCTGCTGCCGTGGCACCTCCCATACAGCGGAAGCCGCGGCCTGTCATCCGCTGGTTCGGCAGCTATTGCTGGTCCCGGCAATGTTTAGTGGAAGAGCCGCAATCTTGCGGGCGGAGTGCCGGGACGACCATTCTTGCGGTCGACGGCGAACTGGATCAGGTCCATGGAGGCCTGATCCGTCAGCGGCTTGGCCATGACGCCGAGGACACCGGAAACCCCCGCGGCAACAAGGCCGGGATTGCCAGTGATCATGATCACCACGATGCCATACTCAGCAAGCGCTCTGGCAATCTCCGGGCCGGTTTCGCCGTCGGCAAGGCGGACATCAACGAACGCGATATCCGTATCCCGGGTGTAATTCAGTGCCACCGTCATGTCCGGCGCTATGCCCACCACATCGTGCCCGCTCCGGTGAATGGCATCCTCGATATCCATCGCCACCAGCAGGCTGTCTTCGACGATAAGGAAACGGTATTCCATACAAGAACCTCCCGGCTTCAGGAAAACAAATAGAATCCGATCCTTACTTGGCAATAGGATGAGCGTTTTCGGCATGGTTTTTTTGCCAGGCACGAGCCGACATCGTTAACAAGCGCCGAACCCTCAAACCAAGATAAAAACTCCTCTCCAAAGTCACTCACGGGGTGTCGCCGCCGCTCTCCCAAGTTTTCATCCGCTTACGAAAGGTTACAACCGCGTCGGAACCGGCCGAAGGTTTAAGGGTTATCTGCTCGGAAGCTCAACGAAGGAGAACAACCATGAAAAAGATTATTCTGACTTCCTGCGCCATTCTCGCCGCTTGCTTCGCTACTCAGGCAAGCGCGCAACAAGGCACTGTTAACGGTGCGGCCGGCGGTGCAGTAACCGGCGCGATCGTCGGCGGACCTGTCGGCGCAGCAGTCGGCGGTGTCGTCGGTGCCGTGGCCGGCACAGCAATCGACCCGCCTCCGCGCGAGGTCATCACCTATGTGGAAGAACAGCCCGCTCCGAGCACATCCGTCGTGGTGGAAGAAAAGATCGTGGTCGGCAAGCCCCTTCCGAAGAAGGTGGTCGTGACCCCGGTTCCGAGCAATCCGAAATACGGTTACGCGGTAGTGAACAACCAGCGCGTTATCGTCGATCCGCAGTCCCATACGGTGGTGCAGGTCATCCAGTAACCCCAGCCAGGCCGATGACACAGGCCCTCCACACAACCGGAGGGCCTGTTTTTTACCTCAGACGAATACCGCCTGATCGACGCGGTCTTCCTGCCCGAAAAACTTCAGATAACGCTCGACCTCTGCCGGGTCGCCGGTGGCCTTTCGCAGATTATCCGAAAGCTTGACGGCAGGCCGCCCATTGGCCTCGCTGACTTTGCAGACGAGCGAGATGGGCTTCAGACTTTCGACATTTTGCGGCGCGCAACCGGCAAAATCGTTAGTGAGGTTCGTTCCCCAGCCAAAGCTCATCCGGACCCGGCCCTCGAAGTGTCGATAGGTGTCGATGATGGCATCAACATCGAGCCCGTCCGAGAAAATCAGCAGCTTGCTCTTGGGATCACGGCCCATCCGCTGCCACCACTCGATGATTTTTTCTCCGCCCTCAACGGGAGGCGCGCTGTCCGGGCGAAAGCCGGTCCAGTCAGCCACCCATTCCGGAGCATCGCGCAGGAATGCCGTTGTGCCGAAAGCATCCGGCAGAACAATCAACAGGTTGCCGTGATAGAGCCGGTTCCAGTCCTTGAGGACCTTGTAAGGGGCGGCCCGCAGTTCCTCGTCGCTGTTGGCCAAGGCTGCCACGACCATCGGCAGTTCATGGGCGTTGGTGCCGACCGCTTCGAGATCGGAATCCATGGCGAGCAGCACATTGCTGGTGCCGGTAAATGCCTCGCCAATCCCTTCCTTCAGCGCCTCGACACACCAGCGCTGCCAGAGAAAGCTGTGGCGCCGCCGTGTGCCGAAGTCGGAGATGCGAAGCCCCGGCAGGGTGCGCAACCGCTCGACCTTCTCCCACATCTTGGCTTTTGCCCGGGCATAGAGAACGTCGAGGGTAAAAGGTCCCATGCGCCGCATGGCTGCACGCGACCGGAGCTCGTTGATAATGGCGAGTGCCGGGATTTCCCAGAGCGTGGTTTCCATCCAGCGGCCATGGAAGCTCAGCTCGAACTGGCCATCGCGTTTGGACAGCTCGTATTCAGGCAGCTTGTAGGTGGAAAGCCAGTTCAGGAATTCCGGCTCGAAGATCTGCTTTTTGCCGTAGAACGTGTTACCGGCCAGCCAGATCATTTCTTTCTTCGAAAGGCCGACGGTGCGGGCGTGATCGAGCTGCTCGCGAAGCATGCCCTCATCGATCTCTTCCGCAAGCTTGACGCTGGTCGTGCGGTTGATGAGAGAAAAGGTGGCGTCGACATCCGGGTAGAGTTTCCAGATCATCTGAAGCATCAGGAGCTTGTAGAAGTCCGTATCGATCAGGCTTCGGATGATCGGGTCGAGCTTCCAGGTATGATTATAAACCCTGCTCGCAATATCGGTCTTGGTCATGCCCTGCCTGCCCCCGGTCCGCTAAGGACCGGCTCCGCCGAGTGAGATGCATCCGGAGGCAGCGGCTGATCAACCTCCGGCAGTTTTATCGAAAAAAAAGCGGAGGAAGTCCAGAACGCAATTCGGCCGCGACAGATCGCGGCCGAATGATGCCGATAGCGGCTCTTATGGATTGTTGTTGGCAGGAGCGCCCGCAGGCGGCGTCGGAGCCGGCGGATTGGCAGGATTGGCCGAGGGCGCAGCATTCGGATTTTCCGGCGTCGTGCTGGCTGCAGGTGGCGTCGCCGTCTGTTCCGCCGGCGGATCCGTCGCCTCGCCCCACCATTCGGCAGCACCCCATGCGAACAGCGCCAGGACGAGGCCGGCCACCAGCACGATCAGGACTGGCGAGCCTTTTCGTCCCTGACGGGCTTCCGTCGCGCTCATCGGTTCCTCCACGGAAGAACCGGCAAGGTTCGGGCGGCGGTCTGCGGGCTCCTTGGGATCGAAACGGGTGTTCATGATTTCGCTCCTTGTCTGCCGGAATGCCCGGCTCTTGCGCAAGAAACGGCCTTGGAAAGGGAATGTTCCGATGACGATCAGTAGCCGGCGCGGCGATCCACGACGTTTTGCAATGGCTCGCCCTTCTCATGACGTTCGATCTGGGCCTGGGCGTTGCGAAACAGCGCCCGGACATCTGAGGCCGACGCGGCGTGCGGCGTGACGATGACGTTCTCCATCCGCCACAAGGGGCTGTCCGTCGGCAGCGGTTCTTTTTCGAAGACATCGAGCGACGCGCCGCCGAGAACCCCGCTCTCAAGTGCCGCGACAACGTCCGCCTCGACCTGGCTGCCGCCACGGCCGGCATTGATGAAGACCGGTCTTGCGAGCGCCCCACCCTGCCGAAGCCTGGAAAACAGCGCCGCATCGAAGATGCCGCGCGTATCCGGCGTCAGAGGCAGAAGACCGACCAGCATGTCCGTCCTGGAGAGGAATGCGTCCAGTTCGGCACCGTCAAACGTCTCGATGCCATCGATCGCCTTCCTGCTGCGCGACCAGCCGATGACGTTGAAGCCCATGATCTTCAGCTTCCTTGCCGAGTCCTGCCCGAGCACACCGAGACCCATCACCCCGACCGTCAGATCCTTTGCTTCCGGCTGCGAAAGTTCGCGCCACTGCCGCTCGCGCTGCTGTTTCAGATAGGCCGGCACCTGACGCAGATGGCTCAAGGCCTGGAGCACCACCCACTCGCTCATGCGGGTCGTCAGGCTGTCGTCGACGAAACGAACGATCGGGATATCCGGCAGGTCGGGCAGTGTGAGGATGTGATCCACACCCGCTCCACCCGAAAACAGCACCTCCAGATTTGGAGCCCGCCGAAACAGGTTTTGGTCCGGTTTCCAGATGACCGCATAACGGGCTTCAGACAGATCAACGTCCGGATCGGAGGCACGCAGCACGGGCCAGCCGGAAAAAGCATTGGCGAGTGCGGCGTCTACCTGGCTGCGCTCGAATTTGAGATCGATGACGATGGGCTTTCTGGCGGGCATGATGCTACCTCGGGACTACTGGCTGATGGCAGAGGTCTCCACTGCCTCCAGGTTGAAAGCGGCGGCCATCAAGGCGCGCGTATATTGCTCTTTCGGCGCTTTGAATATCCGCTCGGCCGGCCCCTCTTCCACCACCTTGCCGAGCCGCATGACGATCACATGATTGGCAAGTGCCTTCACTACCTTCAGGTCGTGGCTGATGAAAAGGTAGGCCAGATCGTGCTTTTTCTGCAGGTCGCGCAGGAGATCGACCACCTGCGCCTGCACGGTCATGTCGAGCGCGGATGTCGGTTCGTCCAGCATGACGAAACGCGGCTTCAGCACCATGGCGCGGGCGATCGCAATCCGTTGCCGCTGGCCGCCGGAAAACTCGTGCGGATACCGCCAGCGCGTGGCCGGATCGAGCCCCACCTCCGTCAGCGCCCAGGCGACACGTTCATCCCGTGCGTCGGCAGAGAGGGAGCGCTCGTGCACCTTCAATCCCTCTGCGATGATCTCTCCGACGGACATGCGGGGGCTGAGCGATCCGTAAGGATCCTGGAACACCACCTGCAGCCGGTCGCGGAAGGGCAGCATCTCCTTGAACGAGAACTTGTCGATCTCGTTGCCGATGAAGGCGATGCGGCCTTGAGACGAGATGAGACGAGCAAGCGCCAATCCGAGCGTGGTCTTCCCGGAGCCCGACTCCCCGACGACCCCAAGAGTTTCGCCGGCACGCAAGGTAAGATCGATGCCGTCCACCGCCTTCACATGGTCGACAACCCTGCGCATCAGGCCTGCCTTGATCGGAAACCAGACACGGATATCCTTGCCTTCCATGACAACCGGCTTCGTCGGGTCGGCCGGCGGCGGTTCTCCGCGCGGCTCGGAACCGAGCAGGTGGCGGGTGTATTCGTGCTGCGGACGAGCAAAGACATCCTCGACTGTCCCACTCTCCACGATCCTGCCCTTGGTCATCACGCAGACGCGGTCGGCAAATTTCCGGACGATGCCGAGATCATGGGTGATGAACAGCATCGACATGCCATGCTCGCCCTTGAGGCTGCGCAGGAGGTCGAGGATCTGCGCCTGAACGGTGACGTCGAGTGCCGTGGTGGGCTCATCGGCAATCAGCAGTTTTGGTCGGTTAGCCAGTGCCATGGCGATCATCACACGCTGGCGCTGGCCACCGGAAAGCTCGTGCGGATAGGCCGTCAGCCGTTTCTCGGGCTCACGTATGCCGACCTGGTTCAGCAGTTCAAGCGTGCGTACCCGGGCGGTCTGGCCACTGATGCCCTTGTGCAGTTCAAGAATTTCGCCGATCTGCTTTTCGATCGTATGGAGCGGATTGAGCGATGTCATCGGCTCCTGAAAGATCATCGTGATGTCGTCGCCGCGAACATTGCGGAGTTCCGGCTCGGAGGCCTTCAGCAGGTCCTTGCCTTCGAAAAAGATCTCGCCGGAGGGATGACTTGCGGCCGGATAGGGAAGAAGCTTCAGGATCGAATTGGCCGTCACTGATTTGCCGGACCCGGACTCTCCCACAAGCGCCACGACCTCGCCCGGATGGATATCGAACGATACCCCGTCGACGGCCAGCGAGGTATTGCGTCCCTGATGGAAGGCGACCGACAGATCACGGACGGAAAGGAGCGGTTCTGTCATGGGCTCAACCGAACGTCTTTCTTGGATCGAAGGCATCGCGCACCGCTTCGCCGACGAAGATCAGCAGCGACAGCATGATCGACATGGTGAAGAAGGCGGTCAGCCCCAGCCAGGGTGCCTGCAGGTTGTTCTTGCCCTGCGCGACCATTTCACCCAGCGAAGGAGAACCCGGTGGCATGCCGAAGCCGAGGAAATCGAGCGAGGTAAGGGTCGCGATCGAACCGGACAGGATGAACGGCAGGAAGGTGAGCGTCGCCACCATGGCATTCGGCAAGAGGTGCCGGTACATGATGGTCCAGTTGCCGACACCGAGCGCTCGCGCCGCCCGCACATATTCGAAATTGCGGGCTCTCAGAAACTCCGCCCGCACGACGCCGACGAAGCCCACCCATGAGAAAAGCAGCATGATGCCGAGCAGGACGAAAAAGCCGGGCGGCAGGATCGCCGCGATGATCAGCAGGATGTAGAGGACCGGCATGGACGACCAGATCTCGATGAAGCGCTGGAGAAGAAGGTCCGTCCACCCTCCGAAATAGCCCTGGATCGCGCCGGCCGTGACGCCGATGATCGCCGAGCAGATGGTCAGCGCCAAGCCGAACAGGACCGAAATGCGGAATCCATAGATCATCCGCGCGGTCACGTCGCGCGCCTGGTCGTCGGTACCGAGCCAGTTCAGGTTGCCGAGGATGCAGTTGGGATCTTGATCGCCTTGCGGATAGGCCTTGCAGCGATCCTCCTTCGCCATCATCCAGAACGGCTCGGTAGGAGCCGAATGCGGAATATTGGAATTGACTGTCTGGTAGGAGTAGCGGATCGGCGGCCAGATCATCCAGCCATTGGCGTCGATCTCCTGCTGAATGAAGTCCGACCGATAATCGGTAGTGGCCAGGAAGCCTCCGAACTTCTCCTCCGGATAATCGACCAAGACCGGATAAAGCATCTCGCCCTTGTAGGAGGCAAGGATCGGCCGGTCATTGGCGATGAACTCGGCCATCAGGCTCAGCACGAACAGGACCATGAAAATCCAGAAGGACCAGTAGCCGCGCTTGTTGGCACGGAAGTTGTCCAGCCGCCTCCGGTTGGTCGGCGAAAGCCAGGGCCGCTTGGGCGGCCGATCGACCGGAGCCGTGGTCTTTGCGGCGGATGCCTCCATCAGACATCCCTCCGCTCGAAGTCGATGCGCGGATCGATCCAGGTGTAGATCAGGTCGGAGATCAGGGCGACGACGAGCCCGATCAGCGAGAAGATATAGAGCGTTCCGAAGACGATCGGATAGTCGCGATTGACGACCGCGAGATAGCTTAGCCGGCCGAGACCATCGAGGGAGAAGATATTCTCGATCAAAAGCGATCCGGTGAAGAAGGCGGAAATGAAGGCGCCGGGAAAACCCGCGATGACGATCAGCATGGCGTTGCGGAAGACATGGCCGTAAAGCACCTGGCGCTCGTTGAGGCCCTTGGCGCGGGCCGTCACGACATATTGCTTCTTGATCTCGTCGATGAAGGAGTTCTTGGTCAGGAGCGTCGTGGTGGCGAACGCGGAGAGTGAAAGCGCGATCAGCGGCAGGGTCAGATGCCAGAAGTAGTCGAGGATCTTTTCCCACCAGGAGAGCTCGGAAAAATTGTCCGAGACGAGGCCGCGCAGCGGAAACCAATCGAAGAAGGAGCCGCCGGCGAAAAGCACGATCAGCAAGATGCCGAACAGGAAGCTCGGCACCGCGTAACCGACGACGATGATGCCTGAAGTCCAGACATCGAAGGTCGACCCGTCCTTCACCGCCTTGCGGATGCCGAGCGGAATGGAGATCAGGTAGGAGACGACGAGAATCCAGAAGCCGAGCGAAATCGACACCGGCAGTTTTTCGCCGATCAGTCCGATCACGGACGTGTTGCGGAAGAAGCTCTCGCCGAAATCGAAGCGGATGTAGTTCCACATCATGTCGAGGAAACGCGTCAGCGGCGGCTTGTCGAAACCGAACTGCTGTTCGAGTTTCTTGATGAATTCCGGATCAAGGCCCTGGGCGCCGCGATAGCGGGATTCCTCCCCGCCCCCCTGGCCGAGGACATCGCCGCCGCCCGAAAGCCGGTCGCCGGTGTCCTGACCCTGGAGCTGAGCAATCACCTGCTCCACAGGCCCACCGGGCGCAAACTGCACGACAAGGAAAGAAATCGCCATGATGCCCACAAGCGTGGGTATCATCAGCAGGAGACGGCGGAGGATATAGGCGCCCATTAGAACTCCCTGTCCGTCATGGCGAACCTTGTCCCGCCGCGCATCTCAGCGAACGTCAAATGGCGTTTTCCTCGTCTCTGCCTGCGAATCATCTGGTCCCATTTGGAACAGGAGCCGGCTTGCGGCGCAAGTCTCCTCACTTGCCGGCACTCTTCGACCACCAGATTCCTGGAAATCCTATGCCATAGGCGGGCAGTTCGGCGGGTCGCGCAATCCTGTTCCAGTAGGCGATCTTCGCTTCGCCAGAGTAGAATAGAGGCACCACATAGTTATGAGCCAGCAACACTCGATCAAGGGCCTTGATCGCGGCCACCTGCTCCTCCCGATTGGGAGCGGCGGTGATCATGCGGATCAGCTCGTCCACGGCTGGATCGGCAATGCCGGCATAGTTGCGCGAGCCGTTGCGATTGACGGATTGGGAACCCCAATAATCGGACTGTTCGTTGCCGGGATTCATCGTCTGAGCCCAGACGGCCCAGATCACGTCATAGTCGAAGCTTCGGGTTCGATTGACATATTGTGAGGCATCCACAGTGCGAATGCGAGCATCAACGCCGATCTTCTTCAGGCTCGCGGCATAAGGAAGCACAGATCGCTCCATGGAAGGGCTGCTGAGCAGAATTTCGAAGCTCATTGGCTTACCGGTCTTGGTGTTGACCATCTGGTTGCCCTTCAGCTCCCAGCCCGCCTCCTTGAATAGGCCGATTGCCTTGCGCAGATTGTCGCGCACTTTCTGCGGATCGCCGCCTATCGGATTGGTGTAAGGCGTCGTGAATACCGAAGCTGGCACTTTGTCCTTCAAGCTGTGAAGAATTTCGAGCTCTCGGCCCTGCGGCAGACCCGAAGAGGCAAGCTCGGTACCCCAGAAGAAGCTGTCGACGCGCTTCAACCCGCCGTAAGCAAGGTTCTTGTTCATATCCTCGAAGTCGAAGGCGTAGTTCAACGCCTCCCGCACCCTAGCATCCTTGAAGATGTCGCGGCGCATATTCGGCACCATAGCCTGCATCACACCGGTAGCCCGAAAGGGGTTGGTGAGCGCTTCGCGGATCACCCGGCCGTCCTTCACTGCATCGAAATCATAGCGAGTGGCCCAGCGGCTCGAACTGTTTTCCTGTTGGTAATCGACATTGCCCGCGCGAAACGCTTCGAACTCGACGTCGCGATCGGCGAAATAGGTATAGCTGATCGCCTTGAAATTATTCTGGCCGACATTGATCGGCAAATCCTTGCCCCAATAATCGTCTCGCAGCTCGTAGCGAATGGTCGAGCCGGGCTGGAAGGAAGCCATCTTATAGGGACCGGAACCCATGGGAGGTTCGAGCGTCGTGCGGGAGATATCCCGCTGCTGGCCTTGGGCAGTCTTGCCCTCCCACCAATGCTTCGGCAGCACCGGAAAATCCCCAACGATGGAGGGCAGTTCGCGATTGTTCCTTTCATCGAACCGGAACGTGACCTCGCGCTCGCCCGTCTTTTCCGCCACGGTTACGTGCCGGTAGTAGTTCGAATAAAGCGCGCTGTGCTCCTTTGCCTTTTCGAAGCTGAAGATCACGTCCTCGGGCGTTACCGGCTGGCCATCCGCCCATTTCGCTTCCGGACGGAGGCGGAAGGTCACAGACGACATATCTTCCGGATATGAGAGTGCCTCCGCCAACAGGCCGTAAGAACCGAAGACTTCATCCTCGGAATGTTTCAAAAGTGTATCGAAAAGATTGCCAAGTCCAACCGCCGGCGTACCTCGGTCGATGAGGGGATTGAAATTATCGAAGGTCCCTTCCTCGGAAAGGCGCAATTCCCCAGCCTTCGGCGCGTCGGGGTTCACATAGGGAAGCCGTTTGAAGTCTGCCGGCAGTTTCGGCTCGTCGAGAACAGCAATTGCGTGCCGCCATTGTGGCTCCTGCGCCGCGGCGGGCGCGGTCATCACTGCAATAGCCATTAGGAAGGTTCCAGAGATCACCTTCAGTCGAGCCAATTTCATTCGCAATCCCTTGTTCAAATTCTTTGTTGCGTCGAAGCATAGGGCAAAAGGCGGCAAAAAACAGGAACTCCTGCTCACAAGCGCTTTATCCGCCGCATATAGACAAACCTCTTTCGATCTCCATTTCACCAAAATCGTATTTCACAGTAGATTCAAAGCTACCGAGTGATTTGCGGCGGATGGGCATGGCATCGATTTCGCGTTCAATTATTTTGCAGGCGGTTGCGACCGCCTTTCTTTGCACCGCATTGGCCGGACCTTCGGCGGCACAGGAGGGCACCCCGGCAAAACAGCTTTTCGGCGGTGTGGCACTGCCGAGCAAGGCGGATCCTCAGCCGGTCGGTTTTTATGCCAAAGGCTGCATGTCGGGCGCGGTGGCGCTTCCGACCGATGGCCCCACATGGCAGGCGATGCGCCTTTCTCGCAATCGGCGTTGGGGCAATCCGCAGATGATTGCGCTTCTGGAGCAGTTTTCCCGCGATTCGGCAAAGCTCGGCTGGGGATCCGGCATCCTTGTCGGCGACATTTCGCAGCCCCGCGGCGGGCCGATGTTGTCCGGCCACTCGTCGCACCAGATCGGCCTTGACGCGGATATCTGGTTCACGCCCAAACCCGACCAGCCGCTTTCCCCGCAGGAACGCGAGAGCATGCCGTTCACCTCAATGCTCGACAAGAGCAAGTTCCTGACCGTCGATCCGAAGCGTTGGACCAACACCCACGCCCGCGTGGTGATGCAGGCGGCAAGCTATCCGCAGGTGGAGAGGGTCTTCGTCAACCCGGCGATCAAGAAGAAGCTCTGCGACACCTGGACGGGCGACCGCTCGCTTCTCGGCAAAGTACGGCCGATCTACGGCCACGACGAGCACTTCCACATCCGCATCCATTGCCCTGCCGGAGCATCCGGCTGCCAGAAGCAGGCGCCTGTGACAGCCGGCGACGGGTGCGACAAGTCGCTTGCCTGGTGGTTTACCAAGGAACCCTGGGCAGCACCGAAACCCGATCCGAACAAGAAGCCCGTGAAGCCGCGGCCCGTCATGCTGTCGGATCTGCCGAAGGCTTGTGCAGCCGTGCTTGCGGCCCCTGCGCGCGCCGAAGAGGACGCGACCTTCGGCGGCGGCGCCATGGCATTCACCTCGCAGCCGGCCTCTTCTGCGCCGGCGCGCAACATCGAAGCGATCATCAACGATCCGCCCGTGCCGACTGCGGAGGTTCCCCTCCCCAAGCCCCGGCCGCTGCAATGACAATGGACAAAGCCGGCGCTTGAAAGCGCCGGCAGCTCCCCCACCTTCCCAAGAACAGTCGGGCACGCTAGAAGCGGGTAAATCGATTGAAACCGTTCCGGGGGGAAGACTCGTTCATGTCGCCCAAGCCTTGCATCGCGCTGATCGCGCACGACGAGAAAAAGGACGACATGGCGGATTTCGCCCGTCATCATCAGGGCTCGCTCTCCCGTTTCCGCATCGTTGCCACCGGCACGACCGGCGGGCGCGTTCAGGATGCCTGTCCTAGCCTCGATGTCACACGGCTGAAAAGCGGCCCGCTCGGCGGGGACCAGCAGATCGGCGCGATGATCGCCACCGGCGAAGTCGACATGCTGATCTTCTTCATCGACCCATTGAGCGCCCTGCCGCATGACGTGGACGTCAAGGCGCTGACCCGGCTTGCCACCGTCTACGACATACCGATGGCACTCAATCGTGCTACAGCCGAAAAACTCATCGACTTTCAGAAGGACTAAACCCCGCGATGGCCGACAGCATGAAGACCGACAAGCTGCCCTTTCCCATCCTGATCGGCGATATCGGCGGCACCAATGCCCGCTTCTCGATCCTGATCGACGCCTATGCGGAACCAAAAGCCTTTCCGAACGTCCGGACGGCGGACTATCCGACCATCGACGACGCGATACAGGCGGTCGTGCTCGACAAGACCTCTGTCCAGCCTCGCTCTGCGATACTTGCCGTGGCCGGTCCGATCGATGGTGACGAGATCGATCTGACCAATTGCGACTGGGTCGTTCGTCCCAAAGCGATGATTGCCGATCTCGGCTTCGAGGATGTTCTGGTCGTCAACGATTTCGAGGCGCAGGCCCTGGCCGCCGCCGCCCTTCCGGAAGAATATCGCGAGACCCTTGGGCCGAAAGGTGAGCCGCATATGGCTTCCCGCGTCGTGCTCGGCCCCGGCACCGGCCTCGGTGTCGCAGGCCTCGTTTACGCCCGCCACATCTGGTTTCCAGTTCCGGGCGAAGGCGGTCACGTGGATGTCGGTCCCCGGTCGGAGCGGGATTTCGAGATCTTTCCGCATCTCCAGAGGATAGAAGGCCGCATTTCAGCAGAAGAAATCTTGAGCGGACGCGGCATCGTCAACATCTATCAAGCCGTGTGTGCGGCCGACGGACTTGAGTTCGCCTTCTCCGATCCGGCCGACATCACGGCCAATGGCCTCAACGGCGCCAATCCGCAGGCAGTCGAAACGCTTTCGCTATTCGCCACCTATCTCGGCCGCGTGGCGGGCGACATGGCGCTGATCTTCATGGCGCGCGGCGGCGTCTACCTCGCCGGCGGCATTTCGCAAAAGATTCTTCCTGCCCTAAAGGCGCCGGCTTTCCGCGCCGCTTTCGAGGACAAGGCGCCGCATAGCGAGCTGATGGCAACGATCCCGACCTTCGTGGTGACCCATCCGCAGGCCGCACTGGCCGGGCTTGCAAGCTTCGCCAGAACCCCCGCCGCCTACGGAATTTCCATGGATGGCCGCCGCTGGCGGGCATGAACCGTCTTGTATTCTTTCAAGTTTTGGTGGAGTAACCTCCCCTCTGGGGAAGGGATTTATTTTAATGTTCGCTAATGTTTTTCGTGGCTTAGGTACTGTTTCCATCTGCTTGCTTCTTTCCGGATGCTTGACTCCGGAAAAATACGAGGCCCTGTCTACTGCGCTCCAAGGCAGCGCCTCGCTACGGGCGAAGTTCACAAACCAATGCATCAATGATCGCCATTTGTGGTCCAGTGACTCGCGCTCGGCCCTCGCAACGATCGTGACAGTGTCCGACTCCCGAAACAAACGCCTGATCTGCGAACGCTTGACCAACAGTATCGCATCGGGCCGGCTCACCCTGAAGGACCTGAACTCTTTCAGTGACGAGTTTCTGACGCCGAATGCGATCAGGGTTCTTCGCGGAAAATAAGCCGCGGGACGCAGGTCGATCCACGCTTCACTTCATCCTTCGCGGACGCCTCAATTTTGGTGCCGAGGCTACACGAGGAAAGACTTATGTTTGCCAATGCTTGCCGGATGTTTGCGATCGCCTGCATGACGGTGGTGCATGCCGGATGCATGACACAGGAGCGATACGAGGCGGTTTCCACGGCTCTTGAAGGCAGCGCCGCACTGCGCGCCGAAACGATTAAAGAATGCACCAACGGCGAGTGGAACCGGAAAACGGTCGAGGGTCTCGCTCTCGTGATGGATGTTTCCGAAAACAAGGTCCCGCACCTTGCGTGCCAGCGGGCGGTCAACGCGATTGCTTCAGGTAAGCTGAGCTATGAGGACCTTGTGAAGGTTCGCCGAGGCCACATAACAGCCAAGATCGTCAGGATCATGCAGGGCCGCTGACGGCGATAGCAAAGCTTGCCGGAATGCAACATTTCTATCGAATCTTGACCTGCCGCTTTCAAAACGCGGTCCGAACGGTTAATACCGCCGGCACATGAAGCTGCCGGCCGACGGGCCGAAACGGGAAAGCCTTTGAAAGCCGCCAAGAATATCAAACGACAAGTCGATTCAGAGACCGTTGTTGCCGTATTGAAGCGCGTGATTGCCGAAAACGGCCGCGCTCATATCCGCGGTTATGCCTTTGCGATATTCTGTCTCGCCGTCGTGGCGCTGTCGACGGCATTTACCGCCTGGATCATGGAGTCGGTGGTCAACGAGGCTTTTGCCAACAAACGCGCAGATGTCGTCTGGCTGATCTGCCTTTCCATCTTCACCGCCTTCGTGCTCAGAGGTCTCGCGACCTATGGCCATTCGGTGACGCTTTCCAAGATCGGCAACAACATCGTTGCGAGCTACCAGCGAAGGCTCTTTTCGCACCTGATGACGCTGTCGGTCGGGTTCTTCAACGAGTCTCGCTCGGCTCATCTGGCTGCCCGGATCAGCCAGAACATAAACGGCATCCGCGACGTCTTGAACCTGACCGTGACGTCTACGGCGCGCGATCTTCTGACCCTTGTCTCGCTGATCGGCGTGATGATCCTGAAGGACTGGGTCCTGTCGCTCATCGTTTTTGCGGTCGCACCGCCGCTGTTTCTGGCCCTTCGCTACGTGTCAAAACGTCTGCGCGCGGCAACGAAGGAAGCGATCGTGCTCAACAGCCACGTGCTCGGGGCGACCCAGGAAACGATCCTCGGCATGACCATCGTCAAATCCTTCACGATGGAAGAGGAATTGACGCGCAAGCTTGAAAAGATCATCCGGGCCGCGGAAAACCGCGCGAACCGCATCGCGCGGCTCACCGAGCGGACGGCGCCGCTCACCGAAACCTTCGCCGGCTTCGCCATCTCGAGCGTGCTGGCTTATGCCGCCTTCCGCTCGATCTACGACAACATTCCCCCCGGAGCTTTCTTCGCTTTCGTCACAGCGCTGCTGATGGCCTACGACCCTGCGCGCCGCCTGGCGCGACTCCAGGTGCAGATGGAACGGGCGGTCGTAAACGCCCGGATGATCTACGAGCTTCTCGACATGGAGCCGCGCCAGCGCGATCTGCCGGACGCCAAGGATCTTGTCGTGACGGAGGCAAGGATCGAATTCAGGGATGTCCGTTTCGGCTATGGGGCCGACAGCGTCCTCAGCGGCGTGAGCTTTACGGCCGAGGGGGGAAAGACCACCGCTCTGGTCGGACCGTCGGGAGCGGGAAAGTCAACCGTCATCAGCCTGATCCCACGCTTCTACGATCCGGCGGGAGGAGCGATCCTCATCGACGGGCAGGATATCGCCCACATCACGAAAAGATCGCTGCGCAGCCAGCTCGCCTACGTATCGCAGCAACCTTATTTGTTCGAAGGCACGATCCGCGACAACATCCGTTACGGTCGGCCCGACGCCACTGACCTCGAAGTGGAAGAGGCCGCCCGTCTGGCCTACGCGCACGACTTCATCATGGACCAGCCGGAAGGCTACGAAACCCCCGTTGGCGAAAACGGTGTAACCCTTTCAGGGGGCCAGCGGCAGAGGCTTTCCATCGCCCGTGCTCTTGTTCGCAACGCGCCCATTCTGCTTCTGGACGAAGCGACCTCCGCCCTCGACACCGAATCGGAAGCTGCGGTCCAGAAGGCGCTCGATGAGGTCATGCACGGCCGCACCGTCGTCGTCATCGCCCATCGGCTGTCCACAGTCGTGCGAGCAGATAAGATCATCGTCATGCAGCAGGGCAAGGTCGTTGAAGAAGGCGACCATAATTCGCTGATACAGATGAACAACGGCATCTATGCACGGTTGAACAATCTCCAACGGACATCGGGTTCCGAACTCTTTTAGGCAAGCCTAACTCATTGATCTGTCCCCGCAGGTTTGTTACAGTTTTGTGACAGGCGCTGCCGGGGATTCTTCATTTGTTTGCATCACCTTTAGACTTGGCCGACGGTTGGTCGAAGATTGCCGAAGGCTCCGCACGGGACGTCTATGCATCAGCGGACTACCCAGACGTGTTGTTAAAGCTCGTCAAACCGGAATGCATTGGTGTTAACGGCAGCCGCAAGACCAGGCACAAACTCCTGTTCTTCCGCAAGTATCGCCGGTTCGGGGCCTATATGACGTTCCGCCGCGAATTCGACGAATATCTGGAGCAGGCGCGAAAATCCGCACAGTGGAACTCTGAAGATCTTCCCATCGCGAAGGTTTTCGGTCTTGTTCATACGTCCCTGGGGCTCGGTCTCGTTGTCGAAAAGGTTCGCGACCGCAACGGCCAGCTGGCGCCGACACTTCTTTCCCTTGCAAGCTCAGGGAAGGTGACGCAGCGGCATTACGACATGCTGGCCGATTTCTTTGAGGAATGTCGCAAGAGGCACATCGTGCTGATGGACAAAACGCCCGGCAACTTCGTCGTTGCTCCGAAGGCCGACGGCGGTGAGCACATCGTCTGCATCGACGGCACCGGGGACAAGAGCCTCTTCAAGCTCTATTCCTTGAGCCGGTACTTCAATGGGCTGAAGCTGGAGCGCTATCACCGCAAGGTGCTTTGGAAAATGGCAAAGGCCATGCAATCCAACCCGCAGCCTGAACGTCTCGACCCGAGACCGGACGCGATCAAACTCGCCGGCTGAAGGACCGCGCGACCGGTCCAAGGCGGTGTCGCCTTGACCTGCCGAAAGTTCCGTGCAACCAGACCTCTCTGCTATCGATCGCGGCATGAAGCAGATGCCGCGATGTGTCGGCTGGTGAGGCGGAATGAGCAATAGCGACATGAAACTCGTAGTGGTCGGGGCGGCAGGCCGGATGGGTCAGGCCCTGATCCGAGTGATCCATGAAACCGAAGGCGTAAAGCTGCATGCGGCTGTCGGGCGCGAAGGTTCGGCCTTTATTGGCAAGGACGCCGGTGAACTCGCCGGTGTCGGACCGCTCGGAGTGCCTGTCACCACCGATCCCCTGCAGGCTTTCCTGGATGCCGAAGGCGTGCTCGATTTCACCACGCCGGCAACAAGCGTCGCGTTCGCCGGTCTTGCTGCGCAGGCACGTATCGTCCACGTGATCGGCACGACCGGCTGCTCGGTGACGGACGAAGAGAAATTCCAGGCAGCCGCCCGCCATGCGCGCGTCGTCAAATCCGGCAATATGAGCCTGGGCGTCAATCTGCTCGGCGTGCTGGCCGGTCAAGCGGCAAAGGCGCTGCCGGCTGCGGGCTGGGACATCGAGATCGTGGAAATGCACCACAAGCACAAGGTCGACGCGCCGTCCGGCACCGCGCTGCTTCTCGGCGAAGCGGCCGCCAAGGGTCGCGGCATCGATCTGGCCGGCCAGTCGGTGCGTGTACGCGACGGTCACACCGGGCCGCGCCCTGCCGGAACGATCGGCTTTGCGACGCTGCGCGGCGGCTCCGTCGTCGGCGACCATTCCGTCATCCTAGCCGGGGAAGGCGAACTGGTGACGCTCTCGCACAGCGCGCGCGACCGCTCGATCTTCGCGCGCGGCGCCGTCACGGCAGCGCTTTGGGCGCGAGACAAGAAACCCGGTTTTTATTCGATGCTCGACGTGCTTGGGCTTTCCTGAAATCCACCTGGAGGAATTGATCTAATGAGCGGAACTCTCGTCCTTGTTCGCCACGGCCAGAGCGACTGGAACCTGAAGAACCTTTTCACCGGATGGCGGGACCCGGATCTTACGCCGCTCGGCATTCAGGAGGCCGAAACCGGGGGCCAGGCGCTTGCCGATACGGGCATCAAGTTCGATATCGCTTTCACTTCGGTGCTGAAGCGCGCGCAGGACACGCTGAAGATCGTGCTCGACAAGGTGAGCCAGCCGGATCTCGAAACCATCCGCGACCAGGCGCTCAACGAGCGCGACTATGGCGATCTTTCCGGCCTCAACAAGGACGATGCCCGTGCCAAGTGGGGCGAGGAGCAGGTGCATATCTGGCGCCGTTCCTATGATGTGCCGCCGCCCGGCGGCGAAAGCCTGCGCGACACCGGCGCCCGCGTCTGGCCCTATTATCTGACTGAAATCCTGCCGCGCGTGCTGCAGGGACAGACGGTGCTCGTCGCCGCTCACGGCAATTCGCTGCGCTCGCTGGTAATGGTGCTCGACCGGCTGAGCAAGGAAGAGATCCTGAAGCTCAACCTCGCAACCGGTGTGCCGATGGTCTACAAGCTGAACCCGGATTCGACCGTCGCCTCCAAGGAAGTCCTTGGCGACATGTCCGGTGCCCACTGAGGCAGCCCCTCTCCCGATCGAGACCTGAGCGAGCCGTTCAGTTCTCGATCGTGAACTGAACGCTATCGGCCGGAAACCGGCTGACGGCATACTGAATCGGCGCCCCGTCCGGATCGGTGTTCAAGGCTCGGGCGATCAGGATGATCGCTCCCGGCGACAGGCGCAGATCCACGAGATCCTGTTCATCGGCATGGCTCGCCGTTATTTCCGTCCAAACTCGCAGATAATCGGGAAGACCAAGCGCCTTAAAGGCCGCGGTGATCGAACCGCTGTCTCGATAAGCCTCCGCAATTCCTGCGAAGCGGGCAGCTGGGAACCACGCGGTAGACCGTGAAACCGGCCGGCCGTCGGCCTTGCGCAGCGTTTCCAGCCGGATCACCGGAGCGCCCTCCTCAAGGCCCAGCGGCGTCGCCACACCAGATGACGCCGGCTCTTCTCCCGACTGGAGAAGCAGACCTTCCTTTTCCCGCGCCTGATCGCCGATGCCCTCATTGAACCGCGTGCGGCGCGTGATCGGGAAATTCAGGCGCTCCTTGCGCTCGATCAGCGTGCCGCGGCCTTGCACGGCGCGCACGATGCCCTCCTGCGCCAGTGCCGCAAGCGCACTTCTCACCGTATGACGGTTGACCCCGAACTGTGCGGCCAGCACCATTTCCGGCGGCACCTTGCCGGCGGCGTCGTACTCGCCATTGGCTATCGAGGCACGGATTCGGTCGGCGATCTGTCGCCAGAGTGCCACGCCGTTCTGCCGCTGAACGTTCACTTGCCCCACATCCATGTCACACGCTTGTTATATCCAAAGGTTACAGCTAAAGTAACTTGTATGGTTGTCTATATTAATAGACATTTAGAGGTTTGGCAATGGACCTGGCAAAAGAAATCGAGCCGACTGCTGATATCGACGGCCGCCGTCGCACGGCTGGCCTCTTGGCAAAGGCCAGCGCGGATGAGTTGCAGGCCGCGTGGGACAAGCTTCCCGACAAACCCGATGTGAAAGCCGTGCGCGGACCGGAAACCGGCCTCGTGATGGTACGGGGGCGGATCGGCGGCGGCGGCGCTCCGTTCAATCTCGGGGAAGCCACGGTGACGCGGGCAACGGTCCTCCTACCGTCCGGCGTTGCCGGCCACGCACATGCGCTCGGTACCGACAAGACGAAGGCGCGGCTTGCGGCCATCTTCGATGCGCTCTGGCAGGAAGAGGCGACACGAAGTTTCGTGGAAAGCGCACTGCTTGGTCCGGTAGAGGCGCGGGTCGCGGCGGAAGACAACCGGACAGCAGAGGAAACGGCCGCCACCCGCGTCGATTTCTTCACCATGGTGCGGGGGGAGGACTGATGAACATCAAGACGCAAGCTCTATCCGGCGGGTTTCAGGAACCGGTATTCGAGTCGCAGGGCGTGTTTCGCATGCTGATGAACGGTATGGCGCGACCGGGGACGATCCACATCATCACCACTGATATCGGACAGCCCGAACCACTCGGCGAGGCTGCGGGCGCAATCGCGCTTACGCTCTGCGACCACGATACTCCCACCTGGCTGAGCGCGGGCCTCCTCAAGTCGCCGGTGGCCGAGTGGATCGGTTTTCATACCGGTGCGCCGATCACGCGCGAGAAGGCGGAATCCCGCTTTGCGTTCGTGGAGGCCGGCGTGGCACCCTCCTCCTTCGGCCTCTTTGCCGCCGGGACGCAGGAATATCCCGACCGTTCCACGACGCTGGTGATCGAGATCACCGCATTGGGCCAGGGACCGGCTCTGACGCTGAAGGGACCCGGCATTCAACAGGCGACGACGGTCAAGCTGAAAGGCCTGCCGGAGGTCTTCCCGCGGCTCTGGGCCGACAATCGCGCGCTCTTTCCGCGCGGCGTCGACGTCATTCTGACCGCGGGCAAGAGCCTCTTGTGCCTGCCGCGGACCACGAACATCGCGTTCCAATGAAAACCGTGGGCGGGCGCCTTCCGCCCGAACGACCAATCCTTCCGCATCGCAAGCGGTGCCGAAGACGGGCAGGAGAATGAACCATGTATGTTGCCGTCAAGGGTGGCGAGGCCGCCATCAACAACGCTCACCGGCTCCTCGCCGACCGGCGCCGCGGCGACCGCTCGCTTCCGTCGGTCACCATTGAGCAGATCGTGGAACAACTCGGGCTTGCCGTCGATCGGGTGATGGCGGAGGCCTCGCTTTATGACCGGACGCTTGCAGCGCTTGCGGTCCGCCAATCGCGGGGCGACCTGATCGAGGCGATCTTCCTGCTGCGCGCCTACCGCACCACACTGCCTCGTTTCGGCACCTCGGTTCCGGTCGATACGGCAAGCATGAAGGTTGAGCGCCGTGTCTCGGCGACCTATAAAGACCTGCCCGGCGGCCAGCTTCTTGGCCCGACTTTCGACTACACCCATCGTCTTCTCGATCCGTCCCTGCTGACCGACGAGCCGATCGAGGAACCGGCGCGCAAAAGCGCATCCGACGAACGCGTCATGCGGGTTTCCGACATTCTCGCCCACGAAGGCCTGATCGAAGCGGACGGTGATTTTCCCGATGACCACGAGGCCGGCGACCTTACCCGCGAACCGTTGGAATTTCCCATGGGACGGGATCTCCGCCTGCAGGCGCTCGCCCGTGGCGACGAAGGTTTCCTGTTGGCGCTCGGCTATTCCACCCAGCGCGGTTACGGCCGCAACCATCCCTTCGTGGGCGAGGTGCGCATCGGCGAGGTAGAGGTCGAGCTTGAGGTTCCCGAACTCGGTTTTGCCGTTTCGCTCGGCCGCATCCGGGTCACCGAATGCCAGATGGTTAACCAGTTCAAGGGATCGTCCAAGGCGCCGCCGCAGTTCACTCGCGGCTACGGCCTAGTCTTCGGCCAGAGCGAACGCAAGGCGATGTCGATGTCGCTGGTGGATCGCGCCCTGCGTGCCGAAGAACTCGGAGAGGATATCACCGCGCCGGCACAGGACGAGGAATTCGTCATCTCGCATTCCGACAACGTCCAGGCGACCGGCTTCGTGGAGCACCTGAAACTGCCGCATTACGTCGATTTTCAAGCGGAACTCGCGCTGGTGCGCAAGATGCGCGCCGATATCGAAGCCATCAGAAATGGCGGAAAAGACGTGCAGGAGGCGGCAGAATGATCGAAATCGCCGGACATCCTTCAGCCGCCGCCGTCTCCATCGCCGCCATCCAGATCGAAGCTGCTGCTGCCCTTTTCCGGACTAAAGATTGCGCGGTAGATGAGCGGGAGCGCGATAAGGCCGAAGAGCACGATGCTCGAGAGCGTCTCGACGCTGAATCCTATGAAATGCCCTCCCAATTGCTCAAAGGTAACCGTACATGACGGACCTCGCCACCTACAACTTCGCCTATCTCGACGAGCAGACGAAGCGCATGATCCGCCGCGCGATTCTCAAGGCGATCGCCATCCCCGGTTACCAGGTGCCTTTCGCCTCCCGCGAGATGCCGATGCCTTATGGCTGGGGTACGGGCGGCGTGCAGGTCACAGCCTCGATCATCGGGCCGGAAGACGTGCTGAAAGTGATCGATCAGGGCGCCGACGACACGACCAATGCGGTCTCGATCCGCGCCTTCTTTCAGAAGGTCGCCAATGTCGCCGTGACCACCCACACAAAGGATGCGACGATCATCCAGACGCGCCACCGCATTCCCGAGCAGAAACTTGCGGAAGGCCAGGTGCTCGTCTACCAGGTGCCGATCCCGGAACCCTTGCGCTTCCTCGAGCCGCGCGAAACCGAGACGCGCAAGATGCATGCGCTCGAAGAATACGGCCTCATGCATGTGAAGCTCTACGAGGACATCGCCCATAACGGCCGCATCTCCAAGACCTATGCCTATCCGGTCAAGGTTGCCGGCCGCTATGTCATGGATCCTTCGCCGACGCCGAAATTCGACAATCCAAAAATGCATATGTCGGAAGCCTTGCAGCTTTTCGGCGCAGGGCGCGAAAAGCGTATCTACGCCGTGCCTCCTTACACAGAGGTAGTGAGCCTCGATTTCGAAGACTATCCCTTCGAAATCCAGAAATTCGAACAACCCTGCGCGCTCTGCGGCGCTCAGGGGGTGTATCTCGATGAAGTGGTGCTCGACGACAAAGGCGGCCGCATGTTCGTCTGTTCCGATACCGATCACTGCGAGGACCGTCGCGAACACGGGCACGCCGGCGAGATGCTGGCGCAGAACAAGGAGGCGGCGGAGTGAGTAACCCTGACAATCAAGAACTACAGGCCGCGACCGACACCCCTCTTCTCAAAGTCAGCGGCGTTTCGAAATTCTATGGCAGCCGCATCGGTTGCAAGGATGTCTCTTTCGAGCTCTGGCCCGGTGAGGTGCTGGCTATCGTCGGCGAGTCCGGCTCCGGCAAAACGACGCTTCTCAACTGCCTGTCGACCCGGCTTATGCCGACGACCGGCAGTGTCGAATACCGCATGCGCGACGGCAATTTCCGCGACCTCTACCATATGAGCGAGGCGGAACGCCGTTTCCTGATGCGCACCGACTGGGGCTTCGTCCACCAGAACCCGGCCGACGGACTGCGCATGACGGTGTCCGCCGGCGCCAATGTCGGCGAACGGCTGATGGCGGTGGGCGACCGGCACTACGGCAATATCCGCGCCACCGCCAATGACTGGCTCACCCGCGTCGAGATCGGCACCGACCGTATCGACGACCAGCCCCGCGCCTTTTCAGGCGGCATGCGCCAGCGCCTGCAGATCGCCCGCAATCTCGTCACGAGCCCTCGCCTGGTGTTCATGGACGAACCGACCGGCGGTCTCGACGTGTCGGTCCAGGCGCGCCTGCTCGACCTTGTCCGCGGCCTCGTCAACGATCTCGGGCTTTCCGCCATCGTGGTCACGCATGACCTGGCAGTCGCCCGCCTGCTTTCCCACCGGATGATGGTGATGAAGGACGGGCATGTGATCGAACACGGGCTGACCGACCGGGTGCTCGACGACCCGCGGGAGCCTTACACCCAGCTTCTCGTTTCTTCGATCCTGCAGGTCTGAGGGAGATATTGCGATGGCCACCCCCCTCGTCGTTTCAGAAGTCTTCAAAAGCTTCACCATGCATCTGCGTGACCGCATCAAGCTGCCGGTCGTCAACGATGTAAGCTTCTCCGTTGCAAGCGGCGAATGCGTCGTTTTGGGCGGACCCTCCGGTATCGGCAAAAGCTCGATACTCAAGATGCTCTACGGCAACTACGCGGTCGATGCGGGTCAGATCCTCGTCAGCCACAAAGACAGGCTCGTCGATATCGCAAGCGCCGATCCTCGCACCACTATCGACGTCCGCCGTCATACCCTGGGTTATGTCAGCCAATTCCTGCGCACCGTCCCGCGCGTTGCGGCCCTTGACGTCGTCGCCGAACCGCTTGTCGCCCGCGGAATCCAAGCGCCGGAGGCAAAGGTGAAGGCTTCCGATCTGCTCGCAAGGCTCAACCTGCCGCGCGAACTCTGGAGCTTGCCGCCCGCCACCTTCTCGGGGGGCGAACAGCAACGGGTCAACATCGCGCGCGGCTTCATCACCAGCCACAGCATCCTTCTCCTCGATGAACCGACCGCATCGCTCGATGCGGTGAACCGGCGGGTGGTGGTGGATATGATCGCCGAAAAGAAGCGCGAAGGCGTGGCGCTTCTTGGAATTTTCCATGACGAGGAAGTCCGTGAGGCAGTTGCGGACCGCATTCTCGACGTTACGCGCTTTTCACCGCGAAAGGCCGCGGCATGAGTGTCAAGGTCGGTCTTGATCCCACGATCCACCCAAGCGCGCGCGTCAACAACTCCAAGCTCGGCCGCTACACGGAAGTCTCGGAACGCTGCCGCATCGATGAGGCGGAGATCGGCGACTATTCCTACATCATGCAGGATGGTTCGGTCTGGTGCGCGACGATCGGCAAGTTCGTCAATATGGCGGCGTCCGTGCGTATCAATGCCACCAACCATCCGACATGGCGCGCGACGCTGCATCATTTCACCTATCGCGCCGCGAACTACTGGGATGATGCGGAAAACGAGGAAGATTTCTTCGCATGGCGCCGCGACCATCGCGTCGTCATAGGCCATGACGTGTGGATCGGGCACGGAGCGACGGTGCTGCCGGGCGTGACCGTCGGCAATGGCGCCGTGATCGGTGCCGGCGCGGTCGTTTCCAAGGATGTCCCCGCCTATGCAATCGTCGGCGGCGTACCGGCAAAGCTTATCCGGGAACGCTTTACAAAGGAGATAGGCGAGGCAATGGAACGGCTTGCATGGTGGGACTGGGACCATCTGAAACTCAGAGCCGCGCTCGATGATTTCCGGGCGCTTTCAGCGGAAGAATTCCTCCTCCGCCACGGCTGACGCATCATCATTATGTCACGGAAATCTTTTAGCCGAGGTCCTGTATCGGGGCATACCGACAGGCTAGTCTTCCATCGCCCCTCCTGATTCCTGGATCCTGCCTTGCGCTACGCTCTCTATTTTTCGCCCGATGAAAACCGTCCGCTGACGAGGATGGCGTCGCATTGGCTCGGACGCGATGCCTTCAGCGGAGAATTATTTCCGACGCCCGATGTGGACGGACTGCCAAAGGAGACGGTCCATGCGCTGACGGCCGATCCGCGCCGCTATGGTTTCCACGCGACGCTGAAGGCCCCCTTCGAACTCAATCCGGATCGCACCGAGCCGGAACTGATCGCCGCCATTGAACGGTTCACCGCCGACACGTCGGCTTTCGAAATTCCAAACGTCATCATTGGTCAGTTGGGGCGTTTCTTTGCGCTTGTACCAGATACGATCTATCCCGAGCTACAACATTTCGCGGCCAGGACGGTCGAAGAATTCGAACCGTTCCGCGCCCCGCTCACGGATGCAGATATCGCTCGGCGCAAGCCCGAAAACCTGAGCGCCGCCCAGCGCGCCAATCTCGACCGCTGGGGTTATCCCTATGTCATGGACGAATTCCGATTTCATATGACGCTCACCGGCCAGGTTCCGCCTGACCAGGCCCCTGCCATGCGCCTTGAGCTAGACCGCCGATTTGCCGCGTTTGCTCATTCGGCGCTGGCCATCGATGGGCTTGCGCTCTTCATCGAACCGTCGCGCGGCGCGCCCTTCCATGTTCACCGCTGGTTCCCGCTGGCGCGCAGCTCCGCAAACAGAAAGATTGCCTCATGACCGCCGAACTCGTGCTCGCCAATGCCCGTATCGTGCTGGAGGACAGCGTGATCCACGGCTCCGTCCAGATTCGCGACGGGAAACTCGTCGACATTTCCGAAGGCCTCACACGCACAGGGGAGGATTTCGAGGGCGACTACCTGATCCCGGGCCTCGTGGAACTGCACACCGACCATCTGGAACAGCATTACTCCCCGCGTCCCGGCGTGCGCTGGAATACGATCGCCGCAATTCAGGCCCACGACGCGCAGGTGGCCACTTCGGGCATCACCACCGTCTTCGATTGCCTTCGTATGGGTGCGGACGAGGACGGAGGCTTTGTCAGGGGTGAAATGCGCGAGATGGCCGACGCCATCCACACCGCAAGCCAGGAGGGCCGCCTGCGCTCGGAGCACCTTATCCACCTGCGCTGCGAGGTCTCGGCCGACAACGTGCTCGAACACTTCGTGGATTTCGAGGATGACCCGTATGTCCGGCTCGTCTCGCTGATGGATCACGCGCCCGGCCAGCGCCAGTTCCAGACCATGGATCAGTACGTCTTCTACTACAAGAAGAAGCGGGGCCTGACCGACGAGGCCTTTGCGAAGTTCATCGCCAAGCGGCAGGAAGAGTCTGCACGCAACTCGACCCCGCACCGCCTTGCGATCTCAAAGGTCTGCGCCGAGCGCGGCATTACGGTCGCCAGCCACGACGACGCCACCTTGGCTCACGTGGACGAGGCGATCGGCAATGGCGTACGGCTGGCGGAATTTCCGACCAGTTTCGATGCGGCCAAGGCTTCGCACGAAGCGGGCATGAGCGTGTTGATGGGGGCGCCGAACATCGTGCGCGGCAAGTCCCATTCCGGCAATATCGCGGCCCGCGACCTTGCCGAACGCGGCGTGCTCGACGTGCTTTCCTCCGACTACGTGCCGCTCAGTCTCCTGCATGCGCCATTCGTGCTTGCCGATGACGTTGAAGGTGTTTCCTTGCCGAAAGCACTTGCCATGGTGACCGCGACCCCTGCCCGGACCGTCGGCCTCAACGACCGCGGCCGGATAGAGGCGGGCCTGCGTGCGGATCTGGTGCGCGTCCACCGCAAGCAGGGCGTCCCGGTGGTCCGCGCGGTCTGGCGTGAAGGCAAACGGGTCGCCTGATGGACGCGCGACCGACAGAAACAGGACCTTCCGGCGCGATGGTCGTGGTGGTCGGTCCGAGCGGCGCCGGCAAGGACACGCTCATGGCCTATGCGGCGCAGCATTTCGCGGGCCGGGAGGATGTCCTTTTCGTCCGCCGTGTCATCACGCGCGATGGGGCAGCTGGCGGCGAAGACCATGATGCCGTTTCCGAAGAAACGTTCGAAATGCTGGAAAATACCGGCCGTTTTGCCGTATCCTGGGGAGCCCACGGACTGCGCTATGGCATTCCCGCAGAGACGAAAGCCGCGGTTGATCGCGGCCAGCTTGTCGTCGCCAACGGTTCCCGCTCGGCCCTCAGTCGCTTCAAGGCCGTCTACCCGTCCCTTTTCGTGATAAACGTGACCGCCAGCCCGGATGTTCTCGCCGCGCGTCTGGCGGCTCGCGGACGGGAGACGAAGGCAGACATACTTCGCCGGCTGGAGCGCAGTTCTCTTGCCGTCGCCGGTGACTATCGGGTGATGACGATCGACAACAGCGGTTCGCTCGAAACGTCCGGCCAGGCGATGGTCGAAGCGCTCCAAGGCTGCTTGCCGGCTGCAAGATAATTCGGCGAAAACCCCCGCCCGGCGCTTTAAAGTCTCCCCGTCGGCTCTATTTGCTTTTCCTAATGTAACACGAGGAAAAGTATGAACCAGATCAAACCGCGTGACGAAAACCGGGAAGCGGTAGCGATTGCCGACCTCGAGGCCCGCGTGGTGGTGCTCGAGATCGTTTCCATGACCGCGCTCGCACTTGCCATGGACACCTCCGACAATGCGGATGTCGAATATGCCCGCGGCATCACGAATCTGATCATGGAAACCGTGCGACAGCGCTGCGAGGAAATGAGCATGCCATCCGACGCCCGGCTGACCGCCTGCTCCTATGCCGACGAGTTGTTGTCCACGGCGCTTCTATCCCTTTACCCCAAGGAAAATTGAGCCGGTCAATGCGCCTCGTCCCAATTGGTCGCCGCCCGCGCATCGACCTTCAGCGGTACCCTCATGGCAATCGCAGGCATGGCAGCCTGTTCCATGGTCGAGACGATCACGGGTAGCGCGCGCTCCACTTCGTCGTCTTCTACCTCGAAGATCAATTCGTCGTGCACCTGCAGCAGCATGCGAGCCGAGAGGCCGGCATTGGCGAGCGCCGGCTCCATCTTCACCATGGCCCGGCGGATGATATCGGCCGCCGAGCCTTGGATCGGCGCATTGATGGAAGCCCGTTCGTTGAAGGCTCGCACCGAAGGATTGGAAGACTTGATCTCCGGGTAGTGGGCGCGCCGGCCGAAGATCGTCTCCACATAGCCGTTCTCGCGGGCGAAATTCTTCGTGCTTTCCATATAGTCGCGGATGCCCGGGAACCGTTCGAAATACTTCTTGATGTAGTCGCCGGCTTCCGACCGCTCGATGCTGAGCTGGTTTGCTAGGCCAAAGGCGGAAATCCCGTAGATGATGCCGAAATTGATCGCCTTGGCGCGGCGACGAACCTCGCTCGGCATCCCCTCCACCGGCACGCCGAACATTTCGGACGCCGTCATGGCATGAATGTCGACACCATCCGAAAAGGCCTGGCGGAGCTGCGGGATGTCCGCCACATGGGCGAGCACCCGCAGTTCGATCTGGCTGTAGTCGGCCGAGACCAGCTTGTGGCCGGGCGTCGAGATGAAGGCGGTGCGGATCTTCCGGCCTTCGGCGGTGCGGACGGGGATGTTCTGCAGGTTCGGCTCCGACGACGACAGCCGGCCGGTCGTCGTGGACGCCAGCGAATAGCAGGTGTGAACACGCTTGGTCTGCGGGTGGACATAACCCGGCAATGCATCCGTATAGGTCGACTTCAGCTTGGTGAGCTGGCGCCAGTCGACGATCTTGCGCGGAAGCTCATGCCCGACGGCGGCAAGATCCTCCAGAACGCTTGCGGAAGTCGACCACTGGCCGGTCTTCGTCTTGGCGCCACCCGGAAGGCCCATCTTGCCGAACAGGATGTCGCCGAGCTGTTTTGGCGAGCCGATCGTGAACCTCTCCCCGGCCAGCGTATAGATCTCGTCCTCGAAGGCAGCGGCCCTCTGAGCCAGCTCGCCGGAAAGGCGGGAAAGTATCTGCCGGTCGATGGTGATGCCGCGCTCTTCCATGTGGGCGAGGACTGCGACCAACGGACGCTCCAGGCGCTCGTAGATCCGCGTCAGACCGGCCGCTGCGAGTTGCGGCTTCAGCGCCATCCAGAGCCGCAACGTCACGTCGGCATCCTCAGAAGCATAGACCGTCGCCTTGTCGATATCGACAAAATCGAAGGTCACCCCGGCCTTGCCGCTGCCGGCGACGTCCTTGAACGTGATCGGCTTGTGGTTCAGCCAGCGTTCCGAAAGCGCGTCCATGCCATGATTGGCCTTGCCGGCTTCCAGCACATAGGACATCAGCATCGTGTCGTCGTAGCTTTCGACGGTGATGCCGTGACGTTTCATCAGGAGGTAGTCGAATTTCAGGTTCTGGGCCACCTTGAGAACCGCCGGGTCTTCCAGCAGCGGCTTCAGCCGGGCGAGCGCCTCGCGCATCGGGATCTGGTTTTCGGCAAGCCCGCCGCCCAGCAGGTCGCCCACACCGGTCTTGTGGTTGAGCGGAACATAGGCGGCGCGGACATCGAGGCCGCTCGGGCTGTCGATATTGTCGGCAAGCGCCAGCGAAAAGCCGACGAGCTCCGCCTGCATCGGATCGAGCGACGTGGTTTCCGTATCGAATGCAACAAGGCCGGTCTCGCGAGCGGCCCTGATCCAGTCATCCAGCATTTCCACGTCGCGGATCGTCACGTAGCAGCTCGGATCGAGCTTGGCACTTGCGAAGGCGTCGATACGAGCCTTGGCAAGTTCGGCAGGCGTTGCTGTATCAGTTCCCTTCGCAACCGGCGCCTTGGCCTTGTTGGCGGGCGCACTGGCCGCTGCTTCTCCGGTATCGGCAGGTGCTGCCGATCCGGCGTCGAGATCGGGACCGCGGGCGGCGTCGCCCCATTCGACCTTGACCAAGGCCGGTTCAATGGCGTCCGCGTCGCAATCGCAGGCGGCCGCAACACGCCGCGTGAGCGTCCCGAATTCCATGGTCTTCAGGAAACCGATCAGCTTCGGCCCGTTCTGCGGCTCCAGCACCAGCGCATCGAGCGGCAGGTCGAGCGGCACGTCGGTCCGCAGCGATACGAGCCGGCGCGACAACCGCGCGAGATCGGCATTGGCGACGATGTTTTCCCGCCGCTTCACCTGCTTGATCTCGCCGGCGCGGGCGAGCAGCGCATCGAGGTCGCCGAATTCTTCGAGAAGCTGGGCCGCCGTCTTCGGGCCGATCCCCGGGATACCCGGCACGTTGTCAACGGAATCACCGACCATCGCCTGCAGGTCGATCATCTTTTCCGGCGGCACGCCCCATTTTTCGATGACATCAGGAATGCCGATCTGCTTGTCCTTCATGCTGTCGTACATGTGGACGTTCGGCGTCACGAGCTGCATCAGGTCCTTGTCGGAGGAGACGATGGTCACGTCCGCGCCGATCGCCTCGGCCTGTCTGGCGTAGGTGGCAATGATATCATCCGCCTCGAAACCTTCGGTCTCGATGCAGGGCAGATTGAAGGCGCGCGTCGCTTCCCGGATCAAGCCGAACTGCGGGATCAGCTCTTCCGGCGGCGCGGAGCGGTTGGCCTTGTAGGCGTCGTAGAGATCCTTGCGGAAGGTCTTGGCCGAATAATCGAAGATGACGGCGAAATGGGTGGGCGTGACGCCGACGGATGTATCGCGCGCGTCGGTTAGGAGCTTCCAGAGCATATTGCAGAAGCCGGAAACGGCGCCGATCGGCAGCCCGTCGGACTTTCGTGTGAGCGGCGGCAGCGCATGGAAGGCGCGAAAGATGAAGCCGGAGCCGTCGATAAGGAAGAGATGATCACCTTTTTTCATGGGCCAAAGCAATAGCGTGGGGCATTCGTTCCGTCCACGAAAACTTCGGCTCCGGCCGGGCTTGAAAGCCTCACCGGAACGTTACCGATTTGTAATGGCACCGTGCCTTGAAAAGCTCCGTTGCGGCGCACATCTCTACAGTACCGGCGACTGATCACGCCGCAGTCTGGAAGACGGCCTGTCCCCCGCCGCACCAGACCGGGCAAAGACCTACCCCCCTCTCCGGGTCTTTGCCCTTCCATCAGAACCGCCATGGCTGTCCCCTCCCTGCCATGGCGGTTTTTCCGTTTTTAAGAGCATAGAGGACTTGTCATTTCCCCTGTCTTCGCACAGGCTTGGCGAAAGCATGGCCTGCGATATATCCGGCTGCCCCACAGGCAGATCGGAGAGGATGGAGACCGAAGCCATGGCATTCGACCGCTCGCGTTCGGCGACCTATCTTGCCGGTCAATTGGCCAAGGGTTTCGCGCGCTCCCTGCAGATGCGATCCGCGGCGCTGGGTTTTTCTCCGGGACAGTTTCCCGTTCTGCTCGAACTCTGGCAGGAGGATGGGCTGACCCAGAAACAGCTCCTCGACCGGCTGGAGGTGGAGCAGGCGACGCTCGCCAACACACTTTCCCGTATGGAGCGCGACGGCCTCATCCAGCGCACACCACACCCCAACGACCGACGGGCACAGATCATCACGCTGACACAGGCCGGCCGCGATCTTGAAGCCGAGGCGGTGGAAGCCGCGGCGGAGGCGGACGCGGCCCTTTTTGCAGGCTTCAAGCGGTTTGAGCGGGAACTGATGATCGAATACATGCGAACGATCGTCGAAACCGCCCGCAAGCTCTGACAGGTCCCTCAGCAACCCTCACGTCAGGAGCAGCAGGCGCTGTTTGCCGAAGACGGCCCGCAACAGGCCGCCGCCTTCCGGCTTTCTTCCGCCAGCCAACGGGTCCGCGGCTTGCAGCTCGCCGGACGCGGCGACAGTTCCACATGCAAGGCGCCATCCTGCCGGACAGGAACCGAGGCGCAATAAAGCCGCATTGGCTGAACGCCGTCACTCACCTCGAAGGTCAGCTTCGCGGCTCCGTCAAGTCGCACATGCTCGGATACCTTGCGGATGATCTTGGAGAATGTCGCCGCCGGCATGTAAGTACGGTCGGCTTCCTCGATATCCCAGAGCTGGACGAATATCTCGGACCATGCTTCGGGATTGGCGCCACAATCGAGGGCGGAAAAATCGCCCGCCTTCACCTCGGTCACGTGATAACCTTGCCTTATGGCCTGGCCATCATAGTGGAATACCAGCGGCAGGTCGGCGCTACTCGCAAGCGTGTCGAGCATCAGGCCTAGATTGATGTCGGCCGAACGGGTCTTGTCGATCACATTCATTTGCGCTACTCCTTGTTTCAATATTTCAAGGATCATTGAATTATGGAGAAACGTCAAGCCCTCGCGTCCTTCGGCGCGCTTTCGCAGGAAACCCGCCTGGAGATCGTCCGGATGCTGGTCATCGCCGGGCCGACCGGGATGCAGGCTGGAGCGATAGCGGAAAAGATGGGGATGTCGCCATCCAACATCTCCTTTCACCTCAAGGAGCTCGATCGGGCCGGGCTTATAGGGCAGCAACGGGAATCGCGGTCGATCATCTACAGCGCGAAATACGACGCACTTTCAGACCTGGTCCGTTTCCTGATGGAGGACTGCTGCGCCGGTGACCCGAGAATCTGCACCCCCGCCGCGACCGTCGCGGCCTGCGGCGACCCTTCGGCAAAAGTGGGCACGATCGGAGAACTGGAAAGGGCAACAGCGCTGACCCTGCAGCCCATATCGGGAGATGATGCCGATCTGCGCACCGCTCTGGCTGCCGCGGCACTCCCGACCGACGATCTGAGCGAGGACGGACGCCACTTTTTCCGAATTGCCCAGGGCGCCGATACAATCGGCTTCGGCGGATACGAACTGCATGACGGTGACGCGCTGCTGCGGTCACTCGTCATTCTCGAAAACCATCGCGGCAAAGGTCTTGGAGATCTGGCTACCCGCCTCCTCCTCGATATGGTCGGTTCAGCCGGAGCCCGACGGGCCTATCTCCTGACCACCTCTGCGGCCCCGTTCTTCGAACGCCTCGGGTTTGCAAAGATCGACCGCGCAACGGCTCCGGTCGCGATCCTGCAGAGCCGCCAAGCGGCATCGATCTGTCCGGCCTCGGCGGCATTGCTTACCAAACCGCTCGTATCGGGCCCTGCCGCATCCGCAAGGAAGAAATCGGAAAGCTGGAACAACGCATGAGCCTTAAGTCCTGATGATTGCCCGCATTCCGATTGCTCCCATCGCGGCCCTCGGCGTCACCCAGATCATAGGGTACGGCACCCTCTACTACAGCTTCAGCATCCTGGCCTCCGACATGGCGGCGGATTTCGCCTGGTCGACGGAATGGATTTTCGGGGCATTGTCTGCTGCGCTTCTCGTCGGCGGGCTGACCGCTCCCTGGCTCGGCTCGCTGTTCGACCGGTGGGGCGCGGGCCGCGCCATGACCCTCGGTTCGGTCGTTGCGGCCGCAGCACTCGCGGCTTGCGCCATGGCACCAAATAAGATCGCCTTCGTTGCGGCGTTGATCGCCATAGAGGTCGCGGCCAATGTCGTCCAATATGGCGCTGCGTTCGCCCTTCTCGTCCAGCTCCGACCCGAGGTCGCGCAACGAAGCATCACCTATCTGACCCTCATCGCCGGATTCGCCTCGACGATCTTCTGGCCTCTGACGGCGGCGCTGCACGAACACCTTTCCTGGCAGAACGTCTACCTGGTCTTCGCGGCCCTCAATCTCTTGATCTGTATGCCGCTGCATGCCTGGCTGGCGCGCGGTGCAAACAGTCGAGAACCTCTCCGCACGGTGGCGCCTTTGCGGATGGAGGGGGTTCTCGCTCCCCGCTCGCGGCGCCTCGGATTCGTCCTCATGGTTGCCGGTTTCGCGCTACAGTCGCTAGTCAGCTCCGCAGCGCTGGTGCACATGGTGCCGCTGCTCTCCGCCCTGGGACTCGGCGCCACTGCCGCAGTGGTCGGCACGCTTTTCGGCCCCTCCCAGGTTCTTAGCCGGCTCATCAATATGCTCTTCGGCCGCGATCTGACACCCCTCCACCTTGCCAAGATCGCGGCAGCGCTCTTGCCGGGAGGCGTCCTGGTGCTGATCCTGACTGCCCCTTCGGTGCCGGGAGCCATGGTTTTCGCAGTTATCTTCGGCATGGGCAACGGCCTTCTGAGCATCGTTGCCGGCACCTTGCCGCTGGCTTTGTTCGGCAGCGAAGGTTACGGCAGACTGCAGGGCAAGATGATGTCTGCAAGGCTCATCACGTCGGCGATCGCGCCCTTCGCCCTGGCGCTGTCGATGACCTGGATCGGCGTCATATGGTCACTGGCGGTGACGGCGGGGCTGGGCGCGATTGCGGTCCTCGCCTTCCTGTTCATCGGACGCCTGGCCAGCAACGAACGGGCGACCGGCGAGCAGGCACTTTGATCGCGAACCTCGCTTTGCCATTGTGCCTCCATGCATAGGCTTGCTAACAAGGGACCGCGCCACAACGATTGACCCCTTCTTCGTCCATGAAGAGAAGGGTCTCGCATTTCAAAGACAGGGATCATTTCATGACCGATCTTTCCGCCGTCCTCGACCGCGCCGACCAAAATCTTCCCGCAAGCCTTGAACGTCTGTTTGGCCTCGTCCGCATCAAGTCGATCTCCACCGATCCGGCCTTCAAGGCGGATTGCCGCAAGGCTGCCGAATGGCTCGTTGCCGAACTCGGAGAACTCGGCTTCGAAGCCTCGGTACGGGATACGGCCGGTCATCCCATGGTGGTCGGTCATCATGCTGGCCCGGATGCGGATGCGCCGCATGTGCTGTTTTACGGCCATTACGATGTGCAGCCCGTCGACCCGATCGAACTCTGGGAAGACGACCCTTTCGATCCCAAGATCAAAGACCTCGCCAACGATCGAAAGGTGATCACCGGCCGTGGGACCTCGGACGACAAGGGCCAGCTCCTGACGTTCGTCGAGGCTTGCCGGGCCTACAAAGAGGTTCATGGCAACCTGCCGGTGCGGGTGACGGTTCTTTTCGAAGGGGAGGAAGAGTCCGGCTCGCCGTCACTGAAGCCCTTCCTCGAAGCCAATGCGGCCGAACTCAGGGCCGACTGCGCCCTGGTCTGCGATACGGGCATGTGGGACGGCGACACACCGGCGATCGCCGCGGCTCTTCGCGGGCTGGTGGGAGAGGAACTGACAATCAAGGCCGCCGACCGGGACCTGCATTCGGGCCTTTTCGGAGGAGCCGCCGCCAATCCGATACATATCCTTGCGGATATCCTGGCCGGCCTGCATGACGAGACCGGTCGGGTGACGCTGGAAGGTTTCTATGACGGCGTCGAAGAAACCCCGTCGAACATCAAGGCCGGTTGGGAAACGCTCGGCCGCGACGCAAAATCCTTCCTGGGCGAAGTCGGCCTCTCGATCCCGTCGGGTGAAAAGGGCCGGTCGGTCCTCGAACTTACCTGGGCGCGTCCGACGGCCGAAGTGAACGGCATCTGGGGCGGCTATACCGGCGAAGGTTTCAAGACCGTCATCGCGGCGGAAGCCTCTGCCAAGGTATCGTTCCGCCTCGTCGGCCAGCAGGAGCCAGCCAAGGTCCGTGAGGCCTTTCGCGCTTATGTCCGGTCGAGGATCCCCGGTGACTGCTCGGTGGAATTCCATGAGCATGGCGGCTCGCCGGCAATTCAGCTCTCTTACGGTTCTCCCGTCCTCACCAAGGCAAGAAACGCCCTGTCCGACGAATGGGCCAATCCTGCCGTCGTGATCGGCATGGGCGGGTCGATCCCGATCGTCGGCGACTTCCAAAAGATGCTGGGCATGGATTCTCTGCTCGTCGGCTTCGGCCTGGTCGACGACCGCATTCATTCGCCCAACGAGAAATACGACCTGAAGTCCTTCCACAAGGGCATCCGCTCCTGGGCCCGGATCCTCGCCGCGCTGGCCGATTGATCCGGTAGAACAGAAAAGGCCCCGCAGTTTTCACTGCAGGGCCTTGAAAACAAAAAGGCCGGGCAAGCCCGACCTTTCCACTCCCATTCATGGGTGCCAGTACATCCGTGGTCACTCTTAATGGGACAGGCATTTCCGACGCGGCCGCTTTGCGACCTCGATGAAGTCAGCGCGGCTCTAGCGGTCATCGTCTCTCCGAACGGTAAACATCCCGTTAACGCGGAAATGGATATCGTCTCAAGACGGCACGGTTTCCCGTATTTGCCGTTACGCGCAGTCCCTGAGCTCTTGGCTCAAACCTGCGGTGCGTCGGAAACGCCATTGAACCCTAGATGGGAAGGCCTGTTCGGATTTGCAAGGGCGTTCGAACGGCCAAAGAAAAAGGCCGGCAAAGCCGGCCTTCCGTGGTGGTCGTATTGCTACGATCAAGCCGACTGCAGACGGTCGGCCGAAACCTTGCCCGAACGCTTGTCCGTGACGAGTTCGTAGGAGAGCTTCTGACCATCCTTGAGCTGGCCGAGGCCAGCGCGCTCGACAGCCGAAATGTGAACGAAAACGTCCTGTGCGCCGTCATCCGGCTGAATGAAGCCATAGCCCTTGGTTGCGTTGAACCACTTTACAGTACCGGTCGCCATAACGATGCCTTTCCCTTGCAAATGACCGACTATTCCGCGCTTTGCGCTTGGAACGGTGAAGTTTCGTATTTGAAGAAAGATCGTCGCAGACGCCGGAGGCGCTTAGTGCTGGCTATCAAACAAATATCGATGGCTCACCATCTAGGGTCTTACCACAAAAAGGTCAAGATCGGGAAAGTGAAGGAAGGCAGCGGGAGCAGCAGGGCTTATCAAGCGCTTAAAAGCAGAAAACCCGGCGCGGGAGGAGGTGCGCCGGGTTCCTGAAACTGACCAACAACTGGGAGGAGGAGGTGTTGTTGGTCCCATCGGGAGCGCTGGGAGGAGGAGTGCGCCCGTCGATGATTGTGTTATACACCACCCTCGCTTAAAAAACAGCCAGGATTTTGCACCGCAGCATTGCAAATTTTGCATGTCTCTTTTGACCCCTTGCGATCCTCCTCCCGCTCCGCCATTTTCCGATCATGAGTCTCGAATCCGTCCGCGCCTTCTTCGCCGCCCACGCCTCCGATATCGACGTCATCGTCACGGAAGACAGTTCGGCGACCGTGGCGCTTGCCGCAGCCGCCCATGACGTGGCGCCCGATCAGATTGCCAAGACGATCTGCGTTCGCGCAGGCGAGATGACCGCGCTGGTCGTGATGTCCGGCACAAGCCGGCTCGACAATCGCAAATTCAGGGACCGCTTCGGCACGAAGCCGCGCATGCTCGGGGCCGAAGAGGTTACGGCCCTCACGGGCCATCCTGTCGGCGGCGTCTGCCCCTTCGGACTGGCCTCCCCGATACCGGTCTATTGCGACCTGTCGCTCAGAAGACATGCCGAAGTCTTGCCTGCGGCCGGCGCCATCAATGCGGCCGTCCGCATCAGCCCCGAGCATATGGCGGAACTCGCCGGAGGGACCTGGGTCGATATCAGCCAGGACCCATCGGCAGACGGAGATCCTGCCGCCTAAAAGCGATCGCTCAGGTAACGGCGATACCAGGCCTGCTTGCTCTCCGCCGACGCCGTCGCGACGACATAGCCGATCGCAAAGCCGATCGCGCCTATCACGGCAAAAAGCGTGCTCGTGGCAGCGGGGTGTTCGCGGATCGTGCCCGCCACTGAGGAGGCTTCGCTCTGAACATAGCTGGCGGCATCGCTGGCTCGTCCGCTGATCTTTTCGTAGGCTGCGCCGGTTCGTTCGGCGAGCAACTGACGCAGGCTGGCGATCTCCGATCGCAGCGTCGCGATTTCGCTGCTGACGTTTTCGCTGGGCTCGCGATCGAAAGACGGCGCGTCCGTCGTCACGGGCGTTTTCAGATTTCTGATTGGCTCTGCCATACCGGCCTCCTTGCTGCTGATCGAGACCGGTCAACTGTCGAAGGCTGGATAGGTTCCTCGTTCCGTCGGAAGGCTAGAGACTTTTCGCGAGGTTCTCGGCAAGCGTTGCCAACTGATCCTTGTCGTCGGAACCCTTCTGCAAGGAGTTCACGAGGATGAGCGCCAAAGCTTCCGCATCGGGACTATCCTTGTCGATCTGATGCTCGGCGCAGGTTTCGTCAAAGACCTCCTGCAACAGGCTGAGCTGCTGCGGATGGACCGGATTGCGAACCATTTGTCTAGGCATATAACCCTCCCGATCACACTGGGCACAATCGGCGAAATCTCCCACTGTCGCAACGGCGGCACCGACTGGCGCCGGCTTCTATTGCCACAGTCTTGCGCCAGCATTGCCGGGCTGGGGAGGTAACGTTTTCCGACCAAAGGTTATTAACCGTGAGCCTTTTCTAATGGATTAGCAACAACAAGTTAAAACGGGTACAATATTGGGGTCGATCCGTAAGGGATTCCACCTATGCGAGCCTGCCCGGAGCGGCCGGACAGGACCGAAACTACTCTTTGGATCAGGCCATGCCGGCGGGATCGCCGATTGGGAGGAGAGCAGGATCAAGCGTCGGATCCTGAGGATTTTTGGTATCTCCGGGGTTTTGCGCGGGGGTAAGCGGCGGCTTTTCCTGGGTCCTGTCTGGAATGCCATCCGTGGGTGTCGGTCCGCGCGGCGTTTCCGGGGCCGGCGTCGGAATAGGGTTTCTATTTGGCATGGGGAACTCCTTCTTGTTCAGGGAGTCCAACGGGCCAGATCAATCCCGGTTCCGCAATCTCTCAACCGCGTATCCTTACCAGCGTCGTTCCCGCGAGGAGGAGGACAGGCCGATCATGTAACCCACTGTGAAAGCCAGTAGGCCGACGGCCGCAATCGCGGAGCCCGTGGCAGTCGGATGGTCCACCGCATGCGCCGCCACCATTCCGGCTTCGTCCCTGACGCGATCGACTGCGGTCCTCGCTTTGGCAGCGACGCCTGTTTCCTGGGTGATATCGCCGGTAAAGCCCGTGCCCAATGATTTCCTGGCCATTATCGTCTCCTTTGCAGAGACAACCCAGCGCGGGAAAGGAGGTTCCAAGTCATCGAAAAACCCGCGCCTGCAAAAGCCGACGCGGGCAGGCCGATTATTCCGTGACTTCAGCCTCTTCTTCCGTCTGCTGACGCTTCAGCAGAACCGCTTGTTCACTGGTTTTATCGGCGGCAGAAGCTGCAATGCTTGCCGTGGTCATTTCCTTGTCCACCTTGGCAGACGCCGTGACATTGTGGCCGGCGCATTCCGCAAGGGCTGCGGTCGATGAAAGGCCCAGTACGGCGGCGATAACGAGAAATGTCTTCATGTCATTCTCCTTCGCTATGGTTGCGGCATGAAATTTACTAGATGCAGCGATGAACCCGAAATCACGAATCCGAGTTTCCGGCCGCCCAAAGACGGCAAGATCGACAAATTTCCACTGCCCGGCTGATTGCAGTCAGCCGGTTACATCAATTTCGAGAGCGTTTCACGATTCACAAAAATGTCTGTCTTGCCGGCTTCGTATGCCGGATGACTGAATTCGAAACTTTCCTTTTCGGGCATCTCGAGCGCCTGCTTGATGCTCACCAGCCCGACCGGAACGCGCTGGTCGCCATTACGCACGACCGCTTCGACAATCTTGATCATCTCCTCCCCTCCTCCAAGGTGGAATCCGTCAAAACGCGGAACTCTTCTTATTGTTCCCGAAAGAATCGGCTTTTTTTGAGAAAAAAATCAAGCTGACGAATCGATCTACCGCCGCATGCCACGCGGAGCTAGTGAAAATCCAGAGGAAGCTGGATGCCCTTGGGGAGGTTCGGGCGGCGCTGATTGGCAATCTGGATTTTCTGAAACGTCTCACGCCGGCGCTCGGCTTCAGCCTCGCGGATTGCCCGAGAGGCAGCGACGGCGGCCATGGCGCGTTCAATAACCTGTTCTGCTCTGGTCATCGGCAACTCCATTTGTTCTCTCTTTGTTCTCACAAGTCCGAGTCGAAGTCAAGTCGGTCCATATTTTCACGTGTGTGAGGCCGGACGGATATCCTGCCTTTACCCCTCCTTAAATCGCCGCATTTAGAGTCCAGCAGAGGCGTGGGCGACGAGACAATCGAGTAAGATCCTGTTTCCACAGGCGAAGTAACGGGGGTACGCCAGCTCATTATGGGGTTCAAAGGCAGATCAGACAAACGCGTCGAGCCGTCCTTCGAGGGCTCACGCCGGAACGACGATTTACGCCTCGACGCGGAGGAACGGATCGTCGGCAATGGTCGGCCCGGCAAGCGTTCCCCAAAGCAAGGGGGCGAGGAACGCTCCGAAAGCCGCGCCCGGTCGGGACAATCCGAACGCGCCCGTCCGTCCCGCAGCAGACCGTCACGACGCCGCGCGGAAGGCGGGCTTTTTTCGCCCTTGCGGACTCTTGTCTATTGGTGCCTGGTACTCGGCCTATGGGCGGGCATCGGCGTTGGTGGCCTCGTCCTTTATTACGGCGCGCAGATGCCGTCTGCCAGTTCCTGGGCCATTCCCGACCGGCCGCCGAACATGAAGATCACGGCCATCGACGGCTCGGTCATTGCCAACCGCGGCACGACCGGTGGCGAAGCGCTGGCGCTCGAGGAAATGTCACCCTACCTGCCGCAGGCGGTGATCGCCATCGAAGACCGGCGCTTCTATTATCATTTCGGCGTCGATCCGCTCGGTCTTGCCCGCGCCCTCGTCAACAACCTGACCGGCCGGCCCATCCAGGGCGGCTCGACCATCACGCAACAGCTTGCCAAGAACCTGTTTCTCTCGCCGGAGCGCACCTTCGAACGTAAGATCCAAGAGGTTCTGCTCTCTTTCTGGCTGGAACATAAGTTCACCAAGGACCAGATCCTGGCCATGTATCTGAACCGGGTCTTCTTCGGGTCGAATGCCTATGGCGTGGAAGCGGCGTCGCGGCGCTATTTCAACAAATCCGCCCGGGACGCCAATCTCGGCGAGGCGGCGACCCTCGCCGGCCTCCTCAAGGCGCCCTCCCGCCTCTCGCCCGCACGCGATCCGAAAGCCGCCGAGGCGCGCGCTCAGGTCGTGCTCGGCGCCATGCGGGAAGAAGGTTACGTCACCGACAGCGACCTGAAGACCGCCATGTCGCAGCCGCCCGCTAAAGCCAAGAGCTACTGGTCCGGCGCCCAGCACTATGCCGCCGACATGGTCGTCGACGAAGTCAAAGGCCTGATCGGAGAGCCGAAGGCAGATATCGTCGTGGAGACGACCGTCGACCTGCGTCTCGAGCAGGCGGCCGAGAAGGCCCTCAACGACGTCCTCAAGAAAGAGGGCGGCAAGCTCAATGCCTCGCAGGCGGCCCTCGTCTCCGTCGATGCGACGGGTGCCATTCGCGCCCTTGTCGGCGGCCGCGATTATGCGACGAGCCAGTTCAACCGAGCCGTTAAGGCAAAACGCCAGCCGGGTTCCGCCTTCAAGCCGTTCGTCTATGCGGCTGCCCTGGAGGCTGGCGCGCGGCCGAATTCGGTGCGCAACGATGCGCCGGTGAAGATCGGCAACTGGACGCCGGAAAACTATGACGAGAAATATCGCGGCGAGGTGACCCTCGCCTCCGCACTCACGCAGTCGCTCAACACCATCGCGGCACAATTGGTCATGGAAGTCGGGCCGGACAATGTGATCAGCCTCGCTCACCGGCTCGGCATCGAGTCGGAGCTGCAGTCCAACGCATCCATCGCGCTCGGAACCTCGGAAGTGTCGCTGGTCGAACTGACCTCGGCCTACGGCGCCTTCATGAACGGCGGCTACAAGGCGACACCGCATATCGTCAAGCGCATCGTCGATACCGACGGCAAGGTGCTCTACGAAGCAGACTATGCCAATCCGCCCCGGGTCTTGAGCGAGCCGGTCGCCGCAACCATGAACAGCATGATGAGCCGCGTCATCAACGAGGGCACCGGCAAGGCCGCGAGACTGGATGGCTGGCAGGCGGCCGGCAAGTCCGGCACCACTCAGTCGTTCCGTGACGCGCTCTTCGTCGGCTATACCAGCATCATGACGACCGGCATCTGGTTCGGAAATGACGACGGCACCTATATGAAAAAGGTGACCGGCGGCGGACTGCCCGCCAAGGCCTGGAAGGAATATATGACGGCGGCCATGAACGGCTATACGCCAACCCCGCTCTTCGGCACCGGGCGCAGCCTCGATCTGCCGCCGCCGGCCGTTCAGCCGGATGCGGAGCCCACAACGATCGGCGACATTATCTCGGGCATTCTGCCGGGTGCGGGGCGTCGCCCGCAGGAGGAGCTTCCTCCTGATTATCCGCCGGCTCCGCGTGCTCCGGAACAGGATTCGGCCTATGGCGGCCGCGACCGATACGGAGACGTCGTCCCGCCTGCCGATGTCCCGGTGCGCGATTACCGGGAATATCGCAGGCCTTACGATACGCTTGCGCCACGCCCTCCCATGGAGGTCGGCCGCGGCCCCGTCCCGCCCGGCGAGGTCGGCGCCAGCGCCTCGGCGCGGCAGCCTCGGCAGACGACGCTTTTCGACATCCTCATGGGACAATAAAGCGATTTCGCAAAGGCACATGGCAAAGTCTTATATTTGCTGGGATACGGGCGACTTCTCGCCTTGCAGTCCGAAAAACCCGTCCTTATATACCCCATGACCGCAGCCGATGCTGCGAAACCATCCCAGTCGAGGAACTGTCAAGGGAATGCCTGCAGGGGGTTCCGACGGTTCGCTTAAAGGAGAGAGAAGAAATGGCAAAAGTAATTGGCATCGACCTCGGAACCACCAACTCCTGCGTCGCCATCATGGACGGCAAAGATGCGAAGGTGATCGAGAACGCCGAAGGCGCGCGTACCACGCCCTCCATGGTCGCATTTTCCGAAGATGGCGAACGCCTCGTCGGTCAGCCGGCCAAGCGCCAGGCAGTCACCAACCCCACCAATACCCTCTTTGCAGTGAAGCGCCTCATCGGCCGCCGCTACGAAGATCCGACCGTGGAAAAGGACAAGAGCCTCGTCCCGTTCGACATCGTCAAGGGCGACAATGGCGACGCCTGGGTCAAGGCTCAGGGCAAGAACTATTCTCCCGCACAGGTTTCCGCGATGATCCTTCAGAAGATGAAGGAAACCGCCGAATCCTACCTCGGTGAAAAGGTCGAAAAGGCCGTCATCACCGTACCGGCCTACTTCAACGACGCGCAGCGCCAGGCCACCAAGGATGCCGGCCGCATTGCCGGTCTCGAAGTCCTCCGCATCATCAACGAGCCGACCGCTGCCGCTCTCGCCTACGGCCTCGACAAGAAGGACGGCAAGACGATCGCCGTCTACGACCTTGGTGGCGGCACCTTCGATATCTCGGTTCTCGAAATCGGCGATGGCGTTTTCGAAGTGAAGTCCACCAACGGCGACACCTTCCTCGGCGGTGAAGACTTCGACATGCGTCTCGTCGAATATCTTGCAGCCGAGTTCAAGAAGGATCAGGGCATCGACCTGAAGAACGACAAGCTCGCTCTGCAGCGCCTCAAGGAAGCTGCCGAAAAGGCCAAGATCGAACTCTCTTCCTCGCAGCAGACCGAAATCAACCTGCCGTTCATCACCGCCGATGCTTCCGGTCCGAAGCACCTGACGCTGAAGCTGACCCGCGCCAAGTTCGAAAGCCTGGTCGACGATCTCGTCCAGCGCACCATCGCGCCGTGCAAGGCCGCGCTGAAGGATGCCGGCGTCACCGCAGCTGAAATCGATGAAGTGGTTCTCGTCGGCGGCATGAGCCGCATGCCGAAGGTCCAGGAAGTCGTCAAGCAGCTGTTCGGCAAGGAACCGCACAAGGGCGTCAACCCGGATGAAGTGGTCGCCCTCGGAGCCGCCATCCAGGCCGGCGTTCTACAGGGCGACGTCAAGGACGTTCTGCTCCTCGACGTGACCCCGCTGTCGCTCGGCATCGAAACGCTCGGTGGCGTCTTCACCCGCCTGATCGACCGCAACACGACGATCCCGACCAAGAAGTCCCAGGTCTTCTCGACCGCCGAGGACAATCAGCAGGCCGTGACGATCCGCGTGTCTCAGGGCGAGCGCGAAATGGCCGCCGACAACAAGCTGCTCGGCCAGTTCGACCTCGTCGGGCTGCCGCCGGCACCGCGTGGCATGCCGCAGATCGAAGTCACCTTCGACATCGACGCCAACGGCATCGTCCAGGTTTCGGCCAAGGACAAGGGCACCGGCAAGGAACAGCAGATCCGCATCCAGGCCTCCGGCGGTCTCTCCGACGCCGAGATCGAGAAGATGGTCAAGGACGCCGAGGCCAATGCCGAAGCCGACAAGAAGCGCCGTGCCGGCGTCGAAGCCAGGAACCAGGCCGAAAGCCTCGTGCATTCGACCGAGAAGTCGCTCAACGAATATGGCGACAAGGTTTCCGAGACCGACCGCAAGGCGATCGAGGATGCGATTGCTTCGCTGAAGACCGCCGTCGAGGCCGCCGAGCCGGATGCCGACGACATCCAGGCGAAGACACAGACCCTGATGGAAGTCTCCATGAAGCTTGGCCAGGCCATCTATGAGGCCCAGCAGGCGGAAGGTGGCGCCTCCGAGGGCGGCAAGGACGACGATGTCGTCGATGCCGACTACGAGGAAGTCAAGGACGATAAGAAGTCGGCTTGATCGTCGATTGCCTGATGGCAATACCTCGACCATAGTTGACAGCGTATCCGGCTGCCCTCGTGCAGCCGGAATCCTTTCCGGAGCCGGTTACCTCCATGGCAAAAGCAGACTTTTACGAAACGCTGGGTGTCGGCAGATCAGCTGACGAGAAGGAGTTGAAAAGCGCCTTCCGCAAGCTCGCCATGAAATATCATCCCGACAAGAACCCGGGCGACGCGGAAGCCGAAAAGAAGTTCAAGGAACTCAACGAGGCCTACGAGACCTTGAAGGATCCCCAGAAGCGGGCGGCCTACGACCGCTACGGCCATGCCGCCTTCGAACAGGGCGGAATGGGCGGTGGCGGCTTTGGCGGCGGCGGCTTCTCCTCGACCGGCGGCTTCTCCGACATCTTCGAAGACATCTTCGGCGAAATGATGGGTGGCGGTCGTGCGCGCCGGTCGTCCGGCGGCCGCGAACGCGGTGCCGATCTTCGCTACAATATGGAAATCACGCTCGAAGAAGCCTATGCTGGCAAGACGGCGCAGATCCGGGTTCCGACCTCGATCACCTGCGACCTCTGCTCCGGTTCCGGCGCGAAGCCCGGCACGCAGCCGAAAACCTGTGCCACCTGCCAGGGCTCGGGTCGCGTGCGGGCGAGCCAGGGCTTCTTCTCCGTCGAACGCACCTGCCCGACCTGCCATGGTCGTGGCCAGACGATCACCGACCCCTGCACCAAGTGCCACGGCCAGGGCCGTGTCACCGAAGAGCGTTCGCTGTCGGTCAATATCCCGGCCGGCATCGAGGACGGCACACGCATCCGCCTGCAGGGCGAAGGCGAAGCCGGCGCACGCGGCGGACCCGCGGGAGACCTTTACATCTTCCTGTCGGTTCAGCCGCACCAGTTCTTCCAGCGCGACGGCGCCGACCTTTATTGCGCCGTGCCGATCTCGATGACGACGGCGGCGCTCGGCGGCACCTTCGATGTTGCGACCCTCGACGGAACGAAATCCCGCGTCACGGTGCCGGAAGGCACGCAACCGGGCAAGCAGTTCCGCCTGAAGGGCAAGGGCATGCCGGTCTTGCGTTCGTCGCAGACGGGCGATCTCTATATCCAGATCCAGATCGAGACGCCGCAGAAGCTCACCAAGCGGCAGCGCGAACTGCTGCAGGAATTCGAACAGATTTCCTCGAAGGAAAACAATCCCGAATCGACCGGCTTCTTTGCCCGGATGAAGGAATTCTTCGAGAACTGATTTCTGTGTTCAGATTTGAAATCAAAAACGCCGATCCGCAAGGGTCGGCGTTTTTTATGCGAGCGACTGGATGGAGGTGGTGGTGAGGATCATCGCGAACACCAGAAGGCACGCCGCCGCCACGCGGCGCATCAAAACCGGCTTGATCGCGAACCTTTCCGTCCGGCCGAGCATGCGGCCGAACAGGATCCAGCCATTGGCGGCCAGGATCACCAGGCCGGCGAACAGCCCAAGCCACGGCAGAAGTTCCAAGGGGGCGCCACGCGGCATGATGACGAGCGCAATGATCAGCGCCTTGGGATTCAGCAGGGTGGTGAGAAAGACCTGCCGCAGCGAAATTTCGACGCCGCGCCCGGATTTCTTTTCCGCGTTCCACAGCCCGTAGCTCAGCCACAGCACCCATATGGCGGCGGCCGCCTTGGCGATGAGCGAGGCCTGAGGATAAGCGGTGAAGAACGGTGCGGCGACCGTCGTGACCGGAACGATGGCGGTGAGATAACCGCCGAGTTCGCCAGCGACGAGCGGCAGCGCCCTTGCCCAGCCGCGGGAAAACCCGCCGAGCGCCATCAGCGTGTTCGTCGGTCCGGGCGTGCAGAGGAGCAGCAGAATGGCGAAGGTGAACTGCGGGATGGTCATGATCTGCCTGATGAAACGCGTTTCGCGTCTGCTCTATCAGCTTTCCGCCCATTTCAATTGACGTCGATCAACCTCCCCGGCGGCAATTTCGAGTTCTGTCATTCGCTCCTGCGGCACCCGCCCTATCTATTCTTTCGGGAGCCCTCGCGGCGGCCAAAGTCATATGTGTGGGGGAAAATTCATGGCGGCAGGCAGGGGCCACTGGCTTCGAAAAGATGATCCGGATCAGACGAAGGCGAGCTTTCCCGAACTCTTCTTCGACCTCGTCTTCGTCTTTGCGCTGATCCAGCTCTCCGAGACGCTCGCGGCAGACTTCACCTTCGGCATTGCCGCCGAAGCGCTGCTCTTCATCTTTGCGCTCTGGTGGGTATGGATCCATACGACCTGGGTGACAAACCTTCTCGATACGGAACTCGCCCCAGTCAGGCTGCTGCTGTTTGCCCTGATGTTCTTCGGGATCGTGCTGGCGATCGCACTACCAAAGGCTTTCAGCGATCAAGGCCTCGTTTTCGCGCTCGCCTATTCGGCCATGCAGCTCAGCCGGTCTCTCTTTGCCCTCTATGCCTTCCGGCAGGGAGACGCCGGCTCGTTCATGACCTTCCTCAGGATCACCATCTGGCTTGTCATCTCCGCCATTCTCTGGATTGCAGGAGGGTTGTCGGAGCCGCATCTGCGGGTCGTGTTGTGGATGGCAGCGCTGGCCTTCGAATATGCTGGGCCGGCGCTGCGCTACTGGCTGCCGGGGATCGGTGCCTCACCGGCGGAAACCCTCGATATCGATGGGGAGCATCTTGCCGAGCGCTGCGCGCTCTTCGTCATCATCGCACTTGGCGAAACCATTCTGACCACCGGCAAGAACGCCTCGACCCATCTCGACGCCGGCGGGACGCCGCTCGTCCTGTGCCTTGCCTTTCTCACCACGGTGCTGATGTGGTGGATCTACTTCCATGACGGCCAGGAAAAGGCAGCCGACAAGGCCGAGGAAAGCCGCGAACCGCAGACGACGGCCCAATATCTTTTCACCTACGGCCACCTGCCGATCGTTGCCGGTATCATCCTGACAGCGGTCGGAGAGGAATTCAGCCTCTCGCACCCTCTCGAAAGGGCATCCTATCATCACGCGCTTGCCCAGCTCGGCGGGCCGGTCCTGTTTCTTGCCGGCGCGATCTGGATGAAGAAAGTATCGTCCGGCCTCCTTCCCTATTCACATGTGGCCGGCATCTGTCTGCTCTGCGGGGCGTTCCTGCTTGTCCCGTTCGCCGCGAACTTCACGATGCAGGGCATTGCCGCTGTAATATTGCTACTCGTGGCTATGTGGGAATTCGTGGCACTCAGGCGCTTCCGCCGGGCGGCCGCCTGATCGTCAGTAATGCGGCGGCCTGGTGATCGCTGGCGCCTCGAGCGACGATTCCTCCAGCGACAGGAAGCGCTCCGTCAGCCGGTCGAGTTTGGCGCGGGTCTGCTCGATGACCTTCCATTGCTCGGCAAGCTGATCGGACAGCTCCTCGATCACCTTGGTCTGGTACGCGGCAAGCTCTTCCAGCTTGACCAGCCTTTCCTCGTCACTCACTCGAAGATCCCTTCGTTGCTTTCCAAACCCTTACAGCATCCGGCATACCGTCATGAGAGCCGAGCGACCGCTCCGGTACATCCTCCCACCAGTCGGATCGCATCGCACGCCGTTCAGGGTTCTTCGGATAGAAGATGCGGTTCTCGTCCTTGTTCGCCTCGCCTATCACCAGCAGTTCGGCCTCCTGGTCCGAGTTGTTGATGAAGGTATGCGCAAGCCCGGTGCCGGCGGGAAAGCCGACGGAATCGCCAGGTTTCAGCCGATGGACTTCCCCATCCAGCCACACTTCCGGCGTGCCGGCGATAACATACACGAACTCCTCTTCGAGGCTTTCGGCATGCGGAAAAGAGGTGCGGCGGCCGGGAGGCACGCGCAGATGATGGATGCCGATCCGGGTCAAGCCGAGATGCCGTGCCAGCGGCGCGCCGATCGCCATAAGCTCGTCGTCGCCGCTGTAACGCTTGTTGTCAGGTCCTTCGATCTTCGTCCAATGGACGATGCAGGAAGGGCGGTCCTTATCGATCATGCTCGGCCTCCTTCGGAAACCGCGCGAGATTAGCCGAGAGGGACCCGCGGGTCCATGTTGATCTCTCAGGTCCCGCCAATAGCCATGATCATGCGGCAAACCTGCTCGGGCACGAAATGCACAGGCAGCCTCAATGTTCTCAATCGCTTATCTCTTTGTTCATCCCCGCTCTCCTTCCCCATGCCTACAATCACCCGGCTTCCGTCGCCGGAGTGTTTCGCGAGACGTTCGCGGGCAGGCGGGAGCCGGCGCTTCCATCAACACCGTAACGTGCGGCGATGGTGGAAGAGGTGAAAGCCATGGAAGGAGACCGGGTAACCGGGCTTCCTCCTATCAAGCCTCCCCCGGACAGCCATGTCCGGTTCGGTTGAGCCGTCCAAGTGGCAAGGTTTCCCGAAAGGAGATCGCAAATGCAGCCACGCAGCGAGGCGAGGTGATCACCTGTAGGGACCGGAAGTCCCGAGAGAACGCCGAAGGCCACGCGAATGCGGAGCCACACATACAAAATCAAATGAGGTTCCGCATTCGTGTGGGCTCTCCAAAACACGGGCAAAAGCTGTCGCGTGAAGGCAAACGCTTGCGTTCCTTCGTCCGAGCCCTTAGCTCCTGTCCCAGAACGAACAAGATTCCGATGGCGCTGAAGACTTTTCTTTCCCGGCTCAAACTCACCGACTTCCGCAATTACGCGGACGTGTCGCTGCCCCTTGATGGCAGGCACGTGGTGCTCACGGGCGAGAACGGCGCCGGCAAGACCAACCTTCTGGAAGCGGTCTCCTTTCTTTCTCCGGGACGCGGCCTTCGCCGCGCCGTGCTCACCGATGTCAGCCGCGTCGGAGCATCCGGAGGCTTTACCATCTTCGCCGGCATCGACGGAATGGAGGGAGAAGTCGCGATCGGTACCGGCATCGAGGCTGCAGAAGGCGAGAGCGTCGCCCGCAAGGTACGGATCAACGGGACGCCGGCGAAATCGACGGAAGAGCTTTCTGATCACCTGAGCGTCCTTTGGCTGACCCCTGCGATGGATGGCCTCTTTACCGGCCCTTCCGCCGATCGCCGGCGGTTTCTCGACCGGCTGGTGTTGTCGCTGGACCCCGCTCACGGTCGCCGCGCGAGCGATTTCGAACGCGCCATGCGCAGCCGCAACCGGCTGCTGTCCGAAGGACGCTTCGACCCCGCCTGGCTTTCCGGTATCGAAACCCAGATGGCGGGTCTCGGCATTTCGATGGCTGCCGCCCGTCAGGAAATGCTGGGCCTGTTGCGAACGCTCTCTACCGGGTCCGGCGAGACACCATTTCCGACTCCTGTTCTGGCTCTCGAAGGTTTCATGGATAGCTCCTTCGACCGTCCCGCAGCCGAGCTGGAGGAGGAGTATCTGGAGATGCTACGGATCAACCGCGGGCGTGACGCCGCGGCCGGCCGTACTCTCGACGGCCCGCATCGTTCCGACCTGCTGGTCCGGCACAGGGAAAAAAACATGGAGGCCGAGCGCTGCTCGACCGGCGAACAGAAGGCTCTGCTGATCGGCCTCGTGCTGGCGCATGCGCGGCTGACCGCCGATATGACGGGCTATGCGCCTGTCCTGCTTCTCGACGAGATCGCCGCCCATCTCGACGAAGGCCGCCGCGCCGCCTTGTTCGATCTGGTTCACGGTCTGGGCGGCCAGGCCTTCATGACCGGCACGGACCGGAGCATGTTTTCGGCCCTCTCCGAGCGCGCGCAATTCTTTACGGTCACGCACGGCGCCGTCACATCCTGAGTTACACGGATCTACCGGCGGTGCTATGATGTCCTCATGGACAGCTTGACGCCTGAAGAGATCGAACGTTACCGCCGCCACATCCTGCTGCCGGAGATCGGCGGCACTGGGCAGCAGAAGCTCAAGAATTCTCGCGTGCTGGTGATCGGGGCCGGGGGCCTTGGAGCGCCTATCCTGGAATATCTCGCCGCGGCCGGCGTCGGTACGCTCGGGATCATCGACGACGACCGCGTTTCGCTCTCCAACCTGCAGCGGCAGGTCATTCACGACACCGGCACGGTTGGGGAGATGAAGACCCGAAGCGCCCGGCAGACGCTTGCGCGGCTGAACCCGCATGTCCGGATCGTGGATTTCGAGGAACGCTTTTCGGTGGAATGGGCGGCGCGGCACCTGCTGAGCTTTACGCTCCTGATCGACGGCTCCGACAATTTCGATACGCGTTATGCCGCCGCCGATGCCGCAGAGCTGGAAAAGATCCCTCTCGTCACCGGCGCGGTCGGCCGCTTCGACGGCTCGCTGACGGTGCTCAAGCCTTATGAAGCCGGACGAGACGGGTCGCTCAATCCGACCTATAGGGACCTTTTCCCGGAAAAGCCGCCGGAAGGCCTGATCCCCTCCTGCGCGGAAACGGGCGTGCTCGGAACGCTTACCGGGGTTATCGGCACGTTGATGGCCATGGAAGCGATCAAGCTTATCGCCGGCATAGGCGAACCGCTGGTCGGCCGCCTGATGCTTTACGATGCGCTTTCGGCGCGTTTCGATGTCATCAAGTACAAGCGCCGGACGGCAAGAGCCGCGGCCGAATGACGAGCCCTGAAATGATCGAGATCGTCCGGATCGGCGAGGATTTCGGCCGCTGGCACGAGCTTCTTGCGCTTATCATGGCCTCCTTCGCCTATATGGAGGAGGTGATCGACCCGCCGTCTTCCGCTCACCGGCTGACGCCGGCTTCCCTGGCGCAGAAGGCACGGGACGAGATCGGTTTTGTGGCCGTCGAAAACGGAAAGCTCGTCGGCTGCGTCTTCTGCAAGCTGGAGCCGGTATTCCTCTATGTCGGCAAGCTCGCCATTGCGCCTTCCCATCAGCGAAGAGGACTTGGCCGCCGGCTGCTGGCGGCCGCGGAGGAGAACGCCAGGAAGAATGGCCTGTCGACGCTGCGGCTTGAGACCCGGATCGAACTCACCGCCAATCATCTGGCGTTTTCGAGGTGGGGTTTCGAAAAAACGGCTGAAAACTCCCATCCCGGCTATAGCCGGGTCACCTCGATCGAGATGCAGAAGCGGCTTGCCTGATCAGTTGCGGCCCGGAAGCACCCGGTTCGGTGGCCGGTGCCCGTCGAAGAAGGTGCGGATATTGATGATCACCTTGTCGCCCATGTCGATCCGCCCCTCGAGCGTCGCCGAGCCCATATGCGGCAAGAGCACGACCTTGCCCTGGTGGGCGAGCTTGACGAGCTTCGGATTCACCGCCGGTTCGTTCTGGTAGACGTCAAGACCGGCGCCGTAGATCTTGTGGTCACGCAGAAGCTGGATCATCGCCGCCTCGTCGATGATGTCGCCGCGGGCGGTATTGACGATGATCGCGCTCGGCTGGATCAGCGCCAGCCGGCGGGCCGAGAGCAGGTGAAACGTTGCAGGCGTCGACGGGCAATTGACCGAAATGATGTCGACCCGGGCAAGCATCTGGTCGAGGCTGTCCCAATAGGTCGCCTCCAGTTCTTCTTCCGTCGCGGGGTTTACCCGCTTGCGGTTGTGGTAGTGGATCGACAGGCCGAAAGCCTTGGCGCGGCGGGCCACCGCAGTTCCAATCCTGCCCATGCCGACGATGCCGATGCGCTTGCCCCAGATCCGCCGTCCCAGCATCCAGGTCGGGCTCCAGCCGCCCCAGTCGCCGGGCTTGTCGGTCAGGATGCGCGAACCCTCCACCAGCCGGCGGTTGACCGCAAGGATCAGCGCCATGGTCATGTCGGCCGTATCCTCCGTGAGGACATTCGGCGTGTTGGTGACGGTGATGCCCTTCCTGGCGGCGGCATCCACGTCGATGTGGTCGATGCCGTTCGAAAAGCTGGCGATCAGCTTCAGCTGCGGACCGGCTGCCTCGATCAGCGCCTCATCGATGCGATCCGTCACCGTCGGCACCAGCACGTCGGCAGTCCGCATCGCGGACACAAGCTCATCGCGGGAGCGCGGGGTGTCATCGGTATTGAGTTCGGCCTCGAAGAGCTCGCGCATGCGGGTTTCCACCGCGTCCGGCAGCTTGCGGGTAATGTAGACCGTGGGTTTCTTCTTCGCCGTCATGCAGCTCTCTGTCTGGCCTTTTAGGAGGTCCTTAACCAAGTCGCGCGATATTCGGGTTCATCCAGGGCGTTTTCTACCAGACCCGTTGGCGAAGACAAACAAAACCTCGCACGGTCTGCGTGGCGCCCGATGGTCCTTCAGCCGGAACCAAGCCCATGCGTCGCGTCATTCTTCGTGTCTTTACCGTTTTCACTCTCGCTTTCGCCACCTGCCTCTCCGCTTCGGCCATGGCTTATGCACAAGGCACGAAAGGCGCCAGCGGCCTGCCGCTGCCACGCTTCGTCAGCCTGAAATCCAAAAAGGTGAATATCCGAATCGGTCCGAGCACCGACTACGCCGTTTCGTGGATGTACATGAAGTCCGGGACGCCGATGGAAATCATCCAGGAATATGAAAACTGGCGGCGCGTTCGCGATGCCGAGGGCACCGAAGGCTGGGTCAACCAGGCGCTGCTGTCCGGAGACCGCACAGCGGTCGCCGCGCCGTGGATGCGCGGCAAGGGCAAGGACATCTACGTCAACATGCGCCGGGATCCGCAAAGCAGCGCCGCCATCACCGCCAAGCTGGAACCGGGCGTCTTTCTGAAGGTGGAGGAATGCAACGGCGATTGGTGCCGCGCCGAAGCGAACGGCACCGAAGGCTGGGTCTCCCAGGCTGAGATCTGGGGGGCCTATCCCGGCGAAGCCTTCAAATAAGGCCTTCCTTCCGGGCCGCCTCCTGAAGCGATACCATCGGTCGGGGGCCGATCTGCTGGATGCAGATCGCGGCCGCAAGGCAGCCGAGCTTGCCGCAGTCTTCGAGCGGGCGGCCCTGGGTGTAACCGAACAGGAACCCGGCCGCGAAGAGATCACCGGCTCCGGTCGTGTCGACCAGTTCCTTGATCGGGTAAGCCGAAACCTTCATCCGCTCCTCGCCGCGGACAATAATCGCGCCCTCTTCGCTAAGGGTCACGGCCGCGAGCTTGCAGTCGCGCGCGATGTTCTTCAGCGCCAGTTCGAAGTCTTCGGTCTCGTAGAGGGAAAGCGCTTCCTGTTTGTTGGCGAAGACGATGTCGACCGTGCCGGAACGCATGAGATCGAGGAATTCCGCCCGATAACGGCCGACGCAGAACGGATCGGAAAGCGTCATGGAGACTTCGCGGCCATTGGCGTGCGCGATTCTGGCGGCTTCGCGAATCGCTTCCTTGGCCCGCGGCGGATCCCAAAGATATCCTTCGAAATAGGTCACCTTCGCCTCGGCGACGACATCGGCTTCGACATGTTCGGGGCCAAGGTCGACGCAAGCGCCGAGATAGGTGTTCATCGAACGCTCGCCGTCGGGGGTGACGAAGATCATCGAACGAGCCGTCGGCGGATTGGTACCTTCCGGCGTCGTCTGGTAATAGACGCCCTGGGCGCGGATATCATGCTGAAAGATATGGCCGAGCTGGTCTTCCGCGACTTTTCCGAAATAGGCTGCCTTGCCGCCAAAACCCGCAATGCCCGCCGCCGTGTTGCCGGCCGATCCGCCCGACGCTTCAACTGCCGGACCCATCTTCGAATAGAGAAGTTCGGCGCGTTCGCTGTCGATCAGGTTCATTGCCCCTTTGATGATCGAATTCTCGCTCAGGAAACTGTCTTCGCAGCGGGCGAGGATATCAACGATGGCATTACCGATCGTCAGCACGTCGAACTTGGGCATCCGGTCTTGGTCCTTCCTGGAAACTTTACCGCGTGAAGCGGTAGTCGGGTTTTCAGACGATTGGAAGAAAAAACAGCCATGCCCCCACAAAAACGGCCTTTGATCTGCGTCATGTCGCTGTCACGATTGGGGGCTATAGAATGTAGCTATCCGGTTGTGTTGCCGACCACGGATGAACTGGCGGCAGACAATCCGGAGCCTGGACGAGACCAGGAGGGAAAGCGGGGTATTGCCCCGCTTTTTGTTTTGTCCCGTGCCGATGTCTCCGCCCGGACGGGCGTCTCCGGCGGGAAACGCATTTGTCGCAGCCTCCCACATACGGTAGAGGCATAGAAAATCCTCTGCGAAAGCCTTTGCCTTGTCCTCCGTCTTCGTGAATGTCGTACCCGTCTTCATCCTGATCCTGATCGGCTGGATGACTGCCAAAATCGGCATCCTCAAGCAGGAAACCGGCGACGCACTCGGCGAGTTCGTGTTCAAGATCGCGGTGCCCATGCTGATCTTCCGGACGCTTGCGGACGCACATTTCGAGGGCGTTTCGCCGTTCCGATTGTGGGCCGCCTATTTTCTCGGCGTTGCCGGCACCTGGACAGTCGGCCATCTCCTCGCCACGCGGCTTTTCGGTCGTGACGCCAAGGTCGGCGTCATTGCGGGCATGTCCGCCTCGTTTGCCAACAACGTCTTCATCGGCCTGCCGCTGGTCGCCAATATCGTTGGCAAGGAGGGGCTGGTTGCGATCTCCATCCTGCTCGCGATCCACCTGCCGCTGATGATGGTGGCGGGCACGATCCTGATGGAGGGAGCGGTCTCGAAAGTCGATGGAGGAAAAAAACGCTCCATCGCCGAAATTCTGAAACAGGTTGGCTCGAACCTCGCCCGCAACCCGCTTGTGATCGCGCTTGTGATCGGGGTGACCTTCAATTTCCTCGACCTGCATCTGCCGGTCGCGATCGCGATGGTCATCGATCACCTGTCGGCGGCAGCCGCGCCCGTGGCATTGATTTCGATCGGCATGGCGCTGACGCAATATCCGATTCGCGGAGATATAGGCCTTTCCGGAACGGCGGCCATCCTGAAGCTGCTGCTGCTGCCGGCGCTCGTCTTCCTGATGAGCTATCTCCTGGCGCTCCCGCATGACTGGGCGGCGGCCCTGGTGCTGACCTCCTGCGTGCCGACCGGCATCAATGCCTGGCTGATCGCCCAGCGCTTCCGTTCCGGCCATGGGCTGGCCGCATCGGTGATCAGCATCACCACGGCCTTCGGTGTCATTACCGTCAGCTTCTGGGCCTGGCTGCTGAGCTGACGCCTTCAGCAGGCGGAAATCCCCTCAGAAACAAAATGCCCGGCTGATCAAGCCGGGCATCTTCAAATGGAACTCGTCTGTACCGATCAGTTGGTCGCGGGCGGAGCGGCCGGAGCGGCATTCGGATCCGGAAGCGCCGCCGGGCTGTCGGACTGTTCACGCAGATAAGCGAGCACGTTGGCGCGCTCGGTGTCGCTCTTGATGCCCGCAAAGCCCATGGCTGTGCCCTTCACGTAAGCCTTGGGAGCGGCAAGGAAGTGATTCAGGTGCTCGAAAGTCCACTTCTCGGCGCCGCCCTTGGAGAAATCCTTCATTGCAGCCGAATAGGCGAAACCTTCATGCGAAGCGATCGGGCGCTCGACGACACCCCAAAGACCAGGCCCGACCTTGTTCGCGCCTCCCTTTTCAATCGCATGACAGCTCTGACACTTCTTGAAAACAGCGGCACCGGCTGCGGCATCGGCCTTGGCCATAAGCTGCCCCACCGGAACAGCAGCCGGAGCAGCTTCGCCACCGCCTTCGCCGGCCGCAGGCTCCTCAGCCGCAACGATAGCAAAGCCTTCCTTCTCAGGTTCCGGCGCGTGAAAGATCCCTTCCGAGGCAATCGACACCGACATCATGACGAAGACCGTAGCAAGCAGGGCGCCTGCCGCCATGTTTACATAGGGATTCATCCGCAACCGCTCCTTTGCAACCGCCTGTCACAAGGCGGGCCATCTTGAAATTGCGCGGAACCTATGTCTTTTGCATCTTTGTTGCAACACGATAATCATCCCGCCCTTGAGACTTTTTGACACTGTTTCAGCGGGAATAGAAGGGTATCCCCATGAAGTACTCGGCTTTTGACCGGACGCTGGTGCTGATCCCGGCGCGCATGGCCTCCACGCGGCTACCCGGAAAACCTCTGGCTGATATTGCAGGCCTTCCAATGATCGTTCAGGTTGCAAAGCGGGCTCAGGAAGCCGAAGCGGGGCGAATCATCGTCGCGGTGGACGACCAGGCGGTTTACGATGCGGTGGCCGCAGCCGGCTTCGAAGTCGTCATGACCCGCCAGGACCATCAATCCGGATCGGACCGCATTTTCGAGGCGGTGCAGAAGGCCGACCCGCATTCCGAGATGGATTTCATCATCAATGTTCAGGGTGATTTGCCGACGATAGAACCCGAGGCCGTTCGCGCTTCGCTTCGTCCACTCGAAAATCCGTCGACCGACATTGCAACGCTCACCGTGGAAATCACCGACGAGCATGAAAAGACCAATCCCAGCGTCGTAAAAGTCGTCGGCTCGCCATTGTCGGAAACCCGTCTGAGGGCGCTTTATTTTACGCGCACGACAGCGCCATATGGCAACGGGCCGCTTTACCACCACATCGGGCTTTACGCCTATCGCCGTGCGGCACTCGAGAAGTTTGTGTCTCTTGGTCCTTCGGTGCTCGAAAAGCGCGAATCGCTCGAACAATTGCGCGCGCTCGAAGCCGGCATGCGGATCGACGTCGAGATCGTTGACTCCGTCCCCCTCGGTGTCGATACTCCGGCCGACCTTGAAAAGGCGCGGGCGATCCTCTCGGCACGCGCGTCCTCCTGACGGATACTCCAATGAACGCAGCTACCAATCGCATCGCCTTCCAGGGCGACAACGGCGCCAATTCCGACATGGCCTGCCGGGATATGTTCCCCGCCATGGAGCCGCTTCCCTGCCCCACTTTCGAGGACGCTTTCCAGGCGCTGGAAAACGGTGACGCCGATCTTGCAATGATCCCGATCGAGAACACGATCGCCGGCCGGGTTGCCGACATTCACTATCTGCTGCCCGAATCCCGGCTTCACATCGTCGGCGAATATTTCATGCCCATCCGCTTCCAGCTGATGGTGCTGCCCGGTGTGGCGCGGGAGGAGATCCGCACGGTTCACAGCCATATTCACGCGCTCGGCCAATGCCGAAAGATCATCCGCGCGAACGGCTGGAAAGCGGTGGTTGCCGGCGACACGGCCGGGGCGGCAAAGCTGGTTTCCGAAAAGGGCGACCGCACCATGGCGGCACTCGCCCCCCGGCTTGCCGCCGACCTTTACGGTCTTGAGATCATCGCGGAAAATGTCGAGGACACGGAAAACAACGTGACCCGCTTCGTTGTGCTTTCCCGCGACGAAAAATGGGTGCAGCGCAACGATCCGTCCGAAATCATCGTCACCACCTTCGTGTTCAACGTCCGCAATATTCCGGCCTCGCTCTACAAGGCAATGGGCGGCTTTGCGACGAACGGCATCAACATGACCAAGCTCGAGAGCTATCAGCTCGGCGGCAAGTTCGTGGCGACCCAGTTCTATGCGGATATCGAAGGTCATCCGGACGATCTGCCGGTACGCCGAGCCTTGGAAGAGCTGCGCTTCTTCTCCGAAAAGGTGCGGATCCTCGGCACTTACAAGGGCCACACCATGCGCGGTACCTTGAACAAGGAATAACGGCCGCCCCACAGGAAACGGGGCGACAGGAATTCCCTGGCGCCCCGGCCTCATCTCGTCACTCTTGCGTCATGGAATAGACTCGCAACCGGTGTCCGTCCGGATCGGTGACGACAAAGGTATAGCCGAAATCCATCTGTACCGGCGTCTGAAGAACGCGCAGACCCCCGCCGGCCCAATCCGCATAAATCCGATCCACATCGGCTGCATCCTCGCGTTTAAAGCACACTTCCATGCCGCCACCGCCGGAGGTCACAGGCGGTTCGGCCGTGTGCCGCGACCAGAGCCCGAACCGAAGCCCTGCGGGAAGGACGAAAAGCGCGAATGTAGCCGAACGCTCCACGGGCTCGACCCCGAACAGCGATTGATAAAAATCCGCACTTTTCAGCGGGCTGTCGACGAAGAGGATGGTGAAATCAGGGTGAACCATGTCCGTGCTCCTTGGTTGGGACTGACGAGACACTATCCGACCCTGCTGTCAGATAATGGCAGCAGCAATCAAGGCGGGGCGGGAATCCCCTGCGCCTGGCGCCATTCCTTCAGCAACACCTGCCGACGGCGTGGATAGCGCTTTTCCAGGGAGTTGGCCGATGCGATGCGATCGGTACGGAAATGTCGGAAACCCTGCCTCAACTCGCACCACGCCATCATCACCCGAACACTGTCGAAAAAGCCGAGAGCAAAGGGCCAGACCGTGCGATGCGTCCTTGAACCGTTTTCGTCTTCATAGACGAGTTCAAGGATATGTTCCGCGCGGATCGCGTTGCGGAGGAGAGCCAGATCGGCCTTTTCCGCCTCCCGCCGCGGGGCTCCGACCAGAAGCGGCGAGGTTTCAAGTTCTTCCTTCAGCTCCGGCGGCAGGACAGCAGCGATCTTGGCAAGCGCATCGACAGCGCCGGCCGCGAGCCGTGAATCGGCCGTCTTCGCGACCCAGCGCGAGCCGAGCACCAGGGCCTCGACCTCCTCTTCGGTGAACATCATCGGCGGCAGCATGAAACCCGGTCGCAGGACGTAGCCGACGCCCGCCTCTCCTTCGATGAAGGCGCCCTGCGACTGGAGGCTCGCGATATCCCGATAGAGCGTGCGAAGGCTGACGCCCGTTTCGGTGGCGAGCTTCGCACCGCTGACGGGTTGCCGGTAACGCCGGAGCGTCTGAAGAAGGGCCAGCAGGCGCTCCGAACGGGCAACGGTCATCAGATTGGGGCCTCCAGCAATACGCTTGAACTCAGAGCGCTCGTCCTTCCGAAGGATCCTGCCAGGATCACGCGGCCCTGCCCTTCGCGTGTGCTCCGGGCGTTCCTCGCTGCAATCGATTCGACGGATCGATTGCTCAGGCTGCGCCTGACCGCTCGTCACCCCACTCGATCCAGTCGCGCAGCAGCCGATGGGCTATCGCGCCTTCGACCGGTGCGAAATAGGGACTGCCGGGGCCAGCCTCCAGCATGGCGGCTGTTTCCGCCCGGCCAAACCACCGGACGTCCTGCATTTCCTGCGGATCGATCTTGATGTCGACCGATCTCGCTTCGGCGTAACATCCGATCATCAGCGAATGAGGCATAGGCCAGGGCTGCGACGCGTGATAGCGGACGCGGCCGACCTCGATACCTGCCTCCTCGAAGGTTTCGCGGCGGACGGCGTTCTCGATCGTCTCGCCGGGCTCCACGAAGCCGGCGAGGCAGGAATACATGCCTTCCTGGAAATGGTGGCTGCGGCCAAGCAGGCAACGATCCCGCTCCACGTCGATGGTCAGCATGATGACCACCGGATCGGTTCGCGGAAACATCATGTGTTCGCATTTCGTGCAGACGCGCTTGTAGCCGCCGATCTTCATCTCCGTCGGCGAGCCGCACTTGCCGCAAAAAAGATTTGCCGAGTTCCAGTTGAGAAGCGCAACGGCCTGGGCGACTTCGCCGAGCAGTTCAACCTCGATCAAGGAATCGCGGAAAAGCGCCCGCGCCTCGGTGGGCTTGTAGTGGCTTGCCAGCTCTTCCGCGGGAATGAGAACCGGTACGGCGATGCGGGGCTCGCCGTTTTCCTTGTAGCCGAGCAGGACGGCACCATCGAAATCCGGCTTCAGTTCCGCAAGCTCGTAGGCCGAAAACAGCGGATCGAGAATCTGGCCGTCATGCTTGAGGATGAGCCGGCTGCCGCTGAAGGCGAGGATATGGGTGCCTTCAACGGCCAGCGCCTTCTCGACGCAATCATCCGCGCGATATTCGGCCTGCCTGTCGAGCTTGTTGCCGGAAAAAGCAGTAAGCTCGCTTGGCTCGGGGTGAGGTGCATCGGTATCGAAAAGGGTAGCGGTCATGAAAGAGCTTCAACCAGTTTCTTGATGAGATTCTGCTTCTGCGATTGTTCGTAAGGTACCGCCTGACCAAAACCCCAGACGGGGCCGGGCCAGTTCGGATCGCCTTCGAAGCGGGCTATGACGTGGACATGCAGCTGGCGCACGATGTTGCCGAGAGCGCCGACATTGATCTTGGTTGCGCCCGTGACCTGCTTCAAGGCCGCGGCGACGCGATTGGCTTCGACGGAAAGCAGGGCCTGGTCGGAAGGCGAGAGGTCGAAGATCTCGCTCATGCCGTTTCGCTCAGGCACCATGACCAGCCAGGGCCAGCGGCTGTCGTTCTGGAGACGCAACTGGCAGAGGTCCAGCTTTTTCACGAGCTCGGAATCCTTGTCGATCCGTCCGTCCAGTTCGAATGCGCTCAAGCTTTCCTCCCGTGTGTTTTCTGTTCGATAGCAGTTTTTTACAGGTCTGGCTTGCATTTGGAAGCGTTATTGACGATATGTGCGGCGGGAGGTTGGTGGTGGACGAGCCACTCGCCAACCGGGTCAGGTCCGGAAGGAAGCAGCCCTAACGAGCCAGGCACGGGTCGCCGTGCCAGCCTCCCACCCTTTTCTACCATCTTGGTCAGCTTCCGGTCCGGTCAAGTGACTGGAACGGCCCCCGCAGGCTGGACTGAATGAGCGATACCGGGCCCACGTCATCAAATGCTCCCGTTGCCAGTCCTGCTGGCGGCAGCGCTTACCGGGTGCTTGCCCGCAAATATCGCCCCAAGGATTTCTCGGACCTGATGGTCGGCCAGGAGCCGATGGTCCGCACGCTCACCAACGCTTTCGACACAGGACGCATCGCCCAAGCCTATATGTTGACCGGCGTTCGCGGCGTGGGCAAGACGACGACCGCGCGCATCCTTGCCCGTGCTCTGAACTACAAGACCGCTGAAATCGATAAGCCGACGATAGACCTTCGCATCCCCGGCGACCATTGCCAGGCGATCATGGAAGGCCGGCATGTGGACGTGATCGAGATGGATGCGGCCTCCCATACGGGCATCGACGACATCCGCGAGATCATCGAGCAGGTGCGCTACCGTCCCGTCTCGGCGCGCTACAAGGTCTACATCATCGACGAAGTGCACATGCTTTCGACGCAGGCCTTCAACGGCCTGCTGAAGACGCTCGAAGAGCCGCCGGAGCATGTGAAATTCATCTTCGCGACGACCGAGATCAGAAAAGTTCCGATCACCGTCCTTTCCCGCTGCCAGCGGTTCGACCTGCGTCGCATCAGCGCGGCCGATCTCGTCGGCCTGTTCACCACCATCCTTGAAAAGGAAGGCATTGCGGCCGAGCAGGAAGCGCTGTCGATGATCGCCCGTGCTGCCGAAGGCTCGGCGCGCGACGGCCTGTCGCTGCTCGACCAGGCGATCGCCCATGGCGGCGGCAGCGTGGTTGCCGAGACCGTTCGCGGCATGCTGGGACTTGCCGACCGGGCGCGCATCGTGGATTTGTTCGACCATATCGTGCGGGGCGACGTGACGGCTGCGCTTTCCGAGTTTGGGGCGCAGTACGAGGCCGGGGCAAATCCGGTGGTCGTGCTGACCGACCTTGCCGACTTCACCCATCTCGTCACCCGTTTCAAATACATTCCCGATGCGGCAAACGACCCCTCGCTGAGCGAAGTGGAACGCCTGCGCGGCCGGGAATTCGCCGAGAGCGTTGCCGTGAGCACGCTGTCGCGCATCTGGCAGATGCTGCTCAAGGGCATTCCGGAAGCCGAGAATTCCTCACGCCCGGCCGGTGCTGCCGAAATGGTGCTGATCCGTCTCACCCATGCGGCTCATCTGCCTTCCCCAGAAGATGCCGCGCGCAGGCTCGCTGATCTCTCCGGCGGCGATGGACAGCGTTCGGCGCCCGCGTCGAACGGCGGAGGACGGGTGGCCTCGCCGTCCCAGTCTCCGGTCAATGCACGCGGCTCGGATATGTCGACACCGCGCGTTCCGGCCGGGGGGCCGACCGCGATGCTGCGGGCCGTCCCCGCGCCCGAAAACGTGCAGGAACCTTTGGAACGGCCGGCAATGCAAGCGGCAGCCGAATCCCAGCCTGAGCCCAAGGTTCACGTACGGTCGCTGGAAGACATCGGCGATCTCTGCGCCAAAAATCGCGAACCCGTATTGCGGGCCCGCATCCGTCAGTCCGTCCACCTGGTAAAACTGGAACCCGGGCGGCTCGAAATCAACCTCGAGCCCGATGCGCCGAAGTCCATCATCAATGATCTGACGTCGAAGCTTCGGGAATGGACCGGGATCACCTGGTGGGTGACGCTTTCCAACGAGCGGGGCGCTCCGACGCTGGCTCAGGCGGAGGAACAGGCCAAGGAGCAGCGCAGGACCGATGCCCGGGCCGATCCGGACGTGGCCGCCATTCTCGCCCAGTTCCCGGGCGCCAGGATCATCGACGTGCGTATTCGTGCCGAAGAAGAGGAAGACGAGGCGGCGGAAGCCACCCCACCGGCAACCGCGGAATCCGAAGAGGGCGACATCCTGCCCGGCGACGACATCGAACTATAAAAGAAGAGGATTTTCGACATGCGCGACATCATGGGCATGATGGGCAAGGTCAAGGAAATGCAGGCCAAGATGGAGCAGATGCAGGCGGATATCGCCGCTCTCGACGTCGAAGGCACATCCGGCGGCGGCCTCGTGACCGTCCGGCTGAACGGCAAGGGCGAAATGCTCGGCCTGAAGATCGATCCGTCGCTCTTCAAGGAAGAAGAGGTCGAGATCCTCGAAGATCTGATCGTGGCGGCTCACAAGGCAGCCAAGGAACGTGCCGAGGCGATCGCTGCCGAAAAGACCAAGGAGCTGACCGCCGGCTTGCCGATCCCGCCCGGCTTCAAGATGCCGTTCTGATCCGAAAATACACGGAAACCGGGAGGCTCCGATGACGCTGACTTCTCTGCTCGTCTTCGTTGGCGCGCTGTTCGTGGCCGCGGGCACGCCGGGGCCAAGCATCGCAGCGCTCGTGGCACGCGTCATCGCCAAGGGCACACGCGGCGTCTTTCCCTTCCTGTTCGGCATGTGGATCGGCGACGCGGTCTGGCTGACGGTGGCGGTTGCCGGCCTGTCGGCGATCGCAGACACCTTCCACCACGTCTTCGTCGCCATCAAATGGCTGGGTGTCGCCTATCTCCTTTATCTCGCCTGGAAGATGTGGACTTCCTCACCGGATACGTCCGAGGCGGAGCTTCCCGAGGCACGTTCGAGCCTGAAGCTGTTCCTGGCGGCGATCTCGGTGGCACTCGGCAATCCGAAGATCATGATGTTCTACATCGCGCTCCTGCCGTCGATCATCGACATTCATGCGGTGACGATGACAGGCTGGCTGGAGCTGGTCACCTGCCAGTTCTTCGTGTTGATGACGGTCAACATTTCCTGGATGCTGCTCGCAGGCAAGGCGCGCGGTTTTCTCAAGAGCCGGCGCGCCGTGCAGATGGCGAACCGGGTCTCGGCGGGCGCCATGGCCAGCGCCGCTGCGGCGATCGCAACGCGCTAGACTTTGTTGGACAATGTAGAACCTCTGCCCATTTTGCCGGGATTGCTCTAGTTTTCGAAGGTCGGCCTCCACCGGCGGCCTATGGGTGCCGCAAGGAAGCGGGCTTTTTCCGCATCCGAGAGGCTTCTTCCGACAGCCGCCAGCATTTCCGCGATCATGACGCGGTCGCCGGAGAAGCGTTCGTGGCGTACCGGATCGCCCGGCGAAACCATGCCGGGCGCGATGATCCGGCAATAGATGCCGGGGCGACCGGCTCTGACATAGGTCTTCACGAAGGTCGGATCACCCATCTTCACCGCCAGCGTGTTGCAGGGCGAACGGGCGCAGCTCGCTTCGAGCACGACCTCGCCCACATGGAAACGGTCCCCGGCGGCAACATCCCGGTTGTCGAGGCCTTCGATGATCAGATTTTCGCCAAATGTCCCGGGCGGCAGCTCGTGGCCGAGTTCGGCAGTCCACCAGTCCAGGGTCAGCGAACCTTCGAGCAGCACCGCCTGGTCCTCGCCGCCGTGATGTCTGGTGTTGCAAACGGCATCGCCGACCAGACCGAACCTGTCGATCATCGCGGCAGAGTTCAGGGCGCTCTTGTAGATGCCGGTCTTGAAACTCTTGCCCGGCAGCTTTTCGGGGCGGCCGAGACAGATGGCGAGAAGTTTCATGCAGACGTTCCTTCCGCGATTCCGTTTGAAGAGCATATGGGCTAAAAGGAGAACATGGCAAAGCGAGTCACTGGTCCCGAAATCGAAAAACTCATCCAGCTTCTGGCGAAAGTCCCGGGGCTGGGGCCTCGCTCGGCCCGTCGGGCGGCGCTGCACCTCATCAAGAAGAAGGAGCAACTCCTCGGGCCGCTTTCTCATGCGATGGGCGAGGCCTATGACAAAGTGAAGATCTGCTCGCGCTGCGGCAATGTTGATACCGTCGACCCCTGCACCGTCTGCACCGATGCCAGCCGCGACCAATCCCTGCTGATCGTGGTGGAGGATGTTTCCGACCTCTGGGCGCTGGAGCGGGCGGGCGCCATGAATGCGGGCTACCACGTGCTCGGCGGCACGCTCTCGCCGCTCGACGGCATCGGCCCTGATGACCTCAACATTCGTGGCCTGATCGACCGGGTCAACGAGGGTACGATCCGCGAAATCATCATCGCGGTCAACGCGACCGTCGAAGGCCAGACGACGGCGCACTATATTACCGATCAGCTTTCCGGCATCGAGGTGAAGATCACCCGGCTGGCGCATGGCGTGCCGGTCGGCGGTGAACTCGACTATCTCGACGAAGGCACGCTGACGGCAGCGCTCAGAGCCCGGACGGCGATTTAGCGTTTGAAGAGGATAACGATGAGCAAGCTCACCCCCCTCTGGCCTGCCGGCCATCTTCCCCTCAATTGGAGAGGTCGGCAAGACGCTCTGGCCGGCAGGCCAGAGGGGG